>NZ_JIAC01000001.1:1415856-2831713 GCF_000687995.1 Selenomonas ruminantium AC2024
CGGGGGCCAGCGCGGGGTATGATATCGAGGCGGCGGCGGATTGTGTAATTCCCGCCGGTGGCATGGTGCTGGTGCCCACGGGGCTGAAAGCCTATATGCAGGCGGGAGAGGTGCTGACCC
This sequence comes from Selenomonas ruminantium AC2024, assembly GCF_000687995.1. Taxonomy (NCBI): domain Bacteria; kingdom Bacillati; phylum Bacillota; class Negativicutes; order Selenomonadales; family Selenomonadaceae; genus Pseudoselenomonas; species Pseudoselenomonas ruminantium. The sequence goes on from NZ_JIAC01000001.1 coordinate 1,415,977, forward strand.
TCAACATCCGTTCCAGCATGGCGGTGAAGCATCATTTGATGCTGGCCAATAGTGTGGGCATTATCGATGCGGATTATTACGATAATCCCGGCAATGAAGGCCATATCATGGTGGCCATGGTGAATATGGGGCAGGAAGAATTTATGATTCGCAAAGGTGAGCGGGTGGCTCAGGGGATTTTCCTGAACTACCTGACGGCAGATGATGACGAGGCTGGTGCAGGGGCAGAGCGTCAGGGAGGCTTTGGCTCCACTGGCAAAGGAGAATAAAGATGGCAGAGGAAATGGATTTATTTGCGGCGGCCGCACAAAGCCAAAGCAGTACCGGCAGTGGCAGTGCCACGCGGTTTGCGCCCCTGGCACAGCGCATGCGGCCCCGCAATTTCAATGAATTCGTGGGACAGCAGGAGGCGGTGGGAGGCGGCCGTTTCCTGCGACAGATGATGGAAAAAGATCAAATTTCGTCCATGATTTTCTATGGCCCGCCCGGCACCGGCAAGACTACGCTGGCGCAGATGATTGCCAGCATGACCGGCAGTGAATTCAAGAAACTCAATGCGGTAGCGGCGGGCATTGGCGATATCCGGCAGATTGTCAAAGAAGCGGATGACGCGCGGAAATTTTACCAAAAGCGCACGATTGTATTTATCGACGAAATCCACCGCTTTAACAAGAGTCAGCAGGATGTGCTCCTGCCCTATGTGGAGGACGGACGGCTGATTCTGATTGGCGCGACGACGGAAAATCCCTTCTTTGAGGTCAATCATGCCCTGCTTTCGCGGGTGCGGATTGTGCGGCTTTATCAGCTGACCGATGGACAGCTCGTGAAAATCCTGCGACAGGCACTAACGGACAAGGAAAGAGGGCTGGGCGGCCAGCCGATAACTGTAAGTGATGAAGTAATCCTCGCCATGGCGCAGATGGCGGGCGGCGATGCCCGTATGGCACTCAATATTCTGGAGGGGACAGCCAGTATGTTGCCGCTGACCGGTGGCGAGATTACGCTGGATATGGTGCAGGAGATTCTGGGCCAGCGGGTACAGCGCTACGATAAGACGGGCGATAACCATTACGATACGGTGTCGGCCTTTATCAAGAGTATGCGGGGCAGTGACCCGGATGCGGCCCTGCATTATTTGGCGCGCATGCTTGCGGCAGGGGAAGATGTGAAATTTATCGCGCGGCGCGTGGTGATATGCGCGTCTGAAGATGTGGGCAATGCTGACCCCATGGCGCTAGTGGTGGCCATGAATGCGGCTAATGCTGTGCAGTTCGTGGGCATGCCGGAGGCGCGGATTATCTTAGGGCAGGCGGTGACCTATATTGCGTCTGCGCCTAAGAGCAACGCCGCCTATATGGGCATTGATGCCGCTCTGCAGGACGTGCGCAGCAAGAACTGCGGCGCAGTGCCTACTCATTTGCGGGACGCGCATTACAAAGGCGCGGCAAAACTGGGGCATGGCACGGAGTATATCTATCCGCATGATTATCCGGGGCATTTTACCGAGCAGGCCTACTTGCCCAAGGAAATACAAAATGCCCATTACTACCAGCCAAGCGACAACGGTCAGGAAAAGCGCATGGGGGATTATCTGCGCAAGTGCTGGCCGGATAGGTTTTAAGGGGAGTGTAAGAAATGAAAATGGATGAACTGGGGAAACAACTTTATGACGTATTAGGCGGACGGGAGAATATCCTGCAGGCCTATAACTGCATGACAAGACTCAGGGTGCAGTTAAAGGAAAAAGACGAGAAACTGCTGGAGGCAGTCAAGCAGGTGCCGGGGGTTATGGGAATCCACGATACCGAGGAAGAACTGCAGATTATCCTAGGCCCGGGAACGGCCACGCAGGTGACTACGGTGGTCAATGAACTATTGGAAAATACCAAGGCTAATAAGCCAAAGATTGGCGATGGCAAGGAACTCCATCAACAGATTCGGGAGAAAAATGCCACGCCGGGCAAACTGCTGCTCAAAAAGATTGCCGGCATCTTTATTCCATTGATTCCCGCCTTTATCGCTTGCGGCTTGCTCACGGGGATACTCGGTGTATCGGCCAAAATCTGGCCGGGGATAACGGCTTCGCCGACATGGCAGCTGTTAGCCGTAGCGGGCAATGCCGTATTCTGGGGGATGAATCTCTTTGTGGGTTATAATGCGGCCAAGGTTTTCGGCGGTACGCCGATTCTAGGCGGGGCACTGGCGGCTCTAATCAGTCATCCGGGGCTGGCCAATGTGGTGTTTGACGGGAGTAAGCTCGTTCCCGGCCGCGGCGGTGTTATCGCTGTGATTTTGGTGGCTTTTCTGGCAGCATGGCTGGAAAAGCGTTTGCACAAACTGATTCCCACGGTTTTTGATTTGTTCCTGACCCCGCTGCTGACTTTCCTGCTCGCGGGTGTTGCGGCAATTTTTGTCCTGCAGCCGTTGGGCGGTGCAATATCCTCGGCGATTGGTGCGGCGGCTACGGGCGCCGTAGGTTCTGGCGGTGCAGCTGTGGGCTTTGTTCTGGGCGGTATGTGGCTGCCGATGGTCATGATGGGCATTCATCAGGCATTGACGCCGATTCATGCCGATTTGATTTCCCAGTTTGGCGTGACGATTCTCCTGCCGATTCTGGCTATGGCTGGTGCTGGTCAGGTCGGTGCGGCTATCGCGGTCTATGTAAAGAGCAAGAATAAATTCCTGAAGAAAACCGTGGCCTCGGCTCTGCCGGTAGGTCTGATGGGCGTGGGCGAGCCGTTGATTTACGGTGTTACCCTGCCTTTGGGCCGTCCCTTTATCGGGGCTTGTATTGGCGGCGCCTTTGGCGGTGCGGTGCAGGCACATTTTATGGTCGGTGCATCGGCTATGGGAATTTCCGGCCTGCCGCTGGCGGGGACAACCAACAATATCCCCATTTACCTGCTGGGCGTAGTGGTCGCCTATATCGCAGGCTTTATTGCCACGTATTTGCTGGGCTTTGATGACCCGGTGGAAGAAAAGGAGTCGTAATTTTTCCATGTTGGATTTGCAAAAGATAAGTACCGAGCGCCGCAATCCTGCGAGTGCCCATATCGATGAACTGCCCACGGTAGAAATGCTGCGGATTATCAACGAGGAAGATAAAAAGGTCGCCTTGGCGGTCGAAAAAATTCTGCCGGAAATCGCTGAGGCGGTGGACATCATCACCGACAGGCTGGCAAAGGGAGGGAGGCTCTTTTATCTGGGGGCCGGCACTTCCGGGCGGTTGGGGATTCTGGATGCTTCGGAATGTCCGCCAACCTATGGCGTGGACTTTGAACTCGTGCAGGGGGTTATCGCCGGTGGTATGCCGGCCATCTTCAAGGCACAGGAAGGCGCCGAGGATAATGGCGAACTTGCCTGTCAGGATTTGGCGGACAGAGGCTTTAGCGCCGCTGATGTGTTGGTGGGCATTGCTGCTTCCGGTCGCACGCCCTATGTGATTGGCGGTCTGCAATATGCCCGCAAGCTTGGTGCAGCAACGATTGCGCTGGCATGCTCAGCCAATGCCGCGATTGCCGAAGAAGCGGACATTGCTCTGCTGCCCGTGACAGGGGCAGAGGTGGTAACGGGCTCTACGCGTATGAAAGCCGGTACGGCGCAAAAACTTGTGCTCAATATGCTCTCCACAGGCACGATGATTAAACTCGGCAAGGTTTACGGCAATCTGATGGTGGATGTCAAAACCTCCAACAAGAAGTTGGAGGAGCGCGCGAAGAATATCGTTATGGAGGCCACGGGCTGCAGCCGGGAAGAAAGCATTGCGGCACTCGCAGAAGCGAAGGGCAATGCCAAACTGGCAATCTTTATCCACCTCACTGGGGCGGATTATGTGGAAGGAAAAACGGCACTGGCTGAAGCTGACGGTCATCTGGCCCAGGCCTTAAAGAGCAGGAGGTAAGCGGATGGAAAACGGTATTTCCCTTTATCCCGGATTGGACAATACGCTGACAGAAAATCTGCAGCTTCTTGAGCAGGCGGCTAGGTGCGGTATTCGCCGGGTCTTTACCTCCCTGCATATTCCGGAAACCGATGTGGCGGTTTTGAAAAAAGAACTGGCCACACTTCTGGAAGCGGCGAGAAAACATGGCATGGAGATTATCTCGGATGTTTCGCCCCAGACACTTTCCATGCTCGATATGCCGAAATTTGACATGTCAACTTTTCAGCAGTTGGGCATTACCACCCTGCGGCTCGATTATGGTTATGAGGCGGCGCAGATTGCGGAATTCAGTCATAATGAGCTGGGCATCCGCCTGCAGTTAAACGCCAGCACCATTACGGAAAAGATTTTGTCCGAGCTGCAGGCAGCCGGTGTGGACTTTTCTCATCTGGATGCATTGCATAATTTCTATCCCCGCCGTGGGACAGGGCTTAGTGAGGCGGCCTTTTGCCGGAAAAATGCCCTGCTGAAACAATACGGCATCAAGGTGGGAGCTTTCGTGCCGAGTCAGGGAAAACAGCGGGGGCCGCTCTTTGAGGGCTTGCCCACGTTGGAAGCGCATCGCCTCTGGCATACGGATAGGGCGGCCCGCCATCTGGCAGCACTCGGCATGGATTCCGTATTTCTCAGTGATAGCCTGCCCCTGCCGGAGGAATTGGCAACAGTCGGTAAACTGCGCGGGAATGAAGTGGTGGTAGAAGCCCAACTGCTTACGGGCGATAAAATTCAGCAGGAACTGCTGAACCATACCTTCACGGCGCGTGAGGATGAAGCCCGTGATGCCATCCGTGCACAGGAAAGCCGGGGCTTCCTGCAGGGAACTGTAGAACCGGAACGCAATAAGGAACGGCGGCGCGGCGCCATCACCATCGACAATAAGGATTATCTGCGCTATATGGGGGAACTGGAAATCATCAAAAAATCCCAGCCCGCCGATAAACGCGTCAACGTGGTGGGAAGAGTCAGCGAATGTGAACTCTTTATGCTCAAATACATCACACCGGGGAGAAAATTTTCGTTTCAATTTGAATAAGGCAGTAGCAAGACGAAGGGCCAGTTGGGTTAAACCAACTGGTCTTTCTGTCTTGCGGAGGGGGGCAACTGTGCTATGGAGAGTGTAAAATTTTTACACATTCAACTCTCGCATAAGCGCATTTTGCAACATATTGGAGACGTTGATATTTTTTTCGATGAGCCAATCTAGACTCCAAGCCAATTTTTCTTATGATTATTCCGTGCCTTCCAGCAGGAAGTCTCTGATATTCTGATGTATGATGCCGTCACGGCTCATATTAAATTCATCCAGTGAAAGCACATATTTTGGGTAGTTGTCGCGGATGTTCCTGTACACGCCGAACTCGCGCTCTACGGTTTCGGGGGTGGCTAGGATATAGCTGACTTGTATATAGATCTTCTCGGACTGGCGTTTGGCAATGAAATCGACTTCTTTTTCTCCGTACTTTCCTACGGTGACTTCATATCCACGGCGCAGCAGTTCCAGAAAGACAATGTTTTCCAGCATGAGGTTAATATCCTGCATATTTCCACCAATGACGGCCTCTCGGATGCCGTGGTCGGCCAAGTAGTATTTTTCCTGCACACTCAGAATTTTCTTTCCTGCTATGTCCTGTCGTTTGACTGGATAGAAAAGAAAGGCCTCTTGACCTGCGTGGAGATAGTTCAGAATAGTATCAGGGGCAACTTTGCGTCCCTCGTTCTTCAGGTATTTGGAAATAGATGTAGCGGAAAAGGTGTTGCCGATATTGGCGGTGACATAGGCAAGGATGCGCTCTAGCAAGTCCACGTCACGAATTTTCTTACGGCGCACGATGTCTTTTAGCTCAATGGCATTATAGAGGTCTTGGAGATATTGTTTGACAGGTTCTGCCTGATATTGCAGGTTTCCAAGATAGGGCATGCCGCCGAATTGCATATACAGGTGGAAGCAGTCTGCCACTGTGCGGTCAGGCTGCTTTTCGTGCATCGCTTCACAAAACTCTCGGAAAGAAAGAGGGTATATGACAAACTCAACATAGCGCCCCGCCAGGTAGGTGGCCAGCTCCCCGGACAGGAGCTTGGAGTTTGAGCCTGTAATGTAAATATCGCAGTCAAGGTCAACACGGAAGGAGTTGATAGCTTTTTCCCAATGTGTCACTTCCTGCACTTCATCGAAGAACAGGTAGACTCTTCCTGTTATGGCTTTTGCTTTTTCAAGCACATCTTTATGCAGTGCTTCGGCAGTGCATAGATGGGAAAGGGTCAAGGATTCAAAGTTGTAGGTCAGCATGGATTCAGCGTCCACGCCGGATTTTTTCAATTCACGCTGAATGAGTTCCAGCATGACCGATTTGCCACAACGCCGGATGCCAGTGATGACCTTGACCAGTTCCTGATTGATAAAAGGACGGATTCTATCCAAATATAAGCTACGATTTATCATATATACCTCCATTATGTAATTATAACCGATAAACGTCTAGTAATACATATTTTATCAGTTATAACTAATAAAATCAATATTTGTAGCATCATCATCAAGTATAATTAACGAATAGGAGTCAAGGCTCGTCAATGAAAGCGAAAAACTCTTAAAATTGCACATAGAACCGATATATCATACAGAGAGGAGGGCTTCTCATGAAGGTTGCAGGTTTAGAAGAAAGTATGGCAGTATATTGGTGAAGGAGTTTGTAAACGGCAAGCTCGACACCTGTTACCGCAAGCCGCCGAATTTGAAGGACGTCCCCGATGAATCCAAGCCCGTGCCTAAAACTGCCGATGGTACGGAGCTCCATACCCGGCGGAAATTGAAGAAGGTACCGGCTGTCCGGCTTTTTGAGGATATGGCCTGAAAAGCGGTGATAGTCTTTGACAGTGAGATTTTTTTTTGTTATATTATTAGAATAAATTTTAGTAATTCACTTGGAATTTTGAGGTGGGAATAGATGAAAATCTCAACCAAGGGCAGATACAGTGTGACGGCGCTTTATGAATTGGCGCAGCGTTATGGCAAGGGGCCGGTTTCGCTCAAGAGTGTAGCCCAGAGTCAGGGGCTTTCGGAAAATTATCTGGAGCAGCTCATGGTGCCTTTGCGGCGGGCGGGGATTGTGCAGAGCATCCGCGGTGCGCAAGGCGGCTATCTGCTGGCGAAGAAGCCTGCGGATATCACCATCGGCTCCATCATTACCACCGTGGAAGGACCTATTGCGGTGGTGGACTGCCTGCTGGCAGATGTGGATGCGGCCGAGCAGAAGTGCAGCAAGGCCTGCGGTTGCGTGACCCGGGGCATTTGGGAGAAGGTCTGCGACAGTATTACCGAAGTACTGGACAGCATCACGCTGCAAAATCTGCTGGACAATGACCAGAACAAAAAAAATATTGGCTGTGCCCATTAAGAGCAGCCTTCCTGGGAGGGAAGGCTGTTTTTCGTGTAAAAAAAATTTGTATTAAGCTGTATATTTATGTATAATGTTTTTTGGTAGTGCTTGTAAAGGGCACTTTGGATAAATGGGGAGGAAAATCAGACATGATCGGTGATAAGTTACGCGCAGAGCGTGAACGTCAAAATTTAACAATTCAGGACATTGCCAAGGGCACCAGTATTCGTGCCCTCTATATAGAAGCGATTGAAAAGGGTGAGTACGGACAGCTGCCGGGGACAGTTTATGCCAAGGGCTTTATCCGTAACTATGCCAATTTCTTAAAGATTGATGCTGACGCAGTGGTGCGCCAGTTTATGGAAGAAAACCATCCGGAAGAGGTGGCTGCTGCCGAAGAAGTAAAACAGCAGCTGGCGGAAGCGGAAGAGGCCAACAAGGCTGAGGTAAAGGCCAAGCTGGCTACGGGCAGCGAGTACCGCGACCAGGTATCCACACCGAGCAATCGTCAGAACACATTGTTGATTGCGTTGATTGTGCTGCTGGTGGGCGGCGGGATTTACTATCTCTTCGCCATGGATGACAGCAATGCGCCGAAAACTGCGACTAAGACCGTTACGCAGCAGACGGCTAAGGCTCCTGCAGTTAAGAGCCAGCCGGCAAATGAACAGCCGAAAGAGCAGCCTGCCGTCAAGAAAGTGGATGGGGTAGAGCTCGTGGCTAAGTTCACGGACAAGTGCTGGACGCAGGTAGTGGCCGATGGCAAGACTGTTTATGAAGGCACGATTGAACCGGGCAAGACCGAAACCTGGAAGGGCAAGGAAAAAGTGGTTATCACCGCAGGTAATGCCGGGGCTGTAGAGATGAAAGTGAATGGCCAGGATATGGGCAAGGCTGGTGATATTGGCCAGGTTGTGGAAAAGACGTTCACACCGGATAAGGCCGGTCAGGCTTCTCAGGCAGATAAGAAGGACAGCAAGAAATAATGAATGAATTTTTGCCAATCAGCAAAAAGGATATGGAAGAACGGGGCTGGGAGCAGCTGGACTTTGTCTTTGTGTCCGGCGATGCCTATGTGGATCATCCCAGCTTCGGTCCCGCCATTCTTTGCCGATTACTCGAAAAGCATGGCTATAAAGTAGGGATTATTCCCCAGCCGGACTGGCATTCTACCAGGGATTTTGACCGCCTGGGAAAACCACGGCTGGGGTTTCTTGTCTCTGCAGGGAATATGGATTCCCTGCTCAACAAGTTTACTGCGGCGAAAAAGATGCGTCATCAGGATGCGTATTCGCCGGGCGGCAGGTCCGGCTTCCGTCCGGAACGGGCGACTATAGTCTACTGCAACCGCCTGCGGGAGCTTTATCCCGATGTGCCCATTATCATCGGTGGCATTGAGGCCAGTCTGCGCCGCATGGCGCATTATGATTATTGGTCGAATGCCGTGCGTCGTTCCATGCTGGTGGACAGTGGTGCCGACATGCTGATTTTCGGTATGGGGGAGCAGGCGCTTCTTGAAGTCGCTGCTGATTTGCAGCAGGGCGTGGAGATTGGCAATATTCAGGATGTGCAGGGGACCTGCTACAAGGTGCCTAATATGGATTACGTTTGGGATTATCTGCCATTGCCGTCCTATCAGGAAGTAAGCGCGGACAAGCGCAAATTTGCCGAGGCCTTTAAGCTCGAATATCTGGAGCAGGATGCTTTCCGTGGCCGCAAGCTCGCCCAGCAGAATGATGAATGGTGTGTGGTGCAGAATCCACCGGCCAAGCCCCTCACAGAGGAGCAGATGGATGAGATTTACGACCTGCCCTATATGCGCACCTGGCATCCCATTTACGACAAGGATGGCGGTGTGCCCGCCATTGCGGAGGTGCAGTTCAGTCTCTTGAGTCAGCGCGGCTGTTTTGGCGGCTGCAACTTCTGCGCGATTATCTCCCACGAAGGACGGATTATCCAGCGGCGCAGCCACGAATCCCTATTGCGTGAGGCGAAGATTCTGACGCAGCAGAAGGGCTTCAAGGGCTATATCCATGATGTGGGCGGCCCTACGGCGAACTTCCGCCGCACGAGCTGTGATGGCCAGTTAGAGCGCGGCACTTGCCGGGGCAAGCCCTGCCTGTCACCGATTCCCTGCAAGAATCTGGTGGCCGACCACAGCGATTATATCAAACTCCTGCGGGAACTGCGGGCTCTTCCCGGTGTCAAGAAGGTCTTTGTGCGTTCTGGCGTGCGGTTTGATTATCTGCTGCTGGCCAAGGATGAGTTCTTGAGGGAACTCTGCGAGCATCACATCAGCGGTCAGCTCAAGATTGCACCGGAGCATATCACTGACCGGGTGACCCGCATGATGGGCAAGAGCAATCGCAAGGTCTATGAACGGTTCGTGGACAAGTTCACGGCCATGAATAAAAAGCTGGGCAAGAAGCAGTATTTGGTGCCTTATTTCATGTCCAGCCATCCCGGTTCCAAACTCGAAGACGCCATTGAGCTGGCGGAATTTATCCGGGACAAGGGCTATCATCCCCAGCAGGTGCAGGATTTTATCCCCACACCGGGAACCCTTTCCACCTGCATGTGGTACACGGGCCTTGACCCGCTGACCGGTGAAGAAGTCTACTCGGCCAAATCCCCGGAGGACAAGCTGATGCAGCGGGCCTTGATGCAGTATTGGCTGCCGAAGAATCAGGCCATTGTGCGCAAGGCGCTCACCAAAGCCGGGCGTACGGACTTAATCGGCTTTGACAAGAAATGTCTGGTGCGCCCGGCTGGCGAACGATTTGACAAGTCAAAAAATGACAAGTCAAAATTGACAAGTCAAAAGGCGAATCGGCCGAAAAATAAAGCGATAAAGAAGGTGCGGCGATGAAATGCCCATATTGTAAACAGAACGACAGTCGAGTAATAGATTCCCGGTCGGCAGATGATGGGGCAACCATCCGCCGCCGCCGGGAGTGTACGTCCTGTGGCCGCCGCTTCACCACCTATGAAGTGGTGGAACGACAGCCGCTGATGGTGGTCAAGAATGACGGCCGCCGCGAAGTTTTTAAGCGGGAAAAGATTTTGAACGGCATCATCCGGGCCTGCGATAAGCGGGATATTTCCCTAGAGAGCATTACCAGCCTCACCAATGATATTGAGCGTGATATCCGCAATACCATGGAGCAGGAAGTACCCGCCTCCGAAATCGGCAAGCTGGTGATGAGCAAGCTCAAGAATTTTGATGAAGTGGCTTATATCCGCTTTGCTTCGGTGTACCGGAAGTTTGCAGACATCAGCAGCTTTATGGAGGAACTGCAGGAATTGCAGGCCCATAAGGAACAGGAAAAAGATAAGTAGTAAGGCGTAAGGAAAAAGGAGTAAGGCATTTGGCTTGGGCGTTAAAACAGGAGTTAAAGGAACAACTGGCGGCAGAGGAAGGTTATTACCGCTATCCTTTGGGCACTCGTCTGCCTGTGGCCCTGGCGTATCCTAATTCCTATTTTGTAGGCATGTCCAATCTGGGGCTGCATATTATTTATGAGCTCTTAAACAAGCGCAGTGATACCGCTTGCGAGCGTGTGTTCCTGCCCGAGCGCAAGAGTCTGGAGCGTTATGAAAATACCCGCACACCGCTTATGAGTGTGGAAAATCAGCTGCCGCTGCAGCAGTTTGCCATGATTGCCTTTGTCCTGTCCTTTGAGATGGACTATTTCAATGTGGTGAAGATGCTGGAGCTGGGCAAGGTCCGCGTGCGGGCGGCAGAGCGCGGCGATATGGACCCGCTGGTTATTGCCGGCGGCCCCTGTGCCACCTTTAACCCCGAGCCGTTGTCGGCGGTGATAGATGCTTTCGTCATCGGCGAGGGCGAAGTCATTATGCCTGCCCTGATGGATGTCTTTTATCAGGCGCGCGGCGAGGGACTTTCCCGCGCAGAAATGCTGCAGCGTCTTGCGCAGGTGCCGGGCGTCTATGTGCCGTCTCTTTATGAACACCGCTATGGGGAGGATGGCCGCCTGCTGGCCATTGCTCCGGGGCAGAATGTTCCTGCCAAAGTCAGCCGTCAGTGGCTGCAGGATTTGGATGCGTATCCAGCCCATACCGTGGTGCGTACGGAGAACACGGAGTTCAACTTCTACCTCATTGAAACGGCGCGCGGCTGTGGCCGTCATTGCCGCTTCTGCATGGCGGGCTACTGCTTCCGCCGTCCCCGCAATCGCTCGCTTTCCGTGGTGACGCGGGAGGTCAAAGACGCCCTGCAGTATAAAAAGCGCATCGGTCTGATGGGCGCGGCTATCTCGGACTATCCGGAGATAAACGAACTTTGCAAGGATATCCTGGGGGAAGGGCTTTCGATGTCCGTGGCTTCCTTCCGCGCGGATTCCGTAACGAGAGAACTGGTGGACTCTCTGGCTGAAAGCGGACTCAAGACGCTGACCATGGCGCCAGAGGCGGGCAGCAGCCGCATGCGGGCCATCATCAACAAGGGCATTGAGGAGGAACATCTCTTTAACGCCATGGATATGGGGCTGGCGGCGGGCATTCGTCACTTCCGTCTCTACATTATGATTGGCCTGCCCTTTGAGCAGGACGAGGACGTGGAGGCTATCGTGGATTTGGCCGGACGCCTTAAGGATTATATGGAGGAACATGGCAGCAAGGGAACCCTGACCCTTAGCGTCAATCCCTTTATTCCCAAACCCTTTACACCCTTCCAGTGGCTGCCCATGGCCGACAAGAAATATGTGGAAAAAGCGGCCAAGACCTTGACACAGGGCCTGCGCAAGCGCAAAAATATTATTGTGGGTGTGGAATCTCCCAAGGAAGCCTATATACAGGGAGTGCTCGCCCGCGGTGATAGACAGGTGGGCGAAGCCTTACTGCTGGCCTGTGAAAATGGCGGCAGCAAGGCATTTAAGCGGGCCATGAAGGAATGCGGCCTCGCCATGGACGATTACCTTTACCGTGAGCGGGAAGCAGACGAACTTTTCCCCTGGGAAAGTCTCGACATGGGCTTTACCCGGGAATACATCTATCAGGAAATGAAAAAAGCAGCAGAATTAAAACCTACCATACAGTGCTTTGACGGTTGTCATCGCTGTGGTGTATGTGGATAATAGAGAGTTGGCAAACGGGGTGAGCAAATGAGTTTTGCAATCGAACATATGGGTAATAATCTGTGGCGGGGGAAGTTTACTTCCTTCGATGAGAAAATCTGCCAGCATGCCTTCAGCGCCCGTCTGGGGGGCGAAAGCGTCAAGCCGTACAAGGGGCTGAATATGGCACTGCATGTGGGCGATGAAGCAGATATTGTCTGGAAAAATCGTCAGCGTTTCTTTCAAGCGCTGGAGCTGAAAGCGGAAAAACTGGTGACGCCGCAGCAGGTTCATGGAGCGAACATTCAGCGGGTGAGCATGGCGGATGCCGGCAGAGGCGCTAAGGATTATGCGGATGCCATCGCAGGTACCGATGCCCTGATTACCAATGAACCGGGGCTGCCATTGATGCTGTGCTTTGCCGACTGCGTTCCGGTTATCTTCTTGGACCCGGAGAAGCAGGCCGTGGGAATTGCCCATGCCGGTTGGAAAGGAACCGTGGCCAAAATCGCTCGCGAAACCGTCTATCGCATGCAGGAGGAGTTTGGTTCTAATCCGGCAGATATCCTCGCGGGCATTGGCCCGTCCATTGGCCCTTGCTGCTTTGCCGTAGGTGAGGAGGTCGCAGAAAAATTCCGTGAAGCCTTCGCAAAGGATGTTGAATACATCATTTCCGAAAAAGATGGCCAGCTCTATGTGAATCTCTGGGAGGCCAACCGTCTGCAGCTGCTCGAAGCAGGCATCTGTAAGAATCATATTGAAATGGCTGATACCTGTACGGACTGCCAGCACCAGTGGTTCTATTCCTATCGGGCGGATGGCGGACAGACCGGGCGCATGGCCGCCATCATTGCACTGAATCAGTACTAATAATTCGACGAAATCAGGGGTGAGTGTTTTGGGGCAGGAAATAGCAGAGCGTTACCAGAATGTTGCAGCAAAGATTGAAGCAGCCAAGCAGCGGCGTACCACTGTGCCGAAAGATGCGGCCGTCACATTGGTGGCCGTCACCAAAAATCACGATGTGGCAGCTATGCGGGAAGCCATTGCTGCAGGTGCCACAAATGTGGGTGAAAACCGTGTGCAGGAGGCCAAGGGCAAGTTTGCCGAAATCGGCAATAGCGTCACCTGGCATCTTATCGGTCACTTGCAGACCAACAAGGTGCGCCAGGCGGTGAAATTTTCAGACCTGATTCACTCCGTAGACAGTCTCCATTTGGCGGAGGCCATCAGCAGCGAGGCGGCTCGCATCGACAAGGTGCAGGATATCCTCGTGCAAGTCAATCTGGCCAAGGAGGACAGTAAGTCCGGCGTCTACCGGGAGGATTTGCAGGAAGTGCTGCAGGCGGTGACGAAACTGCCTAATCTGCGTTTGCGGGGCCTCATGTGCATGGCTCCCAACTATGATGACGTAGAAAAATGCCGCCCCCTATTTCGGGAAATGTATAAAATTTATCAGCAGATAAAGGAAATGGGTCTGCCTGCGTCGAATATTGATATGTTATCGATGGGAATGACCCATGATTATGAAATCGCTGTGGAAGAAGGCGCCAATGTGGTGCGTGTCGGTACGGCGATATTTGGGCCGCGTCAGTATTAACGAGTAATGAAGGGGACTAATCATGAGTATTATAGATAAAGTTTGTGGAAAAATGGGCCTGATGGATCCGGCGGATGAAAAGCTGGATTACGAGGAAGAGAGAATTAAGGAAGAACGGAATTTTGAACCGGAAGAAGAGGAAGAGAGTTTTGCTATGAATCATGATCGCAGCGACAGTTCCCGGAATGTAGTGGATTTTCAGTCGGCAGCTTCTGCCCGGGAAAGCAGTACCGTTACCAATATGAAGATGAAGGTTATCGTCATTGAGCCTAAGACCTTTGACGATGCCCAGCAGGTGGCGAACAATCTCCGGGAGAAAAAGCCCGTGGTGATTAACTTTGAAAAGACCGAGGCTGACGATGCCAAGCGCATTATCGACTTCATCAGCGGCACGACCTATGCGCTCAACGGCGAAATCAAGAAGGTCGGGCATAATGTATTCCTGTGTGCTCCGAGCAATGTCAACGTGAGCTATACGGAAGAGGAAAAGAAAGTTTCGGCAGAAATGCCCTGGCTGAAAAAATAAGGGACACATCATATGGCAAGTGAACAAAAAGAAAAACTCATTCGATTTTATAAAGGAACTGAGGGTGAAGAAACCGTCATCAAATTGGTGGATTTAGCGGAAAATGTTCTGCGCACCCAGAAGTTCCGCATCTCCGGCTTCCTTGACCCCTTTGGGCAGGAAATTGCCGAAACCGTGGCCGCTAACTACGGCAATATCCGCGTGGATTTTGCGGGCGGCTATCAGGGGGCAGAACGGGCAAGAGCCATCTTCATCCACGAGGATTTTGTCGGTACGCCGACAGGCTTTGGCATTGACTGCATCGAAGCCAAATGGAACGGCCAGTTTGCCCGCCTCAGTCACCGTGATGTTTTGGGCGCGCTGATGGGGCAAGGCATCGAGCGCGATACCATCGGCGATTTGCTCGTCACCAATGATTCCGTCAAGATTATCTGCGAGGAAAAGATGGCAGACTTCCTGCTTGCAAACCTCGATAAAATCGGCGCGGTCGGCGTGGCATGTGAACGTTCAGACCTCAGTACCATCGCGCCCAAGGAAGAACGCTGCAAGGAAATCCGCGCGACAGTAGCTTCTCTGCGTGTGGATTCCATCGCCGCCGCAGGTTTCGGCTCCTCCCGCAGCAAAGCGGCTGCCGATATTGCCGCCGATAAACTCAAAATCAACTGGCAGCCCGCCAAAAGCGCCTCCCAGAATGTCAAAGAAGGCGACATCCTCTCCATGCGCGGCAGAGGGCGGCTGGAAGTGGCTGAGGTCAGAGGTACAACCAAGAAAGGGCGTACGGTTGTGGTGTTAAAAAGATATTTGTGATGATGTTGTTTGTAAGCTCCCGAAGAAGAATGGCATTCTCAAACGGGGGCTTTTTGCATAACGACAATCTATATATAAGGTGAATGATTCTTGCTGACCAGATAATTCGATAACGTCAGACTCAGCACCAACACGTTGCTGTTCTGCTCGAAATCATAATGAGCAAAATACAATAATCTTATATTATTGTATTTGATTTTGTGAATTGTATAAGTATTATACTCGCGAGCAGTGAATTTTCTCATTGCTATCCAGCAATCAATACAGCTGAAGACAGTGGATTTGGTAAATTTTACCGCTCACGAGTATAATTAACAGGGGAAATGCTTTTATGGATGGAATAATGGACACGTTTGAGAAAGTTACCAAGAAACTACATGGCAAAAGGTATCAGTCACATAAGTTCTGCTACGACACAGCGAACAACTCTGTCATAGAGTACGATGCAGACCAAGAGGTAAACTGGAAAGAGTACGGAGAAACCGAACACTTTACTAAACCTAGAGATTTAACTGCCATTAAGCAGAAATTAGCAGGTCAAGAGTCATGGTTCAAGTATTTTCTAGATGGTTCAAGGCATACATACAAAGTAGATGATATGTCCTTTGGTAAGAATGTATATCCTATATTAGCAGGGCAGGTAGGCGTTAGTTGTTGTCGCCGTGTTGGAAAGAAGATGCAACAGGAGTTCTTTAGACGGAAGTTAGTTATGTCCGTTCCCAATAGTGCATTACCATCAGAGTTTGATAAAGTCGATGATGCTCTTAAATTAAGAGATAAAATAAATAAAAGTGAAAAATTAGTTGTAGCACGAAAGAAATTCAAAAACGAAAATCTATTCATAGACGATATAATACCATATAATCTGGACTTAGATGCCAAGTATGAAAATAAGGGCATAACAAAGATACAGGATTATATGATAGAGCAGGAAAAGAATGCTGTTATTAGCTTAGTTAAGGAAAATAAGGTTAAAGCAGGAGCATATTTAATCAAAGATGGCTCATTGGAGTATAAAGCTGTTGAAAACCACAATATGAATTTGTCCGAAGCCAAAATGAAACATTATTACCAGTATGTAATAGGCGTTTCAAAATCATTTAATCCAACTAAGTGTTATGTAAAGGGTGGAGGAACTAATTCAAGTATAATAGCAGGTTTACGAAAGAATGAACGTACTCCTGCATACTGTTACGAATCAAAAATCTCTGGTGAAGGGGTTTCTTTTTGTGTATGGTACTTGCGTATAAGAGATAGTAAGTATACGCAGAATGTTTTTGATGGCGTTATCAAGATAGAAAAGTTAATACAGGACAATGAGGTAAAGCATGGCGTAAATACCGATTTAATTGATATGTTGTCAGCTTTTTTATTAAAAGAATCAAACCCTGTATGTTATGGTAATGATAACCGTTGGGCAAATCATTTATACCCTATTTACGTTACGGAAACTTATGCTAAAAGTAAATATATGAGTAATGGCTTATTTTTAAGCCTATTTTAAGGAGAGCTAAAAATGTTAGAATCAATCGGAAAAGTTATAGCAACAGAGAAAGTTCCCACAACCATTGATACCTTTTGTTTTTGGACTCAACCAGAAATGATATTGCATCCATTTGATGTAGTTAAAGTTGACCACCTAAATAATAGTACGACATTTGGTGTAATTGAAGAAATATCTCATATTACGGATTCCGCAAGTTTCCTGTCTAGCTTTATATCAAATGATTTTGGTGATGCTGAAATCGAAGATACAACCTTTAGAATTGGTATGAATTGTGTAAAGGCAAAAGTTGTAGGAAATACAAAACATATTGATTCCCCAGTATTAAGTAATACTAAGGTATACCTAGCCACAAGAGAAGAAGTAGAAAAGGCATTAGGATTAGATAACATAAAGAATCCTGTGTGCTGTGGTTTCCTCGAAATGTATGAAGATGCAGGAGAAAAGATAACTTTACCTGTTAATATCAATTCTGATTTTTTAATTGGTCCAGAGGGCGCACATCTTAATATATCTGGTATTTCTGGTTTAGCAGCTAAGACTTCTTATGCCATGTTTTTATTAAAATCTATACAGGATAAGTATATTAAAAAGGCAGAAGAACAGGAAGAAAGCGAATATGATGATGGCGTTGCTTTTGTAGTTTTCAATGTTAAGGGGAAGGACTTACTCGCTATCGATGAAATAAACGATTTTGAGAATAATGAAGATATAAGAAAAAATGTATTAAAAGAGTATGAAGATTTGGGATTGACTACTAAACCATTTCAGAATGTAACATATCTATATCCTGCCTCTAACAATAACACTAAAAATAGCTATGTAGATAAAGACCAGTTTAGTAGACAGAAATCTAAGAAAAAAGCCTTTGAATATAAATTTGATTATGAAAAAGATAAACAGAATCTTGATTTAATGTTTGCAAATATTGATGACCCGAATCAAACAATGGATGCGATTATAAATTATATAGTTAGTGGTCAAGGTAAATTTAATAATATAGTTGAATGGAATCGCTTTATTGAAGTTGTTGAGGACATGGGAAAGGCAGGAAATACAAGCAAGGATAAAGAGATTCCTGTAATGAGTTGGCGCAAATTTGCTCGTATGATAAAGAAGTCTATATCTCATAACTGCCTATTTGGTACTGTTCACGAAGATGATAGTGAAGTGCGTATAGCTGATAAAATTCAAAAAATCAAAGCAAATGATGTATACGTTGTAGATATGGCAAAACTTGACTCCAATATGCAAGCGTTTGTTTTCGGTAATACAGTTCGTGAAATAATGGATTATCAGTTGGGAGAGAAAACTGAGGTATTTGAGGATGGCAGAAAACCTCCATCTAGAATTGTTATCTTTATTGACGAGTTAAATAAATATGCTTCTACGGAAACACCTAAAAACTCTCCTATAATCCGTCAGATTTTAGATATTGCAGAGCGTGGGCGTTCTTTAGGCGTAGTTTTATTTGGTGCAGAACAGTTTATGAGTGCGATTCATACAAGGGTTACAGGTAACTGTGCAGCATTTGCTTATGGGCGTACTAATGCTATTGAGGTATCTAAAACAAACTACAAATATATCCCGAAAGTGTATCAGAGCATGATGACGAGGTTGAAACCGGGTGAATATATAGTCCAGAGCTTTAGCTTTAATTCATTGTTGCATATAAAGTTTCCCTTACCGATTTACAGACAATTTAAGTAACAGGATGTGTGAGTATGGCAAAGATAGGAAAAAATGCGCTTGAACATTTAACACAAGCCATGTATGATGATTCTCGTATTGTATATAGAGAGTATATTCAGAACTCTTCTGACCAGATTGATATTGCAAGAAAGAATAATTCTTTTCCAGATGAAGAATTACATATTATTATTGAACTAGACAAAAAACATAGAAATATATTCATAGAAGATAATGCGAATGGTATTCCTGCTAATGAAATAGAGAAACGACTGGCTAATGTAGCAGATTCCGATAAAATTCAAGGTGAATCAAAGGGATTTAGAGGAATTGGTCGTTTAGGCGGCGTAGGATATTGTAAAGAGTTGCGCTTCGTGACATCATATTATGGTGAGTCTGTCCAGACAACAATGATTTGGAATGCAACAGAACTTAGAGCTATCATAAGTGACACTAATAATCATGATACTGCAGAGCAAGTGTTAGATGATATTATTTCTTATGAAGAGACTCCGTGCGACAAAGATAAGCATTTCTTTAGAGTAGAGATGCTAGGTGTTAATGACGAGAATGATAGGTTGCTAGATGAGGAAGATGTAATTCAGTACATATCTGAAGTAGCACCTGTCGATTATATTGATTCTTTTTGGTTAAAGCCAGACATAGAAAGATTTGTAAAGGAACATTCAGAGGAAATACCTCCTATAAATACATATAAAACCTTTATTCGATATGATGAGGGCGATTTAATAGAAATAAGGAAAAATTATACTAATCATATCTATAAGGTGAACAATGGACATAAAACCCAAGTTGATACATTGAGTGATATTCATGCTGATATTATCAGAGATGATAAGGGACATCCTATTGCATGGATATGGTATGCTATTTCTTCGTTTAAGGCGCAAATAAATGAATTAGGCAATCCGATGAGAGGGTTAAGGCTACGCCAATTTAATATCCTTATTGGTAATAGAGATACTCTATCAGAAAGTCCTAAGTTTTTTAAGGAACGCCGTGGGAATGGTTATTTTATTGGTGAAGTGCATACAATAGCTAATAAAAATCTTCGCCCTAATGCACGAAGGGACTATTTCAATGAGAGCAATGAGGTTAAAGACCTTGAATATGCTTTACAAAAATATATTTCTGACAATTTGGATTGGCTATATAAAGATGGTAGTACAATTAATAGTGGATACGACAAACTTGAAAAATATAGCGAGTTGCAGAAAACGATAAATGAAAAGAAGAAAAAAGGATTTTCTTCATCAACAGAAGAAACTAAACTAAAAAAAGAGTTGGTAGTAGCCAAAGAAAAAGCAGAAAAGGCGATTAAGGATATTAGTCGCATAGAGAACAAGTCTAAGAAATCTGCTACTTCGGCATTATCGAAGTTAGTTAAGGCTGTTACTGGTGAACGTAAAATAGATATAGAAAAAGCTAAAGAGAAACTGGAAAAAGGCACTCCTATTATTGAAGAACCAGAAACTAAAGATGATAAAGAAAAGCCGAAAAACCAACATAAACCATTAGATAAAACGAAAAAGAAACCTAAATTGTTAGTAGACCAACTAAGTACCTTGAATAAAAGCGAAAGAAAAATAGTTTCTAGAATATATGATGTTATCCATAAAAACATGGTTTTTGACGAAGCAGATTCGTTGATACAAAAGATTCAGGAGGAATTGAAGAAAAATAATGCCTCGTAAAGTATTACTTATAGAACCTAACTATAAAAATAAATATCCCCCCATGAGTTTAATGAAATTGGCAACGTATCATCGCAGATTAGGTGATGAAGTTACTTTTTACAAAGGAACTGATGTTGACTTTGCTATCAATGAAACAATGAAGCTGACTATATCAACACTTTACAATAATGATAAGAGTGTTAATTGGAACGCACATTGGGATGATATAGCTTTATATCTAAGAAAAGGTAGCCGAGAGTTATTAGAATCATTGTATGAGTTATCATTCTCCCCGTTGGTAAAAAAGACATTAGAATCCTATCGTAAATATTACTATAATAAGAAGTATTTAGAAAATCCTCAATGGGATAGAGTATGTATTACAACACTTTTTACATTTTACTGGGGAAAAACTGTAGATGCCATAAATTATTACAAACAATTCTGTAAAGACCCAGAGGAAGTTTATGTTGGTGGTATATCTGCATCCGTAATGCCACATGAAATGGAACAAGAAACAGGAATTAAACCGATTGTTGGCTTGTTAGATAAGGGCGGTGAGTTAGACAATAATGATATTATTATTGATAAACTACCGTTGGATTATTCTATTTTAGAAGAAATTGATTACAAGTATCCAGAGCATGATGGTTATTATGGGTATATGACTAGAGGATGCGTTAATAAATGCGCTTTTTGTGTAGTACCTAAATTAGAACCGACCTATCAAACCCATATTTCTATCAAAGATAAAATCAATGAAACTAGAGAAAGATTTGGTGAGAAAAGAAATTTATTATTGTTGGATAATAACGTTTTAGCATCGACTGACTTTGATAATATCATTGAAGAAATAAAAGAATCTGGATTTACTAAAGAGAATAATTATGTTGCTCCAGATTATTATGATGTAGCAATGAAAAATATTCGTGATGGCTATAATATACCTGCCTATATTAAGAGTTTGAGAAAACAATACGACTTATTGTTAAAGAAAACCACGAATATTGATGAAAAAAAAGAAATCATAGATATTCTAAGTGAGAATGAACTAGATGACATTCATACTATGACAGTAGAGAATATATTAGCTGTAGATGATTTCTTTGCTCCGAAATTTGAAAAGATATATAAAAACAAGCCGAAAGCAAGATATGTAGACTTTAATCAAGGAATTGATTCACGCCTTATTAATGAGAAAAACATAAAGAAACTGGCAGAAATTCCAATTCGCCCTCTCCGTATTGCATTCGACCATTGGAAATTAAGAGATGTTTATGAGAAATCGGTTAGATTAGCTGCCGAAAATGGAATTACGCATTTATCAAATTATCTTTTGTATAACTTTCAAGATAAGCCTATTGAGCTGTATTATCGTATGAAAAAGAATGTAGACCTTTGTGATGAACTGGGAATTAGCATATATTCCTTTCCTATGAAATACCATCCGATTCAAGACCCTAAGTATTTTAGAGATAGAACATATTTAGGTGAACATTGGAATAGAAAATTTATTCGTTCTGTTCAAGCTATATTGAATTCTACAAAGGGGAAGATAGGGAAGGGAAAATCTTTCTTTGAGGAAGCGTTCGGCAAGGACGAAGCGGGTTTTAAGGAACGCATGTATATGCCAGAAGCAATGATAATATATAGATTATATTATAAGAGTAATGGATTAGAACCAGAGTGGTGGGAAGAATTTAAGAGAGTATCTAGTATATCTTCAGAAAAAAAACTACTACTGGAAGAAATTATAGGCGCAAATGACTTTAGTAACATAGAGCATTTAACATCAGATTATGATGTTTTGAAAGTTTTACGATATTATACTATAACTCGCGATGATTTTGAATCAAGGAATAACTAGAAGTATCATTGTATAGTGAGAAAATCAAATAATTTTTTTTGTAAGTTTAAGATTCAAGGTGATAAAAATGCCAATAAGCAGAATAAATTTAGATGATTTTGTAATATTTAAGCATGCCGAGGTAACTTCAAGTTTGGGAATAAACATATTTGTGGGTAAGAATGGTGTTGGTAAGACACAATTAATGAAAGCCGTTTATGCCAATATTGTTAGTATGAACGATAATAAAATTCCTGTTATAGAATATTTTAAGCGTGGAGGGAATAGTGTTCTTTTGCAAACGAACAAAGGTAAAGAGAAGTCAACTGTGCATTTAGAATTTGTAAAGGACGACAAGGAAATTAAGGCCGTGTTTATCCCTGTTAAGGATATGCTGACTCATGCTAAAGGCTTGCTTTCCATGGAAGAAAAGTATCGGGAATTTCCGTTTGACAGGACATTAACTGATATTATTCGTCTGGCTAATCAATGGACATTGAAAGAACCGCCGCAGCTCGCTTTGAGTATTCTGCCTAAGTTGGAAGAAATCATGGATGGGACTGTTGAAATTGAAAATGATGAGTTTTTTATAAGGAAACATGACGGAACTCTTGTGAATTTCGCAGTTGAAGCAGAAGGGCTGAAGAAAATTGGTCTGTTTTGGCAGTTGTTGATGAATGAAAATATTACAGAGAATAGTATCCTGTTATGGGATGAGCCGGAAGCAAATCTAAACCCGGAATATTTGCCAGTGGTAGTGGAGTGCTTGCTGGAACTTGCGCGTCATAATGTGCAGATTTTTGTCAGCACCCATAATTATCTCTTTGCTAAGTATTTTGATGTGCGCAGAAAACAAGCCGACAATGTTATGTACCATTCTTTATATAGAGAGAATGAGGATGTGCATTGTGAGACAAAGGAATATTTTGCCGATTTACACCATAATGCTATTATGGATGCTTATAATAAACTTTTGGATGAAGTTTATGGTTTGCAGGTAGGTGATTGAAGTGTCAAAGGTATTTGTTGACGAAAATCATTCCTGCAGAATAGATTTTTCCAAGGCTTTATGGGCTACTGACCAGTTAAATTCGATTTTTCATCAGGCAAAACTGAGTATTTTGCATGATGTTGATTTTGTTGCTGAAATAGAAGATACTATTTTGTTGGTAGAGTATAAGAATGCCAATTTGCCTAATGCAGCCAATCCGGCAGCTTTTAAGCCCACAGAAGATAAAAAAATAAATAATGTGGCGCGTAAATATTACGATAGCTTGCTGTTTTTACAGGCGCTTCAACGTGGTGTACATAAAAAGAAGAAATATATTTATGTCCTCGAATGTGCAAAAGGGGATGGTTTCTTGCGGCGCAGAGTTCGTGAACTGGTGGCTGCAAGACTTCCGTTTCTCCTGCAGCAGCAGACCGCAGTAGCAGAATGCTTGATAGATTCAGTAGAGGTACTTAGTGTTGCCGAGTGGAATGCGCAGTATACACAGTTTCCTATGATGCTAATATAAGAGATGGTGCAGAAGGCAGATCGATGTTGGTCTGTCTTCTTTTATTGACGATATGATAGAATGATGATAGAATATCCTTAAAGAAGGTGATAGCATGATAGAAAACAGCAACACGGAATTTAAGCGTGAGTATACGGATAGTATCCGCAAGGCGGTGGTTGCTTTTGCTAATACGGACGGCGGCTGTATTTATGTCGGAATTGAGGATGATGGTACAGTCGTAGGCGTGGCAGATGTAGATGATGTACAGAAGCGTGTTATAAGTTTATGCCGTGATGGAATACAACCGGATGTGATGATGTTTCTATCATGTGATAGAACGGTGATAGAAGATAAGGACGTTATTCGTCTGCAGGTTCAGCGGGGGACGGATTGTCCTTACTACCTGAAGGGCAAAGGAATTCGTCCAGAAGGTGTGTATGTACGGCGTGGACCGGTTAGTTTACCGGCAGCGGAGTCACAGATTCGGAAGATGATTCGTGAAGCCGGAGATTTTCATTATGAGCAGGAGCGCTCATTGGAACAGGAATTGACTTTTAAGGAGACAGAACGTTTCTTGCAGGAAGCTGGTGTGCCCTTTGGTGAGGCAGAGCGTCGTACCCTGCGTATTGTCAGCAAGGATGGCTTGTATACGAATTTGGGGCTGCTCTTATCCGATCAGTGTCAGCATACGGTGAAGGTGGCGATTTTTTCCGGAAAGAAACAGGTGGTTTTCCGTGACCGACGGGAATTTTCTGGTTCGTTGTTATTACAAGTCAATCAGGTAATTGAATATCTGGACTTCCATAATGCCCTGCATTCAGAGATTCGGGGCATGAAGCGTTTGGACAGCCGGGATTATCCGGTGGAATCTTTACGTGAAGCGATATTCAATGCGTTTGTGCATCGTGATTATGGGTTCAGTGGCAGCATTCTGGTGAGCGTTTATGAGGATAGGATTGAAATTTTGTCTTTAGGAGGACTCGCAGAAGGCGTGACTTATAACGATATGATGTTGGGCGTATCCATTCCACGCAATCCAAAACTAGCAGAAATATTTTATCGCCTGCACTATGTTGAGGCATTTGGTACAGGTGTGCGGCGTATTCTGACCGATTATGCGGAATGTGAGGAAAAACCACAGTTTTTGGTGTCGGATAATGCTGTTAAGGTGATTTTGCCGAATCTTCATGCTGAGTGGGATCATCCTGTAATCGCTGAGGATGTTGTACAAGATGAACGGCAGGAGTATACAACTGAAATAGCGGCTGATGAAGGCGTTTATCAGTTGATAGCCGCAGGTTTGGACAGTCGCAAGAAGTTGCAGTCAGAATTAGGTTTTTCCCTGACTAAAACGGTGAATATTTTGCGGAAACTGTTGGATGAAGGCAGAATTCAACGAGTGGGCAATGGCAAGAATACACGCTATCGGTGCAAATGATATTAGAATTGCATTAGATTCCACGCTCAAAGTGGCATTTTAGGTGGAAATATGATAGTATATTTTAGTAATATAAGAAAACTGGCGGAGTTCCGCCATACAGATAGGGGATAATCATTTTGCTTACACCAATGGACATACACAACAAGGATTTCAAGCGCAGCTTCCGCGGTTATAACGAGGATGAGATTGACGATTTCCTTGATAAAGTAGTAAACGATTATGAAAAGCTCTTCCGGGAAAATGACCGTCTGAAGGAAGATTTGGCCCGGGCGCAGAAGGATAATGAGCAGTATCATCAGTTGGAACAGAATCTGAAGGATACGCTGCTCGTGGCCCAGAAGACGGCGGAGGAAGTAACCAGCAACGCCCGGAAGAACGCCGAGGAAACCCGCGAAAACACCGCTAAGGAATGTCAGAACAAGATTCAGGAAGCGGAAATGAATGCGGCCAAAATCATCGAAGATGCCAAGGCCAAAGCACAGGTGATTGTAGCGGAGTACGACCGCCTGGTACGCGAAAAGAATAACTTCCTGCGTAAGGTCAAGATTACCATGGAATCGGAACTGGCCATCATCAACGAAACCCTTTCCGAGCTGCCTGACCCAGAGAAGGAAGAGCGCGAAAAGAAGGCTATGGGCACGCAGGCAGAGGCTCTGCAGAAGGCATTGTCCGAGCATCAGGCTGTTCCCTATGAGGCCAAGGAACTCGGCGAGGAAGAGTCTGACGAGGAGAAGCAGGAGGACTAAGGTACATTGGCAGGGGGATTGTTTTTTGTACTGCTGGTGTTAGACCAGTTGGTAAAAGGCTTAGTCACGCTAACGATGACGCCGGGAGAGAGTGTTCCCGTCATCAAAAATTTCTTTCATATCACCTATGTCCTGAATCCCGGGGCGGCTTTCGGCATACTGCCCCATCAAAGCTGGTTCTTTATTCTGGCCGGCGCAGCAATGATTGCGGTGTTTTGTTTTTATTACCCTAAGCTGAAACAGCATTGTGCTTACTTTCATTATGGCTGCGTGGCATTGCTGTCCGGGGCGGTCAGCAATCTGATTGACCGGGTGCGCAGCGGGCTGGTCATTGACTTTTTTGACTTCCGGGTATGGCCGGTGTTCAACATTGCGGATATTGCCATTGTGCTGGGGGTTATCAGCATGATTTATGCCATTCTCTACAAGGAAAAGGAAACGGATGAATAATATGGAACCTATGGTATTTAAGGCAGAGGTAAAGGGACAGCGTCTGGATGTGTTCGTGGTGGAACACTGTCCGGAGCTTTCTCGTTCCCATGTGCAAAAACTCATTGAACAGGGAATGGTGCTGGTGGATGGTGCTCAGCGCAAGGCCAATTATAAATTGCGGGGCACGGAGGAAGTGCAGGTGTCGGTTCCCGAGGCGGAGCCCATCACCGCTGCGCCCGAGGATATTCCGCTGGACATTCTCTATGAGGATAAGGACATCATTGTGGTGAACAAGGCTCGGGGCATGGTCGTGCATCCGGCTTCGGGGGTATACAGCGGCACGTTGGTCAACGCGCTGCTTCATCATTGCCAGGATTTATCCGGCATCAATGGGGAAATCCGTCCCGGCATTGTCCATCGTCTGGATAAGGACACTTCCGGTGTCATGGTCTGTGCGAAAAATGACACGGCCCATTTGGACTTGGCTGAGCAGATTCGCACAAAGACGGCGCACCGCACCTATTGGGCCATTGTTCACGGCAACATCAAGGAAGAAGCGGGCATTATCAAGGGCGATATTGGCCGTCATCCCACCGACCGCAAGAAGATGGCTATTGTGCGGGAAAATGGCAAGCCTGCGGTAACGCATTTCAAGGTGCTCGAGCGGTTCGGCGAATATACTTTGGTGGAGTGCAAGCTGGAAACGGGGCGTACCCATCAGATTCGCGTTCATATGACCAGTATTGGTCATCCTTTGGTCAATGACCCCAAGTATGGGCCGAAGAAGTCTTCGCCCTTTGCCATTCAGGGACAGGCCCTGCATTCTTTGCAGCTGACGCTGACTCATCCCGTGACCAAAGAGGAAATGACTTTTACGGCACCTGTGCCCAGTGATATGGAAAAGATTTTGACCGGCCTGCGCAACAAGCGCATGAAGGCGCAGCAATAACAGGAGGCGAGGAAGATGGAATTTACCGATAAGACCGTCCTGATGGATAGCGAAGGCATCCGCCGGGCGCTGACCCGTATCTCCCATGAGATTGTGGAGAAGAACAAGGGCGTGGAAAATATCGTTCTGGTGGGCATTCGTACCCGGGGCGTTCCCATTGCGGAGCGTCTAGCGGCTAATATCGAGAAAATCGAAGGGCAAAAGCCGCCGGTGGGCGTGCTGGACATCACCCTTTATCGGGATGACTTGTCAACACTGGCCTATCAGCCCATTGTACGGCCTACGGAACTGCCGGTGGACATCACAGGCAAGACCGTAGTGCTCGTGGATGATGTGCTCTACACGGGGCGTACCATCCGTGCGGCTTTGGATGCGATTATCGACAACGGCCGTCCCAAGACCATTCAGCTTGCGGTGCTCATTGACCGCGGCCATCGGGAACTGCCCATCCGCGCCGACTTCGTGGGCAAGAACGTACCCACATCTTCCAAAGAAGCCATCAGCGTGCAGCTGCAGTCTACGGATGAAGCCGAGCAGGTCATGCTAAGAGAAATAAAGGAATAAGAAAAATCCCTGACATGTCAATTGACGGGTCAGGGATTTTTCTTATGCTTTTTTCGGTTCCGGCAGCAGGAAGGTGGCGGCGGCGCAGCAGATGGAGATGGCGAGGATGACCAGCATCACTGCGGCAATGCCGTAGCTGTCAGCGTACCAGCCGAGGGAGGGCACGATGATGCCGCCAAGGCTGAAGGAGAGGCCCAGAGTTACGCCGGAAGCAAAGCCGAGGCTCTTAGCCAGATAGCTTTGACCAAGCACCACAAAGGCGGCGTAGGGGCCCTGCATGGCAAAGCTCATGGGAATCAGCATGGCATAGACGGCCCAGATGTTCTGGGTAAAGACGATGACGGCAAGACAGGGCACCAACAGGCAGGCACCATAGCGCATGGTGCGGACATAGCCCTTGCGGTCAGCGAGCAAGCCGCCGACCAAGGTAGCCAGCACACCGGCAATGGAGATGATGGAAAGCGTTGCACTGCCCACGGCATGGCTGGCGCCGAGCACCTGAATGCAGAACAGGGGCAGGAAGCTGCTGATGGCCGTAAAGAGGGTGGAGCGGAAGACGATGACGAGGAAGAGCCGGGAGAAGGCCCGCCAATCGTTTTCGCGTGGAATGGGATTGTCTGTCGCTTTTTTGGTCACGGCGGCTAATTGCCGAGCGGATTCCCGACGGATGGCCGGTGCAGCCAGAGCAATCATGGCGGCGGTGAACAGGGAGGCGATGGCGTAAAAGGCTGTGCCTTTCATGCCGAAGGTGGTGACGAGAAAGACGGCCAGAAGCGGGCCGAGGCCGAATCCGCCGTTGCCGCCAACGCTGAAGATGCTCATGCCCTGTCCCTTTTTCTTTCCGGCAATGGCGTTGACGTTGCGGGCGGCTTCCGGATGGAAGATGGAACTGCCGATACCCATGAGGGTGACGGCGGCAAAGATGCTCCAATAGTTGGTGACAAAACCTGTAACGCCTAGGGAAAGGCCTGCCATCAGCACGCCTAAGACCATAAACCACTGGCGGGAACCCTTGTCCGCCAGCCAACCGAACAGGGGCTGGATGATGGAGGACAGGAAGGAGGAGGCGAACATCAGCCCCGCAATGGAGGTGTAGTCCATGCCGTATTCGCTGACGAAGAAGGGCAATAGTGCCGGCAGGGAACCCGAGTTGATATCAACACTGAGGTGTCCGGCTGACAGCATATAGAGATATTTTTTATTCATGGTGGGAATGCTCCTTTGGAATCGATAATTTATATTGTAACAAGTTTTATCGTGACAAGCAATTTTTGATTTTACAAGGTTACGTTTGGCGGCCCATTTCATTTTGAACAATAGCTTATGTTATGTTATAATGTACTTTGTTAATTTATGAATTGTAGAGGTTCCGGTTGTATGGATAATGTATATTCGCTGGTCGAACATTTTTATGAAGAAAATAATGCTGCCGGGCAGATTGTGCCACAGGAGACTGTGGAGGCATATTTGCGCCGCAATGCCTGGCATGGAGCTGATGATGATGAGCTCAAGCGCATTTGGAGCATTATTTCCCTGCTCATCAATTATGTTGACCAGCTGAATCTCTATTCGTTTGTCTCGCTGACGGTGTACGATTATCAGGAACTCATTTATCGTTACGCCAACGACCGGGCGGATTTTATGTTGGCGGAGGCGGATATCATTAAGTTCTTCGCGGCAGCGGATAAATTCTATGAATATCTTCAGCGCACCTGTAAGACTGACGATTACCGGCAGGGCTTGCAGGCGGCCAAGGATTCCCTTTATGAAGGCGGCTATTTCTTCCTGCCGGACAGGCGGGATGGTGACGAGTTCTACAGTTCTCTGGAGCATATGGAGGAAGTGCCTGCGGAAACCATGCAGCGCCTCAACAAGATGCTCGATGAACTTTTGCACCGGATTGATGATTATTATAAACAGCCTTCTTTCCGCCGTGATATGGACCGGGCGGTCGTGATGTATGCCGGGCCGGAGTATGATGGACAGGAGGCCTTGCCGGAAGAGGAACGGCGTAATTTTTGGTTCGGCTTCTGGGATTTTTTCCTGTTCGATTATCATCTCATTGGCTCGGATGCTATTCCCCTGCGCCATTATTATGAGCACGAGCGGGACAAGCTCTCGACCTCGGAGCAGGATATCTTGCGGGATTTACTGCGTTCTCGGTTCACCGTGTTTCGCATTGAAGCGGTGGCTGAGGACTTTGTCAGCTGCCGTAACTTCTTCACGGGCGAGAATTTTGAACTGCCGGTGCCGGAATTGGCGCTGGGCAATTATAACAACTGCATTCTCTATGGACATATTCATTCCCATGGGGTGATGCTGCTCAATTACATCACGACATTGACGGCTAGCCGCAAGCTGCAGCAGCGGATGCGGGATGTGATTTTACGGCAGTATGAGCTGTTCAAGTTTCAGAGCCCGCAGGCGGAGCTGAAGGATTTCTTTGCCCGTCATGCAGGTGTGGTACGTCATACCTTGCAGATTTTAGCCGGTTATGCACAGCTCAACGTGCTCAAGAGCCGTCATGTGATGCAGCCTCTGCCGGATAATCCCGAGGTGGCAGACAATTTCAAGGCGGACATTGATTTACTGCGGCGAGTGGCCAAGCATGTGGGCTTCAGCAAGTTTGAAATTGGACTGCTGGTCAAATTCTTTACGGATTATATGACGGTGGCGGCTTTGGATAAGACCGACGATATTCTGATTACGGCGCTGCTGTTGAAGTTTGCGCAGATAAATGGCGTGGACTTGTCCGGCCAGTCGGAGATTTACGAGCTCTTGGGCATCGACAGCGAATCGGTCTGGGCTGCGATGAAGCGGATTTTTGAGACATTGGATTGCGGGATGTTTGACCCCCGCTATTTGACGGAAGAGGCCTTTATCAAGAGTCTTTATTATGGATAAAACGAGGTGAGAGTCATGGAACAGGATGAAAGCAAAGTCCGGGTGATGTCCCCAAATGAAAGCGATAATTATGACGGTGTAACGATTGAAGAGGGCGGCGAGAGCCAGTCCCGTCAGTCTGCCGGCGGTTTTCATCACCGTGCGGGAAATTTTGGTCAGGTCTTTACGGTGCGCACCTTTAGCTGGCGGGAACTGCTGCTCGGCCCCGGAGGCTGGCAGCGGCTTTTGATGCTGGTGGGCGCGGTGGCTGTGCTGGGCTTCCTGTTCTTCGTGGCTCTGCCGGTAATCGTGGTGTTGTTGGGCGTGGGCGTGGCGATATGGCTCGTGCTGCGTCTCTTTTTAGGCAGATAAGGAGGGGTTGGCATGGATTTTCTTGGCATTGCAGATGAGGAATTCATTCGTCAGGATGTGCCCATGACGAAACAGGAAATCCGGATTTTGAGCCTGGTGAAGGCACAGATTGCTCCGGATGCGGTGGTTTATGATATCGGTGCAGGTACCGGCTCCATTTCCATTGAGGCGGCAAGGCTGGCACCGCAGGGGCAGGTTTATGCCATTGAGCGCAGCAGTGAGGGGATTGGCCTCATCCGCGCCAATGTAGCCAATTTTGCGGTGAAAAACGTGACGGTGATTCAGGCCGAAGCTCCCGAAGGACTGGCTGACCTGCCCGAGGCAGATGCGATTCTGATTGGCGGCAGCGGCGGCAATCTGCAGGAAATTTTGACAGAAGTAACGCCAAAGCTCAAGGCATCCGGCCGTCTGGTGCTCAACTGCATCACGGTGCAGACGTTGATGCAGTGCATTGAGTTCATGCGGGAGCATTCGGATACGTACATCTACGAGGCCATTCAGGTGCAGGTAACGCGCTTGCAGCAGGTGGGAACATACGATATGGCCAAAGCCAACAATCCGATTTACATTGTCACCTGTTGGAAAAAGTAAAGAAACTTGAATTTTTGTGAGAGAAGGAATAAGGATGGTACATATTGTGGGAGCAGGCCCGGGTGACCCGGAACTGATTACGGTCAAAGGGGCCAATTACCTGAAAGAAGCAGATGTGGTTATTTACGCCGGGTCATTGGTGAATCCGAAGTTGTTGGAATACTGCCGCGAGGATGCGCAGATTCATAACTCCGCTTCCATGACGCTGGATGAAGTGGTGGCAACCATTGAACAGGCGGAAAAAGAGGGCAAGATGACGGTGCGCCTCCACACAGGCGACCCCTCCGTTTATGGTGCCATTCAGGAACAGATGGATGCCTTCCGCAAGAAGAACATCGAGTTTGACATTGTGCCGGGGGTAAGCTCCTGCTTTGCCACGGCGGCAGCCCTGCAGCAGGAATACACCCTGCCGGGCATCAGCCAGACGGTCATCATCACGCGCAACGAGGGCCGTACGCCGGTGCCGGACAAGGAAAAGCTCCGCAGTCTGGCCCAGCATCAGTCCACCATGTGCATTTACCTGTCCATCACGATGCTCGACAAGGTGGTGGAAGAACTCATGGCGGGCGGTTATCCGGCAGATACCCCCATTGCTATCGTGCAGCGGGCTTCTTGGCCCGAGCAGAAAATCGTGCGGGGCACTCTTGAAACCATTGTCAAGGACATTGAGGGCAAGGATATCGACCGCACGGCCATGATTGTGGTGAGCCATTGCCTCGGAGCGGATTACGATTTGTCCCGTCTTTATGCGCCGGAGTTCTCCCATATGTTCCGAAAGGCTGTGAAAGAATGAGATTAGCTTGTATGGCGATTACGGAGCAGGGCTTGCAGCTCGCTCAAACCATAAGACATTGCCTGGATGAATATGTGGACATCTACGTCAGCGAAAAGCTGGTGCCGAATGAGGACGCCAAGAAAAAAATGCAGGTGCATACCTTTGGCAAGCTCAGTGAGGCTGTGACAAAGAATTTTCAGGCCTATGAAGGACTGATTTTCGTCATGGCTACGGGCATTGTGGTGCGCACCATTGCACCCTTGCTGCAGGACAAGCTTACGGACCCTGCAGTGGTTGTCTTTGACGAACAGGGCAAGCACGGCATCAGCCTGTTGTCCGGCCATGTCGGCGGCGCCAACGAACTAACCCGTCAGATTTGTCAGGCCATTGGTGCCGGTGCGGTGATTACCACGGCTACGGACATCAATGAAAAGCTGGCTCCAGATGCGCTGGCTACCCGTTTGGGACTGCGCCCCTGGCCGAAAGTGCGCATTAAGACCATGAATGCGGGTCTGTTGGAAGGGCGGAAGCTCCACTGGCGCATTGACCGAACGCTGCCCCATAGCGTCTTTTACAAGCGGAAACTGGAGCAGTATGGGCAGTGGGCAGACTTATGCGTGCCCAGTCAGCTGCTGGCTGTACTCCCTGAGGAAAAGGAGCAGCTGGAAGTTGTGATTATTGGGGAAAGGCAGCTGCCGGAACTGGCGGATTTGCCGAAGAACATTCTCTGCCTTACGCCGCGCAGGCTCATTGCCGGGGTAGGCTGCCGCAGAGGAACGCCTGCGGCGCTGGTGATGTCCGCTTTGGATACGGCCTGCCGCATGATTGGTCGCGACCGCTCCTTTATCGACGAGCTGGCCAGTACCATCGTGAAGAAACACGAGGCAGGTATCGTCTATGCGGGTGACAGTCTGGTGCGTCCCGTAAAATTCTACGACAACGATAAGATGGAAAAGATGATTGAAGTCCATCAGCTCGAAGAGTCGGACTTCGTCAAGGAAAATATCGGCATTGGCAACGTCTGCGAAGCGGCCGCTTATTGCTCCGTTGGTGATAAGGGCGGCAGACTGGCCTTGCGGAAAACGAATTTTGAAAAGGTGACGGTGGCTTTATTATGGGAAAAATAACAGTTGTAGGCATTGGCCCGGGCAGCCTCTTGGACATGACCCCGCGGGCACGGCAGGCCATTGAGTCTGCAGAGGTAATCGCCGGTTACAATACCTATATCAAGCTGATTGAGGAACTCTTAGGGGACCGCAAGGTTATCGGCACGGCCATGATGCAGGAAATCGACCGCTGCAAAATGGCCGTGGCTGAGGCGGCAGAAGGCCGTGATACCGTAGTGGTATCCAGCGGTGATGCCGGCGTCTACGGCATGGCAGGTTTGGTCTTGGAATTGGTATTGCAGCAGCCGGAGGATAAACGTCCGGAATTTGGCGGCGTGATTGCCGGCGTGTCTGCCGTCAATGCGGCAGCCTCTGTATTGGGCGCGCCTTTGATGCACGACTTTGCCGTCATCAGCCTGTCGGATTTGCTGACGCCTTGGGAGACCATTGAGAAGCGCATTGAAATGGCCGCACAGGGAGATTTTGTTACGGCACTTTACAACCCCAAGAGCAAGAAGCGGGTGGAAAATATCGAGCGGGTGCGCGAAATCATGCTGCAGCACCGCAAGTCTGATACGCCGGTGGGCATCGTGACGGCTGCCAGCCGCGAGGGTGAGGGCAAGATTATCTCCACGCTGGAGGACTTCACCAAGCAGGAAATCAATATGTTCTCGCTGGTCATCATCGGCAACTCCATGACCTATGTGAAGGACGGCTATATGATTACGCCCCGCGGTTATGGCAATAAGGAGCCGGGCTTATGATTTTCGTGCTGGCAGGCACCCAGGACGGCCGGGAAATCGTCAGGCTCCTGCTGGAACAGGGCCATGATGTGGCAGCTTCCGTGGTGAGCAGCTACGGCGGAGAACTGCTGGCCCATGCCTGCGGGCAGAGATGCCTGATTAACGATAAGCCGCTGGATGAAGCGGCGCTCAAGGATTATCTGCAGGAGCATGACATCCGCCTGCTTGTGGATGCCAGCCATCCCTATGCGGCCAATGTGAGCCGCAATGCCATAGCGGTCTGTCAGGCTCTGTCCATCCCCTATATCCGCTACGAGCGTGACTTGTCAAAACTCGATTACGACAGGATTACCGTGGTGCACAGCTATGAAGAAGCGGCGCAGGCAGCAGCAGCGTTGGGGACAAAGATATTCCTCACCACCGGCAGCCGCAATCTGGATAAATTCGTGCACAGTCCGGACTTAAGGGACTGCGAACTCACGGCAAGGGTCCTGCCCACTGCCGAGGTTATCGGTTTATGTGAATCGCTGGGATTGGATGCCGGTCATATTGTAGCGCTGCAGGGACCGTTTTCCCAGGAGCTTAATCGGGAGCTGTTCCACAAGTATGGGGCGGAAGTTATCATCACCAAAAACAGCGGCACCATTGGCGGTACGGATACGAAATTTGCCGCTGCGGCTGAACTTAATCTGCCCATTGTGCTTATTGATAGGCCAAAGTTAAATTATCCGTGTATAACCCATGACTATGCAGAGGTTTTGGCCTTTGCCAAGCAATGATACAGAGAAATAATTCCTGTCACAGGCAGGGATTATTTTTTTGCAATAAAAAACTGCTGCGCAGGGAGTCTGCGCAGCAGCGTAAAGATTCAGGTTTTAGTTGTTTTTATTGCCGAGTACCGTCTTGCCGAAGATGGCCAGCGTTACGAGGAATACGATAAGGCCTAAGAATTCAGCCGTATCGGCAAAATCCTTGCCGACGAGCGCCAACGGACTGTCACTGCCGCCGCTCGTAACCGAAACAACGATGATGCCGGCGAGGGCAACACCAATCAGCGATTCGCCTTTGGCAACTGTACATCCGCAATGTACAATCATCGAAAACATTAGATCACATTCAAAAATATTATAAAAGATGTATGTGTGTATACATGTAACTTGAACGTGCCTTGAATATATCTGCAGGGTGCGTAAGCAGGATAAATGTGATAATATATACAATGTATGATAGAGAAGATGAGGTGACGATTATGGATTTTATTAAGCAGCCTATGGAGATAGAAAATCGCAGTATGGAAATTATTGCGCCGCATTTGGAGGGGCTGAATCTCAGCCCAGAGCAGGTGAAGGTTTATTCCCGGCTCATTCATGCGGCAGGTGATGTGGACTATGCGCCTATCATTAAGATGTCTGCGGATGCCATTGAGCAGGCGATGACAGCCTTAAAGGGCGGTTGTGATATTTACACCGATGTGGAAATGGTGCGTACGGGCATCAACAAGCGCAAGCTCGCGTCCTTCGGCGGGCAGGTGCATTGCCTGATTGCCGATGAGGAAGTGGCAAAGACAGCCAAAGAGCAGGGCATTACCCGCTCGATGGCAGCCATGCGCAAGTTTGGTCAGGAGATGAATGGTGCCATCATTGCCATCGGCAATGCGCCCACGGCTCTCTTTGAAGTTCTGCGTCAGGTGGAAGAAGAAAATCTGCGTCCCGCCTGCATCGTGGGTATTCCCGTAGGTTTTGTGGGTGCGGCTGATTCCAAGGCGGAACTTGCGAAGCAGGAAACGGTGCCCTTCATTACCGTTGAAGGCACGAAAGGCGGCAGCCCCATTGCGGCAGCGGCGGTTAATGCCATGATGTACCTCATCAACAACGACAGAGGCTGATTATGGCAGGGAAAATTATCTTAGTCACCGGCGGCGCGCGTTCGGGAAAATCTGCTTTTGCGGAAAAACTGGCGGCGGAGATGGGCACATCTATCGGCTATATTGCCACGGCGCAGATTTACGATGAGGAAATGCGCTATCGGGTCAAGCTGCACCGTGAGCGGCGCCCATCCTCCTGGCAGACCTGGGAAGCCCCGTTTGAGGCGGAAAAAGCGATTGCCGAAGCGGCAAAGTCGCATAAAGTATTGCTCTTTGACTGTCTTACGCTGTATCTCAGCAATCATCTGTGCAGAATCCTCTATGATGAATTAAACGATGAAGTGGCTTATCAGATTGTTGAGAAACAGATGGGCGTCTTGGTGCGGGCGGCGCAGGCAGCTGCTGAGCAGGGGACTTCCACGATTTTTGTCACCAATGAAGTGGGCGCCGGGATTGTGCCGGAAAACAAACTGTCCCGGCTCTATCGGGATGCCAGCGGGCTGAGCAATCAGCGGGTTGCCGCGGCCGCGGACGATGTATACGCCGTTATCGCGGGGATTCCCGTTAATATCAAAAAACTCAATGCCTGCCTTATGCAGGAAAAGGACGGATAAACAAATGGCAAACTCCATTATGCTGATGGGCACGAGCTCTCATGTGGGCAAAAGCATTATCACCACAGCCTTGTGCCGCATTTTTCATCAGGAAGGGCGCAAGGTCGTGCCGTTCAAGGCGCAGAATATGGCGCTCAATTCTTATGTGACCAAAGACGGCAAGGAAATGGGCCGCGCACAGGTGGCGCAGGCCGAAGCGGCAGGACTCGAACCCATGGTCGATATGAATCCAGTGCTATTAAAACCCACGGGCAATTCCTGCTCGCAGGTGGTACTTAATGGCAAGGCCATTGGCAATATGAGTGCCCGCGAATACCACAAGGGCTATTCATTGAAAGCCTTTGGCGCTGTGACCGAGGCTTTAGAGCGGCTGCAGAAAAATTTTGATACGCTGGTCATCGAAGGGGCCGGCAGTCCGGCAGAAGTCAATCTCAAGGCCAACGATATCGTCAATATGCGGGTAGCCAAGCACTTAAATGCGCCGGTGCTCTTGATTGCCGATATTGACCGAGGCGGAGCCCTGGCATCGCTCGTGGGTACACTGGAACTCTTGGACGAGGACGAGCGGGCTTTGGTCAAAGGACTTATCATCAACAAGTTCCGCGGGGATGTGACCTTGCTGACGCCTGCCGTGGATTTTTTGGAGCAGAAGACTGGCAAGCCAGTGCTGGGCATTGTGCCGCATATTGAGGATATGGGCATTGATGATGAGGATTCCGTTTCGCTGGATGATAAAGTGGTGGAACAGGACCAGCCGCAGGCTGATTTGCATATCGCTGTAATCCAGACGCCGAAGATTTCCAACTTCACGGACTTTGACAGTCTGGCGGCAGAGCCGGATGTTTCCCTTTATTATGTGAAGCGCGTGGAAGACTTGGGCGAGCCGGATTTGATTCTGCTGCCCGGTTCTAAGAATACCACGGAGGATTTGCTCCATCTGCGGGAATGTGGGCTCGAAGAAGTCATCCGCGAAAAAGTTGCGGGCGGCACGCCGCTCTGGGGCATTTGCGGTGGCTATCAGATGCTGGGCCAAAAGATTGCGGACCCGCTGCATACGGAATCGGCTAACGATGAAGTGGCGGGCTTGGGGTATCTGCCCATGGAAACCACCTTTGCGGCCGAAAAACTCACCAGTCAGGTACAGGCTGACTGTGTACAGCTGAACTTCCTGGGCCGCGAGATTACAGGCAAAGGCCTTTATGGCTACGAGATTCATACAGGGGAAACGAAGTTTGATGGTGCGCCCGCTCACCCCTTCCAAATAATTGACCGGTCAAATGAAAGCGTCAATATTGCCGAAGGTTTGACATGT
This sequence comes from Selenomonas ruminantium AC2024, assembly GCF_000687995.1. NCBI lineage: Bacteria > Bacillati > Bacillota > Negativicutes > Selenomonadales > Selenomonadaceae > Pseudoselenomonas > Pseudoselenomonas ruminantium. Next base: position 1,453,932 of record NZ_JIAC01000001.1, read on the forward strand.
CAAATTGACGGTCAGGGTCAGGTGACCGGCACCTACATTCATGGCATCTTTGACCATGACGATTTCCGGCGGCAGATTCTAAACGCCCTGCGTGCCCGCAAGGGGCTTGGCGACCTGCCCATCCAACGCAGTGTGCGTCAGGAAAAGGAGCGGGCCTATAACCGTCTGGCCAGTGTGGTACGTGCCAGCCTCGATATGGAAAAACTGGCTGAAATTATGGGTGAGCGCCCATGATGACGGGAATTTTGGCCTTTCTGCTGGATTGTATTATCGGTGACCCCAAAAGCTCCTGGCATCCTGTGGTGCTGATGGGGAAGATGATTTCCTTTTGGGAACGCCTCTTTTATCATCCGGAGGATAAGGACAGCCGCAAATTTGCCTGGGGTGCAGTGCTGGTGCTGCTGGTTCTCTGGCTGACCTATGCTGTGGCGGAAGGTATTATGCTCTTGTCATACAAAATCCCTTGGAGCTTTGGCAGTACGGCGGTGGGCGCAGTCATGCTGTCCTTTGCCATTTCGCCCAAGAGTCTGGCCAAGGCGGGCAAGGAACTTTATGGTCTGCTGCTGGCGGGGGATATGGCAGAAGCCCGCCGGAAGGTGGGCTGGATTGTAGGCCGCGACACGGACAAGCTCGACGAACCGGAAATCGCGCGGGCAACGGTGGAAACCATTGCGGAGAACACCACGGACGGCATTATCGCGCCCCTGTTCTTCTTTGTTCTGGGAGGCGTGCCACTGGCTATGGTCTATCGGGCGGCTAACACCATGGATTCCATGATTGGCTACAAGAACGATAAGTATCTTTACTTTGGCCGGGCGGCGGCGCGGCTCGATGATGTGCTGAATTATATCCCTGCCCGCATCACGGCGGTGCTCTTTGTCTTTGCGGCCTGGATTCTGGGCTACGATTACAAATTTGCCTATCGCATGATGCTCCGCGATGCGAAAAAACATCCCAGCCCGAATGGCGGCTATGCGGAAGCTACGGTGGCCGGTGCCCTCCATGTGCGTTTGGGAGGCTATAACTCTTACTTTGGCCAGCAGCATTTCCGCGAGTATATGGGTGAGCCGTTGGAAACTTTGGGCATCAAGCATATTATGGGCGCAATCCGCCTGATGTACACGGCAACTGTGATGTTTATCATTATCTGTTACGCCATGTTTGGGTTATGATAGGTGTGATAAAAATCACAAGAGAGGATGCTGTTTGATGAAATCATTTATTACGGCCCTGCAATTCCTGACGCGGATTCATCTGAAGAACCAAATGGATTTAACGGCGGAAGACTTCGGCCGCAGTACGAAGTTCTTTCCTTTGGTGGGGCTTATCTTAGGTCTTATTTATATGCTGGCTTCCTGGTGCTTGATTGCCGTCTTTGGCTGGGCCAATCTTGTCACGACCTTGCTGGTGATTTTGCCGGTGCTGCTCACGGGCGGTCTGATGCTGGATGGTTTTATGGATACTGTGGATGGTGTCTTTTCCGGACGGGAACGGGAGCGGCAGCTGGAAATCATGAAGGACAGCCGGGTGGGTTCCTTCGGCGTGCTTGCCTTGGTATGCCTCTTTTTGGTCAATTGGTCGGCTCTGCGGGATGTGAAGCTGGTGCTCATTATGACGGCACTTTTCGTCATGCCCATTATCGGCCGCATGGCCATGGTGATGGCGATTGCTTTCTTCCCTTATGCTCGCAAGGAGGGCATGGGCAAAATCTTTGCGGAAATGGCCGACAGAGAAACGGTGCTGCTGGCGGCGGCAGTCACGCTGGTCTTTGTGGTTCCCTGGGGACAGGCCGCCATTGCAGCGCTTCTGATTGGCTTGGGCTTTGCATGGCTCGTGGCCAAATGGCTGACGTATAAGCTCGGCGGACTTACTGGTGACACCTATGGCGCTATCGAAACCCTGACGGAAACGGTGGTGCTGCTGGTATTCTGGGGCACTTCCTGGATTCCCGGCGGCTTGCATATTTTGTGGCGTTAATAAAATATTTTTATTTAGCAGGAAATAATCTGCTCTGGCACGAATAAGAATCGTGAGATGGGATTATTTTCTGCTTTTTTAACGTGGATGTTCATAAAATTCTGTCTGATGTAAGCAAGGAAGTGAGAGCGTGAAGAAGTTCATCAATAGACCGGACAATTTGGAAGCTGAGGTCAACCGGGGACTGGCTTTGTCCAAACCGAATATTCTTCGTCAATTGCCGGACTGCAATGTTATGGTCAGGCAGAATTTGAAAAAGGATAGAGTGGCTTTGGTCTTTGGCTGTGGCAGTGGTCATGAACCGGCACCGAACGGTTATGTGGGATATGGCATGCTCGACGCAGGTATCCCGGGCAAGATTTTTTCTTCCCCAACCCCGGATATGATTCTTAAGGGCATTAAGGAAGTTCAAAACGAGGCGGGCGTGCTCTGCCTGATTGTGAACTATACCGGAGATGTGCTGAATTTCCGCATGGCCATGGAAATGGCGCAGATGGAAAATATTGCGGTGGAGTCGGTGATTATAGCCGATGATGTGGCCACCCAGAAAAATAAATCCGTGGGTCGCAGAGGTTTGGCCGGTGTGGTGCTGGTGATGAAAATTGCCGGGGCTGAGGCGGAACTTGGTTCTGACCTTTACCGGGTAAAAGAAGTGGCTGAGTGGGCGGCTTCCGGTATGCGGACCATTGGCGTGGCTTGTCGTCCCTGTATCATTCCCGCTGACGGGGAACCCAGCTTTGAGCTGGGCGAGCAGGAAATGGAAATCGGTATGGGCCTGCATGGCGAGCCGGGTGTTTTGCGCTGCAGTATGATGACGGTCAAAGAGACGGTGCATCAGATGCTGGACCTCATCCTGCTCGATTGTAACTACGAGAACAGTGAAGTGGTGGTGCTCATTAATGGGTTGGGTGGAACACCTCCCATGGAGCTCTATGTGGTCAATGACTGTGTTCATCAGTATTTGGGGGATGCGGGCATAAAGATTTACGATACCATGATTGGCAATTACATGACATCGATGGAAATGGGTGGTTTTTCCATCAGCCTGATGCGGCTTGACCCCCATTTGAAAGCTCTTTATGACATGGCGGCGGAAACGCCCATTATCAGGCGTTGACGGACGAAGGAGGATATGCTGTATGTTCGGAAAAGAATATATGTTAGCAGCTCTGGAGACCATCTGCCGGGATATCATTGAGCATGAGGAGGAGCTGAACCGTCTGGATAACGCCATCGGCGATGGCGACCACGGTACAAATATGGCCAGATTTTCCCGCATTGTCTTACAGGAACTGCCGAAGCTGGCAGCAGATAATGAACAGCTGGGGGAAATCTTTCATCAGGTGGGGATGCGCTGTATCAATGAAATCGGCGGCTCCGCTGGCCCGCTGTTTGGCACGTTTTTCCTGCGGGCAGGGATGGCCAGTATGGGCAAGACTGTTCTTACCCCCGCTGATTGGGCGATGGCCTTCGATGCAGGTACCATGGGCGTCTCTTTGCTGGGCAAGAGCAGTGAAGGGGATAAGACCATGTTAGATGCCATGTTCCCGGCGGGCAGAGCCATGCAGAAAGCTGTGGGGAAGGGCGGCAGCCTGCCGGAGGTTTTGGCAGCCGGTGCGGAAGCAGCTGAAAATGGTGTGCTCTACACGAAAACCATTCAGGCTAACAAGGGAAGAGCATCTTATCTGGGCTCCCGCAGCATTGGCCATCAGGACCCTGGTGCCACCACCATTATGTTGATGCTTCAGGCCATGCATAAAGTGGCAGTGGAGCGGGATGTGGATTGAGTTATGGATTACGACCTGTCAGTAGGCAGGTCGTTTTTATTTGGCGGCAGGCGTTGGACATAGGTGGTGCTGTTTGCTATAATTCATAGGGTAAGCGTATCAGCAGAATCAGTAGTAGATGTGGTGACAGTTATGGACTTAACGGTGCGTGTTCCCGGTTCCTGTGGGGAATTGGTGCAGGGCTTTGCCCAAGGGGCGCCTTTTTTGGGGACCTGCCCCATTGACAGATATACAACGGTAGAGGTAAGCGACAGTTTTTCGGGGCTGACAGGCTTGGGGGAAAAATCTTTGCAGGCCCTGCAGCTGACATTAGCCCGTTTGGGAATGGATGATTTTCCCTATGGACTAAAACTGACCTCAGAACTTCCCAAAGGCAAAGGCATGGCCTCTTCGAGTGCGGATATTGCTGCTGTGGTAGTGGCGGTGATGGAGGCCTTAGGCGAACCGTGGTCACCAAAGTTCGTGATGGATATTGCCACAGAGATTGAGCCAACCGACGGGATTTTCTGTCCGGGCATCGTGCTGATGAATCATGTCAATGGCAAGGTGCTGGCCCATTTTGAGCAGGTGCCGTCCCTGCGTGCGGCTGTCTTTGATATGGGGGGGACGGTAGATACCTGTGCGTTCCATCAGTCGGATAAAAAGGCAGAGGATAATCAAAGCCTGCTACGGGACTTTCAGCAGGCCATGCATTCGGGCCGTGCTGAGAAAATTGCGCAGGTGGCGACGGAAAGTGCCTTTGCCAATCAAAGGCTATTATATAAGGAAGAATTGCAGCAGCTTTGGCAGCTCGGAAAAGAAGCAGGGGCGCTGGGGATTAATGCGGCGCACAGCGGCACGGTGCTGGGACTGTGGTGGAGCACGGATGAAGCGGCGGAAACAATCAGATGGCAGGCGGAGCAGATAGCCCAAAAACTCAAGGTGAAGTTTTGGGGACTGGCGAATCTGCGTCCCGGAGGAGTGGAGGTTAGCAGAAGATGAAGAATATACCACGGTTAGTGATTGCCGCCACCCAGTCGGGGGCGGGGAAAACCACCATTGTCACAGGGCTGCTGGCGGCTTTGCGGCAGCGGGGGCTGAGCGTGCAGTCCTTCAAGGCAGGCCCTGATTATATTGACCCGGGATATCATGCTCTGGCCAGCGGCCAGCCGGCGCATAATCTGGACAGTTGGCTGACCCCGAAAGAAATCCTGCCGGAGATTCTGGCTGCGGAGGCAGAGCATGCTGACATTGCTATCGTCGAAGGTGTTATGGGCCTTTATGATGGCGGGCGGCAGGGCATCAGTTCCACGGCGGAGATTGCCAAAATCATCAAAGCGCCGGTGCTGCTGGTGATTGATGCTAAGTCCATGGGGGCATCGGCTGCAGCCATTGCGCAAGGTTTCCGGGATTATGACCCTTCGGTTAAGCTGGCGGGCGTAATCTTGAACCGCTTAGGCTCCGACACCCATGAAGCCATGATTCGGGAAGCTATGGCAGGAATTGATATGCCTGTATTCGGTGCTTTGCACCGTAACGACGGCTTGCGTATGCCCGAACGTCATTTGGGGTTGGTGCCCGTGGAGGAAAACAAGGAACGGGAACTTATCGGCCGTATGGGCGAGACCGTAGCCGGTCAGATGGATTTGGATAGGCTGCTGGAATTGGCTCGCAGTGCTGAGCCCCTGGCGATAAAGGAAAGTCCGCTGTCCGGTGCGGGAGCGTATTCCTGTCGAATCGGCGTGGCCAAGGACGAAGCCTTTTCCTTTTATTATCCTGCCAGCCTGAAAGTGCTGGCAAAGCTCGGGGCAGAGATAGTTCCCTTCAGTCCCCTGCATGATGAAAAACTGCCGGCCGTGGATGGCCTCTTTATCGGCGGCGGGTTCCCGGAAATGTTTGCCGGCCAGCTGGCGGCAAATGTGGCTATGCGGCAGGCTGTTGAGCAGGCCGCGCAGAATGGTATGCCAATTCTGGCAGAATGCGGCGGCTATATGTATCTGATGGATTCGCTGCAGGATTTTGCAGGAGTCAGTCATCCGATGGCGGGCGTGTTCGCCGGGCAGGCGGTCATGACGGAAAAATTGCAGATGGTGGGCTATGTGGAGGCCGAGCTGCAGAAAGATTCGCTATTGGGAAGCGCAGGTACGAAGCTTAAGGGCCATGAATTTCATTTTTCCAAGGAACGTGAACCAATTCCGCAGGACAAAGCGCCCTTTATCTTCCGGAAACTGCGGAATAACAGCGAATATCCGGCAGGTCAGCAGGTGAAGAATGTTTTAGGCAGCTATCTGCATCTGCATTTTGCCGGCTGCCCAGATGCGGCAGAGAATTTTGTCCGCCAGTGTGCGGCTTATAAAAAGAAGCGGGGGCAGGTAAGTGGAGAAGTTTGAGCATGGGGGCAATATTTATGAGGAAGCTCCTGCTGGCGGCAAGTGGCTGGATTTTTCCGCTAATATCAATCCTCTGGGGCTGGCACCGGAGGTAAAGCAGGTTATTGCGGAAAATATCGAGGGGATTGTTCATTACCCTGACCCCAAGGCACGGAAATTAAAAGCAGCGCTTAGCGGGCATTATCGGATTCCCGAAGACCAGATGCTTTTGGGCAATGGTGCCGCGGAACTTTTTTATCTGCTGGTGCATATGGTTAGGCCCAAGCGGGTGGCACTGCCTGTGCCATCCTTTGGCGAATATCAGCGGACGGCTGAGGCTGTGGGAGCGGAAATCTGCTTCGTGCCGTTGCAGGCAGAAGCAGATTTTGCGCCGGATATGGAGCAGTGGAAAAAGGCCTGCGAACATGTGGAATGCATATTTATCGGCAATCCCAACAATCCTACGGGTAAGCTGATTGCTCGTGAGCAGCTGGCAGAGTTCCTGCCGTTTTGGGAGAAGCGGGGCATTTGGACGGTGGTGGATGAGTCCTTTTTGGACTTTCTGCCGGATGAGGAAAGGTACAGCGTCCGGGATTTGACATGTCAATTTCAGCATTTGCTAGTCGTGCGCTCCCTGACCAAATTTTATGCCATGCCGGGGCTGCGGCTGGGCTTTGCCAGTGCGCATGCTGACCTAGTGCGGTGTTTGGAACAAGGCAAGGATGTCTGGAATGTCAACAGTCTGGCACAAGCGGCAGGAGTTGCGGCTTTGGGCTTAAAAGAGTATCATAGAAGGAGTCGTGAGTTTGTGCAGGCTGAAAAGGATTGGCTCTATGAGCGCCTTTGTGCTATCAAAGGGCTGGAACCCATCCGGCCTAGCGTGAACTTTATGATGGTTAATGTGGCAAAGACAGGTCTTACCAGCGGTGAACTTACTGCCCGCATGCGCAGGCAGGGTGTGTTGGTGCGGGACTGCGCCAATTATACGGGGCTGGAAGACCGACAATATATTCGTGTGGCGGTGCGCAGCCGCGCGGAGAATGAACAGATGCTCAAGGCATTGGAGGCAATAGTTTGACAAAGGTTATTTTTATCCGTCATGGCCAGACGGAATGGAATGTAACGGGGCGTTATCAGGGTCAGTCGGATGTGAAACTTACCGAGGAAGGCAAGAAGCAGGCCGAGAAACTGGCGGATAATTTCCCCGTGGCTAAGGTGGATGCCATTTATGCCAGTGATTTGTGCCGGGCTATGGTGACGGCCGAGACAATCGCGAAGAAGTTTGGCTTAAAGGTACAGGCAGAACCGGCATTCCGGGAACTCAGTTTTGGTGACTGGGAAGGCCTGACTTATCAGCAGATTGTGGATAGGTGGGAAGAAGCCATGGCTAATTTCCTGCAGCATCCGGATATTTTGGAAATTCCCGGTGGTGAGAGTTTTCCAGCGGTGCAGCAGCGGGCGATGAAACGTCTTAACGAACTTATTGAAAAGCACGACGGGCAGACGATTGTGGTCGTGGCACATGGTGCGGTGCTGCGTACTATGCTGACGGCAGCCCTGCATATGCCGTTGCAGTATCTTTGGAGCATCCGCCAGTTCAATACGGCGGTGAATATTGTGCGTTATGACAGTGACGCCAATCCTACAGTGGAATTATTGAACAGCACTGCTCATCTGGGTAACGAGGTGCAGAGGGGGATTATATAATGAAAGTATTGGTTACAGGAGGCGCAGGTTTTATTGGCTCGCACCTGGTACGGCAACTGTTGGCGGCTGACCATGAAGTAACGGTGCTTGATAATGTGAGCACTGGCACCTGGCAGCATCTGCCAGAAGGCAAGGATACCTGCACCTGCTGGGAAATGGATATCCGTGACAAGTCAGCTCGCGAGAAGATGGAACAGGGCAGGTTTGATGTTATCGTGCATCTGGCTGGCCAGACCATGGTGGATGTTTCCATCAAAGACCCGGAATTTGACGCCGCCGAAAATGTCATGGGTACGTTGAACGTTCTGGAAGCAGCCCGTCATAGCGGCGTGAAGCGCATCATCTTTGCTTCCACGGCAGCTTCCTATGGTGATGTAGCCGAGGACAAACTGCCCATTCGCGAGGAAGAAACCCTGGCACCGATGTCCTTCTACGGCCTGACCAAGGTGACGGTGGAAAAATACTTACAGCTCTATCATGATTTATATGGCCTTGACTATGTGGCCCTCCGCTTTGCCAATGTCTATGGTGAGCGTCAGGGGGATACTGGCGAAGGCGGGGTAATCAGCATCTTTGCCAAGCGCATTGCCAAAGACCAGGGCATTACGGTGTTCGGTGATGGCAAGCAGACTCGCGACTTCATCTATGCCGGCGATATTGCCTCCGGTATTATCGCGGCAATGACTACGGATAAGGCCAATGCGGTTTACAACCTCAGCAATCAGACGGAAACCAGCCTGCTCGAGCTCATTGCGCTCATGGCCAAGGCATCGGGTAAAACGGTGGAACCGGACTTTGCAGCACCGCGTGAAGGGGATATCAATCGCTCTATGCTCTGCAACGAAGCCGCCGTGCAGAACCTGAACTGGCAGCCGCAAATGGATTTGGGCGAAGGTCTGGCTCGCACGATTGCTTATTTTAAGAGCTGCTGATTCCTGTGAAAAAAATTCTACGCAAAATCAAAAAAAGTTCTTGACTTGAACTCTGTTTTTGCGTAGAATATTTTTATGTGATGTTACGGGCATGGCATCCATTAGCCCCGGAAGCCAGTCGTGAGAACGTCATATACCGATTAAATTATTTGAACTTATTAGGGGGGAAATCGCATGAAGACAACGTTTATGGCAAATGCATCCAACGTTGAGCGTAAATGGTATGTTGTAGACGCTGAAGGGCAGACTGTCGGCCGTCTCGCAGCTGAAGTTGCTAAAGTTCTTCGCGGTAAAAATAAACCGACCTTTACTCCGCACGTTGATACGGGTGATTATGTCATCGTCATCAATGCAGAGAAGGTTAAATTTACGGGTAAGAAACTTACGGATAAGACTTACTTCCGTCATTCCGGTTATCAGGGTGGCACGACGTTCACGTCCGCTGGCCTGATGCTCGAAAAGTTCCCGGAACGCGTTATTGAGCACGCTGTAAAAGGCATGCTGCCGCATAACCGTCTCGGTGCTAAGATGTACCGCAAGCTCAGCGTTTACGCTGGCAGCGAGCATCCGCATGCAGCTCAGAAGCCGGAAAAGCTCGAGCTGAACATTCGCTAATCTGGAGGAGGAACATATAAATGGCACAAGTAAGCTATTACGGCACTGGCCGCAGAAAGTCTTCCGTTGCCCGTGTTCGTCTGGTTCCAGGCGAAGGCAAGGTTACGATCAACGGTCGTACCATGGAAGAATATTTTGGTCTGAAGACTCTCGAACTCATCGTTCGTCAGCCTCTGAACCTTACGGAAACTGTTGACAAGTATGACGTTATCGCAAATGTTGCAGGTGGCGGCGTATCTGGTCAGGCAGGCGCAATCCGTCACGGTATCACCCGTGCACTCATGGAAATGGACGCTGAACTCCGTCCGGCTCTGAAAAAAGCTGGTTTCGTTACGCGTGACCCGCGTGAAAAAGAACGCCGTAAATACGGTCTCAAGAAAGCCCGCAAGGCTTCCCAGTTCTCCAAGCGTTAATTTCATTATCGTTGGATATACAAGTCCGTCAGCAATTTGCTGGCGGGCTTTTTTGCATGCGGTGTTGGTGGTGCAAATGCTATAAATATAGTATAATAGAACATAAAGTGAATTGGGAGGTGCTTATTTTGATTAGGAAGGGAATTATTCTGGCCGGCGGTTCGGGAACAAGGCTGTATCCGCTCACGCAGGTGGTATCGAAACAGCTGATGCCGGTCTATGACAAGCCCATGATTTACTATCCGCTGAGTACGCTGATGCTGGCAGGGATTAAGGATATACTGATTATCAACACGCCGCAGGACAGCGCATTGTTCCAAAGTTTGCTCGGGGATGGCAGCAAATTGGGCATAAACATCAGCTATGCAGTGCAGCCCAGTCCGGATGGTTTGGCGCAGGCGTTTATTATTGGTGAGCAGTTTATCGGCGGCGAAGGCTGCGCTCTGGTGTTAGGCGATAACATCTACTATGGTTCGGATTTAGCGCAATCGGTGCAGCGGGCGGCTTCAACGGAGGAAGGCGCAACGGTATTTGCCTATTATGTGTCCGACCCGGAACGCTACGGTGTGGTGGAGTTTGACGAACACGGCCATGCCCTGAGTCTGGAGGAAAAACCGGCTCAGCCTAAATCCAACTATGCAGTGACGGGCTTGTACTTCTATGATAAGGATATTGTCGATGTGGCCAAATCCATTAAACCTTCGGCGCGCGGTGAGCTCGAAATCACCGACGTGAACAAGGTTTATCTGGAGCGCGGCAAATTGCAGGTGGAAAAGATGCGCCGCGGCTATGCTTGGCTGGATACGGGAACCCATGAATCCTTGCTGGATGCAGCGGCGTTCGTGCGCACCATTCAGGCCCGTCAGGGACTCAAGATTGCCTGTATAGAAGAAATTGCCTACCGGATGGGGTATATCGATGCGGCACAGGTGGAGAAACTGGCACAGCCCTTGCTGAAGAACGAGTATGGTCAGTATCTTATCGGTATGATTGAGGAGTAAGGAGTTTTTTGCTGGTATGAAGGTTATTAAAACGAGTATCGATGGTGTGCTGATTGTTGAGACGGATGTATTTGGCGACCATCGTGGTTATTTTACGGAAACGTATAATAAGCCAAAGTATGAAGCATTGGGCATCACAAATGATTTCGTGCAGGATAATATGAGCTTTTCGGCACAGAAGGGTACTTTACGCGGTCTGCATTGGCAGAATCCGCCCTATGCACAGGCCAAGCTGGTTTCCTGCTCCAAGGGCAAAGTTATCGATGTGGCTGTGGATATTCGCAAGGGCAGCCCGACTTTTGGCAAGTGGGTTTCCGTGGAACTCAGCGCAGAAAACCATCGGCAGTTCTATATTCCTCGCGGCTTTGCACATGGTTTCCTGACCTTGACCGATGATGTGGAGTTCCGTTATAAATGTGATAATGTCTACAACAAGGCGGCGGAAGGCGGCATGCGTTATGATGCGCCGGAAGTAAACGTCGATTGGGGCACTTTGCTGGCTGGCATAGAACCGGTGCTCAGCGAGAAGGATACGACTGGCCCGACGTTAGCCGACAGTAATAATCAGTTTGTATATGGGGAGAATTGCTAAATGAATATAATCGTAACCGGTGGCGCTGGTTTTATCGGTGCCAACTTTGTTTACTATATGCTGAAAAAACGTCCCGAGGATAAGATTATCTGCTTTGATAAGCTGACCTATGCGGGCAATATGGAAACTTTGGCCGAGGCCATGAAGAACGATAAGTTCAAATTTGTGCGGGGGGATATCGCTGACCGCAAGGCTGTTTACAAACTCTTTGAAACGGAAAAGCCTGACATCGTTGTGAATTTTGCAGCGGAATCTCATGTGGACCGTTCTATTGAAAATCCGGAAATCTTTTTGCAGACCAATGTGATTGGCACCAGTGTCCTGCTCGATGCCTGCCGCAGATATGGTATTGACCGTTATCATCAGGTGTCCACGGATGAGGTTTACGGTGATTTGCCGCTGGACCGTCCGGACTTGTTCTTTACAGAAACTACCAATCTGCATACTTCAAGCCCCTATTCGGCTTCCAAGGCTTCGGCGGATTTGCTGGTGATGGCTTACCATCGCACCTACAAAGTGCCGGTGACCATTTCCCGTTGTTCCAATAACTATGGCCCCTTCCATTTCCCGGAAAAGCTGATTCCGCTTATGATTATCAACGCTTTGGCGGACAAGAAACTGCCGGTTTATGGGGATGGCTTGAATGTTCGTGACTGGCTCTTTGTGGAAGACCATTGCGCTGCTATCAATCTTATTCTGGAAAAGGGCAAGGTGGGCGAAGTCTATAACATTGGCGGCCATAACGAACGGGCCAATATCGATGTGGTTAAGACCATCCTCAACCAGCTTGGTAAAGGCGAAGATTTGATTGAATACGTTGGTGACCGCAAAGGTCATGACCGCCGTTATGCGATTGACCCCACCAAGATTCACGAAGAACTGGGCTGGCTGCCGGAGACGAAGTTCGAGGATGGCATCAAGGCTACGGTGCAGTGGTATCTGGATAACCGCCAGTGGTGGGAAAACATCATCAGCGGCGAATACAAGGATTATTACGACCGCATGTATACGAAAAAATCTGCGTTGGAGTATGCAACAACTTAATAAATGCACGGGAAATTGTTTACGGATGGTTGACAATAATCAGCGGTATATGGTAAGATAAATACTGTTGTTAAGCGCTCGTAGTCCAGTGGATAGGACGTTAGCCTCCGGAGCTGAAAGCGTGGGTTCGACTCCCGCCGAGCGCACCAATAAAGATACAGTAAATCCCTGCTGAAATTTCAGCAGGGATTTTTTTGTACACGTGCAGGATTTAGGCATGTATATCGCGAAATAAAGACATAAATGGTAATAATATCGGAATAAACTCTTAAGGAGGTTTTATTATGGGGAAAATTCAAAAAATCCTCGTGCCTGTTGATGGCTCGGTGAACGGCTGCAAAGCAGTGGACGAAGCCATTTTCCTGGCGGAAAAATGCAAGGCCGATTTGGATTTTGTTTATGTTTCCAGTAATATCAATAAGGATATCCCCAGCCATATTGTCTTTGACCGCATCTGGGAGAAGATTCCTGAGGATTTGCGGGCAGCCAAGCATGTGGAGACGGGCAGTATCCATAAAGCTATCATCCGTGTAGCCGCGCAGGAACACAGCGACATGATCATCATGGGCAGCCGCGGGTTAGGTCTCTTCAAGGGAGCCCTTATTGGCAGCGTCAGTCAAAAGGTGATTGAAGAATCGCCCATTCCGGTTATGGTGATTAAATAGGCATAACTAGCAGGCAGTTTCCTCAGGGGGAACTGTCTGTTATTGTGTATAAAATCAGGGCAGCAGCCCACAAGGGAGGATTTTGACAATGAAGAAACTTATCAATGGTGTGGAGTCCGTAGAGGAGCAGATGATTCTTGGTCTGGTAAAATCGGCTCCCGATAAGTTGCGCAAGCTGGATGAGGGCAATGTGGTTGTCCGCGCCCAGAAAAAAGAGGGCAAGGTGGCTCTGGTCAGTGGCGGCGGCAGCGGTCATGAACCAGCTCACGGCGGTTTCGTCGGGGAAGGCATGCTGGATGCGGCTGTGGCTGGCGCAGTATTTACCTCACCGACGCCGGACAAGATTTTTGCCGGTATTCAGGCAGTGGCTACGGACAAAGGCGTGCTCTGCGTTGTCAAAAACTACACCGGCGATGTGATGAACTTTGAAATGGCTATCGACATGGCAAAAGATGAGGATATCGAAGCTGATTATGTGGTAGTCAATGATGATGTGGCTGTAAAGGACAGCCTTTATACCACGGGCCGCCGCGGTGTGGCTGGTACCATTCTGGTGCATAAGATTGCCGGGGCCAAGGCCGAGCAGGGCGCAAGTCTGCCGGAAGTCAAGGCTGTAGCCGAAAAGGTTATCGCTAACGTCCGCACCATGGGCATGGCTATTTCTCCCTGCACGGTGCCGGCTGCAGGCAAGCCGGGCTTTGAACTGGCAGAGGATGAAGTGGAAATCGGCATCGGTATTCATGGCGAGCCGGGCACTACGCGGGAAAAACTCAGCACAGCTGATGAAACTGCCAAGAAACTGCTGGACAAGATTTTGGCAGACATTGACTTCAAGGGACAGGAAGTCGTGGTCATGGTCAATGGCATGGGGGCAACGCCGCTGATGGAACTCTATGTCATCAATAACTTTGTGCAGGATTACCTCAAGGAGCAGGGCGTAAAGGTTTATGACACCATGGTGGGCAACTATATGACCTCCATTGAAATGGCTGGCTTCTCCTTGACGCTCCTGCGCCTTGATGATGAAATGAAAGCTCTGTATGATGCCAAGGCCGATACGCCAGCTTTGAAACGTTAAGTAAAAGGGGAGACCATTATGTTAGACACAGCAAAAGCAGCAGAAATCATTCGGGCTATTGCAGCACGGATGGAAGCAGAAAAAGATTTTTTAACACAACTGGACAATGAAATCGGTGATGGTGACCACGGTATCAATTTGGCACGGGGCTTTAAGTCGGTGCTGGAAAAACTGCCGGAACTGGAAGGCGGCGATATCGGCGGGCTGCTGAAAGGTACGGGCATGCAGCTGGTTTCCAATGTGGGCGGCGCTTCCGGCCCGCTCTATGGCACAGCTTTTATGAAGGCTGGCAATGCGTTGAAGGGCAAGACGGAAGCTACTGCCGCAGAATTTGCCGTGGCCATGGAGGCCGCTATCGGCGGCATCAAGATGCGGGGCAAGAGCGAAGAGGGAGAAAAGACCATGCTCGATGCCCTGTGCCCGGCCTATAAGGCTTTGTCTGAGGCAATTGATGGCGGTGACGAACTCAAGGATGCTCTGTCCAAGGCCATTGAGGCGGCTGCCAAAGGTGTGGAATACACCAAGACCATTATCGCCACGAAGGGCCGGGCCAGCTATCTGGGTGAGCGCAGCATTGGCCATCAGGACCCGGGGGCTACGTCCTCCCTGTATATGCTGCAGGAAATCGAAAAATGCTTGTAAGGAAAGTCTTCACGGTGGGGTGAGTAATTTGGTCGGGATAGTAATCGTATCACATAGTGAAAAATTGGCAGCAGGAGTTGTGGAAATCGCCAAGATGATGGCTCCCCATGCACCGTTAGTGGCAGCAGGGGGACTGGATGATGGCGGTCTGGGGACAAGCTATAGCAAGATAAGTGACGCTATCGATGAAGTGTACTCTGATGACGGTGTGGCTGTGCTCATGGATATGGGCAGTGCCGTAATGACCACAGAAATCGTTATCGAGGACAAGGATGACAGCAAGGTAAGAATGTTGGACTGCCCGCTGGTGGAAGGGGCAGTGCTCGCAGCAGTGGAATCCACTGGCGGCATTACCTTGGATGAGCTGGCGGTAAAAATCAAGGAATCCTACAATGTACGTAAGTTCCCAGAGTAAAGGTGGTAATCATGAAGGAAGAAATCTTAGAAGTAATTGCGACCCGGCATAGCACCCGTAAATTTAAGCCAGAGATGGTGGAACCGTCCCTGCTGGAGAAAGTTATCGAAGCAGGCCGCCGGGCACCCAGCGGCAAGAGCAAGAACACGAATCATTTTTTGGTGATTCGCGATGCGGCGGTGCTGGATAAATTGGTGGAATTGGTGCAGTCTGAATTTGCCAAGATGGAGATTACGCCGGAAAATGAAGCCAATATCGGCGGCGCTATCAAGTTGTCCAAGAAGGGGAATTATGTCTTCAAGTACAATGCCCCGGTGCTCATTGTCGTAGCCAACAAGAAGGACTATGGCAACAATATGGCCGATAGCTGTGCCGCCATGGAGAATATGCTGCTGGCGGCCAATGCGCTGGACTTGGGCGCCTGCTGGATAAACCAGCTGCGTTGGCTGCAGGACAATCCGGTACTGCTGGACTATCTCCATGAACTCGGCATGAAGGATGACGAATGGGTTTTCGGTTCCATCAGTCTGGGGTATCCGGATATGCCGGATGGTCTGCCCAATCGGAACGTCACCACCATCAAGGGCAATGAAGTAACGTATATTGGTTGAGATGAAAAATATTTATTGCGTTGACAATAAAGAAAATTTATGCTAATATACATAATGTAAACGAAAGCACAATCGAATATGGTTGGGTCAGGTGTCTTAGACTTAATAGGGAAGCCGGTATAAGCCGGCGCGGTCCCGCCACTGTAACAGGGAGTTTATCTGCATAGTTATGTCACTGGGAGTTCATCCTGGGAAGGCGCAGATAAATGTTGAACTGGAGCCAGGAGAACTGCCTGATTAACAATCGCCGTTTGACCTGCGAGTGATGGGGATGGAGATTTATCGGTACTGAAAAGTTTTTAGAACCTGGGTTAGTGTGGGTATTTTCGAGTAGCGTAAATAAGCTCTTCCCTACGCGGGAAGAGCTATTATTTTGCCTATTTCGTCGAAAGGTTTTTCCTGTCGGTTTTATCTGACAGGGAGAAATGCTCATACATTTCATTCAGTTCTATGGATTGTCTGCGTTCTTGCAGCAGCTCCGATAGCTTTATCGGAGCTTATTTTTTTCCATTTACATAGGGGACGTGTTCCCATGACTATCGGGGATAGTGGATAATAATTTGAGGGGAGTCTTTGGACACCATGGAAGCACTTTGTATTGGATTAGCACTTTTAGGACTTATGTATTTTGCTTACCGCGGCTGGTCAATTATTCTGATTGCACCGTTTTTCGCGGGACTGGCGGCGCTGGCCAGTATGTTTGATATACTGCCGGTGTACAGCGAGCTGTATATGACCAGATTAGCGGAGTATGTGAAGACATATTATCCCGTATTCCTTTTCGGGGCAGTGTTCGCTAAGCTGATGGAAAAAGGGGGACTGGCTTCGGCCATCGCCGGCAAGATTGTGGATGTGCTTGGGGAAAAGCGGGCAATTCTGGCGGTATTGATGGGCTGTGGGGCTTTGACTTATGGCGGGCTCTCCGTATTCGTGGTGGCCTTTGTTATGTATCCCTTTGGTGCGGTGGTGTTTAAGAAAGCGGACATTCCCAAGCGGTTGCTGCCGGCGGCGCTTTGGGTCGGTATCTTCTCCTTTGCTATGGTATCGTTGCCCGGCACACCGCAAATTCAGAATATTATTCCGTCCTCATATTTTCAGACAAGTACCTGGGCGGCACCGGGCATCGGCCTGTTTGCTTCCCTGTTGTTCCTGCTGATTGGCTGGGGCTGGATTGGCCGCCGGGCAAAGCTGCTGCAGGCGCGGGGCGAAGGTTATGGTGACCACGCTGGTGATGGCCGCAAGAAGCGTAATCCGAAAATTAATATTCCCTGGTATTGGGCTATGGTGCCGCTGCTTATGGTTATCGTCATCAATGTGATTCTCTCCAATCCCTTTGGTTGGGAATGGGGCTTCCATTGGAATGAAGAAAGTCTGGCCGCCTTTGTGCCCTTGAAACTGACGCTCTTGGCTTCTCATGTGGGTAAGGTTTCGGCTATCTGGTCCATTAGCGTGGCGTTGATTCTTAGCAGTATTGCCGCTGCCTATATCGGCCGTAAACGGTTGAAAGTCACCGATGGTTTCCTGCCAACCGTCAACTATGCGGCCCTGTCCTCCGGCTCTGCTGCACTCAATGTCGCTTCCGGTTATGCCTTCGGCTGCGTTATTACTGCTATGCCAGGTTTTGCGCCTGTGACGGAATGGCTGGTGGGTATTGCCGCATCCTTTGGCCCACTGCTGTCGGCGGTTATTACCACGAATATCATGTGCGGCATTACCGGTTCTGCTTCCGGTGGTTTGACCATTGCCCTCTCGGCTTTGGGTGACCAGTGGGCATCCATGGCCATCGCCGCAGGGATTCCCTTGGAGGTCCTCCATCGTATCGTGGCGGTAGCTTCCGTAGGTATCGACCCGGTTCCGCATTGCGGCGCGCTGGTAACTCTGCTGGCCATCTGCGGTCTGTCCCATAAGGAATCTTACTTTGACATTGCTATGATTATGGGCATGAAGTTCTTGGTTCCGTTCCTGTGCATTATCTTCTATATGCTGACGGGAATCTGCTAAGCTGTTGGTTGACATCTAAACATTAAGCAAAGCTCGTAAAAGGCCGGTGCAACTATTTCTTTCACTGAGACGCTTCGCGTCAAACGTTACAGAAATAGTTACACCGGCCTTTAGTGTTATGTGATAAATGAACCTGAATGGTTAAGTATGCTTTAACGGCTCGTAAGCATCCGTGTGGAGGTATTCCCGGTCTACCACTTCACCGTTTTGGAGCCAGAGGCGGTAGAGGGACGGGCGCATGGTGCTGCCCTCGGTGACCAGAGCAATGCTCTTGCCACCTAAGTCAGCTTTGGTGCCCAGAACGTAAATGGTCAGAGCATTACCGCTGTTGGCGATGGTGAGGTAAACAGGATGGGGCAGTGGATTGCGGAAGACGAAGTCGATGAGACCGTCTGCCACGGTGGCATCCCGTCCTGCTGGAACATAGGCAGAAGAAGCAAAGTGACCTGTGCGTTCCACAGGCGTAAGTCCTGCCAGCAAAATCGCGTTATAAAGTGTGGAGCTTACCTGGCAGACACCACCGCCCACATCAATAGCGTGCTGGCCGTAGACGATAACGCCAGCGTTTTTGTAGCCTGCGTCATAGGTGCGGGGACCTACAATCGCGTTAAAGGAAAGCGTGGAACCGCTGCGGATTAATGCGCCCTGCAGATGGCTGGCGGCCAGGCCAATGTTATCGCCGCGGTCACCGGGATAAAAGCTGGTGGTATAGGAGCCTAAGACACCATCGATGGCTGCCAAATCACTATTCTGGACAAAGGGGGGCTGCTCGGCAGGGACAAGTTCCTTGCGCACCGTGAGATTGAGGGATTTGAAATCCGGCGTCATTTCCTCGGCCAGAGGTGCGATATCTAGTGTCAGCCCAGTAACGGCTGCTGTTTTTTGAATGCTGCCATTTGCCTGCAGGGTGACGGTGCCGTTTACCGGCGGGGTATCAATGGCGGATTTTATTTGCAGCAGCTTGTTTTGGAGCAGCTGCTCATCAAAGCTGGCATCCATGGTGACGGTAGCGCCGAAGATGGCACACCACATCTGGCTGATGAGATTTTCGACAGCCGTTCCCTTGCGGCCGATGCTGTAGGCGGCTTCCACGGCTTCATCCACGTTGCCATGCAGGTTGATGTCCGCCGGGTCAATCTGGAAGTTTCGTTCCTTATACGTGAGTACGGCTGCTTTGCGCTGCAATTTGCTGGCGGCAAGGCTCGCGAAGTATTTATGGGCTTCGCTTTTGCTCATGCCCGCAATGGTGGTGCCATGGGCCTGCACGCCCATGATGATTTTATTCTGATTGGTGACCGTTACAGAAATGCCGCCGGCAATCAGGACGGTCAGGATTGTACCGAAAAAAGTGAGGGCAACGATTTTGCCCAGGGCCGTGTTGGAAAGATTCATAAAAATAAGACACTCCCTAAGAGATTTTCAATCACCCTTTCATTATACTTTTTTTGCGCATTAAGCGCAACGAACAGCTGTGGGAAATAAACTTTGTTTTTTTGACTTTTTTAGCATAACAACTTGACATTTTGACTAAAAAAAGGTACTATAAGAACTGTGCTTAGCACTCAGAGGTAATGAGTGCTAACAAACTAACGACGTATTTCATAATATAGGAGGAAGATACCTATGATTAAGCCATTGGGCGAAAGAGTTGTCATCGAAGTTGCTGAAGGCGATGTAAAGACCGCCAGCGGGATTGTACTGCCGGATACGGCTAAAGAAAAGCCCCAGAAGGGCACGGTTGTAGCTGTAGGTACGGGCAAGCTTCTGGAAAACGGTGAGCGCGCTGCTATGGAAGTAAAAGCTGGCGACACGGTTGTTTTCTCCAAGTACTCCGGTTCCGAAGTTAAAGTTGACGATAAGGAATACCTGATTGTCCGCGAAAGCGATATTCTGGCAATTCTCTAATTAAGCGTATTTTCTGGAGGTAATATAAATGGCTAAACAGATTCTGTTTGACGAAGAAGCTCGCCGCGCTCTGGGCCGCGGTGTTGATGCACTGGCTAACGCCGTAAAAGTAACCCTTGGCCCGAAAGGCCGTAACGTAGTGCTCGAAAAGAAATTCGGCGCTCCGACCATCACCAACGATGGTGTAACGATTGCCCGCGACATCGAACTCGAAGATCCGTTCGAAAACATGGGCGCTCAGCTCGTTAAAGAAGTTGCTACCAAGACCAACGATATCGCTGGTGATGGTACGACGACGGCAACGCTCCTCGCACAGGCTATGATTCGTGAAGGTATGCGCAACGTTGTTGCTGGCGCAAACCCGATGATCATCAAAAAGGGTATCGACAAGGCTGTAGCTGCTCTGGTTGACGAAATCCAGTCCAAGGCCAAGACGATTGAAAGCAAAGCTGATATCGCTCAGGTTGCTACGATTTCTTCCGCTAACGAAGAAACGGGCGAACTCATCGCTGAAGCTATGGAAAAAGTTGGTAAGGACGGCGTTATCACCGTTGAAGAATCCAAGTCCATGGCTACGAACCTCTCCGTTGTGGAAGGTATGCAGTTTGACCGTGGCTACATCTCCCCGTACCTCGTAACGGATACGGACAAGATGGAAGCTGTTCTCGATGACCCGTACATCCTGATTACGGACCGCAAGATTTCCGCTATCGCTGATATCCTGCCGATTCTCGAACAGGTTGTAAAACAGGGCAAGCAGCTGGCTGTTATCGCTGAAGACGTTGACGGCGAAGCTCTGACGACCATCGTGGTCAACAAGCTCCGCGGCACCTTCAAGGCTCTGGCTGTGAAGGCTCCTGGCTTCGGCGACCGCCGCAAGGCTATGCTCGAAGATATCGCTATCCTCACGGGTGGTACGGTGATCAGCGAAGAACTGGGCCGCAAACTCGACAGCGTAACGCTTGACGACCTCGGCCGCGCTCGTCAGATTCGTTCCACGAAGGAAGAAACCACGATCGTTGATGGTGTAGGCGATAAGGACGCTATCGCAGCTCGCGTAGCTCAGATCAAGAAGCAGATTGCTGAAACGACTTCTGACTTCGACAAGGAAAAACTGCAGGAACGTCTGGCTAAACTGGCTGGCGGCGTTGCTGTTATCGAAATCGGTGCTGCTACCGAAGTCGAAATGAAGGACAAGAAATACCGCATCGAAGATGCCCTCAACGCAACCCGCGCTGCTGTTGAAGAAGGTATCGTAGCTGGTGG
This sequence comes from Selenomonas ruminantium AC2024, assembly GCF_000687995.1. Taxonomy (NCBI): domain Bacteria; kingdom Bacillati; phylum Bacillota; class Negativicutes; order Selenomonadales; family Selenomonadaceae; genus Pseudoselenomonas; species Pseudoselenomonas ruminantium. The sequence goes on from NZ_JIAC01000001.1 coordinate 1,474,931, forward strand.
CGGCACGACCTTCATCGACATTCTGCCGGCACTCGACAAAATCAACGTGGAAGGCGACGAAAAGGTTGGCGTAAACATCGTTCGCCGTGCTATCGAAGAACCGGTTCGTCAGATTGCGGACAACGCTGGTCTCGAAGGGTCTGTAGTCGTTGAAGCAGTGAAGAAGGCTGGCGACGGCATCGGCTTCAACGCCCTCAAGAACGAATACGTTGACATGATCAAAGCTGGTATCGTTGACCCGGCTAAGGTTACGCGCTCCGCTCTGCAGAACGCTGCTTCCATCGCTTCTATGGTTCTGACCACGGAAACGCTGGTTGCTGACAAGCCGGAAGAAAAACCGGCTATGCCGGCTGGCGGCGCTCCGGGCATGGGCATGCCGGGCATGATGTAATTACATCATAATAAACATGAAAAAAATTCATGCATAAAAGGCCATAACGTGCTATACTAATAAGGCTTTCCTTTGGGAGAGCCTTATTAGTTTTTTATTTTTGCTATAGATTAAGGGAGATAGGTACTTTGAAATTCTGGCATAAGATTGCAACTTTGCTGCTGGTTGCCTGCATGCTGTCGGTACAGCTGCCGGTAGCGGCCGGAGAAGGCGGCGAGCCGGAGATTACTGCCCAATCGGCCATTATCGTGGAGGCTTCCACAGGCCGGGTAATTTGGGAGAAAAACGCCGATGCGCGCATGTACCCGGCCAGCATGACCAAGATGATGACGGGAATTTTGGCGCTAGAGCAGATGAATCTGCGTTCCCAGATTGTCATGTCGCCTGCGGCAGCTTACACGGAATCGTCACCTTTAGGCGTGCTGCCCGGAGAAACCATCCGCACGGATGAGCTGCTGAATGGCATGCTGCTCGAATCGGATAATGGTGCGGCTGTGGCTTTGGCAGAATCCATGGCAGGCAGTGTATCCTCCTTTGCCAATATTATGAACGGCAAGGCCGAGGAATTGGGCATGAAGGACAGCCATTTTGTCAATCCAAACGGATTGACGGCAGAGGGACATTACTCCACGGCCCGGGATATGGCCAAGTTGGCCCGCTATGCCATGCAGAATCAGGCGTTTCGGGATATCGTCAAGCAGGAGCAGCGGACAATCTACTGGACTTCGCCGGGAAATAAGACCTTCCGCGCACATAATACCAATAAACTGCTGGGCAAATACGAGGGTATGACGGGGATTAAGACCGGCTGGACCAATGCCGCTGGCGGCTGCTTAGCCACCGGAGCACAGCGTAATGGTGTGGAGCTTATCGTGGTGCTGATGAAGACGCCGACCCCCGATGACCGGTTTAAGGATGCGGAAAAACTGCTGGATTATGGTTTTTCCCATGTGAAGATGTCCAAGGCGTTATCCAAGGAACGCACCCGCCATCGGGTTTGGGTTACCAATGGACAGGAAGCTTCCACGCATGTTTATCCCGCCAAGGATATTGCGTACCCGCTGATTAACGGCGAGGATAAGAGCAAGTATTCTCTGGCCTATGATGTGCCCAAGGTGGTATCTGCCCCCTTGAAGGCAGGGACGCCTGTAGGCAATATCGTGGTGCGCTATAACGGCGTGGCCGTAGAGCAGGTGCCCATGCTGTCAGAACAGGTAAACAGCGGTTTTAGCATCGGTTCCTGGCTGGTGCAAACCTTTAGCTGGGCCATCAATCTGGTATGATAAAGTGAATAAATTTTTGAGCCCCCAAGGGATTTTATAACCCCCTGGGGGGCTTATTTTTTTGGCAGAAAACAGGTAAAATATTAAGCAGAGAATGGAAATGGGATGGGAGTTGGATGATGATGAATAACGCACAGCGGCAGTTATCCCGCAGGGACAGGGAACAGCAGTTAGAGTCCCTGATTGAAACTTATTGGGATGAGCGCAGTGAGGATTTCAGTAAGCTGCGGCAGAAGGAATTAAGCGGTCCCTGTGCCGCTGCCTGGCAGGCATATTTGGCAGGGAAATTGGCTGCCGATAAGCCTTTGAAGATATTGGATATCGGCACCGGAGCGGGTTTTTTTGCGGTGCTCCTTTCGCGGATGGGCCATCAGGTGACTGGTATTGACATGTCAGCAGATATGCTCCATCAGGCTAAGCAGAATGTTTTGGCCGCTGGCTGTTCCGCAGAATTTCACAAGATGAATGCACAGGAACTCGATTTTGCCGCTGAAACCTTCGATGTAGTAATCAGCCGCAATCTCACCTGGACCTTGCCGGATGTCATGCAGGCCTATCGCGAGTGGCAGCGGGTATTGAAAAAAGGCGGCAGACTCCTGAATTTCGATTCCGACTATGGCCTTGTGACCTTCTCCCGCAAGGAAGACCAGGCCGATGTTCACGCCAACATTCGGCAGGAGCTGGTTACGGAATGCAATGATATAAAAGACGAACTGCGCATCAGCACCCATCGCCGTCCAGAGTGGGATGCCCGGTTTCTGCGCGATTTGGGCATGCAGGTAACGGTAGAAGAAGAAATCGCTCCCCAAGTCCGCACTGACAAAAATATGCAGTTTGACACCCTCCCGCTATTTGCCATTATAGCCAGCAAATAAGCGCGAATAAGAAATCAGCCAAACAACAAAAGCAGCATAAAGCACGTAAAGATAATAAAAGGTACGCAAAAAGCCCGGTGGCTGGTAATACCTTTCCGTAGCATTTGACAAGCTTGCGCGAAGGAAAGGTATTACCAGCCACCGGGCGTCTTAGTACCAAGATGTAAATTTAAACCATAAGAAAAAGTTATTCACTTGCCGCCGCAGCAGTTTCTTCGGCGGTTTTTTGTGTAATCATAATCTTATCAATGCGTGCCCCATCCATATCCACAACTTCAAAGGTGAAGTCCTGCCAGTCGATGCGCTCACCTGCCTTGGGAATATAGCCAAAGTAGGAGGTCAAAAAGCCGCCCATGGTCTGGTAGTGGTCATGGTCTTCATCGGGAAGTTCCTCGATGGAAAATTTCGCCTTGAAATCATCGATGTCATAGAGCCCGTCCACCAGCCAGCTGTTTTCGTCACGGACAGTCAGCTGCGCTGCTTCTTCCTCGTGGGCGGCAAAGGATTCCCCGGCAATTTCCTGCAGAATATCGTCCATGGTCAGGAACCCTATGACACCGCCATATTCGTCGAGCACCATGGCTTCATGAATGCCTGTAGTGCGGAACTGCTTCAGCACGCGGAAGGTTTCCATGGAACGGGGGATAAAGAGCGGCTTGCGGATGTACTGGGATAAATCCAGCACCTCATGGGCAAGGGTAGCATTGAGCAAATCCTTGGCATAGAGTACGCCGCAGAAATCGTCGAGGCTGTCACGCCCTACCGGGAAAATATCCTGCGGGGTTTCCCGAATGAGCCGCATATTTTCCCAGAGGGAATCGGATAAATCCAACCAGAGCATCTGGGTGCGTGGGGTCATCAGGGCATAGGCCGTCTGGTCGCTAAGATGGAAAATCTTGTCCACCATGGCTTGTTCGGTCTTTTCAAAGGTGCCGTCTTCCGTACCCTGCTCAATCAGGTCTTTGACCTCATCTTCCGTCACCGTATCGGCGGCATGAGGATTGATGCCAAAGATGAGGAGAATCATATTGGCTGTGCCAGAGAGCAAAGATACAAAGGGTCGGGTAATTCGAGCCAGCAGCCGCATAATGCCGTGATATTTCAGCAGCATAGCTTCGGGCTTTTGCATGGCGGTCTTTTTGGGCAGAAACTCACCGAGCAGCAGGGCCAGACAGGTAATGACGAGCACACAGACAAGCAAAGACAATGTTTGCGCATGTGGAACCGGCAGAAACTTTGCTGCCATGGGGGCGAGCAGCACACCCGTGCAGACACCGATTAAGATGCTGCTCATGGTAATGCCAATCTGGGACAGGGAAAGCATGCGGTCATCCTGTTCGAGCATTTCCAGCACTTTGCCTGCATCCGGATTGCCGTCTTCCTGCATTTTTTCCAATTTACTGCGGTGGCTTTCGGCAATAGCGGTTTCCATCAGGGAAAAGAAGCCCAACGTCACCAGCAGAATACATAACAATATCAACAATAAACCTGTGTCAGAACTATCCAACGAAAAGTCACATCCTTAAAGATAATATAGTTAGTTGTATTTTACCATAGGCAGGGGGAAAAACCAATATTTAGTTTGGGTCAAAGCTTATGGGCCAAGGCGGATGACCTGCTCGAAACGGTGCAGCTGGGGCAGGTCATGGGTGATGAGGAGGACGGTTTGACTTGTCAAATTTGACTTGTCAATTATGGCGGTCAGCAACTGGTCGGCCGTTGACTTGTCAAGTCCGGCGGTAGGCTCGTCAAAGAGCAGGATGGGGGCGGAGCTGGCCAGAATCAAGGCGCTTGCTAAGCGGTTGCGCTCGCCGCCGGACAGGAAGCAGGCATTTTCCCCTAATGGGGTGTCGATGCCTTGGGGAAGCTGGCTTATGACGGTGTTTAATTGCGCACACTGCAAAGCCTTATGCATATCATCTTCATGGATGCCGGGATGCAGCCGCAGGAAGTTTTCCCGGATGGAGCCGGAGAAGAGAAAGCTGCCCTGTGGAATGGCACAGACTGGCGGCAGAGAACTGTCCGCATAGTGAATACTTCCCGCCGTGGGCTGCCAGAGTCCGGCCAGCAGATAAGCCAAGGTGGTCTTGCCGCTGCCGCTGTCACCGATGATGGCGGTATGACAGCCGGGGGCCACGGAAAAAGTCAGGCCGGAGAAAATTGGCAGGCTTTGTGGATAGCTAAAGGTCAGCGCTGAAACGGTCAGCAGGTCAGCAGCCGTTGATGCTGCAGTTAAGGTTCTTTCTGCGGTTAAAGGTTTTTCTTGCAGCCAGTCTGCGGCGGCCTGAGCCTGACGAAACTGCCGCAGGGCGGAGGGAAGTGCTGATAACTCATTAAAGAGGGCCAGCAGGACCAACACCCAGAGTGACATGGTGTTGCCGCTTAAAAGATTTTGATTTACCTTTGCAATCAGCAGGGTAAAGAGAAAGACAAAGCTTGTAAAGCGCAACAGGCTGAGCAGCAGGTCGATTCTGTCGCTTTGGCGGTTATCGCTTAGCAGCTGCTTCTGCCAGCGGGTGGCAGAATGGTCGAGTTTGCGGGCGGCAATATCCAAACTGCCAGCCATTTGCATTTCATGGCTGCCCTGCGCGAAATCCAATAGCTGGCTGCGGTAATGGCTGCTGTGTTCTGCATTTGATGGAGACAGCCAAAGAGAAAGGCAGTGGCAAAGGCAGAGTACAGGCAGTACAAGGACATAATAGGAGAGCAGGGGCATGAGCAGCGCCGTGGTGAGCAATGTCGCAAGACAGATGGCCACGGGAGAAATCAGCCCCCGCAGCAGAAAGTCCCGCAGGATATCCGCTTTTGTCAGCAGGTCGTTGAGGATGGTTCCCTGCGTGTGGCCAGCTTGCGGGATGTTTGCCTGTGCATTTATCACATCGTAGAGACGCAGCCGCAGGCTGCCCAGAACAGCAAAGGCTGTTTTGTGGGTGAAGTAACGCTCGCCATAACGGAGCAAAGCACGGCCAATGCCCAGCGCCCGGACAGCGGTGATGCCCAAGGTCAGCGCATAAAGGGGCGGCAGGAGTGAGGCGGAGCTAATCAGCCAGGCGGCAGAGCCTAAGAGGCCGAGATTGGCGAGCAAGGCAAAGAGACTCAGACTGAGCAGCAGGCAGATTTCGCCGGGATGGAGAAGAGAAAAGATTTTCCTTAGCATGTGCCTGCCTCCTTTGCGGAATGTTCGGAGAGATGGATTGTTTTATCGGCTAGTTCCAGTACGGCCGGATGATGGCTGCTGATGAGCATGGTGCGGCCCTTTGCCAATATGGACAGGGTGTGGATGATGGCCTGCTCTGCAGTTTCATCCAGTCCGGAGGTCGGCTCGTCGAGCAGCATTACCGGATTGTTTTGGAGAATCAGCCGGGCAAGTCCCAGCCGTTTTAGCTGTCCCTGCGAAAGTTTTTGGCCGCCATCGCCCAGAAATGTGTCCAATCCTTGCGACAGGCTATGGAAAAAATCTTCCAGCTGTGCCAGACGCAGGGCCTGGACACAGCGTTCGTCAGGAGCCTGCTGAAAGAGCAGGAGATTTTCTCTGAGCGTTCCCTGATAGAGATGGGGCGCTTGCGGCAGATAGCCGATAAGTTTTTCGCGGCTGCTTGGATGCATGGTGTGAAGAAGCTGGTCTTCCAGATAGATTTCTCCTGCGGAAGGGGCATAGATGCCTGCCAGCAGGGTGAGCAGGGTGGTCTTGCCGCAGCCGCTGCTGCCGGTGAGTACGGTGATTTGCCGCGCAGGCACTTGAAGACTGAGATTTTCAAGTACAGGCGTATGGCGGTGGGGATAGGTAAAGGAGAGCTGTTGGATGGTGATGGCGGGCGGGACGGGCAGTGAGGCATGGCGTTCATGAAGATTTTTGGCATCCGTATCAGCCAGAGCCTGCCGGATTTTTTCAGCAGCGGTGTTGGTGTTCATGGCGGTGTGAAAGGCGGTGCCGCTTTGGCGCAGGGGACGATAGAATTCCGGCAGCAGAAGCAACAGGAAAAAGCCTGTGGCAAAGGTCAGTTCAGCGTTTAACATGCGCAGACCGATGGTTACCGCAATCAGGGCAATGGCCAGCGTGGTGATAAGTTCCAGTACAAAACTGGCCAGAAAGGCCAGCTCCAGCACATGCATGGTCGCAGTGGAAAAATCCTGAATCAGCTGGCTGGCTGTTTTGCGCTGCGCGTCTGCTTGCCGGAAGATTTTCAGCAGGGGCAGGGTGCAGATGAGTTCGTGAAAGCCGTAAGTGAGTTCGGCAAGTCTCTGCCAGGCCTCGTCACTGCGCTTTTTGGTCAGGCTGCTAAGCAAATAGAGCAGGAATGGAGCAATGGGCAGGGTGACTAGGCTGATGATAGCGGTCAGAAAATCGCTGCAGGCAAAGACCATCAGCAGGAAGGGAACATCCACCACGAGCGCCATAAGCGTGGGCAGAAGAATTTGCCAGTCATCATCGAGGGTATTGATACTTTCGCAGGCCAAGGTCAGAAGTTTGGGACTGTCCTCAGGTGCCTGGGGCTGGGCAAGGGTGTGGCGGTGCAGTTTTTGCCGCAGCTGCTGGCGGCAATGCAGGGAGGTTTTACGCAGCCGGCCCTTTTGCAGATAAAGGATGATTTCCCGTAAAAAGAACAGCAAAAGCAGCACCAGCAAAACTGGTGCTGCTTCCTTTAATGTGTTTTGTTTCAGAAAGACAGAATCGGTTATAGAGGCCAGAACTTTCATGGCGGCAGCATAAAGGCCAACGCAGGCCAGCTGGGCCAGGACAAGCAACAGCAGCGTCTTTTTGTATGTCTGGAAGTAGAGTTTAAAGCGTGGTGGAATCATAATGGCCTTTCTGTATCATGCTTCACGTTGTTTAGTGGTGAGCAGGGTCATCGGCACAGAGCCGTTTGCGGAAGATGTAGTAAGTCCAAATCTGATAGACGAGGACGATGGGCACTAGCACGAAGGCGGCCACGGTCATGATGGATAAGGTGTACTCCGTGGATGAAGCGTTGGTGATGGTGAGGCTCCAGTCCGGATTGAGGCTCGACACCATGAGACGGGGGAACATCCCGGCAAAGAAGCCAACGGTCACGCTGGCAATGGCCAGTGCGCTGAGGATAAAGCTGCTCTTGCCCGGCTTTTTGGCAAAGCGGCAAAGGCTCGCGAGGAAGAATACCGCTGTGGCGAGGAAAAGTCCCAAAGCGCAGGGACGGGCCAACAGGTCGGTGTTTTCCATGGTCAGCAGCAGATAGAGCACATAGGCCATAACGGCCGAGCCCCCGGCGCATTTACCCAGGCCCTGAATCTTGTAGAGCAGGCCTTTGTCGGTGAGGCGCAGCTGCAGGAAGGAGGCGCCATGATAGGCAAAGACCAGCACAAAGACCAGACCGCCTAAGATGGAGTAAAGACTCAGCAAATCAAAGAAATTGCCCTGATAAATCATATTCGAACCAATGGGCAGGCCTGCCGCTAAATCCGTTACTGCCACACCCCAGAGGAAGGCCGGTACGATACTGCCGATAAAGATGGCGGCATCCCAGGTCTTTTGCCAGCAGGGGCATTTTTCCTTCGTGCGCAGTTCAAAGGCGACGCCGCGGAGAATCAGGGCCACGAGCATCAGGAAGAGCGCCAGATAAAAGGTGCTGAACATGGTGGCGTATACATGCGGGAAGGCGGCAAAGAGTGCGCCACCGGCTGTAATCATCCAGACTTCATTGCCATCCCATACAGGGCCGATGGTGCGCAGGATGAGCGTGCGGTCTTCCTCGCGCTTGCTTACAAAGGGGGCCAGCATACCTACGCCGTAGTCAAAGCCTTCCAAAAAGAAGAAGCCCGTAAAGAGTACGGTGATTAGGATAAACCAAATAACCTGATAATCCATCATGCGTCCCTCCCTTCAACAGGAATGGAAGTTTTTTTGATAAAACGCACTGCCACGTAAAGCGCGGCAACAATGAGAACCAGATAAAGCAGTGTGAAGCCTGCCATGGTCAGGAAGACTTCCAGACCGGTGATGTTTTGGGAAAGGCCTTCTGAAGTTTTTTGCAGGCCGACAACGAGCCAGGGCTGCCGGCCGCCTTCGGTCACAAACCAGCCGGCAGTATTAGCCAGGAAAGGCAGTGGCAGAGTCAGCGGCAGATATTTTAGCAGCCAGGGATATTGTTCCAGCCGGTTCAGGTGCGTCAGCGCGCCGACGGCAAAAGCAATCAGCAGCATAGCACCGCCACAGCCGACCATGATGCGGAAGCTCCAGAACATGCCAAAGACATCCGGGCGATAGTCACCGTTGCCGTATTTGGCGGCCATTTCGGCATTGATGGTGTTGATGCCTTTGAGTTCGCCTTCCGGTTTATTGTAGAGCATGAAGGAAAAGAGCGCCGGAATCTTGATTTCACAGTCGTTTTTACTCTCGTACTGATTGACAACTGCTGCCACAGCAAAGGGGGCCGGATTTTCATTTTCCCAAAGAGCTTCCATGGAGGCCAGCTTCATGGGATTGGCTTCGGCCAAATATTGCGTATGCATATGACCGCTGCCCATAACGCCCAGTACCCCGACAGCCAGATAGATGGCCCCGGCTTTCAGCACATGGCGAAAGACATCCTGAGAGGCTTTGTCATGGACATACTTCCAAGCGGCTACGGCCAGTACCAGTAAGCCTGCGGTGGAAATGCCAGAGAACAGGGCATGGGAATATTCGCCGACCACATAGGGATTGGTAATCAGGGCGAGAAAATCGTTCATCTCAGCGCGGCCGTTTTGTACCACATAGCCGACCGGATGCTGCATAAAGGAATTGGCCACGAGAATCCAAAAGGCAGATAAATTGCTGCCAATGGCAATCAGCCAGGCGCAGAGGCAATGAACTTTCGGTGACAGCTTATCCCAGCCGAACATCCAAATGCCCAGGAAGGTGGACTCCAGGAAAAAAGCCGTCAGTGCTTCCAACGCCAGAGGCGCACCAAAGATGTCGCCCATAAAGCGGGAATATTCCGACCAGTTCATGCCAAAATGAAACTCCTGTACGATACCGGTGACTACGCCCAGACTGAAATTAATCAGGAACAAGGTGCCGAAAAATTTCACCAGCTGGCGGCAGGGTTCTTTCCAATGCGGCCGCTGGGTGCGCACGTAGCACGTCTCCAATAGAGCAACCCAGATGGTGAGCCCCAAGGTCAGCGGCACAAATAGGAAGTGGTAGATGGTCGTAATGGCAAACTGCCATCGCGACAACAGCAAGGCATCCATACAAATCCCTCCTAACTCATATGATAATTTCTATATAGTGGGTGTATTCGTTATGTATGGCCTTATTCCCTTTTTATGGAGAAAAAAGTTCTGCTAAGCGGCAGGTATTCCGCGGGAAATCAAGAATATAAGCAAAAAGGATGATTATGATAGGGAGGACAAACTTATGGATGATGTAAAACGTCCCGTGCGGGAAGCGCTGCAGCAGTTAGAGCAGATGAAAATGATGGAAAGCAGCTATGCGGAGGTCAACAAGTATCAGAGCCTTATTAACCTCTTTGCCAACCTCAGCTATGCCTGTGAACTCATGGCCGACGAAATCGGTGAAAGAACCGGGAAAAAGACGGATGAGGTCTTGGCCGAATACTACGAACGAGCCGGTATCAGTGTGGATTAATTCCTTCCCGCAAGCCGCTTAAAGCAGCTTGCGGGAACTTTTTTTGTTTTTTTTGCAAAAAAGTGTTGACAGGGGATAATAAAGCGTGTAATATAATACGAGTCGCGAGGGCACAGCCTCTCCAAGATGATTGTTCTTTGAAAACTAAACAATGCAAATAATCATGCAACATGATTAAAGCCAGATGTTTGAGAAGTGAAAACTTCTTATTAAAACATCGATTGGTATGAACAACATAGCAATCGGCAATTTCTTTAATAGATAATTGAGAGCTTGATTAAGTTCTTCATAAATTTTATGGAGAGTTTGATCCTGGCTCAGGACGAACGCTGGCGGCGTGCTTAACACATGCAAGTCGAACGAGCAGATTTTCAGCACTGAATGCTTGAGGCATTAACTTCGAGCGTGGTGACGACGAAGTCGTCACCACACTTTTTATTAGTGCTTAACTTAACTGGACGGTTGAGTAGGAATCGAGCATTGAGTGCTGAAAAGATGCGAGTGGCAAACGGGTGAGTAACGCGTAGACAACCTGCCGCAAAGATGGGGACAACAGTCCGAAAGGACTGCTAATACCGAATGTTGTCAGTTTTTCGCATGAGAGACTGATTAAAGATGGCCTCTACTTGTAAGCTATCGCTTTGCGATGGGTCTGCGTCTGATTAGCTAGTTGGTGGGGTAACGGCCTACCAAGGCGACGATCAGTAGCCGGTCTGAGAGGATGAACGGCCACATTGGAACTGAGACACGGTCCAGACTCCTACGGGAGGCAGCAGTGGGGAATCTTCCGCAATGGGCGAAAGCCTGACGGAGCAACGCCGCGTGAGTGAAGAAGGGTTTCGGCTCGTAAAGCTCTGTTGACGGGGACGAATGTGCGAAATGCGAATAGTTTTTCGCAATGACGGTACCCGTCGAGGAAGCCACGGCTAACTACGTGCCAGCAGCCGCGGTAATACGTAGGTGGCGAGCGTTGTCCGGAATTATTGGGCGTAAAGGGAGCGCAGGCGGGAAGGCAAGTCAGTCTTAAAAGTGCGGGGCTCAACCCCGTGATGGGATTGAAACTGTCTTTCTTGAGTGCAGGAGAGGAAAGCGGAATTCCTAGTGTAGCGGTGAAATGCGTAGATATTAGGAGGAACACCAGTGGCGAAGGCGGCTTTCTGGACTGTAACTGACGCTGAGGCTCGAAAGCGTGGGGAGCGAACAGGATTAGATACCCTGGTAGTCCACGCCGTAAACGATGAATGCTAGGTGTAGGAGGTATCGACCCCTTCTGTGCCGGAGTTAACGCAATAAGCATTCCGCCTGGGGAGTACGGTCGCAAGACTGAAACTCAAAGGAATTGACGGGGGCCCGCACAAGCGGTGGAGTATGTGGTTTAATTCGACGCAACGCGAAGAACCTTACCAGGGCTTGACATTGAGTGAAAGGCTAAGAGATTAGTCCCTCTCTTCGGAGACACGAAAACAGGTGGTGCATGGCTGTCGTCAGCTCGTGTCGTGAGATGTTGGGTTAAGTCCCGCAACGAGCGCAACCCCTATCATTTGTTGCCAGCACGTCGAGGTGGGAACTCAAATGAGACTGCCGCGGACAACGCGGAGGAAGGCGGGGATGACGTCAAGTCATCATGCCCCTTATGTCCTGGGCTACACACGTACTACAATGGGATGGACAGAGAGCAGCGACCCCGCGAGGGCAAGCGAACCCCATAAACCATCTCCCAGTTCGGATTGCAGGCTGCAACCCGCCTGCATGAAGTCGGAATCGCTAGTAATCGCTGGTCAGCATACAGCGGTGAATACGTTCCCGGGCCTTGTACACACCGCCCGTCACACCACGGAAGTCATTCACACCCGAAGCCGGTGGGTAAACCGCAAGGATATAGCCGTCTAAGGTGGGGGCGATGACTGGGGTGAAGTCGTAACAAGGTAGCCGTATCGGAAGGTGCGGCTGGATCACCTCCTTTCTAAGGATTTAATATCTTAGGTCGGAGCATTTGGCTATTGCATTGTCTAGTTTTGAGAGAATAATCTCTCATATGTACACTGAAAACTACACAGAAGAAATTAAAATGTATCAATTTTAACCAAAGGTCTACACGACAGTGTAAACAGAGGTTGAACGAACATTTTAGGATTCAAAAGCATAGACATCATAACGAGGATGAACCTCGTTGTAACGTAAAGATGAATATTTTGCTTTCAGCAAAGTATGAACAATGCGTTATAGAACAATATGATACTTTATGGCAAAACGAAAGTTAAGCTACAAAGGGCATATGGTGGATGCCTAGGCGTTTCGAGCCGATGAAGGACGCGATAAGCTGCGAAAAGTCATGGGGAGCCGCAAGTAGGCTGTGAGCCATGAATATCCGAATGGGGCAACCCGGTACGAGTCATGTCGTATCACCTAGTTTCTAGGAGGCACACCCGGTGAACTGAAACATCTAAGTAACCGGAGGAAAAGTAATCAAAAGAGATTCCCTCAGTAGCGGCGAGCGAACAGGGAAGAGCCCAAACCGGACGTCTTCGGACGACCGGGGTTGAGGACCGGCATCAAGCGGAAAGTTCCTAGCTGAAGCTTCTGGGAAGGAGCGGCACAGAAGGTGAAACCCCCGTAAGCGAAAGGAAAACAAGCGGGCCGGTATCCAGAGTACCACGAGACACGTGAAACCTTGTGGGAAGCAGGGTGGACCACCATCCAAGGCAAAATACTACGAAACGACCGATAGCGCATAGTACCGTGAGGGAAAGGTGAAAAGAACCCCGGGAGGGGAGTGAAATAGAACCTGAAACCGTATGTCTACAAGCAGTCGAAGCTCTTTATACGAGCGACGGCGTGCCTATTGAAGAATGAACCGGCGAGTTAATTTATGTAGCGAGGTTAAGTGGAATACACGGAGCCGAAGCGAAAGCGAGTCTTAATAGGGCGAAAGTTACATGGATTAGACCCGAAACCACAGTGATCTATGCATGGCCAGGTTGAAGCTCAGGTAAAAATGAGTGGAGGACCGAACCCGTGAGTGTTGAAAAACTTTGGGATGAGCTGTGCATAGGGGTGAAATGCCAATCGAACGTGGAGATAGCTGGTTCTCCCCGAAATAGCTTTAGGGCTAGCCTCAGGCGACACATAAAGACGGTAGAGCACTGATCGGACGCGGGTCTGTAATGGATACCAACTCCAGTCAAACTGCGAATGGCTTTATGAGAAGAACCTGGGAGTCAGAATGCGAGTGATAAGACCCGTATTCAAGAGGGAAACAGCCCAGACCGCCGACTAAGGTCCCCAATGCTGTACTAAGTGGAAAAGGATGTAGGACTTCCTAAACAACCAGGATGTTGGCTCAGAAGCAGCCACCATTTAAAGAGTGCGTAATAGCTCACTGGTCGAGAGGCCCTGCGCCGAAAATATCCGGGGCTCAAGTACAGAACCGAAGTCGCGGCATGCGCAAGCATGGGTAGGGGAGCGTTCCATAGGCGTTGAAGGTTGACCGGAAGGACAGCTGGAGCGTATGGAAGTGAGAATGCCGGTATGAGTAGCGAAACGGCCAGTGAGAATCTGGCCCACCGAAAGCCTAAGGGATCCTGGGCAACGCTCGTCGTCCCAGGGTAAGTCGGGACCTAAGCCGAGGCAGCAAGCGTAGGCGATGGACAACAGGCGAAAATTCCTGTACTGCATGAAGTTGTTTGAGGATGGAGTGACGCAGCAAGGAGTCTGAGCTGGCGATTGGAAATGCCAGTCGAAGGCGGTAGGCTGGAACGGAGGCAAATCCCCGTTCTGTAAGGCTGAGAACCGATAGATAGACGCGTTCTTCGGAACAAGTCAAATTCAGACGTACTACACTGCCAAGAAAAGCTTCTAACGAGACGACATGTACCCGTACCAAAACCGACACAGGTAGGCGGGGAGAGAATCCTAAGGTGCGCGGGAAAACCCTCGTTAAGGAACTCGGCAAAATGCATCCGTAACTTCGGGAGAAGGATGGCCGGAGCTAGTGAAGAGATTAACTCTTGGAGCTGGAGCCGGCGACAGAAGAGAAGCCCAAGCGACTGTTTACCACAAACACAGGTGCCTGCTAAAGAGAAATCTGACGTATAGGTGCTGACACCTGCCCGGTGCTGGAAGGTTAAGAGGACGGGTCAGCCGCAAGGTGAAGCTCGGAATTGAAGCCCCAGTAAACGGCGGCCGTAACTATAACGGTCCTAAGGTAGCGAAATTCCTTGTCGGGTAAGTTCCGACCCGCACGAAAGGTGTAACGACTTGGGCACTGTCTCAACGAGGGACCCGGTGAAATTGAAATACCTGTGAAGATGCAGGTTACCCGCGACTGGACAGAAAGACCCCATGGAGCTTTACTGCAGCCTGTCATTGATTTTTGGCATGTAACGTACAGGATAGCTGGGAGACGGAGAACCATTGTCGCCAGATGATGGGGAGTCAATGTTGGGATACCAGCCTTTGCGTGTTAGGAATCTAACCCTGAGAGTAACGAACTCGGGGACAGTGGCAGGCGGACAGTTTGACTGGGGCGGTCGCCTCCGAAAGAGTAACGGAGGCGTCCAAAGGTTCCCTCAGCGCGGACAGAAATCGCGCGAAGAGTATAAAGGCAGAAGGGAGCTTGACTGCGAGACAGACACGTCGAGCAGGTACGAAAGTAGGGCTTAGTGATCCGGTGGAATGAGAGTGGAATTGCCATCGCTCAACGGATAAAAGCTACCCTGGGGATAACAGGCTAATCTCTCCCAAGAGTCCATATCGACGGGGAGGTTTGGCACCTCGATGTCGGCTCATCACATCCTGGGGCTGAAGCAGGTCCCAAGGGTTGGGCTGTTCGCCCATTAAAGTGGTACGTGAGCTGGGTTCAGAACGTCGTGAGACAGTTCGGTCCATATCCATCGCGGGCGTAAGATACATGAGGGAAGCTGCTCCTAGTACGAGAGGACCGGAGTGGACGGACCGCCGGTGTACCAGTTGTTTCGCCAGAAGCATAGCTGGGTAGCTGCGTCCGGAAGGGATAAACGCTGAAAGCATCTAAGCGTGAAGCCTGTCCCGAGATGAAGTATCTCATGGAGTAATCCAGTAAGATTCCTTGAAGAAGACAAGGTAGATAGGTTGGGAGTGGAAGTGCCGTAAGGCATGCAGCGGACCAATACTAATAAATCGAGGGCTTAACTTACTACGAGCCTAGAGTGTTCAAGAGTACATTTTAATGAAGCTGTTTTGCTTCGCAAAACGGCAAAGCGACTCAGGGCGGCTAAAGCCGCGCTTCGCTGCTTTTCTTCTGTATAGTTTTGAGTGTAGATAATACATTCAACTGAATATCTGGTGACGATAGCTGAGTGGTTCCACCTGTTCCCATACCGAACACAGTAGTTAAGCACTCATACGCCGAAAGTACTTGTCTGGAGACGGACTGGGAGGATAGGGCGTTGCCAGTTTATGCCCTTCGGGTATTGAATGAAAAATCGCTTCTCGATTGAGAAGCGATTTTTTGTGTCTGTTTGCTTATTTTATCCTGCGCAGGAAGGCCTGTATCTTTTCGATGGATTTCTCGTTATTCTCCTCCAGACTGCTCGAAACATCGACGGCGTAGGGGTGGAGGAGCTTGTTCACCTGCTTGACATTTTCCCGGTTGATGCCGCCAGCGACCAGTACAGATTTATGCAGCTGCAGGATATCCTGAGCGGCTTTCTTCCAGTTGAAGCTCTTGCCAGTGCCTCCGGGCAGAGCAGGAGTGCCAGCGTCCAGCAGAATCATCTCTGAGGGGAATTCGTTGGCCTTAGAGACAGAGAAGTGTTCATCATAGGTATAGGCCTTAATCACGGGGCAGATGACCTGCTGCGCGTATTCTGCGCTTTCCTGGCCATGAAGCTGTACATAATCCAGCCCAACCTTGGCTGCAATCTCATTTACCGTTTCCAAATCTTCGTTGACAAAAACGCCCACGGTTCTGGCAGTCTTAATCTGTTTGCTGATGACAGCCGCCTTTTCCGGAGAAATGTAGCGGTGACTCTTTTTATAGAAGACAAAGCCGATAAAATCAGCGCCAGCCTCTTCAGCTATCTTGGCGGTAAACAAGTCTTTTATTCCACATATTTTGGCTCTCATGTATACACTCCTCTGTAAAAATACTTTTTAAGCATGAAATAATGTTATAATTACACTTGATAATTCATATATTACAATCTTATGTCCACAATGTCAAGACAACTGCTGGAAAAAGACGAAGAAGGAGTGTATATTTGTTAACATGGAGCATATAAAAAAGAGGTTCATTACGAACCTCTTCTTTTATGCCGTTTAAGCAATTATTTTGCGTTGATGAGCTCCAGGATTTCAGCAGCGCGGCCATCGGAACCAAGAACGTCTTTGATCTTGTGTTCAACGAGTTCCTTGATGTAGGAACGGCCATCAGCAACATACTGACGCGGGTCAAAGTGTTCCGGATGAGCCATGAAGTGCTCACGGATACCAGCCGTAAGAGCCAGACGCAGGTCAGAGTCGATGTTGATTTTGCAAACTGCGGATTTAGCAGCTTTGCGGAGCTGGTCTTCAGGAATACCAACAGCATCATCGAGTTTGCCGCCGTTAGCATTGATGATTTTAACGTACTTCGGAATAACGGAAGAAGCACCATGGAGAACGATCGGGAACTCAGGAATCTTCTTCTCGATTTCAGCGAGAATGTCGAAACGCAGTTCGGGCGGTACGAGAACGCCTTCAGCGTTGCGCGTGCACTGTTCCGGCTTGAACTTGAATGCACCATGGGAAGTACCGATAGCGATAGCCAGAGAATCTACGCCAGTTTCTTTGACGAATTCTTCTACTTCTTCCGGCTGCGTGTAAGCTGCTTCGTGAGCAGCAACCTTAACATCATCTTCGATACCAGCCAGTTTACCCAGCTCAGCTTCTACGCAAACGCCATGTTCATGAGCGTAAGCAACAACTTCCTGCGTACGTTTGATGTTCTCTTTGAAATCATAGTGAGAACCGTCGAACATTACGGAAGTGAAACCGTCATCGATGCAAGCTTTGCAGGTTTCGAAATCTGCGCCATGGTCGAGGTGCAGAGCAACGGGAATGTCGTTAACTTCCAGAGCAGCCTCAACGAGGTGACGGAGATACGGGCCCTTTGCATATTTGCGAGCACCAGCAGATGCCTGCAGGATAACCGGGGAGTTCAGCTCAGCAGCTGCTTCCGTGATACCCTGTACGATTTCCATGTTGTTGACGTTGAAAGCACCGATAGCGTAGCCGCCTTCGTAAGCTTTCTTGAACATTTCTTTAGTTCCAACTAATGGCATTTTTCATTACCCCCTAATGAATCTTGTTCAAATGATTTTTTATATTGAACCTCGTTTATTATATCATAGAAAATACTTCTCGTGTATAGCTCAAGTGAAAAATTTTTCAAACAATAATAATCGGCTCGTATCATTTAGAAATCCGCTGTAATACGAAGAAAATCCGCAGGCGGCGGGGCTGTGATGATGAGTTTTTCTCCTGTCATGGGATGTTTGAAACTCAGACGGAAGGCATGAAGCGCCTGCCGCTGGATGAAATCCATATTGCCGCCGTACAAATCATCCCCTAACAGAGGATGGTCCAAATGCGCCATATGAACCCGTATCTGATGTGTACGGCCAGTTTCTAACTGTAATTCTATCAGCGAAAGCTGGCCGTTTGTTTTGACGGTGCGATAATGGGTGCGGGCACTTTGCCCATCAGGAGAAACTTTTCGCAGGATAATGCTGGGCAGAGCCCGGGCGATAGGTGCGTCAACAAGTCCTGCGGCAGGTGTGAGTTCTCCTTGGATAATGGCCTGATATTCCCGCTGGAAATTCTTGCATCCCTTGGGGGAAAGCTGATATTGAATCTGCGGCTCCTTGGCCACCAGCAGGAGGCCACTGGTATCCCTGTCGAGCCGATGAACAGGATGGAAGGCATGGGCTTCCCCTTTGGCAGCAAAATAATGCATCAGCGCATTGCCCACAGTACCGGAGCTTTCCTTGGTGGTAGGATGCACCAGCTGACCGGCAGGTTTATTGATGATGAGCAGCCATTCATCTTCATAGCGGATATCCAGCGGCAAATCCTCAGGGGTAATATCTGTGGGACGCAGAATATCATAAGTAATGATATCGCCGTTTTTGACATTGGCTTGTGTGGCATTGCAGATAGTACCGTTAATGGCAAATGTGCCGGAGTTTTTGATGCGTTTCCAAATGGTATTGGATATGCCTTGGTGAGCTTTCAAAAACGCCCTGACCGGCATAGGGGTCAGGGTGTCAAGCTTTACTTCAATACGTGTCATTTTTCCTCAGCGGGATTATCGTCAGCCACAGGCTGATGCAGTTTGCCGATAAGCTGGAAGGACAAAGAGAGGATGATGGCAACCACCGTGGCGAGGGACATGCCCTTGAGGGTGATGGTGCCCACGGTGATGCTGGCGGTGGAAACACCCAGGCCCAGCACGATAGCCGTCAGCATCAGATTCAAGGGATTGTTGTAGTCGATAGTGCTTTCTGCCAGTACCCGGATACCGGAAGCGGCGATAACGCCGAAGAGCAGCAGGGAAACGCCGCCCATGACCGGAACGGGAATACTCTGGATAAGAGCGGCGAGCTTGCCCAGGCAGGAAAGGATGATGGCAAAGACAGCCGCACCGCCGATAACCCAGGTGGAGAACACTTTCGTAATAGCCAGAACGCCGATGTTTTCACCGTAAGTAGTGTTAGGTGTAGAGCCAAAGAAGCCGGAGATGATGGTGGAAATACCATTGCCGAGGATGGACCGGTCAAGTCCCGGATCTTTGGCAAGGTCAGCGCCGACGATGTTGCCCGTGACAATCAGATGGCCAACGTGTTCGGCGATAACCACGAGCGCTGCCGGCAGGATAATCAGAATGGCATCCAGATTAAATTCCGGCGTATAGAAGGTGGGCAGGGCAAACCAGGGCGCAGATTCCACACTGGCCAAATCCACCATGCCACAGGCTGCAGCGATGATATAACCGCCTACAACACCCAGCAGAATGGGGATAATGGCCAAAAAACCACGGCAGGCGACGGACGCGAATACCGTAATTGCCAGAGTAGCCAGCGATACGAAAA
Organism: Selenomonas ruminantium AC2024; assembly: GCF_000687995.1. NCBI lineage: Bacteria > Bacillati > Bacillota > Negativicutes > Selenomonadales > Selenomonadaceae > Pseudoselenomonas > Pseudoselenomonas ruminantium. The sequence continues at coordinate 1,494,196 of NZ_JIAC01000001.1, forward strand.
TCGTGGTGCTGTCACCTTTGCCCGTAATACCGGCCATATCAGCGGCGGTGGGCATGAGTTCCAGACCGATAACGGCTACGATGGCGCCCATGGAAGCAGGCGGGAACAGAACATCAATCCAATGGGTGCCTACCATGCGAATGATGATACCCACCAGACAGAATACCAGACCTACCATGATGAAGCCGCCCAGAGCAGCTTCATAGTTGTACTGGCCAAGTACCAGGAATACCGGGGAAAGGAAGGCAAAGCTGGAACCTAAGTAAGCAGGGATTTTTCCCTTGCACAGCGTCAGGTACAGCAGTGTGCCGATGCCGTTGAACAGCAGGACGGTAGCCGGATTCACATGGAAGAGAATGGGCACCAGCACCGTAGAGCCGAACATGGCGAAAAGATGCTGCAGGGACAGGGGCAGGGTTTCGAGCAGTGGCAGGCGCTCACTGACACCGATGGTACGGTTTTGCAAAATGATACACTCCTTAAAAATACGAGTCAAAAATAAATCTCTAATAATATAGCACAAAAGGGACTTATGTCCAATAAAAGGTTGTTTACAACTGAAAAAACGAAAAATTTATCATTTTTGTGGCGAAAAAAGAAAATAAAAAGGTGATTTGTAACATGGTTAGCAGAATGTGTTTTTTACAAATGAACAATATTACATAAAATCGTGAAAATTTATAGACAGGTGACTTTTTTTAGGGTATAATATGCTAGGATTAAACGTATAAATAGACGAAAAAAGAAACTGTCCGCGGCATGTGGAGCGGTTTCTTATCAAAAAAGAAGTTTAGGGGGAGAGTTATGGCACTCATTGTAAAGAAATTCGGTGGCAGCTCGGTGGCGACCACGGAAAAGATTATGAATATTGCCAAGCGCGTGCTGGGAGAGAAACAGCCCAATGACAAAATCGTACTGGTGGTTTCTGCCATGGGTGATACTACGGACGATTTGATTGAACTGGCGCAGGGAATCAACAAGAATCCCTACCAGTACACACGGGAAATGGATATGCTCCTGACTACCGGCGAGCAGCAGTCCGCATCCCTGATGGCCATGGCTTTCAAGACCTTGGGACAGGATGCTGTATCTTTGACGGGGCCGATGGCCGGGGTTAAGACCAATGATGTCTACACCAAGGGCCGCATTAAAGATATCAAGCCGGAACGCGTTCATCAGGAACTTGATGCAGGCAAGGTGGTTGTCATTACCGGTTTCCAAGGCGCCAATGACTTAGGGGATTATGTCACTTTGGGCCGCGGCGGTTCCGATACTTCCGCTGTCGCCATTGCCGGTGCCCTCAAGGCAGATTCCTGTGAAATCTTCACGGATGTGGATGGCGTATATTCTGCTGACCCTCGTATCGTGCCGGGCGCTCGGAAAATGCGCGAGATTACCTATCATGAAATGCTGGAAATGGCCCGTCTTGGCGCAGGGGTTATGCAGCCCCGTTCTGTAGAAATGGGCGAATACTTCGGCATTCCCATTCATGTGCGCTCGACTTTTACCACCGATACCGGTACGTTTATAAGGGAGGATTATACGATGGAAGATAAAGATTTTGTGATTCGCGGCGTTGCCCATGATGAAAAAGTTGCCAAGATTGCGGTTCTGGGAATTCCCAATACGCCGGGTATTGCCCATGAAATTTTCTCGGCTCTGGCTGATGCCAACATCGATGTGGACATGATTGTTCAGAGCATCCGCAATATTGAGAAGAACGTGACGGATATGGTGTTCACCGTAGCTGCTGGTGATCTGCCTCAGGCCAAGAAGGTGGTGGACGGTGTAGCGGATAAACTCAGTGCCGTTGCTGTTCTCATTGAAGAAGATGTGGCCAAGGTATCTATTGTGGGTGCTGGTATGCTTGGTAACCCCGGCACAGCAGCCCGCATGTTCGGTGCATTGTCTAAGGCTGGCATCAACATTGACATCATCAGCACTTCCGAAATCAGCATTTCCTGTCTGGTGAAAGGTTCTATGCTCAAGGAAGCAGTCAATGCCATTCACGACGAATTCTTCCCGAAAAAATAAGAAATACAGCCTTCCCTGCAGGGAAGGTTTTGTTTTGTAGTTAATTTCGCAAAAATATTGTATACATACACATGTGTGGGTAGACAGGACAGGTAGAAACAGTTATTATAGTACTTGTGAAATGAACTTAATGCTTAGTAAATGTTTATGGAGTTAGAGGGGAGAGCTTGTTTATGACAATGGCAGCCAGCCATGCGGCAAATAAGAAGTTACGGGACGCGATTTTTGGGGCCACGGCAGCCTGCAACAAGGCGGCTGAAAAATATGGCCTGGATAAAGTGACCAATGCCACCATCGGCATGATGATGAATGATGAGGGCGGTCTGGCTGTCCTGCCCACGGTGGAGAAAGTTTACCGCGGTCTGGAAACGGAAGACATGTTCCGTTATGCGCCGATTGCCGGTCTGCCTGCCTATCTGGAAGAAGTGGAAAAACTCGTCTTTGCCGACAATCGTCCGGAGGGCTATATCGCTTCTTGTGCTACGGCTGGCGGTACCGGTGCTATTCACCATGCCGTTGCCAATTATGCCGAGCAGGGCACGAAAGTCCTGACTTCTGACTGGTTCTGGGGCACTTACAATGTGATTGCCAATGAGTGCGGCTGCAAGCTCACCAACTACACGCTCTTTGATGAGGACAATAACTTCAATGTGGCAGCTTATGCCAATAAGGTGTCTGAGCTCTACAAGGAACAGGACAGTTTGCTGGTCATCATTAACACTCCGGCACATAATCCCACGGGCTTCAGCCTGACGGAAGAGGATTGGGACCATGTGCTGGCCCTGGCCAAGAAATATGCAGCCCGGGGCAAGAAGATGAGCATTCTGGTTGACATTGCTTATATCGACTTTGCTGGTGAGCGCAATGAAGTCCGCCGCTTTATGAAGAAGTTCAGCAATTTGCCGGAAAATGTGCTGGTGATGTTTGCCTTCTCCATGTCCAAGGGCTATACGGCTTATGGCCAGCGCACCGGTGCTCTGGTTGCTGTATCTTCCAGCGAGGAAGTCATCACCGAGTTCCAGAACATCAACAAGTACACCAGCCGTGCGACCTGGTCCAATATCAACCGGGCTGCCATGACTACCTTGGTGCGGATTCAGCAGGATGATGCCTTGCGCCAGGCGTATGAGACGGAGCGGGATAATTTCTATCAGACCATTCAGAAGCGGGCCGAAGTATTCATGAAGGAAGCCAAGGAATGCGGACTGCCGGCGCTTCCCTATAACGGCGGTTTCTTCCTGTCGGTGCCGGCCAGCGACCCACAGGCAGTCTGCAACAAGCTCCATGATGATTTGATTTTTGCGGTGCCGCTGAAGATGGGCGTGCGTGTAGCTGCCTGCTGCGTACCGGAAGCTAAGATGCACGGCGTAGCTGCCAAAGTGCTCAAAGCCCTGCAGGCTGTGGAGCAGTGGTAAGCAACGCAAAGTTTTGTGAATCTTTCTGAACGAAAATAATTTTTTACGAAAGACTCTTTCCATTCTATATAATAGAAGGGAAGAGTCTTTTTTCACGAATCTGAGAAAATTTGCGGTTGAACCCTAGGGCAAATGATGTTATAGTTAAATTGTGTGTATGTGATATTTCTTTCGGGAGGACGCAGAACAATATGTTTAAATTCAAAAAGAAGGACAGCGAGTTCTTTGATTTGTTCGTGGACAGCGCCAATTATTTCTATAAAGGTGCGTTGATGATGGACGAGGTTATGCTCGATTACAGCAGAGCCGCGGACAAAGTTAAGGAAATTACGGATTTGGAGCATGAAGCCGATAGAATCAATGATGCGATTATCGACAAGCTCAACCTGACGTTTATCACCCCGATAGACCGGGAAGACATCTATGCACTGGCTAACGGCCTTGATGATGGCGTGGATTACCTGCAGGGCACTCTCCAGCGCATTGTGATGTACCGCACGGGTAAGGCCATGAGCGGTGCGGTTACGCTGACGAAACTCTTGATTGAAGCTACGGAAGAGATTATCCGTGCGTTCTCCTTACTGAAGGATATTCGGAAAAATCAGGCGCAGATTCTGGAGGCCACCCATAAAATCGCCCAGCTGGAAAGTGAAGGCGACCGGGTGTACCGTCATGAAGTAGCCTATCTTTTTGACAAGGAAAAAGACCCCATTGAGCTTATCAAATGGAAAGATATACTCGAAAAGCTGGAAGACACACTGGATCATTGCGAAAAACTGTCGGATATGATTCGGGGAGTGGTAATGAAGTATGCATGAGTTACAGCTATTAATTTTTACAGTCATAGTGCTGGCGCTGCTCTTTGACTTCATTAACGGCTTCCACGATACGGCCAATGCCATTGCCACGGCGGTATCCACCCGAGCTATTCATCCTAGTTACGCCATTATGATGGCGGCGGGACTGAACTTTATCGGGGCCATGTACAGTACCGGCGTAGCCAAGACCATTGGTGCGGATATCGTAAGTTCCGCGCAGATGGTAGATGAGCATGTGCTGATTGCAGCGCTGGCCGGTTCCATTATCTGGAACATCCTGACCTGGTGGTTTGCGGTGCCCTCCAGTTCCTCCCATGCACTGGTAGGCGGCATTATTGGTGCTGTACTGGTGTCGGTAGGGGAACAGGGCTTGAACTTCTGGGGAATTGGCAAGATTGTCCTGTCCCTGATTGGTTCTCCGATCATTGCCATCTGCACCGGCTGCATTGTGATGCTCGTACTGTTCCGGGTATTCGGCGGTTTCAGCCCCTCGGCAGTCAACCACAAGTTTAAGAAGATGCAGATTCTCTCGGCGGCTATGATGGCCTTCTCCCATGGTTCCAACGATGCGCAGAAATCCATGGGTATCATTACGTTGGCCCTGCTGGCTGGCGGCTATATCGGCGAGTTTGAGGTTCCCACTTATGTCAAGGTGCTCTGCGCCACGGCTATGGCCTTCGGTACGGCCATGGGCGGACGGCGGATTATCCGCACCATCGGCGGTAAGATTTTCAAATTGGAGCCCATTTCCGGCTTCGCTGCGGATTTGAACTCCTCTACGGTTATCTTCGGGGCAACTCTGCTGCATTTGCCCGTCAGCACTACTCATGTCGTATCCGGCTCCATTATGGGTGTGGGCACGGCTAAGCGTGTCAATGCGGTACGTTGGGGTGTAGCCCAGCAGATGGTTATGGCTTGGGTGCTGACCATTCCGTGTACGGCACTTATGGGAGCACTTTTCTATAAGATTGTTTGCATGTTTATGTAATTTTCACACAATTATATAGCCAAATTAGGACTTAGGTGTTACAATAGTAGTAATATCTAAGTCTTTTTCTATACAGGGATGGGGGGATTAACATGGCAACAGTCGAACTAAGAGAACTGGCAGAGGCGGCGCAAAAGGATTACGCCAGCGAAATTGTGGCAGGACTCGTCAACAACGAAATCCGGGATTTGCAAAGCGAAGTTGACATGTCAAGTGAGGTTTCCTTTATCGAACTCAACAGCAGCCGGGGATGGCGGATTTATCGGCGCACGGTGATGTTTGTGCTCTTTACCGTCGTGCATGAGATGTATCCGTCGGCAGAGGTTGTGGCACAGTTCAGCGCCAATAAGGGGATTTTTTGTGAGATTCGTCATTTCGGTATCGGGATAAATGAAGATATTGTACACAATATCGAAAGCCGCATGCTGGAGATTATCGCCGAGGATTTGCCCATCATCAAGATGAAGATGGACAAGGAGCAGGCTATAAAAATTTTTAAGAACAATCGCCAGATAGAAAAGGCCAATCTGATTTCCTCGTTGAAGATGGATAAGGTGAGTCTCTATCAGTGCGGTGAGTTTTACGATTATCTTTACGGGGTTATGCTGGGCCATACGGGAAGTTTGGGGAAATTTGCCTTGGATGTGGAAGCGGGGGGGATTTTGCTGCGCATTCCTGATATGGATACCGGCGGAGCGGTGCGGGAACGCATTCCTCAGCCCAAACTCAGCCAGATTCTCGCTGAATCCCGGCAGTGGGCACAGGCCCTGCAGTGCAACTTTGTGCCGGACCTTAACCGCATCAACCGCCATGGCGAAATCGGTGAGCTTATCCGGGTATCGGAGGCTTTGCAGGAAAAGCGCATATCGCAGATTGCCGACCATATCGCGGAGCAAAAAGGCAGCCTGCGCTTGATTTTGATTGCCGGTCCATCCTCGTCGGGCAAGACCTCCTTTGCCCAGCGTCTGCGGGTGCAGCTGCGGGCGGCTCAGTTGATGCCCGTGTCCATTTCTTTGGATGATTATTTTGTCGATCGGGAGAATACGCCCCGCAAGCCCAATGGGGAATACGATTACGAGTGCATTGAAGCGTTGGACGTGGAGCTTTTCAACGAGCATATGCTGGCTTTGCTGGCGGGCGAGGAAGTCGTTCTGCCTACTTATAACTTCCTGACCGGATGCCGGGAGTGGGATGAGAGCAAACGGCTGGCGGTGACCAGGGAGCAGCCCATCATTGTCGAGGGGATTCACGGGCTCAATGAAAAACTCAGTGAATATGTGCCCCATAGCCGCAAGTACAAGATATACATCAGCGCGCTGACCCAGCTCAATATCGATGCCCATAACCGCATCTCTACGACGGACGCCCGTTTGATGCGGCGGCTGGTGCGGGATTATCAGTTCCGCGGCGCTGGGGCCTTAAAGACCCTCAAACAATGGCCGGCTGTGCGGGAAGGGGAGGAAATCAATATCTTCCCTTATCAGGAAGAAGCCGATGTGATGTTCAACTCCGCGCTTATCTACGAACTGGGCATTTTGAAGCGCTATGCCGAACCGCTGCTGCAGATGGTACCACGCGATATCCCGGAGCGGGCGGAAGCCAAACGCCTCTTGGATATCTTGCAGTATTTTGACGCCATCACCGCTGAAGATGATGTGCCCAATAACTCTTTGCTGCGGGAATTTATTGGCAAATCCGTGTTCTTTAAGTAAATACAGGTATGAAAAAAGCTGGCCGCTGGCCAGCTTTTTTAGGATGCAGTTTTAATCTTTGTCTACGCCCCAGGCGTGGATGCCGTGTTCGTCAGGCAGAATGGCCGGGTCAAAGACCGGTTCGGCAATGCCCTGACGTTTCTGTTCGAGGTAGCTGTTAAAGGTTACCTTGGCATATTTGTACAGGCGGCTGATGGCGTAGAGGTTGGTGAGGCACAGGAGACCCATGAAGAGGTCGGCCAGGTTCCAGACCAGAGAAAGTTCTGCCATGCTGCCAAAGACTACCATACCGATAACCAGTGCACGGAAGAGGAACAGACCCATTTTGCCTTTGGCTTCAAAGAAGGCGATATTGATTTCGCCGTAGTAGTAGTTGCCTACGATGGAGCTGAAGGCGAACATGAGAATCATGAAGGAAACAGCAGCAGGAGCGGAAGCGCCGAAGATGCTGGCCAGAGAGGCCTGCGCCAGTGCAATACCCGTCAGTTCGCCGCCAATCGTGTACTGGCCTGTCAGCAGTACGATAAAGGCCGTAGCAGAACATACCAGCCAGGTATCCACATAAACGCCGAAGGCCTGAATAAGACCCTGTTTAATCGGATGGCTGACATCTGCAGTAGCGGCAGCATTCGGCACGGAACCTTCACCGGCTTCGTTGGAGAACAGGCCGCGTTTCACACCCGTGAGAATGGCAGACCCAAGACCGCCGCCTACAGCAGCCTGCGGCGAGAAAGCATCGTGGAAAATCAGGGCGAACATGGCCGGGACTTTGTCGATGTTGATGATGGTGATGATGATGGCTACGAGAATGTAAAGACCTGCCATGATGGGCACGAGAAATTCCGTAACCTGAGCGATGCGCTGTACGCCGCCGCAGATGACAAGGCCGGTAAAGAAGGCCAGCACGCCCGCCGTTACGTACTGAGGTACATTGAAGGCGGTAGCTGCGGACAGGGCAATCGTGTTGGCCTGTACGGAGTTGTAGATAAGGCCGAAGGTTACCGCCAAAAGTACGGCAAAGAGCTTAGCCACACCGGACTGATGCAGGGCATTTTTGATGTAGTAAGCCGGGCCGCCGTGGAAGGAACCATCGGGACGCTGAATCTTGTAAATCTGTGCCAGGGTGCTCTCCACAAAACCCGTGGCACTGCCGATAAAGGCGATAACCCACATCCAGAACACGGCGCCAGGGCCACCGGTGACAATGGCAATGGCCACGCCAGCGATATTGCCCACACCTACGCGGGACGCAGTACTGACACAGAATGCCTGGAAGGAGCTGATAGCGCCACCCTCGGTTTTTGCGCCGATGCCTTCCGTCAGCAGGCGCAGCATTTCCGGCAGCATCCGCAGCTGGACAAATTTCGTAGACAGGGTGAAGTAAATACCGCAGCCTACGAGGACGATGATGAGCACATAAGACCAGAGTAAGGTATTAATGCCATCCACAACAGAGTTTAATAATTCCATAGGTAACCTTCTTTCCATAAAATAGTCGCAACAGAAAACGCCTTTTGTTCCTGACCTGTCAAAAAGAGACAGCTATCCTGCTGAACTTTGACTGGTGAGTCGCAAAAGGCGCCGTTGCCTTAAATATGCTTTTAATAACATAGTTATTATAACGAATTTGTTTGGGTAATGTCAAGTTGGAGAAGATTGGCGCATATCTGGGAGTTTATGGCGTTTTATGATTAATGTTGATTAAGTTAAGATAAATAAAAATAATCATTAAAATATTTTATAATAAATAGTATTTACTAATATATAGGCTTTGTAGTATAATGGGCAAGTGATTTAGCAGATTTGAAGTTTATTGGCACTATTTAGAAAAGTTATGAAATTTTTTTGGCGATAGCAGGAGAATTTTAGGCTTTGACGAATAAAAACCACAAGGGGAAATATCTGCTAACAAGATTTTTTAAGGAAAGGGAGATTAATAATTATGGAAATGTTATTAGGTCTCGTGGTGCTTCTGGCCTGCTTGATTTTCGGTGTCCGCCATGGCGGTATCGGTCTGGCAGTTATCAGTGGCATTGGTCTCATCATTTTTACGTTTGTATTCCATTACAAACCAGGTTCACCACCGATTTCTGTTATGCTTACAATTTTAGCGGTGGTTACCTGCGCCGGTTTCTTACAGACTTCCGGCGGTCTTACGGTTATGTTGAAGTACGCAGAGAAATTCCTGCGCGACAATCCAAAGCATGTTACAATTTTTGCTCCGCTTACCACTTGGTTCCTAACGGTACTCTGTGGTACTGGTCATGTGGTTTATACCATGTTCCCGATTATCTATGATATCGCAATCAAGCAGAACATTCGTCCGGAGCGTCCAATGGCGGTAGCTTCGGTGGCATCCCAGATGGCTATCTGTGCTTCCCCTGTATCGGTAGCTGTTGTATCAATTCTTGCTTTCTTTGCTCAGCACGACTATAATTATTCGGTACTTCAAATTCTTGCAGTATCCATTCCGGCTACCGGGTTTGGTGTGTTCTGCGCAGCTTTATGGTCCCAATATCGTGGTAAGGAGTTAGAGAAGGACGAACGGTTCCAGGAATTTATTAAGGATCCAGAAAATTATAATTATGTTTATGGAGACAGTGAATCCTTAGTGGACAAGGAGCTGCCAAAGTCTTATTATCATGCCATGTATATTTTCTTTGTGGGCATTTTAGTTATTGCTTGCTTGGGGAATTTCCAGACGTTATTGCCACAATTTCCTGATGCAAAAGGTGTTATGAAGGCAATTTCAATGACAGATGTTATTCAGATGGTTATGTTGTTTGTAGCAGCTATGATTTTGATTGTTTGTAAGGTTAAAGCCAAAGATGTAGGCAACAGTCAGGTATTCCGTTCTGGTATTGTGGCGCTAGTATCAGTATATGGTGTTGCTTGGATGGCCAGCACGTACTTCAATGCACATATGACGTTCCTTAAGGCGGGACTCGGTGCTGCTGTAACGGCTTATCCCTGGGCTTATGCCATCATCGCCTTCCTGACTTCTAAGCTGGTTAACTCTCAGGCAGCAGCTATCGCCATCGTTGTGCCGCTGGCTCTGTCTGTAGGCATGGATCCGGTGATGATCATGTCCTTTATCTCCGCTTGCTATGGTTACTTCTTCCTGCCGACTTATCCCTCCGACTTGGCCTGCATCGGGTTCGACCGTTCCGGTACCACCCGCATCGGCAAGTACATCCTGAATCACAGCTTTATGATTCCGGGGCTTATCGGTGTAGCAACTGGTTGCTGCATGGGCTTTGTTATGGCACATATCGTTATGTAACATAAGCTGGTTCATAAAAAAATCGGCGGTTCGCAACGAACCGTCGATTTTTTGTACTTATTTTTCGCTGTTGGCTTTGCGCTCTTTGAGCAGGTCTTTGCAGAAATCGATAAAGGACTGGGCAGCCTTGGAAATGTAGCGGTCTTTTTTCCAGGCCAGGCCGACGTCAACCGAAATGGGGTCAGCCAGAGGAATAGCCTTGACACCAGGCGTATCTTCTACTACCATGTTAAGCAGGAAGGCGATGCCTACGCCGCTGGCAACGAGTCCTTTTAAGGTAACTACCTGATTGGATTCCAGCACGATGTTGGGCGTTACATTTTCTTCCTTCATCTTGCCGAGGATGGTCTGCCGCAGGAAGGAGCCTTCTTTCAACATGATGATGTTTTCCTCAGCAATATCATTGAAGGAAATGCTCTTTTTCTGGGCCAGCGGACTGTCTTCGGGAACGCAGCAGACAATCTGGTCCTTGGTCATGGGCAGGAGCTGCAGGTGGTTGCTGGCACCGGAAATGATGATGATGCCGAAGTCCAGCTCATCTCGTTCCAGCTGTTCCCGGATGGACATGGAACCTTCTTCATGCATGAAGATTTCCAGATGGGAATAGCGGCGCTGGAAGCTGGAGAAGATTTTGGGGAAGAGGTAAGCACCCATCATGGGCGGAATGCCGATTTTGATGGTGCCTTTTTGGAGCTGCTTGTAGTCGTTGACTTCCAGCACAGCGTCCTGAATATTGCGCAGAGCCAGTTCCACGCGGTTGAGAAAGACAGCCCCCTCCGGCGTCAGGGAAAGCTGCTTCTGGCTGCGGTCAAAGAGCTGAATGCCCAGTTCTGCCTCCAGCTTTTTAATCGCTACGGTGATGTTGGGCTGGGATACCCGGAGGCGTTCGGCAGCCCTGGTGATATTTCGCAGACGGCTGGCCATCTGGAAATATTCAAGTTGTCTAAGTTCCATCGTATCGCTTCTTTCTCTATAAACTAGTTTTATTCTCATATATTATACCATATTTTTGATGAATGTATGATATAATAACAAAAATTTATTATAAAAAAGAGAAAAATTTTTCTGACGCTATAGTAGGATTTTGTCACTTTATATGGAATTATACAAAATAGGTACAAGTGTATGTGCGAAAATAGATGATGATCCTTCAATAGCAAAGGAAGGTTAGGGGGGCTTTTATCTTGGAAATTTCAACTGTCATTGGCGCGGTAGGCGGTCTTATCTCCGTATTCGTAGGTATGATCATCAAGGGCGCGCCTATCAGCTCGCTGAATAACCCGGCAGCATTCCTGATTATTATCTGCGGTACCTTCTCCTGCTTGTTCACGGCATTCAATATGAATCAGCTGAAAAACCTGCCCAAGCTGATTAAGATGGTTTTCTTCAAACCGTCCCTCCATGAAAAGTCGGAGTTATTGAATCTCTTTATTGAGCTTTCCCAGATTGCCCGTCGTGAAGGTATTCTGGCGTTGGAAGGCAAAGTCCAGGAAATTGAGGACCCCTTCTTCCGTACCGGCCTGGGCATGGTCATTGATGGTATGGACCCGGAATTCGTCGGGGATGTATTGGATGCAGAACTGGCGGTTATGCAGGAACGTCACGCCGAAGGCCGTGCCATGCTTGAGCAGGCTGGTCTGTACGCTCCTACCCTTGGTGTGCTCGGCGCCGTTATCGGCCTTATCGCAGCGTTGGGTAACTTGAACGACGTTAATAAGTTAGGTCATGCTATCGCCGCAGCATTCGTTGCTACGATTCTTGGTATCTTCACGGCATACGTTGTTTACCTGCCGATGGCCAACAAGCTGAAACTCTTGTCCAAGGCAGAAGTCAGTGAAAAGCGTATGATTATTGAAGGGATTCTTTCCCTGCAGGCCGGTGATTCTCCGACGGCCATTGAAGCAAAACTGATGGTATTCATTCCTCAGTCCGAACGTGAAGGGTTGAAGAAGGAGTGATTTGATGGCTAGAAAAAAACATCATCCGCCTCATGAAGAGCACGAAGGTGAGCCTTGGCTCCTGCCGTATTCTGACCTTATGACATTGCTTCTGGCACTGTTCATTGCACTGTTTGCTATTTCCCAGACAGACCAGAAGAAGATGGCAGATTTGGCGCAGGCCTTTACGGCAGCCTTCAACATGGGCGGCCCCTCGTTCTTCGATAAGGCCGGCCCCAATGTAGGCCGCCGGGCAGAGATGCCTTCCAATGAGGACTTGGGTAATTCGGCATATTTTGCAGAGAATATGCAGCTCGAAGAGTTGCAGAAGAAACTGCAGTCTTATATTGAAGAAAATAATTTGGATGAACAGCTCAGCACGCAGTTGGCAGAGGAAGGGTTGATGATTCGCATCAAGGAGCGGGCATTGTTCCCTTCCGGGTCAGCACAGCTGGTGGGGCAGGCCCAGTCCATTGTGCCGGTGGTTGCCGGTATGCTGGCTTCCCTGCCGGAGCGCGTGGTCATCTCTGGTCATACGGATAATGTGCCCATCAATACGGCGCAGTATCCTTCTAACTGGGAGCTTAGTGCTTCCCGTGCCATGAATCTCATGAAGGCGATTCTGGCTGCGGACAAATCGCTGAATCCTGCAAGGTTCAGCGCCATTGGCTACAGCGAATACCGGCCCATTGCGGATAATAAAACCGACGCCGGCAAACAGCAGAACCGCCGCGTAGAGATATTCATTGCCCGCAACTACCGCTTCAATCCGGATGAGCCTGTGGCTGGCAAGAAGGTCACTCAGCCCGATACCGGTGCGGATGGCATGCCGACGCAAGGAAATAACGCTGCGCCTGCAACCCCGTCTACCAACGGAGCCGCAAGCAGCAATATGGCAACTACATCGTTTTAATTAAGGCAGGATTTAGCCGGCTGGAAAGCCGGCTTATTCTTTGTCTATGTGTTACAGGGGGTTATTTTGATAACGGGAATTGGTATGGATATCGTGGAGGTACCTCGGGTGGAAAAGGCCATCGCCCGGCAGCATTTTGTGGAGCGGGTCTTTACCGTAGCCGAGATTGAGTACTGCCGGAGCCGGGGCAAGCAGGCGGGGCAGAGTTTTGCGGCCCGCTTTGCGGCCAAGGAAGCGGTCTTAAAGGCCTTTGGCACAGGGCTTAGGGGCGGCAATCTGACGGACATTGAGGTCTTGCCGGATGATTTGGGTGCTCCCAAGGTACATTTAAGTGGTTATTTTGCAGATTTTGCCCGCACTAAGGGCGTGAAAAATATTTGGCTGTCCTTGACCCATACGCAGGAATACGGGGCGGCGCAATGTGTAATGGAGGCATAAGGATGAAGATAGCAGTAAGTGAGGACATGCGGCAGATTGACCGATTGGCGGCAGAGGAATACGGCCTGCCGGAACTTTTGCTGATGGAAAGTGCGGGGCACAGAGTAGCCCAGGCCATGGAACATCTGCTGGGCAGCGTCAGCGGCAAGACCATCTGTGTACTGGCTGGCAGCGGCAACAACGGCGGGGACGCTTTTGCTGCTGCGCGGTATCTCAGCAATATGGGAGCGAAAATCAAGATCTTCCTGACCTGCGAGCCTGCTCATTTAAAGACGGCCTCCTCACGCATGAAGAAAGCCAGTGACAAGATGGGGCTGGAAGTTCACGGCCTCGAAGAGGACAGGGACTGGAACCGCCTCCATCTGGCTTTGAAATTTGCTGATGGCATCTTGGACGGTATTCTGGGGATGGGCTTTAATGGGGAACTCAAGAAGAAAGTTCTGCGCCTTATTGAAGAAGTCAATGAAGCAGGGGCGAAAGTGCTTTCCATTGACATTCCGAGTGGTGTGGAAGCCGATTCGGGCAAGGTTTCTACGGTAGCTGTCATGGCCGATATGACGCTGACGTTGGGTCTGCCCAAGGTGGGGCATCTTTTAAGTCCCGGCGCCGAGATGACCGGTCAGCTGATTGTGGATGATATCGGGATTCCCAAAAATCTGTTGCAGAGTGAAAAAATCCAGCAGTCCCTGCTGGATGAAAAACTGGCGCAGACCCTCTTGCCCTTGCGCGGGAAAGCGGTTCATAAAGGCGATTGCGGCAGAATTCTGGTGGTGGCCGGTTCTCTCGGCATGACCGGGGCGGCAGCCCTTGCGGCTACATCTGCCCTGCGGGCGGGGGCTGGGCTTGTGACCCTTGCCGTACCTGCTTCGGTTCAGCCTATCTTAGCCGGACAACTGCTGGAGGTCATGGTTCAGCCGGTGGAGGAGAGTTCGCCGGGTATGTTCAGTGGTGAAGTTGCCTTAAACCGCCTGCTTGAACTTGCCCAGAGCCATGATGCGGTATTGATTGGTCCGGGCATGGGCCGTGCCATGGAGACGCAGGAACTTATCCGCATGTTTACTGCCAGAGTCAACAAGCCCTTGATTATGGATGCGGATGCAATTTTTGCCTTTAACAGCACACCGGACGATTTGAGCAAGCTGCCCCAGGTGCCGGTGCTGACCCCGCACTTAGGGGAAATGGCGGGCCTGCTGGGCGTTTCTGTGCCGGAACTTCGCGAATCGCTGTTGCCCATCGTGCGGGAAGCGGCGAATGAGTATCAGTGCATTTTAGTGGTGAAGAGCGAGTGTACCTTGGTGGCCTATCCCGATGGCATGGCCTTCTTCACCTCGGTGGGCAACCCGGGCATGGCAACCGCAGGCAGCGGGGATGTGCTGGCAGGTACCATTGCCGGACTCATGAAACAGACGGAAAGTGGTCTGGCGCCTTTGGCAGGCGTGTACCTCCATGGCCGGGCCGGTGACATTGCCTATGGCGAAAAAGGAGAAGCGTTGCTGGCCAGCGATATCCGGGAAAATCTGGCACAGGCCCTAAAGGAATTACGTCAGAAGCAGATGGCAGGCCGCTAAACAGATGTCCTGTTAACGGGAACAGATTTGTAAAATAGGTATCTTTTTTGTAAAAATGCCAGCAAATCCTTGACATTTGTGTATTACAGGAATAGAATGTAG
This sequence comes from Selenomonas ruminantium AC2024, assembly GCF_000687995.1. Classification (NCBI taxonomy): domain Bacteria; kingdom Bacillati; phylum Bacillota; class Negativicutes; order Selenomonadales; family Selenomonadaceae; genus Pseudoselenomonas; species Pseudoselenomonas ruminantium. Next base: position 1,509,404 of record NZ_JIAC01000001.1, read on the forward strand.
TTACTTTGAGGAAAAGAAAAGGGGTTTTAGCATGGCAAATGTAAACATTGACTGGTCAAATCTCGGCTTTAACTATCAGCCGATTACCAAGCGTTATGTGGCGAACTATAAGGATGGTCATTGGGAGAAGGGCGGTTTGACAGAAGATGCCACAATCGTACTCAATGAGTGTGCCGGTATTTTACAGTATTGCCAGGAAGTATTTGAAGGCTTGAAGGCTTACCGCACGAAAGATGGCCGTATCGTAACCTTCCGTCCTGACCTGAATGCCAAGCGCATGATGGATTCGGCTAAGCGTCTGGTTATGCCGCCGGTGCCGGAGGAAATGTTCATGGAGGCCGTAGACCAGGTGGTATCGGCCAATAAGGATTGGATTCCGCCTTATGAGTCCGGCGGTGCCCTGTACCTGCGTCCGTATCTCTTTGCTACGGGCCCGGTTATCGGTGTTAAGCCGTCGGATGAATATCAGTTCCGTCTCTTTGGTACGCCGGTAGGTTCTTACTTCAAGAACGGCATCAAGCCCATCACCATCTGCGTGAGCGATTTCGACCGAGCTGCTCCTCATGGCACCGGTGATATCAAGGCTGGCCTGAACTACGCCATGAGCCTGCACCCCTACATACTGGCCCATGAAAACGGCTTTGATGAAAATATGTATCTCGATGCGGCTACCCGCACCTACGTTGAGGAAACCGGCGGTGCCAACTTCCTCTTCGTCACCAAGGACAACGTCATCGTGACGCCGAAGTCCAACTCCATCCTGCCCTCCATCACCCGCCGCTCTTTGGTAGCTCTGGCTGAAAAACTGGGCTATAAGGTGGAACACCGTCCGGTTAAGTTCACCGAATTGGAGGAATTTGCCGAAGCAGGTCTTTGCGGTACGGCAGCCGTTATCTGCCCGGTGGGCAAAGTGGTTTCCAAGGACAAGACCATCGAATTTGCCAGCGGCATGCAGGAAATGGGCCCTGTCCTCACCAAACTCTACAACACCCTGCGTGGTGTGCAGCTGGGTACGGTGGAAGCACCGGAAGGTTGGATTCGCGAAATTAAATAAGTTTTTTGAAGCCGTCTCCTGTGGGGGATGGCTTTTTTCATATTATTTTTAGAAAAAAAGCGTAAAATTTTACAATAGCAACAAGGAGTTCTTTACAAAGGACACGAATTCTTCATATAATAGTAGATAGCAATATAACGGAAGTGTAACACTAGGGAGTTTTGTTTTATGCCGATTGATTTATCCTTGCCTGTACAATTTCATGGAATTCTCTCCACCATTGGCTGGTTCGATGTGCTGGATATCCTGATTGTGGCGGCAATTCTGTATAAAGTATATGAAATGCTCCAGGACACCCGGGCCATTACGCTGGTGAAAGGTATTCTGGTTCTGCTGGCGGTGACCATGGTCTGCAGCTGGCTCGATTTGCATGTCATTTCCTGGTTGCTGCAAAAAACCGTGACACTGCTCTTTGTGGCCTTGCCTATCGTCTTTCAGCCGGAACTTAGGCGAGCATTGGAGCATCTAGGGCAGGGGAGATTCTTAGGCAGTTCGGCTCTGCTGGATGATGAGGAAGCCCGGTCGGTTGTCAGCGAAATCACCAAGGCGGTGAAGCAGCTGGCTGCTACGAAAACAGGTGCCCTGCTGGTTATTGAGCGCAATATGGGGCTTAATGACGTAAGCGCCACGGGCATTCGGATTGACGGCTTGATTTCGGCAGAATTCCTGCTCAATGTCTTTATTGTCAATACGCCCCTTCACGATGGTGCTTCCGTTATCCGCGGCAATCGTCTGATTGCGGCAGGCTGCCTTCTGCCCTTGACGGAGAACCGCACCTTGTCCACGGAACTGGGCACCCGCCACCGGGCAGCTATCGGCCTGTCTGAGCAGTGCGATGCCCTCATTGTGGTGGTCAGCGAGGAAACCGGCACCATTTCTGTGGCGGAAAACGGCCATATCATGCGGCATTTAAGTCCTGAGTATCTGCAGGAAGTCCTGATGCCAGCCTTTGAAGTGCCAGCCACCGGCATCAAGGATATGGTGATGAACTGGAGGAAGAAGAAATGATTTCACGCTTTCGCAGTTTAATTCAACGAAATATAGCAGCAAAGATAGTGGCTATTCTGGTGGCCGTGATTCTCTGGGGTTATGTGATGAATGAGCAGAACCCGTCCACCGAGGGCAGCTTCACGGCGCAGGTGCAGCTCGTCAATGTGCCGGAGGGGTATAAGGTTACCCAGGGGACTGATAAAGTCAAGATTACCGTGCGCGGGGCCCGCTCCCTCTTTGTCAGCAACAGCGATGTCAATTTTGAAGCCAGCGTGGACTTGCGGGAGGCAAAGTCTGGCAAGGGTGAATATAAGGTTCGCGTCAAGATGCCCCAAGGCTTTGAACTTGTGGATGTGCAGCCCGGCACGGTGGAAGTCACCCTTGACCCCATTGTGCGCCGCAAGGTGCGGGCGGATATCAACGTCAATGGTTCTCCAGCCAGTGGCGTGACGGTGGCCAAAGTAACCCAGGCCAGCTCCGAAGTCATGGTGGAAGGCCCGTCCTCGGCCGTGAAAGAGGTGGAACGCCTTATCGGCTATGTGGGACTGACCAGCAAGAATGATGCAGACTTTGCCCTGCAGGTGCCCTTGACTGCCATCAATGCCGATGGCAAGGAGGTTTCCGGTGTAACCATCCAGCCAGCTACCATGTATGTGACGGTGCAGATGGCCCGGGGACTCACCAAGAAAATCGTTACCATTCATCCCGTAAGCGAGGCGGATTTGCCTGCTTATTTGGAACTGGTGTCCATCAAGCCGAATCCGCTGCAGATTGAAGTGGCCGGTGCAGAAAACATCATTTCCGGTCTTACGGCGGTAAATACAGAAAAGATTACGCTGGCGGATGTTCTGCAGAACACCGACAAGACCGTAAAGCTAGCCCTGCCGCCGGGGGTTACGGTGACGAACCATGATGTGCTGGTGCATATCGTGGTTAAGGATAAGAAAACAGGAAAAAGTATGGAGTGAAGCTACAAGTGATTCGCATAAAAAATTTGCAGGTGGCCTTTGATGATGAGCGCCCCCTGACAACACTTGCAGCCAAACGCTTGCAATTACCACCTCAGGCCGTTACTGAGGTGGTAATTGTGCGTAAGGCTGTAGATGCCCGCCGTTACCATGGGGCGCCCGTGCAGTTTGTTTACATGCTGGATGTGACGGTGAATATGCCGGAGAAAAACATCCTCAAAAAACTGCGCAAGGATAAAAACGTGGAGCTGGTGGCGGGGACTAAGCCGGTTAACGCGAACTTCCGTCCGCGTAAAGAGGGTGAACTGCGCCCTGTCGTGGTGGGCTTTGGCCCCGCGGGTATGTTTGCGGCCCTGACCTTAGCCAAGGCTGGCTGGAATCCTTTGGTACTGGAGCGTGGCGGTGATGTGGATAACCGCAAGGCGGCTATCGAGCGCTTCTGGCAGACGGGGATATTAAACGAGCGTTCCAACGTGCAGTTCGGTGAGGGCGGTGCAGGTACATTCTCTGACGGCAAGCTCACCACCCGCATCAGTGACAGCCATATACAGGATGTGCTGGCAGCCTTTATTGTGGCCGGAGCGCCCGAGGAAATCCGCTACCTGCATAAGCCGCATATCGGCACGGATTTGCTGCAGGGTGTGGTGAAGAATATCCGTAAGGAAATTATCCGCTTGGGCGGCGAAGTGCGCTTTGAGGCGCAGGTGACGGATATGGAAATCGAAAATGGCCAGCTGCAGGCGGTAATCGTCAACGGCGAGGAACGTATCGCCTGTCATGATGTTTTCCTGGGTATTGGCCATTCTGCGCGGGATACGTATCGCATGTTGCTGAGCAAAGGCCTCAAAATGGAAGCAAAACCCTTTGCTATCGGCGTGCGTATTGAGCATCCTCAGGAATTTATCGACAGGGCACAGTATGGTGAGGATGCAGGCAATCCCCGCCTGCCGGTGGCTGATTACGCGCTGACCTATAAAGACCCCAAAACAGGGCGGGGAGCATACTCCTTCTGCATGTGTCCCGGCGGTCAGGTCGTTGCGGCAACGTCCCTAAAAGGTCAGGTCTGCACTAACGGCATGAGCAATTACAAGCGCGATTCCGGTATTGCCAACAGCGCCCTGTTGGTGCAGGTCGGCCCCGATGATTTCGGGCAGGAAGTGCTTGCAGGTATGAACTTGCAGGATAAGCTTGAAAAATTGGCCTTTGAGCTCGGTGGCAGCAACTACTACGCCCCGGTGCAGACGGTTGGAGATTTCCTCGGAGGAACATCTGGTTCCACGCAGTTCCTGACCAAGCCCACTTATCAGCCTGGCGTAAAGGCCGTGGACCTGCATAACTGCCTGCCAAACTTCCTGACACAGACGCTCGAAGGCGCACTGCCGCACTTTGACCACAAAATCAAGGGCTTTGCCGATAAAGGTGCGGTGATGACCGGCGTAGAAGCCCGTTCCTCTGCACCCTGCCGCATCTGCCGCAGTCGTGAAACCATGCTGGCAGAAGGTGTAAACGGCCTCTATCCCATGGGAGAGGGCGCAGGCTATGCCGGTGGCATTATGAGTGCCGCGGTGGATGGCATGAAGGCAGCGCTGTCATTTTTGAATTACAAAATTTAATATAAATTAAACGAAAGGGGCCTAGCGGTCTGTTTATGTGGAACAGGCAGCTGGGTTCTTACATTTTGAAGAGATGATAAAAATTTATGTGTTTTATTGAAGAGACAGATGGTGGAGGAGGCTGAGGATGCGTACTGTGAAACAGTGGAGTTCTTTATTCTTGGTGGCTGCTTTTATTGGCGGTTGTTTGCCGGAGGGGGCTAATTCTCTATATGGTGCTGCCGTTGTGCTGCTGTTTAGCTTACTTTTGTTAAATGTCAAGATTTCCTGTAATCTTCCCTTGTATATTAAGGGTCTGTTGCTGCTGGCTGGAAGTTTATGCGGGAAATTTGGTGCGGCGGAAGTGAAGGATTTACGCATGGAACAGGTAGCGGAGCTTATGCCCAGCCTGTTCCATTATGGGCCTGTGATTGTTTCGTTTTTAGTCTGTTTAGCGCTTTTTTCACTGATAAAATATGCAGAGTACCGTGAGGAAAATAATCGGAGGAGTGTGGACTGGCATGCGCGTAATTTATTTTTAGAGCGGGAGGATGATTTGAAGCGACTATTGGGCTATGTGCATGATCCGAAGGTAACGACGATTGGTTTGGAGGCAGAATGGGGACAGGGAAAATCATTTTTAATGGAGGGGCTTGTGGCGGCCTTGCAGGTTGAGTCTGGAAAGCCGGATAATATTCCTTATGAGATTGTGAAGATTGATGTTTTGGCTGTGCGGCTGGATTCTTTTGCGGAGTATCTGGTGCAGGAAGTTAATAATGTTTTGTTTACTAACGGCAGAGTTTCTAGTAATATGCGCAAACTGCAGGGGGTATTTAAGGCGGCTAAGGTTAATTTGCTAGAGAGTATTTGGGAGGGTGTCGATAAGAGATATGCGAAGATTTTTGCAGATTTTCGCAAGGAGCTGTTGCGGTTGCGGAAAAACGTCCTGATTATTTATGAGGATTTAGACCGATTACAGAATGCGGATGCCGTGAGAAATATTCTTTATCTGACCGAGAAGCTGACAGCGGCTAATGATACCGTGTGGCGAGGCGGGATTAAGGCTATTTACCAGTATGACCGCAGACACATGAAGGATATGGGCTTTACGGAACAGTTTTTGGAAAAGTATATGCGTTGTCATATGGATTTAAGTCCGATATCGCTTAAAACGATGATTCAGCAAATGCAGCAGGATACAAAAGCAGCCTATAAACTTACCAGTCAGGAAATTTGGGAGCTTCCCATGGGCTCAACGTATGTTTCGCAGCCGATATGGGAGGATGAATCGGTATGGGTGGAACGATATCTGGCAAAGTCAATTACAATCCGCCGTACGGAGGATTTCATCAAGACGGTAGAGAGGTCGTTGGGCTGGTTTCATAATATTCAGCCGTGGGAGAGGGATACGGTTATTGCATTCAGCTATATCGAATATTTCCTACCGTTGGCGTATGCGCGCCTTAAGGAAGCAGCTGTTTGTGATTTGCAGCAAGTTTTCAGTATTTATGATAAAGGAACTGAGGTGCAGCTGGTTCAGATGGCTCAGGCGTATCGAAAACTGGAAATGGAATTCATGATGACGAGGAATGATGCAGAAAAGCGTGAGTATCTGGAACAACGGTTGGCGGTTGTTCGTGCGAAGTTAAGGAGGCAGGTAGACTACAGGAATGAAGACTATGAGAATGCGCCGGAACGGTTTGAACTTTATCTGGCTCTGCGGCTGCTGAAGCTTGACCAGATAAAGTTGCCGGAATAGTAGGGATAGGTGAGAGATTGTGAAGATAAGCCATTTTTATACGCAAAAAGCTGATGATGTCGCTAAGCATAAAGGGTTAGAATATATCCGCAAGGAGAAGATGATCCGGTTTTTATTGGCAGCGGGGCGGGTTCCACAGGATGACTATGTATATTGGGCGGAGCGTCTAGTGGAGGATGTGTTATCTGAGCCGGATGAGGAACAGTGGCTTGAACTATACAAGCAATACCGATTGAAGATGCATCGTGAGGAGCGAGGTACAGGCGTTATTGAGTATATAGGCATTTCTCCGTGGCGGGATTTATTTCAGGCATTTTATTTTGCTTCACCTCGATGGGAGAAGACAAAGCGGTCACAGAATTACTTGAATCTGGTACGCTTTTATGCAAAGATTACATCGCGGGAAAGGGAGAAAAAGGATAATACGGACTTTTCGATGCATTTTATTCATGAGACTTTTTCTTTGTGGGAAGGATTGCGCGATGGTGCGCCATTAGCTGCCTTTGCGGATTTTGTTTGTTCGAAGCGCTGTACAGGGAATTGGAATGATTACCTTGTCTTTTTTCAATATGTTCGTGCGAGTATACTAGCAGTGTATTATGCTGGGTATATTGAATATTTTGATGTATGGAAGCTAGAGGGACTAGAGAAAGGGAAGAATGAAAAACAATACTTGCAGGTGTGGAAATCACTGACGGTCGAGGCGGTGCAGGATACTGTGCGTGAATTGCGGAAGAATCAGTCGGTATTGGAAATGTATGCTGACTATTTGCCGCAGGAAAAAGAGCATTACGAAAGTTTTCTGGCTTTAATGAATTATTATGCGGAAGTCATGGCAAGTCCCAAGGCGGGGATATATCACGAATCAGCGGGCGTACAGACTAGCATACATAGCCCGTCGAGAGAGGCGTACCAGGCTGTGGCGCAGATAGAGGATGAGGCCGAGTTTAGGGAAAAAGTGAATGCTATGCCTGAGCATCTATCGGTAGCAGAATGTATCCGGCTAATCAGGGAACGATATCGGAAAGATTAGCGCAGAGTATGTGAAAAATTAAGAAGATGGCAAAAGGCTGTGTATAGTGTTACGTGCACTTACACAGCCTTTTTGTTGTTTTTGAAATTATTTTAAGCAATGAAAAAGTGTCAAAATGTATACTTTATGAAACGACGCATAATGTATTTTGTGCAATCAAAAATATTCCATATTTGTCTCAAAAAGTTACTAAAATAAATAAAAATCAAGGAAAAAATAGACATTGCAGAATGCATTTGTTATAATGTTCTTTGTGAGTTCAAAAGTGTCAAAATGTATACTTTTTGACAAAAGTTACAAGAAAAAATGAAGGAGAAAACGTAATGTTTGAAGTTCGTCAAACGGAAGAGATGATTAATAAGACTTTTCGTCTGCCTGCCAGTTTGCTGGATGAGCTGACGAAAATCGCAGAACATGAGAAGATATCCGTCAATAACCTGGTTCGCCAGTGCTGTGAGTATGCGTTGGGCAATATGAAGAAGGAAAAATGAAACAAGGAATACATATCGGAACAAGCAGGCAAATTATCGTGTGTTTGCACTTGCTGGTAGATTACCTGGCTATTGTGGCAGCAGAGCATACGGCTTTATGGCTTCAAGGGTTGTTTCGGTTGGATGCCAGCCGTGTAATGGTTATGCCTTGGGAATATCAGTATATTTATTATCCAGTGTTATTTCTGCTGGTCATGTTCTTATCCGATGGCTATCGATTCAATCGGCCATCACTAGATGTAACCAGGGATGTATTCAAAGGAGCCTGTTACGGATTCCTAATGTATATGCTGGTTATCTTCCTGATGCGTAACCGTTTGCAAGTTTCAAGATATTATGCTGGTTGCTTTTTACTATTCAGCTTGCTTTACATTGCTATCGGTAGGTTCATGCTTGGACAGTTTGTCTTGCGCCTGCATTGCCTGCAGGAAAAAATCCTGCTGATTGGCGCGGGGCGAACAGCAGAGCGACTGTTAGAAGCTTTTGATGATGACCCATGTTATGGCTATAAAGTTATTGGCCTGTTGGATGACCATCCTATATCAAGCAAATTGCCGAAAGAATACCCATTGCTGGGCAGCTTTGCTGATGCAGATAAGGTCATAAAAGAGCAAGAGGTACGTACTATAGTAATTGCTGCACCAGGCCTATCTGAAGAAGAAATGCGTAAACTGCTGGTATCCGTTCAGCATCTAACAGATACAATCCTGTTTACGCCGAGTCTTGTCGGTACACCGTTAGGTAGTGTGGAAATCAGCACCTTGTTTGTCGAACAGCTGACCATCATTAAAAGTAAAAACAACCTGTCCCGCTGGAGCAACAGGACAACGAAGTTCATCTTTGATATGGTCGTCACATTCTTCGGCTGCATCCTGATATCGCCAATATTTATTCTGTTGGCATTGTTGGTGGGAATAGACAATAAGGGCAGAATTTTTTTCGCCCATCGTCGTGTAGGACGGAATGGTAAGGAGTTCTACTGCTACAAATTCCAGACCATGATTCCCAACGCAGGTGAGGCATTGAAAAAATATTTGGCTGAAAATCCAGAAGCCCAAAAGGAATGGGAGGAAAACTTCAAACTTACCCATGACCCGCGAGTAACCAAGTTAGGCGCATTCCTGCGCAGGACAAGTCTGGACGAACTGCCTCAAGTATTCAATGTGCTAAAGGGGGAGATGAGTCTTGTCGGACCGCGTCCCATAGTGCAGGGCGAAGTGTGCAAATACGGTGACAATATTCGGGAGTACTACATGGTTCGACCCGGAATTACTGGTATGTGGCAGACCAGCGGACGTAGCGATACCACCTATGAAGAGCGTGTGGAAATGGACACATGGTACGTCCGCAATTGGAGCGTATGGCTGGATATGAAATATCTGGTCAAAACATTTACAGCGGTGCTGGCAAGAAAAGGAGCTTATTGATGGATAAAAACTGGCTGGCCAAAGCCAATGTCGGCATAGTGATTCCGACATATCAGGCTGGTGCAGGATTCAAGAATTTGCTGTCAGAGTTAGCAGAGCAGACTTTCCAACCGCAATACCGGTTGGTTATGGATTCAGAATCAACCGATGATACCGTACAGTTTGCTAAGCAAGCAGGCTGGCTGACACATATTGTTGCCAAGGCAGACTTCAGTCATGGCCGAACTCGCCAGCAAGCATTGACGATTCTGCAGGAACAGTCAGACTTAGATTTCATCATCTATATGACGCAGGATGTACGGATTCCAAACAAAGACAGCTTAGAAAAACTGTTACTGGCCTTCGTTGACCATGAAGTAGCTGGAGCTTATGGCCGCCAACTGCCGCATAAAGACGCAAGCATCTATGCCGCTGTTGACCGTGAGTTCAACTATCCGGCAGAATCCTTTGTCAAGTCAATGTCAGATGTCAAAAAGCTGGGCATAAAAACAGCCTTCTGCTCCAATTCCTTTGCCGCCTATCGGGTAACGGATTTAGTTGACCATGGCGGTTTTAGCAGCGTAGATATCTGTGAAGACGTGGACTTAGCTGGCCGCTTCCTGTTGCAGGGAAAAAAGATAGCTTATGTGGCAGAGGCTGAAGTTCATCACTCTCATGAGCCCAATTTGACAAGTCAATGGCGACGTTATCGAGATATGGGACGATTTTATAAAGAACATTTTTGGATAAAAGAAAATTTTGGTACAGCAACTAGTGAAGGAATAAAACTGGTGTGTTATCAATTAAAGCGTGTGGGTAAAGAAAAAGGAATAGTTGGGATTCTAAAAATACTCACATTAGACTCGGTAAAGTTTATAGCTCATAAGTTTATGTGAAATTCAGTGAAATAATTGAGGGGCATTACAGTGAAGAGACTCGCTATTCTAGTATTATTTGATCCTGAAGGAATAGTAGATGATTATGTTATTTATCTACTAAATGAAACTAAAAAGATAGCTGCTAAGATATTGGTCGTTAGCAATGGGATGTTGTCTGCTGTTGGACGAGATAAAATACGTGAAATACAAGTGGATTATATAGAAAGAGAAAATGAAGGCTTTGATATGGAAGCTTGGAAAGTAGGGCTTCTATCATACAAGGAGAAAATGGATGAATATGATGAATTAATATTAATGAATGATTCATTCTATGGCCCTATATATCCTTGGGAAGAAGTATTTTCTAAAATGGAGGCTGATAGGACAATTGACTTTTGGGGATTGACGGTTCACGGAAAAACTGATGATGTGTTAGGGCTGTGCCCGTATGGATATATTCCAGAGCATCTTCAAACATACTTTTTAGTGATAAGGGCAAAGATGCTTCATGCTAGAGTGTTCAAAGAGTATTGGGAGAATAAAAATACTGCTAAAAGCTTTGAAGAAGCTGTGCTTCAACATGAGGTATGTTTCACAAAATATTTTTCAGATATGGGATTCAAGTGGTCGGTGTATTGCGACACTAGAGAGTGGGAACATGATTATGATAAAAAGATTAATCACTATTTACTATCTCAGAGAAAATTAATAGAGAATTTTCACTATCCAGTATTAAAAAGAAAGGCTTTAACGCAGGGAAGGGGATATTTTTTAGAAGAAAACTATGGTGATGAACCTAAACGAAGCTTGACTTTTATAAAAGACAAGACAGATTACAACACGACGCTTATTTGGCAACATCTTCTTAGAACTAACAATATAACAGCTATAAAAGAAGGTTTGGGGCTGAATTATATTTTATCATCGGATGATGTTTTTGATGATTCTAAGATTGGTTTGGTAAAAATAGCATTGATAATACATTTATACTATAGAGACTTAATAGAAGAATGTATAGGATATGTCAGAAATTTACCTGATTATGTAGATGTATATATAACAACTGATACAAGTGAAAAAATGGGAATAATTGCATCATTTACTAAAATGATAACAAATGTCAAAGATATACGCTTGGTTGATGGTAGAGGGCGTGATTTGGCAGCTTTATTAGTAGGATGCAACGATGTCATGAATAAATATGATATTCTAGGATTTATTCATGATAAGAAATCTAAGCGGATGGGGCAGTCAATTGCAGTTGGTAGTGCATATTTTCATGCATTATGGGACAATATGCTCTGTGATAGAAACTATATAAGGAATATTTTCAAAACGTTTATAGAAAATCCTTGCTTAGGTTTTTTGACGCCACCTCCTCCGTGCCATGGAGAATACAAAAAATTTCAGGGTGAATTTTGGACGATATGTTTTGACAAGACTTTGGAATTGGCAAAAAAGTTAAGGATAGAGTCAAGTCATATCAAGTTAGAATATCCTCCAATTGCGTTGGGGAGCGTTTTTTGGTGCAGAACTAAGGCGTTGAGTGATGTGTTTGGATATGAATGGGCTATTACAGATTTTCCCCAAGAGCCGCTAGGCGATGATGGAACGATATCTCATGCGATGGAGCGAATTTTCCCGTTTGCTGCGCAGAATCAAGGCTATTATTCAGGATGGTTGATGCATGTAGATTTTGCAGCGAATGAAATTGAAAACATTAAGTGTGTAATTCAAGGCGCTCCGTTTAGACGAAGGTTGATAAATTATGTTAAGAAAAATATTCCGCATACGCTTTATCCTGTAGTTGGGATTATGTGGAAATTGGTAAAAAGCGTAATAATGGTAGTAAGGAGAATTTAGAACGTGACTATATTGAAGGAGCTATATCAATATCGTGAGATGATCAGAAGTTTGATTCATCGTGATATTCGTGGTCGATATAAGGGGTCTGTGTTAGGATTTTTATGGACATTTATAAATCCGCTTATGCAATTGATAGTTTATACTATCGTGTTTTCGTCAATAATGAGAATGGGAATAGATAAATATTATTTGTTTTTGTTTGTAGCATTGATTCCTTGGATATTTTTTTCTTCAAGTCTAATAGTGGGCGCGAATTGTATCATTGATAATGTAAATCTTGTCACAAAAATATATTTTCCTAGAGAAGTACTACCTATTTCAACGGTAACTGCAGGTTTTATCAACATGCTTTATAGTTTCCTAATATTGTTACCTGTAGTATTGCTGACAGGAGATCATATTTCCCTTATCGCTTGGTTGTTTCTGCCACTGATTGCAATTACAGAATACTTTATCGTGTTGGGATTGACATTAGTATTCTCAGCAATAACCGTATATTTACGTGATGTAGCACATATTCTTGGCATTGTAACTATGGCTTGGCAGTTTCTTACTCCAGTGATGTATCCGATCGATTTAGTGCCAGAAAAATACATGGGATTGTTTATGTTGAATCCTATGACTCCTGTTACAATTGCGTTCCGGGATATTTTGTACTATGGAAAGATTCCTGAATTGATGACAATAGGACATACAATGCTTTTTGCTGTCGCTTTGACGATTGTGGGATTTGTGTCTTTTGGGTATTTAAAGAAAGGTTTTGCGGAAGAAATATGAATAACGCAATTGAGGTTGATAATGTCTTTAAAACATTTAAGGTATATCGTGATAAGGGGTTTAGTCTAAAAGAAAAACTCCTGTTTTGGAAAAGAAATCAATATGAGGAAAGAGCAGTTCTACAGGGGATTAGTTTTATAATTCCTAAGGGCCAAGTTGTAGGATTGATTGGCAAAAATGGATGTGGAAAAAGTACAACGCTAAAATTGTTGACTCGAATTATGTATCCGGACAAAGGCGTGATTAAATTAGACGGGCGTGTTGCTAGTTTAATTGAACTTGGGGCAGGCTTTCATCCTGATATGAGTGGACGAGAAAATATTTATATTAATGCATCTATTTTCGGATTGACACGTAAAGAGATTGAAAAAAAGATTGATAGTATAATAGAATTCTCGGAACTTCAAGAGTATATTGATAATCCGGTACGTACATATTCAAGTGGTATGTATATGAGATTGGCATTTGCAGTAGCTATTAATGTTTCTGCTGATATTCTTTTAGTGGATGAAATTCTCTCAGTTGGTGACATAACATTTAATAGAAAATGTTTTGCAAAAATGGAAGAAATACGTTCGAAAGGAACGACTATAGTTATTGTTTCACATGCCATGGATTCCATAAAGCAGCTTTGTGATAGAGTTATATGGTTGAGGGATGGCAAAATTATTGCAGATGATAAACCAAGTATAGTTTTGTCACAATATACAGATTACATGCTGGGATAACTGTAAAGAGGGGATAACATGCTAAAAGTTTGGACAATAATGTATAAGATTTGTCTTAGAGTGGAATGGAAATATTTGAAGTTCGCATTATTATGTTTAGAAGCATATATAATACATAGACATAGATTGTATGATGAAGTTTTTTATAAAGGGCAAAGAGAAGACTTGAGGAGTGTAAAACATGGGTTGTTGCACTATGTTAGATATGGATGGAAGGAGAATTTGTCTCCGTGTATTTTGTTCGATGTAAGCTATTATTTGGAGAAGGATAGAAATATAAAGTACAATCCTCTGATACATTATTTAAAATACGGTGAGGCTGAAGGGAGAAAACCTCATCCGTTATTCAATCCTGATTATTATAGATTACGATATAATAAAAGAAATAAATTTTTAGAGAGATATCTAAATGGGGCTGGAAATCATTACGATGATCTTCTCTTTCCGTATAGTACTTTCGTAAACAATACATATATTGTTGATGATGATTTTATATCGTTCAAGGGTAGAAAAGATGATGTTAAGACAATAAATTTATTCCTTAATGAGGGGGAAATAGAAAAAGCTTTAAGGTTGTTTTATGAGATTTGGAATTGGAGAAATAATGTGAACCCTAGACAGGTTCGTCTTTATAAATATAAAATTCTTCCGCTTAGAGAGCACGGCAAAATTGTATATAAAATGAGTAAGGAACAGCAACTGGATGAATTAAAGGATATGCCTGGATATAATTCAAAATACAAATATCCCCAAGCATATATCAATATGTATCATGATGTTCAGGTGATTGGTGGTACTAATCTTGTAATTAAAGATGATATTATTTATAATGATGAACTTGCTGATTTTTGGGATGAAGATTATGGTGTAAAGCCGTGGGATGTATTGGATGTAAAGCATAATGTGAATAATGAATTGGTGGGATGGATAGAAAGGCATATTCTAGAAAATAATTATAATACAATAGAAAAAGGAATATTAATATCTTGCACGTATGATAATAATTATTTCCATTGGATGGTGGAATCTTTGCCGATGGTTATGTATGTGTTAGATTATGTGAAGGATTATTCGGAATTTCCACTATTAATCCCTGAGAAAATACATGATAATTTTAAAAGTGCTTTTAATCAATTATTATCTTCGTATAATAATGTAAAGGTATTAAAGTTAAAAAAGAAATGTACATATAAAGTAAAAGAATTACTGATTCCATCAAAACTATCTAGAATCCTTGATCGATATCATGGAGACATGTTGCTTGGAATTGATACTGTGATCAATCCATTATATGTTAAGAGGGTTAGTGATGCTGTAAAAATGAAATCACATTCGAATTATCGAAAGATTTATTTATCACGTGCTGGAGGAAATTACAGAAAGTTAAAAAATGAGAAGGAAATTGAAACATTTTTGGTGAGAAATGGATTCGAAGTGGTTGATATATCTAAAACTTCCTTTGAGTTTCAAAGAGAATTGTTTGCGCAAGCTGATGTTGTAGTGGCACCAACTGGGGCTACTATGACAAATATATTACTTTCTCCAGCAAAATCTAAGTTTTTTGTATTATATTCTAATCATCCTCATTTGGAACCTCAGTTTCTTGGTGGAAAACGTTGTTTATTGTGGGATCAGTTAGCTCAAATTTGTGGTGTGGATATTGCGCAGATAAATGGTGAAAGACTGTATAATCGTGATGATTTACATGATGATTATATTATTCCTGTTGATTTAATAAAAAAAGAATTGTCTCATAAAGGGGTGATTTAAATTTGAACGACTTAATTACTGTAATAATGACTGCATATAATCATGAAAGATATATTCAAGAGGCAATTGAAAGCATCTTAAATCAATCCTATGAAAATTGGGAGTTGATTATTGTTGATGATGGATCGACTGATAATACAAAAAAAATTATAGAGACATTTAATGATTCGAGAATAAAGAAAATATACAAAAGTAATGGAGGAACTAGTGATGCAACCAATATAGGTATCGATGAAGCAAAAGGTGATTGGGTTGCATTGATGTCTGGAGATGATATTTCTCATAAAGATAGAATAAAAACAGAATTGGAAGTAGCTAAAAAGCAAGGGTTTGATGTTGTTTTCTCCATTCCGGAACTTATCGATGATAGAGGGAAAACTCTATCGGATGAGTATATGCCTGTTTTTTATAAGAAATATAACTCATCTAAAGGTGATGTGCTAAAAGAACTTTTTTATAATGGTAATATTTTTTGTGCTCCGTCGGCGATGATAAATAAAAAGGTTTTTGAAAAATGTGGAAAATTTAAAAGGCACCTATTACAATTACAAGATTTTGATTTGTGGATAAGAATAGCAAAAAAGTTTGATATTAAGGTTATTAGGTCTAGGTTAGTTAAATATAGAATACATAAAAACAATTTATCTTCTAAAAGAAACGATAAAAGACTTGAATTTGAAATGCGGGACGTGTATAAAAAATTCTTTGATAAAATGGAATGGGATGATTTTTTTGATATCTTTTTAGCTAAGGGGAACGATGGCTTTGCATTTGGAGCAAATTCGTTTGATGTAGCTACTATATTCATTCTTATCAATAACCCGATTATTTCTGCTCATACTGCTGGATTGGAAAAGTTAGCTAATCTAATTGAAGATGATAAAATGTATATAAATTTAATTCAAAATTATGGGTTTACAATGAAAAAATATTTTGAAGCAACAGCGTTAAATGGAACCAATAATATATTTGTACAGTAAATATAGAGTGGGGGATAAATATGCAAGTAGTAAAATATGTATTTCAACCTCATGGAGACGATCGCGGTCAGCTAATTGCCTTGGAGGAATTCAAGGACATTCCCTTTAAAATCAAACGTGTCTATTATATGTATGACACGGCAGAAGGTGTGGTGCGTGGCCATCATGCGCATAAGCAGTTAGAGCAGATTTTGGTATGCATTCATGGCAACTGCAAGATTCGGTTGGATAATGGGAAGGAAAAGAAGGTTGTTCCGCTGGAAAAGCCTTACGAAGGGTTGTATGTAGCCAATAATATGTGGCGGGAAATGTTTGATTTTTCTTCTGATGCTGTATTACTGGTGTTTGCTTCAGAACTTTATGATGAACGTGATTATATCCGTGATTATGATGAGTTTTTGAAGTTTGTTAAGGAACATCCAGAGAAGTGAATGGGAGATGGTGATTTGAGCAGGGTGCCGGAGTTAATTGGTCATAAGGTGATTTTGAAGGAACTTTCGCCTGAGTTTTTTTCTGAAGTTGTTGATTGGCGTAATGATAAAGAACTCAATAAGTTTCTAAATCAGCCACAAAAATTGACCTTAGAGGCAGAGACAGCATGGTATCAGAATCGGTATTTGCAGGATGATACGCAGGGTCTGATGATTTTTATTGACAAGGAGAATGGAACTCCTTTTGCCACTTTAGGTTGGACGGATATGGACAGGGAGAAGCGGCGCTGCATATTGGGAAGATTACTTTTGGGCAATCCTGAATATCGCAATCATGCAGGCTTTTTGGAAGGCTTTTTCCTATTGTCGGATTATCTTTATCAATCTGTGGAAATGATGCATATCCATGTGGTTAAGGATAACCGCAAAGCGATTCGTTTGAATAAAATGCTTGGTTTTGTGGAAAACCATGGTGAAATACAGTATCCACATGAGCTTTTTGTAAACAATTTGCATCAGCGGGAGTATTACCGCACTAAAGAGATGTATCAAAAGGTTAGAAAATCCTTGTATGAAGATTTACAGGAATCTTTATTTTAAAGTTTATTTTGGAGGTATTTACAATGGAACAGAAATTTATTGAAGAATTAACGGAAACCATCGATACGGAAGAAACGCTGGCTATGGATACAGTATTAGAAGACTTGGAAGATTGGGATTCTTTGAGCTTTGTCAGCTTTATTTCGATGGCAAATACGACTTATAACAAAAAGATATCAGCGGAGCAAGTACGTGAAGCCGTAACGGTGGCTGACCTTTATGCACTTGTCAAAGGTTGATGGAGTATGGGGCAGGTAACTTTTGATTTTACTGGCTGTCGTTTTGTGGTCACTGGTGCATCTTCGGGAATGGGCTGTGCTTTGGCCAGGGAACTTGCCTTAGCTGGTGCCGACGTATTAGCTATTGCCCGCCGGGAGGAAAAGCTGCGAATTTTACAGACGGAGTTTCCAGAGCGTATAACGATAGCACCTGTAGATGTCTGTGACAAAGACAATGTAAGCGCGGCCATTCGAAATTTTGTGCAGACAAAAGGTAAATTAAATGGTGGCGTTCACGCAGCTGGCATTGTAGGGATTACTCCCTTGAAGCAGTATGACAGCGAAATGGCTAGGAAAATAATGGATGTAAGTTTTTGGGCTGGCATGGACTTTTTACAAATTTGTACGAAATCTGCTATCTCTGAGAAGGGGGCAAGTTTTGTTTTGTTTTCTTCTATAGATGCGATAGCAGGTTGGAAAGGTAAGTTTGCATATAGTAGTGCAAAGATGGCCGTCAACAGTGCGGTGAAATCCATTGCTAAGGAAATAGCCCGCCGTGGTCAGCGTGTCAATTCTATTTTGCCCGGCTGGGTGCAGACCAATATGACCAAAGAAGCGGCGGAGCTTACGGACATGGCACCGATTATAGAGCGTGAACTCTTAGGTGTAGGAAGGCCGGAAGACGTCGCGGGACAGGTGTTGTTCCTGCTTAGCGACCGGGCTGCATGGATTACGGGAACAAATGTCGTAGTAGACGGCGGTTATCTGGCATAAGGAGTTTTTGTTTTGAAGGCATATATCAGAGGGCTGGCATACGCTTTGCCCGAACAGATTGAAGAAAATGAGAAAAATCGTTTGACCAAGAAGACAGGCATTCTGCGGCGGCATATTGCAGCAGAAGGGGAACTAGCTTCGGACTTGGCTGTGCAGGCTGCAGAAAAGTTGTTTGCTAAGGGACTGGATAGAAGCAAGGTAGATTTCCTGCTTTTTTGTACGGAATCTCCGGATTATATCCTGCCGCCGACAGCCTGCCTGTTGCAGAATCGTTTAGGCTTGTCTAAGCATATTGGAGCTTTTGACTATAATTTAGGCTGTTCTGGTTTTGTTTATGGATTGGGCATAGCTAAGGGATTCATCGAATCTGGACAGGCTAAAAATGTCCTTCTGATTACAGCGGAAACCTATAGCAAGCATATTCACCCGCAGGATCACAGTACTGCGCCTTTGTTTGGTGATGGTGCCAGTGCCGTATGGATAGAAGGTTTGGAAAGTAAAACTTTTGGCATTCGGGCACTTCATTATGGCACCGATGGCAGCGGGGCAGAAAACCTTATTGTTCCTGTTGGCGGTATGCGTAATCCCTATGGCGTAGACAAAAAGGAAACTACTGACCAATACAACAATATTCGGGATAATTATCACTTGCAGATGGTTGGTTCGGCTATCAGCGAATTTTCGTTGGAAGTTGTACCGGAAACCTTGCAGAAGGTCTTATCAGAAGCTGGATTGGCAAAGGCCGATGTGGATTACTATGTATTCCATCAGGCAAACAACTTCATGCTCAAATACCTGCAGCAAAAATGTGACCTGCTTGATGTGCCCTATTGGAATGACGTAGCTGAATATGGCAATACCGTGTCCAGTTCCATTCCCATTGCGCTGGAAGATATGCTGAAAGCTAATGCAGATAAAATCCTGCAAAATGTGGTTATCATGGGCTTCGGCGTAGGCTTGTCCTGGGCTGGGGGTGTCATTGATTTGACGAAAGTGAAATATTTGTAAACATTAATTTGTTCTCAGACAACTTCATATTGAAATCAGCGTATTTTCGCCCATATATTGACACTGCTGTTTCTGAATGCTAAAATTAACATAGGGATAGAAATATCTTGTGGTGAGTGAGCACCATATTAAGCCGAGCTGTATTTGGAGCAGGATAAAATCCAAAACATTTCGTGCGATGAGCACCGGGGTGGCATTGGCCAGGATCAATGCTCCTATACGGAAGGATATAGTCCGTAACTTATAGCGTGATGAGCGCCGGGCTGGCGGCCAGCAGGAAACTCACAGACAAATGGGGGCGATATCGCCCCCATTGTTGTGTTTATTAGTCAATATGGTAAGGATTGTATGGCAAAAAGAGTAAGAAATTCAAGGCAGGATGCCCATAGCTCGCTGGAACAGTTAAGAAATGACATTACGACAGCGGCGAAGATATATTCTTCCTTGACATCGAAAAGTTTTCTATATGTATATGGCGACAAGTCTTTTGAGCTGGCTTTTCCTAAGCGTTGCTTCCGGCACTTATGTGGTGGGGATAGTGCATATACAGCAGAACGTTTTTATAACGATGCTAAAAATGGACGTTTGGACAGGGCACAGATTGCATTTGAACGCCAAAAGGGACAGAGCATAAGAGTCGCAAAGAAAAAAGCGGAAGCCTTGAAAAGCTTGTTGCGGCTGTAGCATGAACAAGTGGCAATACTGGAAAATCTGGCAACACGGACATTCACTTACCAAATCGGTATGACAGACCTTGCTATAGTGTTATGCTTGGATAAAGATACAGTTACAGATGCCAGAAATCCGCTAGCGGGATTGTATTATTCGAAATCCTTGAGGGTGGATGAAAAATCTATCGAGAAAAGCGAGACAGCAGAGTTTGCCAATTTTGTTTTTGCTAAAGGATTATCTTTGCAGGAATCGAAATATGATGAACTGTTGTTTGGTGATGGCAGTGAACTGCCTGTAACAATACAGGATTTAGTTGACGAATCTTTTTGGACAAAATAATAATTCGAGAAAATCGCTGATTTCAATGATGAAGTCAGCGATTTTTTTTATTGGAGGAATTGATTATGGAAATCCCATTTGCAGACTTACGTCCTATGCATGATGAAATTCGTGCTGATTTGGATGCGGCTTACAAGAAGGTTATGGATAACAGCTGGTTTATTCAGGGCAGGGAACTGGAAACTTTTGAGAAAGAGTTTGCCGAGTATGTTGGTGTGAAGCATTGTATTGGTGTGGCTACAGGCTTGGATGCACTTTATCTGGTACTGAAAGCCTACGGCATTGGTGCTGGCGATGAAGTTATCGTACCGTCCAATACCTTTATTGCTACGGCTTTGGCTGTTTCCTACGCAGGAGCAACGCCGGTATTTGTAGAGCCGGTATTGGAAACATTCAATATTGATGCATCCAGAATTGAAGATGCGATTACGCCAAAAACAAAGGCAATTATGGCTGTCCAGCTGCAGGGGCGCTGCTGTGATATGGATGAAATCAATCGTATTGCGAAAGCGCATGGCTTAAAGGTTATTGAGGATGCTGCTCAGGCGCATGGTGCCAAGTATAAGGGGAAGAAGGCAGGCGCGTTAGGTGATGCGGCAGGCTTCAGCTTCTATCCCGGTAAAAATCTTGGTGCCTTGGGTGATGGTGGCTGTGTAACCACGAATGATGATGAACTGGCGGCAAAGGTGCGTGCTTTAGGCAACTATGGTTCCGATTATAAGTACCATCATATTTATAAGGGAACAAATAGCCGCTTGGATGAAATGCAGGCAGCTTTCCTGCGGGTGAAACTGCCGCATTTGGATAAGTGGAATGAAAACCGCCGTCAGATAGCGGCAAGATATTTGGCAGAGATTAAGAATCCGCTGATTAAACTGCCTTTGGCAACATCAGAAACTTATGAGCATATTTATCATGTGTTTGTAATTCGTTGTGAAAAAAGAGAGGAACTGGAGAAATATTTGGCTGATAATGGCATCCATACAGTGAAACATTATCCAATTCCCATGCATATGCAGCAGGCTTATGCAGAATTGCAGATTCCCGAAGGGGCATTACCGATTGCCGAAGGAATTAGCCGGACGGTACTGAGTATCCCTATGTATTATGGTATGACGAATGAACAAGTGGACTATGTGATTGCCAAGTTGAATGAATTCGGAAAATAACTTGACACGGGGGAAGATATGAAAAATGCTCTTCACAGACAGACAGACAGACAGACAGACAGACAGACAGACAGACAGACAGACAGACAGACAGACAGACAGACAGACAGACAGACAGACAGACAGACAGACAGACGAAACATTGGATTGGATTTGTATAGAATTTTAGCTGTTATGTTCATCTTCCTGTTTCATTCACATATTCATCTTCAATGTGATTATGGTGTTTTCACATCTTTTATAAGCATGGGTGCCATATATATGACAGCTTTTTTTATCTTGTCTGGTTTTGCGTTGTTTTTGACATGGCAATCCAGAGACTTGAAATCTATTGAAATGATAAGGACATTTTATGTCAAAAGGCTTTTGGGGATAATACCTTTATATTATGTAGTATCATTTCTATATGTCATTCTGATGGGGAAAGAGACTGTATTTCAAAATTTGCTCCTTGCACCTATAGAATTGATCGGTATTCAATCGAATTTTAACTCGTTATTCCCAGTTAGTCATAATGGCGGGACTTGGTTCATTTCTTGTATATTGATGTGTTATATTATTTATCCATTTATCCAAGAAATAGCAAAACAGATTCATGTTAAGATAAAAATTATCGTAATACTTTTTCTAAGTAGTATCTTACTATATTCTCCTTTTATAGTGCATTGTTTTCAAACAAGTATAATATATGCTAATCCATTTTTTAGAGTGTTGGAGTTTGCGATTGGAGTGATGCTTTGTTCGATGTTGCCGGATATATCTACTGGTAAGTTTGATAATGCACTATATTCTGCTAGGGCAGTATTGTTCGAATATCTTCTACTCATTGCAGGAGTGACTATAGGGGTGAAGTATAAATTATATGTTGGAGATTATATGCTGTATAGCTTGATTGCTTTACCTATGTTTATACTTTTGATTATGTCTATGTATGGATTAAAATTTCCATCGTATCTGCAGGATTCAAAGGTTATTATATATCTTTCAAGAAGTTCATATGCGTTCTTTTTGGCACAATTTTTTGTGTGGGATACCACAAGGCATATAATAGACATAATAGGATTTGAGGCCAATATTTTAAAAGTAGCTTTTTCGTTTGCAGCGTGTGTGGTATATGCTGTCACTATGCATGAAATTATTGAAAAACGTTTTGTGAAATATTTCAAAGAAAAAAATTTATGTTAACTGGAAGTAAAAATATGGATATACCATTTGCAGACTTGAAACCAATGCATAATGAGATAAGACATGAACTGGATATGGCATATAAGAAGGTCATGGACAATAGCTGGTTTATTCAAGGGGGAGAACTGGAAGCTTTTGAGAAAGAATTTGCCAATTACATAGGTGTCAAGCATTGTATAGGTGTGGCTACAGGCTTGGATGCGCTTTATCTGGTCTTGAAGGCTTATGGCATTGGCGCAGGCGATGAAGTTATCGTACCTCCAATACCTTTATTGCTACGGCATTGGATGTTTCTTACGCAGGAGCAACACCGGTATTTGTGGAGCCAGTATTGGAAACGTTCAATATCGATGCATCCAGAATTGAAGCGGCAATTACGCCGAAAACAAAGGCAATTATGGCTGTCCAGCTGCAGGGGCGCTGCTGTGATATGGATGAAATCAATCGTATTGCTCAGGCGCATGGTTTAAAAGTTATTGAAGATGCTGCTCAGGCGCATGGTTTAAAAGTTATTGAAGATGCTGCTCAGGCGCATGGTTCTAAGTATAAGGGGAAGATGGCAGGTGCATTAGGTGATGCGGCAGGCTTCAGCTTCTATCCCGGCAAAAATCTCGGTGCATTGGGCGATGGCGGATGCGTGACTACGAATGATGACGAATTGGCAGCAAAGGTGCGTGCATTAGGCAACTATGGTTCCGATTATAAGTACCACCATATTTATAAGGGTACAAACAGCCGATTGGATGAAATGCAGGCAGCTTTCCTGCGGGTGAAACTGCCGCATTTGGATAAGTGGAATGAAAAACGTCGTCAGATTGCGGCAAGATATTTGACAGAAATCAAGAATCCACTGATTAAACTGCCATTGGCAACATCTGAAACTTATGAGCATATTTATCATGTGTTTGTAATCCGTTGCGAAAAAAGAGATGAACTGGAGAAATATTTGGCTGATAATGGCATCCATACAGTGAAGCATTATCTAATTCCGATGCATATGCAGCAGGCTTATGCGGAATTAAAAATTTTGGAAGGTACACTGCCGATTGCAGAAAAAATCAGTCATACGGTACTAAGTATCCCTATGTACTATGGGATGACAGATGAGCAAGTAAATTATGTTATTAAAGTGCTGAACAATTTTTAAGGAAAAAGATTTGATGCTATTGAATATATGTATGATTTATAGGGTTAGTTAAGGGGGGATGGATAGTATGTATCGGGTAAAAAACTCGTTAATGATTGTATATTCAATATTTACAGTATTGTCATTATGGCAATGCATTTTAGGGGAACAGTCAATAGTTACACTATCATTGCGTGGTATTGATGAAATGGCGTTTCATGATGCTATACGGCAATATTATAACTTCAACTTCCCAACAGTATTAACGATGAATGCTTATGCTTATGGAGAGATTTTTTGGTTGCCGTTAACATTACTGACATTTCCGTTCTATTGGTTGGGCTATGAAAGTGTTGCCTTAGTGATTCCTAGATTACTTGCACTCTTTTTTACATTGTTATCTTGTATATATATATATAAGATAATTTCTATATATACAAAGAATGGATTGCTTATATTTTCTGTTGTTTTTTTAAATTCCTTGTATCCTATATGGGGATGGTACTCTACTCGAATAGGTACAATTCCAGAATGTCAATTTTTCTCGATTATATCAATTTATTATGCTGTTAAACAAAGTAGCTTCTCAATAAAAAACTTCAGAAAAAGTCTACTGTTTTTTGCTGTTGCATTAGGAACAAAAATATCTTGCGTTATAGTTCTTCCTGTTTTAGTGGGTATATATATATATAAGTTTTATGATACGCCGTTACCTAAATTGAAAATTATAAGAGAAATAGTTTATTCAATATTGGCATTTATTTTTTTCTTCCAACCTATAATCTATTGTGTTTGGGAACCTGAGCTTATAACTAACTCGATGAAACTATATGCACACTATGCATTTGAACGTAATGGTAGTGCGGATTATCAAACTAACATTAAATATATTCTTGAGAATACGTATAATACTTATCTTTACGTGATATTTGTTGGGGGAGGATTATTACTTTTATATAAGGTATATGCAAAAAAGCAAAAGCGATTAAAAGAAGTTATAGTCTTAATTGGCTTAGCGTTATTTGGCGTGATGTATTTGGTGCTTACAGTTCCGATAGATCCTTTTTATATGTGGTCGTATGCTCTTTGCATTAATTGGCTGTTTCCTTTTTTGTTGATTGGTTATGATTCGCAGAATAAATATGACGAAATGTCATCTACATTTGTGAAGTGTGTTCTTATAATATCAGTCATACTACATTCATATAATATTTATTCTTCAGTAATGTATAAAAGGATAGCTAATTTGATGACAGTTTATCAAAATTATAGTCAACAAAAGATTGACTCACTGATAAATGCAAGAAATTATCTTTGTAAATATTTTGGTGATAGAGATGATTTGAAGTATTGTATTGACTACACTGCTCCACTTAATATATTTCGTATGAGTACATTAGAATCGGCAAAACACACTGTAATTTGGGATGATAATTTTAATGATTATGAAGGAGCGTATGACTTTTATATATTAGATAAAAAATTGACCGATAATACTCATGAAATATCAAATGATAGGAGAAAGCAAATTAAAAAGGTAAAGGTAGATAATTTAATTAATGATTCAGCCCTTAAATTAATCTATGAAGATGATTATCTTTTAGTGCTGATTAAAAGTGAATGAGCTTACCGCTGAATATTTTATAGAGGAGTTTGATAATGAAAATAGTAATCCCCATGACTGGCTACGGTTCCCGTTTCGTAGTAGCTGGTTATAAAGATTTAAAACCATTTATTCCAGTACAAGGGAAACCAATTATTGAATGGATTGTAAAGGGCATGTATTCTCCTGAAGATGAGTTCCTGTTTGTATGTCGGCAAGAGCATTTAGACAAAATTCTTGATATGGAGCAAAGATTAAAATCTTTGGCCCCATATACGGAAATCTTTGCCATTAAGGATTGGGTAAAGAAGGGGCCTGTCTATGATGTCCTTCGGGCATCTGAACGAATTGCAGATGATGAACCTGTTATCATCAATTATTGCGATTTTTATATGGCTTGGGATTCGGAGAAGTTCCAGCGTGAGGCCGCTGATCGTGGCTGTGATGGAGCGGTGCCTTGTTACACAGGTTTTCATCCGCATTTGTTGCCGGAGAAGAATCTCTATGCTTCCTGCAGAACGGATGAACAGGATAACCTAGTAGAAATTCGGGAAAAGTATTCCTTTGAGGCAGATAAGACAAAAGCAAAGCATTCTCCAGGTGTGTATTATTTCCGTATGGGCGCATTGCTCAAGAAATACTGTCAGAAGCTGGTGGATAGCGGCCAGACAATTAAGGATGAATTTTATGCCAGCATGCCTTATAACTTCATGGTGGCAGATGGTCTGAAGGTTTGGGTACCTACTGAAGTAGAGTATTTTTGCCAGTGGGGAACGCCGGAAGACATGAAAGATTATCTATTTTGGACGGAAAATTGCCGGAGGTGGGCATAATGAATATCATCATTCCTATGGCAGGAGCTGGAAAACGCTTTAGTGATGCAGGGTACAAGACTCATAAGCCTGCTATCCCGACTTTAGACAGACGTACGGGAAATACTTACCCAATGGTTGTATGTGCAACCATGGATCTGCCGGGGGTAGCAGAGGATGGAAGTAATGTGGTTTATATTGACCGCGACTTTCATAAGGCAGACGGAGTAGAGGCGGCTATACAAGAACATTTCCCCCAAGCGCAGTTCATTACTGTGGATAAGCTGACGGAAGGGCAGGCCTGTACATGTCTTTTGGCCGAAGAGCTTATCAATAACGAAGAGCCGCTCCTTATTGCCGGATGCGATAATGGCATGGTGCTGGATGAAGAAAAATTCCGTCAAGAGATGGAATCGGCAGATATGCTGGTTTTCACCTATCGCCATAATGAGGCTGTGCTGAAGAACCCCAATGCCTATGGCTGGATGTTGGTAGATGGCGAAAATAATGTAACGGATATATCCATCAAAAAAGCTGTTTCAGACAATCCTTTGGAGGATCATGCTGTAGTGGCAACGTTCTATTTCCGTCATGGTGCAGATTTCGTGCGGGCCGCAGAGCGCATGATTGCCGCTGATGACCGTATCAATGGCGAGTTTTATGTGGATGAAGTTACCCGTCATGCGTTGGAATTAGGCATGAACGTAAAGGTATTTGAAATCGACCGTTATCTGGGCTGGGGTACACCTCAGGATTATGAAGAATATATGGCCACTCTTCGCTATTGGCGTTCCTTTGTGCAGGATAAACGCTTCCTGCCGGGGGCATGATGGGGGGAAAGGCACTGATTAACTGGTGCCGAAACAGACGATTTATCTGCTTCGTCATTTTTATGACTGCAGTAAAAATCATCCTGATGGGACTTTTTTCCTCGGATTATGAGGAACGGATGTTCAAGCCGTTCTTGGAAAGTTTCTTTGCGGATATTTCCGTAAACCCTTATGATGCCTTTTTGACGAGTAACGGGTTTATAGCTTTTCCCTATACCCCGTTGATGCTGATGATAGAGGGACTGGGGTATGCACTTATGCAACTGGCAGCAGAAAATTATTTCCTGTCGCATGTGCTGTTTAAGCTGCCCTTATTATTAGCGGATTTTATGGGGCTGTATTTTATGATGAAGCTCTATCCGCATAACCGCAAGCCCATAGGTATTCTCTATTTTGCTTCGCCCATTGTGCTCTATGCGGTTTACATGCATGGCCAGCTGGATATTATTCCCACTGCTTTGCTGTTGGGGGCAATATATTTTCTCTTTCAAAAAGGCATGCGGGCCGAGGTTGGTTTTGCACTGTTCCTCGTAGCTGCTTTAATGACGAAGCTGCATATATTGGGTGTTCTGCCGTTGCTCCTTATTTACCTTTGGAATAAGCGGGAGTATCGGAAACTGGCTTGGGGACTCGGTGTGATGGTGACAGCCTTTTTGCTGCTTTCCATTACCGTAGGCAGTCCTGCCTTTTGGCACAGCGTCCTCTTTAACCCTGAACAGAGCTTGCTCACACAGGTCTATCTGAGCTTTGTGGATCTAAAAATGTATTTGCCTGTGCTGGCTTTGGCCTGGTTGTATCTGCAGGCTTATATGCTGCGCAATATCAACAAGGACCTGTTTGTAGGTCTGTGTGGTCTGCTCTTTGGCATTTTCCTGTTTTGTTTACCACCTATGCCGGGGTGGTATGTCTGGATTGTGCCGTTCCTGACCACGTTCTTTATCCATGTATCAGATAACAAATATAAGAATCTTTATGTATATGGCCTGTTGGATGCCATATATTTGGTATATTTCATTACTGCGCACCATAGCAATCATATAGATTTGTATTTTATGGGGGGGGATTGTTCCTTCCTGAAAGTACATTCCAGTGTATATACTAATGTGATGTTTACCATGATGGCAGGAACTTTGGCGTATCTGTTGTTGTCACTCTACCGTTATGGTATAGCAAGTAATGTCTACTATCAGAAAATGGGCAGTTCCTTTGCCATTGGCATATCCGGTGACAGTGGTGCAGGCAAAACAACAATGCTGGAAATCTTAGAAAGATGCCTGGGAAAAAAAGAAATGCTCTATATGGAAGGCGATGGCTACCATCGTTATGAAAGAGGTGCCGAGGAATGGGATAATATCACTTCACTAAATCCGAAGGCGAACTATCTTTATAAGCAGTCCAAGGACTTGTCAATGCTAAAAAAAGGTATGGCTGTACGGCGTGTGGAGTATGACCATACAACGGGGACCTTTACGGAAGCGCGGCGCTATGGCCCACGTAAATACATTCTTGTTTGCGGCCTGCATTCTTTTTACATGCCTTTGATGCGCAGAGAACTGGATCTCAAGATTTTCATGGATACCGATGAGAATCTGCGGAGATACTGGAAAATCCAACGTGACACGAAAAAGCGCGATTATCCTTTAGAAAAAGTATTGTCTGCCATCGAACGGCGTATGCCGGATGCGCAAAAGTATATAGTCCCGCAGAAGGAATATGCAGATTTAGTGGTGCATTATTTTGATGATACGCTGACAGATCCATGTGTGGATTACCATCAAGTACAGATGAACCTACAGTTTACCATTAGCGCGGATATTGATGTAGAAGAAATGCTGGCACTTGTCGGTGCAACGGGCATAGAAACCGGCTACGACTTTACCGAAGATTTAACACGTCAGGTGGTAACGTTCAAAGGGAAAGCCCTCGATGATGCAAAGATTGATTTCCAGAGTATCATGCTGAAGCTGGTACCGCATTTGGAAGAACTTACCAGTGAAGATTTCCGAGGTCTTGATGTGCGTGAAGGTCTTATTCAAATGATGGTGTTGCTGGTGATAAGCTACAAAATGCGACAGATTTGAGGTGGATACATGGTAAAAGCCGTTATTTTTGATATAGACGGTACACTTTATGACTATAAGCGTGCCAATGACAAGGGCATAGAAGCTCTGGAAAAATATGCGGTAGAAAACTTGCCGATTAAGGCAGGTGATTTCCGGCAAATCTATGACCAGGGAAGAAAACGCACCAAGGAATTGCTGAAAGATCAAGGGGCGGCATACAGCCGCCTGCTATATGCCCAGCATATGCTTGAACAGTTGGGCATAAAACCTGTGAGCCATGCCTTGGAAATGGAACGAGTCTATTGGGACAACTTTTTGGCATCCATGGTCGCTTTTAACGGAGTCCGGGACTTTCTGTTAAAACTCAAGGCAAAAGGCATTCAAATTGCTATTTGTACTGATATGACAGCGGCTATCCAACATAAAAAACTTAGACAGCTGGATGTAGCAGATTTGATAGATGTACTGGTTACCAGCGAAGAAGCCGGTAGAGATAAACCATCAACGCAAATTTATCAGTTGGTCTTGGATAAGCTGGGTATTGAAGGGAAAGAGGCCCTGATGATAGGTGACAGCCTCGAACGCGATGTAAAAGGGGCTGAAGCTATGGGAATTACAGGTGTCTGGTTCACTCCTGAGCCTATAGAAGAACGTCATTGCATCAGCAATTATACGGATGGAAGTGTGGAAAAACTATGCGGGCTGTGACGAATAAGAAAGAATTATCCCGTTTTATAGTTGGTGGCTGCAGTGCAGTTATTACCGACTATCTGACCTATCTGCTAATGGTTAAGATGGGGATTGACGTAGCAGCTGCAAAGCTCATTTCCTTTATGCTAGGTTCATTGGTAGGGTTCATCATCAACAAATACTGGACCTTTGAAAGCGATGGAAAAGTACGCAGGGAACTTATGAAATATGCCCTGCTCTATGCCATTACTGCAGGGCTTAATGTGTGGGTCAATCAGGTGGCTTTGAATAATGACTGCCCGACTTGGTTGGCCTTCCTTTTTGCCACTGGCGCCAGTACCATTGCCAATTTTCTGGGGCAAAAGTTTTTTGTATTTCGATAAAGAGGGGCTTTCATGTTAGAAGAATTGAAGAAACAGGTATATGAAGCAAATATGCTTTTACCGAAGCATAATTTGGTCACGTTCACATGGGGAAATGTTTCTGGGATTGATCGAGACAGTGGATTGTTTGTCATCAAGCCTTCAGGAGTAGAATACGACAAGTTACGTCCGGAAGATATGGTTGTGGTTGATTTGGAAGGGAAGAAGGTTGAAGGAGAACTGAACCCTTCCTCGGATACAGAAACACATCGCGTTTTCTATCGTAACTTCAAGAATATCGGCGGTGTAGTACATACGCATTCCCGATGGGCTACAATATTTGCACAAGCAGGACAGGGCGTGCGTGCTTATGGTACAACGCAGGGAGATTATTTCTATGGAGAAATTCCCTGTACTCGAGACATGACCGAAGAGGAAATCAAGGGGGAGTATGAGTACAACACTGGCGTTGTAGCTGTGGAACGTTTTGAGAAGTATGGTATTAACCCGGACTATGTACCGGCTGTGTTGGTGAAGAATCATGGCCCCTTCACTTGGGGAAAGGATGCCTTCAATGCAGTACACAACGCAGTGGTGCTGGAAGAGGTGGCCATGATGGCATTCCATACGCAAATGCTGACAGGTGACCGTGATTCTATGTCGCAGGTGCTTTTGGATAAACATTTTTTGAGAAAACATGGTCCCAATGCGTATTATGGACAGAAAAAATAATATAGGTGGTGTCTTATGAACAGTTATTTGCTGGGGTTATATGAAAAATCCATGCCGGCAACGCTGACTTGGAGAGAAAAACTTGAAGCTGCTAAAGCAGCAGGCTTTGATTATGTTGAGATGAGTATAGATGAGACGGACGCTAAGTTGGCACGCCTTGATATGACCGAAAATAAACTTGAAGAAATTAGGTCTGCCGTGAAATCTACGGGGATTCCTTTGGGGTCAATCTGTCTAAGTGGTCATCGACGCTTTCCGTTTGGTGCTACCAAGGAAGAAGACAGGAAACGCAGCTTAGAGATTATGGAAAAGGCTATAATCCTAGCGGCAAAACTTGGTATTCGTACTATCCAATTGGCCGGATATGATGTGTACTACGAAGAAGGCTCCGAGAAGACACGGGCTGATTTTATTGAAGGGCTGAAAAAGGCAGTGCTTTTAGCTGCAAAGTATGGTGTGCAGATGGGCTTTGAAACAATGGAGACGCCTTTTATGGACACTACCGAGAAGGCTATGGAATATGTACGTTTGGTAGATTCACCATATCTGGGCGTGTATCCGGATTCAGGCAATATCACCAATGCTAAGCTGATTTATGGCGGTACCGTGGCAGAAGATTTGCAGACAGGCAAAGGCCATCTGATCGCCATGCACTTGAAAGAGACTGTGCCAGGAAAGTACCGTGAGATTCCTTTTGGCACTGGTCACGTAGATTTTCAGCAGGTGGCAGAGGCCGCATTCAATCTTGGCGTACGCCGGTTTGTGGGAGAATTTTGGTACAAGGAAGGAACGGATTGGGCGCAGATTCAGAAGGATGCCTGTAAGTTCCTGAGAGGATATCTGGATAAGGCTGCGGCAACATGCTAAGAAAGGCTTGGAGAGGAATTTGAAATTATCAATAGTAATTCCTGCCTATAACGAGGCGGATAATCTGCCGCTTATTTTGAAGCGGTTTGCAGAAGTTATAAAGCGGCAGGACATAGAAGTGGTCATTGTGGATAATGGATCTACCGATGAATCAGCAGAGGTTTTGTCAAACTTATTACCTAAGTATCCTTTTGCACGGTCTGTACGTGTAGAAATTAATCAAGGATATGGCTATGGAATATTGCAGGGCTTGAAGGCTGCGAAGGGAGATTACATTGGCTGGACGCATGCGGATATGCAGACAGACCCTCAGGATGTAGTGAAGGCTTTGGACCTTATAGAAGCGGAAGGCTCACCAGATAATATTATGGTAAAGGGAGACCGCCAAGGTCGGCCTTTGATGGATAATTTCTTTACTGCAGGTATGGGGATTTTTGAATCTTTATATCTGGGGAAATGGATGTATGAGATAAATGCCCAGCCGAATATATTCTCTCGGAAGTTTATTGATACATGGAAGAATCCCCCACATGATTTTGCCCTTGACCTGTATGTCTTTTATATGGCCAAAAAGCAAGGCTTGAAGATTATCCGTTTTCCGGTTGAATTCCCAGAAAGGCTGCATGGTACATCTAAATGGAACACAGGACTGGCAAGCAAGTGGAAATTTATCAAGCGAACGATTGCTTTCAGCGTGAAAATGAAAAGGGGAGGCATAAGCTGATGGAATATATCGCACATAGAATTAACACAGTAGAAGAATTGCAGAAGCTGCCAAATGAATACGGGGTAGAACTAGACCTGCGTGACGGTCTTGATGGGCGTATCTATATCCAGCATGAGCCATTCATTGCTGGAGAAGATTTTGAAGAATACCTCAAACAATATCATCATGGCACCATGATATTGAACATCAAAAGTGAACGGATTGAGTTAAAAGCATTAGAGTTACTGAAACAATATGGTGTAAAAAAATATTTCTTTTTAGATTCCAGCTTCCCAATGATAAAGCTACTCAGTGATCAGGGCGAGTATAATATTGCTCTGCGTTTTTCAGAGATTGAAGGATTGGATACCATAGAAAATATGCGAGGACGCGCAAAGTGGATTTGGGTGGATTGCTTTACAAAAATGCCTCTGACAGCTGAAATAGCTGATAAACTTCATAGCTGGGGATATAAGATTTGCATAGTTTCGCCGGAGCTTGAGGGACAGGATGAGAAGCTGGAGGAATATAAGGATTATCTGGAAGGTATAGATGTAGAAGCAGTTTGCACCAAGATATATAACATGGGGCGCTGGAGATGATAGCAAGCAGGTGTGAAAATGTGCAATAAAGATAAAGACGGTACAAATTGGTATTTTTGTGTAGCCTTTATAACTATTTTTTTAGTTTCAGCTATTCGATTTCCGTTGCTTTCGTTTTGTTCTGAAGTTTGGGCAGAACAAGGGACAAATTATCTGTTAAATGCAATGGAAAAGGGCATCATAGATAATCTTATGATTACCGATGCTGGATACCTGGTTATATATCCACGGATAATTGCATTGCTCGCCTATCACATTTTTCCGTTGAAATGCTTTCCATACTTGACAAATATAGCAGGGCTACTGCATATTAGCTTCTTTTTATCATTCTTTTGTTGTCGTGATTTTAGAAGCGTTCTTTTCTCCGATAGAACTAGGTTCGTTATATGTTTGTTTTTTGGTTTAATCGTTATTCCTAACTTTGAAAATTTCACGTTTGTTAATTGGGTATATCACGGCATATTTTTTTGTATGCTACTACTGTTTGGAAACCTAGAAGGATGGGATAATAAAAAGTATTGGTTCTTTATGATTTTGTCGGCAGTATTAAGTGCCTCTAAATTTCATTTTCTTTTATTTTTTCCTGTGTATTGCTTATTTTCTTTTTATCATCTATATAAAAAACGATGGAAAACTGGGATGTTTTTTATTCCGAGCATATGTATGATGCTAGTTCAAGTGATTTCTGTTGTAAAGCATATGTCTTCGGATAGTTTTATAGTCAATAGCACATCTGCTCATTTGTCAATTTATGAAACTATAAATAGAATGGTGAATAGCTTGTTTTGGTGCATACAATATTATGCGCCAGGTTGTACATTGATTTTGTCTTTTTTTGTTTTTATGTTAGGCTTATATGTAATATATAAGGGAATCAAAAACTCATATATATCATGCATTGAAAGGAACTTTATTCTTTTATGTTTATATGTTGCATGTTCGTATAGATCAATATCCAGTTTGAGCCATTTTTTATTTTATTTACCAAAACCATTGAACAGTGGAATGCCATCTTTATCACGTGTGGATTTTTTGTCGTATGATTTGATACTTATGGTAGAGATTTTGCTGGTTATAATGGTATGCCGTGTATATAAAGACAGCCTTGAAAGGCTTGAGAAGGCTGGTTTGTTTCTTCTGATTATTTGCCTGCATGCTTCAACATTTGGGCAAATGTTATATAATCTCGAAGATTTTCGAGGAATTAAGTACGAAGTTAAATTATGCATGTATGAACATGGGATGATAAAGAAGCAGCCAGATAATATCTATGCACAGTTGTTTGTAAATTCGACCTGGTTGGATTATTATCCATTGCTTAAGGAAAAAGCTTTTTTTATCCCGATCAATCCTGGGTTAGATGATATAGAGAGGTGGTCCATTCGGAGAGGTGTTGCAGTATTATTAAAGACAGATTCTATCGAAGGGGATAAAATATCTCTTACATATGATGAGAGCGTAAGTGGGATATGCTCTATTTATGTAGAATATCCAGCAATTGAAAACATCAAAGTCCAAGCTTATAATGAGCAACATTTAATGATAGCTGAAGTGGGATTCTTAAACAACAAGAACAGCATAAGGAAATACTTCTATTTTGAAGATGATATCTGTCCAGCTTATCTAAAAATTGTCCGTGAGAATGGTGCTGATATAGACTTTAATGACTGTAAATCAATTTTGGTTATCGGCAGGTAATTTACTCAAACTTCGTACAGCTAAAACAAGTCATAAATCAGGCGTAGTATAGGGGCTTGAGAAGGCTTACGCTACTTTATTTTAGAAAGTTTGATTTAATAATTAAAGGTCAGTTTTTCAACTGCGAAGTTGGAGATGATTATTTGTCAATGTCTATAATATTAATGTTCTTATACGAGGAATTGGTCGTGCTAACTAGTTTTGGGAGGTATGCATAAATTATGAGCAAAATTAAGGTCACTAAAGCTCCTATAGAGGGCTTATATGTTATAGAGCCAATAGTTTTTGGAGATAGTAGAGGATATTTTACGGAGACTTACAACCAGCAGGATATGCATGAGGCTGGTTTGGACATGGTTTTTGTGCAGGACAATCAAAGTATGAGTACCAAAGGCGTTCTGCGGGGATTGCATTTTCAGAAGGAGCATCCGCAGGGAAAATTAGTGCGGGTGATTCGCGGCACTGTATTTGATGTTGCTGTTGACCTGCGGAAGAATTCACCTGCCTATGGAATGTGGTTCGGTGTGGAGCTGTCGGCTGAGAACAAGAAACAGTTCTATATCTCGGAAGGTTTTGCTCATGGGTTCTTGGTACTGAGTGATGAAGCAGAGTTCTGTTACAAGGTTACGGATTTCTATCATCCGGGGGATGAAGGAGGCCTTGCCTGGAATGACCCGGACATTGGTATTGAATGGCCACATCTTGTCGGTGAGTATCAGGGAAATGCGGACTCAGCAGGTTATACTGTAGATGGTGTGCCATTGAATCTGTCGGATAAGGATAAGAAATGGGCACGGTTAATAGATACGTTTGTATTTGATAAAATGTGAGGGATTTAATAATGAAGGGAATAGTTTTAGCTGGCGGTTCGGGGACGAGACTGTATCCTCTGACCATGGTGACATCGAAGCAGTTGCTGCCGATTTACGATAAGCCGATGATTTATTATCCGCTGTCTGTTCTGATGAATGCGGGGATAAGGGATATCCTTATCATCTCTACGCCAGCAGACACGCCTAGATTCAAGGAGCTTTTGAAGGACGGCAGCCGTTTTGGCTTGAATCTTCAATATGCTGTTCAGCCATCACCAGATGGGCTGGCACAGGCATTTATTATTGGTGAGGAATTTATCGGCGGAGATTCCGTGGCTATGGTGCTGGGGGATAATATCTTTGCGGGACATGGGCTGAAGAAGCGGCTACGCCATGCTGTGGAAACGGCGGAAAACGGCCAGGGGGCTACGGTGTTTGGGTATTATGTAGATGACCCAGAGCGTTTCGGCATTGTGGAGTTCAACGACAAAGGGCAGGCTATCAGTATTGAGGAGAAGCCTCAGCAGCCTAAAAGCAATTACTGTGTAACAGGGCTTTATTTCTACGACAATCAGGTGGTGGAACTGGCTAAGAAACTACAACCTTCCGCTCGTGGTGAACTGGAAATTACTGACTTGAACAAGCTTTACCTCGAACAGGGGAAGCTGAATGTGGAACTGTTGGGGCAGGGCTTTAGCTGGTTGGATACCGGTACCCATGAAAGTCTGGTGGAGGCTACGGAGTTTGTAAAGACCATGGAAACCCACCAGCATAGAAAGCTGGCGTGCTTGGAGGAGATTGCCTATCTCAATGGCTGGATCAGCCGTGAAGAGGTTATGGCCGCCTATGAGGTGCTGAAAAAGAATCAGTATGGCAAGTATCTCAAAGATGTAGTGGATGGCAAGTTTTTAGATGTTTTGCATGGATAAGGAGTTTTAGGCGATGAATATTGTAGTTACCGGTGGTGCCGGTTTTATTGGCGGCAATTTTGTTTACTATATGCTGGGTGCACGGCCTGAGGATAAGATTATCTGCTATGATAAGCTGACCTATGCAGGCAATCTGGCGACACTCGAAGATGCGCAGAAGCATGAGAATTTCAAATTTATCAAGGGCGATATTGCTGACCGTCAGGCCGTTTATAAGATGTTTGAAGAAGAAAAGCCGGATGTTATTGTAAACTTTGCGGCTGAATCTCATGTTGACCGTTCAATTGAAAATCCGGAGATTTTCCTGCAGACCAATATTATTGGTACGAGTGTACTCTTGGATGCCTGCCGTAAGTACGGGATTCAGCGGTATCATCAGGTGTCTACGGATGAGGTTTATGGTGATTTACCGCTTGACCGTCCGGATTTGTTCTTTACGGAAGAAACGCCGCTTCATACCAGCAGTCCTTATTCTAGCTCCAAGGCCGGGGCTGACTTACTGGTGATGGCTTATGGACGTACCTATGGTGTGCCGGTGACGATTAGCCGTTGCAGCAATAACTATGGACCGTATCATTTCCCGGAGAAACTGATTCCTCTGATGATAGTAAACGCTTTGGCTGATAAGCCCCTGCCGATATATGGTGAAGGTAAGAATGTCCGCGACTGGCTGTATGTGGAAGACCATTGCAAGGCTATAGAACTGATTCTTCGCAAGGGGATAGTCGGAGAAGTCTATAATGTTGGTGGACATAATGAGAAGAAAAACATTGATATCGTCAAGCTCATTTGTCAGGCACTGGGTAAGCCGGAATCCCTGATTACCCATGTGGCGGACCGAAAAGGCCATGATATGCGTTATGCTATCGACCCGACAAAGATACACAATGAACTGGGCTGGTTGCCGGAAACGAAGTTCGAGGACGGCATCAAGAAGACTATTCAGTGGTATCTGGATAATAAGAAGTGGTGGCAGGATATTTTAGCCAGGGGATAAATAGAATAGAAATAGAGCATGGTCATCTGGAATGTGACCATGCTCTATTTTATTTATTTGTCGCGATAGTGGCTGCCGCACTGCGCTATGTAGATGGTGTCGGCTGCAATTTTATAGACAATGCGGTTTACATCGTCTATGCGACGGCTCCAATAACCAGATAAATCTTCACGTAGAGGTTCTGGTTTTCCGATTCCTGTATAGCCGTTGCGGTCGATATCTTTTATGAGAGCAAGGATTCTTTTTAATGTTTTTTTATCTTGTTTTTGCCAATAGCAGAAATCATCCCAAGCATCATCAGACCATGATTTTATCATAGTTCTACCTCGTGTACTGTTCCTTGACCAGATTCAAGTTGAGATATGGATTTTCTGAGGCGGGCAATATTTTCTGCACTGTAGAATGGGTCGGGGGGAGCAGAAACTTCAAAGGGAATTCGCCGTTCAGCAGTTACTTTTTTGGCAAATATAGTAAATGCTGTAGTGATGTTCATTCCCATCAGTTTGCAGACCGTTTCCATTTCATGCTTTAAATCAGCATCTATGCGTAAGTTTATGGTTGCTTGTGCCATAATAAACACCTCCATATACTAATTATACAACGTTTGTGAATATGCTGTAAAGATTTTTGTTACAGAATAGCGGTTCTTATGTGGCATATTTGTTAGTTACGATAGACCTAGCAAAACGAGGCAGTAACGAATAGATGCGTTCGTTACTGCCTCGTTTGTGGTTGTGTTTATTCTGCGTCAAAGAGCGGCAGAGCTTCCAAGAAGATGATATCCGTGCGTTTTGCGGCGTCGCCTTCGGCCAGTACGCAGGCTTCGCCGATTACTTTGCCGCCGGCTTCTTCGGTGAGTTCGGCGAGGGCTTTCATGGAGCCGCCGGTGCTGATTACGTCATCGAGCAGCAGGACGTTTTTGCCTTTGAGGCGGTCAACGTCTACGCCGTCCAGGCAGAGTTTCTGTACGCCTTTGGTGGTGATGGAGATGTCTTCCACCCATACGGCGTTTTCCATGTAAGCCTTGACGGATTTACGGGCTACGATGTAGCGTTCCATGCCGAGTTCGCGGGCAAGGTCTGCGGCCAGGGGAATACCCTTGGTTTCTGCGGTGAGAATCACGTCCGTGCCTTCCGGAATTTTTTTAGCCAGTTCCTTGGCACAGGCCAGTGTCAGTTCCGGGTCGCCGAGCATGATGAAGCCGGCGATTGCCAGTTTGTCCGTGACATTCAGAATGGGCAGCGAGCGTTTGCAGCCGGCCACCGTCAATTCATAAAATCTATTTGCCATTTCCTAAATCTCCTCGTCTGAGAATTTTGCGTGTTGCAGAACTATTATACGCTCTTTTGGGCGTGAGCGCAAATATTATTGTAAGAAAAGAGGAAAATTGGTAGAATAGGAATGATGTGTTGCGGTGCAACGGTGAAGGAGGTTTTTGCTTGCGAATTTTATTATCCAATGATGACGGCATTAAGGCGCCGGGAATCGAAGCCCTGGTGCGGGCCTTGCATAAAGAGCATGAGGTGATGGTTTCGGCGCCCATGCAGCAGCAGAGCGGCATGAGTAACGCCCTGACCATCGGCAAGCCGATTGAGGTGGCCCGTGATGCGGAACTGGAAGAAAAGTACGGTATTGAGGCCTGGGCCGTGGGGGGGACACCTGCGGACAGTGCCAAATTATATATCGAAGCCTTTATGACGAAAGAAAAGCCTGTGGACCTCGTGATTTCCGGCATTAATCATGGGGCCAATCTGGCTACGGATATCATTTACTCCGGCACGGTGGGAGCGGCGATGGAAGGTTATTTCCATGATATTTCCTCTTTTGCTTTGTCTCTGGATGTGGAAAGCGAGCTTTCCTATGATGAGGCGGCGGAGATTTTTGCGCGGGATTTACAGTCGCTATTGCCGGAGGATGGCAAAACTTTCCTTTATAATATGAATTTCCCTTTATTCCTGAAGGATGGTGTGCCCCAGTATGTCTTTGGCCGTCAGGGCAAGCGGGATTATCTGAACGCCTTTATGAAGGAAGAGCGGGATGGCAAGGTCTTTTATACCATGGCGGGAGAGATTTATGACCGGGATAAGGGCAATGCCACGGATATCTATGCTACGGAGCAGGGGTATATTTCCATTACGCCACTTGTGGCGGATTTGACGGATTATGTGGAACTGGACCAGCGGCTCGAAAAATAGGGTGACGGCGAGAGGTCTTTCGTGCTACAATTAAGGTTGAGATTTTTACTGTATTAGGGAGGTTGCTGACATGAAATCGATGATTAGAGATATTAAACTTGCACCAAGCGGTCACGACAAGATTGAATGGGTAAAGAACTTTATGCCTGTGATGCGTGCCGTAGATGAAGAATTTTCCCGGACCAAACCCTTTGCTGGCAAAAAGATGGTGATTACGCTGCACTTAGAAGCCAAGACGGCCTATATGGCGGAAGTCTTTATGCATGCCGGGGCAGAAGTGGCCATCACGGGCAGCAACCCCCTGTCCACACAGGATGACGTGGCAGCCGCTTTGGTGGAAGACGGCGTCAACGTCTTTGCCTGGCATGACTGCACGGAAGAAGAATACTTTAAGTTCATTGATGAAGCCTTGAAGATTGAACCGGATTTCATCATTGACGATGGCGGCGACTTGGTGCATGCGCTGCATACAACGCATCGTGACTTGCTGCCAAAGATTGTCGGCGGCTCCGAGGAAACGACTACGGGCGTACACCGTCTGCGTGGTTTGGCACAGGACGGCAAGCTGGAGTTCCCGATGATTGCGGCCAATGATGCCTATATGAAGTTCCTGTTTGACAACCGTTATGGCACGGGCCAGTCCACCTGGGACGGCATCATGCGCACGACAAATCTCGTGATTGCGGGCAAGACTGTGGTCATTGCTGGTTACGGCTGGTGCGGCAAGGGCGGCGCTATGCGTGCACGCGGCCTCGGCGCTAATGTCGTGATTACGGAAGTTGACCCGATTAAGGCCATTGAAGCGGTCTTTGACGGTTTCCGTGTGATGCCGATGGATGAAGCGGCTAAGATTGGTGACATCTTCCTGACGCTTACGGGCGATAAGGATGTTATCGTGAAGCGTCATTTTGAATCCATGAAGGACGGCGCCATGCTCGCGAACTCCGGTCATTTTGACTGCGAAATCAATATTCCGGAACTCGAGAGCCTGTCTAAGTCCCGCCGCAAGGTGCGCAACAATATCGAAGAATTCCTGCAGAAAGATGGCCGCAAAATTTATCTGCTGGCCGAAGGCCGCCTCGTAAATCTGGCCGCTGGTGACGGTCATCCTGCAGAAATCATGGATTTGTCCTTTGGCGTGCAGTTCTTCTCGATGATGCACCTCTTGGAGCATGGCAAGGAACTCAAGAAGGAAGTTCATCTGATGCCCAATGAAGTCAATGTGAAACTGGCGGAGCTCAAGTTAAAGTCCTTGGGGATGGCGATTGACACGCTGACGCCGGAACAGCGGGCATATCTCAATATGGAGTAACAGGAGGAAGTAATTTTGAAAACGTTAGTTAAAGATGTATATGTGGTTAAGCCGGATGGCACGACGCCACTTACGAATATCATGCTGGATGGGGATAAGATTGCCGCTATTGGCGATGTGCCGGAGGATTTCCGTCCGGGTAAGGTGATTGATGGCAAGAACCATCTGGCTACGCCGGGTTTTGTCAACGCCCATACCCATGCGTCCATGACCCTCTTGCGCAGCTATGCAGACGATATGGCGCTGATGGATTGGCTCAACAATATGATTTGGCCGATTGAAGCCAAAATGAATGAGGACGATATCTACTGGGGCGCCATGCTGGCCATGGTGGAAATGGTGCGCAGCGGCACCACGACCTTTGCGGATATGTATGGCCCCTATATGAACCGCGTGGCTGAGGCGGCTATGGATGCAGGCATTCGTGGTGTGCTCTGCCGCGGCATCATCGGCGTGGCTCCGGATGGAGAGCAGAAACTGCAGGAAAATGTGGAGCTCTATAAGGATTACCATGGTGCCAACAACGGCAAGATTACGGTAATGTTTGGCCCGCATGCGCCCTATACCTGTCCGCCGGAATTCCTCAAGAAGGTAGCCAAGGCCGCGCAGGACTTAGGCGCTGGCATCCATATTCACATGCATGAGACGAAGACGGAAGTGGAAGACTCCCTCAAGCAGTATGGCAAGCGTCCTTTCGCCTGGGTAGAGGAAACGGGCATCTTTGACAATGACCATGTGCTGGCTGCTCACTGCGTACATCTCGATGACAATGATATTGACATTATCAAGAAGCATAAGATTGCCGTAGCCCATAACCCCGGCAGCAATATGAAGCTGGCCAGCGGTTTTGCGCCGGTATCCCGTCTGCTCAAAGAAGGTGTTGTGACGGCTCTGGGCACGGACGGTGCTTCTTCCAACAAC
This sequence comes from Selenomonas ruminantium AC2024, assembly GCF_000687995.1. Taxonomy (NCBI): domain Bacteria; kingdom Bacillati; phylum Bacillota; class Negativicutes; order Selenomonadales; family Selenomonadaceae; genus Pseudoselenomonas; species Pseudoselenomonas ruminantium. The sequence goes on from NZ_JIAC01000001.1 coordinate 1,551,349, forward strand.
AATTTGGATATGCTCGAAGAAGTGAATCTCGCCGCTATGCTCCACAAGGTCAACGAGTATGACCCGCTGGCTGTGCCGGCTTTTGAAGCGCTGAAAATGGGCACGGAATACGGTGCGCAGGCTGTGAATATTGAAGGTTTGGGCCGTCTGGAGGCTGGTTATAAGGCCGATATTACGCTTTGGGATATGAACAGCGCGGCCTGGTTCCCGCGTAACAATCTCGTTTCCCTGCTCGTTTATGCAGCTAATGCCGGTTCTGTGGATACGGTTATCTGCGGCGGTCAGGTGATTATGGAGAAAAATGAACTCAAAACCCTCGACGAAGAGCGGATTTGTTACGAGGCTCAGCGTTGTGCTGACCGCCTCAAAAAGTAAGTACTGAGGTGATCCCTTGAATAAGAAGACGACGGAGCGCAAGACGGCTCCGCGGCGCAGAAAGGCTTCCGGGAAGAAGCGGGCTCCGGCCCAGCAGCCCGGAAGTCCCGAGCGCAAATATGAACTCTGGGGCCTCTTTTTGACAGCGGTAAGCCTGATTTCCATCTGTGGTCTTTGCGGGCTCAATGTGGGCTTTGTGGGGCTGTACTTTGCCAAATGCCTGAACTATATGTTCGGCATTGGCGCCATTGTGATTTCCCTGCTGATTCTCTTAATTGGCTATCAGTATATTGTCAAGCACCATGGTCTGCGGTATTCGCCACGGTTTTTCGGGCTAGGGATGCTGTTTCTGTCGGTGCTGGCCATCTGGCATCATATGGCCGTGGAACCCGGAGCGGAAATCCTGCCGGAGAGTCTGCCGCGGGGCGGCGGCCTTATGGCGGGCGGGCTGCTCTTAATTCTGCGGAAGTTCTTTGGCGTGGATGGCTCCATCATTTTGCTCGGGGCAGGCGTGATTGGCTCCATTTTGCTGTCCACAACCTGGTCTTTGGCGAATGGTGTCCTGCGCACGCAGCGCACGGCGGCCAAGAGTGCTGCTGTCACTGGCAAGGCCATGGCGGTGGCCTATGAAAAGGTCGCTGATGTCAGCGAGCGGGTAGAGGAAAAAGTCGTGGAAAAGGTCAAGGCCTCTTTCTACAATCAGGAAACGGATGACCACTTTGCCGAGCCGCCTGCAGAAGAAAAAGCGACAGCTGCCGAAACGGTGGCTGAACCTGCAGTAAGTACACCCGCAGCCGAAATGGAAACAAAGGCAGAGGACTTGCCGCAGTTTACCATTGAATATGGCCGCCTGGATGATGGGGCAGAGGAAGAAAGTGTTGATCTGGAGGAGGTTGACATGTCAGAAATTGACATGTCAACAGTTGACCAGTCAAATTTGACAAGTCAGCCTGCTGTCAATGTGGCCCAGCCTAAACCGGTGGCTCCTTCGGCTAAGCCCATGAAGGATGCGGCCAAGCGTACGGCTATGCCCAGCTATGGGGAGATTGCGCCCATCCGGCCTGCGGCGGCTATTCTGGATGGCTCCGAGCAGGCGGCGGCAGAACCGCCTAAGCCGGTTAAGCCCTATGAACTGCCGAAGGTCACGGAGATTTTAAGCAAGCATGCCAAGGCCAAGAACACCGCCTTGGAAATGGAAATTGCTGATAATGCCCGGGTGCTGCAGCAGACATTAGCTGACTTCAAGGTCAAGGCTACCATTCTCAATGCCTGCCATGGCCCGGCCGTTACGCGCTATGAACTCGAACCAGCTCCCGGAGTGAAGGTCAGTAAGATTACCAATCTGGCGGACGACATTGCCCTAAGACTTGCGGCCGCTTCTGTGCGTATCGAACAGATTCCCGGCAAGAGTGCCATCGGTATCGAAGTGCCGAATAAGGAGCTCGAAGGTGTGCAGCTGCGCGAAGTTTTGGAAAATGCCAAGTTCGACAAGGCCAAGTCCAAACTCACGGTTGGTCTCGGCATGGATATCGGCGGGCAGGGCATCTTTGCCGACTTGGGCAAGATGCCGCATCTTTTGGTGGCTGGTGCCACAGGCTCCGGTAAGTCCGTCTGCATTAATACACTGATCACGAGTATTCTCTTTAAGGCCAAGCCCGATGAAGTCAAATTCATTCTTGTGGACCCCAAGATGGTCGAGCTGTCCAATTACAATGGCATACCCCATCTAATGGTACCAGTGGTTACTGACGCCAAGAAGGCGGCTTCGGTACTCAACTGGTCGGTGCAGGAGATGGAGAAGCGCTACAGCAAGTTTGCGGAAAAAGGTGTCCGCAATATGCAGGGCTATAACGACAGCTTCCCGGACGATAAGATGCCGGCCATCGTCATCATCATCGACGAGCTGGCGGACTTGATGATGGTCGCGCCGCATGATGTGGAAGATGCCATCTGCCGTCTGGCACAGAAGGCACGCGCGGCTGGCATTCATATGGTGCTGGCTACCCAGCGGCCGTCCGTTGACGTTATCACGGGCATTATCAAGGCCAATGTGCCGTCCAGAATTTCTTTTGCGGTGTCCAGTCAGATTGACTCGCGTACCATCCTTGACCGCAGCGGTGCCGAAAAACTGTTGGGTCGCGGCGATATGCTGTTCTTCCCGATTGGTGCGTCGAAGCCCCGCCGCGTGCAGGGCGCCTTTATCAGCGATGAGGAAGTGGAAAAGCTTTTGGATTTCATCCGCGCACAGGGACAGGAAATGGAACCCAACGAGGAAATCGAAGCCTTTACGCAAAAGGAAATGTCCGAGGCGGCAGAGGAAGACAGCGGCAAGGGCGCGCGCAGTGCGCCCAAGACCGATGCGCTGCTGGCTGATGCGGTCAATCTCGTCATGAGTACGGGGCAGGCATCGGCTTCGAGCATTCAGCGGCGCTTCCACATCGGTTTTACCCGGGCCGGGCGGTTGATTGACACCATGGAAGAGTTGAATATCGTGGGGCCGAATGTCGGCAGCAAGCCACGCGAAATATTGATGACCAGTGATGAAGCATTGGAAGTGCTGGCCAATTTGTAAGAGGTGTAAGTTTTTTGCATATTGTTTTAATCGAGCCGGAAATTCCCGGCAATACGGGCAATATCGCCCGTCTCTGTGCCGCTACCGGCATTGAGCTGCATCTGGTAAAGCCCCTGGGCTTTTCCACCGATGACAAGCATTTGAAGCGGGCGGGACTTGACTACTGGCATTTGGTGAAGGTTCATTATCACGAGAACTTCGATGAAGTGCTGGAAAAATATCCCGACCATAAATTCTACTACTGTTCCACCAAGGCACCGCATGCCCATACGGAAGTGCAGTACACCTCCGAGGATATGCTGGTGTTCGGCAAGGAGTCGGCGGGGATTCCTGAGGAAATCTTAAATGCCCATTGGGATTCCTGCGTGCGCATTCCCATGATTGCGGATGCCCGCTCGCTGAACCTTTCCAACGCGGTGGCGGTAGTGGCCTATGAAGCCCTGCGGCAGCTTGACTTCGGTCAGCTCGCAGAAGTGGGCCCGGGCCTGCGCATGTGGAAAAAGTAAGTAATGTAAGATAGGAATGAATGCGAAAGATGATCAATGAGAATTTCATCGGGGCCTGCCAAGAATTTTTGCAGCCGGAACAGATTATGCTGAACGCTCCCATGAGTGAACATACCACCTTTCAGATTGGCGGCCCAGCAGATTGCCTGATAAAACCGGCCAATCTGGAGGAAACCCAGAAAATCCTGCAGCTCGTGCAGGAATATGAACTGCCGTTGACTTTTGTGGGCAATGGCTCCAACATGCTGGTCAGCGACAAGGGCATCCGTGGCGTGGTGGTAAACTTTGCCGATACCATCAGCAGCATTGCCGTGGATGGTACGAAGATGACCGTAGGGGCTGGCGCCCTGCTCAAGGATGTGGCCGAAGCTGCTGCCCAGCACAGTCTGGCCGGGATGGAATTTGCCTGTGGCATTCCCGGCAGCATCGGCGGTGCCGTCTTTATGAACGCCGGTGCTTATGGCGGAGAGACCAAGAATGTGGTCAAGGCCGTTAAGGCTGTTACCCGTGCCGGGGAAATCAAGACGTACACTCTGGAGGAGTTGGAGTTGGGCTATCGCCACAGCATCTTCCAGAATAACGGGGAAGCCATCGTGGAAGTGGAACTCGAACTGGTGCCCGGCAGCGAAGCAGAAATCCGCGCCGGTATCGCGGATTTTACCCAGCGCCGTGAGTCCAAGCAGCCGCTCGAAATGCCCAGCGCGGGCAGTACGTTTAAGCGGCCCGAGGGCTACTTTGCCGGTACGCTTATCGATCAGACGGGACTTAAGGGCTTGTCTGTGGGCGGCGCGCAGGTTTCCACCAAGCATGCAGGCTTCGTCGTGAACAAAGGCGGCGCCACCGCGGCGGATGTGTTGAATCTCATCCGCGAAGTGCAGAAGCGTGTCAAGGAAGCGCATGGTGTTGAACTGCAGCCGGAAGTCCGCCTGATTGGCGAAAAATAAATAAGCAGGAATTTCCCTCTCCTTTAAGGAATTATACAAGTATAATCCTGAAAGGAGAGGATTTTTATGCGGTTGGAATTTTTAGGCGCAGCGCATACGGTGACAGGTTCCTGCTATTTGCTCGAAACGCAGGAACGGCAATTTCTCATCGATTGCGGCATGTTTCAGGGAGCCCGGCGGATTCGCGAGCACAACTACGAGAACTTTCCCTTTAACCCCGCGGGAATTGAGGCGGTTATTCTCACTCATGCCCATGTGGACCACTGCGGACTGATTCCGAAACTGGTAAAGGAAGGTTTCAAGGGCACAGTATATGCTACCCAGGCCACCTGTGACCTGGCGCAGATTATGCTGCCGGATTCGGCCTTTATCCAGCAGTCCGATGCGGAATCCTTCAATCGCAAGAATCAGCGGCGGGGCGAAGAACCGGTGGAGCCCATCTATTCCATCGATGATGCCATGGAGGCGCTCAAGCATTTTGTCCCCATGCCCTATGAACAGGAATTTTCCCTGGGGGAGAATATGCAGGTAAAATTCTTTGATGCGGGGCATATCATCGGCTCGGCCATTGTGGAGCTGATGGTGACAGAAGGGGATAAAACCACCAAGCTCGTCTTCTCTGGTGACCTGGGCCAGCCCAAGCAGCCCATTATCAAAGACCCTACGGTGATTGAAGGGGCAGATTTTCTGGTGGTGGAATCCACCTATGGTGACCGCAAACACAAGACCTACGACAAGGAAACAAAGCTGCTCGAAATTGTCAACGATACCATGGACAGGGGCGGCAATGTAATCATTCCTTCCTTTGCCGTGGGGCGCACCCAGACGCTGCTCTATTACTTCTACAATCTCTGGAAGCAGGGACGGTTGGATGGGGATATTCCCATTATTTTGGACAGTCCTTTGGCCATCAATGCCACGCGTATCTTTTTGAAGAATTATCAGGACTTTGATGAGGAAGCCATTGAGATGTTTGGCAACAGCGAGAAATTGACGGAATTTCCGCAGCTGCGTATCTGCAAGACGCCGGAAGAGTCCCGGGCACTCAACAGTTCCGAAGGTTCGGCCATCATCATTTCGGCTTCGGGCATGGCCGATGCCGGCCGCATCCTGCACCATCTGAAACACAATCTCTGGCGGCCGGAGTCTACGATTCTCTTCGTGGGCTATCAGGCGGAAGGCAGTTTGGGCCGCCGTTTGGTTGAAGGCATCAAACGCGTGCGGATTATGGGCGAGGAAGTGGCGGTCAAGGCGCAGATTCAGGTTATGAACGGTTTTTCGGCTCATGCGGATACCGACCAGCTTATGGATTGGATTAGCAATTTCCAGAATCCCAAGCCGGCGAAAATCTTTATCGTCCACGGTGAGGCACAGGGACAGGAATACATGAAGGGCCGGATTCAGAAGGAGTATCAAGGGGAAGCCTATATTCCCTTCCGTGGCGATGCTGTGGTCATTCATGGCCGGGCCAGTGAGGTTCAGCCCTCCAATATTCCCGAAGTGTCGGTGGAAATGGAGATGGAGGAGCAGCTAGCAAACTTCGATGCGGAGTATCGGAATCTGCGGCATAAGGTACTGCAGCTGGCCGTCCGTCAGCCCAAGACCATGGAGCCACTGTTAAAAGCCATCACCAAAGGCTTCAATTACCTGCGGAAACTCTTTGCGCCGTTTAATATTTAATTCTTATTTCTTATAGAGACAATAACGAAAATGTAATTGACAATGGTGGTTCTCTTTGATACCATACCTATAAGTAATACCTTATAGAAATTTATAGAGCCCCATGAGTAAATCGTGGGGCTCTTTATCGGTTCAAGCAACTGGTTTGAGGTGTATAAATATGTTCCGTTGTCATCTTTTGGTCGTTATGGCAGGTATGCCGGAGATTGCAGTCCAGGCTATGAAGGGTGCGGATATCCCTGCAAATTGTCAGATGGAGCTGGAAGTGGTGGATTCTTTGGCTGCGTTGCCGCCGATGGCCGAGCGAAAATGCGCTGCTGTTATCTTAAATACCGACGCTGACGGGGATACTGAACAATTTGATGCGCAATTTGGCCCGGATACGCGCTTAATCATTTGTTCCGACAAACTGGATGAATTATCGTCGGATAAAATTGCGCGTGCTTGTAGGGTATGGCCACTTACTAAGATTGAAAACTATTGGCCGTTTTTTTGTCAGCACTTGCTGGAAGACCTTTATAAGCAAAAGGAGCTTTGGCATACCCGCAACTGCCTGCAGACGGTGGTGGACACTATGCCGGGCTTCGTCTGGTTCAAAGATATGGAAGGTCACCATCTCAAAGTCAATCAGGCTTTCTGTGAGATGGTGGGCAAGGACATGGCCGAAGTGGAAGGCAAAAAGCATTATGAGATTTGGGGCATCAGTCCGGAGCAGTACGCGGAAGGGGAGTATGTCTGCCTCGAAACGGATGCTGCGATTGCCGCCAATCCCAAGCCGACACTGTTTCAGGAGCAGGTGCTGCATTCCAAACTGGGCCTGCGGCAGCTGGAAACCTATAAGGCACCGATTTTTGACGAAGATGGCAAGATGATTGGCAACATCGGCGTGGCCAAGGATGTGACCGACGAATACGCCAATAAGGAACGGATTCTCCTGTTATCCCGTACCGACGATTTGACGCGGCTGGCGAACCGGCGGTACTTCTATCAATTTGTGGACCATCACCGCAGCCACAGCGGCGGGGCACTGACCCTCTGCTATATGGATTTGGACCAGTTCAAGCAGCTCAACGATACCTTCGGTCATCAGTATGGTGATGCGGCCTTGATGGCAGTGGCGGAACTGCTGCAAAGTGCGTTCCCCAAGGACTTCATTGCCAGAATTGGCGGCGATGAGTTCATTGTGGCCATCTTTGCCGTGCCGGAGCGGAAGAGTCTGATGTATAAGCTGGACCAGCTCTATAAGGCCGCCAGGGAATTTTTCAATCAGGACATCAGTTTCCGCGGACTGGGCATGAGTATCGGGGTGGCTTCTACGGATCAGGCAGCGGTGACCTTGGACATCCTGCTGCAGCGCAGTGATGATGCGCTCTATTACAGCAAGGAACATTGTCGGGGACATTACACCTTCTACGAGGACATCAAGGAAGAAATCATTTCCCGCCGGGGAAATGGGGAAAATAATGGATAAGCATAAGGGCTTTGCGGATAATTTGCAAAAATTACCGCAAGCCCTTTTATTTATGGCCTGTTTTGTGCTAAAATAGGAACGTTAAGTTTGTAAATTACAGCAGAGCCCATCTGCTGCAAAATACCTATATGGGGGTAGATTTGTTTGAAGTATATGAGTGGTAACGAACTGCGCGAAGCTTATTTGCAGTTCTTTGCAGAAAAGAAAGGGCATCTTCGCCTGCCGAGTTTCTCGCTGATTCCGCAGGATGACCCGACCCTGCTCCTGATTGGTGCAGGTATGGCACCGTTGAAGCCGTTCTTCACGGGCAAGATGAAGCCGCCCCGCACGCGAGTGACGACCAGTCAGCGCTGCGTGCGTACCGGTGATATCGAAAATGTCGGCCGCACCGCCCGCCATCAGACGTTTTTTGAAATGCTGGGCAACTTCTCCTTTGGCGATTACTTCAAGGGCGAAGCTATTCCCTGGGCTTGGGAATTCCTGACGGAAGTCGTCGAACTGCCGAAGGACAAACTCTGGGTTACGGTTTATCCGGATGATGATGATGCTATCGAAATCTGGAAATCCCAGCCGGGCTTCCCGCAGGATCACATTGTCAAGATGGAAGATAACTTCTGGGAAATCGGCCCTGGCCCCTGCGGTCCGGACTCCGAAATCTACATTGACCTGGGCGAAGAACGCGGCTGCGGTTCGCCGGACTGCGCAGTTGGCTGTGACTGCGACAGATACCTCGAAATTTGGAACCTCGTGTTCACGCAGTACGACAAGCAGGAAGATGGTTCCTACAAGAACCTTGCCCATAAGAACATCGATACGGGCTGCGGTCTGGAGCGTTTGGCTTCCGTTGTACAGGAAAAGAAGACCAACTTTGAAACCGACCTCCTGTACCCGATTATCGAATACGCTGCCGGTGTTGCCGGTGTGACTTATGGCGAAGATGCCGAAAAGGATATCTCCCTCAAGGTTATCGCTGACCATGCCCGCTCCATGGCCATCATGATTATGGACGGCATTCTGCCCTCCAACGAAGGCCGCGGCTATGTTCTGCGCCGCATCCTGCGCCGTGCTATCCGTCATGGCCGCATGCTCGGCATTAAGGACAAGTTCCTCGAAGGTGCCGTTAACGCTGCTGTGGAAATCTACCGCGGTGCCAAGGACTTTGAAGAACTCGTCAACAAGGCTGACTACATCAAGAAGGTTATCAGCCTCGAAGAAGACCGTTTCGCTGCTACCCTCAATCAGGGTATGGAACTTCTCGGTGCCGAAATCGAAAAGGTTAAGGCTGCCGGCAAGACGGCGCTCGACGGCGAAGTTACCTTCCGTCTTTACGATACCTTTGGTTTCCCCTGGGAACTGACGGAAGAAATTCTCCATGAAAATGGTTTGGAACTCGATAAGGAAGGCTTTGACAAGGCCATGGACGAGCAGCGCACCCGCGCCCGCAACGCCCGTGCCGAAAACACCCGTGTGGCTGTGCCCGACCTGTCTTCCATTGATGTCAGCAAGCTGACGGTTGATGAACAGGCTACGGCAGGCAAGGTTGTCGCTATCTGGCAGGATGGCAAGCTGGTGGACGAAATCACCGACGGCCAGGAAGCTGGTGTAATCCTCACGACGACGCCGTTCTACGCAGAAGGCGGCGGACAGGTTGGTGACGAAGGTATTCTGACTTCTGAATTCGGTCATATCAGCGTCAGCAACGCCAAGAAACTGCCGGACGGCACGGTTTACCATGTAGCTTATGTCGAAGAAGGTCAGCTTAAGGTTGGCGACGAAGTACAGATTGCGGTCAACAAGGCACAGAAACTGGCTTCTGCCCGCAACCATACGGCTACGCATCTGCTGCAGGCTGCTCTCAAGAAGGTCGTGGGCGACCAGATCAGCCAGGCCGGTTCCTCCGTTACGCCGGAACGCCTGCGCTTCGACTTCACGAACTTTGAACCGGTGACGGCTCAGCAGCTTGCTGATGTGGAAGAACTCGTCAACAACGAAATCCTCAAGGGGCAGGATGTGGAAATTTCCCATATGAGCCTCGACGAAGCTAAAGCCGCTGGTGCTATGGCCCTGTTCTCCGAAAAATACGGTGATGTGGTACGCGTGGTCAAGGTTCCGGAATTCTCCATGGAACTTTGCGGCGGCTCTCATGTAGCCAATGTCGGTCAGATTGGCATGTTCAAGATTGTCAGCGAATCTGGTGTTGCTTCCGGCGTGCGCCGTATCGAAGCCATCACGGGTAAGGCTGCACTTGACTATGCCAACGCGAAGATGGCTGTGCTGGCGGAAGCTGCTGGCAAGCTCAAGACTAAGGAAGAAGAAGTTCCGGCACAGATTGAAAAACTGCAGGGCGAAATGAAGGCTATGCAGAAACAGCTTGATGAAGTTGCTGCTATGCGTGACAAAGCCGATGCGGCAAAACTCATTGCTGGTCTGCAGGACATTAACGGCGTGAACGTCGTCTGCGGCAAGACCAATGCCGGCAGCATGGACGAACTCCGTGAAGTTGCCGATATGACGAGCTCCAAGCTCGATACGCCGAGTGTTGTGGTTCTGGCCTGCGCAAATGACGGCAAGGTAAATCTTGTGGTTAAGGCCACGAAAGAAGCCAATGCCAAGGGCATCCATGCCGGCAAGATTATCAAGGAAGCAGCTGCCGTTGTCGGTGGTGGCGGCGGCGGCCGTCCGGACATGGCTCAGGCTGGCGGTAAGAATGCTGATGCTCTGCCGCAGGCATTTGATAAGGCTGTAGAAGTGATTAAGGCTCAGCTGGGCTAAGTGAATAAATAAGGGGATGGAAAAATTCCCTTAACTTAAAAGTCCGCTGACAGAAGTGTCAACGGGCTTTTAAGTAAATTGCAGTTTGTCAATTCAATCGATAATTCGAGCTAAAAGTACCCCGCCAATACGTAGTCAGGGGCGAACGGGGAGTAATTTTTCTGTTTTCCGCTAAACGACCCCCTCGTGAAATTGAGCTGTCCAGTTACTCGCGCCGGGCAGGCCAACGGCGCTGCTTTCAGCGTATTTGCTTAGCAGCTTTCTGTCGGGGCCGGCCTTCACTGCGTTCAGGCAGTCGCTCCCTACAGAAAAATCACTCCCCGTCCGCCCCAAGCTATGGCCAATACTATTGCCACGAACTCGTTGCTCCTGTAACAAGAACATCGATGTACTTGCTGCTTATCACTGCGAAATTGACGGTTTGTAAGGACATCACTTAGGGCGGAGGTGGTGATGCTTTTCGCCGTGGAACGACTGTCCGAACGCAGTGAGGACTGGCCCACAAACGGCATAGACTAAACACAGGGCTGAACATACGCGCCGCCGGTCTTGCCCGGCGCAGGTGGCTAAAAAGCCCATACATTTGCTTGTGGGTCATTTAGTGCAACGGCGAAAAGTATTACCACCTCCGCCAAAACTGAGTTGTAACAAAAATATTTCAGCAAGAACTGAGCAATAAACTGCAATTTATGGTGTAGTAAAATCCCAAGGGGGGATATAGATGGAAGTAGATATTACAGAGAAAGCGAAAAATTTTATCCGCTTTGGCCTGCTGGGCTTGATTGCCCTGGCGGCATTGGCTGGTGGGGGCTTGTACCTTTATCAGCACAATCAGCGCGGCTTTACCATCAGTGATGCGGTGGTCGTTGGCAACGAGTCGGTAATCAGCGCCAAGGGGGATGGTAAGATTACGGAAGTACTGGTGCAGGATGGCGACTATGTGGAAGAGGGAGCTGTCATTGCGCGGGTAGAATCCAAGATTACCCCGGAAGATATCGCGCAGCTCGAGCAGAATGTTCAGCTGGCCCAGCAGAGCTATGCACAGCTGCAGAAGGGAACGACTGTAGCACAGCCTTCGGCACCTGTGGTGGACAGCGGGGCCCAGCAGCGGGCGTCTAATGCCTATGCTCGCATGCAGCGCATGAATGAACTCTTCAGCATGGGCGCCATCAGCGCGGCGAAGAGAGATGAAGCGGCGGCGGCTTATGCTGCTGCCCAGGCAGCGGCCAACTCTGCTCCTTCCGTATCGACGCAGACCACGGTGATTCCCACGAGTCCCGAGGTGCTGAAACAGGCGGAATTGCAGGTGAAACAGGCAGAAGCGGCTTTGGCCAATGCCAAGAGTGACCAGCAGGTCAAGGAAATCGTAGCTACGGCCTCTGGTGTTGTGCGCCTGGCTGACGGCCTTGCCGCTGACAGCGAGCTCAAGAACGATCAGGAAATAGCCCGCATTCAGGCCAGCAATGATGCCTGGCTTGAAGCCAAACTCACAGAAACGCAGGCGGCCAAAGTACGGCTCGGAGAATTTGTCAATTATGAGATTGACGGCCACAAGCTCCAGGGGACCGTGAAGGATATCACGGCGCCGGAAAGTGACGCGTCAGAATCTGACCAGTCAAATGTTGACAAGTCAAAATCCCTGACTGTTGTCAAAATCTCCCTGCCCGCTGACCCGTCCTTTACCATTAAATCCGGTATGAACGGAAAAATCGAATTCAAAGAATAACCTATGCTATAGCTGCTCTTTTCCTTGGAGAAAAGGGCAGTTTTTTTGTAAAAATGCATGTTTGTGGGGGAATTTTGACATTTAGCAAGCATGGGCAGGAAAAACACCTGTTATAGGCGAATATATAAAAATATTTTATCCGTCCAAAAGTAAGATTCATTCCTTCCGGGAGTATTTGCGCGAAAAAACATTTGCCAAGTGCCAAACGAATGAGAAGATTGAAAGATGAGGAGGTTGTATCATCTATGTTGGGAAGAAGTCATTGGTTACAAAAATCCGGTTGCAGAATACTGGCGGTAATATCCTGCCTGCTGATTCTGCTGATGGGCGCAGTACAGGCTGCCGCAAAACAAGAAGAAGCCGTTTTGAGGCTCGATGCCAAGACCGGGGCAGTATTTCCCCGCAGCCTGCGCTTTATGACGGATACGTTTACGAAGTCCTTGCAGCCGGTACCATCCCGGCAGGGGCTCGATAATTTGAGATGTTCTGCCAGTGCGGGGTTCTCCGGTTCGGGTCTTTCGCTGATTCGGGATAAGATTCGTACAGCTGCGGGCAGTGATGCGGTTATCTACGTGGTGGATTTGCGGAAGGAATCCCATGGTTTTGTGAATGGTGATATTCCCGTAAGCCAGTACATGAAAAAGAACAGGGGCAACGCCAATCTTAAAGCGGCGGCTGTAAAACAGGCCGAGGGTAAATGGCTGCAATCTTTGGTGGACAAGGAAATGACATTTGTGCCGATGGGCAAAACCGATACCAAACTCTTTTCGGCCTGCAGTGTTAAAGTAGAGAAGGTGGAAACAGAGGAAGCACTTGCTTCCCGCCTCGGCATGCGTTACAAACGGATTCCGATTACCGACCAGATGGCACCAACGGATGAAGAGGTCGATGCGTTTATGACCTTTTATAAGAGTCTGCCGAAAAATGCCTGGCTGCATTTTCATTGCCATGCCGGACATGGCCGTACCACCACCTTCGCGGTGTTCTATGATATCCTATGCAATCCCGAGGTAGCCTTAGAGGATATTGTGGCACGTCAGTATGCGCTGGGCGGCACGAATCTCTTTGCTCCCGGCAAAAAGGACAACTGGAAGGGCAAAGAAATTCGTAAACGCGCCGAGCAAATCCGCAAATTCTATGCCTATGTACAGGCAAATCGCAGCAATCAGTACGCACAAACTTTCTCCGCATGGGTGAAAGCACAAAGATAAATGTATTTGCTAAAATGACATTGTGAAACAAAAAGCCTTAGAAAGCAAAAAAATCTTTCTGAGGCTTTTTTTTTGTTTACGGTTATGTTATAATGAGTGACATAATTTCGCAAACTAAAGGAATAAAGATAAAAAGAAAATAAGGAGGAGAGGTAAGTGGTTAATCCGAAACTGCGTGATGAGCAGAATGATATGCTCTTTGAAGCCATCTTATCGTTAAAATCATTGGAGGAGTGCTATCAGTTCTTTGAGGACATCTGCACCATCAGCGAACTAAAAGCCCTGTCTCAGCGTTTGGCAGTGGCGCGTATGCTGCAGGGGGGGCATATCTATGATGATATCGTGGCCCGCACCGGTGCCAGCACGGCTACCATCAGCCGGGTGAAGCGTTGCCTGAATTACGGTGCGGATGGCTACAAGATTGTGCTCGACAGAATACCGGCGGATAAGGCCGACTGATTAAGCTGACATATTGAGGGGGAGTAGTGTTCATGGAAAAAGATAACAGCGTACTGAAAATTCCCTATGGAACCAGAGATTTCCTGCCGGCAGAAGCGGCGGGAAAGCGGGTGGTGGAAACCCGGCTGGCCGAGCTTTTTGCCCAATGGGGCTACGAAGAAGTGGTGACGCCATCCATTGAGTATCTGGATACTTTAGGACTCGGAAGCAGCCAGAATATCGGCGACCATCTCTTCAAGCTTTTTGACAAGTCAAATCAGACTCTGGCTCTGCGCCATGAAATGACTACGCCCATTGCAAGGCTGGTGAGCACCCGTCTTCAGGACAGTCCGCTGCCCTTGAAGCTCTCCTATATCAGCAGCGTGTTCCGCTATGAACAGACGCAGGCGGGCCGCCAGTGCGAGTTCTATCAGGCAGGCGTCGAGCTTATGGGACCCGGCAGCCCGGCTACCGATGCGGAAGTGGTGGCTTTGGCGGTTACGGGACTCCTGCGTTCCGGATTGACAGAGTTTACAGTTTGCCTGGGGCAGGTGGAATTCCTCAACGGCATTCTCAATCAATACCGCCTGAGCAGCCAGGAACAGGAAGATTTGAAGGCGGCCATGGAACGCCGCAATTTGGTGGAACTCAATCAGCTGGTGGATGAACTGAACCTGCCGGAAAACGCCAAGCAGGTATTAAAGGAACTTCCTCTGCTGAACGGTGGCGAAGATTTGCTCAAACAGGCTTATGATATGGCACTGAACGAGCAGAGCCGCCGGGCACTCGATAACCTCGCAGAAATCTATCGTCTGCTGAAAGCCTATAAGGTGGAACAGTATGTGCGCTTTGATTTGGGCATCATCCGGGATTTCAGCTATTATACGGGCATGGTCTTTGAGGTCTATGCGCCGGGGCTGGGGTATCCCCTCTGCGGCGGCGGCCGTTATGACCATCTGCTCGCGGACTTTGGTACGGCCTGTCCGGCAACGGGCTTTGCCTTAGGCATTGAGCGTATTCTGCTGGCCATTGAGCGGCAGAAACTGCCCATGCACAGCCTGCCCAGAGATGTCTATGTGGGCTATGCAGCAGGCAAGGAAACGACGGCTATTGAACGGGCGGCCCAGCTGCGTGAGCAGGGTAAGTCCGTGGAGCTGGCGGTCAGCAGTCAGACGGAAGCCGAAGCTCGGGAAAGCCAGCAGGCAAAGAACTATGCGGCTTTTGAGTATATCGCATGATACAGCGGGTTAAGCAGTTTTACCGGGCCATAACCGCCCGGATAACGATGGCGGATAGAGCCTGGGTGGAGGAAACGTTGCCTGCGGCGGCGCAATCCTTGTTTTACGCCATGCATCCTGCCGACCAGTACCACGCCTTAAATGTGGCGAAAACGGCCATGCGGCTCTGGGGAGAAGCACCGGCAGGGGATAGAGATTTACTCCTGCGGGCAGCTCTGCTCCATGATGTGGGGCGGGTGCAGGGCGATATGGATATTATGG
Source organism: Selenomonas ruminantium AC2024 (assembly GCF_000687995.1). Taxonomy (NCBI): domain Bacteria; kingdom Bacillati; phylum Bacillota; class Negativicutes; order Selenomonadales; family Selenomonadaceae; genus Pseudoselenomonas; species Pseudoselenomonas ruminantium. Next base: position 1,566,543 of record NZ_JIAC01000001.1, read on the forward strand.
GCAAGGTGCTGGCTGTACTGGTCAAGCATTTTGCGCCAGTCAAAGCCCGTCAGCTGGCAGAAACAAAGACAGGCTGGCTGGGCCATATCCTCTATGTCTATTACCAGCACCCCGAAATCGGTGCAATGAAGCTCGAAGGCATCGGCATGAAAGAGGAAGCGGCAATTATTCGCTGCCATCATCGAAAAAAAACGGAAAATGACCCGCCGGAACTGGCCCTTTTGCGGGCGGCGGATGAACTGAACTGACATTTGACAATTGACATTTGACAAGTCAAATCTGACATGTCAAAACGTGATAGAAATGGAGGCCTGTGCATGAAGTCTGAAATAGAATACCTTACCATAGCACTGCCCAAGGGCAAGCTTTTTGGCCTGTCGGCAAAGCTGTTGGAGAAAATCGGCTATACTGCCGAAGGTTTATCGGATAAATCCCGCAAGCTGATTATCAGCAATGAGGAGAAGAAGATAAGATTTATCGTATCTAAGACCGCTGATGTGCCCACCTATGTGGAATATGGGGCGGCCGATATCGGCGTGATTGGCAAGGATGTGCTGCTCGAAACGGAAAAAGACGTCTATGAACTTCTCGATATGGGCTTTGGCAAGTGCCACTTGATGATGGCTGTGCCAAAGGCAGAGAAGCGAGCCAAACTCATGGACTACAATCATACGCGTGTGGCGACAAAGTTCCCGCATATTGCCGAGAAATTCTTCCGTCAGCAGGGCATGCAGATGGAGTACATCAAACTCAATGGTTCCATCGAGCTCGGGCCGATTGTGGGGCTTTCCGAGAGCATCGTGGATATTGTCGAAACCGGCACGACCTTGCGGGAAAATGATTTGGAGGAAATCGTCTCCATTCAGGAGGCCACGGCACGGCTGATTGCCAATCGGGTGAGCTTTAAGTTGAAGTTTGACCGAATTCATAGTCTGGTGGAAGATTTGCGGAAGGTCTTAGAAGCGGAGGCGGCACAATGAAAATAGTCAAGGCAAGTGAATTAGGCGAAGCAGCCATCAATAAACTTTTGCAGAAGCCTGCTTTTGATGAAGTGGAACTGAGCCCGAAAATCCGGGAAGCCAATAAAGCAACTTTCGGCAAGGATATGACGGCGGCAGAACTTGTGTCACAGATTGTGCGTGATGTGCGCTTTGAAGGTGATAAGGCTGTTCTGCGCTATACGAAACTCATTGACAAAGTGGACTGTGATATCAAGGATTTAGTGGTGACGGAGGAAGAATTTGCCGCTGCAGAGGCGCAGGCTGACCCACAGGTGGTCGCATCCTTAAAGAAGGCGGCGGAAAACGTGCGCCGTTACCATGAGGAACAGAAGCCCAATTCCTGGATGACTTATCGGGAACACGGTTCTCTTTTAGGGCAGTCCTTGATTCCGTTGGACAGGGTAGGCATCTATGTGCCCGGCGGCACGGCAGCTTATCCGTCCTCGGTCATTATGAACGCTATGCCGGCGGTAGTGGCCGGTGTGGGCGAAATCGTCATGATGGTGCCACCAAAAAATGGCGCCATCAATCCCTATGTGCTCATTGCCGCAAGGCTTGCAGGCGTAAAGAAAATCTACAAAATCGGCGGCGCACAGGCAATCGCCGCTTTGGCCTTTGGTACGGAAAGTATTCCGCGTGTGGATAAGATTACCGGCCCCGGCAATATCTTTGTGACCTTGGCCAAAAAAGAAGTCTACGGTCATGTGGATATTGATATGCTGGCGGGGCCCAGTGAAATACTGATTGTGGCGGACGACAGCGCAGACCCTGTCTATACAGCGGCCGATATGTTGAGTCAGGCCGAACATGATCCCTTGGCATCAAGTATTGTGATTACCGACAGTGAAAAGCTGGCCCGGCAGGTAGCAATAGAAGCAGAAAATCAGCTGCAAAAATTGCCGCGTCAGGAAATTGCCCGCGCATCCATCGAGCGCAATGGCCTGATTGTCATTGCAGACGATATGATGCAAGCCCTAAGATTTGCCAATACTTCAGCGCCGGAGCATCTGGAACTTTTGACCCGTGAACCCTTCCAGTTGCTGCCCTATGTACGCCATGCAGGCGCCGTGTTCTTGGGTGCGTACTCGCCGGAACCATTGGGCGATTATTTTGCGGGGCCGAATCATGTGCTGCCCACGGGCGGCACGGCCCGTTATTACAGTGTGCTGAACGTGGAAACCTTTATGAAGCGCACGAGCCTGATTTCCTATACGCAGCCTGCTTTGGAAGCAGTCAGCGAGGATATCATCCGTCTGGCAGAGACAGAAGGCCTGCAGGCCCATGCCAATGCCATTCGTTTAAGGAGGAAGAATTGATGTTAAAATACCGTACCGGTTTGAAAGATATGCCGTCCTATGATGTGGTGGAGCGGGATTGGCAGATAAAGGTCAACGCCAATGAATGCAATATGAATCTGCCGCCGATGGTCGAGGACCGCGTGATGGGCCGCCTTTCCCGTGTGGCCTTTAACCGCTATCCAAATGAGGAATACGATTACCTCTGCGAGCAGATTGCCGACAATCACAGATTGCAAAAGGAAAATGTTTTGCTCGGCAATGGTTCCAGTGAAATCATTGAAAAACTCTTTTTCTGCTTTGGCGGCACTAAGGCAAAAAAAATCGTTTATCCTGTGCCCTCTTTTTCCATGTATGGTATCTATGCCAAAGCGGCACAGGCGCAGGGAATCGCTGTTGATTTGAATGAAGATTATACGCTGGATAAAGAAAAATTCGTGCAGGTCATCAACGAGGAAAAGGCAGGACTTGCCGTTATCTGCAATCCCAATAATCCGACAGGTACGGCTTATGCTCTGGCCGATATCGAATACATTGCGGCCAATATCCATAAAAACTGCGCGCTGCTGATTGATGAAGCCTATATGGAATTTTATGGTCAGACGGCAGTGGGGCTGCTAACAAAATACCCGAATCTGATTGTGGCGCGGACGTTCTCCAAAGCCTATGGCCTGGCATCTGCCCGCGTGGGTTATATGCTGGCCAGCAAGGAAATCGTGGAGATGATTGGCAAGTCCTATATGCCTTATCATATGAATGTTTTGTCCTTGGTTACGGCCGATATTGTCTATCAGATGCGCCATGAATATGTGCCGCGCATTCAGATGATGATTGCCGAACGCAAGCGCATGACCACTCTTTTGGACAAACTGCCCGGCGTGACGGTTTACCCTTCGGAAACGAATTTTATTCTGATTAAATATGCCAAAGCGGAGGAATTAAACCAGTATCTGGAAGAAAAAGGCATCGGCGTGCGCAGCTTTGGCAAGGCACCGCGCCTTGAAAACTGCCTGCGCATTTCCATGGGCCTGCGCGAGGAAAATGATACCTGGTATAACGAGATGAAAGCCTTTGTGGAGGGACGGGCATGAATAGAATCGCTGCAGTAAACAGGGAAACGGCCGAAACGAAAATTGCTCTGCAGTTAAATCTTGACGGTGCGGGCAATGGTACGATTGATTCCGGTATCGGCTTTTTCGACCATATGTTAAATCTCATGGTGGTACATGGGCAGCTGGATTTGGACTTGCGCTGTGATGGGGATTTGGAAGTAGATGGCCATCACAGTGTAGAAGATATTGGCATCGCTTTGGGGGATGCCTTTAAGGAAGCCATTGGCGATAAAAAGGGAATCTGCCGTTATGGCACCTTTTATCTGCCGATGGATGAATCCTTGGCCTTTGTTACGCTCGATATCAGCGGGCGGCCATTTCTCGTCTATGATGGCGGCGAAATGGCTCCTATGGTGGGCGGTTTTGATACGGAACTCACCGAGGAATTTCTGCGGGCTTTTGCCATGCACGCGGGTATTACCCTCCATGTAAAAGTCCTTTATGGCACGAATACCCATCATAAGATTGAAGCGATTTTCAAGGCTTTGGGTCATGCACTGCGAATTGCGGTAAACCAGGACCCGAAGGTTAAAGGTGTTCCATCGACCAAAGGGATGCTCTAAGGAGGGCGGCTGATGATTGCAATAATTGACTATGGGGTAGGCAATTTATTCAGTGTGGAAAAGGCTTTTGCGGCTTTGGGTGCAGAGGCAAAGATTACCAATAATCCCGCGGAAATAAAATCGGCAGAAAAACTGGTGCTGCCCGGGGTGGGCGCTTTCGGTGACTGCATGAAGAATCTGGAAGACAGCGGACTTATCCCGCTGCTGAAAGAGGAAGTGGCAGCAGGCAAGCCCTTACTCGGCATTTGCGTGGGCTTGCAGATTCTCTTTGACGGCAGTGAGGAATCGCCGTCAGCAAAAGGTTTGGGGCTTATTCCCGGACAGGTAAAAAGAATTCAGGCCGAAGATTTGAAAGTGCCGCATATGGGCTGGAATCGGCTGCATATCGCTGAACCACGCCAGTCGCAGGACTTATTTGCGGGGCTGGAGCAGGATAAGGAATATGTTTATTTTGTACATAGTTTCCATGCAGTGCCACAAGATAAATCCGTTATTACAGCTACAACAGATTATGGAGAAAAGCTTACGGCTTCGGTGCAAAAGGGAAATATATTCGCTACTCAGTTTCACCCGGAAAAATCTGGAGACGTTGGTTTGCATATAATTGATAATTTCTGCAAAGGGAGGATTCTATGATTATTTTTCCGGCGATTGATATTCGGGGCGGGAAATGTGTTCGCTTGCTGAAAGGTGACTTTAATCAGGAAACGGTGTTTTCAGATAGTCCTGCAGATATGGCTCGTAAGTGGCAGTTGCAGGGGGCTGAGTATTTACACTTGGTTGACTTGGATGGCGCATTGGCAGGTTCCTCCCAAAACTTAGCGGCGATTGAAGAAATATTGAAGGTTGTCGATATTCCTACGGAACTTGGCGGCGGTATCCGCAATATGGAACAGATTGATAAACTGCTTTCTTTGGGAATTACTCGGGTTATTCTGGGGTCCGTTGCGGTAAAAAATCCTGCTTTGGTAAAAGAAGCCTGCGCGAAATATGGGGAACGTATTGTCGTGGGCATTGATGCCAAAGATGGAATCGTGGCTGTGGAAGGCTGGGGCGAATCCGGCAATATCGGCGTAATTGAATTAGCGCAAAAGATGAAAGCTGCCGGCGTGAAGACCATCATCTATACGGACATTTCCCGCGATGGAACCTTGAGCGGTGTAAATGTCGAAGCTACGGTTAAACTTGCACAGGAAAGCGGTGTGAAAATCGTTGCTTCCGGCGGGGTAAAATCTCTGGACGATATAAAAGCGCTGAAAGAACATGAAAATGATGGTATCGAAGGTGTGATTGCAGGCAAATCCATTTATATGGGAACTTTGGATTTAGTGGAGGCAATAAAAATCGCCAAATAGGGATGATTTCTCAGAAAATTTTTCAAAAAATACTTGCCAAATTCTTTTTTATTGACTAAAATAAAAACAGATTATTTTTCTATAAAGGAGAAATGGAAATGGCAAGAAAAGCAAATTACGACGAAAAGATTAGCGCAATCGAAGCAAAAATTGCAAAGAAACAGGATGAGCTCAAAGCACTGAAAGCTCAGCTTAATGAAATCAAAGCTAAGAAAGCTCAGGACGATTACAAAGAGCTGACGGAATACATGGCAGCTAACAACCTGTCCGCTTCCGAAGTGCTGGCTTCCATTAAGGGCTAATCAGCAACAGTTTTATATCGGAATTTCCAAGGGAATCATTGCTCTGGCAGTGGTTCCCTTTTGCTGTGCCATCTTTGTGCGCGGTAGGGAGGCGTATTTTTAAGGCGATTTTAATGAAATATTCAGATATATTTCAGCTGGCAGGGGTAAAATAATCTCATGATTTCGGCAGGAGATTGTCATTCCTTGTGGAAGTCATAAGGTAGATGAGAATGCTCATCAATGGTTACCAATCTATACAGTAGGAGGCAAGCGTATGAGGATCAGCAAGTTGCGAAACATGTCAAAGTCGTTGTTCTGGGGCGACAGACCTTTACCTGAGGACTCTGAGATGAAGGGGGTTATTGAAACCGACACTGGGCGGACGGGGATTCTCCTGAAGCTGAAAAATGGGATGTACGTGCTGGGGACGGCAGGCACCCTGACGAAATTGAATCAGGAAAAGATTCGCCATAAATTAAAGGAAGCATAGGCAGGAAAGCCGATACCATATATTGATTGTGACAGAGGCACAGACAGGAAGCCCCTTCTGACATATAATATCACTGTGTATTATATAAGTCAGAAGGGGTTGTTTCTTTATATGACGGAAAAGGTGAAAAAAATATCTCCCCGCCATGCGGTGGTGGATAGAGGCGCCTGTGTGGCCTGTGGCACCTGTGAGGATGTGTGTCCCCGGGGCGCTATTGCCATTTATCGGGGACAGTATGCTAAGGTGCAGGAGGAACACTGTGTGGGCTGCGGCATCTGCGCTAGGGAATGTCCGGCATCCATCATCAAAGTGGAGGTGCGGGCATGAAGAAACGCTGGTATCATTATCTCTGGATTTGGTCGCTGCTTTATTTTTGCATGGGCTTTTTCAACATTCTCTTTGCCTGGCTGGGGCTGGTGAGCTTTGCTCTGCCCTTGATTATGGCCATTGGCTTTGGTCATAAGGGCTTTTGCAACCGCTATTGCGACCGCGGGCAGACGCTTAGGGCTTTGGGGCAGCTGGGCTTTTCTCGGCGGCGGGATATGCCGGACTGGATGAAGGGCCGGGCCTTTCGCTATGGCTTTATGGTCTTTTTCTTCGGTATGTTTGGCAGTGTTCTCTATACGACCTGGTTGGTGTATAGCGGTGCAGAATCCCTGCAGCAGGTGGTGTCGCTGTTTTGGACTTTTCATTTTCCTTGGGAATGGGCATACAGCGGCGCGGTTTCTCCCTGGACGGCGCAGTTTGCCTTTGGGCTCTACAGTTTGATGCTGACATCGGAGGTTATTGCCATGGTAACCATGCTGCTGTTCCGTCCACGTTCCTGGTGTGTGTACTGTCCCATGGGCACATTAACCCAGCTGATTTGTCAGGCCAAGGGCGAAAAGCAGGAAAGCTGACTTTTTTCGCGAATATGAACAAGGTGATTAGAAATTTTGTTCATAGGGGGCCTTTGACATGCCAACGGGGCGGTTGTATTTTCTCGACAATCTTAAATGGTTTATTATCTGGCTGATGGTGGTGTTCCACGGAGCCATGTGCTATATGGCTTATGCGCCTGATTGGTGGTACGTGGTGGACAAGGCCAATCCTGTGTTGTCGGCAACGCTCTTTGTCTGTTGGGCAGATATCTTCATCATGCCGGTGATGTTCTTCATTTCGGGGTACTTCGGGCTGATGTCCATGGCCCGTCATGGCATCCGTTTGTTCTGGCAAAAGAAGGTGGCGCGGATTATCCTGCCCTGGCTCTTTGGCAGTATCTTCATTGCGCCGGTGGTGACTTATATCATTCTGGCCAGCCGTCAGTCGGCTATGGGCTTTGGAGAGTTTTACACCACGCTCTTTTGGGGCCTCTTTATGAGCAGGCGCAGTATTGGTATCTGGGCGCATTGCTCGCCCTGTATGTCTGGCTGATGATGGCTGTGCGGATTTTTCCCAGCCTGTGCGTGCAGCGGGCGGGAAAGCCTGGAGCGGGCATGTTTGTTGCGATGTTTCTGTTGGCCGCTGCTAGTATTGGTCTGATTAGTTCCCATATGCATCCGGATACCTGGCGCTTCTTTGCCTACATTCTCGTTCTGCAGCCCGTGCGGATTCCACTGTATATCATGGTGTTTTTCGCGGGGACCTGGGCCTGGCGGCAGAAATGGTTTGCAGATGGCGGCTACGTGCCCGGAGCCGGTAAGTGGGGGGCGGCCTTTGCCCTGACAGGTGCCGTTTACCTTTGGCAGAAATTCGTCCTGCCGGTGTTGGGCTTGAGTACGGAAACCATGGTCTGGATTAATGCCGTTACCATGGGAGCTTTCGCCATATCATCCCTGTTCTTTTTGCTGGGGCTTTTCTATCTATACTTTAATTTTGCAGGGCGCTATCTGTCAGTCTTAGGGGGCACTTCTTATGGTGTGTATTATCTCCATATGCCCATACTGTTTCCCATAGCCTGGGCGTTTGTGAGCGTGGACATGAATGTGTACCTCAAATATATCTGCGTCTGTGTTTTGACTCTGGCTGTTTGTTATGCAGGGAGCCGCTATGGCTTGTCCCAGATAAAGAGTTTTGCCTTGCCGAAGAAGTGAGAGGTCTGGAGGTGTTTGTATGCCGTTGTTAGGTGCTTGCGCGGTTCCCCATCCGCCGCTGATTATCCCGGAGATTGGCCGGGGACAGGAGCAGGGGATTTCCGCTACCATTGAGGCGTATAAAAAAGCTGCCCAGTGGGCGGTGGAAAAAGAGCCGGATTTAATTGTCATCACCAGTCCCCATGCAAAGATGTATGCCGACTATCTGCAGATTTCTGCAGGAGCAGGAGCTAAGGGGAGTTTTGCAGCTTTTGGTCATCCAGAGGTGGCCTTTGCTGTGGATTATGATGCGGAATTTGTGGCAGAGCTTTGCGCATTGGCGAATGAAATCAAACTGCCTGCGGGAACTTTGGGCAAGCAGGATGGTGGCCTTGACCATGGCACCATGATTCCCCTGTATTTTTTGCAGCAGGCAGGCTATCAGGGAAAAATTGTCCGCATTGGTCTGTCGGGGCTGCCAAGGGATAATCATTATGCCCTGGGCGTCCTCTTGGCGCTGGCAGCAGAAAAACTTGGGCGGCGCATGGTGCTGGTGGCCAGCGGCGACCTCTCCCATAAGCTCAAAGAAGATGGGCCATATGGCTTTGACCCTGCAGGGCCGGTATTTGACGCCCGCATGGGTGAATGTTTTAAGGATGGGGACTTCCTGAAACTTTTGACCACACCGGCAGACATGGCGGATGCGGCGGCTGAATGCGGTCTGCGTTCCTTCTGGATTATGGCGGGCTCCTTGGATAGATGGCAGGTCAGGCCGCAGCTGCTCTCGCTGGAGGGGCCTTTTGGTGTGGGCTATGGCGTGGCGCTTTTTGACCTGGCCAAGCGCGACGAAAGCCGTAACATCGGAGAACAGGCTGCAGAAGCACAGCGGGCAGAGATGGAAAAACTCCGGGCGCGGGAGGACGAGTATCTCGCATTGGCCCGATATTCCTTGGAACATTATGTGCGCACGGGCCGGCGGGCGGCGCTGCCGGACAATCTGCCGCAGGAGCTCACGGGACAGAAGGCCGGGGCCTTTGTCAGCATCAAGAAGGATGGCCAGCTTAGAGGCTGTATTGGCACCATCCTGCCAGTGCGGGGAAGCCTTGCCGAGGAAATTCTCTACAATGCGGTGTCGGCAGGTACTGGCGACCCGCGCTTTTCGCCTGTGACCGAGGCGGAATTAGCCGAACTGGTCTATGATGTGGATGTGCTCTCGGTGCCGGAACCCATTGCAGGCACCGAGCAGCTCGATGTGAAGCGTTACGGCGTTATCGTGGAGTCGGCAGACGGCAATCGCCGAGGGTTGCTTCTGCCGGACTTGGCCGGCGTGGATACGGTGGCCAAGCAGGTGGACATCGCCCGCAAGAAGGGCAATATTGCCCCTGGGGAACAGGTGAAGCTCTATCGCTTTACCGTGACCCGTCATGTATAAAATGGAGTGGACTGCATATGAAACTAGCAATTTTAGGAACAGGTTTTATCGTTAAGGAAGGGGCACTGCCTGCTCTGCAGGAAGTGCCCAAAGTGGAGGTCACGGCCATCTTCGCCCGGCCCCGCAGTCAGGAAAAGGCCGAGGCTTTGGCCCGGCAGTACAAGATTCCGCAGGTTTACACAGATTATGATGAACTGCTGGCCTCTGCGGATGTGGATTTTGTCTATGTCGGGCTGACCAACAGTGTCCATTATGAATATGGAAAAAAAGCCCTGCTGGCAGGCAAACACGTTATCATGGAAAAGCCCTTTGCCTCCACGGCAGCAGAGGTGCAGGAACTGCGGGAGTTGGCGCTTGCCAAGGGACTTTATATGTTCGAGGCGGTTACCTGCCTGCATTTGCCCAATTTCCATGCCATCAAAGAGATGTTGCCCCAGCTGGGGACAATCAAAGGGGTGCAGGCAAATTATTCCCAGTATTCCAGCCGTTATGACCGGTATCTGCAGGGCGAGGTGCTGCCTGCCTTTGACCCGGCGTTGTCTGGTGGAGCTCTCTACGATATCAACATCTATAATCTGAACTTTATCGTGGGCCTCTTTGGCGCGCCTGCGCAGGTTTCCTATAAGCCCAACAAGGGCTTTAACGGCATTGATACATCTGGCGTGGCCCTGCTTGATTATCCGGGCTTTACGGCGGTGGCTGTGGGGGCAAAAGACGCGGATAGTCCCTGCTTTATCACCATACAGGGGGAGAAGGGCTGGCTGCAGGTGACAGGGGCACCCAATGCGCTCAAGACGTTTGCCGTGGCTTTGCATGGGGAGCGGAAGGTTACTCATTATGAATTGAATCGCTATGGCCATCGCATGGTGCATGAGTTCCAGGAGTTTGCCGATTGCTATGCCCGGCAGGATTACGAGACCATGCGGCGGGGGCTGGACGTATCGCTGGCGGTCATGGAGACAGCCGAAAAGGCCCGCAAAGGAGCCGGAATTGTCTTTGCCTGCGATTGTGAATAGTTTGAAATTTATCAAATGCAAAAGAATAGGATAAAATTACTTGAAGTATTCGCTTTGGTTATGATATAATAGCGCGGGTGAATATTTTATGGTAGGTCCGGTGGAAGAGCATTTATCTGCTATGGTACTTGGGTAAAATGGCAGATAAGTGCTTTTTTGTGTTTGGACCAAGAGAGGATGTGTCTAATTGAAAGACGAGATTTTTAGCGTACTGCAACGTGTCGGCCGCAGTTTCATGCTGCCGGTTGCGGTACTGCCCATTGCTGGTCTGCTGTTAGGCCTGGGGGCGTCGTTTACCAACCCGACGACCATCAAGACCTACGGCCTCGAAGCCATCTTCGGTGATGGCACGGTGCTGCATTCGCTGCTCACAGTTATGAGCGCAGCGGGCGGCACCATCTTTGGCAATCTGCCGATTATCTTCGCGGTAGGCGTAGCCATCGGTATGGCGAAAGCCGAGAAGGAAGTAGCGGCTCTGGCTGCCATGATTTCCTTCTTCGTTATGCATGTTTCCTGTAATGCAATGCTGCAGCTCACGGGCAAAATCCTGGCTGATGGCTCCATTGCGCCGGGCGTGCTCGAAGGTACGATTGCGTCAAGTTGTGGTATCATGTCCCTGCAGATGGGCGTGTTCGGCGGTATTATCGTGGGTATCGGCGTTTCCGTGCTCCACAACCGCTATTATAAGATTGTATTGCCGGATGCCCTGTCCTTCTTTGGCGGCTCCCGCTTTATTCCCATCGTTTCCACGGTGGTATTCTTGTTTGTAGGTATTGCCATGACCTTTATCTGGCCGATTGCGCAGGATATTATCTTTGGTCTTGGCAATGTGGTTACGGGCACGGGCTATATCGGTACTTTGATTTTTGGTATCGTGAAGCGTGCGCTGATTCCCTTCGGCCTGCACCATGTATTCTATCTGCCGTTCTGGCAGACGGGCGTGGGCGGCAGCATGATGATTGACGGTCAGCTCGTTCAGGGCGGTCAGAATATCTTCTTTGCACAGCTGGCTTCTCCGAATGTCGCACATTTCAGTGCTGATGCTACCCGTTATTTCTCCGGTGAGTTCATCTTCATGATTTTCGGTCTGCCCGGTGCGGCTCTGGCTATGTACCGCTGCGCCCGTCCGGAAAAGAAAAAGGTGGCTGGCGGCCTGCTTCTGTCTGCAGCTCTTACGTCCATGCTCACGGGTATCACGGAACCGATTGAGTTCTCCTTCCTGTTCGTTGCTCCGCTGCTCTTCGGTGTGCAGGTTGTCCTGGCCGGTGCAGCTTATATGATTGCCCATATCCTGAATATCGCCGTAGGTCTGACGTTCTCCGGCGGTCTGCTCGATTTGTTTATCTTTGGTATTCTGCAGGGCAATGACAAGACGAGCTGGATGCTTATCATCCCCGTTGGTATCGTCTACTTCTTCCTGTATTACTTTGCATTCTCCTTCCTCATCAAGAAGTTCGACTTCAAGACGCCGGGCCGCGAAGAGGATGATGAAGAAACGAAACTCTACACCAAGGCGGATGTCAATGCCCGCAAGGCTGGCGTACAGGGAGAAAGCGGCAGTGCTGATGAACTGAGTCAGACCATTGCCCGCGCTCTGGGCAGCAAGCGCAACATCACTTCCGTTGACTGCTGTGCAACCCGTCTGCGCTGCTCGGTAGCTGATTCTGAACTGGTTGACCAGAAACTCTTGAAGGCTACGGGGGCTTCCGGCGTAATCGTCAAGGGCACCGGCGTACAGGTTATCTATGGCCCGAAGGTTGCGGTCATTAAATCCAATCTCGAAGAATACTTGGCTACGGCTCCGGAAGTGGAAGCAGATGCAGCTGCTCCGGTTCTGGAAGAAACGACTGAGGCTCAGGCTGAAGCTCCGGCAGCTGCCCATGGCGACCATGAATTCTTCGCTCCGGTTGCCGGTACGGCTCATGCCATCACGGAAGCACCGGATGCCGCATTTGCCGGCAAAATGATGGGCGATGGCTTCTTCATTGCTCCGGCTGACGGCCATGTGGTAGCTCCCTGTGACGCTGAAGTCATGTTCGTCTTCGACACGAAGCATGCCATCGGCATGAAGGCCGCTGACGGCACGGAATTTTTGATTCACTTCGGCGTTGACACCGTCAAACTGGGCGGTCAGGGCTTTGAAGTGTTCGTGGAACAGGGCCAGCAGGTCAAGCAGGGCGACAAGCTCATGGAAGTTGACCTCGACTATGTCAAGGCCAATGCACCTTCTGATGTCTGCCTGGTAATCTTCACCGGCGGTCAGGCTGTCCATATGGAAAAATCCTATGGCATCAAGGCTCTGGATGCAGTAGCTTCCTATTGATTGCCAAATTCATAAACACAAAAGTGCAGCAACGTTACGTTGCTGCACTTTTAGTATGAACAATTTTATAGAAAATCATCATTTGGGTTGTAAACTTGTAACAAAGAGCGTATACTGTAAACTTGTAAATGTAATTTACAGGAATTCTTGTAGTAAAGGGGATATGTTACAGTGTTTAAGCCACACAAATTAGCAATCATCGGATTAGGTCATGTAGGTTCTGCGGTTTTGGCAAGAGCCATTGCCTGCCAGTTGGCGGCAGATATTGCCTGCATTGACATCAAGCCGGAAGTGGCCCATGGCGAGGCGTTAGATGCCGTACATTCGCTGTCTTGCAGCTATGTGCCGGGCATTCACGTTCATTCTGGGGGCTTTGAGGAATGCCGTGACGCTGATGTGATTATCTGTGACGCCGGCCCCAGCATTTTGCCGGGACAAAAGATGGACAGACTCACTTTGGCCAAGGAAAATATTGCGGTCATTCGTGAGGTGATGAAAAATGTCACCCAGTATACCCGTGAAGCTGTCTTTATTATGATTACCAATCCCCTGGATATAACGACCTATGTGGCCGCTACGGAGTTTGATTATCCTGCCGGCCGCCTCTTTGGTACAGGTACCACGCTGGAAACCATGCGCCTCAAGAGCATCATCGGTCGTCATTATCATGTGGACGCGGCCGATGTGCAGGGCTATATGCTGGGCGAGCATGGCAATTCTGCATTCCCGGCCTGGAGTACGGTAAATATCGGCGGTGTGCCTTTGGACAGCCTCGATGAATTCTATGACCATGAAAAGGCTCTGGACCGTCAGGAAATTGCCCAGGAAGTCGTCAACACTGCCTATGATGTGCTGCAGTCCAAGGGCTGGACCAATACGGGTATAGCCATGGGAGCCTGCCGTCTGGCAAAGGCAGTGCTCTTTGATGAACACGCCGTACTGCCGGTGTCCATGCCTTTTAATGGTGAGTATGGTCTGACGGACGTGGCACTGTCCTTGCCAAGCATTATTGGCAAGAACGGCGTAGAAAAGCGCATCCCGCTGCATCTGCCAGCAGATGAGCTGGAAATGATGAAGAAGAGCGCCGAAAGCGTCAAGTCCGTAATGCGGGCGAATCAGGTGATTGACTGAGTGGATGTGTGGCTGATAGAAAAATATGTGACAATATATAACTATCGGTGGTAAAATAGATATATAAGATTTGCATAGCGATATTACCGGGCATAGAAGGTTCCTTCCGCCCGGTTTTATTTTATATGGGTTATGGGGAGATTATTCCAGAACATTATTCTTCAGCAGCGCAATTTCCTGGGCGTAGCCAGCAAGTTCATTGGGCGTTTCCAGTATAAAGGGAAGGTTTCGCAGCTGTGGATGGTTTATGACGCTTACCAGTGCGTCAAGGCCAATACACCCCTCACCAATGCGTGCGTGCCGGTCTTTGTGTGAACCACAGGGATTCAAACTGTCATTTAGATGGATAGCCTTGAGGCGTTCAAGACCGATAATCCGGTCAAATTCATTCAGCACGCCATCCAGGTCATGGACGATATCATAACCGCCATCCCAGATGTGGCAGGTATCCAGGCAAATACCCAGTTTGTCTTGCAGTTCTACCCGGTCAATGATGGCCCGCAGTTCCTCGAAAGAACGACCAATTTCGGTGCCTTTTCCGGCCATGGTTTCCAAGAGCACTGTGGTGGATTGGTCAGGCGTGAGGACGCGGTTGAGTTCTGCGGCAATTAAGGCAATGCCGTGTTCACTGCCCTGCCCTACATGACTGCCGGGATGAAAATTGTAGTAGTTTCCGGGCGTGGCTTCCATTCGCTGCAGGTCATCTGCCAGCATTTCATGAGCAAATGTGCGTAAATTGTCTTTGGCTGCACATAGATTCATCGTATAAGGGGCATGGGCGACCAACTTGGTAAAATGATGCTCCTTGGCGAAAGCGATAAAGGCATCCACATCTGCATGGTTGATGTCCTTAGCCTTGCCACCACGGGGATTGCGGGTGAAAAAGGCGAACGTGTCCGCATTGATGCTGACGGCATCTTTGCCCATAGCAAGATAGCCTTTAGCTGATGATAAATGACATCCGATATGAAGCATACTTACTGCCAGCCTTTCCAAATATCCGGCTCATAGCCTAAAGTTGACTCTTTGCCATTTCGTACTACGGGGGTTTTTATGACCTGTTGGTTCTCAAGGATTGTTTCCAGTTTGTCTGCCATATAATTGACACGAGCCAGGGCATCCTTGTCCTTGCACTCCGGATTTATCATACCGTCGATGCCGCCATGAGCTTTGGCTACGGACTGGAACTCGCCTTTGCTCATTCCCTTGTCCAGGATATCAATAAACTGGAACTTTATGCCGCGTTCTTTGAAGAAACGCTGTGCTTTCTTGGTGTCGTTACACTTCTTGGTGCCGAAAATCTGAATGTTCATGTTTTCCCTCTTTTACCGTTTTATTATAAATGGCCTGCCTCAAGTATAATGTGGTTTTTCGGCAACGTCAAACAACGTAATAACACATTGGGGGGAAGGGCTTTGGCTAAATATCCGGGGCTTCATAATGAGATGCAGGCTGAGCGGCTGTTCTCAGTCTTTTTATAACAGTGGATATAAACGCAGCTTCTCGTTTATCGTTGACCTGTGGTAATTGATGTAATATAATGACTGATGTAATGTTGATGGATACAACTGGGGTGAGGAGGTTTTCTATGCAGTTTTCTTTTTGTCTGCCGGTAGCCACATGGTCACCTCCAAGCCGCTGGTCTAGTGGAAGAGGCTGAGTAAGAACATGCATGATATCTGGAATCTATGGCATGGCTGCAAGAAAATCAGTCCCGGCTGTGCCAACTGCTATATGTATACGCTGGATAAGCAAAGGGGAAAAGATGGTGCGGACATTTACCGGACAGAGAATTTTAACTATCCCCTGCAGAAAGACCGCTATGGTGGTTATAAGGTAAAAAGTGGCGAGCTTATCCGGGTGTGCATGACTTCGGATTTTTTTCTGGAAGAGGCTGACAAATGGCGGGAAGAGGCATGGGAAATCATGCGGCAGAGGCCGGATGTCATTTTCTATCTGCTCACCAAGCGGCCGGAACGGGTGGCTGCCTGCTTGCCACAGGATTTTGGCAAAGGTTGGGAGAATATCTGGTTTAATGTAACCTGCGAGAATCAGAGAATGGCCGACATCAGGCTGCCGCTGCTCAGGGATTTGCCGTTCAAACACAAAGGCATTATGTGCGCTCCCCTGATTGGTGCCGTGAGTCTGAAACCATATTTGGAGGATGGCATCATAGAGCAGGTTATCTGCGGTGGTGAGAATTACGAAGGGGCAAGGCCATGCAACTATGATTGGGTTCTGGCGCTGCATAAAGAGTGCCAGGAAACCAATGTGTCCTTTTCCTTCATCGAAATAGGTTCGCATTTCATTAAAGATGGCAAGCACTATCGCTTGAGCAGCAAGCAGAAGCAGGCGGAACAGGCCTTTCGGGCAGGTTTGAATTTTAAGGGCAAGCCGATGCATTTTGACCTGCGATATGCGATTGGGCTGCCTGTAACACCGGATGAGTGTTACCGTTCCGTTTACGACGGCCCCCATTGTCATGCCTGTGGCAGTCGTTTGATATGCAATGGATGCAGCCATTGCGGCAAGTGCGGATAAGCGATTGGATTCGTATAGGCACACAACAGCAGAGAAAAGTAGTGGCGAGGAAGGTACGTTAAAAAGGAAGTTTTAGCAATGAGAAAGACAGATGAGTGGTATGAGTTGGCGGCTGGGGAAATACCGAAACTGCTGGTAGATAAACTGGCTCCTTTTGGCTTTCGCCGTGACGGAGATGCCTATTTCTACGACGAGGATTTGCTGGCAGGCAGTTTTCGGCTTCATATAAGGGTCAGCGAGGATGGTATTGTGTCCACCCTGCTGATGGATACGGAATCAGAGGAGCCTTATGTGCTGCATTTGGTGGAAAATGCGCAGGGAGCTTTTGTAGGAGAAGTACGGGCTGCCTATCGGGCAGTCCTTGACCGCATTGGTGCATCTTGCGGCGAGCATGGCAGCTTTCATGGGCAATATGTAGAGGAACTTTTGCAGTATGTGCAGAATACCTATGGTGATAAACTCGAATATCCGTGGAAGGATATGGATGCGGCGGTTATTCGTTCCCATTTGTCACAGAAATGGTATGCGGTCTTTATGAAGGTACATCCCAGTAAAATCGGCATTGGCGGCAGCCAGCCTATTCGTATCATGAATCTGCATGGTACGGCAGAACAGGTGGCCACCTTAGTAGATGGGGAAAGGTATTTTCCGGGCTGGCACATGAATCGGAAATACTGGTATACCATCTGTCTGGATGGCAGTATACCGATGCCGGAACTTCGACAAAGAATCGACGAAAGCTTTGTATTGGCACAGCCCAAGAAACGGCGATAATAGGGAGGCCGAACAATCAAGAAATAAGGATATATAAATGAGACTATGCGAATGCATGGCCTCATTTTGTCCATCAGATAAGGTGCTTCACCACATTATGGGCGAAGGCGAAAGAGTGGATATCAACACGGATAAAGTAGAAATTAGCTAGTATTTAGATGATATTTGAGGTGAATGGAATGTCATTATTGGCGAGTAATAGAAAATTTACCAAGCAGGTAGTAAAAGCACTAAATGATTGGAATAAGCCAAGATTTACGGAGCGGGATGCGTTCTGCAAGGTATCTTGGAAAATGAACAGGCGAAAGATAGATGAGTTTGCCTTACTGATGACAGAAGGTCTGTTTAGGCCGCTAATTAGGACATTGGGAGAGAATTCGGACAAGCCACTGGTGGCAGTAGCCACTGGCAAGGCAGAGCTGATGAAGCTTCTCCAGCTGACGGAAAATGCCAAGCTGGAAATGGAAGCTATAGATACAGCAACGAGTAACGAAGAACTGTTTGAAATTCAGCTGCGCTTGCGGGGAATATGTGCAGCTTTGGTGGATGAAAGCGTACGCATTATGAATCTTGAAGGAACGCCGTTTGAATTGAAAAAGCAGGAGGATGCTCGTGGGCAATAATATGGACATGATTATCAGAAATACAAGTAAAAGTTATTTTCTCCAGGGCTCCTGTCCTTGATTGAGAATTTCTACTTGAATCGCTTTCATGGCTGCCAGTGCCGTGTCGTGGGATTCCGGTGTGACTCCAGCGCAGCAGGCGGCGTCAACCGCCACATGGCTGTTCGGGCAGGCTGATTTTGCGATTACAGCGTTGGACAGCACACAAATATCCGTACATAAGCCAACGAGTTCAATAGAGTCAACCTTGTTTTCATAAAAGCTGGCTAGGGAAAGCCCCATATTGTAAGCACCAAATGTAGTTTTTTCTATAACATCAGCTTCCAGAGGAACGTTCAGCTGGCTGTTAATGGCCCAGCCCTCCGTATTTTTGATGCAATGGGGGACCGGCAGATTCTTGCCTTCTTCCGTTTCCATGTAGTCGTCATAATGGGTATCCTGCGTAAAGATGATGAAGTCATTATTTGCTCTGGCTTCTTCGATTTTCTTCGCCACATTGCTGACAATGGCTGCAGCTTCCGGGGAACCCAAAGCACCGTTGATAAAATCATTCTGCATATCGACAACAATTAAAAGTTTTTTCTTGTTCATTTTTTCTTGTCCTTTCAAAAATCGGTAGCCATAATCGGCATAGACGTAAGCGTCGGCAGCATTCTTATGATAGCACAGGAACACGCCGCCCCGCCAGTTGTCATTTTATGAATATTCGCCAATACCTGCTGAATTCCTTCCTTAACATAACTCCGAAACCTGGTCACGGGAACCTAAAAGTTCAGTGATTTTTCCGGTTCACAAAAGGAAATGTCTTACAGTTATCGAATTTATATAAAATTAGAACGCCTTATGGCATGGCATTCAGGTATCCGACATTGTGGGTGCGAGCAAGAACGGTATCAGCGTGAATATAGGAACTTGGAAAAAGGAGCAAAGTTTATGATAAGAAAGACATTATTTCTTCTATTGGTTTCACTTTTTCTTATGACAGAAACTTTTGCCGGTGGATTACAGATAATTGATAAACCAATACGATGGTCTGATTTTAGAGAGCAGCTTATTCGTGAGTATGCTGCAGCACACTACAACTTGGAGCGAATAGATATCATCCCCCAAGCTGTTGTTGTGCATTGGACAGCCTCTAGTACTTGGGAATCTGCTTATAATCATTTTTACAATGAGGCCCGCGCTGATGGGACGCTGAACGTTGCATCGCACTTTCTGGTGTCACGGGATGGGCGAATATACAGACTCACACCTGAAACAGCACTTAATAGACATATTATAGGCTATAACTGGTGTGCCATTGGCATAGAAAATGTAGGTGGAGTTAATGGCGTGGAAGATTTAACAGACGCGCAACTGGAAGCAAATGTTGAGCTAATCAAATATTTACATAAAAAATACGCGACGATTTCCTATGTCTTTGGTCACTATCAGCAGGATGCAGCCCGAAGCAGTGGATTATACATTGAAAATGTACCGAACTATCGCTCAGAAAAAATAGATCCTGGTTATATTTTCATGACTGCGTTGAAAAGTCGCTTGCAAGGTGAAGGGCTTAAATTTTACGATAACTAGGATGAAGCATCGCCAAGGTTTTCTTCCCAGATGTAGTTGTTGCTGAATTCATGAATAATTTTTCCGTTCACAAAAGGAATTGCCCCGATAATTGTCGAAATAATTAGGAAACTGATTTAATGTTTCGACGGATTGGGGAATGTAGTGTGGAGGGAATGGGGGCTTATACACCGGAATTGCTGACGGAAGTCTATGATGAATGGTGCGAGAAAACGGGAGTAACGGTTTTATATGATGCTGCTCTTGTGGGAGCGGTTGTAGATGCCGGAACCATCACTGCATGTGTGGTGCAGACCGTAGAGGGGCTGGGGAAAATCCAAGCCAAGACGTTTATTGATGCCACAGGGGATGCCCTGCTGTCGCGGTTTGCCGGAGTCCCCACGGAAAAAGGTTCGGAAAAAAACGGGCGAAACCAGCCTATGAGCCTGCGGTTTGAAATGGGAGGCATAGATGTAACGAAAGTTTATCATTTCTTTCATGATAAATTGAAGGATACTTGGTTACCGGAAGAATGTTCTAAAAAATTTAAGGAAGATGTGAAAAAAGGCCGCGATCCGTTTTGGGAATTTGCCAAATGGAAGAAAACCGAGAGTTTCTTTCGGGAAGCCGTTAAGAAAGGTGAACTAACGGAAGATGATGTTCTGTATATCCAGGCATTTTCCATACCGGGTAAGCCACATACCATGTCCATGAACTGTCCGGAAATGCCTCCTTTGCTGTTTTCGGCTACAGATGCTGTGTCACGCAGTAAGGCAGTATCCTTTGGACGGAAGATGATGCGCCGTTTGGCAGCTTATTTCAAGAGGAATATTCCCGGCTTTGAAAAAGCCTATATCAGCCGCGAAGCCAGCATGGTAGGCGTGCGCGAGTCTTGGCGGATTCGTGGGAAATACTATATGGGAGCCGATGATTATCTGCAGGCACGCCATTTTCCTGATGCAGTCTGCCGCTCGGCATATCCTATAGATATTCATGATGTGAAGCTGGATTTATTTGAAAAGCTGAAAAAGGGGCAGTATTACGAAATCCCCTATCGCGCGCTGGTGACCAATGAGATGTCCAATCTGCTTGTGGCAGGACGCTGCGCCAGCGGCAGTTTCGCTGCGCAGGCTTCCTTCCGTATACAGCCCACCTGTATGAGTATGGGAGAGGCAGCCGGTATTGCGGCAGCTTGGGGACTATCGCGGAACATTCCTGTAAATGAAGTTAAATGGGAGGATATACCTGCTGAAAAACGCAGTTATGTAAGCCAATAACACGGCTCGCTAAGATATATTCTGCTGTGTCAGGGAAAACGCCTGCGTACTTGGTGACGCAGGCGTTCTGTCATGATTAGCCGTTGCAGGCAGGATGTTCACGATGTTTGTCGAATTTGTAAAGAAATAGATAAATTTAGCATATTCCTTTATAGAAGGGGCAGATGATATGGCAAGTGAGGTTGTACAGAAAGAAACAAAGTTGGCTAATGGCTGGTTGGCTTGGCGTGTTGAGGGACGGATAGATATTTCTACCGCTGAGTCTATTTATTCAAGTGGAGAAAAAATCGTTGAGCGTGAGGAGAAGACTGTTCTGGATTTGGAGGCTGTGTCGTATATTTCCAGCGCGGGACTCCGAGTACTTTTGCGTCTGTTTAAGAAAGCCAGCAAGGAAGGTAAGGAGTTTGCGGTAGCAGGGGCTGCTGGTATGGTGAAGAAGGTTCTAATCGATAGTAATATGAATTCGTATTTAACCATGCTCCAATCACTCGATGAACTTTGAGTTCAACAGACTGGGAGTGCGGGGACAAAAGGGGCGTCGTTAAAGGAGTAGTTTAGGAATGGGCGATTACTGGCGGATTGTACGAAAAATATTGCGCAGACGGCTGAGTATCCGGGAGCGTTTACTGCTACTCCTGTTTATCAGCAGCTTGTTGTCGGCCCTGGTGTTTGCAGGCTTGTCCTTTTATGGCGTTACCTTCGTGCAAAAAGATATAGCAGAGATGGGGGGACAGCTTTCGCAGGAGGGAGCTGCATACACACAGGAATATATAAATAAAACCAGTAAGGAGACGATAGCAGACTTAGCCAGGTCGAAAGCTAACTTTATTGACTATGAGTTGGCACATATGGAGCATGATGTGACCATTTTAGCAGATGCTTTGACTTGGATACATAAGCATCCGTCCAATTATCTGCCAGCTGCTGTTCTTGACCCGTATAATGGGAAAGTTCCGCCGGCTGCGCCCTGTATTATCTATAGTCCTGAGGTGCGAAAACGTGGGATTGAAACGGTACGGCAAGAAGTTGAGCTGGCCGCCAATATAACGGGTACGATGGTGCCGATGGAAAAAAACTATGGTTATTATAGTTATTCCGCAACCTATTTTGGCAGTAAATCCGGTTTTTTAATTTGCAGCAGCGTCTTTGTTGGGGATAAGTACAGTCCGATATCGGATGATCCGGCCTTTAACTATGATCCCTGTATTAGGCCATGGTATCTAAATGCCATCAAGGCCAATAAGGCTGTATTTTCTATGCCGTATCTCACAATTTTGACGGAGGAACACAATGATGTTGAAGTGATAAGTTGCTCAGCGCCATATTATGATGCAGAGGGAATTGCCGGCGTAGCAAGTCTTGATTTAGCGACTAAAGAGTTGCGTCAATATATTCATAATACGGCTATTGGCGATAAGGGTATTAACTTTATCATGAACAATGAAGGCAAGGTGATTTTTTCACCAGTGCACGATGGGGTGTTGGCTGAGACAGATAAGCTGCAGGATTTACGGAAAAGTGAATCGGCGGAGTTAGCTAAGGCAGCTTATTATATGGCTAACGGTGAAAGTGGTGTATTGCCGGTTGAGCTGGATGGCGAAAAATATATGTTGGCGTTTGCGCCACTTCCTACGATGAAATGGAGTCTGGGGATTTTGGTGTCACAGAATGACCTTTCGTCTTCCTTGCAGGAAAGCCATAACTATTTCATGGGGCAGATGGAATCTTTCCGTGATAATTTGCAGCGTGAGTCGTTTTTATTATTGCAGATGGCTGTGCTGGCATTTTTTATCATGGTGGTTATTATGATATTCACGTCGAAGGCGCTTTCTGACCGGTTTGTAAAGCCGATAAAGCAGATGGCTGATGGCGTGCGTGAAATTGCCAGTGGCAATCTTGACAAGAAACTTGATATAACTACTGGCGATGAAATCGAACATTTAGCAATATGCTTTAATTCTATGACGGATGAGCTAAAAAACTATATTGATAACTTATCTAAGGCAACAGCTGAGAAGGAAAGGGTAGCTGCGGAGCTTTCGGTGGCCCGTAATATACAGTTGGGCGCATTACCGCAGGATTTTTTGACCGATTATCCGGAATTTCAAATAAATGCGGCCATGGATGCAGCCAAAGGGGTAGGCGGCGATTTTTATGACTTTTATATGACGGATGAAAATCATCTGGTGATAACTATTGCTGACGTGTCAGGGAAAGGGATTCCGGCAGCCCTTTATATGATGCGCGCCAAAACTACGTTAAAGAATATGGTCTTAAGGGCGAAAAATGCTGCTGATTTTGCTGACTGTATGAAGATGGCGAATCGAGAACTTTGCCGGGAAAATGAAGAAATGATGTTTGTGACGGCGTTTATGGCCAGGCTGGATTTAACAACAGGAGAACTGGTTTATGTAAATGGTGGTCATAATCCACCGTTGGTGCAGGCTGATGGCAAGTTCTGTTATTTGCAGCAAGCAAGAAAACATATGATGCTGGGCATAAACGAGGACGAAATGTATGAGGCGCATAGTTTGGCTATGCAGCCGGGGGATATTATTTTCCTGTATACAGATGGCGTGACAGAGGCTATGAATGAGGCCGAAGAACTATATTCCGAAGAGCGTTTACAGGAAACATTAAATAGGCAGCTGTCAAAAGATGTCAGGGAAATACTCGCAGCTATTCGTCAGGATGTTAGCACTTATGCGGGGGACGCGGAGCAATCCGATGACATAACCATGTTGGGGCTGAAATTTTGTGGCAGCTTGGATGATGTGTAGAACTGCTTAGTAAAATGTCCGGTAATGAAAACACGGGAGCTGCCAAATGATATGTAAAAGAGTTCCATGCATGGAGTGCTACCGTTATGGACATCACCATTCAAATCTCAGCGGTAAATGGCAGATTCACGCTGGATTTCATACAGAAGTTTCAATGCCCTGTTTATCTAAAGGCCTTTTTGCAGGAACTGGCGGATAACGACATCGTTTATGAACTGCAGGATAAACAGATAAGGTCATTGCCCGCAATCAGAGTGCCGTGGAAATCGTGAATATGCAGCCTACAATATATGGAGAAGATAATATATGCGAACACCAATATATACTGTTTCTGAAGAAAATTATCATCAAATAGTAGAGTGGCTAGAAAAAACTTTTTCCGAACTGGGACTATCCCGAGAAGAAATATATAATGGCGAATTATTGCTAGAGGAGAATTTCTTTCATTTTGCCACAGCTTCTGGTGATAAAAATAAATTTCAAGCAAAAGTAGAGGTTACAAAGCACTTTGGTGAAGTCAGCCTTCGACTGATTGCCCCAGGAAAAGCCTATAATCCACTCAACGACATAGAGGAAATTCCAGACGATGAGCAAAAACAATACAGCTTGGGTATATTAAAAGCACATAAGGATGACATAAGTTATGCACGGAAAAATGATGTAAATATTATTTCTATCCGTGTACATCGTTCAGGCAATAAAATTGCCATTTATACACTTATTGGCCTTGTGGTGGGCATCGTTGTAGGGATAGGAGCTAAAAGTGTACTTGCTCCGGATATACTTATATGGTTGGTTGACAACATATTTGATACGGTTGAAAAATTGTTCATGAGTGCGTTGATGATGGTCATAGCACCATTGGTTTTTTTCTCGGTTATCGAGGGCATAACGAGCATGTCGGATGCAGCAGATATCGGGCGTATGGGTGGAAAACTTATACTTTTATCTATTGTTAAACTATCTGTAATTCTGGTCATGTCAATAGGATTAGGATTTTGGTTAGGCGCTATGCCTGACCTTATTTCAATGCTGAATGAGGAAAGCAATTCCGCAGTAATCATGTCTTTAAAGGACGTAATGATAAGCATTGTTCCACCCAATATTATTGCTCCTTTTTTTAACAATAATCTTCTACAAGTATTGTTCCTAGCTTGCTTTTTGGGCTTTATTTTAGCTAAGTCAGGTGACAGAGGGCTGCCTGTTCGCGAGGTAATCGTATTTGGTAAGCGCTTTGCTATGGATGCTGTGAGGGCAATTATGCCGGCTATGCCTATTGTAGTTGCAACTTCTATGGCAAAAATGATGATAATTGTCGATATTTCGGTCTTTTTGCCGTTTAGCAAAATTGTCATTTCTGCGTTTATCGAATTTTTAATAATCATTTTGAGCGAAGCCGTTTTTTTGGCAATTATTGGTAGGGTTTCGCCGTTGCCGTTTGTAAAAAAATTTCTTAGCTTTAGTGTTTTACCATTTTCTGTCCGCAGTTCGAATGTATGTTTGCCTGCTACGCTGGAATATTGTTCCGATAAGCTGGGGATTGATGAAAAATTAGCACTTTTTTCTATTCCTATCGGCATTCAATTTAATATGCTAGGAGGCTGTGCTTATGTAACAGCTATTGCTATTTTATTACGGGTAACAATAGGGTTACCTTTTGATTTTGAATTTTTAATCACCTTCTTCTTTGCAGCGCTTATGATGTCGTTTACTTTTCCTAGTGTACCAGGCGCAACGGTTATTGTTATGACTTCAATTTTTGGTATGGCTGGAGTGCCAACAGCAGCAGTTACCTTATTTTTTGGCATTGACCCTTTGGTAGATGGCATTAGAACAGTAAGTAATATGGTCGGAAATTTATCTTCATCATTTCTTTTGGCACGATTGGAAGGAAAGCTGGATAAACATATTTATTATGAATAATAATGTAACTGTGAAATAATGCGTTGAATATCCCTAGCGAATAATCACCGTGGTTACGGATTTATTCAATCCTCCGTGGAGGAAGATGGAATGAATTCCCATAACAAACTGACGAAAAAAGGAGAATGAAAGATGTTCAAGAAACTTTGGCCAAAAGCTATCGCCGCCTGCCTGCTGGCTGGTGCGCTGAGTATGGGAACAGCGTTTGCTGCCAATACGGATGAAGTGCGTGTAATTCCCTATCCTGCGGGATTGAATACCAATACGGAAGGTGCATCTTCGGCACCAACAGAGATAAATCATGCCGAGTCTCCTTACTTCAAGCACTTGGATATCTATGAAATGAAAACTATTATTGGCCGGCGTATTGTACTGCCGCATTATCCGACCTATCAACAAGCCAGAGAATATACCTGTGGACCGGCAGCGGTCCTTACCGTGCTTTACTGGTATGGTAATAAGGATTATGACGAAATGTCCTTAGCAAAAGCGATGAAAACACAGGGCTATCCTATTGGCACAAGCTTGAAAAATATGGTGAACTTTTTCCAGAATATTGGCTGGAATGTAAAAAGCGGTTTGAACACAGATAAAATCAGCCGCTTTGAAGATTTTAGGATTTTTTTGATGGAACCACTATCACATGGGCGTCCGGTTTTGGTAGAAAATGTGGAGTGGGGTGGTCATTGGCGTGTGATTATCGGCTATGACAATATGGGGACAGAATCGCCTTTGGATGATATGCTCATCTTTGCTGACCCTTATGATACCAGTGACCATTATCAGGATGGCTATACTGTAGGAAATGCCATAAAATTTTTCTCCATGTGGTTTGACCATTCCATGCTCCCCGAAAAAGAACGCTATCAGCCATGGATTATTGCTTATCCGAGTGAAGGGAGAGTATAGTTATGCAAAGAAAGATTTTACCAGTTGGCCTGATAGGTCTGCTGCTGATGGCAGTGCTGATGCTGCCTGTGATACGTGCGGAGGCTGGGCATCTTGAGGATATTTCTGCCAAAGGTGTGATTCGGATTGGTACCACCGGGGATTACATTCCCATGTCATACTTAAACCCGCAAACCGGAGAATACGAAGGAATTGATGCTGAGCTGTCACAGCTTATTGCTGATTCCCTGGGGGTAAAAATCCAGTATGTGCCAACTACATGGCCGACGCTTGCCGCTGATATACAGGCCGGGACATTTGACATTGCCCTTTGCGGCATTTCGCGCAATTATAACCGGGCAAGAACCATGGCTATGTCGGATGCCTATGGGGAAGGACTTTTTGGCAAGACCATACTCTGTCGTGCCAAGGATGCAAAACGGTTCCAAAGCCTGGCAGATATTGACAGACCGGAAGTGCGTGTGATGATAAATCCGGGCGGTACAAATGAAAAGTTTGCCCAGGCAAATCTCAAACACGCGAAGATTATCGTCTATAACGACAATGCGGATATCCCTCGTCAAATTGCAGAGGGGAAGGCAGATATCATGATTACAGAAACTGTAGAGGCTGCTCACTATGTTCGCATGGACAAGCGGCTGGCCGCACCTCTAAAGGATAGTCCATTTACCCGTCATTCCTGTGGCATCCTGATGAAAAAAGGCGATCAGGAATGGCTGAATTACATCAATTTTGTACTGGCAGAACTGAAGATGGACGGCACTCTGGGGAAATTGGAAAAAAAGTATCTGAAATAGAAATAAGCCGCTGACGGACTGTGTGCCCGGTTCAGCGGCTTTTCTATGTCCTTGTGAACCTTTTTGGGGTTCACAAAAGGAATGGCAAGGAATAAGGGCAGGATTTTAGCTGATTTTATAGAATAGT
Organism: Selenomonas ruminantium AC2024; assembly: GCF_000687995.1. Lineage (NCBI taxonomy): Bacteria > Bacillati > Bacillota > Negativicutes > Selenomonadales > Selenomonadaceae > Pseudoselenomonas > Pseudoselenomonas ruminantium. The sequence continues at coordinate 1,593,901 of NZ_JIAC01000001.1, forward strand.
TAAATGCATATCGACAAAAAACGCAATTTAAGTATTTTGCTCCTGGTAACGAATAACATAATAAGGAAATGCTGTTTTCCGTATATAAGAGAAAGAAAATGTGGGTAGTGATCAGAATATGAGAGAGAATGTAATGGGAAATTTGTTTGCAAACTTACAGCGCATCGGCAGGGCGTTGATGCTGCCGATTATGGTACTTCCAGCTGCGGCCCTGTTGCTTCGGTTCGGTGCGCCGGATGTCCTTGATATCCCCTTTGTCACCAGGGCCGGTGGCGCAGTCTTTGATAACCTTGCGCTGATCTTCTCCATCGGTATTGCCGTGGGACTTGCCAAGGACAGCAATGGCGCGGCAGGCCTTGCGGGCTGCATCGGCTATCTCATCCTGACCTCGGCACTCACGGCCCTTGATGCGACTCTTAACATGAGTGTGTTTGCCGGTATCATCAGTGGTATAGAGGGAGGCATTTTATATAACCGCTTTCATACCGTAAAATTGCCGGAGTTTCTGGGAGCCTTTTCCGGCAGCAGGTTCGTCCCTATTGTGACGGCGGGGGTGTCCATCCTGTTGGCGGCGATTTTCGGCGTTATCTGGGGGCCGTGCCAGGAGATTATCCGCGCTGTCGGTGAATGGATAGCCAGTGCGGGAGTGCTTGGCACATTTATCTTCGGCGTATTGAACCGGCTGCTCATTCCCGTAGGGCTTCATCATATCATCGGCAGTTATATTGGGTATATGTTCGGCGAGTACATTAATCCAGTTTCCGGCGTGGTGGTGACGGGGGATATCAATCGCTTCTTTGCCGGAGATCCTACGGCGGGAATGTTCATGGCGGGCTTTTACCCCATGATGATGTTCGGCCTGCCGGCGGTGGCTCTTGCCATATATCATGCCGCCAAGGCGGAAAACCGTCCCAAGATTGGCGGCATGCTCGCCTCAGTGGCCTTCACCTCCTTTTTGACCGGGATTACCGAGCCTATTGAATTTTTGTTTATGTTCGTGGCTCCTTCCCTTTATGTCATACATGCCCTGCTTACCGGCCTGTCCCTGTCGGTCACCTACTCCTTGGGGGTCCTGGATGCAGGGGCTTTTTCACCTGGCTTTATAGACTATGTCCTTAGCTGGGGACTGGCTACTAAACCCTGGCTGATCATTCCCATCGGGCTTGGTGTTGGCGCAGTGTACTATGTGATTTTCAGTTGGATGATTCGCCGCTTTGATATACCTACCGTCGGACGCTATGATGAAGGCATAGAAGCGAGCGTTGCTACTGAAAAGCTCAGTGACTTTCCAGGGCAAATTATTGTCGCGCTCGGAGGTACTGCCAATCTGGCAGAAGTGTCCAACTGCATAACGCGGTTGCGCCTTGTAGTAAGCGACATCGCCAAAGTCGACTATCAGACGCTGAAATCCATACCCGGGGTAAAAGGAGTCATCAGCAAGGGCAAGGCTGTGCAAGTGGTCATTGGCCTGCAGGCAGAGCACGTTGCCGATGAAATCAAGGGGGAAATAAAAAGATGAAAGGTCTTTTGTCAGCAAGGAAAAATTTGATCTGGCTCGGTCTATTTATCTGCCTGCTCTTGAATCTTTTGTGTTTGTCCCCGGCTCAAGCGGCAGAAATCCTTAGGGAAACCATCCCTTTGGCGCGAAATGAAGTGCCGCTGCATTTGGAGCGTTATATAGAGCAGGACGGCAAGACAAAGCGTCCCCTCTTGTTTGTGCACGGCGTGACCTTTTCTTCCCATGAATTTGATGTTGATTACAAGGATTACAGTTTGGCGCGATATTTTGCCAAGCACGGATTTGAGGTTTGGCTGCTGGATATTGCAGGCTTTGGAAATTCTGGCAGCGTCAAGGATGGCTTTATGCCGGATTCGGATTATGCTTCGGAAGATATCGCATCTGCTGTGAGGCTCATATTGGAACGAAATAATCTTGCGTCCCTGGATATTTTGGGTTGGAGCTGGGGAACTGTGACCAGTGGTCGCTTTGCCGCCAAGCATCCGGAGATGGTGCATCGCCTTGTGCTTTATGCGCCTATAGTAGCCGGGCTTGGTGAGCAAGAGGTGAAGGAGCCTTTTAATAAAAATACCTGGGAAGGTGCAGCCTCGGATTTTCAGAGGAAAGCTGACGGAAGCATAGATTTTGACATCGTGGAAAAGCCTGTGGCAAGCACCTATATTGATAATGCCTGGCACTACGATAAGGATACAAGTCCCAATGGTGGAAGACGGGATTTGCTTGTCGGTAGGAGTGCGCGACTTATTCCGACAGAGAGCATAAAAGCTCCTGTGCTGATTATAGTCGGCTCCAAAGATCCGTATGTGTCACCTGATTTATGCGACGAAGCGTATAGGACACTTCCCAATAGAACAGATTCGGAGTTGATAATTTTGGATGGAGCCGCCCATGCAATGTTGATGGAGCGTCCGTATTACAAGCTGTTTCGGGAAAGAGTATTAAATTTTTTGAATAAAGGCTGATGTGCGTTTCTGAAAGCCCAGGGAAAATGTGGAGTGGGGTGGTCATTGGCGCGTGATTATCGGCTATGACAATATGGGGACAGAATCACCTTTGGATGATATGCTCATCTTTGCTGATTCTTATGATACCAGTGACCATTATCAGGATGGCTATACTGTAGGAAATGCCATAAAATTTTTCTCCATGTGGTTTGACCATTCCATGCTTCCCGAAAAAGAACGCTATCAACCATGGATTATTGCTTATCCGAAATAATGCGCTAGGTTAAGTAAGTGGCTGGTAAACGAATTTTAGAACCGGCTAGTGCTGAAAAATATTTGAATGGGGCGGGGATTGGTCAGAACGTAAGGACTACCAAAATCAGGAAGGATTAAGAGAATGAGAATAGGAAAAAATAGGATTTTTGCAAGCGCGGTGGCAGCAGGCCTGTTTGTAGTCAGCAGTCATGGCTATGCAGCCAGTCTGACCCAGGCACCGGAACCTGTGGCAGGTGCCTATGTGGATATGTATCGGCAGTCGGTCCCGAAAGGAACACCAGCTGCCGGTAATCCCGTGGGAAGGATTTTATTGCATTTCCTTGATTATTGGCAGCCAGGAGAAAATGGGCAGCGGGGAAAAGAACTGGCTCCAAAAGTTCTGCAATATGATTTGGCGCGCATACGCTGGTTCAGCAGCCATCGCACAGCGGAACAGGAGCAAGAGGATGTGTATTATGCCCATAATCCAACGGATTCGGTTAGAGTGAAGGGGCTTGGAAGTGATGAAGCGGCTTACCAGGCTGCCGGTGAAAAGGTGGCACATATTGCGCAGCTGGGCGAGTTGATGGCGAAGTTTGACACGGAAGGATTGGCTCGGACGAAGAAGGCTTTCCGTTATCTGCGGCCTTTCCGCCTGGATGATTGCATCCTACTGAATCCGCAATTGGCAGAAAAAGCAAGAGCGCACAAACCGGAAACGGATTTTGGCTTTTCGAGTGGTCATACCTTCCGGGGCTATATGGCGGCTTTGGGCTATGCCTACGTATTTCCTGAACGCTATCAGGCTTTTCTGAAGGTGGCATCGGATATTGGCTTCAGCCGCAACCGGGCGGGGATGCATAACTGTCTGGATGTTATGGGCGGTCGAATGGTAGGGACGGCAACTGCGGCAGCCATGTTCTGTGATCCGGAAAACCGCCAACTGTTACTGGAGGCGCGGACTGAAGGAGATGTGTTTCTGCGGTCACTGGAGAACAAAAATAAAACGGTCGTGACTGATGCGGACGAACGCGCTTATGAGGAGCGTCTGACCTACGGATTCGCACCAGTGGGAGCTGTAAATCAGCCCATGCGGGTGCCGAAAGGCGCCGAGGTTCTGCTTGAGACACGTTTCCCGTATCTTTCAGCGGAGGCGCGGCGGTTAGTGCTGGCAACTACCGGCCTGTCTTCCGGTTACCCGTTGCTCGATGATGAAGAAGGCTGGGGGCGGCTTAACCTTTGGCGGGCAGCCGATGGCTTTGGAGCACTGCCGTCCGATGTTCGGGTTACGATGAGGGCTGAAAATCAGGGTTTTTCTGCGCGCGATTGCTGGCGCAATGATATCCATGGCGAGGGACAGTTGGTCAAAGCCGGTGATGGTGTGCTGGTACTGTCCGGAGCTAATAGCTATACGGGGGGCACCCGGATTGAAGGTGGCTCCATCTGGGCAGAAAACCGTACAGCGCTGGGAACTGGCAAGGCCGAGGTTTCGGCAGGCAAATTATATGAGAACACGGAAGGTCCGTTAGAACTAGCTGGTCTGCATATGGAGAAGAAAAGCGAGTTGGTATTAACTGTCCGTAAGCCGGCAGATATCGTTTGCATAAATGGAGCGGCAAAATTCACCGGTACATTGCTGGTAAAACTCGCAGCTGACTGGAAACCACAGACACAGCCGTTGATTCAATGTAACGATTCGCATAGGGGAGATTTTGTCCAGGTAAGACTGGAAGGCGTACCTGACGGGGTGAAGGTGCGGACGTTATGGCAGGGCAAACAGTTCTTGCTTAAAGTGGATTAAGTTTTTTAGAGGAAAGGAACTTCTGTCGCTTTATGCGTACTGTGGCGAAAGGATGTACATAATGAGAAAACATTGTTTGTGTATGTTGTTTATCATCGTATGTTTCTTGTTAGGTCAGAGTACCTTGGCAATCGGTGCTGCCGTTATTCCCGGGGATGCTCGGTCAGAGGAATATTTGCCACTGCTCGCAGGTAAGCAGGTGGCGTTATTTTGTAACCATACAGCCAAAATCGGCGAAGAACATCTTTTAGATTTGCTCTTGAAGGATGGCCAGCAGGTGACAGCCATTTAGGAGCTGACCATCAATAAAAAAGCAGGATTAAAGTCATAAATAGCGAAATATACCAACAGGTGATTTATATAACAAGTCGTTAAAAGGCAAGGAGGATATTGGCATGCAAAAGAAGATTATGATGGCGGCAACTATTGCAGCTTTGGGCTTTAGCTTTAGCTTTGGTGGTATGGCGCAGGCAGCGGTTAGTCAGGCGCCGCAGACAGCTGTGCAAAAAGCGGTACCCGGCGAGGATTCAAGCGAAGATAAAAAGCTGGCTTCGCAGCGTTTTGTCAGCTCAGAACTCATTCAGTCAAAACTTGACTATCAGATTTGCCTGCCGCGTTGGTACGATTCCGGCAAAAGCTATCCGCTGATTATTGTCATCAATGATGTGAATGGGGAAACCGACGGCAAGGCTTTACTGAAACAGCCGGATGGTGTCAGCGCCTGGGTGGATGAACTGGAAAGGAAGCAGCAGTATGCTATCGTTCTGACGGTTCAATCAACGAAAGACTTTGAGGCGCGTGTCGGTCGTCTTTCCAATACTGAGGGTATGAATATTCTGCGCTCATTGCTGCAGGATGTGCGTCAGAACTATGCGGTCAACAAGAATGCCATTTACGGCATTGGCGAGAATAGAGGTGCCTGGGTAATACAGCTTATTAGCGAAGAACTGCCCGGCTATTTTAAGGCAGCTTATCTCGATGAGAAGACCGCCGACGGGAAGGAAGATAACAAGGCTATTCATGATTGGCTGATGAAGGAAATGGCTGCACAAGCCAAATAAGCAAACAAGCCGCTGAATTAACGGGCTGTATGCCCGGTTCAGCGGCTTTTCTATGTCCTTGTGAACCTTTTGGTTGGGGTTCACAAAAGCAGATATTAAGTTTTATTTGCGAACAAACACATTGCGGCAAATCGCATCGCCCATAGTTTCTTCCCAGATGTAGTTGTTGCTGAATTTACCAGCGCTGCGTGCATCTTCGTCCTCTTCAATGGCTTCGCCGTTCATGATGTAGACAAAGCCATCTTTGGTGTTCGGACGGATGGCCAGCATGGAGAGCAGACCGAAAGCCTCACCGGTGTGTCCCACCAGGTCAATCTCCGTGTCTTTGCAGAAGCGGGCTGTACTTTTGCCGTCTATCTGGTAAATGCCCAAACCGTAGGAGAGAATCGTGCCGCCATAGGTGTTGCCGTTCTTGGTTTTGTCGTTATAAATCCATTCGCGGCCCAGCATGGTCTTAACCGAAGCCGGGGAGAGAATCTGTTTGCCCTTGTAGGTGCCATCGTTGAGCAGCATGGAAAGCGCATGGGAAAGCTCCTCACAGGAAATCCGCAGGCCGCCTGCCGGGGAAAATACCGTAGCATTGGTGCCGGGAACATAATCTTTCAGGCTGTAGGTATCCTGGAAGTTTTCGGCATAAGGATTCTGCAGGGCAACAGTATCTTTGGGCGGCTGCCCCTGTGGATATCCATCCTGTGTAGCGCGCCATGGTCCTTTTTCATTCCAGACGCCGGCGCTATCTTTTTTCTGGTAAACTGCGCCGAGTTTCTTAAATTCCTTCTGGCTGAAATTGCTGGGCAGATAGTCCGCTTTTATATCCAGCTGTTTTAAGATATGGTTCTTTTGATACTGGTCAAAGCGTTCGCCTGTAACTTTTTCGATAATGGTTCCTAAAAGGCCGTAATTGAGATTACTGTAGGCAAAGTATTTGCCCGGTTCCTGGCCAGCAGGTGCAAAGTGCGCGCCATCTTCGTAGAACTTGCCATCTTTGCGGAAGAATTCTTGCAGCCCCATCTGTGGCGGAATGCTATAAATCTTGCCATCACGCAGGGAGGATTGGTGAGAGGCCAGCATTCTCACGGTAATGGGCGTATTCGGATAATGGGGATTTCTGAGCGTGAATCCCAAATATTTGCTCACATCGTCATCCAGGTTGAGTTTTCCCTGTTCGACCAACTGCATAATCGTGAACACGGTAAACATTTTGGAAACGGAAGCTACGCGAAAACGGCTTTCGCGGGTAAAGGGGTGATTTTTTTGTGGATTCTGGCTGTCGATAATAGCTGAACCTTGAAAGCTGCTGTAAATTTCTTTGCCATCCTTAAAGGCGATTACCCCTAGCCCTGGCACTTTCGTGCCGGTATCCCCAACCATTTGGGCAAGCTCGTTGTCCAAATCGGCCTTGCTTTCCTTACTCATAGCCAGACAGCTACTCATGAGCAGGCAGAACATCGCCAGTATAATCGCGGTGATTCTTTTCTTCATCCAATTCAACTCCTTTTACGATTTTCATGCAAATGGCCTTGGGCCTTGACAATACCACAAAGGTGTTATTCGTTCTGAACAGCGCCTTTTCCTGCTATTCCTTGCAAATGACCGTGCTTATTTCGCAGGGAATAGCAGGAAAATATTAACGGATTAGCGAATTTTTTGATAATCAATTATAACGAACTTGCAACAAGCTGTCTGTACTGGAAAAATAATCTGCAATAAGCTATAATATATATTGTTTGTAATTCTATTTTAGGAGGCAGAACAATGGCGACATTTAAGTTTGCGCATAACAATTTCAATGTGCTGGATTTGGAGCGCAGCATGAAGTTTTATGAAGAAGCTCTGGGGCTCAAAGAGGTACGCCGTATTAATGGTGAAGGCTTTAAGATTGTCTTTCTGGGGGACGAACTGGGCAGCGAACATCAGTTGGAACTGACCTGGCTGGCAGACCGCAAGGAGCCTTACAATCTCGGCGACAATGAATTCCATCTGGCGCTGAGGACGGATGATTATGAAGCGGCGCATGCCAAGCATGAGCAGATGGGCTGCATCTGTTATGAGAATACGGCCATGGGCATCTACTTCATCGTAGACCCGGATGGCTACTGGGTGGAAATCCTGCCGCCAGTGGTAGAAGAAAAATACTAAATAAATTTTAACAGACCTGTGAGAGTGACGCACTCTTGCAGGTTTTTTTCGTTTATCATCCTATTCGTTATTTATTTCACAATATAAAGAAAATTTTATGCAATTTCTTGAAGGAGATTTGAATCATATGACGAATTAGTAGAATCAAGGAGGGTGAATAGCGATGAATATTTTGGTTTGTATCAAGCAAGTTCCAGGTTCTAACAAAGTTGAAGTAGACCCGGTTACGGGGGTGCTCAAGCGTAATGGGGCGGACGCCAAGATGAATCCGTATGACCTTTATGCTTTGGAAACGGGCCTGCGGCTCAAGGAGCAGTATGGCGGCACCTTAAATGTGCTGACCATGGGGCCGCCGCCGGCGAAAAAGATTCTCTATGAAGCTTTTGCTATGGGGGCCGATAAGGGTGCTCTGATTACGGACAGAAAGTTTGGCGGTGCCGATGTGCTTTCCACCAGCTATACCTTGTCCCAGGGAATCAAGCGCTTTGGGAACTTTGACTTGATTATCTGCGGTTTGCAGACCACGGATGGAGACACGGCTCAGGTGGGGCCGGAGGTTTCCGAGCAGCTGGGCATTCCCTGTGTCTGCAATGTGAAACAGGTAGAAGGTGTCGAAGACAATGCCATTGTGGTGAATATGGAAATGTCTGAGGATGTGGAACGGCTGAAAGTGTCCTTCCCCTGCCTGCTTACCGTACAAAAAGATATTTGCGAACCGCGTTTGCCATCCTATAAAAAATCCAAGGAAACTGCCACGCGGGAAATTGAAACCTATACATTGAGCGATATGGAAGATACCGACGAGCACCATTATGGCTTGAATGGCTCGCCTACGCAGGTACAGCGTATTTTTCCGCCAGAGTCCCACAAATCCCGGGAAACCTGGGAGGGGTCTGGTGAGGAACAGGCTGGCCGCATCTACAGTATGCTCAAGAGCAAGAAGTTTATTGCATGATTCGTTTCCTAAGCGCGAGGAGGTTTCATAATGGGTAAATTAGTTGTTCATCAGGATAAGATAACGGATATCAAGGCCCTAATGGCGATTTGTCCCTTCGGTGCCATGACAGAAAAGAATGGCACAGTTGAAATATCAGCCGCCTGCCGCCTTTGCAAACTCTGCGTGAAAAAAGGCAATGGTGCCATGGAATTTGTGGAAGATGAGCCAAAAGCACAGATTGACAAGAGTAAATGGCAGGGGATTGCCGTTTATATCGACCACGTGGAAGGCCATATTCATCCTGTTTCCTTTGAGTTATTGGGCAAGGCCCGCGAACTTGCCGACAAGATTCATCAGCAGGTTTATGCTCTGTTTATGGGGCATGATATTAGCGGCGCAGCCAAAGAACTGCGTCACTATGGCGCAGATAAGATTTTTGTCTGCGATAAGAAGAGTCTGGGCGGGTTTAATATTGAAGCCTATACCAAGGTGTTTGAACATTTCATCAAGCAGGTGAAACCGGCAGCAATTCTCGTGGGGGCAACGCCTGTAGGCCGTCAGCTGGCACCGCGTGTAGCTGCCCGCTTCCATACAGGACTTACCGCTGACTGCACGGTGTTGGATATCCATGAGAATACGGACTTAGTGCAGATTCGCCCGGCCTTTGGCGGCAACATCATGGCGGAGATTCTGACGCCCAATACCCGTCCGCAGATGGCTACGGTGCGTTATAAGATTATGGATGCTCCCCAGCGCAGCAAAGAGGCCAAGGGCACCATTGAACAGCTCGCGGTACCAGAAAACGAACTGGCCTCCCGCATTACAGTGCTCGGCATCACGAAAAAGCCCAGGGAAAAGAGCATTGAACATGCAGATGTGCTGGTGGTCGCTGGCCGCGGTATCAAGAAAAAAGAGGATTTGGAGCTGGTCTATCAGCTGGCGGAAGCCTTGGGCGGCGACTATGCCTGCACGCGTCCGCTTATTGAAGCGGGCTGGATGGACCCGCGGCGGCAGATTGGTTTGTCCGGCCGTACGGTAAGACCGAAGCTCATCATTACCTGCGGTGTTTCCGGTGCCATTCAGTTCGTAGCCGGCATGGAACACAGCGATGAGATTTTTGCCATTAATTCGGACCCCAAGGCCGCCATCTTCAAGGTAGCCAATTATGCCGTTGTAGGGGATTTGTACGAGATTATACCGCAGTTGCTTGCCCGGATTCAGCAGGGGAGGAAAATCGCATGATGGAATACAATCAGATTACAGAAAAAGACTTAGCAGAAATTGTCACCTTTATGGACAGGGAACGGCTGTTGTTCGGCAAAGAAATCAATGAGGAATACAGCCATGACGAACTGGCCAGCGTGCGTACCTATCCGACGTTGGTAGCCCGCGTGACCTCCACGGAGGAAGTTTCCAAACTCATGGCTTATGCCAATACGCATCATATTGCAGTAACCCCGCGCGGAGCTGGCACGGGCCTTGTAGGTGCCTCTGTGGCAGTCGAGCAGGGCATCATGATTGATACCACGCTGATGAATCACATTCTGGAACTGGATGATAAAAATCTGACCCTGACGGTGGAGCCGGGTGTTCTTCTGATGGAACTCAAAAGCTATGTGGAAGAACAGGGCTTTTACTATCCGCCTGACCCGGGCGAAAAGTCGGCGACCATCGGCGGTAATATCAGCACGAATGCGGGCGGCATGACAGCCGTAAAATACGGCGTAACCCGCGATTATGTACGCGCGCTCGAAGTGGTGCTGGCAGACGGCACCATCATGCAGCTCGGCGGCAAAGTAGTGAAGAATAGTTCTGGCTACGATTTGAAGGATATGATTATCGGCTCGGAAGGCACGTTGGCTTTTGTGACCAAGGCCGTGCTGAAGCTTCTGCCCCTGCCCAAGAAGAATGTTACCCTGCTGGTTCCGTTTCCCACATTGGAACAGGCTATTGGTACTGTGCCGCTGATCATTCAGGCAAAATCCGTGCCCACGGCCATTGAGTTTATGGAGCGCGAGGTTATCTTGGACGCGGAAGAATATCTGGGCCGCAAGTTCCCGGACAATCAGGCAGACGCCTATCTGCTGCTGAAATTTGACGGCAATACCATGGAAGAAATCGCTTCCTACTATGATGAAACGGCGCAGATTTGTCTGGACCAAGGCGCCATTGACATTCTGATTGCCGATACAGAGGAACGCAGCCTGCCGGTTTGGAAGACGCGAGGTGCATTCCTCGAAGCGATTAAATCCTCCACCAGCATGATGGATGAAGTGGATGTGGTGGTGCCTCGCAGTCGGGTCAATGAATTCGTGGAATTTGTCCATGAGCTGCGCAAGGAAATCGGTATTCGCATCAAATCCTTCGGCCATGCCGGAGACGGTAATCTGCATGTTTACATTCTGAAGGATGACCTGCCGGATAAGAAATGGGAAAAACTTTTGAGCATTGCCATGGAGCGCATGTATGCCAAAGCCCATGAACTGCAGGGGCAGGTTTCCGGTGAACACGGTATTGGCCTGGTAAAACGTCCCTATCTGCAGGAATCCCTGCCGGAAACCAGTCTTGTGCTGATGCGGGGCATTAAGAAGGCCTTTGACCCCAATAATATTTTGAATCCCCATAAGGTTTGCCAAGCATAAACCCCTATATTGGGCTTGACCGGTCAATTTTTTGACTGGTCAAGCTCTTTTTTATTGACGCTGCCCGGCCTGCGTGCTATAATTTCTATAGAACAAATGAACAGTTATTCATATGTTATTAAATTGACAGGTCAGATTGACAAGTCAAATTTGACTTGTCAGCGGGGAGGCGCTTTATGAACAAGAAACAGAAGAAAAATCTCCTGCGCATTATTGTAGCAGCGGTGTTGTTGGTGGTGCTAGCTTATGCGCCGCTGACGGGAGGGCCGCGCTTTGTGGCCTATCTGCTTCCGTATCTGATTGTAGGCTATGACATTCTGCTGAAGGCGGGCAAGGGCATCAAAAACCGCAAGGCCTTTGACGAATGTCTGCTGATGGCCATTGCTACATTAGGTGCCATGGCTTTGGCTATCTATGAGGACGGAGATTATACCGAGGCCATCGCCGTTATGCTCTTTTATCAGGTGGGCGAGTGGTTCCAGTCCTATGCAGTTGGCCGCAGCCGCCGGGACATCAGCGCGCTGATGGATATTCGCCCCGACTACGCCAATCTGGAAGGGGAAGACGGTCAGCTCGAAAGAGTTGACCCGGACGAAGTGGAAATCGGTGCAATTATCGTGGTGAAGCCCGGTGAGAAAATTCCCCTCGACGGCGTAGTGGTGGAAGGTGTGTCCAGTCTGAACACGGTGGCACTTACCGGGGAATCCCTGCCGCGGGACATCAAGGCAGGGGACGAAGTGCTCTCGGGCTGTATCAACATCAACGGCCTTTTGAAAATCAAAACGACCAAGGAATTTGACGAGTCAACGGCCTCGAAGATTTTGGAGATGGTGGAAGATGCCAGCTCCCGCAAGTCCAAGTCGGAAAACTTTATCGCCAAATTCGCCCGTGTCTATACGCCGATTGTGGTCTATGCGGCCATCGCTTTGGCTCTGTTACCGCCGCTGGTGCGCCTGCTCTTTATGGGACTGACTCCTGAATGGGGCACCTGGGTGTACCGCGCGTTGGTTTTCCTCGTTATCAGCTGTCCCTGCGCGTTGGTGGTCAGCATTCCGCTATCTTTCTTTGCGGGCATTGGCGGTGCCAGCCGTCAGGGCGTCCTCGTGAAGGGCTCGAATTACCTTGAGACTTTGGCCGAAGTGGATACGGTGGTCTTTGATAAGACTGGTACGCTGACCAAAGGTGTCTTTGAGGTCAGCGCTATCCATACGGATAAACTGGACGCAGAACAGCTGCTGCATTTGGCGGCTCATGTGGAGCGTTATTCCACCCATCCCATTGCAGAATCCCTGCGGGCGGCTTTCGGGCACGAAGCCGATGGCTGCAGTGTGGAGCAGGTGGAGGAGATTCCCGGTCAGGGTATCCGCGCTATGGTCAATGGCCGTCAGGTTCATGTGGGCAATGAAAAACTTATGGAAACTATCGGTGCCTCGTGGCATGAATGCAGCCATGGGTTGCCGGGGACGACCATTCATGTGGCGCTGGACGGTGAGTACGCCGGTCATATTATCATTGCTGACGTGCTGAAGGAACATGCCAAGGAAGCCATCACGGCCTTAAAGAAAAATGGCATCCGACAGACGGTGATGCTCACCGGGGATGCCATGAAGGTCGCGGACAAAGTGGCCGCTGATTTGCAGTTGGATACGGTTTACAGCCAGCTGTTGCCGCAGGATAAGGTAGCCAAGGTAGAAGAACTGTTGGCTGCGCAAAAGACCGGCAAACTGGCCTTTGTGGGAGATGGCATCAATGATGCGCCTGTGCTCTCGCGGGCTGATGTGGGCATTGCCATGGGTGCTATGGGCTCTGATGCTGCCATTGAAGCAGCTGATATCGTGCTCATGGATGATGACCCGCTGAAGATTTCCATTGCCCAGCGTATTGCCCGTAAGACCCTGCGGATTGTAAAACAGAATATCTATTTTTCCATTGGTATCAAGGTGCTCGTGATGATTGGCGGCGCACTAGGCTTTGCCAATATGTGGGCGGCCATCTTCGCCGATGTGGGCGTAATGGTGCTGGCGGTGCTCAACGCCGTGCGGGCTATGTTCGTGTCCCGCTGATTAAGCATTGCTGAGGCCGAGCTTATCCAGCATGGCCAAATCTTCTTTGATGGTGGTGCCGGAAGTCGTCAGCATATTGCCGGTGATGGAAGCAGAAGCACCCTGCGTGAAGGCTGCGGCGCCGTTTTCCGGCAGCAGTTTTCGTCCGGCGGCCAGACGGATATTGGCTTCGGGATTGATGAAGCGGAAGATGGCAATGGTGCGCATAATTTCCTCTGGCGTAAGGCGGGGCTGGTTTTCCAGCCCCGTTCCTTTTATGGGCATCAGGGCGTTGATGGGGATGGAGGTGATATGAAGCTCCGCCAAACTTATGGCCATATCCAGACGGTCCTCCCAGGTTTCGCCCATGCCGATAATGCCGCCGGAGCAGACGCAGAGTCCTTCTTCCTGCGCGATTTTGATGGTCTTGATTCTGTCCTCGTAGGTATGACTCGTGCAGATTTGCGGGAAATAGCGGCGGGAGGTTTCGATATTATGATGGTAGCTCGTGACACCTGCGGCCCGCAGACGGCGGAACTGCTCCCGGCTGATGATGCCATGGGAAGCGCAGAGGTCAATGGTCAGGGTGTCCCGCATCTTTTCGTAGGTGGCAATGGCCTGGTCGAATTCTGCGCCGCCCAGCGCCCGTCCGGAGGTGACGATGGCAAAGCGGTTGACACCGGCTTCCTGATTGGCCCGGGCGTTGGCGATAATTTCTTCCTGCGGCAGGAAGGGATATTCGTCAATGCCTGTATGATGGCAGGCGGCTTGCGCGCAGTATTTGCAGTTTTCGCTGCACCGCCCGCTGCGCCCGTTGATGATGGTGCAGAGGTCAACATGCTGGCCGCAGAAATGCTTTTGCAGCCGTCCGGCTTCGGCGGAAAGTTCCTCTAAGGGCGTGTCAAAGAACAGGGAAAAGTCATCTCCCCGCTGCAGGCGGAATCCTGCCATGATTTTGTCGGCTAGGGCGTGAATTTTGCTGGTCATATTATCAAAACTCCTTCGTTTTATGTTAACTGCTTACTAAAATAAAGATAACCATAAGAAAAAGTTTTGTCAACAATAAATAGAATTAAAGTTGACTTAAGCGCGAAAAAATGACAAAACTCTTGCCAGTTTATGAAATGCAGGGTATAATAAAACTAACAAATGAACACATACTCATATATAGAGAAAGAGGGATTGATTTATGAAGAAAACCTATAAAATCGAAGTGGACTGTGCCAACTGTGCGAACCTGATGGAAGAAGCCGCTAAGAATACCCCGGGTGTAGCAGATGCCACGGTAAACTTCATGGCCCTCAAGATGAAGGTGGAGTTTGAAGATGGCGCAGAAGTCAGCGAGGTAATGGAAAATGTGCTGGCTAACTGCAAAAAAGTAGAAGACGACTGCGAGATTTTCTTCTAAGGACAAAACTTTACAATAGAGTGTATATTTCTTGACATAAAGCCTCTGAAATGGTAACTTCTTGTATAAGAGTGTTAGCAAAGGAGGCTTTTTGTGTGAAGTTTTTTCCTGAATATACGGACATCGAGAATTTGACCGGTCAATTTGACATTGCACCGGTAAGCTGCGAGATACTGGCGGATTTCATCACGCCCATGGAGGCCCTACGGATATTGAAGAACACCAGCGAGCACTGCTATCTGCTGGAGTCGGCCCAGGCCAGTGACAAGTGGGGGCGTTATACGTTTTTGGGCTTTGAGCCCCGCATGGAAATCACCTGTCTTAATGGGGAGTTTAAGGCAGGCGGGCGAACTGTTGCGGGGGCTGACCCGGCTGTGGAAATCCGTAAGGTTTTGTCAGGTTATCGCAGTCCACGCTTTGCAGGGCTGCCACCCTTTACCGGCGGACTCGTGGGTTATTTTGCCTATGACTTTATCGGCTACAGCGAGCCTAAGGCTAAAGTGGAAGTGGAAGATACGGAAAACTTCCGGGACGTTGACCTCATGCTCTTTGATAAGGTCATTGCCTTTGACCATGTGCGGCAAAAAATCGTGCTGATGGTGAATATGAAGCTGGCCGATGGTGAGGCTGGTTATCAAAAAGCCACTGCAGAGCTTAGCCGCATGGTGAAACTTTTGCGCACTGGCGAAAAGAAGGTGGATGAGGACGGCAAATTGCTGGGAGAAGTCGCTCCCCTGTTTGCAAAGGACGAATTTTGCGCCATGGTCGAGAAGGCCAAGCACCATATCCACGAGGGGGACATCTTCCAGATTGTGCTGTCCAATCGTTTGTCAGCACCCTTTCAGGGCAGTCTCCTAAATACCTATCGCGTTCTGCGCACCATCAATCCGTCCCCCTATATGTTCTACTTCTCGGGGCTGGATGTGGAAGTGGCCGGCGCTTCGCCAGAGACGTTGGTGAAATTGGAGGATGGTATTCTCCATACCTTTCCATTGGCCGGCACCCGTCCCCGCGGCAGGACAGCGGCGGAGGACAGGGCCTTGGAGCAGGAACTGTTGGCGGACGAAAAGGAACTGGCCGAACACAATATGCTGGTGGATTTGGGCCGCAATGATTTGGGCAAAATCAGCGAGTTTGGTTCCGTGGAGGTGGAAAAGCTGCATTCCATTGAGCGCTTTTCCCATGTGATGCATATTGGCTCCACGGTGCGGGGGAAAATCCGTGCCGATAAAGATGCGTTGGATGCCATTGCCGCGGTACTGCCTGCAGGTACCCTTTCTGGGGCACCGAAAATCCGCGCCTGTCAGTTGATTGGAGAACTGGAGGGCAACAAGCGGGGCATTTATGGCGGGGCCATCGGCTATATCGACTTTACCGGCAATATGGATACCTGCATTGCCATCCGCATTGCCTACAAGAAGAACGGTCAGGTATTCGTGCGCAGTGGTGCCGGTATCGTGGCGGACTCCAATCCCGAGAAGGAATATCAGGAATGTATCAACAAGGCCAAGGCCGTGGTGCGCTCTCTGGAATATGCGGAGGATGATGACTTATGATTTTGCTGGTGGATAATTACGACAGCTTTTCCTACAATTTGTATCAGCTTATCGGCAGCATTGAGCCGGATATCCGCGTCATCCGCAATGATGAAATGACGGTGGCAGAGATTGAGGCTCTGCAGCCCGACCGCATTATCCTGTCTCCGGGGCCGGGCCGGCCCGAGGATGCAGGCAATATCATGGAGATTGCGGCCGTTTTGGGCAAAAAGATTCCGACCCTGGGGGTATGTCTGGGCCATCAGGCCATCTGCGCCGCGTTTGGCGGCGTGGTTACCTATGCCAAGGAACTCATGCACGGCAAACAGTCGGCCATTCAGTTCCGCGACTACTGTCCGCTTTTTCAGAACTGCCCGCCCCATATGCTCGTGGCCCGCTATCACTCCTTAGCGGCAGAGGCAGACACCCTGCCGGAATGTCTGGAGGTTACAGCGCAGACCGCTGATGGTGAGGTTATGGCGGTACAGCATCGGGATTATCCCATCTACGGTGTACAGTTCCATCCCGAGTCGATTATGACGCCGGAGGGCAGAACCATGCTGCAGAATTTTATCGCTCTTTCCTGAGTAAATTATCGCTAATATTGCTAAATTTCGCCAAAATCGTTATAATAGAGAGGAAACAATAGTTTTCCAAAGTAAACCAGGAGGCGATACTTATGAGCACTATTCTTTCCTACAAGGGGAAAACGCCTGTCATTGGCAAAGATGTATTCATGGCTCCTTCCGCTACGGTTGTTGGCGATGTGGAAATCGGCGAAGGCAGCAGAATATGGTTTAACGCTGTAGTACGCGGTGATTTTCAGAAGCTGACCATTGGCAAGAACTGTGATATTCAGGATAACAGCACCCTGCATGTGATGTTGGACGAACCGACGGAGATAGGAGATAATGTCATTATAGGCCACAATGCCGTAGTGCACGCCAGGAAAATCGGCAGCAATTGTCTTATTGGTATGGGCTCTATTATCTTAGGACATACAGAAATTGGCGATAATGTGGTTATTGGTGCTGGTACCAAACTGACGCAGCATAAAAAGATTCCGTCCAATTCCTTAGTTTATGGCAATCCGGCAGAGATTATCCGTGCTTTGCGTGAAGATGAAATAGAGGCATTGAAGGCCTCTGGGGAAAACTATCAGAAGGTCGCAGCCATCTATCAGGAAGAATTAGACAAAATAAAAGATAAATAAGCAAGGAGACATAGCAAATTATGGAAAAAACTTTGGTACTGATTAAGCCGGACGCCTTTGCCCTGCATTACAGCGGCGATATCATCAAGCGTTACGAGCAGGAGGGCTTCCGCATTGTGGCCATGAAGCTCTTGAAGATGGATGAGCGTCTGGCTTCCATCCATTATGCCGAGCATATCGGCCGTCCGTATTACGGGGATTTGGTGGGCTTTATGACGTCTGCGCCGCTGATTGCGTTAGTGCTTGAAGGGGAAAATGCCATTGCCCGCATCCGTGAGCTTCACGGCAAGACCAATCCGGCAGAAGCAGCTGACGGCACCATCCGTAAGCTCTATGCCACCAATGGCCGCCGTAATGCCGTACATGCTTCGGACAGCCCGGAAAGCGCCGCGCGGGAAATTCACATTTTCTTCAATGAAACGGAAATTCTCGATGGCGAGTACCATGTAATGGAATAATTTTACACTGGCCCCCATACGGGGGCCATTTTATTTGCTTAAATGCGCATTTCCGTTTGAAATTCCCCCGCCAGTTGTGGTATTATGGACAGTGACGGAATAAAGGGGGAGTGGGATTTTGCTGGTACTCACGCGGAAAGCAAATGAAGAAATCATGATTGGCGATCATATCGTAGTCAATATCGTCAAAGTCAGCGGAGGTAAAATCAAACTCGGCATCACCGCACCGCCGGAAATTTCCATAAAGCGGGAAGAAGACCCGCAGAAATTTGACGAGCGCGCTAAGAGGCGTGCAGCAGGGGAACCCCAGCATGGCGAGGCCATGAAGGTGGGCGGACAGAATTATAACAAGCAGGCGGTCAAAGCCGCTTTAATATGAGGAGGAATTTTTCTTTATGAAGAGCGCAAAACCTATTTATACGATTGGTCATCGTAATCCGGATACGGATTCTATTTGTTCGGCAATTGGCTACGCGCATTTGAAGCAGGCCATGGGTGAAAATGTCGTTCCGGCCCGGGCTGGCAAGGTCAATGCAGAAACCAAATATGCGTTGGAGCATTTCAAGGTAGAAAAACCGGTACTGCTGACTGATTTGTATCCCCGGGTAAAGGATGTTATGCTGGACAGCAAGATTGTGGTACGCCAGCATGATACCCTGCGCCGTCTGGGTGAGGTTATGCGTGAGCATGATTTGCGCTCTGTACCCGTTACGGACAGCAAGGGTGTAATGGTCGGCATTGTGACGGTTTCCGATTTGGCAAAGCGCTATTTCCAGGAACTGGGCATGCAGAACCTGGCCGATATGCGCGTTCGCTATCGTGATGTAATCGCCGCTACCGACAGCAAGGTGCTCGTATCCGGCGAAGAAGGCGACTTCATCAAGGGCAACGTGCGCATTGCCGCAGGTTCCATCAGCATGATTAAAAACATCATCAACGAAAATGACGTGGTGCTCGTAGGCGACCGCCACGACGAAACCCTTATCGATATCGTTAATCAGGGTATTTCCTGCCTCGTGGTTACGGGCAGCGGCCGCGTATCGGCTGATGTTATCGAAGCTGCGGAAGCCAAGGGCATGTTCGTACTGTCCACGCCGTATGACACTTATACGGTTGCTCGCCTGATTAATCAGTGCGTGCCCATCCGCCGCATCATGCACGAAAATCCGGTATGCTTCAAGCCGCTCGATATGCTTTCCGATATCAAGGGTACCATGGACGAAACCAACTACCGTAACTATCCGGTTGTAGAAAACGGCAAACTCGTTGGCGTTGTCAGCCGTGATAACCTGATGGTTCCGGAACGCGAACAGGTCATCCTCGTTGACCATAACGAACGCGGTCAGGCTGTAGAAGGTATCGAAGAAGCCAAGATTGTGGAAATCGTTGACCATCACCGTCTGGGCGGTATTCAGACCAGCGAACCGATTTTCACCCATGCGGAACCGGTTGGCTGCACGGCAACCATCGTGGCTAACATGCACTGGCAGAAGGATATCGATATCCCGGCATCCATTGCTGGCCTCCTGCTTTCTGCCATCATTTCCGATACGGTGCTCTTTAAGTCCCCGACTTGCACGGAATACGATAAGAAGACGGCACAGCGTCTGGCTGAAATTGCTGGCGTTGACATCAATGAATACGGCATGGAAATGCTCAAGGCCGGTTCTGGCATTGGCGATATGACGCCGTCGGAAATTGCCAAGAATGACCTCAAGGAATTCCAGATTGGCGATTACCGCATTATCGTCAGCCAGATTTCCGTAATGGACACCAAGGAAGTTATGGAACTCGAACCGCAGCTTATCGATGCTATGCAGAAAATCTGCGACCATGACGGCTTTGACATGAGCCTTGTCATGGTTACGGATATCCTCGAAGAAGCAACGTATCTGCTCTTCACGGGCTCGCCCAAGACGCTTATTGGCGAAGCCTTCAAGAAGGATGCCAGCGGCACCCATGTATATCTGCCCGGCGTCATGAGTCGCAAGAAGCAGATTATCCCGCCTCTTTCCGAAGCGGTTAAATGCATCAGCAAATAATTGTTGTGTGATTTTAAATCATAAAAGCACCGCCCCTAACTTTTGTTGGGGCGGGCTTTCTGTCTTAAATGTCAAATGTCAATTGTCAAAAGTCAATTGTCAAATGTCAGATGTGAGTGAATGAGAGTATTTTGGAGGTTATTTTGGATATATTTGCAGGTTTGAATCCCGCCCAGAAAGAGGCAGTGGAGCATACGGACGGACCTTTGCTTATTATGGCTGGCGCCGGTTCCGGTAAGACCAAGGTGCTGACGTGCAAGGTGGCCAATCTCTTGGCCAAAGGCGTTGCCCCCTGGAGCATTCTGGCCATCACCTTTACCAACAAGGCGGCTACGGAAATGCGGGAACGTGTTGACCGTATGATAGGCGAGGGCGCCAAGGACGTATGGCTCTCGACCTTCCATTCTTTCTGTGCCAAATTCCTGCGGCGGGAAGTGGAAGCTACGGGGATGTACAAGCGCAACTTTGTCATCTACGACAGCAGCGACAGCCAGGTGGTCATCAAGGAATGCCTCAAAGAGTTGAATCTTGCCCCCAAGCAGTATGCGCCTAGCTCCATCCAGAATGCCATTTCCAATGCCAAAAACCAGCTGATGGGCCCCAAGGCAGTAGCAAGAGATGCGGATAATTTCTTCCAGCAGAAGGTGGCAGAAGTCTATGCCCTTTATGCCAAGAAA
This sequence comes from Selenomonas ruminantium AC2024, assembly GCF_000687995.1. Lineage (NCBI taxonomy): Bacteria > Bacillati > Bacillota > Negativicutes > Selenomonadales > Selenomonadaceae > Pseudoselenomonas > Pseudoselenomonas ruminantium. The sequence continues at coordinate 1,614,574 of NZ_JIAC01000001.1, forward strand.
TTGCGCACGAATAATGCCATGGACTTTGACGATTTGCTGATGGTATCGGTGCTGCTGCTCGAAGAGCATGAGGAAATCCGCGTCAAGTACCAGAACCGCTTCAAGTACATTCTGGTGGATGAGTATCAGGATACCAACGGCGCGCAGTACCAGCTGACCAAAATTCTCGCGGCCAAACATCATAATCTCTGCGTCGTGGGTGACGCGGACCAGTCCATCTACGGCTGGCGCGGTGCGGATATCCGCAACATCATGGACTTTGAGGAAGACTATCCCGAAGCCCGCACCATCAAGTTGGAGCAGAACTACCGTTCGACCAAGAACATTCTGGCGGCAGCCAATGCGGTGATTGAAAACAACATCAACCGCAAGAAGAAGGAACTTTGGACGGAAAATGCCACGGGCGAAAAGCTCACCATCTACGAAGCAAGAGATGAGCGTGACGAAGCGGAATTTATCGCTACAACCGTGATGAAGCAGAAGACCATCTTCAATGCTTCCTATGGCGATATGGCCGTGCTTTACCGCACCAATGCCCAGTCCCGCGTAGTCGAAGAAACCTTTATGCGCCGCGGTATTCCCTATACCATGGTCGGCGGCCTCAAGTTCTACGACCGCAAGGAAATCAAGGATATTCTGGCCTATCTGCGGGTTATCTACAATCCGCTGGACACCGTGAGCCTGCTGCGCATCATCAATGTGCCGAAGCGTGGACTCGGTGCTACCACTATTGCCAAGCTGGCAGACTTTGCCGAAAACAACGGCCTGACGCTCTTTGATGTGATTTCCAGCGAGGAAACCTTGAGCCAGATTCCGGGCATTACGGCCAGAGTCAAGAAGCCTTTGGAACTTTTCTCCACCTTTATCTTCCAGTTTATGGGCTATCAGTCCAATATGCGCATTGATGACCTGATTGAAAAGGTGCTCGAAGAGTCCGGTTACCTGCGCGAATTGCAGGAGGAAAAGAAGCCGGAGAACGAAAGCCGCATCGAAAACCTCAAGGAATTCGTGGGTGTGGCCAGAGACTTCCAGAAGACGGAAGAAAATCCCACGCTGGAAAACTTCCTGTCTACATTGTCCCTTGTGTCCGATATCGACAATGCAGAGCTTGAAGACGACCGCATTACGTTGATGACCCTGCATTCGGCCAAAGGCTTGGAGTTCCCCACGGTGTTTATGGTGGGCATGGAGGAAGGCCTCTTCCCGCACTCCCGCACGCTGATGGATGAAAATGAAATCGAAGAGGAGCGCCGCACCTGCTACGTGGGTATTACCCGCGCCCAGCGCAAGCTCTATCTGACCTGTGCCCAGCAGCGCACAATCTATGGCAAGACCAGCATGTCCACGCCTTCCCGTTTCTTAGGGGAAATCCCTGAGGAATACACGGAACGGCTCGTGCCCCGCGTTAATGCCTATGGCTTTGCTAATGCCAACCATTACGGTGCCCAGCAGCGCAGCGGCACCATGACGTTCCGCCCGTCGGCGAATCAGATGGGCAGCGGGGCAAACTTCTCCGATAAGGCGAAGTCGGCGCTCGAAGTCATGAATGCCATGCAGAAACGCGGCGTTAATGTCCAGCCCAAGACCGGCGTAATCCGTCCCGATACCACTGTTGAGTGGAAAGTCGGTGATAAAGCCCAGCATGGCAAATGGGGCGTTGGTACCGTTGTGTCCGTTAAGGGCGAAGGGGAAGAAGTCGAGCTCAAGATTGCGTTCCCGGGACAGGGCGTCAAGGGCTTGATGCAGAAGTATGCGCCGATTAGTAAGGTATAAGAAGGTGATATCGTGTCACAAAAACTAACTCGTGAAGAGCACTTAGCGGCCATCAAAAAGGCCGACCGCGAATACTACGAATTAGACGACCCCACGCTGGCAGATGAGGAATATGATGCTCTGCGGCGGGATTATATTGATAAATACGGTGCCGAGGATTTGAATTATGTGCCTGGTGCTGCAACTGGTGATTTTGACAAGTTCACCCACCCGACACCTGTTACTTCTCTAAGCAAGTGGACGAAGGGTGTGGATGATGAAGCTGACTTGTCAAAAAAAATCGAGGAACTTTGGCCTGTTGTCATGCAGCCCAAGTTTGACGGTCTTACGGTGGTGGCTTATCCCAATGCAGACGGTTCCTGCCGGTTTGTAACCCGCGGTTTGGGCGGGCGGATTGGGGAAGTTTTGCCCAATTTCATCAGCAAATACGAAGGCAAAGGCGTCAACAACAGCGGCTTTGCCATTCGTGGTGAAGTCTACATTACGCCGGAAAACTTCGCGAAGATGAACGAAGCACTGCTGGCGGATGGTATCGAGCCCATGAAAAATATGCGCAATGCGGCGGCCGGAATTTTGCGCCGCAAGGAGCGCAGTCCCTTTGTGGATTATCTGAGCTATGTCTGCTATGAGATTCCCGGTGAAGATATTACGCCGCTGGCGGCGCGGGAAATCATCATGAGTCAGACCGCATTCACCGCTACGGAGATGGTAGAACTTTCGGCAGTCGATACGGCGCTGGCGGATATCGAAGCTTTCTATGAAAAGCTCAAGCAGGATAATGATGTGCCCATTGATGGCATTGTCATCAAGAGTGGGCAGGAAAATAGTTTGGAAAAGTTCGGCTATACTGCGCATCATCCGCGCAATGGTTTTGCCTATAAAGCGTTATCGGAGAAGTTCGTCACCGTGGTGCGGGATGTTATCTGGCAGATGGGGCGCCGCAAGGCAACGCCTGTGGCTATTGTAGACCCCGTAGAAATTGACGGCACTACGGTAACCAAGGCCTCCTTACACAATGCGGCCATGATTGAAGAACTGGGACTCAAAATTGGCGCCACTGTGGAAATCCACAAGGCCAATGAAATCATCCCCCAGATTACCCGCGTGCTGGAACCGGGCACAGGAGAAATCACTTTGGCGGTTTGTCCTTCCTGTGGGGAACCTCTGGAAGAAGTTAACGGCCAGCAGTTCTGCAACAACCCTGCCTGTGATGAGCGCATTGCCCAGGATATTGCCTTTGTCGGCGGCAAGGAAGTGCTGAATATCGAAGGTCTGTCCATTGAAACGGCCCGCAAGATGGTGGCTTATTGGAAGAAACAGTACGCTGCCGTAAAACCAACCTATACGATAATTTTTTCCTTTACGCCGGATATGCTGGCGACTTTGGAAGGCTTTGCGGCAAAATCCGCCGAGAAGCTTTATGCCAACATTCAGGCTGCGAGTCAGAATGTGGAACTGCCGCGCTTTATCAAAGCCCTGTGTCTGCCGGGCATCGGTACGGATGTGGGCAAGATTCTGGCCGATGAATTCGGCAGTCTGGAAAAACTCTTTCAGGAAATGGACGCCGTGCCGGAGCCGCAGGAAATGCTCCAGCAGATTAATGGCATTGGCCCCAAGACGGCGGAGATGGTTTCTTCCAACCGCTTTGCCGTAGCAGTAAGTGAATTGCAGCGTCATGTGACCATCGCCCCCTATGAAAAGCAGGAAGCTCCTGCGGGCGATTATGCGGGCAAGATTTTCGTCCTGACCGGCAAGATGGCCCAGCCCCGCAGCTATTATGTGGAGCTTATCGAAAAGGCCGGTGGCAAGGAAGGAAAATCCGTCACCGGCAAGACCGATTACCTGGTGATTCAGGATGTCAACAGTACCAGCTCCAAAGCCATCAAAGCCCGGGAGGTAGGGACAAAACTCATCAGTCCTGAAGAATTGGTAAGCATGATGTCACAAAAGAAATAATTTTCAGATATTGCTATGTTAACATTTGCATGTTATAATGAATGTGTAAAGGTCATATTCCTAACTGAATAGGTTAACAGAACTGCGGATTGTACGGTTATGTGATAGCCGTAACAGTTAAACACGTTGCAGTCAGCAATGACGTAACTATCTTACTGGTTTTGTGAAGAATCCTACGTACCCTGCTTATGTGGGGGGGGCATAAAGTGTGGAGACATTGTGCTCAAAGCGATGGATTTGTAACAAAGCAAAGGAGAGGTTACTATGAGAACTATGCAGCGCATTATGTTTGCACTGGTCATGTTCGCAGCTCTGATTGTAGCATCTCCTGTGTTTGCTTCCGATATTCGGACTGAAGTGCAGTACTACGTGAATGTTGAACGAGCTAAGGCAGGCTTACAGCCGCTGGTTCTCGATAACATGATCGGTCATTGTGCAGATGTAAGAGCAAAAGAGGCTCAGGTGAGTTTCGCACATCAGCGTCCTGATGGCAGAGATGTTAAATCGGTTCTGGAAAATGGCACTTGCGGCTGGTTTGGTGAAAACCTGGCAGTTAGCGGGGTTAAAGACGCTCAGAGAATTGTACGTGCATGGATGGGTTCTCCGACTCATCGTGCCAATATCCTTGGCCGCCACTATGTGCGTATGGGTGTTGAATGCAAGTACAATAAGGAAGATGGGCATTATTACTGGGCACTGCTCTTTGCAGGGGAGTGACAGAAAAGCCAAACTGGGATAAAAAAAACCACGGCTTAGGTCGTGGTTTTTTTATTTAAATCTTTTAAAAAGGAAAGATTTCTGCTATACTGTAATTAGAATAGTCTCATAATTATAAATAATCTTGCAAAGTAAGGTGAAGGAGAAATGAGGGAAACGAAATGACATGGACAGCTAAATGCAGAAAACAGCGTATTGGAGCGCTGACAGCCGCCATTATCGCCACGGTGTGGATGCCGAGCGTGATGGCGGCTCCTGAATCAACAGCCTTGCCAAATCTCAAGGAAGTGGAACGAGGTGAAATCACCAAGACTGTTAATGGCAACAATATGAACATAGCGTTGTCAGGAGATAGAACTATCATCAAGTGGAATAGTTTTGATATTGGTTCTGATGCTGGGGTTAATTTCTCCGGGCCAGGAAGTAATTGGGCGGTGCTAAACCGGGTGAATGATAGTAAGGCCTCTGAAATTTATGGCCGCCTAACAGGTGATGGAACTATATTCATAGTTAATCCTCATGGTATTACCTTTGGCGCTGGTGCCAGTGTGGATGTTGGCAGTTTGGTAGCCTCTACCATGAACGCGGATTACGAGAGTTTCATGCAAGGCAAGTATATATTCGAAAAAGTAGATAATAACAAAGGTGGTATAAATATAGCAGAAACGGCCAATATCGCCGCCAAAGATGGCTATGTGGCAATCCTGGCTCATACTATCAATAACGCAGGTACGATTTCTGCATCAGATGTTGCCATGGGTTTCGGGCAAAAAATTGAGCTAAGCTATACTGATAAAATAAGCATGCAGATAGATTTGCCAAATGATGCCAAGATTGATACTGAAAAAAACTTAATCCTTTTTAATACCAAAGATATAGATAAGAATATTGCTGACAGCCTTATCAATAACACGGGAACGATTCAGGTTGCCAAAGAAATCAAAGTCAGCAAAGATGAAAACGGTAAGCAGGTGGTAGAACTTACCGGAGATGGCGGTAATATCGCATTGGCCGCCGCTAATATGGTGCTTAGTGGAACGATGTCAACGAAAAAAGGCGGCACCATAACAACTACTGGCTATGAAACTATGCAGGTGCGTGATAGTGCTAAAGTACAATCTGAGGCAGGTACTTGGAATATCAATGCCAAAAATGTCAGTGTTACAGCCAATCCGGATGGCACAAACGACGGAACAAGTCCCAACAGGGTAAGTAATACGGTTTTAAGCAATGCTTTAACAGATACTAACGTCAATATTGTAGCAAGTCCTGACCTTAAAAAATATTATTCTGATATCGAGGTTAAGGACGAAATACGAAAGATTGGCGAGGCTGCTACTTCCTTGACGCTTACAGCCGGACGTAATGTCAGCGTGGATGCTGATATCTCGTCTGCAGGCGGAGCCTTAAATATCACCCTTAACTCCAGTAATCGGGAAAAAACTAATTCCAATCGTGAGGACGGAGCCAATATTATTAGGGCTGATATCATTACTAATGGGGGAGAATTCACCACCAACGGTCCTCATGGCACTTACTTTGGTATAAAAAGAGAAAAAACAGCTAAAGAGGACATAGGCACGCAGAGAAGTGTTATTACCAATGGAGGCAATATCAACTTGAATGGGGCAGAGGTATTGGTATCCACAGGTGGGGCTGTACTTCTTAATGCTGGCAGTGGCAATGTAAATATTGCGGGCAATGTTAATTCAGCCAATGCTTACTTTGATGGTGACGATGGACAAGTTTCCTGGATAGGGGCTAGAAATAATGCTCTGAAAGCCGGGGAGTCATCTGGCACTAAAACACATTTGGCTGTCATCACCAGTGCCTTGGAGGATGCTGTGGCAACATCCAGCATAGACACTGATTTCACCAAGAATTCCCAAGGCTACATAGGTGGACATGTTGTAAAGGTACAAACTGATGCCAATGGCAACTTGTTGTCTAAAGACGGGGGAGTGCTTACATTTACTAAAAATGAAAATGGTGAAATCGTTCTTAGCAGCGAACCGGTACTGGCCGAAGATTATCTTCCAATAAGCGATAAGGCTAAAGTATCCGACTTTGGTACTGTTAAGACTGAGATTCCAGGTTATAAAGGTTATAAAGGTTGGTATAAGATAGTAAATGCTAATGATGCGGCCGATTTTATGAATGTACGTTTTTGGGCCTGGACAGAAGGCGATGAAAAAGGAAAGGTATTCTTTGTACAGACTACTGGCGAGAATATGGTCGGAGATATGCCAAATCCAAAAGTAGAAGAGCATCCTGAGTGGTTTGAAGATCATGGTTTTGCGTTGAAAACTGGCGTAGGTGATGAAGTGTACTATACCAACTTTGCTCCTACCCAGCCAGACGATGATATAGGTCACGATAAAACCAATCACACAGAGATGGCTCTGACAGTTAACTACGATAGCCATATGGGCGGTAATGAGGTTCTTTATTCCCAATGGAACGATTCTTGCGATTCACCTGACAATGTTCACCATTATGTTGTGGAGGAAGAACTTGGCAAAACTGCTTTGAATGTAAATGCCAATAATGTGACTATAAACGGCGAAGTCGGTAATCTCACGCATTTGAAAAACGTCAATATAGCGGCTGACGGCGATGTAGCACTCAACGGCTTGGTTAATGTGGACAATAATGTCAATGTCGAGGCAAAAGGAAATGTGAGTGTCCAGGCTATCAATGCGGTAAATACAGAACCCAATGCTATTGCCAGCAATCTCATACGTGTTAGTGGCAAAAATGTCACTTTGAATGATAAACTGACTTCTGCAGCTAAAAATACGGACAGTGCTATCGAAATCGTTGCACAGGAAAAATTCGTTAACAAGGCAGGCAAGGACGTTATGCAGTTAGGTGAAGATAGCAACAGCTATTGGAAAGTGTATTCCGACACTCCTGCTAACGATGAATTTGGCGATTTGAACAGCAACAATTTCGCCGAATGGAGCTGGAATGGTACTGATGATACGTCTGCTACAGGCAACCTCTTTATCTTTAAGTATAACCCAACGCTTACCTTTACCGCGAATAATGCCAGCAAGAAATATGGTGAAACGCTTAGTGATACAGGTTATACCTTTGAAAATGAGCTGAGCGGTTTGTATACTAATAATTTCTATGATGGCAACGATACAAAATTGAAAGAGCACTATAGCCTTAATAATGTGGGGACGAAGTCTGATGGTTATCCAGCCAGCGCACCTGCCGGCTCCTATAGTATAGATTTTACCAATACAGCAAATACGGCAGAGAACCATGGCTATACAGTTTTGTTCAATCCTGGTACGCTGACGGTAACCAATGACAATCCGGGTGATGTAAGACCGCAAATCGACCCACATGATCCCAGTACTGTCAATGGTTCAGCCTCATATACAGAGGCAGGACGCAACGTTGGCCCTGGTGCTGACAGAGTTTTGGGTTTGCAGAGTGCTGAACTGCCTTTCTTCCGTGAGGAAAGTGGTCAGGTAAAACTCTATGGCACCTATGATGTTTCCATTGACCCGGACAAGGTCAAGATGGAGCCGACGGCGAAGGTTCTGCCTGAACCAGACCAGCCGAAGAATCAGTACCGCGAGTACGAAAAGGAACTGACAACACCGGCTGGTGCTGCTAAGTTCATGTTGACCTACAACGGTTCTACTTTTGATATCTATCCGGTAGACAACAAGGCCAAGGCAATTTTAGTGGCTGGTGATGCGGCTAAAAACGTGGATGTTGAGTCGCAGGCACTCTTTGCCGCTTTCAAGGAAATGGGCATAACCCTTGATGATTTGGACGGCGTATATACTCATTTTGATGGCAAGAAAGAGGTGTTACCCTTTCGACGTTAAAGAGAGTAATGGCAAAAAGATAATTGCCGATATAAAGGGACGCAGCGGCCCAGTTAAGGTGTCAGAGGTTGATGAGGACATCGTTCTCGATGCGGAGGCGTTGGCTGTTGGCCCGAAAGACAACTAAATGACGTTATATCAAAGATATCTTAAAAAGCCACAGTTTTTCTGTGGCTTTTTACATTATTTTGCAAAAGCATATAGTCAATTATCAAAAAAGATGCTATACTCAAAATGGTCAGACTATTAAAAATAGATTAAAAAAGGAGTGAAGATGCTTATGCGACGAATAACAAAGCTGCGCAAGCAGCGATTGTGTGCTTTGGCAGCAGTTATTTTAGCCACGGCGTGGATGCCGAGCGTGATAGCTGCACCAGCAACAGATGCGTTGCCCACAGGAGAAAAATTAATCAAAGGTAATGCCGACATAAGCAGAGATGGTATTGTTAAAGAGAAAAAGCAGATGTCCGTGAACGTTAATGGTAGTGCCGTTATAAATTGGGACACATTCAATGTTGGCAGTGGTGCAAGGGTAAAATTCAAGGGAACAGACGGATTTAAAGTTCTAAATCGTGTTCCTAACGGGCCAATGTCAGAAATATATGGTGAAATCCGTGGGCGGGGCGGTACAGTTTTCCTGATAAACCCTAATGGCATTACTTTTGGTGAAGGTGCCCAGATAGATGTGGGGAGCCTGGTCGCCTCAACTTTGAATATCACGAATGAAAACTTTATAAAGGGCAAGTATTTATTTGAGAAAGGCGAGAAAGTTGGTGTCATAAAGAATTTAGCCAATATCGGCCTGTCCAATGATAAAAAGGTAGTTCTCCTTGCCCATCAGGTGATAAATGAAGGTAAAATTTCAGCTGGCCAGATTGGTATAGGAACAGGTAATGAAATTGAGCTGGCACTGGATGACAAGATTGGCATTAAGGTAAATGCCGGCGTAGATAAGAGCGCTGACGTGAATATCCTCAACTCTGGTACGTTGTCGGCTAATGATGGATATGTTGTGATGACAGCCGGGGAGGCTAAGAAAGCCATAAATGGGATAATAGCAAATTCCGGTGTAGTAGCTGCCAAGAAGATAACAAAGGACGTAGACGGTAATATAATTCTGGCGGATGGCGGCGATATAGATATTCGCGGCTATAGCATTTGGAATAGTGGCGATATAAGAGCCGATGGTGGCTATATAAAAGACAAAAAAGTTGTCAAGGGCGGCAATGGCGGTCATGTCAGTATTGAGGGCAACAGCATAGTCACTGAGAATGCTGTGAAGGCTATAGGAAGACTGAGTGAGGACGAGGCCGCATCGGTAATTGATGGGGAAAAGGTGGCCGATGGCGGCAGTATTTCTTTGAAGGCTGAGAAGCTGATTGTGGCAGGTACTGTAACCGCTGATGGCCCCGTGAATGGCGGTGTCATCAATACCATCGGCACTAAGGACTTACTGGTAGCAGGTAACAAAAAATTAAAAAAAGACTCTTCCAGCTACTTTAAGGTGGCCAGCATTCATGCCGCAGGGGAAAACGGTCAGGCTGGCACCTGGAACATTGAAAGTGACAATGTCAATATCAGCCATGATGTTATTACAACAGACAGTGGCAATGTGGTCAATAATCGCGTTATTACATCCTCGCTAAAAACCACCAATGTCAATGTCGTAGCAAAACCGGGCAGCCCGACAGACTTCGCAGACATTAAGGTTGCTAATGAGATAAAAAAGACAGATGGAACTGACACCAGCCTAACCATGACGGCCGGGCGCAATATCAGTGTGGATGCGGATATTACGAGTACGGCCGGCAAACTAAATCTTACCTTGAATTCCAATAACAAACTGGATGGTAAATCTGAGCGAATAGATGGTGCGTCTATTATCAGAGCCAACATTACCACCAATGGCGGCGATTTTACCACTACGGGTATGAACGGAACATACCTTGGGCTGAAGGATAGTGAAAAAGCAGGTAAAGACCGGACTGTGGTAACGAACGGCGGCAATATCACCCTGAACGGTGAGGTCCTGCTGGCAACCAGCGGCAAGGTGACACTGGATACGACTGCAGCAGACGGCAAGTCTGCTGGTGATGTTACCATTACTGGTACGGTGGATTCAGGAAACAAGTACACCATAGGAAGGACTAGCGATAAGATTCCCTGGGACAATAAATCCGGCGAATTACATAATGTAACATTGCAGGGGTCCAAGGAAAGTGCTGAGAAACAGGGGGGATACCTGGCTGTCATCACCAGTGGCCTGGAGGATGCTGTAGTGAATTCTGTGGCCCCCACTGAAGCGGAATCCCATATCGGCGGGCATGTGGTGGCTATGCCGGAAGGTGTTACCTGTACGGTAGACGAAAATGGCAACATAAATTTAACAGGGTTGACAGCTGATGGCAAAATACCGGAAGGAAAGCTGCAGCTCATCTATACTGATACGGCGTATGGGAAAAATAGCTACAAGGTAAGAGCGGAGAACGGAAATCGCGGCTGGTACAAGGTCAACGACAACACTTTGGTGCGCCTGTGGGCATGGGTGACCGGGCCGGAAGCAGGGAAGGTCTTTTATGTGCAGGCTATACAGAATCCTAATGGCGATAGCATTGAACCTACCCAGGATAACTACAAGCAGCTCAAACATTTTGGCAAAGCCTATGGCTATACCAATTTCCTTGCGAATGAACCTAATGATGATTTAATTCAAATACATACCCAGAACTGTCTGGCCATAAACTATCATTCCCGGTGGGATGATATCTATGAGGACATCCATGATAACAATGACCTCATAAAGACTTATGTGGTAGAAACGGAACTGGGGAAAACTTCCCTTGACATCAAGGGTAATAAGGTTGACCTGCAGGGGAATGTGGGCAGTATTACCAAGTTGAATGACTTGACCGTCAATGCTAATGCCGATATCAAAGCTAATGGCTCCGTGCAGGTTGATGGGAATCTGTCGGCAACGGCTGTAAATAGTCTTTTACTTGCGCAAGCTGCTGAGGCTGGCAAAGATGTTTCCTTGTTTGCTGGCACCGGCGCTGATAAAGCTATAGCCGGACGTGATGTAAATGTTAATGCTGTTACTGGTAAAACCATAAGTATTACAGCGGATAATGACGTTACCATCAATGGCACGTTAAAGGCAGAGGCTGAAAGTAATCAGCAGGCCGTGGTAATCAAGGCACAGGGGAATTTCCACAATAATACTGCCGTGCCTGTAACCCCACTGCGTTTGTTTAGATTTACTGCCGCCACAGCAGAGCAAAGTCCTGCGATACAGGTAGGCAGCGGCAGTGCCTGGAAGATTTATTCAGACAAACCCAGTGACGACTTGGGTAATCTTGATAGCGGTAACTTTGCCGAATGGGGCTGGGATGGTACATCGACTTCTACGGCTACAGGCAATCGTTTTGTCTTTAAGTACAACCCGACGCTTACCTTTACGGCCAACGATGCCAGCAAACAGGTTGGGGAAGTACTTACTGACACAGGCTATACCTTCAATAACGAATTAAGCGGACGTTATACAAACAATTTCCGCGATGGTTTTGACGACAGCCTGCTTGCTGAGTACGGACTTAATAATGTTGGTACGCAGTCGCCAGGTTTTCCTGCCAATGCGGCAGCCGGCACCTATAAGATTGATTTTACCAACATGCAAACTACGGCACGTGACCATGGGTATATTTTAGATGCTAAACCTGGTACATTGACGGTCATCGGCATAGAACCTGGCCCGACTCCGCCGCCCACAGAACCGGAAGGAGATACAAATCCCGGTGATGTAAAACCGCAGCTTGACCCTCATAGCGCCACCAATGTTGACGGTTCAGCGTCTTATACTACAGCGTCCCGCAGCGTTCCTGGCGTAGACCGCGTATTAGGTTTACAAAGTGCTGAACTGCCGTTCTTCCGTGAAGAAGGCGGGCAGGTAAAATCCTATGGCACCTATAATGTTTCTATTGACCCGGACAAGGTAAAGATGGAACCCATGGCCAAAGTTCTGCCGGAACCTGTACAAACAAAGAACCAGTATCGTGAGTATGAAAAGGAACTGACGACACCGACTGGCGTGGCAAAATTTGTGATGACCTATAATGGTTCAACCTTTGACATTTATCCCTCCGATAACACGGCTAAAAAAATGCTGGTGGCAGGTGATGCGGCTAAAAACGTGGATGTTGAGTCGCAGGCACTCTTTGCCGCCTTTAAGGAAATGGGCATAACGCTGGATGATTTGGATGGCGTATACACCCATTTTGACAGAAAAAATTAAGAAAAATTAATAGGTAGTTCTTTCGTCACGAATACGAAAAATGTGACAAACGAATTTTAACTTCAAAAGGCAAGCTGCCCTTTGCGGGCGGCTTGCTTTTGGAAGTGTAAAAATGTCTAAATAGAAGTAGGGACTTTGGTCTTATTGCTGTACTATTATTCTAGTCAACTTTGCATAAAATGATGCGAATTCGAAATAGTTACACCGCAATATGACGTTTTTCACTAGAGTTTAGTCCTATATTGTGCTATACTTTTGGATAGTTTGTTTCTTAAGAGAATATTAAAAGGAGTGAGGGGATTAATGAGATGGATCACTAAGTATCGGAAACAACGTTTGGGGGCGTTGGCTGCAGCCATTGCGGTAACGGCGTGGATGCCGACGGCGATGGCGTTGCCTCAGGGCGAGCATAATATTAAAAATATTACAGTAGATGGAAGTGAGAAAATACCTGTATCTGCTGATGGTAAGACTATGAATGTTGTGCTTAATCAGACCAGGGGGGCTGTTGATTGGAAATCGTTTAATATCGCAGAAGATGAGACGGTTAATTTTAGTGGGCCAGGGAATTGGATGGTCTTAAATCGTGTTGATGTTATTAACCCTGAAAATGTTTCTGATATTCGAGGTCAAATAAATGGAGCAGGGGGAACTGTTTTTCTGATTAACCCCAATGGTATTACGTTCGGCGATACTGCTCAGGTGGAAGTGGGTAACCTGGTGGCCTCAACGTTGGAAATGAAAGAAGGTTTTCTCACCAAGGATAATGGTCAATATGTGAACAAAGATTTTAGCTTTTCTCCCAAAGAATTAACTGGTGGAATAATAAAGCTTGAAAAAACTGCAAACAACCGTAAAGGAATTGAAGCAGATGGTGTTGTAGCGTTATTGGCACATAAAACAATAGAGAATCAGGGCACAATTACAGGTAAACAGGTTAATTTGGTTGTAGGCGATGAGGTTAAATTAACCAATCTTGACAAAGCAGCAGATATGGTCGTAGATTACGATAACAAAATTGGTGTGCTTGTGACTTCGCTAAGCAATGGCGGACAGATAATCGATAGTGGCACGATTAATGCCAACAATGGCTATGTTGTTCTGAAAGCGAAAGATGCTTCGAATATATTACAAAACACAGTCAATGATGAGCAGGTTACCGCAGCTAATAAAATCTACAAAGATGCTCAAGGCAATATAATGTTGTTGGGAGATGTAAATTTTGCTGGTGATAAGGTAAAAGTAGAAAAAAATGCCCAAACGCATGCCAGCGCCAGTGATGGTCAGGCTGGAACGTTTAATATTCTTAGCACCAATGTAGTAATCAATGATGAGAGTAATGACAAGTCCAAAATAAGCAATTCGTCTCTTAGCAATACGTTGAAGGATACCAATGTCAATATTGTTTCCAGTCCCTTGGAGGCTAATTTTTATTCAGACATAACGATTGGCAATGAAATAAAGAAGAGTGGTGATACAGAGACTATTACTTCTCTTACGCTTACTGCTGGCCGTAATATTAGTGTGGATGCTGAAATTACGAGCACGGCTGGGGCTCTTGATGTAGAATTGAATGCGAATGATTCGGGTAAAACTAAATCTACACGCACGGATGGTGCTGTTATTCTGCGCAGTAATATTAGCACCAATGGTGGTAATGTTACTACGACAGGGAAGAATGGTACGTATATCGGGTTGAATAATTCAGAATTAGAAAAACGTATAAACAATAATGAAACAACAGACCGTAAAATAGCCACGAATGGTGGTAATATTTCACTAGGCGGCGATGAATTGTTGCTGGCTACGGGAAATACGGTAGAATTTAATACGCAGCGTATAGAAAATGGCAAAGTGGTAAAAAGCGGTGACGTTTCTATTGATGGTACAGTCAATTCGGCTAATGCGTACAGTATTTCGTCACATACAAGAACCAGTTGGAGTAAGGCTGATGCTGCTGCAAAGGCAAAATGGAGCAACGGTACAAAATCATACTTAGCAGTCATTACTGGTGCATTAGAAGATGCGGTGGTTACAGCTACAATTCCACCGGATACTAATAATAAATCAGAAGCCTATGTGGGTGGACATGTAGTAGCTGTCGAAACAGATGCCAATGGGAATGTTATTATTGACAGTAGTACTGGTTTGCCAAAAGTGAAGTTTGATAATGGTAATGTTGTAACTTTGGTAAATGATAAAACAAACACAACAACTGATAAGGATCATAAAAAAGGTGGCTGGTATAAGTTAAGTGATGGCAGGTATGAACGCTACTGGGCATGGACGGATGGTAATGATGATGAGAAAGGCAAGATTTTTTATGTGCAGACCGTAGGTGAAAACATAGAGACTGATAAAACATATGGAGGCGATCCAAGTACGAGTGATACGGATTGGATGAAAAAACCGCATGGTAGAAAGGTAGATGGGGTATATAGTAATTTTGCTACTGGTGAACCCAATGATGATAAAGGTGATGGTGATGACAAATCACAAACAGCTTTATCGATTAACTATACCTCCTATAAAGATGAAGTACGAGCAAATAATTTTTATTCCAAGTGGGACGATGTTTCCAGCAATAGCGATAAGCTTTCTTACTATGTAGTAGAAACAGATTTACATCCATCCTCATTGACTGTTAATGCTGGTAAGGTTAAGTTAAAGGGGGCCGTCGGCAATCTTAGCAAGTTGGATAACATGACAATTAACTCCACAGGTAAGGTCGATATGAATGGCTCTGTGCAGTTAAACAATGCCCTTGATGTTAATGCCCAAAATGATATCACAGCGGCTAAGTTTATAGATGTTGGCAGTACGGCGAACCTTAAATCAGATTCTGCCAGCGTTTTCACTGATGCGGTTACGGCTGGAGATACAATCACCTTGACTGCTGGTAAGGATGTAAAAATTTCTGATAAAATCACCAGTACGAAAGGCGCTTCAGCTGTTAGAACTTCTTTGTATCGTGTTGCTGCAAATACAAATGCTGATGCTAATTATTCCATCGTCATTAAAGCGCAGGGAAACTTTGAGAACAATGTAGAGGACTCAGCTAAGGCGCTCAATACGAACGAAGATGCTGATTATTATTGGAAGGTTTATTCGGATGCGCCAACGAGCAAACTGGGCGATTTGAACAGTAATCAGTTTGCGTTATGGAGCTGGAATGGACAGGATAGTGTCGCTACAACGAAAGATATGTACATCTTCAAGGCTACGCCTACGGTCACTTATACGGCTTTTGACAAGACCAAGCGTTATGGGGAAACGCTTACGGATATGGGCTATGGCAATAGCTATGCCGTTAAGAACAGCTTGAGCGGTCAATACACCCAGAATTTCAAGGACGGCATTGACGCAGATTTTATGGCCAGAAAGACGCTTGATGGTGCGGTAACAGATGGTGTGACAACCTCTGCTGGTTATCCCTCTACGGCTTATGTAGGCATCTATGATATTGACGTAAAAGGTTCGAATGTTGCCACGGCATGGGGATACGATATTGTAGATAAGACCGCTAAATTGACTGTAACCGGCAACAATCCTGATGATGTAAAACCCCAGCTTGACCCACACGATACCACAAATGTGGATGGTTCTGCCTCCTACACCACGGCTCCGCGTACTGCTCCGGGGACTGACCGCGTATTAGGTTTGCAGAATGCGGAACTGCCGTTCTTCCGCGAGGAAAATGGTCAGACCAAGCTCTATGGCACCTATGATGTTTCCATTGACCCGGACAAGGTGAAGATGGAACCGACGGCCAAGGTTCTGCCGGAACCTGACCAGCCGAAGAATCAGTATCGTGAGTACGATAAGGAAATCACGACAAAGGTTGGCACGGCGAAGTTCAAGCTGACTTACAATGGTTCGACCTTTGATATCTATCCGATGGATATCTTTGGCAAGAAAGTATTGAAGGCGGGCGATGCGGCTAAGAACGTGGAAGTTGAGTCGCAGGCGCTGTTTGCAGCTTTCAAGGAAATGGGCATCACCCTGGATGATTTGGATGGTGTATATACCCATTTTGATAATAAAAAAGAGGTGCAGTCCTTTCGCAAGTAATGCGGGAGCTGCCGCAAGAATTATCAAAGATTTGCAGGGGAGAAGTGGCAAGATAAAAGTGGCTGAGTGTGATGATGGCATCGTTCTCGATGCCGAAGCACTGACCATTTCTCCCAGTGAAGGTGAAAAAATAACAGGAAAGGAAGAAGATTAGATTGTTAATAAATACGAGAAGACGCAGTATCAAAAATATTTCTAAAGCTGTTTTGCTGGCGACGGTCATGGGAAGTTTTCCCCTGACCAGTGCGGAAGCAGCTCCTTCGGTGGAACCGCCTACGTCAGGTGAGTTGGTTACAGAGGTGAATGAAGCGCGTCAAGCAGACAAGGATATGGACAAGAAAGACAATGCTTCTGTTTCCGTGCCGGATTCCCGTCCGGCCCTGGATTTGCCGGACGAACTCAAAGTGGAAGTCAAAGGCTTCAAGGTTTCCGGGCAGGATATTTTCCCCGAGGAAAAACTTCTGGCAGTTCTTGATAAGCGCAAGAATCAGCTTCTGACCTTCCGGGATTTGGAAGCGGGAGCAGATGATTTGTCGGCGTATTTCCGCGACCGCGGCTATGTGGCTGTACGTGTTTATCTGCCGGTGCAGAAGATTACCAACGGCATTGTGGAGTATGCCGTGGAAGTCGGCCGCTTTGATAAGCTCACCGTCCGCAACCACACCTCCATCCATGATTCGGCCGTGGAACGGGAAGTGCGCTGCTTAAAGCAGGGCGAATACCTGACCAAGGCAAAACTGCAGCGTGCTATCTGGCTGCTCTCGGATTTGGCAGGCGCAGATGCCAAGGCTGTGCTGTCGCAGGGGTCCGAGCCGGGCACGGTGCATGTGGAGATTGACCTTAACAAGCACAAGGGCAAGCAGGGCCTTGTCACGGTGGATAATTATGGCAACCGCCATACGGGTTATTATGAATTGGGCGTGGATTACGATTTCCTGAATCTGGCCCATGAAGGTGACCATTTTGCCGTGGGCGGTCTGCTTACGGGCAGCCACCTTTATAACTACGGGTTTAACTATACCATTCCCGTGGCAACGGACGGTTTGAAGGCATCTGTTGGTTACAATTCTCTGAGCTATAGCATGGGCAAGGAATTTGAAAATCTGGATGCTGTGGGTACGGCGCGCATTACGAATGTGGGTCTTGACTATGCTATCCGCCGCAGCCAGAAGAACAATCTCTATGTAGGCGCACGCTATGAGTACAGCAGCCTAAAGGATGAGTATAGAGCCTTTGCCGATACTGTGGATGATAAGTATGGCCACGCAGGCGTTCTGGCTTTCTATGGTGATGAAACCGACCATTACGGCAGCACCTTCTGGCGTGTAGAAAATAAGTGGGGCTCGGTTGGCTTTTCGCATCATAGTTTGGCCACAGGCTCTCCAGAAGGTGGCTATTGGAAGATTAAGGGGAACATTCTGCGCCGTCAGGATTTGACCCCGCGCCTCTATCTGCTGCTTTCGGCCAGAGGGCAGTATGCAAAGGACAGTCTCGATTCTTCCGAGCGCATGAGCTTAGGTGGCATTAACGGTGTCCGGGCATATCCTGCCAGTGAAGCATCCGGTGACCGCGGCTATATTACGCGGGCAGAGCTGCGCTATCTGATTCCGCTCAAGGAGCAGGATAAGCAGCTGCAGCTGGCCGCCTATTTCGACCATGGCGGCGTGTTGCGTATGTCTCCGGGGGGTGACTATTACCGTCATCTGGAAGGGGCAGGCCTTGGCCTGATTTTCTCTCGCTACCAGGATTGGTTTATCCGCGCCGATTACGCTTGGCGGCTTAGCAATGACCTTCCGACTTCTGATACCAGCAGTCCGAACGGTCACTTCTGGATTCGCGGCGGCGTATATTTCTAATCGGCAAAAGAAAAGCGATTTGACTTGTCAGATTTTTGACATGTCAAATCGCTTTTTTGTTGTCAATTATTTGCGGAAAACATCTTTGTGCTGATTGATGATTTCACCCATCAGCATTTTGCCCCGCACATCTGGGTGGAGGCCGTCAATGGAAAAGCTGGTGTCCATAACCTGACGGCTCTTGTCGTAGAAGTAGGGCTCCAGGTCGATGAAGTAGGGCTGATTGCGCACCCAGTTGTTGACCTGCTGGAGTTTTGCTCGCCATTGTTTATCTGTAGCCGTATGGAAGGCGAATTGGATATTGGCCGGATTTACGGGCATCAAGGTCAGGAAAATGGGGCGGATATCGTTGGCCTCGCATTTTGCCTTGATGGCGTTCAGGTCATTGATGATGATATCCGGGTTGATGCTGCCTGCCCGCAGGCTGTTGGTGCCGGTGAGAATCAAGAGATTCAGCGGCTTGTAAGGCAGTACATCCTGGTCAAAACGCTGGAGCGTCATGGTGGAGGTATCACCGCTGCGCCCGAGATTCAGGCAGGGAAAATCAAAGTAGGTAGTGTAGCTGTATTCCAGCGCCGCCGGTGAGTTGGAAACCGCGCCGCCGCCGTGGGTGATGCTGTCGCCTAATACGGCCACAGGCACCCGCTCGGGCTGCTGTTTGACCACGAAGTGGGCAGCATCTGACCAAACGCCGACGGGATTGCCTGACTTGTCAATTCCCCGTACCCGCCAGTAGTAATCACCGGCGTAGGGACGCGGGTATTCGTCGTAGCAGGCCGTGGCAGAATTGACCACCTTGCGCCATGCGGCATCGGCTGTCGGCACATTGTCGTTTTCCTTGGCTGGAGGATGAATCATCAGCTCGACTTCGTAACGCTCAACCCCGTTTAAGGGAATCCATTGGTAGACGGGATAGATGGGCATCTCGAAGTTCGGCATCTGGTCGAATTCGTTTAAGAGGGGATGGTCAGGCTGTGGAAGATTGGGGTCAATGTAGAGTTCTTCCGCTGGCGAAAATTCCCCGATGGGCTGATGGTGAATATCCAGCGCGCGTACCCGCCAGTAGATGAATTTGCGGTTGGCATATTTTTTGAGGTTGGCCTGCCAGCCATTGGTGAAAATCAGCTGGGTGCTTTCCAGATGATTGGCTTTGTCCGGAGCGGTGCCGCCTTCCTGCGCGGGCTTGCCTGCCAAAAGTTCCACCTCATAGCATACGGCATTGGGCACCGAATGCCAGACCAGGAAAGGCATGAGGCTGGCGGGGGTATCTTCCTTGTAGTGGTAAATTATGCTGGGGCTTACCGGATTTTTGCTGTGGATGGGATTAGCTATGGGCGCAGACGGGTCCGTGAGCTGACCGAACATGCCGTAGGCCGTTACGCGGTAGCTCATGGGAATGGCACTGCTGGGCAATTCCAGCGAAGCCTTCATGGTGATGTTGCTGCCCCAGAACTTTGACTCCGGCTCGCCTTCGACCAGACCGGTGGTGGGGCTGTAGGTTTCCACCTTGTAGAAGCAGGGATAGGGCAGCGGGTCCCAGGACAGGGTCAGCTTGCCATCCTTCGTCTCGTCAAAGGAGGTGGAAAGCGTCATATTCCGCAAGCCCAAGACGTCGGTTTTTTCCGCCATGAAAGCCGATAAGATGGTAAAACCTAATATGATAAGAGTAAATAGTAAAAATTTCTTCATAAAATAACACCAACATTAACAGGATTTTTTCTTTTATCGTATAATTATAGTAATTAGTATAGCATATTTTTGAGGTGATGTGGAAATGAAAAAGCAAGGTTTGGTAATTGTACATACGGGCAACGGCAAAGGCAAGACTACCGCGGCCTTGGGCTTGGCTATCCGCGCCTGGGGTGATGGTTTCCGGGTGCTTATCCTGCAGTTCATCAAAGGCGGCTGCACTTATGGGGAGCTCAAGACCATTGAGACGCTGAAAAACGTGGATGACCGCATCGAGATTGACCAGGGAGGCTTAGGCTTCACCAATAAGGGACCGACGACGCAGGAGGAACATAAGGCTGCGGCGCAGGAAACGCTGAAGCGGGCCAGAGAAGAAATCCAGAGCGGCAACTGGGATTTGATTATTCTCGATGAAATCAACTACGCCGTGAAGTACGAGCTGATTGCCGAACAGGATATGCTGGAACTTCTCGATATGCGGCCGGAGGATTTGCATCTGGTGATGACGGGGCGGGATGCCTGCGATTCTTTGATTGAGCGAGCGGATTTGGTCACAGAGATGAAGGAGATTAAGCATCCGTATCAAAAGGGCATTAAGGCACAAAAAGGAATTGAATTTTGAAGGAAGACACCTCATCCGTCAGCCTGCGGCTGCCACCTTCCCCTCAAGGGGAAGGCTTAAAGGGGTTGCCAAAACTGTTGTAAAGTTGTAAACTTGTAACTATATTTGTATCTTGGTACTTAGGAGAGTGGAAGAATGATTAGCGATAATGTAAAAAAAGGCGCTACCCGCTGCGCCCACCGTTCCCTGTTTCATGCCAATGGCTATGGCCCGGAGGATCTCAGCAAGCCGCTTATTGGTATTTGCAACTCCTTTAATGAAATTATTCCCGGACATATTCATCTGCGGGAGATTGCGGAAGCAGCAAAGCTCGGTGTAGCAGCTGCTGGCGGTACGCCCATTGAATTTCCGGCCATCGGTGTCTGCGATGGTATCGCCATGGGCCATACGGGCATGAAATACTCGCTGGCCAGCCGGGAACTTATCGCTGATTCCGTGGAAGCGGTGACCATGGCTTCCGGTTTTGATGCGCTGATTCTGATTCCGAACTGTGACAAGGTTGTGCCCGGTATGCTGATGGCGGCTGCCCGCCTCAACATTCCTGCGGTTGTGGTTTCCGGTGGCCCCATGCTGCCCGGTCGTTATAAGGGCCGCGATGTCAGTGTCAGTCAGGCCTTTGAAGCAGCCGGTAAATTTGCGGCAGGCGATATGACGGCTGAAGAAATGGAAGATTTGGAAGCAAAATGCTGCCCGGGCTGCGGCTCCTGCGCAGGACTCTTCACGGCCAATACCATGAACTCCCTGTCGGAAGTGCTGGGAATGGCACTGCCGGGCAACGGTACGATTCCGGCAGCTTACACGGGCGGCCGCCGTCTGCTCGCCAAACGCGCCGGGGCAGTGGTGATGGAGATGTTAAAGAACAACGTCCGTCCCCGTGATATTTTGACCAAGAAGGCCTTTGAAAATGCCATCACGGTGGATATGGCGATTGGCGGTTCTTCCAATACGGTGCTGCACCTCACGGCCATTGCACATGAAGCAGGTATTGAGATTCCGGCACCGCTCTTTGATGAGATTTCCCGCCGCACGCCGTACATTGCCAAACTCAGCCCGGCAGGCAAGCATCATATGGTAGACCTCAACGAAGCGGGCGGCATTTCGGCCGTGATGAACGAATTGTCCAAGAAGAATCTGATTCATCTCGATGCCTTGACGGTGACGGGCACGATGGGCGATAGAATCAAGAATACGCCGGTGGAAGATAATACGGTGATTCATTCGGTCGAGGCGCCTTACCGTCCGGAAGGTGGCATTGCTGTGCTCAAGGGGAATCTGGCGCCGGACTATGCCGTGGTCAAGGCTTCGGCTGTGGCAGAGGATATGTTGACCTACACCGGCAAGGCAAAATGCTACAACTCTGAACCGGAAGCCTGTGACGCCATTATGAGTGGTGAAATCCATGATGGTGATGTGGTGGTTATCCGCTACGAAGGCCCCAAGGGCGGCCCCGGCATGCAGGAAATGCTCAATCCCACGGCGGTTATCACGGGCCGCGGCCTCAAAGTCGGCCTGATTACGGACGGCCGTTTCAGTGGTGCCAGCCAGGGGGCCTGCGTCGGTCACGTTTCTCCCGAAGCGATGGAGGGCGGCCCGATTGCGCTCATCGAAGATGGGGATGAAATCACCATTGACATTCCGAACCGCAAGCTCGAACTCAATGTCAGCGATGAAGAACTGGCGAAGCGCCGTGCCAACTGGCAGAAGCCGGAACCGAAAATCAAGCACGGTTATCTGGCACGCTATGCGCGCATGACCACTTCGGCAAGCACCGGGGCTGTTGTGAAATAAGTACAAGAAAAGCAGGGCTCTTATGGCCCTGCTTTTTCAAATGCGCTATTATCCATGGCTTTTTAACCGCCGTAATTCCAAGAGCAGATAGTGATTTTTCCGCTGATAATCCTTAGCCAGACTGAGCGTCACCCAGACCAGACACAGCAAAATAAAAACGACATACCCCAGTAATATTTCATGTAATGACAATTTTATATCCCCCTATCCCCAATTACATCAATGTCAAAATTTGTAACCATTTATAATATACGAAGGAGCAGCGAATGTATTACAAAAAAATTCATATTCCCTGCGGTTGACATGAGTGGGCACCCGTCTTATAATGAATTAGTTACTATATAGATAAAATGCAAAGGGGCGTTTAACATGGCAGATAAAAAGGTCATGCTGACCGAAGATGGTTATAATAAACTGGTAGAGAAACTGAACTACTTGAAAAGTGTCCGCCGTATTGAGGTGGCTGAGCGTCTGAAAGCCGCTATCGCACTGGGTGACCTTTCGGAAAACTCCGAGTATGATGATGCGAAAAACGAGCAGGCATTCCTCGAAGGTGAAATTCAGGATTTGGAAGTCAAAATCCGCAACTCCGACATCATCAAGGCTGGTTCCAGTGATGTGGTGCAGATGGGTTCCAAGGTTTCTGTAGTGGATTTGGAATTTGCTGAAGACGGCCCCGAAACCTTTATGATTGTTGGTTCCACGGAAGCTGACCCGGATGAAGGCAAGATTTCCAACGAATCCCCGCTGGGTCAGGCACTCTTAGGCCAGAAGGTGGGCGCTGTGGTAGATGTTCACGCTCCGGCTGGTATCATCAAGTACGAAATCAAGGAAATTTTGAGCTAATCATTAGCTGACATAGATGGGAGAATTTGCATAAATGGCAGAAAATAAGCAGAATCAGCAGGCTCCTGTAGAGGACCTGAATGAGATGATGAAGGTTCGCCGTGAAAAGATGGAAGCCTTCAAGGAAATGGGCGTGGCACCCTTTGGCCATCGCTATGAAGTGACGGCTTACGCGGCAGATATCAAGAAGGACAATGACCACCTCGAAGGGGACGAAGAAGGCCCCGAAGTATTCATTGCCGGCCGTCTCATGGCTATCCGTGGCCACGGTAAAGCATCTTTCTGCACGCTGAATGACCGCACGGGCAACATTCAGGTGTACTTCAAGATTGATGTTCTGGGCGAAGAAAAGTACAAAGGCCAGTTCCGCCGTCTCGATATCGGTGATATCATCGGCATCCGCGGCGTGGTATTCAAGACCCATCGCGGCGAAGTTACCGTACGCGTAGAAGATTTCGACCTGCTTTCCAAGTCCCTGCGTCCGCTGCCGGAAAAATTCCATGGTTTGCAGGATGTGGATATCCGCTATCGTCAGCGTTATCTCGACCTCATTGTCAATCAGGATGTGCGTGAAACCTTCCGCCGCCGCACCAAGACCATCAACTCCATCCGTGAGTATCTCGATGAACGCGGCTATCTGGAAGTGGAAACGCCGGTTCTGTCCACCATCGCTGGTGGTGCAGCTGCCCGTCCGTTCATCACCCATCACAATACGCTGGATATCGACCTCTACCTGCGTATCGCTACGGAACTCAACCTCAAGCGCCTGATTGTCGGCGGCCTTGACCGCGTATACGAAATCGGCCGTATCTTCCGTAACGAAGGTATGGACGTACGTCATAATCCGGAATTTACTTCCATCGAGTTCTATCAGGCTTTCGCTGATTACACGGACATGATGGATTTGACTGAGGGGATTGTGGTCAATGCTGCACAGAAAGTGCTCGGCACCACGGTTATCAACTACCAGGGTGTGGAAATTGACCTCGCCAAGGTTAAGCGCATCAGCATGAATGATGCAGTTAAGGAGGCTACGGGCAAGGACTTCATGTCCTGCGAAACCGTAGAAGAAGCCCGCAAAATGGCTGACGAAATCGGCGTTCCCTATGAGCAGCGCCATGGTATCGGCGGTATTTTGAATCAGGCTTTCGAGGAAAAGGTGGAAGAAACTCTGATGCAGCCGACCTTCATCACGGGCCATCCGACGGAGATTTCTCCGCTGGCTAAGCGCAACCCGGAAGACCCGCGCATTACCGACCGCTTCGAGTTCTTTATCTATGGCCGCGAACTGGCCAACGGCTTTACCGAGCTTAACGACCCCATCGACCAGAAGGGCCGTTTTGAAGACCAGCTCAAACAGCGTGAAGCCGGTGATGATGAAGCCCATGGCATGGATGAAGATTTCGTCATGGCTCTGGAATACGGCCTCCCGCCGACGGGCGGCGTAGGTATCGGCATTGATCGTCTGGTTATGTTCCTGACGGACGCTGCTTCTATCCGCGATGTACTCTTATTCCCGACCATGAAACCGCTGGCTGACTAATAGTTAACTAAATAGAAAATAAAGTTGACGCTTTTTATGAATACGTCTATAATGGGGATGTATTCATAAAAAGCGTTTTTTATTGGGGGAATCATTATGCTAAGAGAGAATGCCTTAGACATGCCAAAGGCGGGCTTTACGGTACAGGATATGACCCGCATGGCCATCTGTCTGGCTTTTTGTTGTGCGACGGCGTTTATTTCCTTTCCATTGCCTTTTACGCCGGGACTGGTCACGGCGCTGACTATCGGCATTGGTTTGACGGCTCTGGTGCTGCCGCCGAAACTAGCTTTTATCACGCTGGCTTCTTATGTGTTCCTGGGCGCCATTGGGCTGCCGATTTTCCCGGGCGGAGTAGGGGGCATGGGGCGTCTGTTAGGTCCCACGGCTGGTTTCTACTTTGGCTGGCCGCTGGTGTGCTTCCTGCAGAGTTATTTCAAGGGGCAGGCAGTAAGTTTCCGCCGCTATGCGCTGGTGACGGTGCTGATTGGTGTTCCCTTCACCTATGTTGGCGGGTTGATTTCCATGGTGATGGTGCTGCAGGTGGGCTGGTATGAAGGCTTTATGATGGCTGTGGCCCCCTTCGTATTTGGGGATGTGCTCAAGGCGCTCCTGGCGGCATTCCTGGGTGTGCGGATTAATAAAATGTTGCAGCGTTGAGGAGTTCGTGGTAAAGGTATCTTGTTCATACGTAGTTTGGGGTCAGACGGGGGAGTAATTTTTCTGTTTTCCGCTAAACGACCCCTTCGTAAAGTAGAGCTGTCCAGTTACTCGCGCCGGGCAGGCCAACGGCGCTTCTTTCAGCGTATTTGCTTAGCAGGGGACTACATGGGGCCGGCCTTCACTGTGTTCAGGCAGTCGCTCCCTACAGAAAAATCACTCCCCCGTCCGACCCAAGTTACGGCCTATACGATTGCCACGAACTCGTTGCTCCCGTAACAAGAACATCGATGTACTTGTTACTTATCACCGAGAAAAGAAGATTTTTGTGTCACCGTAACTTAGGGCAGAGGTGGTGATGCTTTTCGCCGTGGAACGACTGTCCGAACGAAGTGAGGACTGGCCCACAAACGGCACAAACTAAATACTGGGCTGAACATACGCGCCGCTGGTCTTGCCCGGCGCAGGTAACTAAAAAAGCCCATAAATTTGCTTGTGGGTCATTCAGTGCAACGGCGAAAAGTATTAACACCTCTGCCCTAACTGAGCTGTAACAAAAATTTTTCAGCAAGAACTGAGCAATAAACTGCAATTTACGCAAAAATCCGCTGACATGTTTTGTCAGCGGATTTTTGTAAGTTAAAGGAGCATGTCCCCCTTTATTCTTTTGTGTGATGTAGTTTTAATGCCCAGAAGGCGATAAAGGCAAGCGTGAAGCCGATGGCGCTGGTGGTTTGGCCGCTGGTCATAAAGCCCAGCACTTTTTCGGCGTAATCGCCGCGCAGAAATTCCAGAGCAAAGCGGGCGATGCAGTAGAGCATGACATAGAGGGCGAAGCATTGTCCTTTGGCATGCTTGAACGTGGCGCGATAGATAAGCAGCAGTGCGAAGATAACCATATCGAGCTGGCTTTCCCAGACTTCCGCTGGCCATAGCGGTTGGCTGCCGTAAGTATGAGCGGCGAGCGTCGTAGCCGGATAGACAATGCCGAAGCTGCTGCCGGTCGGAGCGCCGAAGGCATCCCCGTTCAGGAGATTGGCACAGCGGCCTAGAGCCTGACCGAGAATGATGGCCGGCGCCAGTACATCCATCAGATGCAAAGTGTCGAGCTTGTGGTAACGGCAATAGGCGACACCGGTGAGCACGCCTAAGAGCACGCCGCCCTGAATGGCCATGCCGCCCTGCCAGACGTTTAGAATTTCGGTGAGGTGATGGGAGTAGTAATCCCAATCGAAGAAGAACACATCCCAGAGCCGAGCGCCCAAGAGTCCGGCCAGGCCGCAATAAATTCCCAAATCCACGATATGTTTTTCCGCGCCCCGGCCGTCTGACTTTGCCAGAAAGTATCCGACGCCGGTGGCCAGCATGATGGACAGGGAGATGACGAGTCCGTAAGCACGCACGGGAAAATCCCCGATGAAAAATAAATACTGATGCATAAGAAGTCTCCTAATATGATATATGACCATCATTATTATAAACCATGAAGGGCTTTTTTACTATAGCCACTTATGCTATAATGATAAGATGTATGAAACGAACAAATTTTATTCGAGGTGTTTTTCATGGAATTAAGCATGGATATTTTGGTGAAACGGTTTAAGGATTATGTGAGCTTTGATACGCAGTCCGATGAGGATAACGACAAGGCTTGCCCCAGCACGCCGGGACAGTTGGTGCTGGCAAAGCACTTGGCCGAGGAGCTGAAAGAAATCGGGCTTAGCGAAGTGGAACTCGATAACCATGGTTATGTGATGGCAACCCTGCCGGCTAACGGCATGGAAGATGCGCCCACTGTCGGCTTTATCGCCCATGTGGATACGAGCCCGTCTGCTTCGGGCAAGGATATTAAGCCGCAGCTTGTGAAGAATTATGACGGCAAGGATATCGTGCTCAATGCGGAGAAAAATATCATTTTCTCCACGAAGGCTTTCCCGGAAGTGCTCAAGTACAAAGGGCAGGACATCATGTTCACGGATGGCACGACGCTCTTGGGCGCTGATGACAAGGCCGGCGTGACGGCGATTGTCAGTGCCATGGAATATTTGGTACAGCATCCTGAGGTGAAGCATGGCAAGATTCGCATTGGCTTTACGCCGGATGAGGAAACGGGCCGCAGCGCTGACCGTTTCGATGTGGAGAAGTTTGCCGCTGACTTTGCCTATACTATTGATGGCGGCGAACTGGGCGGTCTGGAGTATGAGAACTTCAACGCAGCCAACCCCACGATTACTTTCCACGGTGTCAGCGTGCATACCGGTGATGGCAAGGGCAAGATGATTAACGCCCTGTCCATGGCCTGCGAATGGCAGCAGATGCTGCCGACTGGTGAAAAGCCAGAGTACACGGAAGGCCACGAAGGTTTCTTCCATGTCTACAAGATGAGCGGTGATGTGGAAAACTGCACGATGAGCATGCTGATTCGTGACCATAACCGTGAGAAGTTCGAGGAGCGCAAGGCATATCTCGACACCATGGCCGCTTTCTTCAATAAGAAGTATGGCGATGGCCGCGTGGAAGTAAAACATCACGATGTGTACTTCAATATGCTGGAAAAGATTGAAGACGGCAATATGTATGTGGTGGAACTGGCCAAAGAGGCCATGAAGGCTGCCGGTATCGAGCCGGATGTACAGCCGATTCGCGGTGGCACGGATGGCGCTCGTCTGTCCTTTATGGGCCTGCCGTGTCCGAATATCTTTACCGGCGGTGCCAACTTCCATGGCCGTTTCGAATATCTGCCGCTGGAATCCCTCAAAAAAGCTGGGGAAACGGTACTGCAAATCGCCGTGGGCGCAGGCAAGTTGAACAAGAAATAAGGAGAATATATGGCATTATTAGAAGTTTTGAAGGCGGGCAATCCCGTCCTGAAGCAGGTTTCCGTACCTGTGGAACGCGTAGATAAAAAGCTCAAGAAGCTGATGGACGATATGGCTGAGACCATGTATGAAAATGATGGTGTCGGTCTGGCCGCTCCGCAGATTGGCCAGAACATCCGTCTGGTGGTCATTGACTGCCAGGATGAACATGGCCTGTTGGAACTCATCAATCCGGTGATTACCTTCAAGGAAGGCGAGGTCGTTGATACCGAAGGCTGCCTGTCCGTGCCGGATATTTATGGCGAAGTGACGCGGGCTGCCAAGGTCAAGGTGGAGTTTATGAACCGCCGGGGCAAGCGCCAGCATTTGACGGCCACGGGACTCTTGGCCCGCTGTATTCAGCATGAACTCGACCATCTGGAAGGCCAGCTTTTTATTGACATTGCCACGAGTGTTCATAGGGGGAATCAGTCGTGAAGAAATTTCGCGTAGTATTTATGGGCACGCCGGAGTTTGCGGTACCCTGTCTGGCCGCCCTGCATGAACAGTGCGAGGTCATGGCGGTCATCACGCAGCCGGATAAGCCCAGAGGGCGCGGGCAGAAGATGATGCCGTCGCCAGTAAAAGCTTGGGCCGTAGAGCATGACCTGCCAGTGTACCAGCCGGAAAAAATCAAGACGGAAGAATTTACCGCCAAACTGGAGGAAATGAAACCGGATTTAATGGTTGTCGTGGCGTTTGGCCAGATTCTTTCGCAGCGTATTCTCGACATTCCCGAATACGGCTGCATCAATGTCCATGCGTCGCTCCTACCGCGTTATCGCGGGGCTGCGCCCATGCAGTGGTGCGTGATTAACGGCGAGGAAAAGACTGGTGTTACCACGATGTTTATGGATGCGGGCCTTGACACGGGCGATATGCTCTTAAAGGCAGAATTCCCCATTGGCGAGGATACGACGCTTGAGGAAGTCCATGACGGATTGATGGGCATGGGTGCCAAGGTCCTTATGGACACGCTGGAAAAACTCTCGGATGGCACGCTTACGCGCACGCCGCAGCCGGAGGAATCCAACTATGCACCGATGCTCACGAAAACCACCGGTCAGATTGACTGGTCAAAATCCGCGCAGGAAGTGCATAATCTCGTGCGTGGCCTCAATTCCTGGCCCGGGGCTTACACGAGCCTCGATGGTGCCAAGTATAAGATTTGGCGTACCCGCCGCACGGGAGAGCGCACAACGGCACTTGCCGGCACTGTTGTGCGGGCTGACAAAAAGACCGGCCTCTTTGTGGCTGCCGGTGATGAAGTGCTGGAGATTTTGGAACTGCAGGCGCCCGGTAAGAAGAAAATGGGAGCTGCTGACTATCTGAATGGTCACGGCTTTGCCGCTGGTGCAAAGTTTGACTGACCGTATATGGGAAGTAAAATGACAGATTCGACCCAAAAGAAAACCTATACATTGCCGGGCAGGGCCAAGAAGCGGCTGTTTATCGGCGTGCTTGCCCTGACTACGGTGCTGGCATCGGCCCTGCTCTATGTCATCTGGTACATTGCCCGTTTGGGACTGGCCGAGATTGCGGCAATGCTGCCGATGATTGTGGGCGGCGTGTTTATCCTGCTGAGTGCAGGGGCCTTGCTGGCTATATTGAATATGGTACTGGCGGTAAAGGGCTGGTTTTATCTGCCCTTTTTGCAGCGGCAGACCTATGAGCTTATCAATATGCTCTTTCCGGTGGCGGTTTATGTGGCCAAAATATTTGGCATCCGCAAGCGTCAGTTGGAGGGCTCCTTCATTGCTACGAGCAATCTCATGTTTAACCGCATGGGCATCAAAGTGCCGGCGGACAAGCTGCTCGTGGTAACGCCGCACTGTCTGCAGCTGGCCACCTGTCCGCATAAAATCACTCGGGACCCCAATAATTGCAAACGCTGCGGCGGCTGCGATATCGGTTCGCTCGTGACCCTGTCCGAGGAAATGGGCTTCCATTTCTTTGTGGCTACGGGGGGGACTTTGGCCCGTCAGGTTGTCTACAACACCCGGCCGAAGGCGGTGCTGGCCATTGCCTGTGAGCGGGACCTCATGAGCGGCATTCAGGATGTCTATCCTCTGCCGGCGGTGGGCGTCTTAAATATCCGTCCCAATGGTCCTTGCTACAATACCCATGTGGACATGGCCGAAGTCCGTGCCCAGCTGGAAAAAATCATCATTCCCAAGGAGCAAGATAATGGATAAAGCGCGGGAAATCGCGATTAAGATATTAAATGAAGTGCATGAGGAAGGCGCCTATGCCAATGTGGCTCTGGCCCGTCAGCTGCGCAAGGCGGAACTTTCTGACCAGGATCGCCGTTTTGTGACGGAACTGGTCTATGGTGCGGTGAAGGCCGGGGATACCCTCGACTGGATTCTGCGCCGCTATGTAAACCGACCGCTAAAGAAAATTCCGCCGATGGTGCGGGAAATCCTGCGGCTGGGGCTGTATCAGATTTTCTATCTGGACAAGGTGCCAGCTTCGGCGGCCTGCAATACGGCGGTGGAACTGACCAAGAAGTACAGCCATGCAGGCACGGTAAAGTTTGTGAATGCAGTGCTTCGTACCGCCGTGCGGGAACCGGAAAAAGCTACGTTCCCCGAAGGCAAGGGCAAGGCAACGGAAGGACTGGCCTTAAAGAGTCAGCATCCCTATTGGCTGGTGAAGCGCTGGGTTAAGCAGTTCGGTTTTGAAGAAGCGGAAGCACTCTGCGCCTTTGATAACGGCCAGCCGGTGCTTTCTGTGCGTACCAACACGCTAAAAAGCAACCGTGAGGACTTGTTAAAAGCATTGCAGGCGGCAGGTGCGGAAGTGCAGGAAAGCCAGTGGACGCCGGAGGGGATACTCGTTACGGCCCATGGTGCGTTGGATAATCTTGCGCCGTTGCAGGAAGGCCTCTGTCAGGTACAGGACGAAAGCTCCATGCTGGTTGCTCATGTCGTTGACCCGCAGCCTGGCGAACTCATTATCGACTGCTGCAGTGCTCCGGGCGGTAAGACCACTCATATGGCGGCGCTGATGAAGAACGAGGGCCGCATTGTGGCCGGAGATATCTATGAGCATAAACTGGAACGCATTGAAGAAAATGCGCAGCGTCTGGGTATTACCATTATTGAACCGACCTTGCTCGATGCCCGCGAAGTGGGCGAAGAGTATGAGGATATGGCCGACCGGGTGCTCGTGGATGCACCGTGTTCCGGCTTGGGCGTTTTGCGGCGTAAGCCGGATGCCCGCTGGAATAAGAGTGCCGAGGAAATTGCGGCCTTGCCGCCTTTGCAGGGCGAAATCCTCGATAGTGCCGCCAAGGCACTTAAAGCAGGCGGTGTACTGGTCTACAGTACCTGCACCATTGACCCGTCAGAAAATGACGAAGTGGTAGAGGCCTTTTTGACCCGTCATCCGGAATTTACATTGGAACAAACTGGTGATTTCCTGCCGGTGAAGCGTCCGGATAAGATGGTACAGCTCTATCCCCAGCGGGATGGCACGGACGGTTTCTTTATTGCACGTATGCGCAAAGCGAAAGGATAAGACATTGACAAATATATTTGGGTTGACTTTAGCAGAGCTGCAGGAAGTCTTGGCGCCCTTGAAGGTACAGAAGTTCCGCGCCAAACAGATTGCCGAATGGCTCTATCAGCGCGGGGCGGTGGATTTTTCCGCCATGACCAACCTGTCGAAGGCTTTGCGTGAGCAGCTGGCGGAGAATTTCACCATTGGCCGTCCTAAGATTAAGGCGCGGCTCGATTCACAGGATGAAAAGACCACGAAATTCCTGCTGGAGTTTGCCGATGGCACTGCTATTGAGACAGTGCTGATGCGTCAGCCTTATGGCAATAGCATCTGCGTTTCCACGCAGGCCGGCTGCAATATGGGCTGCGCTTTCTGCGCTTCCACCCTTCATGGTCTGGCCCGTGATTTGACCTGTGGGGAAATTTTGGCGCAGGCGGTAACCATCAATGATATGCTGCGGGAGGAGTCCGGCAGTAAGGTGGATACCATGGTGATTATGGGCAGCGGAGAACCCCTGATGAACTACGATGAGGTCGTGAAGTTCCTGCGCCTTATCCATGAGCCCTATACGTTGGGCTTGGGATACCGCAATATCACGCTGTCCACTTCGGGGATTGTGCCCAACATGTACAAGCTGGCAGAGGAGGGCATGCCCATTTCTCTGTCGGTGTCCCTGCATGCGCCGAATCAAGAGCTGCGCTCGGAAATCATGCCCATCAACCGCAAATATCCGCTGAAGGATGTGGTGGTGGCGGCCAAGAACTATGCCGACAAGACCAAGCGGCGGGTGACTTACGAATACATACTGATTGACCAGCTAAATGACGGCGAGCAGCAGGCCAAAGAGCTTACGGCGCTTATGCATGGCCAGCTAGCCAGCGTCAATCTCATCCCCATCAATCCTGTGGTGGAACGCAATCTTCTGCGTCCGTCCAAGGCACGGATTGACTGGTTTGAAGGGTATCTGGCGAGCCATCATGTGAATGTGACTGTGCGCCGGGAGATGGGCACGGATATTCAGGCGGCCTGCGGTCAGCTGCGCAACAAGCATTTGCAGGATTAGAGGTGAATTCTATGGGCATTGGCAAGTTAGAGTCCTTTTTGGAAAATCATATCGAAGGCTTCTTCAACAAAAAGTTCAGCAGCGATTTGGAACCGGTGGAACTAAGTAAGGCGCTGGAGAAGGAAATCGCTCGTCAGGGCAAGGGCAAGCCACGGCGCAAGGTGCCCAATCAGTATGTATTCTTCCTGGCTAAGGAGGATTATCAGCGGCTCTGCGCCAGACGGATTATGGATGAGCTTTATGCCGTGGCAGAAAAACAGGTCATTTTGCAGGACTATATCATGCCGGGGAATTTGACGGTGCTCTGTCAGGCCGATGGCGAAAAGCAGCGCGGAACCTTCGAGTTAAAGGCGCGTTTCACCGAGGAAGAAAAACCGGCTGAAACTTGTGAAGAACCCCATACCTTGGTGCTTGCCAAGCCCAAACTGGGCAGCCAGCAGCCGCTCAACCTGCCGCAGGAAGTGAAGATTACTTCGCTGAAGGTGGTGGAAGGCCCGGATATGGATGCGTATCTGGAATTTGGCGAAGGGCAGATATATATCGGCCGCCGGGAGAAAAACGATTTTATTCTCACCGACACCAAGGCATCCCGGCTCCATGCCTGGATTGCCTATGAAAATCACCGGCACGTGCTCTATGATGCGCAAAGTACCAACGGCACCTATGTGAACGGTGAGCCGGTGGAATCCCTATGTCTGTGTTCCGGGGATGAAATCCAAATCGGAACAACGGTATTACTATACGAGGTGATTTGATGCAAGGTGCGGCAATGGCCATTAAGGTGGCCAGGGTAGCGCTGGAATATGGCATGCTCCTGTGGCTGATTTATTTTACCGTCAGCCTGTCCCGCAAGATGTTCGGCGAGGTCAAGAAGGAAATGAAGCGCCAGCACAAGCCCGCAGTAAGGCAGAATGAGGCGTTGCTCACGGTGGTGGAAGCCAGCGAGGAGGAACTGCAGGGACGGCGGTTTGCATTCCAGGAGGAAATAACCATTGGCCGGGGTGCGGAAAATGATATACGCATTCCCGAAAATTTTGTTTCCCACCGCCATGCCACGATTTTTCTCCATGGTGCCCAATATGTCATTGAGGATTTGGGCAGCGTGAACCATACTTATGTAAATGGTCAGCCATTGGAGGGCCGGGCGTATCTGAAACCCGGTGATGAAATCCGTATTGGCATGGTTACCCTAAGGTTCGAGAGGTGAACGAATTGCAGCAAGTATATGAAGCCACCGATGTGGGCTTAGTGCGCAAAGGCAATGAGGACAATCTGGCGGTTTTGGAAAATGTCCATGTCTATGCCGTAGCTGACGGCATGGGCGGTGAAGCAGCAGGCGATGTGGCCAGCCAGATGCTGGTGGACACAGTCCGAGAAATGTTATCTGGCCGGGAAAGCGTCGGGGAAGACGATTTGTGTCAGGCCGTGATACAGGCCAATCGTGCCATCCGCCAATATGTGGTGGAACATCCCGGCTGTGAAGGTATGGGCACCACAGCGACCCTGCTCCATATTGATGACCAGTCCGACAGTGGCAGCTGGGCCCATGTAGGGGACAGCCGCCTCTATGTGCTCAGACAGGGCAGTATGGTGTTGGAGCAGATTACCCGGGACCATTCCTATGTGGAAGATTTGGTGCGGGAAGGCACCATCACGCCTGAGGAGGCCAAGACGCATCCGCAGCGCAATATGCTGACCAGAGCCGTTGGCGCTTTGGAGAATCTGCCCGTGGACAGCGGCCAGCTCGCGGTACGCGGTGGCGATATCTTCCTGCTGGCTACGGACGGCCTCATGAAGCATGTGCCAGACGAAGAAATCGTCCGGCTGCTTAGAGCAGGCACAGAGAATCCTGCCAGAGCTTTGGTAGATGCCGCGCTTTCCGGCGGAGGCACCGATAATGTTACTGCTGTGGTGGTGAGCCTCCTATGAGAAACTGGGGACTTCTAACGGCACCTTTGGGGATTTTCCTCTGCGGTATGACGGTGTTATACTTAAAGATGCAGGGCGCCATGCAAAAGGTGA
Organism: Selenomonas ruminantium AC2024; assembly: GCF_000687995.1. NCBI lineage: Bacteria > Bacillati > Bacillota > Negativicutes > Selenomonadales > Selenomonadaceae > Pseudoselenomonas > Pseudoselenomonas ruminantium. Next base: position 1,649,681 of record NZ_JIAC01000001.1, read on the forward strand.
CGACTAACACCTTGCAGGACCCTTTGACGTATGTTCCGTATTTACTTGTGGCCATCTTTTTGACCATCGTCATTCAGATGGTGGTTATCCGCCGCAAGCTCGATACCTTTATTCTGCCGATTATTCTGATGCTCGTGAGCATTGGCCTCGTGGAAATTGCCCGGTTGAAACCGGCACTCCTTTTACGGCAGATGCAGTGGCTCTGCATTGCCATGCTGGTGATGTTCTTCGTCATCCGGCTCTGGCCGAAAATCCGGCGCATGCTTAACTATCCCTACCTTTTGGGCATTGGCTGTGTGTTCCTGCTGGGGCTGCCACTGCTGTTCGGCACGGAAATCGGCGGCAGCAAGAACTGGCTGGTACTCGGGCCGGTATCCTTGCAGCCTTCGGAATTTGGCAAGATTATCCTCCTGTTCTTTTTGGCCTCGTACCTGTCTGACCATCGCAGGGTTCTGACCCTGCCTGCCCACAAAATCCTGTTCCTGCGGCTGCCGCCCCTGCGGTTTATCGCACCCCTCATTTGCATCTGGGGCATGGCGGTATTGATGTTCGTCGTGGAAAAGGATTTGGGCTCGGCCCTGCTGTTCTTCGGCATGGCAGTGCTTATGACCTATATGGCTACAGGCAGCAAGTCCTATGTGTTTTTAGCGCTGGCCTTTATGGGCATAGCGGCAGCAGCCAGCTATGCAATGTTTGGTCATGTGCGGGTGCGCTTTGATATCTGGCTTGACCCGTGGGCTGACCCCAATGGCATGGCCTATCAGGTAGTGCAGTCGCTCTTTGCCATCGGCACAGGCGGCCTTTGGGGGACGGGCTTTGGCTTCGGTCATCCCGGCTTTATCCCCGAAGTACACACGGACTTTATCTTCTCGGCCATTGTGGAGGAGATGGGCCTTACGGCAGGCCTTATGCTCATCATCTGTTACGCCCTGCTCTTTTGGCGGGGCATCAAAGGTGCTTTGAAGTTAAAGAACACCACGGAGGCGCTTTTGATGGCAGGCTGTGGTGTGCTGATTCTGCTGCAGATGTTTATCATTATTGCCGGTGTGACGAAATTCCTGCCGCTGACAGGCATTACCCTGCCCTTTGTCAGTTATGGCGGCAGTTCCATGGTGTCCAGCTTTATCCTGCTGGCGCTATTGTTATCATTAACCAAGGAGCAGAAAAATGTCTGACTGGAAATTAAAACGGCAAATATTGCAGGTCGGTGCCTTTCTGCTCGTGATGGTGGCGGTGCTTTCCCTCTATATCGGCTATCTAGCTGTTTGGGAAGGGCAGGAGCTGGCGGAAAATCCGCTGAATATGCGGGCGGCAGCGGCCAAGGCCGATATCCGCCGAGGGACCATCTTCGATGCCCATGGGCGGGTTATGGCCCAGACACAGAATGATGGCACCCGCAGCTATCCGCAGGGAGAAGTGATGGCTCATATTACCGGCTATAACGGCGAGAATATCGGCAGCGCCGGGTTGGAAGGCCATGCGAATCGGGAGCTTTTAGGGCTCACCGCCGATATGAGCAAGTTGGGGCCATTGTCCCAGCTCTTGCAGACGGACCGGGGCAATGACCTCAAGACCACCATTGAAGCTGATGCCCAGCAGGCCGCTTATGACGGCTTGGACGGGCGCAAGGGTGCCGTCGTGGTGCTTGATGTGGATACTGGGGCGGTGCTGGCGATGGTCAGCTCGCCGGCCTATGACCCCAACAATGTGGAGGCCAACTGGAAGGCCATGTCCCAGGAAGCGGGCGGGCCGTTATTGAACCGCACGGTACAGGGACTCTACCCGCCGGGCTCTACCATTAAGCCCATGATTGCGGACGCCGCGCTGACGGAAGATGTGACCAACGAGCAGGAAACGTTTGACTGCCCCGGCGTTCTGGATGTAGGCGGCGGTCACAGCATTCAGGAAAGTCATGGGGAAATTCACAATCGGGTGAATTTGCGCAAGGCCCTGACGGAATCCTGTAATGTGACCTTTGGCACCTTGGGCATGCGCCTGGGGGATGCCAAACTCAAAAAGGCCTTTGAGCGCTTTGGCTTTGACAAGTCAATTGGCGGGGAAATCGTCATGACGGCCTCCCATTTGCCGGAGTTTGGCAAGCTGGGGACCGGCGACCAGGCCCAGACGGCTATCGGTCAGAGTACCCTGCTCGTGACGCCCATGCATATGGCCATGATGGCTGCGGCTTATGCTCATGGCGGCACGGTGATGAAGCCATACCTCGTGCAGGAGGTCATCACGCCCGGAGGTCTGGTGGTACATCGGGCCAGCCCCGAAAAATGGCTGACGGTAACGACTGAAGCCATGGCCGCTAAAATCCACAGCTATATGGAAGATGTAGTGACCAAGGGCACGGGCAAGGCCGCCCAGGTCAGCGGCGTGGAAGTGGCTGGCAAGACCGGCACGGCCGAGAATCCTCACGGTGAGGACCATGCCTGGTTTATCGGCTCGGCAAAATTGCGCAACCGCAACATCGCCTTTGCCATCATTGTGGAAAACGGCGGCGGTGGCGGCAAAGTAGCGGCACCTATTGCCCGGAAAATAATCCTGAGTTTACAAAATTAATCATAGAAAGCCTTGGGGAAGGAGAAATTCAATGAACCAGCGTGTCTTGGATAATCGATATGAATTGCAGGAGCTCATTGGCGGCGGCGGCATGGCTGATGTGTATAAGGCCAGAGATATACTGCTTGACCGCACAGTAGCGGTCAAAATCCTCCATGAACAGTTTAAGCGGGATACGGAATTCATTCAGAAATTCCATCGGGAAGCCCAAGCGGCAGCCAAACTCTCGCATCCGAATATTGTCAATATCTATGATGTCGGCGTAAATGGCGATGACCATTATATCGTCATGGAATACGTGCCCGGGAGCACCTTGAAGGACCGCATCAAACAGGAAGGCCATCTTAGCGTGGCCGACGCCCTCCATGTGGCCCGGGATATTGCCAGCGCGCTGGCTCATGCCCATGCCAATAATCTCGTGCACTGCGACATCAAGCCGCATAACATTCTGATGATGGCTGACGGCAGTGCCAAGGTGGCAGACTTCGGCATCGCCCGGGCGGTGACGGAATCCACCATGACTTATACGGGCAATGTGGTAGGCTCTGTTCATTACTTCTCCCCGGAACAGGCCAAGGGAACCATGATTACGCCCCGCTCGGATGTCTATGCGCTCGGCGTGGTCCTGTATGAAATGTTGACGGGTCAGCTGCCCTTCACGGGCGAAACGCCGGTCAGCATTGCCATGAAGCATTTGCAGGAGCAGCCGCGCTCGGTGCGTCAGCTCGATGAATCCATCCCGCCGGTGGTAGAAGCCATTGTGGCCCGTGCCATGCAGAAGGATGCCAACATGCGTCCGAGCAGCAGCGAACTGGTGCAGGATATCACGCAGGCACAGCAGATGCTGGGCGGTTACAGTGCTGGTGTTACGGACCCCTATGCTACGCAGGTATTGCCTCGCGTACAGGAATCGCCGCTGGCCGTCCGCAGTGAGCGTTATGCGCAGCCGGCTTATGACGAGGATGAAGAGGAAGATAAATCCATCTTCAAGTCCAAGAAATTTGTCGCCGGTCTGGTCATGGTGCTGATGATGGGCTTCTTTGTGGGGGCCTTCCTGAGCTTCGGCAAGTTCTGGAGCACGGCCGAAGTGGAAGTGCCAGATGTTACCGGCAAGCAGATGACACTGGCCAAGCAGATTTTGGAGGACAAGCGCCTGCGGGTCAAGGTGGATGAAGAATTCAGCGCCGAAGTTCCCGCGGGGATGGTCATTTCCCAGAATCCTGAAGGCGGGGCCAAGGTTAAGGAAGAACGCCTGATTACCATCAAGGTCAGCAAGGGCGGCGAAAATATCGAAATGCCCGATATCCGTGGCCTTAAGAAAGCAGATGCCATTGCCAAACTCGAAAAGATGGGGCTGAAAATTGGCCTGATAACGGAAAAGGCTTCCGATACGGAAGAAGCCGGTGTAGTTATCAGCACGGACCCGCGGGTAGGTACCCGGGTGACCCGTGGCGAAACCATTGATTTGGTTATCAGCAAGGGCAAGAAGGAACAGAAATCCTCTGTACCGGATGTGACGGGCCTGCCACTTGAATCGGCCCGCAAGGCACTGACCAGCGCCGGATTCAAGGTCGGCAGTGTGGAACGCAAGGCCAGCAAGCAGGCGGAAGGCACGGTCATCAGCCAGAGTCCTGGCGGTGGCGCCGAAGCCCTCACGGGTGAATCCATCCATCTTGTGGTAGCCGAAGCAGGCAAGACCACGGAGGAGAAAACGGACAAGTCAACCAAGAAGGACAGCGGCAAACAGGAAACTGTGGCACCAAAGCCAAATGAAAGCAGCAAGAGCCGCTGAGATGGTGTTTATTGATTAGGGAGGAGCATTTATGCAATTAGAGGAAGGCCGAGTAATCAAGGCCTATAACAGCTTCTTCTATGTCCAGACCAATACAGACAGCGAACTGGTGGCCTGCAAGCTGCGGGGCAAGTTCAAGAAAATGCGCAGGAGTCAGGGCGTAGTGCCCGGCGACAAGGTGCTTATCGGCAGGCTGCCGGACGGCACGGGCGTGGTGGAAGAACAGCTGCCCCGCGAAAGCATGCTGCGCCGTCCTGCTGTCGCTAACGTAACGCAGGTCATTCTGACCTTTGCCGCGGCACAGCCGGATTTACATCCGCTGCTCTTGAATCGTTTCTTGGTGCTGGCGGAATGGTCAGGCCTTAAGAACATCCTTATCTGTGTCAATAAAGCGGATCTGCATGATGGTGATATCGCCGATTTTCTGAACCTCTACGAGCAGGCCGGTTACCGCGTCTTGCGGGTGTCCGCCAAGGAAAAGCAGGGCATTGCAGAACTCAAGGAGGCGCTGGCAGGTGAAACCACCGTTTTTGCCGGTCCCTCTGGTGTCGGCAAATCCTCCCTGCTCAATGCCATAGATGACAGCCTTTCCTTAGCGACGGGGCGGGTCAGCGACAAGATTAAGCGGGGCAAACATACAACCCGCGTGGCGGAACTTTTGCCTTATGAGCAAGGCTTTATCGTGGATACGCCGGGATTTAGTGCCATGGAACTGGGGGAGATTCCCTTGGAAGAATTGGCAAACTTTTTCCCCGAGTTCCGCCCGTATCTGGGCAAGTGCCGCTTTGCTCCCTGCAGCCACACCCATGAACCGGACTGCGGCATCAAGGCTGCACTGGCAAATGGGGAAATCTCTCAGGAACGGTATGAGGCCTATGAGGCCATTTATAAAGAAATTCAGGAAGCGCAACAGTTGAAACGAAAGAAGGAATATAAATGATTAAAATTGCACCCTCCATTTTGTCGGCGGATTTTGCTCATCTGGCAGATGATGTCAAGAAAGTAACCGATGCCGGTGCGGAATACATTCATATTGATGTAATGGATGGCACTTTCGTGCCCAATATCACACTGGGGTCTCTGGTGGTAAAAAGCCTGCGTCCAACCAGTAAGGCAGTATTTGATGTACATCTCATGGTGGAACATCCGGAAACGCATATTGAAACTTTCGCCGAAGCTGGCGCTGATATCATCACCTTCCATTGGGAGGCTGCCCGCCATCACCACCGCATCATTCAGCAGATTAAGGCTGCCGGCTGCAAGGCTGGTATCGCGCTGAATCCCGGCACGCCGCTCTCGATGATTGAAGAAATCCTGCCGGATGTGGATATGGTGCTGATTATGACGGTGAACCCGGGCTTTGGCGGTCAGAAGTTTATCGCATCCCAGCTCGAAAAGATTCACATGCTCTACCATACGATTAAGGATATGGGCTTTACCTGCGACATCGAAGTGGATGGCGGCATCAATGCCGAAACCAGCAAGCTCGTGCAGGAAGCCGGGGCCAATGTGCTGGTAGCCGGTTCTGCCATTTATGGAGCCGAAGATGTGGCCGCAGCCATCAAGGCCATTCGTGGTTAATGGAGGAGATGTAACAATGGCAAAAGAAAAAGCAGTCGTGCTGCTTTCCGGCGGCCTGGACAGCTGTACCTGTATGGCTGTGGCCAAGGAAGCAGGCTATGAAGTATATCCCATCAGCTTCAACTATCATCAGCGCCATAGCATCGAGCTCGAAGGCGCTAAGAAAATCGCGGAATTCTACAATGTGCCCAAACATCTGATTATCGAAACCAATATGGAGGCCATTGGCGGTTCCGCACTGACCGACAGTCATATCGACGTGCCGGAGGGGGATGTCAACCGGGAAGATGTGCCCATCACCTATGTGCCCGCCCGCAACCTGATTTTCCTGTCCTATGCCATGGGTTATGCCGAAGTCGTGGGGGCAACTCATGTCTATATCGGTGTGAACTCCGTGGATTACTCCGGCTATCCGGATTGCCGCCCGGAATTCATTCAGAAGTTCCAGGAATTGGCCAATTATGCCACTACGGCTACGGCGGTTAACGGCACGAAAATCACGATTGAAACGCCGCTGCAGGATTTGTCCAAGAAGGAAATCGTACAGCTGGGCTCGAAGCTCGGCGCTCCGTTACAGTTCACCCATAGCTGTTACAAGGGCGGCGAGAAGGCCTGCGGCGTCTGCGACAGTTGCAAGCTGCGCCTGCAGGGCTTTGCCGAAGCCGGCGTGGAAGACCCGGTAGAATACGAAACGAGGAACTAACATGCAGGACGTACAAAACCGCCAGGATAAACGCGGCATTGCCATCCAGAAGGTGGGCATTAAGGAAGCGCATCTGCCCTTCCTGATTAAGACCAAAGATGGCAGCTATCAGCAGGTGCTGGCCCGTGTGCGCTTTACCGTGGCTCTGCCGAGTCAGTACAAGGGCACGCATATGAGCCGCTTCTTGGAAATCCTGATGCCCTGGAGCAGAAAGCCGCTGGCTGAACCGGAAATGGAAGCCATGCTGGCAGAAGCTCTGGAAAAACTCGAAGCCCATGCAGCAGAGGTCGAGCTTTCCTTCAAGTATTTCGTGGACAAGGTGGCTCCGGTCAGCCGCCGTACTTCCGTACTGGATTTGGATTGCTGCTTCACGGGCCGCAAGGAAAAGGGAGCGCCCATGGAATTCCAGCTGGGCGTGGAGGTGCCCTTTACCTCCCTATGCCCCTGCAGCAAGGAGATTTCCAGCTACGGCGCGCACAATCAGCGCTCGGTGGCCCGCATTCAGCTGCGCTTCAAGGATGGCTATGACTGCATCTATATTGAAGATTTGGCCGAGCTCGTGGAAAAGCAGGGCTCTTCGCCCATTTATCCGCTGCTCAAGCGCGAGGATGAAAAATTCGTCACGGAAGCCGCTTATGAAAATCCCAAGTTTGTAGAGGATATTTTGCGGGATACGGTGCTGGCTCTGCGTGAGCTTGAAGGTCTGGGCTGGTTCTCCGTGGAATGCGAGAACTACGAGTCCATTCATAATCACAGTGCCTATGCGGCGCATGAGGAAGCACTGTAAGAAAATAACTATCCCAAGGGACGGTTTGCATGAGTAAAGTTTACAAACGGTTTATGGCTTTAATCCTGCTGGTGGTTGTTATCTCCGGCGTGGTTATCTATACAACCGTTGATATAAATACCCTGAAAAATCTAAATCGCTTTCAACCCTGGTCCATTGTGCTGGCCATTCTGGCTGTAGGTCTAGGCATGTTCTTTGACGGCAGCCGCCTGATGCATATGGTCAAGATTTCCAATGAGAAAATCAGCCTTTATCAGGCGGTGCAGGTGGTGTTCGGCAATTACTTTTTGGCACTCTTAACACCAGGCGCAACCGGCGGGGCTGTTGCTCAGCTGATGTTCCTGCGCCATGCGGGGGTGCCGACAGGCAAAGCTACGGTGCTCGTTATCGTCCGCACGCTGTTGTCCATCTTCTTTTTGGTGCTCTGCATGCCCTTTATCTTTATGCATGATGAAGGCATCTTGCCGGGCATATCCAATCAGACGCTGATGGCCATTACCCTTACGGCCTTTGTGGTCATTATTGCCATCGTGGTGGGGGCAAGGAAGGGGACGCTGGATTACTTCGTCATCCGCTTCACCCGCCATATGAAAAATGCCCGCCGCCGCAAGGTCTTTGCCTTTTACCGCGATACCAAATGCGCCATTGCCCTGCTCTTGCAGTCGCCATGGAAAATGCTGCTGGTCTTTGTGGAGTCCGGGCTGAACCTCTTGTGCATCTACGCCATTGTCCCCTGCCTGCTCTTGGGGCTGGGGGTAACGGATGCGGACTGGTACACGGTGATGGGCCGCATGATTTTCCTCAACATGCTGCTCTACTTCACGCCGACACCAGGTGGTTCCGGCATTGCCGAGGGCGGCTTCGTGCTGCTCTTCAGCGAAACAGTGCCAGCTGGAACCGTCGGCATTATCGCCGTCTGCTGGCGCCTGATTGCCGAATATATCCCGTTCCTGATTGGACTATACTACACGTTAACGGTATTTGGCCGCGACTTCCTTAGCCGTCAGCTGAATAAATAAAAGCCTTCCCCTTGAGGGGGCGCTATATAGGCGCGGGAGTCCGGTGGACTCCCCGGGAGGTGGCAGCCGAAAGGCTGACGGATGAGGTGGAGAGAGGTAGATTATGTCAAGAGAACTTAGAAGCGGCTACACCACCGGCGCCTGTGCCGCTGCTGGTGTAAAAGCCGCGCTGCTCTATGAACAAGGTGAGGATTGGGATAGCATAGAACTCCGTGCCTTGGATGGCACGGAGCTTCTTATACCCGTCAAAAATATCGTCAAAGATGAACGCGGAATTACCGCCGAAGTGGTGAAATTTTCTGGTGATGACCCGGATATCACCAACGGCGTATCGGTATTTACGACGATTCGCCATTTAGAAGCAGCGCCGCCGGAAGTGGTCTTCAAGGCAGGCGAGGGCATTGGCACTGTAACCAAGCCCGGCCTGTCAGTTCCTGTGGGTGAGCCATCCATCAATCCCGGCCCGCGGCAGTTAATCCGCAATGTGGTGGCCGAAGTGCTCGGGACGGATAAAATCCCTTTGGAAGTTACGATTTCCATTCCGGCAGGCGTGGAACTGGCGAAACAAACCCTCAATCCCATCTTAGGGGTCGAGGGCGGAATATCGGTTATCGGCACGACGGGCGTTTTGCGGCCCATGTCCGAGGAAGGATTCAAAAACTCCCTCGTGCCGCAGATTGATGTAGCCAAAGCGGCAGGCTTTGACGCACTGATTTTTGTGCCCGGCAAGATTGGCGAACGGCTGGCGGGCAAATGGCAGCTGCCTGCGCAGGCCATGGTGCAGACGAGCAACTTTATCGGCTTTATGCTCGAAGCGGCCCAGCAGCGGGACATCAAACGCGTGCTGCTATTCGGCCATATTGGCAAGCTGATTAAAGTGGCGGCAGGCTGCTTCTACACCCATAACCGCATTGCTGATGGCCGTCTGGAAACCATGGCGGCCTATGGGGCGGCAGAAGGGTTGAGCACTAGTGATGTGCAGGCCGTATTAAGTGCCAATACCACAGAAGACGCTTTGGCTGTACTCGAACGAGCAGGGCTAAAGAGCCGTGTATGTCAGCGCCTGGCCGAGCGGGCCAGCCTGCGAGCCGAGCGTTATCTGTTCCAAAAGATGCAGGTAGGCACCGTGATGGTCACCATGACAGGCGAACTTTTGGGCATGGACGAAACAGCGCAGGCAATTTGTAAAGAATTAGGCGGGGAGGTGCCGGTTGGAAATGCAGAATAAAATTATCGTCGTGGGCATCGGCCCCGGTAACCCGGACTATATCGTACCCAAGGGGCTAAACGCCATTAAACAGGCGAAGTTCCTCGTGGGCGGCAGACGGGCCCTGTCCCAGTTTGCCGTGGACGAGCAGGAAACCTGTCCGATAACCGCCGATATTCAAGGTGTAATGGATTTTATCCGTGGCAAGTTACAGCAGGCTGATGTGGTGGCCATGGTATCCGGTGACCCCGGCTATTATTCCCTGTTGGATGCCCTTCGGCGTGAATTCCCCGCAGAGCAGCTAACGGTAATCCCCGGCATCAGCGCTATGCAGTATGCCTTTGCCCGTCTGGCTTTGCCCTGGCATGATGCCACGCTGGCTAGTTTCCATGGCCGTACACCCTCAGCAGAGGAAATCGCCTACAAGCCGGGAAAAATTCTGGGCCTGCTTACGGACAGCCAAAACAATTCCCAGACCATCCCCAAGATTCTTATAAAAAACGGCTGGCCTCAAGAACAGCCAATCCACATTTGCAGCCGCTTGTCTTATGAAGATGAGAAAATCGTCACCACGACACTGCAGGAAGCAAAGGATTTGCCAGCCTATACCCACTGCATACTGCTCATAGAGAACTGAATAAACGAATAATAGCTAGAACAGATGAAAGACTGTGTACAAGTGCTGATTACCAGCACTTCGATACGCAGTCTTTTTTTGTACGCAAGTAATGATTAGTTATATAATAAATTATAAAAATAAGTGCAAAACTATAATGTTAGCAACTTGTTACATATGTGCATGTGTGATATTATAATAAAGTATGCGGATAGAAAGTGCGAAATACAATACAAAATACTGCAAATATGCACTAAGAAATATAAAGAGGGAAAGATGAAGCAGGGAATACATATAGGAACCAATCGACAGATAATCGTATGTCTCCATATTTTTGTGGATTATTTGGCCATCATTGCGGCCGAACACACAGCGTTATGGCTGCAGGCCATGTTTCGTGAGGATGCCAGCCGCGCAATGGTTATGCCGTGGGAATATCAGTATGTATATTATCCGCTGCTGTTATTGCTAGTCATGTTTCAAGCAGATGGCTACCGCTTCAACCGTCCTTCGCTGGATGTCACGAGGGATGTGTTCAAAGGTGCTTGCTACGGATTCCTCATGTATATGCTGGTAATTTTCTTAATGCGAAATCGCTTGCAAGTATCCAGATATTATGCAGGCTGTTTTTTGCTGTTCAGTATGGCATATATTGCCATCGGCAGATATCTGCTCGGGAAATTCGTCTTGCAGCTGGAATGCCTGCAGGAACGGATTTTGCTGGTGGGGGCAGGACGGACAGCAGAACGGCTATTGGAAGCTTTTGCAGACGATCCCTGTTATGGCTACAAAGTAGTGGGGATATTGGATGACCATCCCGTATCCAACAAACTTCCTCAGGAGTACCCCTTATTGGGCGGATTTAAGGATGCGGCGAGTGTAATCAAGGAGCAAGGTGTACGAACCATTGTGATTGCGGCACCGGGCCTATCCGAAGAGCATATGCGCAAGCTACTGGTCAGTGTGCAGCATTTAACCGATACCATTCTGTTTACCCCGAGTCTGGTGGGCACACCTCTAGGCAGTGTGGAAATCAGTACGTTGTTTGTCGAACAGCTGACCATTATCAAGAGCAAAAACAACCTGTCCCGTTGGAGCAACAGGACAACCAAGTTCGTCTTTGATATGGTGGTTACCTTCTTCGGCTGTATTCTGATATCTCCGTTTTTTATCCTGCTGGCCATATTGGTCGGGATAGACAATAAAGGTAGAATCTTCTTTGCTCATCGCCGTGTGGGACGGAATGGCAAAGAATTTGACTGTTATAAATTCCAGACTATGGTATCCAATGCCGACGAGGCCTTAAAAAAATACCTGGCTGAAAATCCAGCTGCCCAAAAGGAATGGGCAGAAAACTTCAAACTTACCCATGACCCGCGGGTAACCAAGTTGGGAGCATTCCTGCGGAAAACCAGTCTGGATGAACTGCCGCAGGTGTTCAATGTGCTAAAAGGAGAAATGAGCCTGGTAGGCCCGCGCCCAATAGTGCAGGGGGAAGTCTGCAAATACGGTGACAATATTCGGGAATACTACATGGTTCGTCCTGGGATAACCGGTATGTGGCAGACGAGCGGCCGCAGCGACACCACCTATGAAGAACGGGTGGAAATGGACACCTGGTATGTCCGCAATTGGAGTGTATGGCTGGATTTGAAATATCTGGTGAAGACGTTTATAGCCGTAATCCGCAAGGAAGGCGCCTACTGAGAGAAAGGAAACAGTTTGGATATCAAGATAGCAGTAGCAACTCATAAAAAGTACTGGATGCCGGAAGATGATGTATATCTGCCTCTGCATGTAGGCAAGGCGCTACATGAGCATTTGGAACTGGGGTATACAGGGGATAATACTGGCGATAACATTAGTGAGAAAAACGAAAGCTTCTGTGAGCTGACTGGCCTTTACTGGATGTGGAAAAATGTGCAGGCCGATTACAAAGGGCTGGTACATTATCGGCGGCATTTTACAAAAGGACGTTTATGGCAAGATAAGAAATTAGCAGTGTTTAGGAGGGAAGACTTTGTGCAAAACTTTCAGCAGGCAGATATTTTGCTGCCAAAGCTCCGAAAATATTACATAGAAACCAACGAAAGTCACTATGTCCATGCCCATTATCAAAAGGATTTGCAAATAACCAGACAGGTGATAGCAGAGCAGTGCTCGGAATACTTGCTGGCCTATGACCAGCAGATGAAAAGGACGAGCGCCCACATGTTCAATATGATGACCATGCGTGCAGATTTATTTGATGCATACTGCCAGTGGCTGTTTGATGTTTTGTTTGAAGTCGAGAAACGGACGGATATCAGAGGATATGATGCCGTACAACGCCGCTTGTATGGATATTTGAGTGAACTGTTGCTGGATGTATGGTTAGAGACCAATTCGCTTTCTTATAAAGAGAATAGCGTCACATTTATGGAACCGCAAAATTGGCTAAAAAAAGGCGGCAAATTTTTATTACGGAAGTTTAAAGGTAGGAGTTGTTAATTTGCTAGGAATGTTAAAAACCTTTTATAAGTACAAGTATTTACTGTATGTGCTAGTAATGCGTGATATAAAGAAAAAATACCGGCGTAGCGTGTTGGGAGTAGTTTGGAGTATGCTAAACCCATTGCTCATGATGATCATCACGGCTATGGTTTTCTCCACGTTGTTTAGGTTTAACGTGGAAAACTATGTGCTGTATCTTCTTATAGGCCAGGTGACCTTTACTTTTTTCAGCGAGTCAACAAATTTTGCCATGGGGTCCATTTTGGAGAACGGCTCCCTCATCAAGAAGGTTTATGTGCCTAAGTATCTATTTCCTTTTTCGAGAGTTGTATCCAGTTGTGTGAACCTTTTGTTCACCATTCCCGCCATCATAATCATGATGGTCTATACAGGGCAGATACCGGACTGGCATATCATCACCTTTCTGCTGCCGCTGTTGTTAATGTTGATTTTTTGCCTGGGAGTGGGGCTGATACTTTCAGCCGGGGTGGTTTACTTCCGTGACATGTTCCACCTTTACGGTGTTGTGCTGACGGGGCTGAATTATGCTACGCCTATTTTTTATCCTGAACAGATAGTACCCCAAGAATATCGGTTCCTTTTGGATTACAATCCTCTGTATTATTTTGTGCGTAGTTTTCGTGAAGTTCTGTATAGTGGTGGAATGCCCTCCTGGGATAACACTCTGCTATGCCTGGTCATGGCTATTACTACCTTGGTTGCAGGTGTAGTAATTTTTCGTCGTGCTCAGAACCATTTTATTTTATACATCTGAGGAGGCAGGATATGGATATGGGAGAGCCCATTATCAGTGTGGAACATGTGTCCATGAGATTTAATCTTATGGAAGAAAAAGTAGATACCCTTAAGGAGTACGTAGTAAAGCTTCTGAAAGGGAAGCTTTTTTATAATGAATTCATTGCCCTGAATGATGTCTCATTTACAATCGACAAGGGCGATGTTTTTGGTCTGATAGGCTTCAATGGGGCAGGAAAATCCACCATGCTCAAAATCATAGCCGGTGTTCTGAAACCAACCCAGGGGAGAGTGACGGTCAGAGGAAACATCGCACCACTGATAGAGGTGGGGGCGGGCTTTGACCCAGAACTCACGGCCAAGGAGAATATCTTCCTCAACGGCGCAATCTTGGGGTATAGTCATGCCTTTTTGGAAGAACATTTCGATGCCATATTGGATTTTGCTGAGCTAAGAGATTTTGTCAATGTACCTGTAAAAAACTTTTCCAGCGGGATGTATGCCAGACTGGGGTTTGCTATAGCTACGGAAATAAGACCGGAGATACTTATTGTTGATGAAGTGTTATCGGTGGGCGATTACAAGTTTCAAGAAAAATGCGAAGTACGTATTCGGAAGATGATAGATAGCGGAACTACGATTATTTTGGTATCTCATGATAATAACATGATAAAGAGACTTTGTAATAAAGTGTTGTGGCTTGATCATGGCAAGGCAATGGAAGTAGGAGATACAGAACGAATTTGTCAACTGTATGGAATATGATGCTGCTAGGAATGGAGAAAGAATGAATAAAGAGTATGTATTACAGAATATAATTCTGCCTGACGTAAAAAATAATAATGAAACGTTAATGTACTTGAGATGCGGAAGTGACGTTCAGCAGTTTGAAGACAAGCTTTTATTTGAAAAAAATGCCAAGTGCGATTTCGCTACATATTTCAATGCATTTTCTTTGAATAAATGGCTTGAATATACGAATCTGGATAATTTATATCTTTGCCTCAATATTAAAGGTAGTTTTAAAGTAGAAATTTATACTTCCTCATGGTTCAGGAAAAAGGTCGTAACAAATTGCATTTACTCTAAATTACATATAAACAAAAATCTGGAAGAAATTCGTATACCTATAAACATTACGACTGGTGATAATGTTTGTTTCTCACTTGTCGCAATAGAAGATAGCAGTATTTTCTCCGGTGGCCACTATGGAACCAATGTAATAAATGAAAGTGTTTTGCGTCCTGTGGAAATAGATTTGGTAATGTGTACTTTCAAAAGAGAATCCTTCATTAAGCGCAATATCAAGCTTCTAAAAGAAAGCTTCTTTGAAAACCATAAATATAATGCAGCGGGACATTATCATATCAAAGTGGTGGATAATGGACAAACCCTGTCATCAGGTGAAATTGAGACTAAAGATGGAAGTATAAAGCTCTATCCAAATCTTAATGTGGGCGGCTCTGGTGGATTTGCCAGAGGGATGATGGAATCGTTAAAGGAAAACAGAGCAACCCATGTATTATTTATGGATGATGATGTGTTGATACAGATGGAAGCACTGGAGCGAACTTATAATCTGCTTCGTATCATTAAGGACGATTACAAAGATGCATTCCTCGGTGGAGCGATGCTTCGCTTGGATATGAAATATATACAACACGAAAATCTGGCTGCTTTTAAAGGGGCTCGTTTAATAAGCTATAAAGGGAATTTAAATCTCAAGCATTACAAGAATGTAATCTTAAATGAGAAATATGAGCATACCAATGGAACTTATGGAGCATGGTGGTATTGTTGTATGCCTAAGCAAATGTTAGGCATGGATAAGCTGCCGTATCCATTTTTTGTGCGTATGGATGATATGGAGTACTCCATTCGTTCTCCCAAAAAGTGGATGAGTTTAAATGGTATTTCTGTTTGGCATGAGGCGTTTGATAGGAAATATTCCACACTGATGGAAAATTATTTCATGTTCAAAAACATGCTTGTCGTTAATGCAATGCATACGGATTTCTCATTAAAGCAGTGTATCATTTTTATGTTGCGGCGATTTGCAAAGGAAATTTTCAGATATGATTATGGTGGAGCAGAACTTTTACTTGATGGGATAGAGCGCTTCTTAGAGGGGCCAAAATTTTTTCAAAATGTTGATACCGTTGAAGATCTAAAACAGCACGGCAAAAAACAAGCAAAAGTTAAGCCTCTTGCAGAATTAGATTACGATGATAAGATGTTGGATGACTTTACTAATGATTTGCACAATGTTTCAGAAGGGCGACTGAAGAAGCTTTTTAGGTTTGCAACCATCAATGGACATTTGTTACCTAACTTTATCTTTAAAGACAAGGGATATGCAGAGTATGGCTACACGAGCAACAGTAAGCATTTCTTTTGTCGCAGGAATGTGCTGGGCTGTGATTTGAATTTTGATACTGGCGTCATATTAAAGATATCACGAATTAAATGCCTAAAACTTGTATTGAGATATGTTTGCATCAATATTAGAGTCATTTGTTCATATGCCAAACTTAGACATGAATACAAAGAATCATTTGCATATATGACATCAGAGAAGTTTTGGAATAAGTATCTGAAATTAGGATAATGCGATGGAAGAAAGTACTTTAGAAAACTGGGAAAAGATATTTGATATCTGCTTTTCTCAAGATGAGGAAAACAAAAAACTATATTACAAAAATGGTAATTGTGTTCAAAGTGAAGGCGTGTGGATAGAACTAGATGAACCGCTTGATCTTGGGACTTACTTTAATTGCTTTTCATTAGGCAAGTGGATGGATTATACCAACCTGGAAAGATTAGCCGTTCACATGGAAGTGTCTGGTAGAGCCAAAATAGAGATTTACTCAATTGAAAAGAAAAGTGAATTGTTGTTGAGTATTGAGGAAACCTCGGGA
Organism: Selenomonas ruminantium AC2024; assembly: GCF_000687995.1. NCBI lineage: Bacteria > Bacillati > Bacillota > Negativicutes > Selenomonadales > Selenomonadaceae > Pseudoselenomonas > Pseudoselenomonas ruminantium. The sequence goes on from NZ_JIAC01000001.1 coordinate 1,666,118, forward strand.
TATTTCATGCATGAGCTGGATATTGATGTACTGAAACAAAAGAGAGTAGAAATCATAGGCATCAGGGTAAAAGCAGTCCAGCTTGAGACTTGTTTGCGAAACGGCGGCTATTATGGAATCTTTTCACATACTTATCCAGTTAGAATTGGAATAAATATTTGCACTTTTAAACGGGAAAAGTATGTTAAGCGTAACTTGGCAGTATTGAAGCAACTGATTGAAAAGAATAAAAACTTTAGTGTTACTATTGTTGATAATGGGCAATCATTGCAAGGAATATCCGGGGAAAATATTCAAGTCTTTCCTAATCGAAATTTTGGTGGTTCTGGTGGATTTACTCGCGGTATGATGGAGCAGGTCAATCAAGGTGTTAATACGCATATCTTGATGATGGATGATGACGTTGTGATTGAACCGACTGCATTGGAGCGCGTTTACAAGGTTTATCAGCATATCAAGGAAGAACGGCGTCAGCAGATGCTTGGTGGTGCTATGCTGAGCATTGATAATCCAACTTGCCAGTTCGAAAATACAGCCTACTGGAATGGTATAAGGATGATATCAAATGGCAGAGAATTTGATCTGACAGATAAACGTCGACTATATGATAATGAACATTTTCCCAAAAAGTCCAATACATATGCTGCCTGGTGGTTCTGTTGCATTCCTATGGAGGTAGTAAAGAAAAATGGCTACCCCCTGCCTCTTTTTATCAAAGGGGATGATATGGAGTATAGCATACGCAATCATCAGGAAATAATGCATATGAACGGTGTTGGCGTATGGCATGAGGTCGCAGCAAAAAAAATAAATCCGACTATTAACTGCTTTAACGACAGGAATATGATGATTTTGAATCATTATGCTGAAGAGTGTAATCGTTGGACGTTTATAGCCTCGGCCTTTGCACGGCTGTTTCGTCGTATTATTTGTCTGGATAGTGTCGGCGTGAAGAATTTTGAACTGGCATTACGTGACTATAGTGGCGGTTTCGAAGAAATTGCGAGAATAGGTGCTGATGTAAAACTTGCTAAAGTGAACAATTATCATTCTGATAAAAGTATGATTTGTTCATTAATGACCACAATTAAGATTATATTTCAACAGTTCTTTAAATATAATGCGCTACATCAAAAATACATTGGATTTCGTCAAGAAAAATTATCTAATCAAATATTTTGGCGAAATTACCTTGGGTTGAAATGAAAATTAATTAAATAGGATGTGGATTAAATGAAAGATATGCCGTTGTTATCAATAGTCATACCCGCTTATGGGACAGAGCATACATTGCCCAAGTGCTTGGATAGTGTTTTGGGATGTTCATATCAGAATCTGCAAGTGATAGTAGTGGATGATAAATCTCCGGATAACGTTGCAGCTGTTACTAAAAGATATATTGGCAACGATGGAAGAGTTCAGTTGGTGCAGCATGATGAAAATAAGGGCCTTTATCATGCTCGATTGACAGGAGCAAAATATGCAAAAGGGAAATATATTGCTTTCTTGGACAGTGATGATCATGTTTCAGTAGATTTTTACAGACGATTAATAGAACGGGCTGAAGAGACTGGCTCCGATATTACTTTTGGAGAAATTTACCTGGAATATGAAGGTGAAGAAAGTCCTTATGGCTATTATAATCTTTCACATACACGCACTATAGATATAGATATGAATGGGGAAGATGCGGCAAAATTATTTTTTGAACAAGCAGGCAGAGATTTCTCACTTCATGTAGTTTGGAATAAAGTCTATAGGCGTGATTTATGGGAAATTTGTGTCCCTTATTTTGAGATGCAAAAAAAACATCTTATCATGTGTGAAGATGTTGTATATTCATCTATTCTATGGCACTTTGCCAATCATGTATCAAATATTCACGGAGACTTCGTTTATTACTTGCAATCTAATCAAAGCTCCACAGCTTTGGATGGGAAGATTGATAAATACAGGAAAAATATTTCTGATGTAAAACATGTATTTGGACTTTTGACATCAGTATTCGATGATAAGTTACATGCTGATAATGAATTGAAAAGCATTAAATCTTGGGAGAATTTACTTCTTAGAATATGGAAGGAACAGGTGAGCAACTCTAATCTGGAAATAAAAGAAAAGAATGAGTTGCTGGCTTTTTTGCAGGATGGATATGATGTGCCGTTAGGGGATATATCAGCGTCAGATAAATATTTTTATTCTATTGAAACACGTCAAAAAGATATTCCTCAAGAAATTTTAAAGCAGCAGATAAGGTCAGAGACCATTGATGTTGTCAGTTTTGATGTTTTTGATACACTTGTGTATCGTCCTTTTTGGGAACCTAAAGATCTTTTTTACTTGCTTGGGATTTATGTGAACCAGTTATTGGAAATAGCTGATACCGCGGATTTTATGACAATACGTGTCGAGGCAGAAAGTGTAGCTAGAGACAAGAAATGGCTAAATAATCCAGCGGATGAAGAAATAACACTTGATGAAATATATGAGGTGGTACAGAACTATCTTGGAGTCTCCGATGAAATAATTAAGAAAATTAAGCAGTATGAGATAGATCTTGAAATCAAATATTGTCAACCTAGGAAATATGCAAAAGAAATTTTTGATTTTGCATTAGCGCTTGGCAAGAAGGTTATTATTGTCTCAGATATGTATTTGCCTCAAGAAGTGATAGAAAAAATCTTAACTAGCTGTGGGTATTCTGGCTATTCACATATATTTGTATCGAGTAGAGTGCATTTAACCAAGGCTAGAGGTACTTTGTATGCAAAAGTTTGCAAAACTATAAATGTAAAACCTGAGCGTATATTACATATGGGGGATAATTATGATTCTGACGTGGAGCAGGCACGTAAGGCTGGCCTGCACTCATACCATTTTCCTAAAGCTGTAGAGCGTTTCGCAGATGTATATCCTGGATGGTATGGTGGAGAGGGCTTCAAAAAAGTATATGAGGAACCTTTTTGTCTGCGGTGTGGAGGGCAGTATCATTGGTATTTTGGCTTGCGAACTATGCTGTCACAGGCTGCCAATGATATCTTTGATAATCCATACTTAGTAGTTCATCCAGATACAGATTTTAATGCTGACCCCAAATTCTTTGGGTATTATGCATTGGGAATGCATTTGTTTGCGTTAGGCAATTGGTTGCATCAGTCTGTACGAGATAATAAATATTCTCAGATTAATTTCATGGCTAGAGACGGTTATTTACCTATGAAGGCTTACGAAATTATTGAGTATGTGTATAAAAATAATCTTTCGCCAGGTTATTTACATCTTACGCGATCGACTATACTACCTTTGCAGTTACATAAGCGTCAAGATTTGTTTAGTCTTGAAAAAAATATCATTATTTACGCGCAAACTCCAGAAAAAATATTTAAATTATTAAAGCCAGTTATGAAACCTGATATATATGAGGCACGAAAGTCACTCATGAGTAAGATGAATATAGATGGGGAACAACGGTTTTCATCTGCACAGGACTTCTATAAATTCTTAGAAAAATTTGGTAACTATCTTTTTGATGAGAATATAGCTAGATCCTATCATGAAAAAGTTGGCAAGGCGTTAGAAAAGTATTTCGTTGGAAATGTAGCAACCTTTGATGTTGGCTACAGTTGTCGAATTGAATCTATTTTAAAGAACACTTTTGGTTTTAAAATTACGCCACATTACATTCACATTAACAATGATTTGCCTTTACTTCGTGCTGAAAAGAACAAAATGAAAGTCAATTGTTTTTACTCGTATTCACCAGGCGTTACTGGTATTTTGCGAGAATTATTTATCAGTAAAATGGAGCCATCCTGCAAATTTATTAATATAAATGATGATGGAAGTGTGGAACTGGAATTTAAAGACTATAATCCTAGTTATATTGAAAGATATGTGATGACATGTATTCAAAATTCCGCTTTGCGCTATGTGTATGATATGGTGAGGATTTTCAAAGAGGATATATATCATTTACATTGTCAGAGAGAAGATACGAGCTTGCCTTTGGAGTACCTTCAAGCGATGGCTAAACTTACAGACAGGCAAATGTTTGCCGGCATACCTTTTGAGGATGACATGGGGGTGGGAAGAGCGTTCAGTACATTGGATCACTGGAATAAACAAATAGAGAATGTAACACCTAAAACTTCTGGTTTTATGTATGACTTGACTTTGCCATGGTTAAAAAAAGATTGGCAGAGAAAGATATGTCTTTATTTTATAAATAGAGATTATCTGAAGACTGTGGTAAAGCAAGAGATGAGAGAGTATCCAAGGATATTATCTGTGATAAAAAGTTTATATAAATCAGTGAGATTGGTATATCGTAGAATCTGTAAATAATAAGATTTTTTTATTACATGCGGATATTATGAGGGGAAATTATGAAATATGATTCACAACTGTCTCTTTGGCACAAACATACAGATGAGTCAATAAGACAAGACATGGAAAACTGGGAACAGGTGATGAAAAGACACGAACTGTTGCCTGCATCTAGAGACGCTAAGATTTTGGATATAGGGTGTGCTGATGGTAGATTGTTATTAACCCTTAAAAATATGGGATATAATAATCTTTTTGGTATTGAAGTAGATGAGGATTTAGCCAATTATGCGAAACAGAGTTTTGCAAATATTTATCAGGGTGATGTAACACAATGTATAGATGAATTGCCGGACAATTTAGACGTCATTTATATGTTTGATGTATTAGAGCATATTCCTAAGGATAAACAGGTATCTTTTTTAAGAAAACTTAAATCCCATTTGTCTCCTGCTGGATTTTTGGTGGTCCAAGTTCCAAACGCAGCATCGCCGGTGGCAGAGGTGATGCTATATCAGGATTATACTCACTTCTGCTCTTTTACAGATGTTTCTCTGGGTTTTGTATTAACAAATGCCGGATTCGAGCAAATAAGCATAAGAGAGCAAGATCCTCCGTATAACAGACAGATTGCTTTGATGCGAAGCTTTTGGAATGCTCTTTATCAGGCTGAATTTAGTCGTGATGAAATCTTGTCACTTAATGTGCTGGCTGTGGCATATGCGACAAAAGATGAATCACGTGTTATGATGCCTAAGCATTTTCCAGTGAAAGAAGAAACTCTTTCTGCAGAGAAAATATGGGAGATGTTTTCCAAGGAACATTGTCTAGAGATAGAAATGCGTACTAAAGAGGTTGAGAAACTAAAGATAAAGGTGAATGAACTGAAGCAAGAAGTTATAACTCTGCGTGAGTTAATTGATCCAATTGCAAGTAAGTACGATAAAATCAAAAGAAAACTTGCATATAATTTCTTTGGAAAATTTGTCCTGTGGATAGTAAAAAAAATTATTTCCTAAAAACAAATTTATAGGATGTATTTGGTAACAAAAGGGATTTAACTCATGTCTGATAGTAGGGATAAGATGGGAAAGATAAGAAAAACTGTAATACCGGCAGGTAAGATACGGAATACGGTTTCTTCTAGCTACGAAAGTTACACCGAAGAAAATGCTTCCTATGTTAGATAAGCCAACGATTCATTATATTGTTGAAGAGGTTTTGGCCAGTGGTATAGAAGATATTTTGATTATAATTGGCCATGCCAAGAGGGCAATTGAAGATTACATTGATTCGGCACCTGCTTTGGAAATGGAGCTGAGAAGAAAGCAAGATAACGAACTGCTGGAAGTAATAAAGTGCATTTAAACTATGATTTATAAAGCGATGAAGTGAGGTGAGAGTGATAATGAAGGACGGTGATACAGAGAATACGGATCCCGATTCATTAGAATCAGCTTTGATTTTATACGATATCGTGGTTAAGGAATATGAGATAGAGAATGATAGGGCAAAAGTTATTGACAGCAAGTCAAATATGTTGCTGGTATTATGTGTTACACCTTTGTTGTTTTTTCTGTTTAATGTAAACGTAAAATGGATTCCGTTTAAAGTGGTTTTTTCGCCGTTAGATACAAACATATCTGTCTATGCTTATTTGTTATCTATTTCTGCAGTGTTATTTTATTCAACATTGGTTTTTATGTTGATTCGTTCAATATATAACATATTGAACGTGTTGGATTTAAAAAAATATAATCGTATTGACGGCATTTTATTTGAAAAAGACTTATTTGAATGCCCACGTGATAAAATCGGTTTTTCATTATACGCTTTAGCTAAGTATAATGATGCGATAGATGCAAATAGTCGACTCAACGATAAAAAGGCTAAGTCCTTTTCTGATGCATGTATCTGGTTGATGCGAGCTGTGATATGTATGGCTTTGTTTTTTATTACTGTGCGTTTAGGAGGGCTTTGAGCTCAGGGGAGGTATAGTCATGTCAGACAGCGTTAATAATACTAATCAGAATCAGAACAAGAATCAAAATAATAACAAAGATGAACAGTATAAAGCAATTCTTAGCAGGGCGCATGCAGATTCAAAGAAGCTACGTACCATAACGGAGGGGATGGATGTAAGCGGCTTGCGAAAAGTCACTGCAACTAGAAACCATAGAGATAATGATAAAAAGTGATGATTGTTATGCAAATAGGACTTAGTACAGTTTGGTGTTTAAATACTACTGAACAGTTAAAGGTGATAGGACTTCCTGAGGACAAGAGTATCGAGAATGTAGATATTAAATTTTATAAAATAATGATCGTGAGAATAGGATGAGGGGGCTTGATTTGTGTCGAAGATTATTGTGTTTATTCCCGCGTATAATTGTGAAAAGCAATTGCCACGTGTACTAGGCCAATTTGATGAAAATATACTTCGTTATATAGAAGAAATTGTTGTAGTCAATAACCTTAGTACAGACGATACGGAAAGCGTTGCAATAAATTACTCTACTAGCCATCCCCATATACCAATCACTGTTATGACTAATAAAGAGAATTATAATCTAGGTGGCAGCCATAAGGTGGCATTTAATTATGCCATAGAGCATGGTTATGATTATGTGCTCGTCCTGCATGGTGATGATCAAGCTTCTATAAAAGATATTATACCCATAATTGAAGATAGGATTTATAAAAACTATGATGCATTGCTTGGTGCTCGCTTTATGTCAGGGGCAAAGTTGCATGGATACTCATTTTTGAGAAAGTGGGGGAATATTGGATTCAATATTTTATATTCTTTAGTAACGCGTAAAAGAATATATGATTTAGGCTCAGGAATAAATATGTTTTCTATGTCAGCCATGCGTAAAGAGCAATATGAAAAGCTACCAGATAGTCTTGGTTTTAACAATTGCTTGCTTCTGCTCATGTGTTACAGCAAGATGAAGTTGAAATTTTTTCCAATTACTTGGCGTGAAGATGATCAGGTATCAAATTTGAAACTGTGGAATTTTGGCCTGTTTAATTTGCATATTCTTAAAGAATACTTGTTAAATGCAAAACAATTTTTTATGAGCGATATGCGTAGCAAGAAAATAGACTCTTATGATTCGGAAATCGTATATTGCAGAGGGGAGAAGTAAGAAATGAAAATTATGATTACAGGTGCGGCTGGTTTTATTGGCTCTCAGATGGCATACCGTTTTTGGAAAGACGGTAATGAACTGGTTTTAATAGATGATTTTTCTTATGGCAAAGAGGATAATCTGATTTTCCCTGAACATGATTTCAATCCTGAAATAATACGAATGGATGTCAGGAATCGTGAAGGCATAGCAGCATTGATGCGAAATGGCGATATAGATTATGTTTATAACATCGCAGGAATAGCGCCGCTCCCAGATTGTCAGTCTAACCCGCAGGAGGCTATAGAGGTAAATGTCATTGGGTTGGTGAATGTTCTGGAGAATGCCCGTATTTATGGTGTAAAGAAAGTGATTCAGGCAAGCACCAATGCTATGTATGAGAATGATACAAACTTCCCGACTAAAGAAGATTCCTTTGAATTGCCCACGCTTATTTATCCAAATACAAAGTATGCGGCAGAACGTTTTGCTGAATCATTCTGCAAGACGTATGGCATGAATGTAACCTGTCTACGTTTTGCAAATGTTTATGGACCGCATATCGATTGCCTGCGCAAACAGCCTCCTTTGGTTGGCTATATGATTCGTGAACTGTTCTATGGTCGTACACCGACTTTTCATTCTGATGGTAGTCAGAGGCGTGACTATATATATGTAGATGATTTGATTGACCTGGCAATTCGTGTGAGAGAAACAGAAGGCTTTGATTGCGTGAATGTTTCTGCTAATCAGAACTACTCAGTAAATGAGCTCTATAAAATAGCTTGTGAAATTGTAGATAAGGATATTACGCCGGAGTATGCGTCAGACTTGCATTATTGGGATAAATATCCCCAGTTGTTCTCTGGTGTATATAAAATTCGTGAGGAGATATTAAATCACGAGATTAATAAATATACTCTTTCGGATAATTCATATGCCAAGTCAAAATATGGCTGGAGCCCTAAAGTGGATATTCGTGAGGGATTAAAACGTGTTATCGAAAATGAATTTGAACTCTTGAGCAGGCTTTCGTGAGGTACAGATATGGAGAATGGAATTAATTTGATTATGCCTATGGGTGGACGTGGTTCTCGTTTTGGGAAAATGGGCTATGACCAGCCCAAACCTCTGATAGAGATTCAGGGTAAGCCTTTTTTCTACTGGGCGACGCAGTCAATTGCAAAGTTCGTAAATCTCAGCAGTCTGACCTTTGTTGTTCTGCAGGAGCATATAGATAATTTTGCTATAGATAAAGTCATACATGAGTATTATCCACAAGCGGAACTGGTAGTGTTGCCGGATGTCTTGAACGGAGCAGTGCTGACCTGTCTGGAAGGGACTAAGACTATCGCAAATACCCAGCCAATACTTTTCAATGACTGTGACCATATTTTCAAGTGCCGCAATTTCTATGATTTCTGTGACAAGGGAGAATTTACCAAATTGGACGGCGCACTGCTGACTTTTGCATCGGATGACCCAAAGTTTAGCTATGTGGCTTTTGATGAGGCAGGGAATGTCATCCGCACAGTAGAGAAGCAGGTCATCAGCCATGATGCTATCTGCGGGGCTTACTACTTCAGGAATGTAGATATTTTTCGTCAAGCCACGGAAAAATATCTGGATAACTGTTCCTACGAAGAATACTTTGTTAGTGGCGTGTATAACGAGATGGCGGCAGCTGGTCAGACAATCAAGGCTTTTCAGTGTGATATGCACATTCCCTTCGGTACTCCGGAAGAGTATCTGGAGGCAAAAGATGCAAAGAAGTTTGAGGAGTTTAGGTGATGGACTGGAATTATTTTGTTTTGGCAGCCAGTATGCTGCTTCTGGGGCATTTGATTAGGGTGTTGAGGTGGGAGCAGTTCATAGAGGTATATGAGAAGCCTCGGGTGAGAGTCTTACTAAGAGCTGTGGCAGGGGGATTCTTTGTTAATTTCTTCGTGCCTTTCCATATAGGTGATCTTTTCCGTGTTATCTACGCCGGGAGAAAAATGAAGAACGGCATAGCATTTTCTTTGGCAACTGTTATCGTGGAGCGGTATTTGGACATACTGGCAGTAGGGCTGATCTTTATAGTTTCTCTTGCTTCAGGCATGGTGGTATCAGCCTCATGGCAGGGAGCTGCTTTGACATATGCAGGAGTATCAGTGGCCTTGTTCCTGCTGTCAGTTGTCTTGATTAAGTACAGTTATTGGCCCAAGCGTGTGCTTTGGTATCTGGCAGGAATCTTCAACGAATCTATACGGTTGAAACTTTTGCTTGCTTCCTGGTCTGCAGTTTCGTCTTTCAAGGATATGTATAAGACGTTGAACAGATGGAAGTTGTTGTTTCTTACATTAGCAATGTGGGGCGCATATTTGTCCGGCTATACACTATTGGTTTATAGTGTACACCTGGGGGGGGCAAATGTAAAGCTCGAAGAGGTGCTTTACAGTGTATTTGCTACTGGCATGCTGGAGAAATCTTCATTCAATATAGGCATAATATCCTTGGAATTGCTAGCAGGCTTTACTTGTGTACCTTTGGTGGCTTTGGCAGTGCTCTCCTGGCTACCAAAAAAAGCTGGACGTATATACGATCAGATATATCAGGAACCAGACAACTATCTGAACATCCTGCCTCAGATGCGTGAAGAGGATCAGCTTTCTTTTCTCGATCTCTATTTTGCTCATAATAACAGGCAGTATGTGTCTCTTTATCTGCGTATCAATCGGGATATTAGCATCATAAGGGATTATTCTGCTGGCTCCAATGCGACCACCATGTTGTGTACTGACGGTGAGCATACTTTCTTTCGCAAATATGCCTTTGGTGCAGACGGAGACAAACTGGAAGAACAGATAGAATGGTTGGAAGCCCATCAGCAGCAGCTTCCCTTGCCCGCCATTATGCAAAAAGGCTACGAAGATGGCTATTGCTTCTACGATATGCCTTATGACAGCTCAGCAGTAAGCTTGTTTGACTATGTGCATTCCGTACCCACGGAAAAAGCTTGGCACTTGCTCGAAAAAGTGCTGGTCTGTCTGGATGAAAAACTTTATCACCCAACAGCCAGCAAGCCAGAGAATCAGAGTCTGCTTGACCAGTACTTAGATAGCAAGGTTATGAAGAACCTTGACATCATCACAGGAGCGGAAGTATTGCGTAAGCTGACAGCTTACGATGAAATTGTAATCAATGGGCAGTCCTACCACAACCTGTCATATTATGCACGCTTCCTGACCAAAGAATACTTGCGCAAGGTTTTTGCCGAAGATACCTATGCAGACATCCACGGGGATATGACCATCGAGAATATCATCTGTTGCCACAAAAACATGGCCGAGGATGACTTCTACATCATCGACCCTAATACAGGCAATCTCCACAACTCCCCTTATCTTGACTATGGTAAACTTCTGCAGTCCCTCCATGGCAGTTATGAATTTATGATGAAAACCCGTCATGTCCATGTTGATGGTAATCGTATCAACTTCCAGTATACCAAATCCCAGGCCTATGCAAACCTCCTAAAGCGTTATATGGATTTCCTCCAGCAGCGCTATGGAAGAGTGGGACTGCGAAGTATTCTTTATCATGAGATAGTGCATTGGCTTCGTCTGCTGCCCTACAAAATTAGGAAGGACACTGACAGAGCACCAATGTTCTACGCAGGGCTCCTGATGCTTCTGAAAGATATATGCGAGGAATACGATACATGAACAAGAAAGAAAAACTTCTGCTATTTGACCTTGACGGAACACTGTACGATACAAAGGAAGTCAACTACCATGCCTATGCAGCGGCAATGCAGGAGTTGGGTTACACATTGGATCATGATGATTTCTGCAAGCATAGCAATGGCAAGCACTATACAGAATTCCTGCCACAATACGGTGTGAGACGGGAAGATTTCAGCAGGATACATGCTCGTAAGAAAATGTTATATGCTACCTTTCTGGAGAAGGCAAGAGAAAACAGCAGTCTTTTCATGCTGGCAGAAGCCATGAAAGAAAGGGCTTATCTTGCAGTGGTCACGACAGCTTCGCGTCAGAACTGCTTAGACATACTGCAAGCCTTTGGCAGAGAAAAGCTGTTTGATGCTGTATTCACCCATGAAGACGTAACGAAAATGAAGCCCGATCCGGAAGGTTATTTGCAGGCAATGAAACATTTCGGTATTAGTCAAATGGATACAATTATTTTTGAAGATTCAGTCGTAGGAATCCAAGCCGCTGAGGCAGCAGGGGCTGCAGTATTGGTGGTGGATAAGTTCTAGGTGATGAGAGGTTGAAATTTAAATTGAAGATTGGTGTTGACAAAGAAGTAATAGCAGAAAACGCTTCTCAGCAGAGCAGAGCAGAGCAGAGCAGAGCAGAGCAGAGCAGAGCAGAGCATATAGAAGCTTTAAGAATTATAGCAGTACTTATGGTTATTTTTAATCATACTAATGAAAGAGGTTTTTCTAGAGCTTTTGCAGATCCAAATACATTAGGATGGATATGGGATGTTTTTGTGTCTACTGCATGCAAAGCCGGAGTTCCTATTTTTTTTATGATATCTGGCGCGAATTTGATTGGGAAAGATGATTCTATACGGAAATGTTTCTTTAGAGTGCGTAAAATTTTTATAGTCTTATTCTTTTGGTCGATAATATATTATGGCGCTGATGCACAAAGTGTAAATTGGGAATTAATCTCAGATTGGATAAAAAGAATTGTTAGTATGCCCTATTGGCATTTGTGGTATTTGTATGCCTATATCGCTTTTTTGTGTACATTGCCTCTGTTAAGAAAAATTGGTAAAAATATTAACAAGCAAGAATTTCATCTAATCATGGCTATAGGTCTATTGCTTACGTTTGTTATGCCGATAATGGAAACATTTACTATACCTGTTTACGGAGAATTGAAACCACACTGGCTTGTGGCAGCTAATGTCTTGTATCCATTGGTGGGTTTTTATGTTGACAAAAAAATTAACATAGAAGATATTTCTAAGCAACACTTACTGTGCTTATGGATAATAAATGCATGTATGTTTATAATTAGTGGTCTTTGTGAACATTATTTTTTAAAATTCAATCCTGGTAATACTAATGAATTGTTTTTATGCTCAACTGATTTGATTACTGCGATTAATGCTTTTGTTACTGTTAAATATTTATGCTTTAAGAAGTGTTGGCAAATAAAAAAGGGGGCATTGTTTGTAGGGAGATTGGTGTTTGGCATATATTTGATACATATTTTACTGCTGTGGAAGATCCCATTTTTATTAGATGAGTTTTTGAAGATTGAAAAATACAGTAGTTTGGGGATTTTTGCTTCAGTGCTAATAGTTTTTCTTATTGCTGCTGTAATGATTAGTTTGTTAAAACATGTGCCTGTTATAAAAAGAATTGTATAAATATAAGTCTATATTCACAATTAAATACGTGATGTTAATTTGTGAGAGGATAAACTGAATGTAGTTATGATAATGGCTTATTTTTAGGTGAGAAGATGAAAAGTATTATACGACAAGGAACATACTTTACTGTCATTTCTGGTATTGGCTGGTGCATAGATTTCGGTGTGTTCTCACTGCTTGGCATATATGTGGGCATACCTGTGGCATATGCCAATATGCTCAGCTCATTGCCTGCCATAACATTTGTTTTTCTTATGGCTACGCGATATATCTTTGTGCAGCATGATGGAGAAATGAAGATTTGGCAAAAATATCTGGTATATGTCATTTATCAGGCAGTTTTGGTGATAGTAGCTTCGTTTTTGATACAGCATGTATATGACGGACTGAATTCAATCCAGATAGATATTTTATCTGAAGCTGGATTGAAATTGGTCTGCAAGTGTGCGGTGACACCTATTACAATGATGGCAAATTTTGTCTTTATGAAGATTTTAAGTGAAAAAATGTAATTATAGTCACAACATATAGTAATGGTTATGAAAGGAGTTTCTTGATGGTATGAAAATACCTCCATTTATAGTAGCACTAATTGTTTGGGCAATTACTCACTTAACTGGAGTCTCAGAAATGTTTTTTTTAGAGTGGAATGAGATTGCATTAGTGTTTGATGTATTGCAGTTATTATTTATTTGGTTAATATTTGAGTACATACATCACTTGTATGTTCATAAAAATGATATATATTATAAAATCAATATAAAAATATCGATAATATATATGTCGATAGGCTTAGTGTTGTTATTGCTTACCTGGCCTGGAAATTGGGAATGGGATTCTATATTCTGCTTGAGTGAAGCACAGTACTATCGTCTTTTCCCTTGGCAACATTATTTGACCAATTCGTTTTACGTCATATATTTAAAAACGTTGCCTTTTCCGGCAGGTGTGATTTTCTTTCAGTTATTGCTTGCAGCACTTATCAGTGGATATTGTGTAGCAACTGTTGCTAGGATATATTCAATAAAGAATTATTATATTTTAGTACTTCCAATGTTAGCTCCGCCACTTTTGGCGTATATTCTTTCTGGATTTAGGATGGGGTTGTATAGCTATTTAGAACTTGGGTTGGTTATGCAATTGCTTGATTTATACAAAAGCAAATCTGTATCTAATACGCAGATATTGGCACTTTGCCTTACTGGAATTATTGTAGCATCGTGGAGAACTGAAGCTATTTTATACATATTGTTCATTCCCAAAATACTTCTATTTGTAAGTAGAAAAGGGGGATTGTCTGTAAGAATATTTATGCTTGCATCAGTGGTTATTATAGTAGGGACATTGCTAAGTAATTCCTATAATAATAAGCTGAATGATCCGCAAGGGACTAACGGATATAATCGCTATGCCCTGACAGCAATGGTTGAACCTGCAAGTAAACTAACCATGAAAGCGTTGGATAATGGCGATGAGGTTGAGGTTAACCTAGTGGGAAGAGTATTCAACTTGGAATATGTTGACCAGCATCGCGATCTTTCGGGAGAACGGATTTTTTGGGATGGTGGCATCCGTGACGGATATAATAAAGAAGATTTTTATGCTTTCGTAGATGGGTATAAAAAGCTTGCTCTAAAATATCCGGTTGTAACACTTAAATCTATGGGAAAAGTTTTCATTGACTCAATTGGACTGCCAGGGAAAGACGGTAGAATTGCACAAAGGATTAATATTGAATGGGATATACGAAATGATGAAAATTGGAATAAATTGATAAAAGCACCTTTGAGAACGCCATGGAATGATAAGCTAAGGACATCAACCTTAAAAACAATAAGAGGAAGAGGCGTTTTGGCAGTCCTTACTTGGAATACCTTAATTCCTTTTATGATGGGATTAATGGCTTTGATTATACTGTTTAAGAAGAAACAATGGCTCCTAGTTGCTTTGTTATGTATGGTATTAATTAAGATTCCTATCGTATTTATAACTGCAAGTGCACCGTATCTTATGTATTATTTATCAGTTTGTTTAGTTTCGACTTTTTTCTTTGTTACAATTGCTGTAAAGATTTATGAAATAAAAAAGACAGGAGGATTCTCTAATGTATGATTATCTAATTGTTGGTAGTGGATTATTTGGCTCTGTATTTGCACATGAGGCAGCGCTGAAGGGCAAATCTGTTCTGGTTGTGGAACGTCGTGAGCATGTGGGTGGCAATATTTATTGTGAGGAAAAAGAGGGGATAAATATTCATAAATATGGTGCCCATATTTTCCATACTTCTTATAAGAATGTATGGGAATACGTAAATCAGTTTGTGGAGTTTAATCAGTATGTGAACTCTCCTGTGGCAAACTACAAAGGTGAACTTTACAATCTTCCGTTCAATATGAATACATTCACGAAGCTTTGGGGAGTAGTGACTCCACACGAAGCTGCTGATAAGATTGCGCAGCAGCGTACTGCAATTAAAGGTGAGCCCCATAATCTGGAAGAACAGGCTATTTCCCTTGTGGGGACGGATATCTATACGAAACTGATTAAAGGATATACGGAAAAACAGTGGGGACGTAGCTGTACAGAGCTGCCAGCATTTATTATCAAGCGTTTACCAGTGCGTTATACCTTCGATAATAATTACTTCAATGACCGCTATCAGGGTATCCCCATTGGTGGCTATAACAAACTCATTGAGGGATTGTTGGAAGGGATTGAAGTGCGTACTGGTGTTGATTACAACATGTCTCGTGCTGAATTGGATGGTTTGGCCAAGAAAATTATCTATACAGGTCCTGTAGATGCTTATTTTGATTACAAATTGGGACAATTGGAATATCGGGGCTTGAAGTTTGAGACCGAGCGCTTGGAGGAAGTTAATCATCAGGGCGTGGCTGTTATGAATTATACAGAACATGATATTCCCTATACTCGTGTGATAGAACATAAGCATTTCGAGTTCGGAACTCAGCCTGTGACTTATGTTACCAGAGAGTATCCAGCTGATTGGAAGCCGGGAGAGGAAGCATACTACCCTGTAAATAACGAAAAAAATCAAAGTCTGTATCAAAAATATGCGGAACTGGCTCAGCAGGAAAAGAATGTCATCTTTGGCGGCCGACTGGCTGAATATAAATACTATGACATGGATGATGTAATAAAAAGTGCACTGGAATGCGCGGCAAGGGAGTTGTAAAAGTGGGAATTAAAAAGGTTAGAAAAGCTGTTATACCTGCAGCTGGATATGGTACACGTTTTTTACCGGCGACCAAAGCGACACCTAAGGAAATGTTGCCCATTGTAGATAAGCCCACAATTCAGTATATCGTTGAAGAAGCTTTGGAAAGTGGTATCGAAGATATTTTAATCATTAGCGGTCATGCAAAACGTGCTATCGAAGACCATTTTGATTCATCACCGGCACTCGAAATTGAACTTGAGAAAAAACATAAGCTGGAATTATTGGAAATTGTTAGAGAGACAGCAGATATCAATATCCATTACATCAGGCAGAAAAGTATGAAGGGGCTTGGAGATGCCATTCTCTATGCGAAATCTTTTATGGGAGATGAACCTTTTGCAGTCCTGCTGGGGGATGATGTGGTGTATAATCCTCAAAAACCAGCATTGAAGCAGCTTATAGATGTGTATGAACGATATGGCGGAACGGTATTGGGCTGTCAAAAGGTCTCTATGGACAGAGTATCTTCTTATGGGATAGTAGATGGTATAGAAGTAAGCAGTTCAAAATTACTAAAAGTAAATAGTATGATAGAGAAGCCTAAAAGAGAGGAAGCTCCCAGTAATATGGCTGTATTGGGGCGTTATGTTATTTCACCCGCTATATTTGAAATTCTTGAGAAGACTCCCGCAGGGAGAGGGGGGGAAATACAATTAACAGATGCATTATGTACCTTGGCGTCTATTGAGCCTGTATATGCGTATGATTTCGAAGGCATTCGCTATGATGTTGGAGACAAATTGGGATTTTTGAAGGCAACTGTTGAATATGGATTGCGAAGAAATGATTTGGGAAATGATTTTCGGGAATATCTTCGAGGTTTACTAAATGATAAAATTTAAGGTAATTGCCCGCTTGGAATGGCAATGAGTGTGCAGGTCGGTTAGCCTGGAAGATAAAAGGAGTGCTGCATTATGTCGATTCTCGTTTGCGGTGGAGCTGGTTATATTGGTTCCCATGCTGTTCATCAATTAGTGGCCAAGGGGGAAGATGTGGTCATTGTGGATAACCTCCAGACTGGTCATCGGGATGCCTTGCATCCTCAGGCAAAGTTTTATGAAGGCGATATCCGTGATGCTTGCGTATTGGACCAGATTTTTGCGGAAAATAAGATCGAAGCGGTGATTCATTTTGCGGCCAATTCCCTGGTGGGGGAAAGTATGGAAAAGCCGCTGAAATACTTCAACAACAACGTTTACGGTATGCAAGTGCTGTTAGAGGCCATGGTTCGCCATCAGGTGGATAAAATCGTCTTTTCCTCTACGGCGGCTGTGTACGGAGAGCCCAAGAAGATTCCCATCATGGAGGATGATGAAACCTGTCCCACCAATACTTATGGAGAAAGCAAGCTCACCATGGAAAAGATGATGAAGTGGGTGAGCCAAGCTGATGGGATTCGTTATGTCTCCTTGCGCTATTTCAATGCTGCCGGGGCACTGGATGATGGTTCTATTGGGGAGGATCATCACCCGGAAACCCATCTCATTCCGTTGATATTGCAGGTTCCTTTGGGGAAACGTGACCATATTACCGTTTTTGGTGATGATTACGCTACTCCTGATGGCACCTGCCTGCGGGATTACATTCATGTAATTGATTTGGCTGATGCTCATGTGCTTGCGCTGGAATACCTGCGTCGGGATGGGGAAAGCAATATCTTCAACTTGGGCAATGGTCAGGGATTCTCCGTAAAGGAGATGATTGAAGCAGCTAAGGAAACCACTGGTCGCGACATCAAGGTGGAAATGGGCCAGCGCCGGGCAGGTGATCCTGCCCAGTTGATTGCTTCCAGCGACAAAGCAAGAAAAATCTTGGGTTGGAAGCCTCGCTATACGGATGTAAAACAGGTTATTGGCACTGCCTGGATCTGGCATCAGAAACATCCTAATGGATACGAAAAATAATTCAGAAGAATTGGTACGGGAAAACGGAGGATTTGTTAGCAACGATTCGCGCATAATCTTTGTTTGAGGCGTTAGGGCTAGAATCTTGCCTATATGAAGGAAAAATGTTAAGGTTATAAGGAATACTTCACGAATGGTGGTTTTGAATCCATGCTGACAGCCAATGTCTTTGTCAATATTCCCGTAAAGAGCATAGCTAAGGCGTATACCTACAGCGTGCCAGCCGAGCTTTCCTATCTGGAAGCAGGCTGGCGCGTTTTTGTGCCCTTTGGCGGGCGCAAGGTGGAAGGCTTTATTGTGTCTGTGGCGGAAAAAACAGCAGCAGAGCTCGGGAATATGGCCGGCAAACTCAAACCCATTGAAGCAGCCGTGGACGAGGAGCCGTGGTTTTCGCCCAAAATGCTGCAGGCTGCGCAATGGCTCGCGGATTTTTACCTGTGCTCACTGGCAGAGATGATGCGGCTCTTTATGCCCGGGAAAAGCGGCATCAAGATAACGGTCATCTATCAATCGGTGCCGGAACAGGCAAATCATCTACTGCTCGCCATGCCTGCGTACCGGGCTGTTTATGACTGCCTGTCAGCTAGTGAAGGCTTGAGCCGCGGGGAAATCGGCAAGGCTCTGTCGGACTATAAAACGGATTTGCCCCAGATTTTGGATAAGCTCTGCCAGTATGGAATTCTCTCTAAGGAATATCAGGCAGGCAAGCGGGAAAAAGCCCGCTATGAAAAATTTGCCCAGCTGATTGCCGAGGTTACGCCGGAACTGCTAGCGGAGTTCAAGCGCAAGAAGGCCCAGCAGCATTTGCTGGAGATGCTGTCGGCAGCGGAGCAGGGACAGATGGCTTTTGCCGCGTTAAAGGAACAGAAGATTACAACTGCTACCATCCATAATTTGGCCGAAGCCGGGCTTATCCAAATCCATCAGCGGCGGGTACTCAGGGACAGTTACAAAGATACGGAATTGACATGTCAACCGCAAATAAATTTGACCATTGACCAGAATAAGGCCATTGATGCTATGACGCCGTTCCTCAACGAAGCGAAACATCACGGTTTCCTGCTCAAGGGGGTTACGGGCAGTGGTAAGACGCAGGTCTATATCGAAATGGCTAAAAAGGCTCGGGCCTTGGGGCGTCAGGTAGTGGTGCTGGTGCCGGAAATCGCCTTGACTGGTCAGGTGGTGCTGGCCTTTAAGGCGTATTTCCCGGATGACATTGTAGTAATGCACAGCCGCCTGTCCCTGTCCGAGCGCAATGATGCAGTGGTGCGGGTACGCCGCGGAGAAGCTGGTATCGTTATCGGTGCCCGGTCAGCGCTCTTTACGCCGCTGGATAATATCGGCCTGATTATCATGGACGAGGAGCAGGATATGTCCTATAAGCAGGACGAATCGCCCCGTTATCATGCCAAGGTCGTGGCAGAGGAACTGGCAAAAATCCATCAGGCGGTACTGCTGTTGGGCAGTGCTACACCTTCACTGGAAAGCTATTACCGCACCCAACAGGGCGAGCTGACACTGCTGACCATGCCTAAGCGCATTGGCGATATGCCTTTGCCTGTGGTGCAATGCGTGGATATGCGGCAGGAACTCAGAATGGGAAACCGTCATATTCTCTCTCGTCCCTTGCAGCTGTTGATTGAACAGACTATGGGCAAGGGGCAGCAGATTATCATCATGCTGAATCGGCGGGGATTTTCGACTTTTGTCATGTGCCGTTCCTGCGGGGAAGTCATCAAGTGTAAGCTCTGTGGCCTGCCCTTGGTCTATCATAAGAACGGCAAACTGTCCTGCCATCACTGCGATGTGACGGAGCCGGTACCCGATGTCTGCCCGAAATGCAGCAGCCGCTATATCAAATACTTCGGCTCCGGCACGGAGAAGCTGGAACAGGAACTTCATCAGATTGTGCCCTCAGCCCGCGTTATTCGCATGGACAGGGACACGACCAATACGAAATTTGCTCATCAGGAGATTCTGCAGAAGTTCCGCGATAAACAATACGATATCCTCTTGGGCACGCAGATGGTGGCCAAGGGACACGATATTCCCGATGTGACGGCGGTGGGCATTATCAGTGCTGATTCCAGTCTGAACTTGCCGGACTTCCGCGCGGCAGAGCGCTGCTTTATGCTGATTACCCAGACGGCAGGACGGGCAGGGCGCCATGAACATCAGGGCAGAGTGGTGATTCAGACATACAATCCGGAACATTATGCCGTGACCTGCGGCATTGCCCAGGATTACGAGGGCTTTTACGAGCAAGAAATGAAAATGCGGCAGGGCTTGTTTTATCCGCCCTTTAGCCGCTTGGTCAAACTGTTGTTCCAACACGAAGATGAAAATACCGCCAAGGGCAATGCCAAAGGATTAGTAACGGATTTTAACGAACACTTCGACGGCATAAAGGGCCAGCAGATTATTGGCCCGTCCCCGGCGGTAATCGCCAGATTACGCGGTATCTACCGCTTTGTCGTGCTGATTAAGACAACCGATTTGCCAGTCGTGCAGGCCTTCCTGCGGGAACAGAATCTGCACTTGCGGGCGGATGTAGCGATTGACATTGACCCGATTGCCATGCTGTGAGTTGGGAAGGGAATACGGTATATAATTTTCGGGGATTATACAAAGAGACGCGCCAGTGCTGTAATGCACTGACGCGTCTCTTTGCGTCATCCGTCTGGGCCCAAGAGTAGTCGAGGCGTTCCTAATGGCTCTGCATAAATATAGCGGCTGCGTCCAGCGCTGTCTAATTAGCAGCTTCATTCATAGCCAGTTCCTTGGTGTTCTTCATAACATAGACTTTAATTCGGTAAGGCGATGTTCGGTAAGCCCTGTCTTTTCGCTAATTTCAGCTAACGGTTTATTCTCTTTTATCATTTTTATCGCTGTAATCATATTGCTTTCGCCTTCATTTTTACCTTCTTCAATCCAGGCATCTTTATCGGACTCATAGTCCATGATGGCCATTTCGCGATTCAGGTAGTCGAGGCGTTCCTGCCGGTTCTGCATAAATATAGCGGCTGCGTCCAGCGCAGTCTGAATAGCAGCTTCATTCATAGCCAGTTCCTCCATTTCTTTGGCATCCAGTTTGTTGGAGAAGTAAGCCAGCCAGCGCTCCACACTGGTCATTTCGCTGACGGGCTTTTTCTGGAACTTGGGGACTTCGAGGAAATGCAGTTCCATATCTTCGTTTAAGCGGCGGCCGGTTTTCTGGTTGTAAATGCTGTACATGGAGTGCGCCGGTTCGCCGGGGAAAATCGTGTAGCGCAGGATGTTGATGGTGATGGACGGTTTCAAATTCTGATACTTTCCACCCTTGGCGAGGTTCATCAGATACATCTGCGACCAGTAGTAAAGGGTGCGGCGTTCCATGTTTTTCTTGTCCACAATCTGGACTTCCACATCAATCTGCGTGCCGTTCTCGGTGACGCAGAAAATGTCCAAACGAGTGAGTTTGTCGTCATCATAGAGGGGGACAATTTCGCTGTTTTGGAATTGAATGTCCTTTATGGCCTTGGCCTCATGTCGGTCAAGGACAGCGTTGAGAAAATCGATGGTGACCTGTTTCCGCTCATCCTTACCGAAAATGAACTTGAACAGGACATCGTTCATGGGATTGTATTTTTTGTTGGCAATATCGTTCTCGATAGCCTGCTTAATCAGGTCTTTTGGGGTATGTCATGGTAACCGCGCTCCTTTGGGTTTCTAATTGGATTATACCATGAAACGGGATATTTTTCAGCAAATTTCTGGTGTAAGAGCCTTGCATTTGACCGGTCAACTCCAATATAATAAATGGCAGTGGTAGTAAATTTAAAGAGTATAGTACAATCCTAGGTATACTTGAGATTATCGATTGCTTATCTTTGGGAATGCTTGGTGGCGCTAATAATAAAAGAACAATAAAATATAAATTTTAGTTATATGTGAGCAAAAAGGAATATATAAATAATGAGTATAATTGAAGTGGAGACGTTAAAGCAGTTGCGGGATAAGCTCAAAAAAGCGGGCGGTTGACTGGTTAGATTGACCGGTCAGCCTTCCTCCGTCCTTTTACATCGAACAACTTCGACCTTTTAGTATGATTCTTTTTGTGCTATAATATCGAAGTATGTTTTTACGCTAACAACTAACATCTATGGATGGTGAGAAAATGAAAGTTACCAAAGAAGATTTGCAAAATGTAGCGGTTCTTTCCCGTTTGGCAATTCCTGCCGACCAGGAGGACAAGTACATTGACCAGATGGATAAAATCCTGACCTATATGGACAATCTGTCCGAGCTGGATACGGAAAATGTTAAGCCGACCACTTACGCCCTGCCCATGCAGAACGTGTTCCGCAAGGACGAAGTGAAAGCATCCCTTGACCGTGAGGCAGCGCTCGCGAATGCTCCGCTCAAGGAAGACGGCTACTTCAAAGTACCGAAGGTTCTGGAAGACTAAGGCAGGAGGATTAAACGTGAGATTATATGAAAAACCGGCTCATGTACTCCATGACATGCTGGTGAATAAAGAGATTACAAGTGTAGAGCTCACCGAAGATGTGCTTGCGCGCATCGACGAGGTGGAAGGCGACGTTAAAGCATATTTGACCGTAACCCGCGACGAAGCTTTGGCACAGGCCAAGGCTGTGGACGAAAAGATTGCCCGCGGTGAGGAGATTTCCTTCCTCGAAGGTATCCCGGGCGCCATCAAGGACAATATCTGCACCAAGGGCGTAAAGACGACCTGTGCATCCAAGATTCTGGAAAACTTCGTACCGCCTTATGACGCTACGGTAATGACCAAGCTCAAAGCTGAAAATCCAGTTATCTTGGGTAAGCTCAACATGGACGAATTTGCCATGGGCGGTTCTACGGAAAATTCTGCGTACCATCCGACCTGCAACCCCTGGAATACGGAATGCGTACCGGGCGGTTCTTCGGGCGGCAGCGCAGCATCTGTTGCTGCTGGTACGGCAATTTGGTCGCTTGGCTCGGATACGGGCGGTTCCATCCGTCAGCCGGCATCCTTCTGCGGCGTGGTAGGCTTAAAGCCGACCTACGGTCGTGTTTCCCGTTATGGCCTCGTGGCTTATGGTTCTTCTTTGGACCAGATTGGCCCTGTGACCCGTGATGTGACGGACTGCGCGAACATCCTCAACATCATCGCCGGCCATGATGATATGGACTCCACTTCCAGCGCTGCGGAAGTGCCGGACTTCACCAAGGCTTTGGTGGAAGATGTGAAGGGCCTCAAAATCGGCCTGCCGAAGGAATATTTCGTCAAGGGCATGGACCCTGAAGTGGAAAAGGCCATCCGTACGGCCATCGAAAAGTACAAGGAAATGGGCGCTGAAATCGTCGATATAACGCTTCCGCATACGGATTATGCAATTTCTGCCTATTACCTCATTGCACCGGCTGAAGCTGCTACCAACTTGCAGCGTTATGACGGTGTAAGCTATGGCGAGCGTGTGGAAGGTGAAGACCTCGTCGCTATGATGACCAATACCCGTACGGAAAAATTCGGTGAGGAAGTAAAACGCCGTATCGTTATCGGTAACTACGCTCTGTCTGCCGGTTACTATGATGCTTACTACCTCAAAGCCATGAAGGTGCGTACGCTCGTAGCGGAAGACTATGCCAAGGCCTTTGAACAGGTGGATGTAATCTTGGCACCGGTTGCCCCGACGACGGCCTTCAAGATTGGCGAAATGGCTGGCGACCCACTGCAGATGTACCTGCAGGATGCCTGCACCGTACCTTTGAATCTGGCTGGTCTGCCGGGGATCTCCATTCCCTGCGGCATGAGCAGCAAGGGAATGCCCATCGGCATGCAGCTTATCGGCAAGGCGCTCGATGAAGAAACCATTATCCGTGCGGCTTACACCTATGAACAGAGCCAGGAGTATCACACGAAAATGCCGCAGCTGGGAGGTAACAACGAATGAAGTACGAAGCCGTCATTGGCCTGGAAATACATTGCGAATTAAAGACGAAAACCAAGATTTTCTGCGGTTGTGCCACGGAATTTGGTGCTGACCAGAACACTCATGTGTGCCCGGTTTGCCTGGGTATGCCCGGCGTGCTGCCCACGGTAAACCAGCGGGTGGTGGAGTTCGGTATTAAAGCTGGCCTTGCCACGAACTGCGAAATCAACAAGTACAGCAAGTTTGACCGCAAGAACTATTACTATCCTGACCTGCCGAAGAACTGGCAGACGTCCCAGTACGACCTGCCGATTGCTGAACATGGCTGGGTGGATATTGACGTAGAAGGCGAAAAGAAACGCATTCGCCTGACCCGTATCCATATGGAAGAAGATGCCGGCAAGCTTGTGCATTCTGGCACGACCATCAAGGATTCTGCTTCCAGTAACGTTGACTACAACCGTACCGGCGTGCCCCTCCTCGAAATCGTATCCGAACCGGATATGAGCTCGGCTGAAGAAGCCCGTGCCTATATGGAAAAAATCAAGGCCATCATGGAATACATTGATGTGTCCAACTGCCGCATGGAAGAAGGCAACCTGCGCGCCGACATCAACGTTTCCCTGCGCCCGGTTGGCACGAAGGAGCTCGGCACCCGTACTGAGATGAAGAACATCAACTCCTTCAAGAATCTCGAAGATGCCATCAATTACGAAATCGAGCGTCAGACGGAAGTTCTCGAAGACGGCGGCCATATCGTGCAGGAAACCCGTACCTATGACCCGGCCCGCGGCATTACGCTGTCCATGCGCAGCAAGGAAAATGCTCATGACTACCGCTACATGCCGGAACCGGACCTGCCGCCCATCGTAACCAGCGAAGAAACCATCGAAAAGTACCGCAGCGAACTGCCGGAACTGCCCGATGCCCGCCGTGCACGCCTCGAAAAGGACTTCGGCCTGTCCGATTACGATGCCGGTATCATCACGAGCTCCCGTGCTATGGCTGAGTATTTTGATGCCGTAGTGGCTACGGGGGCTGATGCCAAACTGGCTGCCAACTGGATGATGGGCGACCTTGCCAAGAACCTCAACGAGGAAGGCCTAGACATCAGCAAATCACCGGTAGATGCACAGCGTTTGGGTGAAATGATTCAGCTCATCATGAAAGACACCATTTCCGGCAAGATTGCCAAGAAAGTCTTCAAGGAAATGTGGACGAATACCGACAGCCCGGAAAAAATCGTCAAGGATAAGGGGCTCGTGCAGATTACCGATACCAAGGCAATCGAAGGCATTGTGGACGAAGTTATCGCCAACAACCAGAAGGCCGTTGACGACTACAAGAGTGGCAACAAGAAAGCCATCGGCGCACTCGTAGGTCAGGTTATGAAAGCCTCCAAGGGTAAAGCCAACCCGCAGATGGTCAACAAGCTATTGGCTGAAAAATTAGGCTGATTTTTATAGAATACAGGAAGGGGATGCCAAACGGCATCCCTGTATTCTCTTTTAGGGAGGAAATTATGCAGTATAAAGCAGCCATCTTTGATTTGGATGGCACATTGATTGACTCTTTGGCTGATTTGGCAGACAGTGCCAATGAAATGCTCACAAGCTATGGCTATCCCACTCACGATATCGATAAATACCGTTACTTCGTGGGCAATGGTTCCCGTAAGCTCATTGAACGCTGCCTGCCCGCTGACAAAGCCGCAGATTCGGCCTTTGTGGATGAAGCTTTGGCGAAATACAAAGAATGCTACGACCGCAATCTTACCCATAAGACCGCTTGCTATGACGGTATTATGGATATGCTGCAGACCTTGCAGATCAGGAATATCCCCTTGGGCATCTGCACCAATAAACATCAGTCGGCAGCCGATATCATCGTGGCAAAATTATTTCCGCAAGATATGTTTGTATCCGTTATCGGTGACTGTAAGGATTTGCCGCGCAAGCCTGACCCAAAAAAGGTGTTGTTGATTGCCGGTAAGATGGGCGTAAAGCCGGAAGAAGTTGCCTATTTTGGGGATACCAGCGTGGATATGGATACGGCAAAGAATGCTGGCATGTTGTCTGTCGGCGTAACCTGGGGATTCCGTCCCAAAGAGGAATTAGTGGAGCATGGGGCGAAGATACTGTTGGATACCCCCATGGAATTATTCAGTAAGGTAGAGTTTTAAGAAAGAGGAAGTTATGAGCAAAAAAGTTCCCGTCGAAAAAGGAAAAGCTTATGAAATCGCAATCAACACGCTGGGTACCAGCGGTGAAGGCGTTGGCCGCTATGATGATTTTACGGTATTTGTGCCCTACGCCCTGCCAGGAGAAACGGTGGAAGCGGTTATTGATGAAGTCAAAAAGACCTATGCCAAGGGGCATGTTAAGAAAATCATCAAGAAAAGTGCGGACAGGGTGGAGCCGATTTGCGGCATTTACGATAAATGTGGCGGCTGTCAGCTGCAGCACCTTGACTATATGGCTCAGCTGAACGCTAAGCGTCAGCAGGTTATCGACGCGGTGACGCGTATCGGCAAACGGCCGGACTTGTATGTTGAACCCACTATTGGCGCTGCTACGCCGTGGAATTACCGCAATAAAATGCAGTTTCCCATCGGTAGGGAAAAGGGCAAGACCATTATCGGCTGCTTTGCACAGGGAAGTCATGCCATCATTGACACCACGGACTGTCATATTCAAAAGGAAGGCAATAACGAAGTGGTCAATGCTGTGCGTGAAATTGTAACCAAGCTCAATATCCCCGTCTATAATGAGGACAAGCATACCGGCGTACTGCGTCATGTGGTAGGCCGCGTGGGCAAGAACGGTGACATCATGGTGGTTATCGTCACGGCGACCAAGAACATGCCCAAGGAAAAAGAATTTGTCAAAATGCTGCGAGCAAGACTTCCCAAGGTGGTCAGCGTTCATCAGAATATCCAGACCTACCATAACAACGTCATTATGGGCCGCGATACAAAACTCCTTTGGGGTCGTCCGACCATTCAGGACAGCATTGGCCGCCTGAACTTCCATATATCGCCGCGTTCCTTCTTCCAGGTCAACACGAGTCAGGCAGAAGTTCTCTATAACAAGGCACTGGAATATGCTAACCTGAGCGGTCAGGAAACGGTTATTGACGCTTACTGTGGTACGGGTACGATTACCCTGTTCCTTGCACAGAAAGCGCATAGCGTTATCGGTATCGAAATCGTGAAGCCGGCTATCCTCGATGCGCAGAAAAATGCCCGCGATAACAACGTGCGCAATGCTGAATTTATTGTAGGCGATGCCACCAAGGTTATGCCGCGTCTCTACAAGCAGGGCGTCCGGGCAGATGTGGTGGTCGTAGACCCGCCACGGGCAGGCTGCACGCCGACGGTTCTCGAAACCTTTGCCAATATGCAGCCGGAACGCATTGTCTACGTTTCCTGCAATCCGGCAAGCCTTGCTAGGGATATTGCTATTCTTGACGAACTAGGCTATAAGGCCATGAAAGTACAGCCTGTGGATATGTTCCCGTGTACTTCGCATGTTGAGTGTGTGACGTTGCTACAACGGAAAGAATCGTGAAACTCTTTGCGTTTAATATGATTTGACAGATACGCAAAAAAGCAGCCGACTGATATCAGTTAAATGGTATTCGTCGGTTGCTTTTTTATACGAGTAGGGATGCTATTGAGACTATTAATGATGAGAATACAATTTGAAGCAGCTGGCTTATGATGTTAATAATGAACATCGTGTAATGGCGAGAGTTTGACTTTTATACATGTCAGTTCTATACTATCTAACCGTAAGGGAGAGATGGAGTAAATGTCTGTGATGTTACGTTATTTTTTGTTTGTTGTTGCTGTTATCGTACAGGCTTCCGGGATAGCACTGGTGGTTAAGAGTATGCTGGGAACTTCACCTATTTCCAGCCTTCCCTATGTCATAAGTCTGGCCTCACCATTTACGCTGGGGCAGATGACATTTTCGATAAACATGCTGCTGGTACTCGGCCAGTACCTATTGCTGCGCAGAGCTTTTGACCATATTCAGTTCCTGCAGATACCGGTAACCTTGATATTCTCTTGGTTTATCGATTTCTTCATGGAGGCGTGGTCTTGGGTCATTCCTACAAATTACATTTTGCAGCTGCTGCCTTTGCTTATCGGCACCACATTGATTGCCTTTGGCGTAGCTGTTCAGGGAATCGCCAATGTGCTGATGCTTCCCGGAGAAGGAATCGTATACGCGGTATCCCGTCATTTCCATATTGAATTCGGCAAGGTAAAAACAGCCAACGATGTCAGTCTGGTATCACTGGCCGCTATGATTTCGCTGGTATATCTTGGTGGAATTGAAGGCATACGGGAAGGCACCCTGATATCTGCCCTGATCACGGGAACTATAGCGAGACATTTCCTTAAACAGCTGAGCAAGGTGGATGAGAATGGTAATTTAGTATTCTATCCGCATTTTCGGGAGAAAAATAAGGGTGCTCAGGATTGTCCGGAGCAAATGATAAGCCTGGAAAATGGATGTAAAATCAAATAACAAAATGGGGTGAGGAAAATCAGCACGGTAATTTACTATTACTCCGCAACGGGTAACTCGTTGTATGTGGCGCGGGAATTGCAGAAAGCGGTCAATGATGTAGAGATAAGGTCGATTGTAGAAGCTATGCAGGAAGATAAGCCGCAGGTCAATGCAGAGTGCGTGGGATTTGTATTTCCTATGCATTACTTTGGCCTGCCGTTGCAGGTTGAGGAATTTTTACAAAAGCTCACGATACTGGAATCTCCGTATATCTTTGCCATAGCTACCTGTGGCGTTCCTTATTGGGGCAGGCCGTTTGTGGATGCGGAAAAGATATTGAAGGAAAAGAATCGACAGATACATGCTGCATGGTATGTACGGCTGGTGTCTAACTACATTCCCTTGCGGGATATAGCTGCAGATTGGCGGATAAATATCCGGGCATGGCTGGCAGAGCGGAAGCTGAAGAAAATAGCCGGTACCATCGAGAAGCGGGAACATCACGCGACATGGCAGCTACTCAGAAAGTTCTGTGCAGGCTATCATGAAAAATGGAAAGCAGAACAACGGAAAATAGATGAAAATTTCCAATGTGATAGGGAAAAGTGTACATCCTGTGGTCTGTGTGAAAGGATATGCCCCAGGGGGAATATCCTGCGCCCTCAGGGACAGCCTGTTTGGCAGCATAACTGCGTAGAGTGCCTGGGATGCCTGCATATCTGTCCTGTTAAGGCCATAGAATATGGCGAAATAACAAAGGGCAGGAAAAGGTACCGGCATAAGAAAATCAAAGTGACAGAGCTAATCAGGAGAACAGGCAACGAGGCGTAAGCGAAGCAGCGGAACTGTAGCAAATAGATAAATGGAGGGATGGACTTGGCTGGAGTAAAAAACAGACGAAGCGTGTGGTCAGGGCGTTAAATGATTGGAATAAGCTTCAATGCACAGAATCGTCTAAGAGAGCTATGCGCTGCTGTGGTTGAAGAGAGCGTGAGCATTATGAATTATGAAGGTACACCCTTTGAATTAAAATAAGAGGAGCATTTATGGTCAATAAAATATTAACCAGCTTTTTTGTGCGCAGGCTTCCGGAAATCAGAAGAAGCAAGGGCATCACAAGAAAAGAAATTGCCAAGGGAGTTGGTATTACCTTAGGCAAGTATGACAAATGGGAAGCCGGAAAGGTTCTGCCGAAGTCAGAGGATATTGCCCGGATCGCCAGCTTCTACAAAATGAGCGTGGATGAATTTTTGGGGCTTACGGAAGAAGAAAGTGAAGCGATTAAACAGAAGTTTATAGAAGATGCCGAAAGGCTTTCGCCTGAGGCGCGGAAGATTGTGGTAGATGCCATGACGGACAAACAGGCATAAAACCTGCTGGGGGTGATGACATGGACTATTCTGTGGAATACCGGAAAAATAAGATGCCAATGGGGCTCTTTCGGCAGAGATATCAGGATAAGGAAAAATTCATGGCATATTGTCGTGAGTGCCCAAGGTACGATACCGTCTGGAGCTGTCCGCCGTTAGATATAGATTCGGAAGTCTATTTATCCCGATTTGCATGGATAAATGTGGTGGGGGCTAAGATCAATCTGGAACGCCATGTGATAGAAGAGGCTGATACCGCAGACAAAATAAAAGATTTGGGCTGGAAGATTGTGTCTGAAGTGAAGCTGCGCATGGAAGAAAAACTACGCAAGCTTGAGAGGGAACTTCCTGGAAGCATATCCCTTTCGTCTGGTGGATGCAATTTGTGCAGAGAGTGCAGCCGGAAAGCAGGTCAGCCATGCAGGTTGCCGGATAAGATGAGATATTCGCTGGATGCCTTTGGCTTCGACCTGAGTGCCATAACCCAGGATATGTTGGGAATCGAAATCCAGTGGTGCAGGGACAGACTGCCGGACTACTTCACCTTGGTTCATGGAATAATGACGGTGAACGAGGTGCCGGAGAAAATATGGTTGTCTATAAAAGCAGATATCAAATAATGCCTGTGATCAGGCAGTGTGTTAAAGAAAAAATCTGAGGTGATAGCATTGGTAAAACTGACAGGCTACTACCAGCTGCCAGGCTCAATTCCGCAGTCGGTGGATTTTGAGGACTTATTCGATAAATCATTTATGCGTAAGTATACGAACTATCGTAGCTTCGAGAAATTCCTGCAAGGGGGAAGATTCCATATTACATCTCAGCAGGATTTCGAGGATCTTCCCGAAGAACAGATGGATAAGCACGTTGTTAAGACTACACGGTTTAGCAGATGGGGAGAAATGATTGATTTCGCGACAGATATCTATGCGCGGAAACAGGATAAGAAGATGTCATAAAAAAACGCCGGGAGCTATTTACCTGTATCCCACAAGGTAGCAAGGTCGAACCAGCGCCATGTCCCGTAAGTTACGGTTTTTACCATCAGGGTAGTATCGAACTGCTCATAACCATTGATGATGTACCAGTGCCAGACGTAATCTTCCATGGATGCTGGTGAAGAAGTGTAAGGCAGGGGATGGGCCAGCCGTTATCAATCTGCTGGATTATGATGTCTTTGGTCGCTTCGAGGCTGTTGTATAAGTGACTTCTCACGTATACAACAGCCTCTCGGTTTATATGGTTAAGCTCTCTTGATAGGAGGATCACAGGTGTTAGGCGGTAATGGGCCAATCTTTGGGTCGTATGGGGGAAGCGTATTTTGTTTGTATGGATAGTCTATTGGGCCAGTTCCCCGTGGGCCGGTATTCTGTTTGTAGGGATAGTCGTTTGGGCCAATTCCATGCGGAACAGTCTCGTTGACCGGACCTACGGCGTTAAAAAGATTTTTCCTTACTGGATAATGAGATTTCTTCCTGATTAATTTTGCGGATAACTTTGCAGGGGTTGCCGACAGCAACACAATTGGCCGGAATATCCTTTACAACTATGCTGCCACCGCCAATAACAGCACCATCACCAATGGTCACACCGGGCATAACATGTACGCCTGCTCCAATCCATACGTTATTGCCAATGGTGATGGGATAGGCATATTCAAGCCCCTGATTACGGCGTTTTATATCCAGCGGGTGTCCTGCGGTATAAAATCCACAGTTAGGGGCGATAAATACGTTGTCGCCAAAGGTGACCTTCGCACAGTCTAATATTACCGTATTGTGATTGGCAAAGAAATTTTCGCCGATTTCGATGTTATATCCGCAGTCACATAAGAAGGGAGCCATGATGTTAAAAGAACCTTTGGTATGGCCAAGAAGGCGTTTCATAATGTCACGTTGCTCGTCTTCTTTTGCTGGATGCAGATGATTGAACTCATAACATAGGGATTTTGCTTTCTGACGCTCTGCTATTAGTTCCTTGTCGTAATTGGCATCATAAATCATTTGGTTGAGCATTTTTTCTTTTTCAGTCATAGTGTGTGCCTCCTGCATTTTTAGATTTATTATAACGCGATACCAAATGAGGAGCAATTTTTATTACTTGACACTGGATTGGCAATATGCTATTGTAAATCCATCAATAGTGGCAAAGGAGCCCAGGCGAAATATAGGTTCGTCTGGGCTTTTTTATACCCTTGGATAGCTGCTGTTGGTAACATATTGGTATTGCAGGACAAAGGTGTCCTAAATCATTGATTTGTGATTTAGGACACCTTTTCTTGCATTTTTACGAGGGGGAAGAAAAAATGATTACATTTCCGTTGTTTACTGAATTAGAAAAACACCGTGATGAGGCCAATGAAAATTTCCATCGTAACATTAGGCCGCAGCTGGTTGAACGGCTCAAAGCCTTTGGTTTTGCGAGTATTAGCGAAGATGTTACGGGGATTATGCAGCTGCAGGAACAGTCAACTCAGAATAAATATGTTCTGGCTATTCGCAAATACGAAATCACAATTCATTTCCAGCATGTAAAAACAGGGGAGCAGTTACTGATTTGTTCCATAAGCAATTTTGAATTAAGTGCGCATGTGATTCTGGATATCATTATTGACTCCATAGACAGTTGGCTACAGTATGGGGAGATTTACGATTACAAGGCTGCGCAGAATCTGACGGAACGGGCAAAGAAAAGACGGTAATCAGGAATAATCGTTGCTTGGAAAAAGGACAGGTGATAAAATAGGCTGGACGATAAGCAAATGGTAAAGGGGACACATATTTAGACCTTTGCCGGGGAAGGAAGCGTATTGGTGTGAATTATTCATTGGCTCATTTGGTAATAATGGCCATGACGATTGGTGTGGTTTTAGCAGGTGGGCTTTATGCTGCAAGGTCAGTAAAATCAGCCGAAGGGTTTAGTCTGGGCGGCCGCTCGGCAGGTATACCAATGATTGCTGGCAGTATTGCCGGAACATGTGTTGGAGGTGGGGCAACGGTAGGAACAGCCCAGCTGGCTGGTTCAATAGGTTTGTCAGCAGTATGGTTTACGATTGGCGTCGGTCTGTCGCTGTTGATTATGGGGCTTATTTACGCGCGTCCGCTAAGATACACGGGACTTGAAACAATATCGCAGTATCTGGTTGAAAACTATGGCAAAGGAGCTGGACGCTTTACCAGTTTTGCTACATCTTTGGGTATTTTGTTCAGCGCTGTTGCCAGTACATTGCCGGGAATTGGCTTGTTGGCAGCATTAACGGGATTTTCGTATGCAGTATCGGCAGGCATATTGCTGTTGTTAGTAATTTTGTATGCTTTTTTCGGCGGGATGAAAACAGCCTCTGTTGGTGGCATATTGAAGATGCTCATCCTGTTCGTGACTTTGTTTGCATTGGGTGTCGTAGCATGGCAGGGCCTTATGAGTGCGACTGAAATGCTTGCCAATAAACCAGAGGGATTCCTGAGTATTTGGGGCATCAGTAATGGTTCTATCCTGAATAATCTTGCCTCTATAATTGTAGGTATGATTTGTACGCAGACCTATATACAGGCGATATTTTCAGCGGCAACACCGCGAACTGCAGCTGTTGGCCTTATATTGGCGGCGATGGTGGCGATTCCTGTTGGCTTGCCGTGTGCAGTTATGGGAATTTATATGCAAACGTTACATCCGGAAATTCCGGCTATGCTTGCCTTACCTGCTTATCTGCTGCAATATGCGTCTCCACTTATGGGCGGTGCAGCACTGGGCGGGATTGTGCTGGGGATAATCGGTTCTGTTGCTGGCTTATCCTTGGGCGTAGGAACGATGGTGGCAAGAGATATGCTGGAGCCACTTTTGAAAATACAATCCGAACAGGGAAAATTGACCTTGATGCGTGTGTCCGTTGTAGCTGCGATAATAATCGCAATGCTGATTGCCATAACCCATAAGGATTCCCAAATCCTGTTTTGGAATTACCTTTCTATGGCACTTAGAGGCTGCGGCATATTT
This sequence comes from Selenomonas ruminantium AC2024, assembly GCF_000687995.1. NCBI lineage: Bacteria > Bacillati > Bacillota > Negativicutes > Selenomonadales > Selenomonadaceae > Pseudoselenomonas > Pseudoselenomonas ruminantium. The sequence continues at coordinate 1,699,915 of NZ_JIAC01000001.1, forward strand.
ATACCGCTAACACTGGCTATCTTCAGACCAAGGGCAATTTCGCCACGTTGGGCGCTTGCCTCCATGGTGTTATCGCTTGGGGCGTCGATATTTGCAGGATGGGTTCATACGGCTGCGTCACCTATCTTTGTGGGCTTAGGAGTAAGCTTTATTGTAGTGATTATGGGAATGAGTTGGAAAAAGATGACGTCAGAATCCGTTTCTGTGCATGCGCAATAGGGAAGAAATCCTGCTTTGGTATATCAGGCTTGTTACGACATCGATGCATTAACACAGTATCATTTTTGACATCTGTTGTCCGTTTAACTATACTGAAGAAAAGGGGGATTTTAGATGAGTAAACTTACTTTGGACAGAGCCAAGGAAATCCTGGCAAAGCATACTACCGAGGAGCATCTGTTCCATCATGCTGCTGCAGTCAGTGCGGCTATGGGAGCCATGGCAGAAGCCTTTGGCGAAGATAAGGATTATTGGGCTGCTATTGGCTGGCTTCATGATGTGGATTATGAAAAATTCCCGGATGAGCATTGCCATCATGTAAGGGAATTGTTATCACCGGAAGGTGTGGATGAGGAAGACATCAAAGCTATTATCACCCATGGATATGAAATTACGACAGATGAGGCAGAACCGACAAGCAATCTGGAAAAAAGCCTCTTCGCCGTGGATGAACTTACGGGGATTATACAGGCATATGCACTCATGCGTCCGGAAAAAATGGAGGGGATGGCTGTTAAATCTCTGAAGAAGAAATATAAGGACAAGAGATTCGCTGCCAAGTGTAACCGGGAAATCATTGATAAGGGTGTCGAAAAACTGGGAATGGAGCTCAGTGAGGTTATGAACTACTGCATTAAGGGCATGACTGAACATAGCGATGAGATAGGTCTGTAATATCTTTAATGGTAAAATAACTAATAAATTATACTTAAGTAGTATTGATTTTATATTCATATGATGTATAATATTCTTTGTCACTTGGGGAAGTGATGACACATATGTCTTTTGATACAAGTGTGGGGAAGCTTTGCAGGTTAATTATGCATACGAAAAACGCAGGTCAGAGGCCTGCGTTTTTCGCGTATATGTATCAATCTTCGTCCCGTCCCAATCATACGACTATTTATTCCGCCATTGGTGAGGTGTTACGCCGTAATGGCGTTTGAAGAGCCTGGCAAAGTATCCGCTGTCGTTAAAGCCGTTCTCATAGGCGATTGTCTGGATGGAGGCGTTGCTGGCTGTGAGCATTTGCGATGCCTTTTCCAGACGCAGCTGTTGGATAATCTGTCCGGGTGTTTTCTGGTAGCGTTTCTTGAGCAAGCGGATAATATAGGCTGGATGAAAAGAAAAGTGTTCAGCAATCTCATCCAGACGCAAATCTTCCCGGTAGTGGTCGTTCAAAAAGGCAAAGATTTCAGCAGCTGGATCATGAGGTTGTTTATCGAGGCTGGATTCTCCAATATAGGTCAGCAGGGTGAAGAAAAGCTGCTGGAGTTTCAGTTGTGGGATGGTGTTATCTGAGAAGCGCTTGCTGTTTTCCTTGCGGTCAATGCGAACCTGTGTGATTTGCTCCATAATATCCAGCATATTCGGCTGAAGCTCTTCCAGTATCGTGCTATATTGTGGCAATGATATATGGAAGGGCTTTTTTTCAAATTGCTGGGAGCTTTTTTGGATGACGTTGGAATCGCGCACCGGCGATTCTGTGCAGGAAAAGGTTCCGGTAGTATAAAAATGCAGCCAATGAAAGACTGTTTCTGTGCGGCAGGCTTTGGTACCGCGATGGAGCCGATTGGGAGGCAGAATCAGGAACTGTCCTGCAGTAACCGTAAAGTTTTGGCCGTTCTCTTCCATAAATAATTCTCCCTGATGGACATAAATCAGGTCAAAGGTATGGGGGAGGGTGCGCCGTAGGTGACGGTCACCGATGCGGAATGTGGACATACCGCCGACAATCAGATAAGGAAGAGGTGGGCATGGGAATATCAGGTACATTTAGAATTGCCTCCAGTGGTTAATTTTATCCTATATAAGAAGTTGATTTATTAAGCTTCTTATGGTTTTGTTAGGATAATTATAACATATTTTCTGCGATTTAGTCCAATTTTGTAGTATTTTATAGGATAATATTGTCCTATGATAGGTAAAGTGTCTGTCTATCCTCGAAAGGCAGATGCGCTTATAATAAGAGCGTAGGTTAAATGGACGCGTCAAAATCAATCTGTGAGAATCAGAAGGAGGAGTTTTAATGTCTGGAGATAAGGTCGCGGAGAAAACAGAACTGCGCAGCCGGTTAAGCTATGCCCTTACTGATGGATGCGGGAATCTGCTGTATTGTATCATTGGTTCCTTCCTGCTTTATTTTTACACGGATGTGTTTGGTTTGTCCGTAGCGGTAACCGGTACACTGCTGCTGGCTACCAGATTACTGGACGCTATAGATGCTCCCTTGTGGGGATTTATCGTAGACCATACAAAGACGAAATACGGACAGAGCAGACCGTACTTCCTTTGGTTATGCGTGCCCTTTGCAGTATGTATGTGGCTGACTTTTACGACGCCGGATTTAAGCGGTACGGCTAAGATAGCGTATGCGGCGGTTACCTATATTGCGGCTGGTGTTATCTATACGGGAATTCAAACGGCCATTACTTCGATTCTGCCGAATTTGTCCCATAACTCGGAGGAACGGGTGGTTCTTAACACCTTCCGCATGGTTGGCGGAAATGTAGGTGCTTTTATCTGCATGACCTTTACCCTGCCTTTGGTTGCTTACTTTGGCGGTGGCAATGACCAGCTGGGCTTTTCGATGACGCTGGCATTCTTCGGTGTCATTGCAGCGGTGCTTCTTTTTGTAGCCTTCCGTAATTTGCGGGAAGTAAACGTAGAAAAGATTAAACGCATTCCCATTAAGGACAGCATCAGGGCCATCAAAGGAAACTGGCCGTGGATGATTCTGGTGTTGGCGAATCTTATCTTCTGGATTGCTCTTACAATCCGCCAGTCCACGGTGGTTTACTACTGCCAGTATGTGCTGGGGGACAAGGGCATTGCCGCAATGATTAATGGTTTCATGGTCATTCAGGTACTGGGGATGCTTTCCATTCCCTTCCTGGTTCGTCATACCAGTAAGCATACCACGATGATTATTGGCTTTGTACTGGCCATTTTAGGTCATATCGGTATGTATTTTGCGGGTGCGGACTTATCCGTGCTGATTCCCTTCTGGTGCATAAGCTGCATTGGTCAGGGGATTGCCTGCTCCATGCCTTTTGCCATGCTTTCAGATACTGTGGATTATGGTGAGTGGAAGACAGGTATTCGGGCCAGCGGCTTCCTGACGGCAATCGGTAGTGCTTTTTGTATTAAGGCTGGTTCCGGTATCGGCGGTTTTATCCCCGCGATGGTTATGGATGCCTTTGGTTATGTGCCGAATGCAGTTCAGTCGGCCACGGCTTTGATGGGCATTCAGGTGGTATTTATCTGGCTGCCGGCGGCAATTTTTGCCGTAGGTATTGTTCCGATGCTTTTCTACAGTCACTATGAAGCGAAGGAGGAAGAGGTCTTGGAAGCCCTCGCACAGCAATGATGAAAACTTCAGCAGCAGTAAATCATACCGTATTAGAAGATAATGCGCAGGTAAAAGTTACGGATAAGTTTTGGCTGAACTATATGGAACTTATCCGCACGGAAATGCTCCCTTATCAGTGGCGGGTGCTCAATGACTTGGAAGACATTGAGATTGCCAAGGAGAGGGATGCAGATTATATTCCTTCGGAAAAGAGTCATGCAATCGAAAACTTTAAGATTGCCGCAGGCCGCAGTCAGGGACATCATTATGGCATGGTCTTTCAGGATAGTGATGTGTACAAATGGCTCGAAGCCGCTGCCTATACACTTGCCAGAGTGCCGGAGGACAAAAATCTTCGGGAAGCAGCAGATAGTGTGGTGGAACTCATTGCTGCAGCACAGGAAGATGATGGCTATTTAGGCACGTACTTTACCGTGGAGGCACCGGAGCGTAAATTCAAGCGGCTTTATCAGAGCCATGAACTTTATTGTGCCGGACACTTTATCGAGGCCGCCGTGGCTTATCACAAGGCAACAGGCAATCAGCTGGTATTGGATACGGCCTGCCGTCTGGCAGATTGTCTGGATCGGCATTTTGGTCCAGAGGAGCATAAGATTCACGGCTATGACGGCCATGAAGAAATCGAGCTGGCGCTGTTCCGTCTGTATGAAACTGTCGGCAATAAACGCTATCTGGAGCTGGGCAGGTATTTCCTCTATCAGCGGGGCAAAGACCCGGATTTCTTCCGGAAGCAGTGCCGGGCAGATGAGGATACTTCCGTGCTTATTGAGGGGATGGAAGGCTTCAAGGACAGTTACTACCAGAACCATAAGCCCATTCTAGAACAGGAAACAGCAGAAGGTCATGCCGTAAGGGTTATGTATATGTGCACGGGGATGGCCATGCTGGCACGACTGAAGAATGATGGAAAAATGCGTCAGGCGGCCCAGCGGCTTTGGAAGAATATTACCGAAAAGCGGATGTATATTACTGGGGCTGTGGGTTCAACGGTAATTGGGGAAGCCTTTACGGCAGACTATGATTTACCCAATGATTCCATGTATGGGGAAACCTGTGCATCTGTGGGCCTGATGTTCTTTGCCCATAATATGCTAAAGGATGAAGCTGGTCATGGTGCTTATGCGGATGTTATGGAAAGAGCCTTGTATAATACCGTCCTTTCCGGTATGGCGTTGGATGGCAGGCACTTCTTCTATGTAAATCCTTTGGAGGTTGTTCCGGAATTAAGCCGCAAAGACCCCGGCAAGAGTCATATCAAGACTACGCGGCAGGCCTGGTTCGGTTGTGCCTGCTGCCCTCCGAATCTGGCAAGATTAATCAGTTCCCTGGATGAATATATCTATTCGACAGCAGATGATACCATCTATGTGGATTTGTATGTGGGTTCAGAAGCGGAGCTGTCTCTGGCAGACAAAAAGGTTGCACTATCCATGACAAGCCAGTTCCCCTGGGAAGGAAATGTCGAGCTGACAACAAAAACGGATGGACGATATGGTATAGCTCTGCGAATTCCATCTTGGGCTAAGAATTATAAGATTGCCATAAATGGCAGTGTGGTCCATGAAGAAAAGCAGGATGGCTATGTAACGCTGCGGAGAAACTGGCATAAGGATGACAGGATTACGCTGGAAATTCCCATGGAGGCAACACTTTATCAGGCTGCACCGGAGGTACGGGAAGATATTGGCAGGCTGGCCGTTCAGAGAGGACCGCTGGTATACTGTGCCGAATCCATTGATAATGGAGATGGCTTGGAACGCATTCGTCTGGTAGATGGCATGGAATTTACCTATGAATACACCGATAAGCTCTTTAGTGGGGCCGGCATACTGCATACGGATGCGGTAAGAGAGGCCAAGGGCAACAGATTGTATAGCCCTTATGGTAAACCGCGTTCCCTTCATAGACAGGAACTCAAACTGATTCCCTATTATTGCTGGGGCAATAGGGGCGAAAATGAAATGATGGTATGGCTGTACCATAAATAAGTGACAAAGAGGCAAAAATACGCATAAGAAAACGCAGGCCGGCGGCCTGCGTTTTTGACGTAGAAGGTAAAATTTACGAAGCAACTTTAATCGAATCGGTCAGAGAATCGAAATCACGCAGAATGAACGCGGAAGTCTTTTCATCGAAGCCATCGACAGCTTTGATATGGATTTTGCGATTGTTATGCGAATCAAGTTCTATGTGAATCACTAAGTCAATGAGGTGGGGAACCTCGTTGAAGGATGTTTTGGAAAGAAGGGCAAAGCGCATCAGGGCATGGTCTGCATCCGAGCAGGAGGAAAGTCCGAAGTGCACGTTCTTGCGGCCTCGGCGCAGAGCAAGAAGCAAGGACTTTGAGGTTCCTGCTTCCAATTCGTTGATGACGATTCCGGTTTTGGCAGAGGCAAGGGCCTGGTTGAAGTCGGATATGGGAGAATTGAAGGTGAAAATCGGATGGATTTTCGCTGACTCGCGGAAGGAGAACTCATTAAAGTTTTGCACCAGTGCAACATGTCCCCCCATGTGATGCAGTTCGTTGGCGATAGCGTTGAGGAAGGTCGTCTTGCCTACCCCAAGGTTTCCACAGACAATTATGTTCATCCTCTGCGAGAACGCATGGAATAAAACATCGCGCTGGGACGGCGTGATTACCCGTCTTCCTACATAGGAAGAGATCATATAGCTTGGTACTTTCAATTACACATGCTCCTTTATTAAAAGACCTACAATAAAGATGTTCCTAGTCTACCACAAAAGATTATAGGAGAAAAGTCCTTTTTTGCATTTTGGCAAATAAGTGCATAGCCTTTTCTTTTGGATGCAGGTATTTTGACGCTTGAAATTGAATTATATAACAGAAGATGTAATATTCAGGATGGTGAGTTAGAGGAGGAATTACTATGCACAAACTGTTTAGAATCCTATTGATGTCGATGGTAGCATTTTCAAGCATTTTTCTAGCCACGGGCTGTTCGGCTGAAAATGGCAAAGCTGCCCAGGAAACGGCAAACAGCAACAAGTTCCCGGCGTTCCAGACGGTAGATGTTGCTGGCAATACCGTTACGCAGGATATTTTCAAGGGTAAGAAAATAACGGTCGTAAATATCTGGGGAACCTTCTGCCCGCCCTGCATTGAAGAAATGCCGGAGCTGGGACGCTGGGCTGGGGAAATGCCGCAGGATGCGCAGATTATCGGCATTGTATGTGATGCCAGCGGCCCCAGTGACAAAGAAACCGCGGCAGCTGCTGTCAGAATCTTAAAAGATGCCAATGTCGGTTTTGTAAATATTCTGCCTGATGACAAAGTGTTAGAGTTCCTGTCAAATATCGAAGCCGTACCTACGACCATTTTTGTGGATTCGAATGGCAATATCATCGGAGAAAAGGTCATTGGTGCTGATGTAGCGAAGTACAAAGAACAGGTTAAGAGGTATCTCAAGTGACCAGATTGGGCAAAATCCGCAGTCTGCTGCTGGCTCTGGCAGTCTGCTGCATACTGTGGGGGCTATGGCGCGGTGAGGCCCGGATAATTTTGCATAAGGCTGTGCGCGTGTGTATGGAATGTATAGGATTGGGGTGAGCTGATGAATATCACCCGTTCATGCAATCGCCGTTTTGTGCAGCTATTGGCGGCCGTGCTCACCAATCAGGAATTGATGAACTTAACTTCCGGCAGGCTCTACAAGGGCAGTGCCAAGAACTTGTGCGCGCCGGGGCTCAATTGTTATTCCTGCCCCGCAGCTACTTTGTCCTGTCCTTTGGGGGCGCTGCAGGCAGCCGGCGGGACAGCCGGTTATGGTTTCAGCTTTTATGTCGGCGGTTTTTTGCTGCTGCTCGGTGTGCTTTGGGGGCGGCTGGCCTGTGGCTTTCTCTGTCCCTTTGGTCTGCTGCAGGATTTGCTGAGCAAGCTGCCGGTGCAGAAGAGAAAGCTATTCCCGCCGCTGCGCTATGTAAAATACCTGCTGCTCGTGGTCTTTGTCCTGCTATTGCCGGTGCTGCTTCTCATGGTTAACGGTGTGGGTGCACCAGCCTTTTGTGAGTATATTTGCCCGGCAGGTACACTGGAAGCTGCTGTGCCATTGCTGTTGACGCATGCGGAGTATCGGCAGGCGATTGGCGGTTTGTTTGTCTTAAAGTCTGTGATATTGGTCGCGGTGCTCGTCGGCTGCCTGTTTATCAGCCGGTTCTTTTGTAAAATGCTTTGTCCGCTGGGAGCGATTTATGGTCTGCTGAATCGTGTCAGTATCTGCAGGCTGCATCTGGATGAAAAAAGCTGTGTATCCTGCGGCGCTTGCCGCAAGGTCTGTCCCATGGATATTGACCCGGTGGTGCAGCTTCATTCTCCTGAGTGTATTTTGTGCGGCCAATGTGTTGAGGCCTGCCCGCAAAAAGCCCTGCATCTGGGGATTAAGGCGCCGGCCGCTAAGACTGCTGCAGATACGCATTAAGATGAAAGATGGGGAGGTATATATATGAAGCAGAAAATCTGTGCCCTGCTGCTGGCGTTGCTGGTTATGGCTGCTGCTGTTCCCGCTATGGCGGCAGAGAGTGATAAGCCTGATAACAGCAATTATCAGCAAAGCGATGATGGCTGCAAGGATGGCGTATGCCCGTGGAAAAAGGGCGGAAAATAAGCGTTTCATGGTTTGAAAAAGGCGGCCTGCTGACTCGAAAGAGCCGGCAGGCCGCCTTTGTGGTAAATTTGACATGTCAAATGCGGGCATTGGGCCGTAGACACAGAATTGCAAACAGGAGTATAATTATCGGATATGAGAATGAATAAGGAAACGAGAGAGAATAATGCGAGCATCGTCTGAACAGATAGAGATAATAAAAGCATCACAGGGACTGCAGCATGGGCAGGTTATGAAAATTGACGCCTGTGCCGGTTCGGGTAAGACTACCACTTTGGTGGCTGTGACCAATGCAAATCCGCAGAAGCGATTTTTGTATCTGGCCTTCAACCGCAGTATCGCCGATAAGGCCAATCAGGTATTCCCAGCCAATACCAGGGCTATGACTATGCATAGTATGGCGTACAGGCATTTCTTCCATGGTGGGGCACGTCCGACGTTAGCAGCTATTAAGGCAGACATGCTCCATGAATGTTTTCCGAACAAGGAGAATTACGAACTTTATTTGCTGCTTAACCGGTATAAGGAATTCCTCATATCCGCGGAGCATGATTTTCCGGGCCGGGACGTAAAAAAGATTTTTGAGCTGGTGGCAGAAGGGACTTTGCCCATGCCGCATGACCATTATCTGAAACTTTTCCAGCTGCTTTCGCCGGAGGAGCAGGGCTTGGGAAGATTGTATGACTGCATTCTGGTGGATGAGAGTCAGGACTGCAATCCTGTGACGCTCAGCATTATCAATCGGGCTTCCTGCTGCCGGATTTTTGTGGGGGATTCGCATCAGTCCATCTATGGTTTTCGCGGAGCGATCAATGCTTTGGCACGGCAGAAAGCCGATGTGACGCTTCAGCTGACGAATTCGTTCCGTGCCCGGCAGCCGATTTTGGATAAGGCGAATCTCTACATGAAGGTTTTCATGGACATTCTGTACGATGGACAAGTGCCGTATTATCCGATGAATTCCATGATTAATGAAGAGAAGCTGAAGAATAAGCAGACAGCCTGCATTACCCGGACAAATTCGTCACTGGTGGATTTGATTGATGAATATCGGGATACGCCAGCGCGAGTTTATCTGGTCAAGAAGCCCGAGGATATATTCAGGATGGCCATTGCCGTCAAGGAATTTCTCTTCGACCAGCGTCATGACTTTGTGGGTGAGTTCAAGTTCTTGAATCGCCTGCACGGCAAGGAGAAACTGAAGGATTATGCAGACAGCACTGCGGATGTGGAAATACTGTCCGCGATGAAGATTGCTGAGAATTATGAGGATGATTTGTACGAACTCTTGGACATAGCTCGGCGTATGAATAATCCGGAAGCTCCAATCGTATTGACCAATGCGCATACCAGTAAAGGTTTGGAATGGCATACCGTAAGGCTGATGGATGATTTCCCGGATTTGGGTTTCCTCTATATGCGCTGCCGTTTCAATTCGGTAAAAATCCGGTCGGGAATGAGTCATTTAGAGCAGCAGGATGAACGGTTCAAGGATTTCATTCAGGAACTCAATCTTTATTATGTCGCGGTTACCAGAGCACAAATCAAACTGGTGGATATGACCGATAATGCTGCCTATCAAAGCCGGGAGGCAATCCTCAATCATCTGGATGAATGTGAGGCAGCAGTCCGGAAGGCTAAGGACAGGCGCAAGCTGCAGAAGGATAGCGCGCAGGAAAGAGCCTGGGAGTCTAAAACTGCTCATAAGCACCACAAAAAAACGGAACTTAGGATGTGGGAGACCGAGCGGGGTACGATGTTGAATCGCATGCGGAAAAACATCATGGACTGTGCGGTTTCTGCCAATAATTTCAAGGACTTCAAGAATCTGCTTGCGCTGGGCGGCATATTGCTGCAGAAAAGGAAAAGCGGCTGGGCGTATGTGGATTTCTATGGCAGAGGGATAACGGACGAAAGACTGGGCAAGGAGTTTACCAAGGATTCTATCATGGAACGATTGAATGGCTGAACTTTTTAGAGCAGCTTTGGTGAAAAATTTTTTTGCAGCTTGTAATGAAAGTGCTCAAGAATCGTATGTAATAGCAAAGGATGAAGGATATACGATATTTGGAAGGAGCGATTGTCATGAAGGAAGCAAAGAAAATTAAATTTGTCAAAAAACTGCTTAAAAAGGCTGCTGATAAATGCCCGGTATTCCCTGTGCTGATTATGCCACAGCCCAGCTTCCCATGTCTGGAGCCGATTCCCCCATTCAAAAAATAGTGCAGGTGCATAAGGGACATCCATTGCGCATGCCTTGAAATAAAAAAGCCCTGACTGGTACTTGGGGAAAGTCCAGTCAGGGCTTTTGGTTTATGCGAACTGGGGAAGCTCGCTCACGGTACTACCGAATGGGGATTAGGAAATGGTAGTGCCGATAAGTGCTATGTGAGTTATTATACGATAGAATTCTGCTCACGATATTGTAATCTTTTACATAGTTTTTACTAGGTGACTGTGAAAAATCACAGCCTGTTCAGAAGATGGGGCCCGAAACATTTTTACATATAACCAGCATATATGATACTATAGTATCGAGGTGAACAAAGTATGCTGTATAGTTTAGAAAATGACAAATTGTGTGTGCAGGTGCGCAGTTATGGTGCGGAGCTGCGTTCTATTAAGGAACGCTCAGATGAAACGGAGTATCTTTGGGATGGCAATCCGCAGTGGTGGAAGTATAGTTCTCCGGTGCTGTTCCCCATTGTCGGCAAATTGCAGGATGGAAAGTATCGTGTGAATGGCACAGAATATGAACTGCCGGGACATGGATTCGGGCGTATCTCTGAGTATCAGCTGGTGGAGCGCCGTCAGGATTATATAGAATTTGCTTTGAAATGGTCAGAAGAAACACTGGCCAACTATCCGTGGAAGTTCCAGCTGAATGTGGCGTATGCCTTAAAGGATAATACCGTTGAAGTCATCTGGAAGGTGCAGAATTTGGATGACAGGGAAATGGTCTATTCCATCGGTGCCCATACGGCTTTCCGCTGCCCGTTGGTGCAGGGGGAAGAATTCAGTGACTGCTATCTGACTTTTAATCAGCAGGAAGATAACGTCAATATGCCGCTTAACAGCAAGGGACAGTTCCTGAAAGAGCAGGGAGAGGCACGCCTGCAGGGTGAGCAGCTAGCGCTAAATTACGGGATGTTTGCCGGGGATGCTTTAGCTTATAAGGGCTTGAAGTCGGATGTCGTAACCATCTGCTCCCATAAGAGTGACAAGAAGGTTTCGATGGAGGCCAAGGATTTCCCGTTCTGGGGCTTCTGGACGCCGGCGCAGGGCGGAGCTCCTTTCCTTTGTCTGGAACCTTGGCAGGGACATGCAGATTATGAGGGCTATAATGGCGAGTTTGCAGACCGTGAAGGCAGCCTGAAACTTGAACCAGGCAAAACGCAGAGCTTCCATTACACCATCCGGATAGGCTGAGGTTTTTGAATCTCGAAGAACCGTTTGAATTGGAGAATCAGGCAGGAATTTCAGGGCAAAGAGGCGAATGAATAACTGAATGATGATTGGCGGTGAGGAGGGACTAACATGATTATCGGTGTGTCTAAGGAAATCAAGAACAATGAAAATCGTGTAGGGCTGACGCCTGCAGGGGCAGAAGCTCTGGTAAAGGCAGGGCACAAAGTGCTGGTCGAAACGGGCAGCGGCCTGGGGAGTGGTTTTGCTGACGAAGACTACACGGCTGTAGGAGCAGAGCTCATTTCGGACAAGAAGCAGCTGTTTGATAAATCAGAGATGATTGTCAAGGTGAAGGAACCGCTGCCGTCTGAATATGACCTGTTCCATGAGGGGCAGCTGCTCTTTACCTATCTCCATCTGGCCGCAGAACCGGAACTGACAGAGGCTTTGCTGAAACATAAGGTTACATCCGTTGCTTATGAGACGGTGGTGGGCCGGGATGGCAGGTCACTTCCCTTGCTCGCACCGATGAGTGAGATTGCGGGCCGCATGTCGGTACAAATTGGCGCGCAGTTCCTCGAGAGCCGTTATGGCGGCGCAGGTGTCCTGCTGGGCGGTGTCAGCGGTGTAGCTCCGGCGCAGGTGGTAATCATTGGCGGTGGTGTCGTGGGCACCAATGCGGCTAAGATGGCCGTCGGCCTGGGGGCAAGAGTCACGATTATTGACTTGTCAATCGAGCGGCTCCGCTATTTGGATGATGTTTTTGGCGGCCGTGTAGCCACGGTAAGTTCCAACAGTTATAACATTGCCCAGTGGGTACGGGAGGCAGACCTTCTCATTGGCGCCGTGCTGGTGCCTGGTGCCAAAACGCCGCAGCTGGTCACGGAAGATATGATAAAGACCATGAAGCAGGGCTCTGTCGTGGTGGATGTTGCCATTGACCAGGGCGGCAGCATTGCTACCTGCGACCATGTGACCACCCATGAGAATCCGACATTTGTGAAGCATGGTGTGCTGCATTATTCCGTGGCCAATATTCCCGGGGCTGTAGCTAGAACCTCTACGCTGGCACTTACCAATGCAACGCTTCCGTATGCCCTGACGCTGGCAGGAAAAGGCTGGCGTGAAGCCTGCAGGCAGGACGCCGGTCTGGCGCAGGGGCTTAACACTGTGGATGGCAAGATAACCAATCGGCCCGTGTCTGAAGCACTGGGCTTGGAATATGTAGATAAGGCCGTTTATCTGGAGAGCTGATTATTTCTGTCTAGGAGGAAGAGCACATCATGAAAGACCTGCATCGAGCCGTAGATGTAATGCATCATCCGTATCAGTATTCCGATTTGGATTTGGAGCAAGCCCTGGAGGCGATTCAGGAAAGCCAGCTCAAGCCGTTTTACAAGGAATACTATAAGAGGTTGTATAAACGCATCTTGCAGTGCAAGGCAAAGAATGAAGATGTCGAGGAAAAAATCGGGTATTTTGGTGGTTAAGGTTTAGAAGGATAAGATAATGAGCATGCACGAGATTTTTTACTGGTATTTAGCAATAATCAATGCACTGGTTTTAGTCGTTTATGGTGGAGATAAGCTCTTTGCCAAACTGGACAGCTGGCGGGTGCCGGAGAAAGTGCTCCTGTTATTGGCTTTGCTTGGCGGCAGCATTGGAGCATTGCTGGCCATGCAGATTTTCCGGCATAAGACCCGGCATCTGAAGTTCCGTTATGGCGTGCCGATGATTTTACTGCTGCAGGTGGCGGCTCTGGTGTATCTGCATTGGAAATAAAATATTACTGCACATGGCAGAAACGCTGTGTGCAGTTTTTCTGTTCTGGCAATTAGGCGAAATAAGTTGACATGTCAAAGTAGAATTGACATGTCAACTAGGCGCATTTGACATGTCGGCAGGAAAGCAGCCTGTTTATGGCGAAATATTCCATGAGGTGATAACCATGGATAAATACGCAATGGAACGTGCCCGTGGCTGTATGACGGCAGCAGGGATGTTTTTTCAGCAGGGAGCAGAAGATATTTCCCAGACCATTGAATTAGGGTTGCGGACGACGGACGAACCGGAAACGATTTATGAAACTTGCATTAAGCGTTCAACGGCCAACAAGAGTGTTCTGGCGATGGCTTCGTTGATTATTTACTTTCTCGTGCGGGATGGAGTTAAGGTGAAGAAGGCTTGTATGTCTGCCTGGAAGGTGGCGGATAAGTTCAAAGACCCCATCATTCAATCCATATCCAGTGCGCTGACGGCGGCGGAAAAGCCCAAGAGCCGTGGCAAACTGGTGGCAGGTTTCCTGACTTCCAATGACTTGAAGGACAAGCTGAGTTTGGCGATTTATCTCAATGTGGCCATTGTGGAGGATTCCTTCCATGCCCGCATGGTGGAACTTATGAAGCAGCCGGACAATGAAACCCGCATCATGGGGGCGGCTTTCGCCGGAGCCGTTTACGGCCTCAAAGAGGTAAATGCCGAAAGCAAGTTAAAGAAAGCGTGACAGAGGTCATCTGGTGGTGATGGCTGTCAGCAGAAAAACAAATGAAGAAGAGACGGGCAGGTGCGCCGTCTCTTTTCCTGTGTGAGGAGCAATGGACTATGGTTTATGACCGCGAGTTGCGGCAAAAAATGAATACGAAGCGTGAACTGGAAAAAATTTGGCGGGCAGCTGTACTAGGCGAAGCCTATTCTTTTTCCTATGTGTTGAAACCGCCGGTAAAGCTGGCCGATAGTGCCGGAAGGATTCATGAGGTGGCTGCGTGGGCGGCTTTTTGGAAGCAGGAGGGCGCTTACTGGACTTTGCTTACCGCCAATAAACAGGCTGGCGTGTTAGGCAAGCAGCATGATTTCCCTGTGAAGGCCGAGTTTTGTAATGCCGAGGCGGCGCTGCGTTACTTGGGGGAATGGCGGCGTTTTCAAAATTTACAGGAGCGCTGCGGGAAAATCATGACGGACTTTCCCGGCCTGCGCAGTCTTTGCGCGGCTTATCGTGAAGTAATCTTAAAGGAAAAGAATCTGCCGGATTGTATTTGGCAGCTGGCGAAGTATTTTTCTGAGAGCTATCGGACGGATTGTTATTTGCGGGAATTGGATGTTCCCTATGTGGATACCAAATTTATGGAAGCGCATAGCAGGCTGGTGGCCGCAATCTTTTATGCCCTGCATCCGGAGGTGGAGGGGCGCAGCTTTAAGGATTTGTGCGGGCAGCTTCATTGGCAGGAGAAGGCGCCGACACCGAACATCTATTTGCGGTCCTTGGATAAGAATAAGACCATTGGCGGTCTGCAGGAACTGATGGTAACGGCAGAACAGCTGGCCCGCCTGCAGGTGAATTTTGGCCGGGTGTTCTTCACGGAGAATAAAATCAATGGCTATGTCTTTCCGGAGGTGGAGGACGGCCTGATTATCTTCGGCGCAGGCAATGGTGTGATTGCGCAGGAGGTCGAGATTCCCTGGCTAAAAAAGCAGCGGCAGATTTGGTACTGGGGCGATATGGATAGGGACGGCTTGTGCATTTTGTCCCGGGTGCGGGAGAAATATCCGCAGGTGCGTTCCTTTTTGATGAATCCGGAACTGGCAGAGAAGTATCAGCACTTTATGACGGCTGACACGGGTAGCAGCATGGAGATGCCTGCGAATTTGACATGTCAGGAGCAGGCGTGCTGGAAATTTTTGACATGTCAGCCTCCGCAGAGGAATCGTCTGGAGCAGGAGAAGATTCCCTTAAGTGAAGTCCGGTCATTTTTGCAGGAATTGTGAGGGAGGAAGGCATGTATGGATATACAGGCAGAATTATTTGCTTTGCAGGATAAAAAGTATCAGGCGTTCCAAAGCAAGCTGATGCCCACGGTGGCACCGGAACAGATTATCGGGGTGCGGACACCGGCCTTGCGGAAGATGGCAAAGGAAATCAGTAAGGGGGAGGAAGCGGAACGCTTTTTAGCAACGCTTCCCCATTCCTATTTTGAAGAAAACCAGCTCCATGCTTTTATCCTGTCGGGGATGAAGGATTATGAAACTTGCATGGAGCAGTTGGAAAAATTCCTGCCCTATGTAGATAACTGGGCTACCTGTGACCAGATGTCACCGAAAATCTTTAAGAAGCACCGGCAGGAACTGCTGGAACGGATAAAAACTTGGCTGACGGCAAAAGAAACTTATAAAGTGCGCTTTGCTATTGGCATGCTGCTGGAGCATTTCTTAGACGAAGATTTTGACCTTGCCTATTTGCAGCTGGCAGCGCAGGTGCGTTCCGAGGAATACTATGTCAATATGATGACGGCCTGGTATTTTGCCACGGCACTGGCCAAGCAGTATGAAGCGGCGCTGACCTTTATCGAAGGACATGCTTTAGATGTCTGGACGCATAACAAAGCCATCCAGAAGGCCATTGAGAGCAGACGGCTAACAACGGAGCAGAAATCATATTTGCGAACATTGAAGATTAGCCGCAAGGTAAAAGAAATTTAATACAAATCGCCCTTGCAATTTCAAAATGTATGCGCTATAATTACAAACAAAGCAGACGAGAGCTGCTCAAGGACAAACGAATACATTGCCTTTTTAAGATGCGTACTGCGATGCGCATAAGGGGAGCCTGTCATATAGCTATAAGTATAACTATAATCTGAAGTAAAGCGGGAGCTTTCTTATGCATACGCATAAGAAGCTCCCTTTTTTGTGCTCTATGCAGGCATATTTTCAAAGACAATGGATTTCTCCTTGAAAGTTTATGCAAACTTAATGTATAATTATTAATGTCAACCTGTTAAGGAGTGAATGACTTGGAGAAAAACAAATTGTCCCTGCGGGGAAAGAATGTTCTGGGTCTGGAAGATTTCAGCCCGGAGGAAATTCGCTTGGTGCTCGATACTGCCAAGGAAATGAAGAATATCATTCATCGGGACATCAAAAAGGTTCCGACCCTGCGCGGCAAATCCATTGTCACCCTGTTTTATGAACCCAGCACCCGTACCCGTACTTCCTTTGAATTGGCGGGCAAATACCTCGGCGCAGATGTGGTAAACATCACGGCTGGTTCGAGCAGTATCGTCAAGGGCGAAAGCCTCCGCGATACGCTCTACACCATCGAGGCTATGGGCGTTGATGCCATCGTTATGCGCCATAAGGCGGAAGGTGCGGCAGAATACGCATCGCGGGTAGTAAGCCCTGTAATCCTGAACGCCGGTGACGGTGCGCACGCACATCCTTCGCAGGGCCTCTTGAACCTCTTTACCATCGAGGAACATAAGGGCCATCTTGAAGGCTTGAAGGTTGCGATTATCGGTGATGTGCTCCACAGCCGTGTAGCCCGCTCTGATATCTACGGCATGCGCAAGATGGGCATGGAAGTACATATCGCCGGCCCTAAGACTTTGCTGCCGCGTTTCCTCTATGAAGAACCGGGCATTGTGGTGCATGAGCGCATTGAAGATGCCATCGCCAACGCTGATGTCATTGAAGTGCTGCGCATTCAGCTCGAACGCATGAAGGGCGGCCTGTTCCCGACGACCCGCGAGTATGCACGGATTTTCGGCCTCAACGATACGCGCCTGAAGCTGGCCAAGGATGATGTACTGATTCTGCATCCGGGCCCCATGAATAAGGGCTGGGAAATCTCGCCCTTTACGGCTTACGGCAAGAACTCGGCCATTCAGGAAGAAGTACAGAATGGCGTAGCGGTGCGCATGGCGCTCTTTACCTTGGTGCTGACGGGAGGAAAACAGGCATGAAAATTTTGCTCAAAGGCGGACGCGTAATCAATCCGGAAAATAAATTCGATGCAGTGGCAGATGTGCTCGTAGAAGACGGCAAGATTGTAAAAATCGGTGCAGGAATTGAAGAGAAAGCTGACGAAATTTATGATGTTGCGGGCAAAGTGGTAACGCCGGGACTTATCGACCTGCATGTACATCTGCGGGAGCCTGGGCAGGAAGCCAAGGAAGACTTTGCCTCCGGTACGCAGGCGGCAGCAGCGGGCGGTTTTACGACTATCTGTACCATGCCCAATACCAAACCGGCGGTTGATTCGGCAGCTCTGGTGCGCAGCCTGAAGATGCGCGCGCAGGAAGTCGGTGTTGTCAATGTGGAAATCATCGGCGCGGTAACGAAAGGTCAGGAAGGCAAGGAACTGGCTGAGATGGGAGACATGCTGGAAGCTGGTGCGGTGGCTTTCTCCGATGACGGTCACTTCGACCCCAGCGCCAAGGTCATGCTCAATGCGTTTGATTACCTCCACACTTTTGACAAGGTTATCATCAACCATGAGGAGGAGCCTACGCTGATTGAAGATGGTGTGATGAATGAAGGTCATCGCAGTGCCATGTTAGGTCTCAAAGGTCGTCCAACAGTTGCTGAAGATATCGCTGTGGCTCGTGACATCATGCTGGCAGAGTATGCTGGTTCCAAGGTGCATATCGCCCATATCAGTTCGGCGCGGGCCGTGGATATCGTGCGTCAGGCCAAAAAGCGCGGCGTCAAGGTAACGGCAGAAGCTACGCCGCAGCATCTGACCATGACGGAAGAATGTGTCAATCTCTTTGACACCTCCACGAAAATCAATCCGCCCCTGCGGGCAGCCAAGGACTGTGAGGCAATTCTCGAAGGATTGAAGGACGGCACCATTGATGCCATCGTCACCGACCACAGCCCGCATGCACAGGAAGAAAAGGATAGGGAGTACATCTACGCGCCGAGCGGTTTCCCCGGCCTTGAAACGTCCCTGGGTATTATGCTGACGGATTTGTATCACGAGCAGAAATTAGACCTGCCCCTGATTATCTCCAAGATGAGCTATGAACCGGCCAAGGTTTTCGGCCTCAATGCAGGCAAGCTCAGCGAAGGTGCGCAGGCGGATATCACGGTTATCGACCCGGAACTTGAGTGGACGGTTGACGAAAAAGAATTCTATACCAAGGGCAGCCACAGCCCGTTTGTGGGCCGCAAGCTCAAGGGCAAGGCGGTGCTGACCATGGTTAAAGGTAAAGTAGTTATGCAGGATGGTAAGATTCTGGACTAACATAATTTTAATGAGGTGTTTTCATGAAGGGTAAATTAATCCTCGAAGACGGCAGCGTTTTTACGGGGCAGTTATTAAATGACAGCCGGGCGACCGGCGAAGTGGTGTTCAACACCAGCATGACGGGGTATCAGGAGAGTCTGACGGACCCCAGCTATTGCCGCCAGATTCTGACGCTGACATATCCTATGGTAGGCAATTACGGGATTGCCGATATCTTTATGCAGTCCCGCAAGGCTTTTGTGGGCGGCTTTGTCATCGGCGAACTTTGCGAGCTGGGCAGCAACTGGCATTATGAGGAAAGTCTGGCGGAATTTTTGACCCGTCAGAATATCCCCTGCCTCTATGATGTGGATACCCGCGCCGTGACCCGCAAAATCCGCAATGCCGGTACCATGAAGGGGATTATCGTACCCGCAGATGCCGACCAGGCAGAAATCGACAAACTCATGGCGGTGCCCATCAAAAAAGAGGTGGTTATGGAAGTAACCACGAAGGAAGCCTACACGATGGAAGCTGAGAATGAAGATGCACCGCTGGTTGTGGCCATGGACTTCGGCGTTAAGCAGAACATCCTGACGTCTCTGCACAATATCGGCTGCAAGTTGCAGGTCGTGCCGGCCGATACCAAGGCTGAGGATATTCTCGCGATGAATCCGGACGGGATTTTCCTCTCCAACGGCCCTGGCGACCCTGCCGATGTGCCGGAAATCGTGGAAGAAATCAAGAAGCTGATCGGCAAGAAGCCCATCTTTGGCATCTGCCTTGGCCATCAGCTGATTGCCCGCGCTTTGGGGGCTAAGACCTATAAGCTCAAATTCGGCCATCGCGGCTCGAATCAGCCGGTTAAAGATTTGCGCACGGGCAAGGTACAGATTTCTTCGCAGAACCATGGTTTTGCAGTTGAGGAGGAATCCCTCAAAGATTTGCCACTCGAAGTTACGCATATCAATGTCAACGATGGCACGGTGGAAGGCATGCGCCATAAGGAGCTGCCGCTGTTCTCCGTGCAGTATCATCCGGAAGCCTCGCCGGGCCCGGACGACAACCTCTATCTGTTTGACGAGTTTTGGACCATGTTGAAGGGAGAATAAGATGCCAAAGAAGGAAAATCTCAAAAAAGTAATGGTTATTGGCTCTGGCCCCATCATCATCGGTCAGGCAGCTGAATTTGACTACGCCGGTTCTCAGGCCTGCCGCGCCCTCAAAGAAGAAGGTCTCGAAGTGGTGCTGGTAAACTCCAATCCGGCAACCATCATGACGGATACGCATATTGCTGACCGCGTGTATATCGAGCCGCTGACGCCGGAATTCCTGGCCGAAATCATCGCCAAGGAAAAACCAGACGGTCTTTTGGCAACCCTGGGCGGTCAGGCAGGACTCAATCTGGCCGTACAGCTGGCAGAGCGTGGCGTACTCAAGGAACATGGCGTAGAACTCTTGGGAACGCCGCTGTCGGCCATCAAGCAGGCCGAAGACCGGGAACTCTTTAAAGAAACGATGGAAAAACTCGGTGAGCCTATCCCGGAAAGCACCATTGTGGAAGATGTGCCCAGTGCTGTGGAATTTGCCAATGGCATTGGTTATCCGGTTATCGTGCGCCCGGCTTATACCATGGGCGGCACGGGCGGCGGCATTGCCGAGAATGAGGAAGAACTCATTGATATCGTCATCAAGGGCCTTAACTACTCCCTGATTGGTCAGGTGCTCATCGAGCGTAGTGTGGCCGGTTGGAAGGAAATCGAATACGAAGTCATGCGTGACGGCAACGACAACTGCATCACCGTCTGCAATATGGAAAACTTCGACCCCGTGGGTGTGCATACGGGTGACTCCATCGTTGTCGCACCCTCGCAGACGCTGACCGACCATGAGTATCAGATGCTCAGAAGTGCATCCCTGCGCATTATCCGCGAGCTCGGCATCGAAGGCGGCTGCAACGCGCAGTATGCCCTAGACCCCAACAGCAATCGTTACTATGTTATTGAAGTAAATCCTCGTGTAAGCCGTTCTTCGGCACTGGCCTCCAAGGCAACGGGCTATCCCATTGCCAAGGTTTCGGCCAAGATTGCCATCGGTTATACGCTTGATGAAATCACCAATGCCGTAACGCAGAAGACCAAGGCCTGCTTTGAGCCGTCACTCGACTACTGCGTGGTGAAATTCCCGCGCTGGCCCTTTGATAAGTTCGTCTATGCGGATAAGACGCTAGGCACGCAGATGAAGGCCACGGGCGAGGTCATGAGCATTGACCGCCACTTTGAAGGGGCTATCCTCAAGGCTGTGCGCTCGCTGGAAATCGGCGTACACCGCCTGTCCATGCCGAAAATGGCCGCCTGGGATGATGCCCGCGTCAAGAAGAACCTCAACCGTATCAACGACGAGCGCATCTTCGTGATTGCCGAGGCCCTGCGCCGCGGCATTGCCACGGTGGACGAAATTCACGCCATCACGAAAGTGGACAAATGGTTCATCAATAAAATCAACAATATCGCGCAGGTGGAAAATCAGCTGGGCAGCGAACCCTTGACGCCGAGCCTGATGCTCGCGGCGAAGAATGTGGGTCTGGCTGATGTATCCATCGCCGAAATCACCGGCAAGAGCATGGATGAAATCCGCACCACGCGCAAGAGCATGGGCGTAATGCCCTGCTATAAGATGGTCGATACCTGCGCGGCTGAATTTGAAGCCGCAACACCGTACTATTACTCCACCTTCCGCGCGGAGCAGGATGAAGTCACGGTGTCGGACAAGCGCAAGGTCATCGTGCTGGGTTCCGGGCCTATCCGTATCGGTCAGGGCGTGGAATTTGACTACTGCTCGGTACACTCCGTATGGGCGCTCAAGGAAATGGGCATTGAAGCCATCATCATCAACAACAACCCGGAAACCGTATCCACGGACTTTGATATCTCCGACCGTCTGTACTTTGAACCGCTGACCACGGAAGATGTGCTCAACATCATCGACAAGGAAAAGCCGGAAGGTGTTATCGTCCAGTTCGGCGGGCAGACGGCCATCAATCTGGCCGCATCTCTGCAAAAGGCCGGTGTCAAGGTATTCGGTACTTCTGTAGACGATATCGACAGGGCCGAAGACCGTGAACGCTTTGATGAAGTGCTGACCCAGACGCAGATTCCCCGTCCGCAGGGCATCAGTGTGACGAACCTCGAAGATGCCATCAGCGGGGCTGAGCGTATCGGCTATCCGGTTATGGTGCGTCCGTCCTATGTATTAGGCGGCCGGGCAATGGAAATCGTCTACAATGAAGCCGAACTGCGTGACTACATGAGCCGCGCCGTAAAGGTGACGCCAGACCATCCGGTGCTGGTTGACCGCTATATGCAGGGGACGGAAGTGGAAGTTGATGCCATTTCCGACGGCATGGATGTGCTGATTCCGGGCATCATGGAACATGTGGAACGCGCCGGCGTGCACTCCGGCGACAGTATCGCCGTATATCCGCCGCGCACCCTGTCCTCCAAGGTGCTGTACACCATTATCGACTACACCAAGCGGCTGGCAGTAGCGCTCCATGTCAAGGGCCTCTTGAACATTCAGTTCGTTGTGGTCAATGACGAAGTTTTCATTATCGAAGTCAATCCGCGTTCCAGCCGTACGGTTCCCTTCCTCTCGAAGGTTACGGATGTGAAGATGGTCAATCTGGCCACCCGCATTGCGCTGGGCGCATCGCTTAAAGAAGTCAGCGAACGCACGGGCCTGGTACCGCCCAAACCCTATGTGGCCGTGAAAGCGCCGGTGTTCTCCTTCGCCAAGATGACGGATGTCGATATCGCCCTCGGCCCCGAAATGAAATCCACGGGTGAGGTTATGGGCATTGACTATCACTATGCCCGCGCCCTTTACAAGGCGATTGTCGGCTCCGGCATCAACGTGCCGACCAAGGGCTGTGTGCTCTTTACGGTAGCCGACAAGGATAAGGAAGAGATGAAGCAGCTGGCCAAGGCCTTTGCGGATTTGGACTTCCAGATTGCCGCGACGGAAGGTACGGCCAAGGCCATCAAGTCTATGGGCATTGATGTGGAAGTTGTGGGCAAGGTACATGAACGCAGCTCCGATATCATCGAAAAAATCAAGACGGGCAAGATTCATATGGTCATCAATACCCTGACCCAGGGCAAGCACTCACTGAAGGACGGTTTCAAAATCCGCCGCGCTACGGTGGAACATGGCATTGCCTGCCTGACCTCGCTGGATACGGCCTGGGAAGTCATGCGGGTACTTTCCTTCATGCGCGAACGTCGTCTGGTCTATTCTCTGGCCATTCAAGACTATGTGGGAGGCGGTGACGACCTTGCCTAAGGTGGCTGTAGATGGCGAAATCATTGCCCAGCATGAGCTGGCAAAAGATGTATGGCGCATGGAAGTAGAGGCGCGGGAAATCGCGCGGGAAGCAGAGCCGGGACAATTTGTCCAGCTGCAGATTCCCGGGGGCGCTTTTACCCTGCGCCGCCCCGTGGGCATTGCCGAAGTCAGCCTGCAAAAAGGCACGGTGGCGTTTATCTACCGGGTAGTGGGCAAGGGGACCAAGGCGCTTGCCCAGCTTACGGCAGGCACGGTTATCAATGTGTTGGGGCCACTCGGCCATGGCTTTAGCTGTGAGGCCAAACGCCCGCTATTGGTGGGCGGCGGCATGGGCCTGTCACCGTTGCTCTTTTACGCCGAACATGCAGAAGGCAAGGCTGATGTGCTGATGGGCGGCCGCTGCGAGCGGGAGCTTTTCTGGCAGGATATCTATAAGCCCCATGTGCAGGAAGTTTTCTGTACAACGGATGATGGTTCCTGCGGAACCAAAGGCTTTACGACAACCCTGCTGCCGGAGCTGTTGCAGAAGGGCGGTTACGATTTGGTCATCGCCTGCGGCCCGGAAATCATGATGCAGGGCATTGCCAAAATCGCCCATGAATATAATATTCCCTGTCAGGTATCGCTCGAAAAACGCATGGGCTGCGGCCTGGGCGCCTGCCTGTCCTGCTCGATTGATACGACCAGCGGTGAGCGCAAGAAAGTCTGCAAGGATGGCCCGGTATTCTGGGCAGAGGAGGTGTTTGACCTCGCATGAGCAGAGCAATCAATATGGCAGATAAACGCCTGCATACGAATCTTGCGGGCATCTATATGAATACGCCGGTGCTGACCGCCTCGGGAACCTTCGGCTTTGGCGAGGAATTTGCCGAATTCGTTGACCTTTCAAGGCTCGGCGGCGTCATGGTCAAGGGCACGACCTTAAAGCCACGGCGTGGCAATGAGGGCGTGCGTATTACGGAAACGCCCATGGGCATGCTCAACTGCATTGGCCTCGAAAATCCCGGTGTGGATGTTTTCCTGCAGGAAACTCTGCCGCGGCTCGCGAATTACAATATGAATGTAATCGTGAATATCTCGGGAAGTACCGTGGAAGAATATGGCATCCTGGCGGAAATGCTCGATGTGCCCGGAGTCGCAGCCATTGAACTCAATGTCTCCTGTCCTAATGTCAAGGAGGGTGGCATTGTGTTCGGCACTGACCCCAAAGCTGCCGCGGCGGTGGTCAAAGAGGCCAAGGCCTATACGAAGAAGCCGGTCATCTTAAAGCTGTCACCGAATGTGACGGATATTGTCACGATGGCCAAGGCGGTGGAAGATGCGGGGGCAGATATCATCTCCCTGATTAACACCCTAATGGGCATGGAAATCAATATCCATACACAGAAGCCGACCCTCGGCAATGTCACAGGCGGCCTGTCCGGCCCTTGCGTTAAGCCAGTGGCCCTGCGCATGGTCTATCAGGTAGCCAAAGCCGTGAAGGTACCGCTTATCGGTATGGGCGGCATCAGCTGCGCAGAAGATGCCATTGAATTCCTGCTCGCCGGAGCAAGCGCCGTGGCAGTGGGCACAGCCAATTTCAATGACCCGACGGTGACCATGAAAATCTGCGATGGCATTAGTGACTATCTGGCCCAGCGCCATTTGGAATCGGTACAGGATATTATCGGTGCAGCACTTTAATTAAAATTTTTCAGTATACAGGAGGCCCAGGTTATGGCAGATGAACGCTTGATAGCAGCACTTGACGTCCACACGATGGAAGATGTGGAACGGCTGGTAACGACATTAGGAGACAGTGTGTCCTATTATAAGGTGGGCATGGAGCTCTTTTACAGTGTAGGCGCTCAGGTAGTAACCTGGCTCAGAGAGCAGGGGAAAGATGTTTTCCTTGACCTCAAACTTCACGATATTCCCAATACGGCGGCGGGCGGTATCTGCTCGCTGATGCGCTTAGGGGCAACGATGCTCAATGTGCATGCGAGCGGCGGCTATACCATGATGAAGACAGCGGCAGAGCGCATGCATGCCGAAGCGGAGAAAATGGGCATTGCCTGCCCAAAACTCATTGCCGTTACGGTTTTGACCAGTATCAATCAAGAGGACTGGGAGGGCTTAGGACAGGCTATCCAGATTAAGAGTGCTGTGGTGCGTTATGCCAAGCTGGCTAAGAAAGCAGGCCTTGATGGTGTGGTGGCCTCAGCGCAGGAAGCTGCCCTGATAAGGGAAGCCTGCGGCGATGATTTTCTGATTGTCACGCCGGGCATCCGTCCTGCGGGCAGCGATGTCAATGACCAGAGCCGCATTGCTACGCCGTTCAACGCCTTGAAGGATGGTTCCACCCATCTGGTGATTGGCCGTCCCATCTATGCTTCGGCTGACCCCAAAACTGCCGCTTTGAAGATTTTAGAAGAAATGGAGAAAGTAAAATAAAGATGACTGAACAGGAAGTAAAAGAATTACTGATTGAAACCGGTGCAATTATGGATGGGCATTTCCTTTTGACCTCCGGCCTGCACAGCCCGCACTATGTGGAAAAGTTCAATGTGCTGCAGCAGCCGAAGTACACGGAAAAACTCTGTCAGGCCATGGCTGAAAAATTCAAGGATGCCAATATTGAAACGGTAGTCGGCCCGATGACCGGCGGTATCCTGCTGGCCCATGAAACCGGCAAGGCTCTGGGAACCCGTGCCATCTTCACCGAGCGCGTGGATGGCAAGATGACCTTCCGTCGCGGTTTCTCCCTGCATGAAGGCGAGCGCTGCCTGATTGTGGAAGATATTGTGACGACCGGTGGTTCCATCAAAGAAGTCATCGAAGTGGTCAAGGCCCATGGCGGCATCCCCGTAGCTGTGAGCATGCTTGTAGACCGCAGTGGTGGCAAGGCTGATTTCGGCGATGTTCCCTGCACGGCACTTCTGCATATGAATGTAGAAACCTACAAGCCGGAGGAATGTCCGATGTGCAAGCAGGGCCTGGCTATGACCAAGAGAGGCAGCACAGGAAAAAAATAATACAGAAACTGCATTAAATATCCTAAAACACAAAGAGAGAAGCAGATGCGCCGTGCATCTGCTTCTCTCTTTTCTGTTTGCTGTTCTTTATAATTTGCCAAGGTGGTCAGATACCCATCTGAATGTTGTGAATGGTAGTGGTGAGTTTTTCCATTTCAAGGCTGGTGCGTTCATTGATGGATTCCAGAGCCTTGATGGACTGGGTGGATTTCTGAATATGACTGATACCTTCGTTGAGGTTTTTGTGCAGTTCCTTCATTTGTCTAGCGAAGTTGGCATCGAAATCGTTGATGCGTTCTTCAAAGTCCTTGTTGTCAGCCAAAATCTTGTTGATTTCATTGACATCATGGATAAGCGAACTGATGGCATCATCCGATACATGAACATTGGTCTGGGTGTTTTCTGCCAATTTCCGGACTTCCTGCGCTACGACTGAGAAGCCACGGCCAGCCTCACCTGCACGGGCGGCTTCAATGGCTGCGTTGAGGGACAGCAGATTGGTCTGCGCAGCAATCTCGTTAATGAGCTTCATGACATCATTGATTTTCTGGGTGCTCTGGGAGAGCATATCCAGTTTCGGGGTAATTTCCCGGTTGCGTTCCGTCAGCTGATTAAAGAGACCGTTCTGCTCATCGATGCCGCCGGAGAGCTGCTGAATCGCATTCTGAATCTGGTCAACATCAGTGGACATGCGCATGATGGTCTTGACAATATCCGGCATCTTGGACTGATAATCATGGAACATGGTAATAAGGTTATCCTTAAGCTTGTCCATATGCTTCTGACGGTCGATGATGCGGTTGAAGAAGAATGCGTTGCAGTTTGCATAGATACGGGCAAAATTATCGATGTATTCATCGGTGAAGGTTGTGCCCGTGGGTACATGATAGAAGAAGATAGCCGTGAGGGTTTCATTCATATGCAACCCGGCAATTTCACCAAAGCTGGAGAAACCGGCAACAGGAAGGTCCTTGAATTCATCGATATGTTTGATTTCATCCGGATAGCCAAGGCGGCGCAGGATACAGTCGTTTAAGATGCCGCCCAGAGGAGCCGGTTTATTCTTGTTGTATTCCCGCAAATCACGCGACAGGGTGTTGGACAGGGATACACGTTTCATCAGATGGAGACGCTCGCCAGTCACTACATCGCAGAAGAAGTTGATGCGGTTGTTAGCTTCATCAATTCCCGAGAGGGTACGGACGAAGTCCTCGCCATGAACATCTGTGGCGAAGGTGTAATCCTGCATCCGTGCCTGTACTTCAGCAGTGGTATTTACATGGAAATAATTCTTGAGGGCGTCGATAATGGGAACTTCGCCGTCAGGCCCTTCGACCGTTTCCACATAACGCAGGGCGCTGTTGGCAGTACCAACAACCACGGAAGCGTCCGTGCGTTCCACAGCTTGCGATTTGAAGATACCATAGCGGTATTCGTTATGCAGACGTACGAGAACGATGACTGCATGATTTTCCAGACACTGGTTGTCGTCATAGATATAGGTATGGGCAAAGTCCAGATTACCGGCAGAGCTGCCGCCGATAAAGGGAATGGGGAACTTGCCCGAATCAAACATAGCCTGCGAAACGAACGATTCGCAACTCGTTACGCCATCAATGTAAACCATGGCGAATGAATGGCCAACGCTCAAGCGGAAGGGGATGCGATGCTTGTCGATTTCCCGGCGGATGGCCTCTACGCGGTCATTGACCGTCATTTCTACATTGCCGCTGCGCAGGTCGCTGTCCGGCAGAGGAATATGCATGGTGTACATATTGGCAATCATGCGTTTGGAGAAAGACTGCAGGAGGACTTTTCCCCGGTGCTCTGCAGCATCGCAGTAGAGCGTCTGACTGCCGGGAGCCCGGCAGAGTTCACCGGAGGTAGTCATCAGCAAAAGTTTTGTACTGGAAGGAATTTCGGCTTTGATAAGCCGGGCAACTTCCGGTACATCCAGGTCCGGGGAAACGAAGCCCAAGACCAGAGCGGCACCTTCAGCTACATCTACGAGTTCCTTCAGCCGCAGGGCGGTGAGTTCACTCTTGGCAAGATAGGCAGTCTTGATATCGGAAAGTTCGGTTACTGCCGGAGAAACGGGCGTTGGAGTTGCGGCTTCGGCACGCTTGGGCTCTTCAAAGATTTTGAACATGAACAAACACCTCTCAAAAATTTATCAGTATCCCATATACATCTAATCCATTTGTTGATTTTATTCGTGTTCTGGCAGGAAATTCCTTCTTTTTATTATTTTTTTCTATAAATATATGGGAAATAATATTGAAAGGCCGAGGGCA
Source organism: Selenomonas ruminantium AC2024 (assembly GCF_000687995.1). Lineage (NCBI taxonomy): Bacteria > Bacillati > Bacillota > Negativicutes > Selenomonadales > Selenomonadaceae > Pseudoselenomonas > Pseudoselenomonas ruminantium. The sequence continues at coordinate 1,728,192 of NZ_JIAC01000001.1, forward strand.
GACTGTATCTTTCGGCAAGTTCCTCTGGGGTGACCCAGTTGAAGGGCAGTTTGTCTTCTGCTGCTGAAAGGCCAGAGGCGGGAACAAGCTCCACCAGCCAGCCGGAAAGCTGCCATTCCACATGAGAGAAAACATGTTTGGCGGCGGGCAGGGCTTGCAATTTTTTTGCCAGCAGTCCGTGTTTCTGCAGCCATGTTTTCACATCCTTCGTGGACAATTTGCCCGGCAGGTTGGGAAATTCCCAGAGTCCCGCGAGCAGGCCCTTGGAAGGACGTTGATGGAGGGCGATGGCGTTGCCTTGTTTAAGCAGGAGAATGGTGTGTTTTTCCAGACGTCGCTGGCGGGGTGAACTTTTTAGGGGAAGTTCCTGTTCTATGCCATCGGCATGTGCTAGACAGATTCTTTCCAAGGGACAACAAGTGCAATGGGGCTCCCCGTTCGGCAGGCAAATGGTGGCGCCCAAATCCATAAAGGCCTGATTGAGGTCACCGGCAGTCTGTCCTGCCGGATAATGTGGGGCAAGGGCCTGTTCCATGGCGGTCTTGACGGCGGGGATAGCGATATCGGCGGATGAGGCCAGCGTGCGGGAAAGTACCCGCAACACATTGCCATCCACTGCGGGCCTGGGCTGGCCAAAGGCAATGGAGCCGATGGCGCTGGCCGTGTAACGGCCAATGCCGGGCAGTTTCAGCAGCGTGTTGAAATCATCAGGGAGTTTACCATCATAATCTTCGGTGATGATGATCGCAGCTTTCTTGAGATTCCTTGCCCGTGAGTAGTAGCCCAGTCCCTGCCAAAGTTTCATAAGCCGTTCATCATCAACATGGGCCAGAGCTTCAATGGTGGGGAGTGCTTCAAGGAAGCGTTCATAATAGGGAATTACGGCGGTGGCTCTGGTCTGCTGCAGCATGATTTCTGACAGCCAGGTATGGTAAGGTGTGGGAGAGGTACGCCAGGGCAGTTCCCTGTCACCGGCTTGTTGGTGGTACCAGCCTGGCAGTTCCTGCAGGATAGCGGGGATGATTTCCTGATGGGGGATGTTTATTTTTTGACGCAAGATAAGGTCCTTTCTGCAGTGCGAAAATCTTTTAATAATGGGGCTAATTTTATCATATGGGCCGCAAACTCTGCAAGAGACACTATTTGACATTAATTTTCGGAAAAAAGTAACAAGAAAATCTTTTTAATCTCTCGGTGTGGACAAAAGTGTAATATATGCATGATTACTTTTAGCCTGTGTTTGCTTATGGTGGAACAAAATGCAAAAAAACGACAAAAATGATTAAAAAAGTTACATAATGCTGTTGACAAAAAACTTAATTCGCGCAATAATGTATACATATTTACAACATTACATGTTGAATGTACACGGTAATTGTGTTATGATGTTTGCGTGTGATGTACGATTCCAGAGGGGGATTGCAGGATGAAACATGTCTTGTCTGTGTTTGTGGAAAATCAGACTGGTGTGCTGGTCCGGGTTGTAAGTATGTTTTCCAGACGCGAATTCAATATCGACAGTCTCGCAGTTGGCGTGACGGAGAAAGAAGGGTATTCGCGCATCACGGTGGTGATTCACGGCGATGAAGATCTCATTGAGCAGATCATCAAGCAGCTCGAGAAAATGCCCGTGGTGCAGGCCGTACAGCGGCTGGATGAGAAAAACGCAGTCTGCCGGGGGATGACGTTGATTAAGGTCAAGGCAAATGACACGAATCGTCTGGATGTTCTGAAGATGGCGGAACTTTTCCGTGCCCATGTTGTGGATGTGGACAGTTCCATGGTCATTTTCGAACTGACAGGCAGTGATGACAAGGTGACGGCTTTCTTGAATCTCATTAAGCCGTACGGTATCGCTGAGGTCATTCGCACCGGTCTTATCGCGCTGGAACGCGGTGAACATACAATTTATGAACATTGTGAGGAGAGAGAGTACTATGGCAAAAACTTATTATGATCAGGATGCGAATTGGGAAGTTCTGAATGGGAAAAAAGTTGCAATCATTGGCTATGGCAGCCAGGGTCATGCACATGCCCTGAACCTCAAGGAAAGCGGCGTGGATGTCGTAGTTGGCCTTTATGAAGGTTCCAAGTCCAAGAAGGTTGCCGAAGAACATGGTCTGACTGTTAAGAATGTAGCTGATGCAGTTAAAGAAGCAGATATTACCATGATCCTGATTCCGGATGAGAAGCAGTCCGATGTCTACAAGAATGAGATTGCTCCGAATCTGAAAGATGGCAGTGCTCTTGCTTTCGCTCATGGCTTTAACATTCATTATCAGCAGATTGTTCCGCCCGCTAATGTGGACGTGTTCATGGTGGCTCCGAAAGGCCCCGGCCATCTCGTTCGCCGTACGTATACGGAAGGTTCCGGTGTTCCGGCTGTGTTCGCTGTTCATCAGGATGCTTCCGGCAAGTGCTTTGATATCGCGCTGGCCTATGCCAAAGGCCTTGGTGCTACGCGTTCCGGTGTTCTGCAGACGACCTTCCGCGATGAAACGGAAGAAGACCTCTTCGGTGAGCAGGCTGTTCTCTGCGGCGGTGTTTGCCAGCTGATGCAGACGGGCTTTGAAGTTCTCGTTGAAGCAGGTTATCCGCCCGAAATGGCATATTTTGAATGCTTCCATGAAATGAAGCTCATCGTTGACCTCTGCTATGAAGGCGGCTTCACGAAGATGCGCAAGTCCATCTCCGATACGGCTGAATACGGTGACTACATGGTAGGCCCGCGCATCATCACGGAAGAGACCAAGAAGGAAATGAAGAAGGTCCTGAAAGAAATTCAGGATGGTACCTTCGCCCGCAACTGGCTGCTCGAAAACCGTGCTGCCGGCCGTGCTAACTTCATGGCTCAGCGCCGTCTCCATTCGGAACATCAGATTGAAAAGGTCGGCAAGGAGCTCCGCAATATGATGCCCTGGCTCAGAGATGCAGCTGACCTGTCCAAAGACTAAGTCAAAACCTCTGTTTTAGCAGGAATATGTCCATTTAAGTCGAATGTTTTAATTAAACAGTTGTGAGAAGCCTTCCCCTTCCACCTAACGGGAAGGCTTTTCTTGTAGATAACGGGAGAGTGAGAGCATGGGTATGACGATGAGCGAGAAGATTCTCGCCAAACATGCAGGGCTGGAGCGCGTGGAAGCGGGACAGCTCGTGACCTGTAAGCTGGATATGGTGCTGGCCAACGATATTACGGCGCCACCGTCCATTAAAATCTTTGAAAGCATAGGCCGTCCGGTCTTTGATAATGAAAAAATTGCTTTGGTGCCCGACCATTTCCAGCCGGCCAAGGATATCAAGTCCGCAGAACTGGCAAAAATCGTGCGGGACTTTGCCGTCAAGCATAAGATTGTGCATTACTTTGAGCAGGGCCGTGTGGGTATTGAACATGTTATCCTGCCGGAACAGGGTATTGTGGCGCCGGGCATGCTGACCATTGGCGCAGATTCCCATACCTGCACCTATGGCGCAGTCAACGGTTTTGCCACGGGCGTGGGCTCCACGGATTTGGGGGCGGCCATGGCCACGGGCGAAGCCTGGTTCAAGGTGCCGCAGGCCATTAAGGTTGAACTTACGGGCTCGAAGCCTGCCGGTATCAGCGGCAAGGATGTTATCCTGACGCTTATCGGTCAGATTGGCGTGGATGGTGCGCTTTATAAGTCGTTGGAATTTGCCGGCGAAGGCGTGAAATCGCTGACCATGACGGACAGGCTTACGATTTCCAATATGGCGATTGAGGCCGGCGGCAAGGCAGGTATCTTCCCCTATGATGAAATCACGGCGGAATATGTCAAAGAACGCGTAAAGAAACCGTTTGAGCCGGTGGCTGCTGATGATGACGCCGTTTACTGTCAGGTCGTGAAAATTGACTTGTCAACTTTGAAACCGGTTGTGGCCTTCCCGCATCTGCCGGGCAATACTAAGCGGGTTGAGGATATCAAAGAGCCGATTGCCATTCAGCAGGTGATTATCGGTTCCTGCACCAATGGCCGTCTGGAAGATTTGCAGATTGCCGCGGAAGTATTCAAGGGCCATAAGGTCGCTGATGGTGTGCGCTGCATTGTGATTCCCGGCAGCCCTGCCGTATATAAAGAAGCCATGAAGCGTGGCTATATTGATACCTTTATCGATGCCGATTGTGCGGTATCCACACCAACTTGCGGGCCGTGCCTGGGCGGTTATATGGGTATTATGGCGGCAGGCGAGAAATGCGTTTCCACCACCAACCGCAATTTCCGTGGCCGCATGGGTCATGTGGATAGTGAAGTTTACTTAGCTGGCCCTCATGTGGCGGCGGCAAGTGCAATCTTGGGCAGAATTGCCACGGCAGAGGAGGTACAGTGATGAAGTTAGAAGGAAAAGTTTGGCGTTATGGGGATAATATTGATACCGACGTCATTATCCCCGCAAGATACTTGAATACTTTTGACCCCAAGGAACTGGCTAGCCACTGCATGGTGGATATTGACGAAAGTTTTGCGGGTAACGTACAGGAAGGCGATATCATGGTCGGCGGCCGCAACTTTGGCTGCGGCTCCTCTCGTGAACATGCACCGGTAGCCATCAAAGCCAGCGGCATTCCCGTGGTCATTGCGGCCAGCTTTGCGCGGATTTTCTACCGCAATGGTATCAATATCGGCCTGCCGCTGCTCGAAATCGGTGATGATGTGGAAAAGATTCACGCTGATGACAAGTTGCAGGTGGATGTGACGACGGGCGAAATCAAGAACTTCACCACGGGTGATGTGTTCCATGCCCATCCTCTGCCGGGCTTTGTGCAGGAGATTGCCGAGGCGGGCGGTCTGATTGAATACATCAAAAAGAAAGGATAAGTGTGGTTACTTATGGCATATAATATTACGGTTATTCCCGGTGACGGCATTGGCAAGGAAATCACCGATGGTGCTGTGGAAGTGCTGAAAGCTGCCGATAAGAAATTCGGTTTGGGACTGAACTTTGCTTACCATGATGCCGGCGGAACGGCTTATGATAAATTCGGCACCCCTCTGCCGCAGGAAACCATTGATGCCTGCAAGGCGTCAGACGGCGTACTGTTCGGCGCTGTGGGCGGCGATAAATGGGATAAGGTAGACCCGGCTAAGCGCCCGGAAAAGGCCATTTTGGGCTTGCGCAAGGAATTGGGGCTTTATGCCAATCTGCGTCCGGTCAAGGTAGCCGATGCCCTGATTGAGTATTCGCCGTTAAAGCCGGAACTCGTGCGCGGGGCAGACCTCGTTATCGTCCGCGAACTTATCGGTGGTATTTACTTCGGTGAGAAGTGCGAATCCGAACAGCATAATGGCGTAGAGCGTGCCTGGGATTTGGAAAATTATTCCGTACCCGAAGTGGAACGCATTGCTAAACTTGCCTTTGAAACGGCGAAACTGCGCCGTGGCAAGGTGACGTCCGTTGACAAGTCAAATGTGCTGGCGACTTCCCGCCTCTGGCGCAGAACGGTCGAAAAAGTAGCTAAAGATTATCCGGAAGTGGTGTGCAACAATCTCTATGTGGATAACTGCGCTATGCAGATTGCCGTAAAGCCGACGCAGTTTGATGTTATCGTGACGGGCAATCTCTTTGGCGATATTCTTTCCGATGAAGCGGCTGTGGTCGGCGGTTCCATCGGCATGCTGCCTTCGGCCTCCATCGGCGAATGTACGAGTCTTTACGAGCCGATTCATGGCAGCGCGCCGGATATTGCGGGCAAGGGCATTGCCAATCCGATTGGCACGATTCTGTCGGCGGCCATGCTGCTCAGGTATTCCCTGCATGAGGAAGCCGCAGCCGATGCCATTGAAGCAGCTGTGGACAAGGCGCTTGCCGAAGGTTATCGCACGCCGGATTTGTGGAAGGACGGCTTTACCAAGGTCAATACTTCTGAAATGACCAAAATCATCAGCGAGAGGGTGTAATTATGAACGGAGCACAGGCAGTCGTAGCATGTTTAAAAGAACAGGGCGTCGATACGGTGTTTGGCTATCCCGGGGGGATGATTCTGCCTTTATACGACGCTTTATATGATAGCAAGGAGATAAAGCAGGTTCTCGTGACCCACGAGCAAAATGCCGCCCACGCCGCTGACGGCTATGCCCGTGCTTCGGGAAAAGTTGGCGTCTGTATCGCAACTTCCGGCCCGGGGGCTACGAACCTTGTGACAGGTCTGGCCACGGCCTTTATGGATTCCATTCCCGTGGTGGCCATTACCGGACAGGTGGACACGGCGCTGCTGGGCCGCGACGCCTTTCAGGAAACGGATATTCTCGACGTGACCATGCCGATTACCAAGCACAACTACAAGGTAAAAGATGCCAAAATTCTGGTGGACACGATAAGAGAAGCCTTTGCCCTGGCAAAAAAAGGCCGTCCCGGCCCGGTGCTTGTGGATGTGCCGCGGGATTTGTTCTTTGAGGAAGTCACCTGGAAGGACGCTGCAGAACAACCGAAAAAAATGGGCAAGCCGGATGCAGATTTCCTGATTTGTGCCGCCGAAGCCGCTCAGGAAATCGTCAAGGCACAGAAACCGGTGGTCATTGTCGGTGGAGGTGTGATTTCTGCTGGAACCACGGCTGAAGTTACAGCTTTTGTGGAAAAGTACCATCTGCCGGTGGCCCATACCCTCATGGGCCTTGGGGCAATCCCCAGAGAACATCCGCAGTCCTTGGGGTTTGCGGGGATGCACGGCGAAAAGGCCGCCAATCACGCCATTGCGGCGGCGGATTTAATCATTGCCATTGGCAGCCGCTTCGGCGACCGCCAGACGGGCAATGTCAAGAAGTACACGCAGGATACGAAATTTATCCATATCGATATTGACCCTGCGGAAATTGATAAGAACATCGGCAACAGCCTGGGGCTGGCTGGCGATATGAAGGTTATTTTGAACCTGTTGATGAAGCAGGAGGCCACGGGGAATCTGGACGAATGGTGGCAGCAGATTCAGGGCTGGCAGGAAACTTATGATTATGACTACCATGTGAACCGGCTGACGGTTCCCTGGGCTTTGCATCAGGTGGCAAAAAACACCAAGGGCAAGCCCTATGCCTTTGCAACTGATGTAGGTCAGCATCAGATGTGGGCGGCTCTGCATTTGCGCATTGAAGAACCGCGCACCTGGCTGACTTCGGGCGGTCTCGGGACGATGGGCTTTGGCCTGCCGGCGGCGATGGGGGCGCAGATGTACTATGGCGCGAGCCGTCGCGTTATCCATGTGGCCGGTGACGGCGGCATCAAGATGACGGGTAATGAGTTTTATACCATCGCCCGCCTGCAGCTGCCGGTGATTTCGCTGATTGTCAACAACACCAGCTTGGGCATGATTCGCCAGTTGCAGAAGGTCATGTATAAGGAAAGATATATCGCCTGTGAATTTGACTATCAGATGGATTATGCCGCCTATGCCGGAAGTTTTGGCATCAAGGCAGAAACGGTTTCCACTCAGGAGGAATTTGCCGAAGCCCTGAACCGAGCTTTGGAGGACAAAGACCATCCGCGGGTCATCGTGCTCAATGTATGGCGCAGCTTCGTAGAGCCTATGATAAAGGGCGGGGCGCGCATTGATGAGTTTGTAGAATTTAAGTAAGTTTCCAAGAGGAGCTTGCCGCTTAATCGGCAGGTTCCTTTTTTACTTGCTTTCCTTGACAGGCGGCTCTTGCTTTTTTAGGCAAAATGATGGAAAATATACATACATGACAAGCGGAGGTACAACAGAGCATGAAAGTAAATTTAAAGGAACTGGCCAAGGCGCTCGCCCAGTCGGACATGCACCAGGGCTATATCGATATTGAAAGCGGCAGAGTCATCCTCATGCAGGATGATTTGGGCGAGGAGGAAGCCCTTAATCATGTCTTTGAGATTGAGGACGATTGGGAGCATTACATTCCGCTGCCCAATGCCGTGGACAGCGAGGAACACAATCTGATGGAAAGTTTCGCCGCTGCCCAGCGGGAGGATGTGAAGGAGCGCCTGCAGGACATTCTGCAGAAGTCTGGCGCCCAGCTCAAATTCCGCCAGCAGATTAAACATCTGCTGTTAAAGCCGGCCTGGGAGAAGTTCCAGCAGGAATACTTCATCAATGTGGCCCGGGACTATTGCGAAGAAAATGATTTGGAGTATGAGGAACAATGACAGTAATGGTACAATGTTACGGGATTTTTTGGCTGATGACTTCCATTGCTTCTTTGAAGATGGTGATGGACCGGCTGGGTTCTGCTGAGGATGATGAAGTGCAGAAGGAACAGCGGGATGAACTGGAAGCCATGGGCAAGATGTTTTCCGGGGAATTTATCAGCCGCATGTTCATCATGATTGGGGCATTGCTGCTGGTCTTTGACTGCGTGGGACTTTTTCTTGCCTATCAGTATGTGGAATTTCGTCCCTGGCAGCTGGCCGTGTTCTATATTTCCATTGCGGCTTTGACCGGGGACCTGGCGCATAATATTTACCGTTACAGGGGCCTGCGGGCGGAAGGTGCCGATGTGTCTGCCATTTTGACAGAAAGCATTGATGACCTGACTTCCGGCTGGAATATCCTGACCTTGATTGCCATTGGTGGCAAATTGATTTTAGGGGTGCTTTTGGTACTTTGGACGGTGTTTCCGTACTAAATTAGTAGGAATTATGGCTGAAATGTGGTATCATATAAGATAGTAAACATATCAGGGGGGATTCTCATGGTTAGTGAAGAAACTATGATGTTTAAGATGGGCGGCGAGGAAAACAAAGCCGAGACGATAATCCGTCAGGCCAGTGCTGCCATGGAAGAAAAGGGCTATAACCCCGTCAATCAGCTGGTAGGCTACCTGCTGTCCGGCGACCCGGCCTATGTGACCAGCTACAAGGAGGCCCGGAGCCTTATCCGCAAGCTGGAACGAGATGAATTGTTGGAGGAACTGGTACGTTCCTATTTGGAGAAACTTAAAGCATGAAACGATATATGTCCTTAGACATTGGTGACCGTACGGTGGGGATTGCCGTAAGTGATTTGCTGGGCCTCACGGCTCAGGGCGTGGAGACCATCCGCCGGGGAGAACTGGAAGATGACCTCAACCGCCTCGATGAACTCATTGCGCAGTACGAAGTGGATGAACTCGTATCCGGTTATCCCAAGAATATGAACGGCACGGAAGGGGAACGCTGCCAGATTGTGAAGGATTTTATGGCAGAGGTTTCCAAGCGTCACCCGGATTTGCCCGTGCATTTCTGGGATGAGCGTCTTTCCACTGTGGCGGCCACCCGTTCTCTTATTGAAGCGGACGTGTCCCGCAAGAAGCGGCGCAAGGTCATCGACAAGATGGCAGCAGTATTTATCTTGCAGGGCTGGCTTGACAGTCTTCATTAAGATAGGATAGAATGAATTATTGAATAAATTATCGAGGTGAATCAAATGGCTAAAAAAGAAGATATGCAGGAAGAAGAAGGCGTTGTTGTTGTCATGACCGATGAGGACGGCAACGAATACTATTACGAGGAAGAAATGATTATCCCCGTAGGCGACGAGAAATATGCTCTCTTAATTGGCATTCATAACGACGAAGATGGTCATGACCACTGCGGTTGTGGCTGTGGCTGCGAAGATGAGGAAGAAGATGTCATCATCGCCAAAATCGTCAAGGGTGCTGACGGCGAAGACGAGTACGTGGAGCCCACCGATGAGGAATTCGAGGCGGTACAGAAAGCCTACGATGCTCTGGTTGAAGAATCGGAACAAGAGTAAATAGGTAGGAACTGCCATTCAGTTTGCGGATGGCAGTTTTTATTTTGCCAAAAAAAGAAGACAGGAGATGTTGGCGTGGGGGATTTGCTTGCCAAAATCGGGGAGTTAAAGGATAAGCTGGGAAAATGGCTGAACGGTGAAGATGTCAGCCTGGGAAATATCAATGACGGCATGAAGAAGGGCACGACTTTTTTCAAGAGCCTGACATGGAAACATTGGACGGCCATAGGGGCCGCTTTTGTGGTGGTTATCGCTTTGGGCGTGTTTTTGTCTTTGGGGACGGCGGATAAGGCGGCGCCCAAGAATCTAGACCCCAATCAGACCATTTTCCTTTCGGTCAAAAAGGGCATGAGTGCCAGTGACATCACCGATGAACTATTGAAGCATGGCATTATCACCAATAAAAAAGCCTTCTGGCTGCAGGTGAAGAAAAGCGATGCGGCTGATAAGTTTAAGACGGGCACCTATGCTTTCAAGCCCAACACGCCGCCGGAGGAAATCATCAATAAGCTGGTGAACGGGGAAACGACCCAGGTTAAGTTCACCATTCCCGAGGGGTTCGGGGTCAAGGAAATCGCCAAGCGCCTTAGTGATGAAGGCTTAGTTGACGAGGATGAGTTTTTGCGCAAGGCCAAGGATTTTGCTCCTTACAGCTATATCAAGCGGGATAAGGATATTCGTTATGCCTGTGAGGGCTTTTTGTTCCCCGATACTTATGTGCTCCATGATGACCCGTCGGTGGATGGCATTTTGAAGATGATGGCCGAGGATATGGATAACCGGCTGACGCCCCAAATGCGGAAGCGGGCGGCGGAGATGAACCTCTCCATCCATGAGCTGATTACGCTGGCCTCGCTGGTGGAAAAGGAAGCCATGTACGAAGAAGACCGGCCCATTATCGCGCAGGTATTTTTCAAGCGGCTGAAAGTGGGTATGCCCATTCAGTCCGACACCACGATTCAGTATCTTCTGGATGCGCCCAAAGAGGATGTGAGCATCAAGGATACGAAGATTGAGTCTCCTTACAATACGTATCAGATTAAAGGCCTGCCCCCCGGACCCATTGCCAGCCCAGGCATGGCAGCTATCGAAGCGGTGCTCTATCCTGCCGATACGGATTATCTCTACTTTGTGGCGGACCGAAAAGGTCATAATCATTACTCAAAAACTTACGCTGAACATCAGCAGATTGTAGAACAGGTTAGATAGCCTTCCCCTTGAGGGGGCGAGAAATCGCGGGAGTCCAGTGGACTCCCAGGGCTGTGTCAGCACGAAGTGCTGACGGATGAGGTGGAAGGAACTTGGACGAATTATTACGGGAGATGGAGGGCTACGCGGCTCTCCATCATGTTCCCATCATCAACGAACGCGGACGGCAGGCCTTCTTGCAGGTTGTGCAGGAGGCAAGGCCCCATCGTGTACTCGAAATCGGCACAGCCATCGGCTATTCAAGCCTCTTAATGGCGCAGTATGGTGCCGCAGATATTGACATCACGACATTAGAGCTCAGTGACGAACGGATAAAGGTGGCACAGGGCTATATTGACCGGTCAGCATACGCTGACCGGATTCATATTATGGGCGGCGACGCGGCGGATAATCTGCTGAAACTGCAAATGACTGGTCAAAAATTTGACTTTGTGTTTATTGACGCGGCGAAAGGTCAGTATGTGGACTATTTCCACAAGATACAGCCAATGCTCGCCGATAAGGCGGTTATTCTGGCTGACAATGTGCTGTTTCGCGGCTATGTCAAAGGCGATGTGCCTACGCCGCGGCGGTTTAAGACCATAGTTAAACGCCTGCGGGAGTATATCGAGCTGGTCAGCCAGCCGCCCTATGTAACGGAAATACTGGAAAACGGCGATGGACTCGCCGTCACGAGGAGATTGGATACATGATAAAGAAACCTGAACTTCTGGCACCTGCCGGGAATTTGGAAAAGATGAAAATGGCAGTTCTCTATGGTGCCGATGCGGTCTACTTAGGCGGCAAGGCCTTTGGCCTGCGTGCCTTTGGCGGCAACTTCACCTATGAGGAACTGAAGGAAGCGGTGGACTTTGCCCATGCTCGAGGCAAGAAGGTATATGTGACGGTCAATATCTTCCCGCATAACAGCGATATGGAAAAACTGCCGGATTATCTGCGCTACTTGCAGGAAATCAACGTAGATGCCCTGCTCGTGGCCGATTTGGGTGTGTTTATGCTCTGTCGCAAGCTGATTCCCAATATGGAACTCCATATCAGCACGCAGGCGAATAACACTAACTGGGCGACGGTCAATGCCTGGAAGGAGTTGGGGGCTAAACGTGTCGTGCTGGCTCGCGAAATGAGCCTCAAGGAAATCCGCGAAATCCGTGAAAAATGCGATGTGGATTTGGAAATGTTTATGCATGGAGCCATGTGTATTTCGTACTCGGGCCGTTGCTTGCTGTCCAATTACTTTACGGGCCGCGATTCCAACCGCGGCAGCTGTGCCCAGTCCTGCCGTTGGAAGTATGCTCTGGTCGAGGAAACTCGTCCGGGCAAATACTTCCCCATTGAAGAAGATGACCGGGGCACGTATATCATGAACTCCAAGGATATGTGTCTGATGCCGCATATTAAGGATGTTATCGAAAGCGGCGTGGACAGCCTCAAAATCGAAGGCCGCATGAAAAGTGTACACTATGCCGCCAGTGTCACGAAAGCGTACCGGCTGGCTATTGACAGCTATTTTGCTGACCCGGAGAATTTCACGGTCAAAAAGGAATGGATGGACGAGCTCGAAAAGGTTTCCCATCGGGCTTATACCACGGGATTCTACTATCATCAGCCCGATGCGGATGACCAGATTTACGGCAAGACGTCCTATGACCAGACTTCGGATTTCGTGGGGCTGGTGCGTTCGTATGACCCCGCAACTGGTTATGCTGTCGTGGAGCAGCGCAACAATATGAAGGTGGGGCAGGAAATTGAAGTCTTCCAGCCGACAGGGCCGCTTTATCGGCAGAAGATAACCTCCATGATTGATAATGAGACGAATGAGGAAATCTCGGTGGCACCGCATCCGCAGCAGATTATACGGATGAAGATGGAACAGCCGGTGGAAGAATATACAATCTTGCGGCGGGATATTGCTAAATAGTACCTTTGAAGGCGCGCGGCGGGGGCAGTTGCCATCGTCCGCTATGGCAGGGCGCTAAACTTGTTTTTTGCCCTTAATTAAGTATCGTGAAAAGCAAAAACTCGCGTTGCTCAAACAGTATGCTTTTCACGATAGGGCAGCGGTATGGCAAAAAACAAGTTCTTAACGCTCCCTGCCAACGCTGCCGCTGCCAACTGCCCCCGCCGCGCTTATTGCCAACATTATTTGTAGGCAATAAACGAAAAGCCTTCCCCTTGAGGGGAAGGGGGACCGCAACGCGGTGGATGAGGTGTTCCCCCATCATAATCTGATGGTTTACATTCGTTTACGAAAATAGTACAATATAGCTTGAGATTTGTAATGTTGCAGCTTGGAGGAGGTAATTATCATGGCAGATTTGGTTCGTTATTTTGGCACGGCAACAGGCCGGGTGCAGGGGGTTGGCTTTCGGATGTTTGTGCAGCAGAATGCAATGAATCTTGGCATCACCGGCTGGGTGAAGAATATGTCCGATGGCACAGTAACCATGGAACTGCAGGGGCCGCAGTCGGCTATTGACCGTTTGGAGGCTATTATCCGCGAGGGTAATTACTTTATCAAGGTGCAGAGTTTTGGCTTGGAAGTTCGTGACGTTGTGGCTATGGAACAGCGTTTTGAAATTCACTACTAAGGGGGCGGACAGATGCACAAAGTATTGGTATTAAATGGGCCGAATCTTAATCTTTTAGGAACGCGTGAGCCGGAGATTTACGGCAGCACCACTTTGCAGGATATAGAAGAAATGCTGCAAAAACGGGGGCAGGAGGCAGGTATCGAAGTTGACTGTTTCCAGTCCAATCATGAGGGTGTGCTGGTGGATAAGATTCAGGCAGCGCGTGGCGTGTATGATTATATTATCTTTAATGCGGCGGCGTTTACTCATTACAGCATTGCCCTGCGGGATGCGATTGCGGCGGTGGAAGTGCCGCTTATCGAGGTGCATATCTCCAATATCCACAAGCGGGAGGAGTTCCGGCATAATTCGGTGTTGGCGCCTGTCGCTATGGGACAGATTTGCGGCTTGGGTGTTGAGAGTTACTTGGCAGCGCTCGAAGCCATTATCTATAAATTGAAGAAATAAGTTTATCAGGAGTTGACCCATTTATGAAGGAAAGTCGTTTGCAGGCGTTACGCGCTGTATTAGCTGAAAAAGGTTTGGACGCAGTAATCATTACGAAGTATGTAAATCTGCATTATTTCAGCGGCTTCCGTGGTGATGATACCACGTTGGTTATTGGTATGAACGATGCCATGCTGATTACGGACAGCCGTTATACGGAGCAGGCTGGTCAGCAGGCGCCGCTTTTTGAGATTGTGGAACAGAAGGATGGTTTGCTGGCTAAGACTGCCGAATGCGTGAAGAAGATTGGCGCCAAGAAAGTTGGCTTTGAAGGCAATGCCATCATTTATGATTACTATGCCAAACTGGGCGAGCTGCTGGACGGCTGTGAATTCAATACGCCGTTGAAGCTTGACACCCTGCGTCAGATTAAGGACGCGGAAGAAATCGCCAATATCCGCAAGGCGTGCGAGATTGTGGATATTGCTTTTGCTGATATGCTGACCTATATCCGTCCGGGTATGACGGAAGTGCAGGCGGCGGCTCATTTGGAAAACTGCATGCGCGAAAACGGCTCCGAAGGCCCATCCTTTACGACCATTATGGCCTCCGGCGTGCGTGGCAGCTTGCCGCATGGCATTGCTACGGACAAGGTCATCAACGAAGGCGAGTTTGTCACCATGGACTTTGGTGCGTTCTTTGGCGGTTATGCCTCCGATATCACGCGTACCATCTGCATGGGCAAGGCGGATGAAAAACAGCGCAAGATTTATAAGGCTGTTTTGGAATCCCAGCTGCTGGGCTTGAGCAAGATTAAGCCGGGCGTATCGGGGAAATCTGTTCACGAAGCGGTGCAGGCAAATCTGGCGAAGTATGACTTGGCGCAGTATTTTGGCCATGGCTTGGGTCATAGCCTTGGTCTGGAAATCCATGAAGAACCGCGTCTCTCGTTAAAGAGCACCTGCGAAGCCCTGCAGCCGGGGATGCTGGTAACGGATGAACCGGGTGTATATCTGCCGGGCTGGGGCGGTCTGCGCATTGAAGATACGGTGCTCGTGACGGAAACGGGTTGTGAGCCTTTGACCAAGGCACCGAAGGAACTTATTGAACTTGGTGTACGTTAAGTGAAAGATTTTCCTATATGGGAGGTTGTTTCCATGAAATTAGCTAAGTTATTTATGGCGCTATTGGTGTTGGCACTTTTTTGCTCGCCCGTAGCTTTGGCTGCAGAGGAACTGCCCGTGCTGTCGGTGGACGGGCAGGGCAGTGCAGCGGTGGTGCCTGACCAGGCGGTGCTGACTTTGGGGGTAACATCCCAGGCCCGCAGTGCCAATCAGGCGCAGGCAGAAAACGCCCAGAAATCCATGGCAATTACGCAGGCCTTGAAGCAGATGGGCGTGGCTGGCGCTGATATCAAGAGTCAGCAGTATTCGTTTCATCCCAACTACAGCAATGCGGAAAAGCGCGGCCGGGAAATCAGCAGCTACACGGCCAGTCATTCCCTGCGGGTCAATATCCGTGACATTGCCAAAGCGGGCAGAATTATTGATGCGGCCTTGAATGCCGGAGCCAATGAAGTTAATTCCCTGCAGTTTTCTCTGAGCAATCAGAGTGCCGCCCGCAAGGAAGCATTAGGTGCTGCTATCGCCGATGCACGGAACAAGGCGGATATCATCGCCCAGGGTCTTGGTCGTCATATCGTCGGCATCAAGAACGTCTCGGAGAGTACGGATTATATAGAAGCCCGTTCCTATGACAGAAATATGCTGTTGGCTTCCAAAGCCGCAGCTACGAATATTGAGCCGGGAACATTGGATTTTAATGCCCGGGTACATATTGAATATCTGTTGAGCAGATAAGTAAAAGCCGTTAAGGTCACCAAGATGAACCTTAACGGCTTTTTTGACATGTCAAATATGCAGGTAATTCATGCACTTCATCGTGAGTTCTTTGGCATCATCATTTTTATGCTGGCCAAGGTAATTCAGCGTGCATACATATAGGAAGGAAGTGATGGGGACGAAGCGGCGTCCCTTGTGGAAGTTTCCCCAGAGCAGCAGTTTTTGATATATTTTTTCTATATCATCATTAGTAATATTGTGCTTCTGCATGACGCGGCGCAGTTTATAATCGTGCTGGCAGTAGGCGTAGATTTCTTCCAGCAGTTCCTTATTTTGCAGGTCATCCCGGTACTTTTCAATCAGGTGGCTGTTCATGTTGGAACGGCGCAGGCTATGGCGCATTTCCAGCAGGAAGATAATGGATAATATAGCTATCAGCAGAATAAAAAAGTATGACATGGCTATCACCTCGTTAATTTCTCTATATGCTAGTTTAGCACAGCTCAGGGGAAAATACGAGGGTTTGACAACACGAAAGAAAACTGTTATGATTACTGACATCTCGTTTTCTGTGGGAGGAAAACGGGTTGGGATAAAATATAATTTTTTTACTGTAAGGTTTTAGGGATTAGTAAGGAGAGTTTTAACAATGAAAAATCTTGAATGGTGTGACCTGGCTGAGCGTTTCTATGCTTTTAAGACGGTAGCTGACCGTCTGGGCTTCTATGTACCGGAAACTGCTGGTATGGAAGCAAGCCTTTACGAGTGCCGTCCCTTCGTGGCAGATGCTGAAGTAGCAGGCAAGATTCGCACGCTGAACGAAGGCAAGGCCCTGAACATCGATTTCAGCGAGCTGATGGGCGCTGAATCGCCGGTTTACGACGACAACGACGAGCTGGCTCACGCTTAATTCATATTCATTTCGCTTCACTATGGATAAGGGACGCAATGTGTGGTATAATTCATACGTTGCGTCCTTTTTTATATTTAAGATAGGATAGCAGATTATTTGTGGCACGGCTGGGCTGTGCCTGTGATATATAGGCGGTGTTTCTCATTAGTAAGCAGGAAGTAACAACTGAAAATAAATCCAGCAAGGGAGAGTCCTTTCTGAAAGGAACCTTTATCCTGACGGTGGCGGGCTTTGTGGTCAAGGTCATCGGCTCCTTGAACTGGATTTTTGTTTCCCGAATCTTGGGCGGTGAAGGTATCGGTCTTTACCAGATGGCGTTTCCGATTTATTTCTTCGCCATGACGGTTTCCCAGGCCGGTGTGCCGGTGGCTATCTCCATCATCACGGCGGAGCGGGTGGCCTTAAAGGATATTTACGGGGCCAAGCGGGTGTTCCATATCTCTATGGCACTGATGCTCGTGACGGGCCTGTTCTTCTCTTTCATGACCTATTTTGCGGCGGACTGGCTCATTGACTGGCAGTTTGTCCGCGATGCCCGAGCGTATAAGTCCATTGTGGTGCTGGCACCGACGGTGTTCTTCGTGACCTTTTTGGCCAGCTCCCGCGGTTACTTGCAGGGCTGGCAGCGTATGACCCCGACGGCTGTTTCGCAGATTGTGGAGCAGATTTTCCGGGTTATCACCATGATTCTTTTGGCAGAACTCTTGCTGCCCTGGGGACTTGACTACGCGTCTGCCGGTGCATCCTTAGGTGCTTTGGCCGGTGCAGTGACTGGTCTTATGGTGCTCATATATTACCATTGGAAGCTGGACAAGGATATTGAGCGGGATTACGGTTCCAATTTGCAGCCCTTGCCGGGAACGGAAGCGGAGTCTGCTTGGTCCATCATCAAGCGCATCTTCAAGCTGTCCCTGCCGGTATCGGCGGCCAGCATCATGCTGCCGGTGGTATCCAATCTGGACCTTATGATTGTGCCGCAGCGCTTGGAAGTGGCTGGCTACAGCGTCAATGAAGCTACCGAGCTCTTCGGTTATCTGACTGGTATGGCGGTGCCCTTGGTCAATCTGTCCTGTATCATCACGGCTTCTATGGCCATGAGCATCGTGCCAGCCATTTCGGAGGCGCGGGCGCTTAAAGACATGAAGCGCGTATATAATCAGACGGCGGCTTCGGTGCGTATTTCGAACTTCGTCTGCTTCCCGGCTTTTGTCATCGTCTTTGTGCTGGCTACGCCGATTTCCGCCCTTATCTACAATGCGCCGGGCGCTGGCCCGGCGGTTATGATTTCGGCCGTGAGCATTATCCTCTTGGGCCTGCATCAGGTGTCTACGGGCATCCTGCAGGGGCTTGGTCATCCGACCATCCCCATGGTCAATATGATTCTGGCGGCTGTGGCTAAGGTCGTTCTCAACTGGGAACTTACGGCTATTCCCTGGCTGGGCATCATGGGTGCAGCCTGGGCAACGGCGGCGGATATGGGTGTTGCCGCCATCATCAATCTGATTTTCATCTATAAGTTTATCGGTTATCGCATGGAGATTCCTCAGCTCTTAAAGACCATCGTAGCAGCTGCAATCATGGCGGTAGCGGTCTACTTCTTCTATGATTTCACCATGGCCTGGTGGCAGATGGGAGCTATTTCCACCTTTGGCGCTGTGTTCTTCGGCTGTGCGGTCTACATTGCCGTAATGCTCATTATCGGCGGCCTTAAAGAGGACGATTTGCAGCGCATGCCTATGATTGGCCGTGTGGGCATCAAGTTCCTGCGCAAGATTGGCGTGTTCAAGGCAGAGGAAAAACAGGAGGCGTAAACATTGCAAAAGCTGGTGCTGTTTTATAACCCGGTTTCCGGGCATGCAGCTTTCAAGAATAAACTGGACTGGATTGTGGAAGCCTTTCAGCGGCGGGGCATCCTGCTCTTGCTCTATCGCACAAAGCGGGAAGGCAATGAAGATTTTGTGGAATTCCTGCGGGAAGTAAAACCTGAAGGGGTACTGGCTGCAGGCGGCGATGGCACCGTGCATGAATGTGTCAACCTGCTGGTGAAAAACAACATTGACCTGCCTATGGGCATTATCGGCAGCGGTACCTCCAACGATTTTGCCACCTATCTGCAAATCAATGAGGATATGGAAGCCTACTTTGATAAGATTGCCGCAGGCTCCTGCCACCGCATGGATGTGGGCAAGGTCGGGGACAAGTACTTTATCAACGTAGCCAGCGCCGGCATGATGACCTCCATTGCTCATGAAGTGGACAGACGCCTCAAGAATGCTTTGGGCAAGATGGCCTATTATCTTAAGGGGATTGGCGAAATTCCCAAGTTCCGGGCTGTGCCCCTGACCATTACCGCGGATGGCGAAAAGCATGAGCTTGAAGCCTTCCTCTTTGTCGTCATTAACAGCGGCGTGGTAGGAAGTATGAAAAACGTGGCCGAGAAGCTCGCGGTGGATGATGGCAAGCTGGACCTGCTGGCCATTAAGAAATGCGGCGTGCATAAACTCATGGCCGTTACAGCGGATTTGGTGGCCGGTAAGCCCGTGTCGGAAAAGGACTGCGTTCTGCACCTGCAGGCCCGGAATTTCCAGATTGAAACAACGGGCGAACTCCAGAGCGATTTGGATGGAGAAGTGGGGCCCATGCTGCCTTTGCATATTGAAACCATTCCTAAGGCTATTGCGATTTATTGCTAAGATTGCGGGAAAACGCGATTAACCACTAGCGGAACGGCTAAAAATGGTGTACAATAAGAAAGGTGCGATTTTTCGCGAAATTTTATATGGGTGGAGGGAAACAATCCATGAAAAAAATTGTTCAAATGTTGCTCGTTGTCTGCATGGTTGTGCTCAGTGCTCAGGTAGCCTTTGCAAATGCTGACAAGGTAACTATGCAGGAAGGTGCTGATATTACCTCGGTAAAACGCATTGCAGTGGCTGCACCGCTGTATGCGCCGGTGGACGAAAAGGCTCCCAACAAGGAAATGCTGACGCAGATTGTGTCGGATGCCAGCCGGGTATCCCGCAGCTATGTAATTTCCTATGATGCTGTAGCTGAAGGGATTAAGACGGCTACCAATGTAGACATCAAAGCTCTTGACCGCCGTCAGGCTGCTAAGACTTATAAGGAAAACGTGGCTAACTATGCCGATGCATATGTTGTGCTGACGGTGGCTAACAACAGCCGCACGACCTTCTTCTTTGATGTATTCAAAGCTGGCAGCAACGAACTTCTCTATACCTATGAGATTATTGCCAACAAGGGTGAACCCGATTCGGTGGCAACGTTCAACAACCTCGCAGAACAGTTCTACAAACACTTTGACCGTTCTGCTGATGAACAGCTCAAAAACAAAAACAAAAAGAAATAAAATAAAGGAGACAGGCTCCCTGTGAAAGGGGGTCCTGTCTCCTTTTTCTTATGCGAAAAGCAGTTTATTGGGCAGGTTTTGCCAGATAGATGGGCTTGATTTTGGCTGACTCGGCGGTGGCTTCGTCAATATAACCATAACGCACCATGGCATCAATCACCACAAATTGCCGCTTCTTGGCCAGCATAAAGTCTACATAAGGTGAATAAAGAGAGGGTGCGTTGGGCGTGCCGGCCAGCATGGCAGCTTCCGGCAGTTTCAGCTCGCTGGGCTTCTTGTCAAAATACCCTCGGGCAGCGGGGCCGATGCCGTAGTAGTTGGAACCATAGTAAATGGTGTTGAGGTAGAGCTCCAAAATCTCGCTCTTGCTGTAGTTGGCTTCCATATCCAATGAGAGCAAAAGTTCTTCTGCTTTGCGGCCGAAGGATTGCTCATGGGAGAGAAAGAGGTTCTTGACCAGCTGCTGGGTGATGGTGCTGGCTCCTTCGGTGACTTCACCGTATTGGAGATTGACGAGGGTGGCTCGCATGATGCCCTGCACATCAAAACCGTAGTGACTGTAAAAGCGGTTGTCTTCCACGGCGATGATGGCGTTCTGCATATCCTCGGGAATATCCCGGAGCTTTACATAATGTTCCTTGTCGATACGGGCATCTACTGCACGCTTGAGGAAAAGGATGCGGCTGAGCCGGTCGATGGTCGATATTTCCTTGGGGCTGTCATCTTGCTGATTGGCAGGCTGAATGGCTTCGAGCTTTGGCAGAAACTCACCGACATTCTGCCAGGTGCGGGGCGAAAAGAAAGAAGTGCCGCCCGCCAGAAAGAAGGCGATAAAGAAGACCAGGCCTAGAAAGAAGATGAAGCGGAATAATTTTCTGTAAATTCGTCGTTTTTTATGTTTTTTCATAATAGGCTCCTTAAATAATAGCTTATTCAATTATATCATGTTTTTTTATGAATAGGGGTTGCAATTTTATGCAACATAGATGTATAATTATAAACATAGTTTACAGAGTACAGTTGACATGTCAAATCTGACGGACGATAAATCCATTTTGACAAGTCAAATTGATACTAGAGGAGGAATCCCCATGAAGGTCAGCGTTATCGGTGCTACCGGTTATGCCGGAGCCGAACTTCTGCGGCTGCTCTATCAGCATCCGCAGGCGGAAGTGGTACACATCACTTCGGAGAGTCATACGGGCGAAAAAATTGCCAGCCTTTATCCGCATTTGCGGGGGCTTTACGATATGGAGCTGGAGTCCATGAAGGACATCGAGCGCATTGGCCGGGACAGTGATTTTGTCTTTATCGGTCTGCCGCATGGTCATGCCATGGAAGTGGGTCGGGCACTTGCGGGGATGCCGGTGCGTATTATCGACTTGGGCGCGGATTATCGCTTCGCGGATACGGAAGTGTACGAAGCCTGGTATCATGTTCCGCATACCCATCAGGAAGCAGAACGTGTTTACGGCCTGGCTGAACTTTATCGGGAGCAGATAAAAAATGCTAAGATTATCGGCAATGCCGGCTGCTTTACCACTGCCAGCATCTTAGCGCTCGCGCCGCTTGCCAAACAGCACCTCATCGATGTGAATACGATTATCGTCGATGCCAAATCCGGTGTATCAGGAGCCGGGCGCGGTGCTAAGCAGGCCAATCATTTCCCGGAGCTCTACGATAACTTCCGAGCTTACAATGTGGCCAAGCACCGACATACGCCGGAGATTGAGCAGGCACTGGCCGACATTTCGGGGGAAAAGGTTCTGTTGAACTTCACGCCGCATCTCGTGCCGATGTCGCGCGGAATTCTTTCTACATGCTACGCCAACCTTAAAGAGGGTGTAACTGCGGATTTGGTCAGCGCCGCTTTTGCAAAGCTCTACGGCAAGGAATACTTTATCCGCTTATTGGGCGAAGGGGCCTATCCGTCCACCAAGGAAGTGCGCGGCTCCAACTTCTGTGATATTGCCTGGCATGTGGATGAACGCACAGGCCGCGTGATTGTGCTCTCAGCCATTGACAATCTTGTAAAGGGCGCTGCCGGGCAGGCGGTACAGAATTTCAATATCGCCTGCGGTTTTGAAGAACGTATGGGACTTGATTTCGTTCCCCTTTATCCCTGATAAAAATGGAAAACAACTCTGAGGAGGAAGATATATGTTTAGTGATGCACATAAAAAAGCCGGGGTTACTTACCCGCAGGGCTTTCAGGCTGCCGGTGTAAAGGCCGGTATAAAGAAAAGCGGCAATCTTGATGTTGCCGTAATCTATACGGAACAGGAAGCGGCCGTAGCTGGTACGTTTACGCAGAATGCGGTAGCTTCGGCGCCGGTACGCGCCTCCAAGAAGGTCGTAGCTACGGGCATGGCACATGCCATCACGGCTAATGCCGGCTGCGCTAATGCCTGCACGGGTGAGCAGGGCGAAAAAGATGCTGCGGCCATGCAGGATATCACGGCAACGGCCCTGGGCTGTAAGGCGGATGATGTAGTTGT
This sequence comes from Selenomonas ruminantium AC2024, assembly GCF_000687995.1. Classification (NCBI taxonomy): domain Bacteria; kingdom Bacillati; phylum Bacillota; class Negativicutes; order Selenomonadales; family Selenomonadaceae; genus Pseudoselenomonas; species Pseudoselenomonas ruminantium. Next base: position 1,750,749 of record NZ_JIAC01000001.1, read on the forward strand.
GGCATCCACCGGCGTCATCGGTGTGAACCTGCCGATGGACAAGATGGAAACGGGCATTAAGCAGGCGGTTAAAGAACTGTCCACCGAAGGCAGTGAAAACGCCGGCAAGGCCATCATTACCACGGATACCTATTCCAAGTCCTGCGCTACGGAAATTACGCTCGGCGGTAAGGAAGTACGCTTCGGTGCTATCGCCAAGGGTTCGGGCATGATTCAGCCCAATATGGCCACCATGCTCTGCTTTATCACGACGGATGCGGCCATTGACAGCAGACTCTTGCAGAAGGCACTGTCGGAAATCGTCGAAGTTTCCTTCAATATGATTTCCATTGACGGCGATATGAGTACCAACGATATGGTGATTGTCCTGGCTAATGGTGCCGCAGGCAATGCGAAAATCACCGAGGAAAATGAGGATTACAAGCTCTTTAAGGCCACGCTGCAGAATATCTGCCAGGAGCTGTCCAAGAAGATTGCGGCTGATGGTGAAGGGGCAACCAAGTTCCTGACCATTTCTGTGACGGGGGCGAGAAACTTTGCCGAAGCCAAGACCATTGGCATGAGTGTTGCCAAGAGCCCGCTTGTAAAGACGGCGTTTTTCGGTGAAGACCCCAACTGGGGCCGCGTCATCTGCGCTGTGGGGTATGCCGGTGTACCGATGGACCCGAATAAGACTGTCGTGAAGTTCGGCGGTATTCCCGTTTATGCCAATGGCGTAGGTGCGGATTATGATGAAGCAGAACTGCGGAAGGTCATGGAGGCCCATGATATCGTTATCGGCATTGATATGGGTGAAGGCGATGCCAAAGCCGATATTTGGAGCTGTGACTTCTCCTATGAATATGTGAAGATTAATGGGGAATACCACACCTAAGGAGGCAGGCTGATGTTTACAGCAGAAGATAAAGCCGCCATTTTAGTGGAGGCCCTGCCTTATATCCAGCAGTTCTACGGCAAGACCATCGTCATAAAATACGGCGGCAATGCCATGATTAACGATGACCTCAAAGAAAAGGTCATGCAGGATATCGCCCTGATGAAATACGTCGGTATCCGTCCCGTCATCGTTCATGGTGGCGGCCCAGATATCACGGGGTTCCTCAAAAAAGTTGGCAAGGAATCAGATTTTGTGGCAGGGCTTAGAGTCACCGATGAAGAAACCATTGAGATTGCGGAAATGGTGCTCGACGGCAAGGTCAATTCCGAGATTGTCAATCTCCTGAACCGCCGCGGCGTAAGGGCTGTGGGGCTCAGCGGTAAGGATGCAGGGCTGATTAAGGCCCGCAAGAAACTGGCTACGGTTTACGAAGGCGAGGACACCAAAAAGGTGGATATCGGCTATGTCGGCGAAGTGGAGCAGGTGGACACAGGGATTCTCGAAGACCTGCTGAAACAGGGCTATGTGCCCATCATCGCGCCCATTGGTGTAGGCGATAACGGCGAGAGCTACAACATCAACGCCGATTATGTGGCGGCAGAGATTGCCGGGGCGTTGCAGGCCGAAAAACTGCTGCTTTTGACGGATATCGAGGGGATTTATAAAGACTTTAATGACAAGTCAAGTTTCATTTCCACCTTGCATCTGCCCGAGGCTAGGCAGTACATCAAAGAAGGCATTATCGCCGGAGGCATGATTCCCAAAGTGGAAGCCTGCCTGACGGCTTTGGAGCAGGGCGCAGGCAAGACCCATATCATTGACGGGCGGCTCGCACACTCCATTATCTTGGAAATCTTTACCTCCCGGGGCATTGGCACCCAGGTGGTGCGGTAAGGGGGCACAATATGCAGGAACAGGAAATTTTTGCGGAGGACCAGCAAAGCTATCTGCCGGTGTTTAACCGCTATAAAATCGTCCTCGACCACGGCGAAGGCGCTGAGGTTTGGGATATAAACGGCAAGAAATATCTGGACTTTTTGGGCGGCATTGCCGTAAATGTGCTGGGCCATAACAACAAGGCCTTGGTACAGGCGGTGACGGAGCAGGCAGGAAAACTCATTCACTGCTCCAATCTCTACTACACCAAGCCACAGGCTGATGCGGCGGCCAAGCTCGTGAAGCTCAGCGGCCTCGATAAGGCATTCTTCGCCAACTCCGGCGCGGAAGCCAACGAAGGGGCCATCAAGATTGCCCGCAAGTATGGTTATAATATCAATCCCGAAAAGACGGAAATCATCTCCGCCTGGGACAGCTTCCATGGCCGTACATTGGCTACGCTGACGGCTACGGGACAGACGCATTACCATGAAGGTTTGGGGCCATTGCCCGCAGGTTTCACCTATGTGCATTACAACGATATCGCCGAACTAGAAAGCAAAATCAGCGACAAGACGGCGGCAGTGATGCTTGAAACCATTCAGGGCGAGGGCGGTGTGCATACACCGGATGGCGATTACCTCAAACAGGTCCGGGAACTCTGCGATAAGCATGGTGCCCTGCTGATTCTCGATGAAATACAGGCAGGCATTGGCCGCAGCGGCAAGTTCTTCGCCTATGAGAATTACGGTATCAAACCGGATATCGTAACGTTGGCCAAAGGTTTGGCAGGTGGTGTGCCCATTGGTGCCTTTATCGTCACCGACAAGGTGGCGGCAGCCTTTAAGCCCGGTGACCATGGCACGACCTTCGGCGGCAATCCACTGGCCTGTGCGGCAGCCAATGTGGTACTCGATACGGTACCCAAAGATGAATTTTTGAAAAATATTCAGGCTGTAGGCAAATATTTTAAGGATAAATTGCAGGAATTAGCGAAAAAATATCCAAAATTTATTGTAGATGTGCGCGGTGAAGGCCTGATTTTGGGTGCTGAACTTGCCGGTTCCGAACATGGCCGGGATATCGTCAATGACTGTCTGGCCAAGGGGCTGATTATCAACTGCACGGCGGGCAAGGTTCTGCGCTTTATCCCGCCGCTCATCATCACCACAGCGCAGATTGATGAAGCATTTGCTGTAATGGACGAAGTTATCGGCAAATACGCCGAATAAGGGGGCTTTGGATGTTAAAAGGACGCGATATGTTGTCCATCCACGATTTATCCGTGGATGAAGTACAGGAGATTCTGGCGCTGGCCCATGAACTCAAGGCCAAGCAGAAGGCAGGCATCGAACATCATCTCTTAAAGGGCAAGACCCTGGGCATGATTTTTGAAAAGTCTTCCACGCGAACCAGAGTTTCGTTTGAAGCTGGCATGTACCAGCTCGGCGGGCAGGCACTCTTCCTCTCGAACCGCGATTTGCAGCTGGGACGCGGCGAACCCATTAAGGATACGGCACGCGTGCTGTCGCGCTATCTGGACGGCATTATGATTCGTACCTACGGTCATGACCGTGTGGAAGAACTGGCAAAATACGCCGATATTCCGGTCATCAATGCCCTGACGGATTTACTCCATCCCTGTCAGGTGCTCACGGACCTCTTAACCATTCAGGAGCATAAGGGCAAGAACCTCAAGGGCCTCAAAATGGCTTATGTGGGCGATGGCAACAACATGACCAACTCCTACATGTATGGCTGCGCCAAGGCCGGTATGACCTTTGTGGCGGCTACGCCGGCAGATTACAAGCCGGATGCTACAGTGACCAAGCAGGCAAAAGAAGATGCCAAACTCACGGGCGCCAGCATTGAGCTCGTAACCGACCCGGTAGAAGCCGTCACGGGTGCCGATATCGTGGTTACGGATACCTGGGCCAGCATGGGACAGGAAGACGAACACGATGCGCGCAAGAAAATCTTTGCCCCCTATCAGGTCAACAAGGAGCTTATGGCACATGCGGACAAGCGGGCCATCGTAATGCACTGCCTGCCGGCTTACCGCGGTGAGGAAATCACCGAGGAAGTCTTAGAGGCCAATGCCCATGTGATTTTTGACGAAGCAGAAAACCGCCTCCATACCCAGAAAGCCATTATGGCACTGACTATGGGCTAAGGCGATTATAGATTTTAGAAGTGGAAAGGAAGTAATATTATGGCTAAACAGATTAAAAAAGTAGTTCTGGCTTACTCCGGTGGTCTTGATACCTCCGTTATCATTCCTTGGCTCAAGGAAAATTATGATGGCTGCGAAGTTATCGCCTGCTGCGCTGATGTAGGTCAGGGCGATGAACTGGATGCCGTGCATGACAAGGCGCTGAAATCCGGTGCTTCCAAGGTATATATCGCTGATCTCAAGGAAGAATTCCTCAAGGAATATGTATGGCCGACGCTCAAAGCTGGTGCTGTTTACGAAGACAAGTACCTGCTCGGTACGTCCTTTGCCCGTCCGATTATTGCCAAGAAGCTGGTGGAAATCGCTAAGCAGGAAGGCGCGGATGCTATTGCTCACGGCGCTACCGGCAAGGGCAATGACCAGGTTCGTTTCGAACTGACCGTTAAGGCTTTGGCTCCGAACATCACGCTGATTGCTCCGTGGCGTGAATGGGACCTCGATTCCCGTTCTGCCGAAATCGAATATGCCAAGAAGCATGATATCCCCATTGCTACGGATAACAAGACCTATTCCATGGACAGAAACATCTGGCATCTGTCCCATGAAGGCGCTGACCTGGAAGACCCGGCCAATGAACCGAAAGACAGCATGTTCCTGATTTCCAAGGCTCCGCAGGATGCTCCGGATAAACCCGAATATGTGACGATTGACTTTGAAAAGGGCGAACCGGTTGCTGTCAATGGCAAGAAACTCGGCGCGGTAGAACTGCTGACCGAACTCAACGAAATCGGTGCGCGCAATGGTGTGGGCATCGTGGATATCTGCGAAAACCGTCTGGTGGGCATGAAGTCCCGCGGCGTGTATGAGAATCCGGGCGGCTCTCTGCTCTACTATGCACATCGTGAACTGGAATACCTCTGCCTTGACCGCAGCACCTACCATTACAAACAGCAGGTTGGCATCCGCTATGCTGAACTCGTTTATGATGGCATGTGGTTCTGCCAGCTGCGTGAAGCACTGGATGCTTTCGTAAACAGCACGCAGCAGACCGTTACCGGTCAGGTTAAACTCAAACTCTACAAGGGCAATATCATTTCTGCAGGTGCAACTTCCCCGTACTCTCTCTATAGCCAGGAATTTGTAACCTTTGAACATGATGATGTGTACAACCAGGCTGATGCTACGGGCTTTATCAACCTGTTCGGCCTGCCGCTCAAAGTTCGTGCCCTGATGCAGGAGAAGACGGGTAAATGAGTGAGGCCATGTGGGGAGGCCGTTTCACCAAGACCGTAGATGAAATGGTCAACGAATTCCAGGCCTCCATAAACTTTGACAAACGCATGTATCACGAAGATATTGCCGGCTCCATTGCCCATGCCATTATGCTGGCAAAGTGCGGCATTATCTCCGATGATGACTGCGGGGCCATTCTGCAGGGCTTAAAGGATATCGAAGCGCAGATTGAAGCCGGGGAGTTTGACTTTTCGGTGGATTTGGAAGATATCCACATGAATATCGAAAAGCGGCTGACCGAGGCCATTGGCGAAGCTGGCGGGCGTCTCCATACAGCCCGCAGCCGCAATGACCAGGTGGCACTCGATACGCATATGTACATCCGCCGCGAAGTAGTGGCCGTGCAGAAAGAAATCATCAACCTGCAGGAAGCCTTGCTCGAAACGGCCAAGAAGAATCAGGATGTGATTATGCCCGGTTACACGCATCTACAGCGGGCACAGCCGATTCTCTTTGCCCATCACCTGATGGCCTATTTCGGCATGCTTTCCCGTGACTATGCACGATTCAGCGGTGTTTACCAGCGGGCGGATATCATGCCGCTGGGCGCGGGCGCACTTGCCGGAACCACTTTCCCGATTGACCGGGAGCTTGTGGCCAAGCAGCTGAACTTCGAGCAGATTTACTCGAACAGTTTGGATGCGGTCAGTGACCGGGACTACATCATGGAATTCCTGTCGGCGGCCAGCATTTTGATGGTACATCTTTCCCGCTTGTCGGAAGAAACCATCCTTTGGTGCAGCCGTGAGTTCTCTTTTGTGGAACTTGATGATGCCCATTGCACGGGCTCGTCCATGATGCCGCAGAAGAAGAACCCAGATGTTTCCGAACTCGTGCGTGGCAAGACGGGCCGGGTAATCGGCCACCTGATGGCCATGCTGACCACGGTCAAAGGTTTGCCGCTGGCCTATAACAAGGACCTGCAGGAGGACAAGGAAGGCATCTTTGACGCCATCGACACGGTGAAATTCAGTCTGGGGGTCTATGCCCAGCTTATCCGTGGCATGAAGGTCAAGAAAGATGTCATGCGCAAGGCGGTAGAGGAGGACTTCTCCAATGCGACTGACCTTGCCGACTATCTGGTAAAGAAGGGCATGCCTTTCCGTCAGGCCCATGCGGTATCCGGTACGGCAGTGCACAAATGCATTGCCGAGGGCAAATATCTTGCCGATATGACCCTGCCGGAACTGCAGGAACTCTCGCCGCTCTTTGAGGCCGACATTGCCGAAGCCTTGAAGCCTGAGACCTGCGTCAACCAGCGCATTTCCTTGGGCGGTACGTCAACGGAGCAGGTCAAACTGCAGCTGACCGCCGCACAGGAGCTTATCGACGCTGAAAAAAAGACCAATACGAATTTGACCAGTCAACAAATATAAGCCTGTTATAGGTTTGTATATCTTATCATAACCCCTTATAAATCAAGGGGGGACAGGTGAACCTATAGGTAAAGTTTTATAATTTTATATCATTTTTTGTGTTGGTGGCACTACACTGGCACTACATAGTTTGGGTTCAGGAAGGGTATTTATAATGGTCTGTCACAATGTGGCAGGCCATTTTTATTTTGGAAAAGCTTTCCCCACCCAGCGGCGTTCCTGCTTTGGTGGACAGCTGCGCATTTGACATGTCAATTCTGATATTGGTATACCTTAATCAAAAGGTATTGCGCAGGGAAGGGCTTCGGGACGTGCTGCGCACCTTCCGCTCGTTACAATCCGGCCATCGCAGGCCGCAGCCTTGTCGGTCATTCGTGGCAGCGAGGGGGACGGCAATGAGGGCAGGGGGCTTGGCAGCCCTCCCTGCGGTCGGGACGACTACGGCGGCCAGCGAGAGCGGAGTGGGATAACTCGCGCCGCCGTACCCCCTGCCCTCATTGCCTAGTGCTGACCAGATGGAGTAGTGGAAGCCTGCTCGTCGTTTATGCGTATTCGGTTTGTGTCCGGCTGCTCGGGTGGGCAGGTGCCCTGTCCACTTCGCAGCAGACACTTTCCGGCTTTGAAGGCGGGCGGCGGTCGGACTGTGCGGCTGCCTTCCAGCGGCGTTCCAGTCGTCAGTCTCCAGCCCCTGCGGGTGCTCAAGTCTTCGCACTATTCCCGCAGGGGTTGGAACCTTCCTCCTTCCAGCACTTAGTCATTCCGCCTTACAGACCACCGCCGGGCATAGATTGTCACTGGTACGCGTGTCCGTTGCTTTTGGTGGACAGCTGCGCTGTCCACGTCAGCACCGACACGGGGGAAGTACAAAAATTGGCATAGACAATTATTGATAGATATGTTAATATAACAACTATCAATAGTAATAGGAGATGTATATTTATGCCAACAAATTTTCCAGTGAATTTCTTTAGTTTTTTGGACAAAAATGATTATGTGTATGACCATGAGGCTGTAGAAGGTAGCTTAGATGATGTTACAGGGGATGCTTTTGCAGGCGAATTAGTGGTGTGGAAACAAAATCCATCTGAACCTGTTTTAGTTGCGCAGAGTGTAAGTGGTATTTTTGGAGCTATTGCAGCTAATTATAGAGCTGGTTCTATGGACTACGAAACGGCCGTAACATTGCTAGCTGCACTTGAAAGCGATTTGCCGGAACACTTCTATGAAGAACATGCTGATGAAATAGAAGAAATATTAAAACCAGAACGCTATCAGCGGTTTGTTGAAAGCAATTATAGCTTTGCAGAATAAGAAACTTTAATAACGAGAGACAAGTCAAATGGCTTGTCTTTTTTTGTGCCTGTAAATATGTTTGCTGTAATGGATTAAACCATATCAAATGTATGATTTAATGGAACTTTAACTAATGCAAAGATGGTATTCTAAAGCCATGTTATTCAGGAGGGTTTGGTTACATGGGGCGAAAGAGAGCGAACCACTCGTTGCTGGGGCGCAACTTAATGGATTATTTCAAATGCGAAAATGTCAATTTGTTGTATCAGTTAAGGTCAGATTGCCTGCCTCCAATTCCCAAAAGAGGCGTAACGGATAAACTGGCTGCCGAAATTCTGGGATACAATCGCCCAGATTATATCGCACTTATCAGTATGCGTGACCGCAAGGACGTGACTTTTTCCACAGTTGAGGCTTTTGCCCAGCGTTTGCGGGTGCCTCTGCCCGTTCTATTTGTCCGGAGCTGTCAGACGATTATTTATGGGTATTATCAGGAGATTTTGCGTGATGGCAACTTGCCGCAGACATTCAAAGCGGAGGCATATCTGAAAAATTTTGCGACAAACATTAAACGTACCCTTAAAGAAAATAGATGGGAAATCCAGAGGCTTTACAGTATTAGCCTCTGGGAAAATCGTACCTTTAGCGTACGGGAAATGGCGCGTTGCCAGTCTTTTGATGACTCTTTTGAGTTTTTGGGCAAGCGTACCACTGGTGGGCTTTTGCGCCGGGTGGAAGTTCCCCAGCATACTCAGGTGGGCAATGCCGTGCCACCGCTTTTGGCTAGAGCTGTGGCCATGGAAATTGTCAAGGTGCTGGAAGCAGCAAAGCCGCAGGAAGAAACGTCAGATAGCAAATGTACTTATCCAGAACTGAACGTAGACCGGAATAATGTCTGCCTTGTTATGGATAAAAAGAAAGTTACGGCATAAAAACGAGGGTTTCGTAATAACAAAAGGGCGACCACAGATGGCCGCCCTTTTTGCGTAGATTTAATATAGGTTACCTGTTTCAATATAGTTTGCGAGAGCCTCTGCGGGATAGCCCACAAATGGTTCCCATATTACAACACATTTGCCAGGATGCAGGAGGCTATCCTCTTTCATGTAGTCGTCCGGGAAATCCCGCAGGAACTGCACGGGGTCAGCTGGGAAATCATCAGCTCCAGCATTGCAGGTTAATTCATTGCAACGAAATTCTCTATCTATCATAAGTCTGCCTCCTTGAAATTAGATTACCAGAAAATAAATTCATTATAGGCCCTTGCATTTGACAGGTCAACTCCATATTATAGGAACTGAAAGAACTTTCCTATAACAAACCTAACTGAATACATATCGGAAATGACATTTTTGTTTTGGTATCTACGCAGGCATGCGTTAGATATATATTTGGGTTGTCATTCCGCAAGAGGGCCGCAGGGTGACAATCCGGAAATTGCGGACGATGACCTGCTTTCCATTGGAAAGAAACTTATACAGGAACTAAGGCGGTTTGAAAAGTAAAGCAAGGTGGGCGGCTGATTGGTCAATCTGACCGGTCAGCCGCCCGCCTTTTCACCTGTCATGGGGAACTGCTGGTCTTGAATATCCATCACCGCCTAATAGTGGCCCATAACTACCCATCCGGCAGGCCCGCGCCCAGCAAAGGAGAATAAGGTCAGGCGCATAAAGCTATGAGTAGAATCAAAAAAATTTTATTTTCTCCTACACACTTTTTGCTTTCGGGGATATAAAGAACAGAAAGCAAGATAACAACCCCTTAAGATGTGGAGGAGGAAAATAAAATGGAAAAGAAATTCATGAATCAGATGGACAATATGGAACTGGATAAGGTGACTGGAGGCAAGCGGTACGTTTATCCTGATAATCGTCGTCCGAATCGTCCGATTAAAGAGTATCATGTAGAACGCAAACAAGTCATAAGGTATAGATAAAAACTGGATACAAAGAGAAGCTACTGCACATGTCGAGTTTGTGCAGTAGCTTTTTTGCGCCCCCTATGATGATAGTTTTAGTTTTTACAGTCCTTCATAGGGAGAATATTGACATAAAAAATTATTTGCATTTGACATGTCAACTGCCTCTTAGGCTTTTTGAAATCAAGAAGGAAAAATTTTCCACATGTAGAATATTATGAAAATATGAACAAGTTGTAATTAGATGTAAAAGAGGGGGAATATGAAGTGGCAGGATTTTTAGGAAGAAAGACAGCAGCAATCATAAGTACCATTATCCTGGGAACGAGCATCATTTTTTCCGGGTGCGGCCAACAGGAACAGGCCGAGCAGAAGAATACGCCAGTGAAAGCTATGAAGGTAATCCAGCAGGATACACCGATAGCTTATTCTTATCCCGGTCATTTGCAGGGCAAAGAGGAAGTACAGGTACATGCCCGTGTTTCCGGCAGTATCCTGGAAAAATATTTTAGTGGCGGCGATTTTGTTTACGCCGGTCAGCCACTTTACAAGCTGGATTCCCGGCAGTATGAAACGGCTGTAATTTCTGCACAGGCAGAACTCAGTAAAGCCGAGTCCAATCTGCGTAATGCCCAGGAGGAACTGGGGCGTTATGAAACGCTGTGGAAGGACCGGGCTGTTTCGGAACAGACGCTTACCAATAAGCGGGCCGATGTGGAAGGTTATATGGCAACCGTTGCCGCTGAGCGGGCTGCCGTGCGCAAGGCACAGGAAAATCTCGACGATACGATTGTTTACGCACCGATGAGCGGCCGTGTATCTGTGGATGATGTGGCCGTGGGAACGTATGCGACAGCAGGTACGACCACGCTGGTGACCGTCGGTACGATGGACCCCATCAACGTGCAGTTCAGCGTCAGTGAAACCGAATACCTCAACCTGTTGGCTGAAGCTATGGAAACAGGGGTCGATATTCGTAACGACAACACGCCGATGCCCAGAATAAAAATCAGCCTGAGCAATGGCAAGGACTATCCGTATGTCGGGGATATCGTTGCCGCAGACAGAGCCTTGTCCACCAATGCAGGCTCCCTGACCATTCGGGCTACGATTGCCAACCCGCAGGGGATTTTGCTGCCGGGGATGTTTGTGCAGGTACGTCTCGTGGGAACCAAGTCGATGAATGCCATGCTTGTTCCGCAGCGTGCTGTACAGCAGCTTTTGGATGAATCCTTTGTGCTGGTGGTTGGTGAGAATGGAAAATCCATCTCCAAGAATGTAAAGGTTGGTGAAAAAGTAGGCAGCTATTACATTATTGAAAAAGGGCTTGAACCGTCAGATGTTGTCATCGTAGAAGGTCTGACCAATCTGCAGGCTGGTCAGGGCATTGACGTTACGATGGTAACGCCTGATGAAATGGGCTTCTCAATTACGGAATCAAAAGAGATTACCGATAAATCGTAAGGAGGCGAGGAAAGTGTCACGATTCTTTATCCATCGTCCCATCTTCGCCATTGTCATATCCATTATCATCGTCATTCTGGGGGTACTTTCCGGACTGAGCCTGCCTATAGCCCAGTATCCACAGATTACGCAGCCCACGGTCAATGTGAGCACTACCTATACGGGAGCTAACGCCAGTGTTATCAATCAGGCGGTAGCCCAGGTCATCGAGCAGCAGGTCAACGGCACGCAGGGGCTGGCCTATATGAGTTCAAGCTCTGATGATACCGGCACTTACAATCTGGATGTAAAGTTTGACCTCGGCACCAACGGCGATATGGATTCAGTACTGGTGCAGAACAATGTCGCCATTGCTACCTCCAGCCTGCCTTCTGATGTTCAGGCTGCAGGCGTTACGACCAAAAAGGCATCCAGCGATATGTCCTATATGTTTGCGCTTTATTCGCCCAACGGGACATTTAAGCGCACCTTTATCATGAATTATGCGAGCATCTACATCATTGATGCCCTCAAACGCATTAAGGGCGTAGGTGATGTCAGCACCTTTGGCTCGGATTATGCCATGCGTATCTGGCTTAACCCTGACCGCCTGTCGGATTTAGGGCTGACGGTCGGAGACGTTGAGGCTGCCATTAAAGAACAGAATGTACAGGCTCCGGCCGGTACTATCGGTCAGATGCCCACCCCGGCCAATCAGGAAAAGCAGTATACAGGCAGCGTACAGGGACGCCTTACCACACCGCAGGAATTTGGCAATGTCATCTTAAAAGCCAAACCAGACGGCTCCTATGTATTTCTCCGGGATGTGGCCCGTATAGAAACAGGTGCCAAGTCCACGAACATGGTTGCCGATGCCAATGGTGCTCCCTGTGCCGGATTTGGTGTCAAGCTGACGGATGATGCCAATGCCGTGGAAACCATCAGTGAAGTCAAAAAGGTATTGGATGAAGCCGCGCAAAACTTCCCCGATGATTTGGTATTTATCCCCGTTATCGACAGTACGGAGTATATCAACGAATCCGTCACGGAAGTAATAAATACTTTTAAGGAAGCCCTGATGCTGGTTATCCTCATCGTGTTCCTCTTTTTGCAGAGCTGGCGGGCCACGCTTATTCCGGTGCTGGCTATCCCCGTATCCCTTATCGGCACCTTTGCCAGCTTTGTGGCACTGGGATTCAGTATCAACACCCTGACACTGTTTGCCATGGTACTGGCTATCGGTCTGGTAGTTGATGATGCCATCGTCGTTATCGAAAACGTGGAATCCCATATGAAAAAAGACGGCTTAGGGCCGGTAGAGGCAACGGAAGTCGCTATGGATGAAGTACAGGGGCCGGTAGTGGCCATTGCCTTTGTCTTATCGGCAGTATTTATTCCCTGCGCCTTCCTGGGCGGCACAACCGGCGTGCTCTATCGCCAGTTTGCCCTGACCATTGCCGTATCCATGGCACTTTCGGCCTTTATTGCCCTGACGCTGACACCGGCGTTATGTGCACTGCTCATGAAGCCCCATGACCCCAATAAAAAGAAAAACATTCTGGATCGTTTCTTTGATGGCTTCAACAACTGGTTTGAACGCACGCAGAACCGTTATGTAGGAAAGGTGAGCTGGTTCATCGACCATGCCAAGGTCAGTGTGGCCTCCCTGCTGATAATCTGCGTTCTTGCCGGGCTGTGCTTCAAACTTTTGCCCTCAACCTTCGTTCCGGACGAAGACCAGGGATATTTCCTCGCTTCGGTTACCATGCCGGAGGGCACCTCTTTGAATCGCACCTTAGAGACCATGGATGCGCTGAGCGGTGAGTTCAGCGAGATTCCCGGTGTCAAGAACGTCATGAAAATTGCCGGCTATGATGTACTGTCTAACGGTAATAAGGCCAATGCCGGTACATTCTTTATCAGCCTTGATTCCTGGAGTAAGCGAACTGCTTCCGACCTTAGCATTTTCTCCATTGTCAACAAGGCCAATAAACTGCAGGCAAAACATCCGGAGGCTCAGCTTATGGCTTTCCCAACGCCGTCGCTGCCGGGTCTGGGCATGGTCGGCGGCTGGAGCATGGAACTTTTGGACATGACCGGTCATACCGATAAGGAACTTGAGACCATCACCAAGGAAATTCTGGCAGCAGCCAACAAGCGGCCGGAACTTTCCAACGTCTATACGACCTATTCCATCGCTTCGCCTATCTGTAAGTTCGATGTGAACCGCGAAAAGGTAAAACAGCTGGGCGTAAATCTTTCCGATGTATTCACTGCCCTGCAGGTCAATTATGGCGGCAGTCAGATTAATGACTTCATGCAGTTCGGCCGCAACTACAAGGTTATCATGCAGTCGGATGCGCAGTATCGCAGTGAGAAGGAAGCCTTGAAGTTCAATTATGTCCGCAATAACGAGGGCAATATGGTTCCCTTGGACAGTCTGCTCACGCCGAAACTTTCCACATCTACTTCGATCATTTCCCGCTTTAACGGTACACGCAGCATCAGCATTCAGGGGAGTGTAGGTGACGGGTACAGTTCCGGTCAGGCCATTGTCGCAATGGAAGAAGTGGTGAAGCAGACGGCTCCTGCCGGCTTTAACATCGAATGGTCCGGTCAGAGCCGTGAAGAAAAGAAATCCGCAAGCTCCACGGGGCAGGTTATGGGCTTGGCGCTGGTATTCGTGTTCCTGTGTCTAGCTGCGCTCTATGAAAGCTGGAGCGTTCCCTTTGCTGTGCTGATGACAATTCCTACAGGACTTTTCGGTGCCTTCTTTGTACAGCTGGCCCTGCTGATGCTCGAACTCAGCTTCGGCAAGTTTAACCCGGGCCTGCAAAACACCGTCTACATGCAGATTGGTGTCATCATGATTATGGGGCTGGCAGCCAAGAATGCCATCCTTATCGTGGAATTTGCGAAAGTCCGTGTGGACCAGGGCATGGAACCGGTGAAGGCAGCTATCGAAGCCGCAGGCTTGCGACTCCGACCAATCATCATGACATCGCTGGCCTTTATCATCGGCTGCTTGCCGCTGGCCATGGCACATGGTGCAGGTGCAGCTGCTAGAAACAGTATGGGTACGGCTGTTGTCGGCGGTATGCTCTTTGCAACCTGTTTGGGAATTTTCCTGATTCCCGTACTCTATGTTGTGGTTGTATGGGTAGCGATGAAACTTAGCGGTAAGAAATCAGCGGATGCTCCGACAGCGGAGGAAACGCCGCAGGCAAAAGCCTGATTTTGTCACAAATACGCCAATATACGCTAAAATCACTTGAAAGAGACCTCGATTTTTAGTAACATGAGGAGAAGAAGTTTTCTCATTAGTTATTAAAGATTGAGGTTTTTTTCGTGACCAAAGCAATATTTTTTGACATAGACGGCACACTGATTAACATTCATCATAAAAAAACAAGCATATCCCTGCCGGTGAAGAAAGCCATTCGCGAACTGCGGGCGGCAGGGCACCATACCTTTATCGCCTCGGGGCGGCCCTGGGCATATCTCAGTGATGAGCTGACCCAGGAGGGTCTCTTCGATGGCTTCGTGCTGATGAATGGCGCCGTGGTGATTCTGGATGGGAAAATCATTTTCCGTCAGGATATGCCCTTGGCGACGGTTAAGGATATGGTGGACTTGGCTGAGGCGCATGGGCTGGAATATATTTTGGAAAGCCATCCCTATGTTTATCTGCGCGAGAATTTCAAGGGACTTGAAAATGTCTATCGCAATATTGACATTGACGTCAATAAATTCATCCGGGATTTTGACATGTCAGAAGTCAAGGCGGCCAAGCTGGAATTTCTCTGTGATACGCCGGGGGCGAATGGCGTTTTTGAAAAGCTTTTGTCCTGGCATGGGGTAACGGGGCTTATTGACCCCACCCTGCGCAAGTATATGGAGCTTTATTCGTCGGATATTTCCAAGGCAACAGGGATTCAGCAGGCGCTGCACTATATGAACATTCCCATAGAGGCCAGTTACGCCTTTGGCGACGGGCTGAACGATTTGGAAATGATGAGTACCGTGGGCCATCCACTCGTTATGGGTAATGCCGGGCCGGAGCTCAAGGCTCTCGCGGAACACATTCTGCCCACGGTGGATGAAGACGGTGTAGCGGAGGGCATTTACCGCTACATTTTGAAACGCATTTGAGGTGATACGGTTGAAGAAAAAATTAAGCATTGTAATGATGGCTTTGCTTACCATCAGCCTGCTCTTGACGGGCTGTGGCAGCAAGGCGGCTGAACATAACAGCGGGACGTCCAGTCAGAGTGCTCCTGCAGAAACGGCCAAGGAAATGACCGTTAAGATGCTCAATGTGGGGCAGGGGGATGCCATCCTGATTGAAACGCCGGAGCAGACGGTGCTCATTGATACCAGTGACTTGGATGAGCAGGAAAAACTCAGGGCCGAGCTCAAGAAGGCGGGCATCAAGCGCATTGATAAACTGATTCTGACCCATCCCCATGCGGACCATATCGGCGGCGTGGAAGGTGTGGTGCTGAAGGACTACGAGGTCGGTGAGGTCTATGATAACGGCATGCCTTCCAAGTCCAAGATTTACACCCGCTACATGAAGCTTTTGAAGCAGAAGAACATCAAGCGTCACGGCTTAACGGCCGGAGATGAATTGGACTTTGGCAGCGGCGTGAAGTTCAAGGTGTTCGGACCCGAAAAATCTGTGGTGGAAAAGGGCAGTAAGACCACGGAGGGCCATGACCCCAATAATGAATCCGTAGTCGGCCAGCTGATTTTTGGTGACTTTACCATGATGTTTACCGGTGATGCGGAAAAGGCGGAAGAAGAGCCCATGGTTCATGCCTATGGCAATAACCTGAAAAGCAAGATACTCAAAGCCGGCCATCATGGCAGCAAGACGTCCTCTTCGGCAGCGTTCCTGAAGGCCGTGAGCCCGGAAGCTGTACTGATTTCCTGTGGGGCTGGCAATGACTACGGCCATCCCCATGCGCAGACCATGAAGCGCTATCAGATGATGAAGCTGAAAATTTTTGAGACGGACAAGAATGGCACCATCACGGTGAAAACGGATGGCAAGGCCTATAGTATTGTGCCGGAAACGGGGGACGCACAATGATTTCTGCATATATTGACCGCTACGAAGGCGAGCTGGCAGTACTCTTGTTAGGGGAGAGCATGAAAAAGGTGAATTTTCCCCGGGAGTTTCTGCCGGATGGCGTAGATGAGGGAGATTATATCACTTTGGATATCGCCTTGGACGAAGAAGCCAATAAAAAGGCTGAGGAAGAGGCATTGGAGCTCCTTCGGGATTGATGGTAGGAGGCTGTTTTAATGAATAACGTATTCCGCTGGGCAAGTTTGGTGGGCGTACTCATGGCATTTATTTGTGGTCTGTGGCTGCCGCAGATGGCAGAAGCCCGTTCCAGCCAGAGCCACGAATTAAATTATTTTCAGACCAGTAAGGTAAAAATAGCAGGTGCAAGCGCCCTGCGTATCGAAATAGGTATGACAGGAGAGGAACCCAAGTATACCGTTAAGGATTCCCTCCTGCGCAAACAGGTAGTGATTACTCTGCCGGAAACGCGCCGGGGCAAGGTCAAGGAACAGGTGAAGCTGAATAACGACCTGGCTAAGCATGTGAAAATCACAGAGGTTGAAGGCAGCACGCAGGTGATTATTGACTGCGTGAATACGCCGGGGGACGGCAATTACCGTGTTACTACGGCGCCTGCTGAACGGCGGCTCAATAAGCCGGCCCGCATCATTGTAGAACTCTTTGAAAACGGCGCGGCTATGGATGCTGTTCCCGGCATCAAGGGAAAGACCATCGTGATTGACCCCGGTCATGGGGGCAGCGATACTGGGGCCATCGGGCCAACGGGCGTCAAGGAAAAGGATGTCTGCCTGGCGGTGAGCAAGAAGGTGGAAAGTTTACTCGCTAGTTCCGGCGCCCGGGTGATTATGACCCGCAGACGTGATGTGGATGTGTATGCACCCAACGCCACGGACAAACAGGAACTGCAGGCCCGCTGCAATGTGGGCAACCGCGACCCGCGCGCCGCTTTATTTGTTTCCATTCATTGCAATGCTTTTTCCAATCCTGCTGCAAATGGCATGGAGACTTACTACTGTGCAGGTTCTCAAAAGGGCTATGAGGCGGCCAATTTCATCAATGAGGAATTGGCAAAAGCTGGCGGCCTCTTTAACCGCGGTGTCAAAACCGCCAACTACTATGTGCTGCGCCATACCAGTATGCCGGCTACTTTGCTGGAATTGGGCTTTGTGACCAATTACAGAGAGGAAAAGCTGTTGCGCAGCGATGCTTATCAGACGAAACTGGCCAATGCCATTGTGCGGGGCATTGCCCGTTATTTCAAGGGCTAAGGCCTGATAATAGATGAGGTGAGATCATGAAGAAATTGCGTTATCTGCTGCTGATGGTGCTGGCTTTGACTTTGCTGGCAGCTGCAGGCTGCAGCGATAATAAGAATAATGTTGGTGGGGATGACAACAAGACCACCATCACCGCCGACAAGGGAAGCGCTCCCAAGGCTTTGCCGGACAAGGAAAAGGAGAAGGCAGCCAAGGGCAAGCTGACCATTAAGGTTTACTATCCCGATGAACAGGGCTTGAAACTGCAGGCCGTAAAAAAGACGGTTAAGGTCGGCAGTGATGACAAGTACACCGCAGCGCTCAAAGCCCTGCTCGATGGCACCAAGGAAAAAGGTCTGGCCACCATCGTGCCCAAGCAGGCCAAAATCAAGAGTGTCAAGGTGCAGGGTGATACCGCTTTTGTCGATTTTGACGATAACTTAATCAAGAAATTCATCGGTGGTTCCACTGGGGAAGAAATGCTGGTTGGTTCCATCGTCAATACGCTGACGGAGTTTAGCGAAATCAAGAAAGTTCAGCTGCTGGTGGAGGGCAAGAAGATTGAATCCATCTCCGGCCATCTGGATTTGACCAAGCCCGTGGAACGTATGGATAACCTAATCAAATAAGCGCATTGCTTTTTTGACTTTTTTATAAGAAATACTCTACGGAACGTGGATAAAACCTTGTGTTTGTTCGCGTTCTGTGATAATATAGCAAGAGTATGGCATATTTGCGGTAGAGTACGCAAAAAACGGCCATACCTTGATTCAGATAATTACAGGAGGTCGTTTCAGACAATGAAAGTTACGGTTGAAAATGGTGAAAACCAGCAGGTTACTCTGACGGTGGAGGTTGAAGCTGCGGAAGTTTCCAAGGCAGTGGAAAAGGCTGTAAAGCGTCTCAGCAACCGTGTAAATATTCCGGGTTTCCGCAAGGGCAAGGCTCCGCGCAAGATCATCGAGCGCAACGTGGGCATGGATGCTATCATGCAGGAAGCTTTCGATATCGTAGGTCCCAAGGCTTTCGCTGATGCTCTTGAAGAACAGAAGATTGAGCCGGTTAGCCGTCCGCAGATCGACATCGAAACCCTTGAAGATGGCAAGGATCTCGTATTCAAGGCTACGGTTACGCCGCGTCCGGAAGTTAAACTCGGCGAATACAAAGGCCTGAAGGTGGAAAAGAACGTAGAAGCTGTAACGGATGAAGACGTTGAAAAGCAGCTCAAGACGTTCCAGGATCGTCAGGGCAAGATGGTTGACGCTCCGGAAGGTTCCGCAGTTAAAGATGGCGACTTCACGACGCTTGATTTCGAAGGTTTCGTAGATGGCGAAGCATTCGAAGGCGGCAAGGGTCAGGATTACCCGCTGCAGATTGGTTCCGGCAGCTTCATCCCGGGCTTCGAAGATCAGCTGATCGGCGCTAAGATTGGCGAAGAAAAAGAAGTCAACGTAACGTTCCCGGAAGAATACCATGCTAAGGAACTGGCTGGCAAGGCTGCTACGTTCAAGTGCACCATCCGCAGCATCAAGCAGAAAGAACTGCCGGCTATGGACGATGAACTGGCTAAGAAAGTCAGCAAGTTCGAAACCCTTGAAGAACTCAAGGCTGATGTTCGCAAGAACCTCGAAGAAAACGCAGCTCGCAAGGCTGAAAACGACCAGAAGGCTGCTGCTATCGACATGGCTACGAGCAACATCACCGTTGACATTCCGGCTGTCATGATTGACAACCGCGTAGAAGGCATGATTCGCGAAATGGCTATGCGCCTCGAACAGCAGGGCATGAGCTTTGATGCTTACCTGCAGTACGCTGGCACGGACATCAACAAGATTCGTGAAGATTACCGCGAAACGGCTGAAAAGAACGTTCGCACGGATCTCATGCTGGAAGAAGTTGCTAAGGCTGAAGACATCAAGGTTGAAGCAAAAGACCTCGATGCTGAAGTTGCTGGCATGGCTGCTGCTTACGGTGCAACGCCGCAGCAGGTTCAGAAGATTATTAAGGAGCAGGGACGCATTGGCGATCTGGCTGCTACGGTACTTCGCAAGAAGACGGCACAGTTCATCATCGACAGCATTGCCTAATTTTTCCCTGTATATGGGGGTATACCAATGAGTTATGTACCAATGGTCGTAGAGCAGTCTAACCGTGGCGAGCGGGCATATGATATTTATTCCCGCCTGCTCAAGGACAGAATTATCTTCCTGGGCGGTCAGATTGACGATAATGTAGCCAATGTTGTAGTGGCACAGATGCTCTTTTTGGAGTCGGAAGACCCGGATAAGGACATCTATCTCTACATCAACAGCCCTGGCGGTGTAGTTACCGCAGGCTTGGCTATCTATGATACCATGCAGTATATCAAACCGGACGTTTCCACCATTTGCATTGGCCAGGCAGCCAGCATGGGAGCTGTGCTCCTGACTGCTGGCGCCAAGGGCAAGCGCTTCGCTCTGCCCAACGCCCGGGTTATGATTCACCAGCCGTTAGGCGGTGCTCAGGGCCAGTCCACGGACATCCAGATTCAGGCCCGTGAGATTCAGCGCATCCGTGAGACGATTAACGATATCTTCGTTTCGACCACGGGCAAGACTGCTGAAGAAATCAATAACGACACGGAACGCGATAATTTCATGACCGCTGCCGAAGCCAAGGCTTACGGCATTGTGGATGAAGTAATTACCCGTCCAAAAAAGACGAAGAAGAACGACGCTAAGGATTGAGGGGTGGTGTCATGTTGAAGTTTGGGGATGAAAAAGGTCAGCTCAAGTGCTCTTTTTGTGGTAAGACCCAGGAGCAGGTAAGAAAGCTGGTTGCAGGTCCCGGTGTCTATATCTGCGACGAATGCATTGAACTCTGCAATGAAATCATTGAGGAAGAGTTCAGCGAGGAAGCAGAGGTAGAACTCAAGGACGTCCCAAAACCGAAGGACATCCGTGCAATCCTCGACCAGTATGTAATCGGTCAGAACGATGCCAAGAAGAGCCTCGCCGTGGCCGTGTACAATCACTACAAGCGCATTAATATGGGCGCAGGCAAGACGGATGATGTGGAACTGCAGAAGTCCAATATTCTGATGCTTGGTCCCACAGGCAGCGGTAAGACGCTTCTGGCACAGACTTTGGCGCGGATACTCAACGTACCCTTTGCCATCGCCGATGCTACGGCGCTTACGGAAGCCGGTTATGTGGGCGAGGATGTGGAAAACATCCTCCTGAAGCTCATTCAGGCCGCTGATTATGATGTGGAGAAGGCCGAACGCGGCATTGTCTATATCGACGAAATCGATAAGATTGCCCGCAAGTCGGAAAATCCCTCCATCACCCGTGATGTATCTGGCGAAGGTGTACAGCAGGCCCTTTTGAAGATTCTGGAAGGCACGGTGGCTTCCGTTCCGCCACAGGGCGGGCGCAAGCATCCCCATCAGGAGCTTATCCAGATTGATACCACGAACATTCTCTTTATCTGCGGCGGTGCTTTTGATGGCATTGAAAAGGTTATCGAAAGCCGTATCGGCCAGAAGCAGATGGGCTTTGGTGCTAATATCAAATCCAAGAAGCAGCAGCGCAATGTCGGGGAAACCCTCAAGAAGCTCCTGCCGGAGGATTTGCTCAAGCATGGTCTGATTCCGGAATTCATTGGCCGTGTGCCAGTGGTAGTAACGCTGGAATCCTTGGACGAGGACGCTCTGGTCAGCATCCTGACCCAGCCGAAGAACGCGCTGATTAAACAGTATGCCAAGCTCCTAGAGATGGACGGCGTGAAGCTGTCCTTTGATGATGAGGCTCTGCGTCTTATCGCCAAGGAAGCCTTGAAGCGCAAGACTGGCGCCCGTGGCCTGCGGTCCATTATTGAAGGCATTATGTGCAATGTCATGTACGACATTCCCTCCATTGAGGGTGTCACGGCCTGCCATGTGACCAAAGACACGGTGAACAACAAAAAAGACCCTGTCCTGACCATCGACAAGAAGGTGCAGAATAGTGAAGCATCTGCCTGATTACGGCAGGCGTAAGGCAAGGCGTTGCTAAGGCAGCGCCTTGTTTAATATTTAGGAAAAAGGAGGGAGTCAAATGGCTGAACTTCGTACTTTGCCATTATTGCCTTTAAGAGGCATGGTCGTATTCCCTTATATGATGATACATCTCGATGTCGCCCGGGCACGTTCCATGGCCGCCATCGAGGAAGCCATGGTGGAAAACCGGGAGATTATCCTGACGGCGCAGACCGATGCGGAGCAGGAAGAGTTTGCCTTCAAGGATTTGTATCCGGTGGGAGCTGTGGCGGAAATCCGTCAGGTCATCAAGCTGCCCGGCGATACGGTACGGGTATTGGTGGAAGGCAAACGGCGGGCCGTCATCCACGAGTTCCATGCGGAGGAAAATTACGATACCGCTACGGTAGAGGAATTTTCCGATAAAATCGATACTTCCATGAACATGGAAGCCTTGAACCGGGCTGTGGTGCATCAGTTTGAAGAATGGGTGCGCCTGTCCAAGAAGATTCCGCCCGAGACGTTGGTTTCTGTGGCCATTATCGATGATGCCGGCCGGCTGGCCGACCTGATTGCCAGCCATCTGAACCTCAAGGTGGAAACCCGTCAGGAACTTTTGGCTGCTATTGATGTCAAGGAGCGCCTTGAAAAACTCTATGCTGTGTTGACGCGGGAAATGGAAATCCTGCAGATGGAGCATAAGATTGGCAAGCAGGTGCGCAAGCAGATGGATAAAATCCAAAAGGATTACTATCTGCGCGAGCAGATTAAGGCCATCCGTCAGGAACTTGGCGACAGCAACAAGGGCGAGATTGACGAAGCCCGCAAGAAGCTCAATGAGGGCAATTACCCGGATGAGGTTAAAAAAGCGGTGGAAAAAGAATTAAACCGCTTGGAGTCTCTGAGCAACATGCACGCAGAAACCGGTGTTATCCGCAATTATGTGGATTGCTTGCTGGAGCTTCCTTGGAATGAGGAATCCGAAGACACGGTGGATATTGCCGCTGCCAAAAAGATACTCGATGAAGACCACTATGGTTTAACCAAGGTCAAGGATAGGATTTTGGACTATCTGGCTGTACATAAGCTGGCCAAGGATAAGAGTGCGCCAATTCTCTGTCTGGTAGGTCCTCCGGGCGTGGGCAAGACTTCGCTGGCGACTTCTGTGGCCAGAGCTACGGGCCGTGAATTCGTGCGGGCATCCTTAGGCGGCGTCCGTGATGAAGCCGAAATCCGTGGCCATCGCCGCACCTATGTGGGGGCTATGCCCGGGCGCATCATTGAAGGCATCCGCAAGGTCGGCAAGAAGAATCCTGTGTTTCTGCTCGATGAAGTGGACAAGCTCTCTGGTGATTACCATGGCGACCCGTCAGCGGCACTCTTGGAGGTGCTTGACCCGGCGCAGAATTCCACCTTTAGCGACCACTTTGTGGATTTGCCCTTTGACCTCTCCAAGGTATTCTGGATTGTGACGGCCAATAACCTTGGCAATATTCCGCGCCCGCTGCGGGACAGAATGGAAATCATTCAGCTCTCCAGCTATACGGAAGTGGAGAAATTAGAGATTGCCAAGCGCTACCTCGTAGCCCGTCAGCGCACGCAAAATGGCCTCAAAGCCAAGGATATCAGCTTTGGTGCAGGTGTATTGCAGAAAATCATCAGCGATTATACCCGTGAATCCGGTGTCCGTGAACTCGAACGCGAAATCGGCAGCGTCTGCCGCAAGGCCGCCCGCAAGATTGTAGAGGGCGAAGATGCACCGATTAAAGTGACCAAGAAGAACCTTACGGACTTCTTGGGCAAGGTCAAATTCCAGGACACCAAGGCCAATAAAAAGCCACAGGTCGGCGTAGTTACCGGCATGGCCTGGACGGAAGTCGGCGGCACGATTCTGCCCACGGAAGTTACTGTGCTCAAAGGCAAGGGCAAGCTGATTCTGACCGGTCAGATTGGCGATGTAATGCAGGAATCGGCACAGGCAGGGCTTACTTATGTCCGCAGCCGTTCGGATAAGCTGAAATTGGCGGATGACTTCTATGAGAAGGAAGATATTCATATCCATCTGCCCGAAGGTGCCATCCCGAAAGACGGCCCCTCAGCAGGCATTACCATGGCTACGGGCATGATTTCGGCCCTGACCGGCAGAAAGGTTAGAAGTGATGTAGCCATGACCGGTGAAATCACCCTGCGGGGCAATGTGCTCCCCATCGGCGGCCTCAAGGAAAAAGTGCTCGCCGCTTACCGCGAAGGCATGAAGACCATCGTTCTGCCCAAGGACAACGAAAAGGATATCGAAGATATCCCCGAAACCGTGCGGGAGAAACTGGAATTCAGACCTGTGGAATCCATGGATGAAGTGCTGAAAATAGCATTGTTAAAATAGTGCTTCCCTTAAAAAGTCCGCTGACGAAAAGTCAACGGGCTTTTAAGTAAGTGGTAGTTTGTGCATTAGTTCGTGCTTATGGTATCCCGTTTATACGCAGTCTGGGGCGAACGGGAAGTGTTTTTTCTGTTTTCCGCTAAACGACCCCCTCGTAAAAGAGAACTGTCCAATTACCTGCGCCGGGCAGGCCAACGGCGCGGCTTTCAGCGTTTTTTCTAGCATTTTCTTACCGGGGCCGGCCTTCACTGCGTTCAGGCAGTCGCTCCCTACAGAAAAATCACTCCCCGTTCGCCCCCAAGTTACGGATTATGCAAGCGGCGAGAACTCGTTGCTCTCGTTACAAGAACATCGATGTTCTTGCTGCTTGTCACCGCGAAAATGCCGTTTAGTACGAACATCACTTAGGGCGGAGGTGGTGATGCTTTTCGCCGTGGAACGACTGTCCGAACGCAGTGAGGACTGGCCCACAAACGGCATAGACTAAATACTGCGCTGAACATACGCGCCGCCGGTCTCGCCCGGCGCAGGTAACTAAAAAGCCTATACTCTTGCTTGTGGGTCATTTAGTGCAACGGCGAAAAGTATTACCACCTCCACCCAAACTGAGCTGTAACAAAAAATTTCAGCACGCACTGGCAAACTGCATTTTATATGTAAAGGAGATGAATGTATGAAGGATAGAGTAATTATCACGCAGGGACAGTATGTGGCTTCTGCGGTCAAACAAGACCAATACCCCGAAGCCGACCTGCCGGAAATCGTCTTTATTGGCCGTTCCAACGTAGGCAAGTCCTCGCTGATTAATTCTTTGACCCGTGTCAATAATCTGGCCCGCGTGTCCTCCCAGCCCGGCAAGACGCAGACTATCAACTTCTTTGAAGTGGGCGTCAAGATTGCCGAGGTCGAGGAACGTAAGGCCTTTTACCTCGTGGACCTGCCCGGTTATGGCTATGCCAAGACTGGCAAGGAAAAGCGCAAAATCTGGTCGAAATTTATCGAGGAGTATCTGTTGAACTCCCCGCGCCTGACTTTTGTCTGCCAGCTTATCGACAGCCGTCACGAACCGATGGCTTCTGATGTAGATATGTTCAACTGGCTGGTGGATAATGGCATTCCTGTGCTGATTATCGCCACCAAGGTGGATAAGATTGGCAAGAATGAGCGGGCAAAAAACATTGCCGCCATCAAGCGCAAGCTTGGCATTAAAGAAATTTCCGTACTGCCGTATTCCTCACTAAAAAATGAAGGCCGTTCAGATTTACTTGACGTTATCGGTGATTCTTTGTTAGAATAATAATAGAGAAATGTGAATCGGATTCATATTACGCAGAAACAATGTGTATTACGCGGGAATCATGATAGCGATTTAGGGGAGAGGGATAACCATGATGGAATTAACGGCATTTGACAAGGATTTGCTGAATTTGCTGCAGGGAAATCTGCCTGTATGCAGTCACCCCTTTGCCAAGCTGGCAGAGGAACTGGGCACCGATGAGCAGACGGTGCTCAGCCGGGTGCAGGAGTTGAAAGCAGAGGGATACCTGCGCCGTATCGGCACGTTTTTTGACTCTAACAACCTGGGCTATAAGGGCACATTGGTGGCCTTGAAGGTTGACCCTGCCAAAATGCAGACCGTAGCCGAGGCTGTTAACCGTTATCCCGGAGCGACCCATAACTATGAGCGCGAGGGACGCTACAATCTCTGGTTTACCCTGCTGTCTCCGAATCTTGAAACCGAAGCCAGGATTTTGGATGAGGTGCAGTCCTTAAACGGCGTGGAGGATATGTTGAACCTCAAGGCCAACAAGAAATACAAAATCAATGTGCAGTTCAAATTGCATTAAGGGGGACAGTTTTATGGCAGCAGAAGATATCGATGAATTAAGCGAATTAGATAAACGCATTGTCCGTGCCCTGCAGGGCGAGTTCCCTTTGGTGGCAGAGCCCTATAAGACTTTGGCCGAACAGGTAGGAGTCAGTGAAGAGATTTTCATGGAACGGGTCAAGTCCATGCAGCAGACGAAAAAAATCCGCAAGATGGGCGCCGTGCTCTGTCATCGTGAGGTTGGCTTTAAGGCCAATGTCTTAGTGGCTTGGGAAGTGCCTGCGCAGCGCCTGGACGAAATTGCCCGCCACATGGCCGCCAGTCCCTTCGTAACCCATTGCTACGATAGAAATACCGCCGAGAATTGGCCCTATAATCTCTACACCATGGTACATGGCCGCAGCCGTGAAGAATGTGAACAGGTGGTACGGGATTTAGGTCAGGAATGCAACGTCAGCAAGCATGTGATGCTCTACTCCAAACACGAGTGGAAAAAGACCGCGATGAAGTATTTTTGCGAATAAAGTAAAAGAGACAAGCGCCAAACTTGTCTCTTTTACTTTATTTTATTATAAAAATATGCTAATATGTAAACAGTGTTTCGTCAATAAATACAATTTTCATTTATAAGCGAGGTAATCCATATGGTCAATAACAAAATGTATGAACTGGGTACGAAAAAATCCACCATCCGCACCATCTTCGAGTTCGGCAGAAAACGGGCTGCCGAAGTAGGGGAGGAAAATGTCTACGACTTCAGCCTGGGCAATCCCAATGTGCCCACGCCGGAATTTATCAAGGAAGCGGCCGTGGATATCCTGACCAATATGGAACCATCCGCCATTCATGGTTACACCGTGGCTCCGGGCAATCCGCAGGTGCGCAAGGCGCTGGCCGATAGCATTAACAGCCGTTTTGGCATGCATATCACGGAGAAAAATCTGTTTATGACGGCAGGCGCTGCTGCCTCCATTACTATTTGCTTCAAAGCATTGTCCCAGCCGGAGGATGAGTACATCACTTTTGCGCCCTTCTTCCCGGAATACCGGGCTTTTGTGGAATCCGTTGGCGGTAAGCTCGTGGTTGTGCCAGCCCAGCCAGAGGACTGGCAGATTGACTTTGCAGCCTTTGAGCGTTTGGTGAATAACCATACCAAAGCCGTTATCGTCAATAGCCCTAACAATCCCAGCGGTGCCGTATACTCCGAGGAAACCATCAAGAAGCTCGCGAAGATTCTGCAGGCCAAGGAAAAGGAATACCATCATCCCATCTTCATCATCGCGGATGAACCCTATCGGGAAATTGCCTTTGAAGGATATACTGTGCCGTATATTCCGAAATACTACGATAACACACTGGTCTGCTATTCCTATAGCAAATCCTTCTCCCTGCCCGGTGAGCGTATCGGCTATATTGTCGTGCCGGACACCGTCGCGAACTTCGAGAAGGTCTACGGTGCCATTGCCGGTGCTGCCCGGGTGCTGACCCATGTCAATGCGCCTTCCCTGTGGCAGCTGGTGGTGGGCCGCTGCGCCAACATGCCTTCGGACATCAGTACGTATGTCAAAAACGGCCAGCTCCTTTATCAGGGGCTCGTTGACGCAGGCTTTGAATGTGTGAAGCCCCAGGGCGCGTTCTATCTCTTCCCCAAGTGCCTTGAAGAGGACGACTATGCCTTCTGCAAACGAGCACAGAAATATGACCTGCTGCTCGTGCCCGGCACCGACTTCGGCTGCCCCGGCTACTTCCGTGCCGCCTATTGCATCAAGACGGAAACCATCGAAAAATCCCTGCCCCTGTTCAAAAAACTAGCTGCAGAATACAAATAAGATAAGCAATTAAATTTATATGGAAAAGCCATCAGTGTATTCTGGTGGCTTTTTTCTTGTAAATTTGTTATATGGTTGATTTTTCTCCTTATAAATCATGTATATATAGTATAGATAAAAATTTTTGTGTATTTATAGGGAGGAAAACATATGAAAACATATGCCTACATCCGAGTTTCGTCTTTTGATCAGAATGAGTCACGTCAGTTACGAGCGATTCAGGAGCTGGATATACCACAAGTCAATATATACATGGATAAGCAGTCGGGAAAGGATTTCAAACGGGCGAATTATAAGCGACTTCTGCGGGTGCTGCGGAAAGGAGATCTACTTTATATATTGAGTATTGACCGTTTAGGCCGCAATTATAAGGAGATTCAGAATCAGTGGCGTTATCTGACCAGTGAGCTGGGCATTGATATTTGCGTAATAGACATGCCGTTATTGGATACCAGACGGTATAAGGATCTGCTAGGAACCTTTATCTCCGATATTGTGTTGCAGATACTATCCTTTGTGGCAGAATCCGAGCGACATAACATCCGTAAGCGGCAGGCGCAAGGAATAAGTGTAGCCAAGGCCAAAGGCATCCGCTTCGGCCGCCCGGAAGCGAAAATCCCGAAGAACTTTATTTCCCTGGTGAAACGATGGCGCAATCAAGGGATAACCTTGGAGGAACTGTTGAAAGCTTGCCATATCAGCAAATCCACTTTCTATCGCCGACTTAGAGAAATGAATATCTAATAAAGTAAGGCCCCCTTGTTGGAACTGTGATACACAGTTTGACAAGGGGGCTCTTTTATTTGCGTAAGTGTCATAAAGTATACATTTTGACACTTTTGAACTCACAATGAACATTATAACAAATGCATTCTGCAATGTCTATTTTTTCGTTAATTTTTATTTATTTTAGTAACTTTTTGAGACAAATATGGAATATTTTTGATTGCACAAAATACATTATGCGTCGTTTCATAAAGTATACATTTTGACAAAGGTTACAAGAAAAATTAAAGGAGAAAACGTAATGTTTGAAGTTCGTCAAACGGAAGAGATGATTAACAAGACTTTTCGACTGCCTGCCAGTTTGCTGGATGAGCTGACGAAAATCGCAGAGCACGAGAAGATATCTGTCAATAACCTGGTTCGCCAGTGCTGTGAGTATGCGTTGGGTAATATGAAGAAGGAAAAATGAAACAAGGAATACATATCGGAACAAGCAGGCAAATTATCGTGTGTTTGCACTTGCTGGTGGATTACCTGGCTATTGTGGTGGCAGAACATACAGCCTTGTGGCTGCAGGGAATGTTTCGCGTGGAAGCCAGCCGCATGATGGTTCTGCCTTGGGAATATCAGTATATTTATTATCCAGCCTTGTTTCTGTTGGTCATGTTTCAGGCAGATGGCTATCGCTTTAACAGGCCATCGCTAGATGTAACCAGGGATGTATTTAAAGGCGCCTGTTACGGATTCCTGATGTATATGCTGGTTATCTTCCTTATGCGTAACCGTTTGCAGGTTTCAAGATATTATGCAGGTTGTTTTTTACTTTTCAGCCTACTGTATATTGCCGTTGGCAGATACCTGCTGGGACAGTTTGTACTTAGATTGCATTGCCTGCAGGAAAAAATCCTGCTGATTGGTGCGGGGCGAACAGCAGAGCGACTGTTAGAAGCTTTTGATGATGACCCATGTTATGGCTATAAGGTTATCGGTCTGTTGGATGACCATCCTGTATCTAGTAAATTGCCGAAAGAATATCCTTTGCTGGGTGGCTTTGCTGATGCAGATAAGGTCATAAAAGAGCAAGAGGTACGAACAATCGTAATTGCTGCCCCGGGGTTATCGGAAGAAGAAATGCGTAAATTGCTTGTATCCGTCCAGCATCTAACAGATACCATCTTGTTTACACCCAGTCTTGTCGGTACTCCCTTAGGCAGTGTGGAAATCAGCACATTATTTGTCGAACAGCTGACCATCATTAAAAGCAAAAACAATCTATCCCGCTGGAGCAACAGGACAACAAAGTTCGTCTTTGATATGGTCGTCACATTCTTCGGCTGCATCCTGATATCGCCAATATTTATTCTGTTGGCATTGTTGGTGGGAATAGACAATAAGGGCAGAATTTTCTTTGCCCATCGCCGGGTGGGGCGGAATGGTAAGGAGTTCTACTGCTACAAATTCCAGACCATGATTCCCAACGCAGGTGAGGCTTTGAAAAAATATTTGGCCGAAAATCCAGAAGCCCAAAAGGAATGGGCGGAAAACTTCAAACTTACCCATGACCCGCGGGTAACCAAGTTGGGCGCATTTCTGCGCAGGACAAGTCTGGACGAACTGCCTCAAGTATTCAATGTGCTAAAGGGCGAGATGAGTCTTGTCGGCCCGCGCCCGATAGTACAAGGCGAAGTTTGCAAATACGGTGACAATATCCGGGAATACTACATGGTACGCCCTGGCATAACCGGCATGTGGCAGACCAGTGGTCGTAGCGATACTACTTATGAAGAACGAGTGGAAATGGACACCTGGTACGTCCGTAATTGGAGCGTATGGCTGGATATGAAATATCTGGTTAAGACTTTTACAGCGGTTCTAGCAAGAAAAGGAGCTTATTGATGGGCAAAAACTGGCTGGCCAAAGCCAATGTCGGCATAGTGATTCCAACATATCAGGCTGGTGCAGGATTCAGGCAATTGCTGGCGGAGTTAGCAGAGCAGACTTTCCAACCGCAATATCGGCTGGTTATGGATTCGGAGTCAACCGATGATACTGTACAGTTTGCCAAGCAGGCTGGCTGGCAGACCCATATTGTAGCCAGAAAAGAGTTCAGCCATGGCCGAACCCGTCAGAAAGCATTGACGATTCTGCAGGAACAAGCGGCGTTGGATTTCATCATCTATATGACGCAGGATGTCCGCATCTCAGCAAAGGACAGCTTAGAAAAACTCCTATTAGCTTTCGCTGACCATGAAGTAGCTGGAGCTTACGGTCGCCAGCTGCCGCATAAAGGCGCCAGCATCTATGCTGCTGTTGACCGCGAATTCAACTATCCAGCAGTATCCTGTGTCAAGTCAATGTCAGATGTCAAAAATCTCGGCATAAAAACTGCCTTCTGCTCCAATTCTTTTGCTGCCTATCGGGTAACGGACTTAGTTGACCAAGGCGGTTTTCGCAACGTAGATATCTGTGAAGATGTAGAAATGGCTGGCCGCCTACTATTGCAGGGCAAAAAGATAGCCTATGTGGCAGAGGCCGAAGTCCATCACTCCCATGAGCCGAATTTGACAAGTCAATGGAGACGCTATCGGTCAATAGGCCGTTTCTACGCAGAAAATCATTGGTTACAGGAAAACTTTGGCGGTTCCGCCGGTGAAGGCTTGAAGCTCGTACGTTACCAGCTGCAGCGTATAGGAAAAGAAAAAGGCATATGGGGACTAGGGAAAGTGCTGGCCTTGGATGCCATCAAATTTATCGCCTATAAAACAAATTAAAGAGGGATAACCATTGCATTATTTAAGAGTATTTATCGATTTTGTACTTTCCATATGGCACAACAAAGGTCTCCTGTGGAACTTAACCAAAAAGGATTTGAAACAGCGTTATGTCGGTTCTTATCTGGGAATTCTATGGGCCTTTATACAACCTGCTATAACGATAGCCATCTTTTGGTTCGTATTTCAGGTGGGCTTTAAGTCCATGCCTGTGGATAACTTCCCGTTTATCCTTTGGTTGATTTGCGGCATGTTCCCTTGGTTCTTCTTTAGTGATGCCCTGCAGGCCGCTACAAACTCGATATACAGCAACAGCTTTCTGGTCAAAAAAGTGGTATTCCGTGTGAGCCTGCTACCTATGATTCAGATAATATCGGCGTTACTTGTCAACATGTTTTTCGTAGTAGTGCTGTTTTTGATGTTTTCTGTCTATGGATACTGGCCCAGCCTGTATAACCTGCAGATTATTTATTACGTATTCTGCAGTATCTGTCTGGTCTTTGGCTTGTCTCTGATTACCAGTTCCCTGATGGTCTTTATGAAAGACATCGGCCAACTGGTAGCAATGGTTATTCAGTTCGGCTTCTGGGGCACGCCGATATTCTGGAGCTTGAAGCTGATACCAGAAACCTATCAATGGGTGTTCAAACTCAATCCAATGTACTACGTAGTAGAAGGCTACCGTAACAGCTTTATCTACCATAAATGGGTATGGGAACTGGGCTATACGAATATATCCTTCTGGTTATTCACCATAGCCGTCATGCTTTTCGGCGCATTTATCTTTAAAAAACTAAGACCACATTTTGCAGATGTATTGTGAGGCAGATATGAGTAACGACTGGGCAATAAAAATAGACCACCTGAGCAAGGTGTATAAAATCTTTGACAAGCCGACAGACCGGGTGAAAGAAGCATTAAATCCCTTCAAGAAACGTTACAGCAAGGACTTTTATGCATTAAATGATGTATCGCTGACCATAAAGAAAGGCGAGACAGTAGGTATAATCGGCAAGAATGGCGCTGGAAAATCCACTCTGCTGAAAATCATCACCGGCGTGTTGACTCCAACAGCGGGTAACATTCAAGTAAATGGCCGTATCGCCTCCTTGCTTGAATTGGGCGCAGGTTTCAATCCCGAAATGTCTGGTATAGAAAATGTCTACATGAACGGCACGATTATGGGCTATACCAAAGAAGAAATGGATGAACGCCTGCAGGATATCATCGACTTTGCAGACATAGGGGATTTCATCAATCAGCCTGTGAAGATGTATTCCAGTGGTATGTTTGCGAGATTGGCGTTTGCGGTGAATGCCTTTGTGGAGCCGGATGTGCTGATTGTTGATGAAGCGTTATCAGTAGGTGATGCTTTCTTTCAGAATAAATGCTTCAAGAAATTTGAAGAACTAAAAGAATCAAACGTAACGGTTATATATGTATCGCATGATATTGGCTCTATAAGAAGATTTTGCGACAAGGTATTGTGGTTGGAACGAGGTTCGACGAGAAAATATTCAGAAAGTGATGATGTTTGCTCAGATTATCTTGATATGCAAATAAAGGCAAATGAGTTATATGCTGAAGCTGAAAAACTTAGTGATGATAGATTGATTAGAGCAGACAAGCAGAGTGGAAAAATTATTTTTCCAGAATTGAATGCTACAAAGGCAATTAAAACCCATCCGGAAGATGGAAAAATTGTTTCTTTTTTTATTACAGATATGAATGACAAGTTGACAAGCAGCTTGGATGCGGGGAGTAAATACAAGTTTCATATCGTTGCCGAGTTTTATAATAATATAAAAAATGTAATTTTCGGAATTAATTTTGACACCCAAGATGGTTTGCCATTGATAGGGTTTAATACATATTTGTCTTCTAAATGTGGTATTGATGTAAATGAGAATAGTGTTGTAGATGCAGTTATGGTTATGGAAATACCTATCATAAAGGAGGGGAAATATTTGTTATCTCCTGCTATCGCAAAAGGTACTCAGAATAAGCATAGCTTTATTGAATATTTGCCCATATGTAAGGAAGTACAAGTCTATAAAGAAGGGCCATATGTTGCTCTGCTTGAGGTAAATGCAGAGTGTGAATTCAGCTCGTACGATAGAGAAAACGTAAGTTACAAATAATTGGAGGAGATATTATATGTCGGATAGCTTTTTTAACAAAGAGTATTATCAAAACTGTTGTGGACCTATTGCATATACAGATGAGCATTTCCCAAAATTCTTTGGACAAATTGCAGATAGAATTGTTGAAGATTTGCACCCTAAGACCGTTCTTGATGCTGGGTGCGCAATGGGATACTTGGTTGCAGCTTTAAGAGACCGTGGCGTAGAGGCTTGGGGAATTGATATATCCAATTATGCAATAGGTAGTGTAAGAGAAGATATAAAACCATATTGTATGGTAGGATCTTTGACGGAAAAGCTGCCTCCTTCAATGCCTGATAAGTATGATTTGGTGATAACAATTGAAGTAATTGAGCACATGTATGAAGAAGACGGGAAAAGAGCAATAGAAAACTTATGCTCACTTACGGATAAGATAATATTCTCATCAAGTGCGAATGATTATACAGAGTATACGCATTATAATGTCCAGCAGCGTGAGTATTGGACGCGGTTATTTGCAGAAAATAACTTTCTAGATGACTTGAGTTATAGGCCACAGTACATTACTCCTTGGAGTATATATTTTGTAAAAGGAACGGATTGGTTACATCAATTACAGGTTTATGAACATCATATCAGAATTATAGAAGATAGATTGAATAAAATAGAAGAAGAAAATGCAGAAGTAAAAACAGTTAATGAGAGATTGAAGAACGAAAATGCAAGTATAAATTCGGCAAATGAAGAGTGCAAAGATATGTTGACTGCAGGGGAAGATAAGTGTTCCAAAATGCAGAAAGAATATGATGCGTTGATGAAAATGTATCAGGAGATGCTAGAATCAACATCTTGGAAAATAACGACCCCGTTTCGAATAGTAAAAAAGTGGTTTAGCAATGGGTAAAAAAAATTGTGATAACAATGATATATCAATAGCTTTATGCACATATAACGGCGCTGATTTTTTACAGGAACAATTGAATAGTCTGCTTAATCAAACCTGTAAACCAAAAGAGATAATTATTAGTGATGATGGCTCAACAGATGAAACATTAGGTGTTATTGAAAGATTTAGAGAAAAAACAACATTGCCGGTATATATAATAAAAAACGAAGAAAAACTAGGTCCGGTTCAAAATTTTTCTCGTGCTATGATGGCATGTGCAGGTAGGTATATTGCTCTTTGCGATCAAGATGATGTGTGGAAAGAGAATAAATTAGAAGTAACGTTGAATAAAATGAAAGAAATGGAGAAATGTGAATCTCCTAATTGTCCCTTGCTTGTGTATGGAGATTTGATTGTCACAGATGAACGGTTAAATACTATAACGATTTCTATGATGAGAAAGCAAGGGCTAGAAAATGAAGAGGATATGCAACAAGCACAAAGAGTGCTGGTAGCACAGAATTATGTGACAGGTTGTACGGTGATGATAAATAGGAAATTACGAGATATCTCTTGTCCAATACCTCAAGAGGCTGTTATGCATGATTGGTGGTTAGCATTGATTGCGGCACATAAAGGAAAGATTGGTTTTATAAATGAACCGCTTATATACTATCGTCAGCATAGTAGTAATACTGTCGGAGCTGTGATTAATAGTGCTAGAAGATATTTCAAAGCAATTCTTCATCCACATACTATAAGGGATAAATTATTAGCTGTGCTTGTGCAAGCATCAGCGGCTAAAGAGTGTAACTTGGCACAAAGTTTTGAAGAGAATATCATAAATCATGATATTGGAGGCGTTTGGAAGTTAGGGATACATAGACAGAAAATGATTGAAAATATAGGGCTATATTTTATGCTGCGGTACTATAACGAATATTATAGTGATAAATTGAAAGCATACATAAAGGGATGAGAGTAAAGCATGTTTAGGAAAGTGGTAGCTGAATGAGAAACTTAAAGGAAATGACGAAGTATAAGCTTTATACCTTTATAAAGGGAAATAGATATGCATATGCATTAGCCAAAAAGGTAAAGAATAATTTAGATTATTGGAATGCAAACCTTAAACAAATAACTTATGTTGAAGAAAGTGTAGAGGAAAAAATAAATGTGAAGGAATCTGTAACGTTTAGCATACTGGTTCCGCTATATAATACACCAAAAGAATATTTAAAAGAGATGATAGACTCTGTCTTAGCACAGAGTTACAAGAAGTGGGAGTTATGCTTATTAGATGGTAGTGATGATAAACATCAATATGTCAATGAAATATGTGAGGAGTACTCCCAAAATGATGATAGGATTAAATATGAAAGAATAAACGAGAATAAAGGGATATCTGGCAATACAAATGAATGTGCGCACATGGCTACAGGTGAGTATCTTGTTCTTTTGGATCATGATGATACATTGAGCTGTGAGGCCTTAATGTATAATGCTTACTGGATAGAAAAGCAAGATGCTGATGTTTTATATTCGGATGAGGACCACATTTCCATAAAGGGGGTATATACGTCTCCTTTTTTTAAGCCGGATTGGTCACCTGATTTACTGTATAGCCAAATGTATGTGTGTCATCTGCTGGTTATTAAAAGAAATCTGTTTGAACAAATCGGGGGCTTTCGTTCAAAATGTGACGGAGCACAAGATTACGATCTTATGTTGCGTTTATCTTCTGTTTCGAAAAAGATTGTTCATATACCAGAAATACTTTATCATTGGCGTGAGTCTGAGAATTCTACAGCTTCGTCAGCAGAAGCAAAGCCTTATGCACATGAAGCTGGTAGGATTGCACTTGATGATTATTTGAAGGGTAAATATGGGACTGAAGCATTTGCTGCTGATGGTGCATATACTTTTTGCTACGATGCAAGGTTTAAATTTGATGAAAATAAAAAAGCATCAATTATCATTCCTATGAAGGATAAATATGAATTAACTGATGCATGTGTAAAGAGTATCATAGAGAAAAGCAACTATTCAAATTATGAAATAATTATCCTTGATAATAATTCTGAAAAGGTTGATACAATATCTTGGCTTGAAAAAATTATTAAATTTGATAAACGTATTCGTGTAGAAAAAGCGGATATGGAATTTAACTGGTCAAAAATTAATAATTACGGAGTAAGTCTTTCAAGTGGCGATGTGTTTGTTTTTCTGAATAACGATACTGTGATTATTAGCAATGACTGGCTTGAGCGCCTAATGGAAAATGCTATGCGCAAAGATACTGGAGTAGTTGGTGCTATGTTGCTATATGAAGATGATACTATTCAGCACGCAGGTGTGGTGGTTGGTATGAATGGATGGGCAGACCATGTGTTCAAAGCTCAGGCACCAGTGCACATGACAAGCCCTTTTGCTTCACCAGCACTTAATAGAAATGTTTTGGCAGTAACAGGAGCGTGCATGGCAGTTTCAAGAAAAACATGGATGGAAATAGGTGGCTTTGATGAAGAATTTGTAATTTGTGGTAGCGATGTAGAATTGGGTATAAGAGCTCACGAAAAAGGCCTTTTTAATCTCTATAATGCACAAGTGAAACTCTATCATTTGGAGTCAAAAAGCAGAGATGAGTATATACCAGAGGTTGATTTTAGAAAATCACGTGAAGCATACTATGTTTACTGGGAAAAAGGAGATCCTTACTATAATAAAAATCTTTCTCTTAATGCTACACGGCCTGAGGCTAAGCATGTGACAGAAGTACACACTTCCTTTTTTACAAGGCTGAAAAATAAAGTAAAAAGATATGTGGCTAAAAATATAAATTTAAATGTAGATGTAAATGCAAATTATGCAATTCCTGAAATAATGCAAATCGATGCTAGGAAGTCTGATTATCCAGGAATCATTAGATTAAATTTATTGATACCATCATTGGATCAAGCACACGTGTTTGGCGGAATTTCTACGGCTATCAGATTTTTTTATGCATTGCAGCAAGCAATGGTTTGCGATGCTAGAATAATAATTCTTGATGCGCCTTATGATAGAAAAACAGCTATCGATACACCGAATTATATCAGTGTATCTGCAAATGACGATTTTAAATTTTCTAAGCAGATTGTACCGTTTGCCGACAGGTTTAATAAGACAATTCCTGTTAGAGACAAAGATATATTCATTGCTACAGGCTGGTGGACGGCATACAACATAAAGTCTTTATTAGAATGGCAAGCTGAAGTTTATCAGCAAGATGTAAATCCATTGATTTATATGATTCAGGATTATGAGCCAGGATTCTATTCATGGTCGTCTAGACATGCTTTGGCTGATAGTACCTACAAGATGGACTTGCCGGTATACGCTGTAATTAATTCCTCTTTGTTGCATGAGTTTTTACAGATAAGAGGTTATAAGTTTGCTAAAGAATGGAGCTTTGAACCGCACATAAATGAAAAGCTGGCAGAATTCTTACCAGAAGACGGTGGCAAGTGTCCTAAAAAGAAGCAAATTCTTGTATATGGAAGGCCGTCTGTTGAGCGAAATGCATTTTCAATAATTGTTGAATCTCTAAAATTATGGTCGAAGGAATATGCATATGCTTCTGATTGGCGGATACTGTCAGCAGGAGAAGATTTTCCAGATATTAATCTTGAAAATGGTGTTGTATTGCACTCTGTTGGCAAATTGTCTTTAGCTGATTATGCAAAGATGATGCTAGATACATATGCAGGTATCTCTTTGATGATATCACCACATCCAAGCTACCCACCACTAGAGATGGCTACGTTTGGTGTTAAAGTTATTACCAATAAATATGCCAACAAGGATTTGGGTGATTTTAATGATAATGTTTTTAGTATAGATAATACGTCTCCTGAAGAAATTGCAAAAATACTATGCGAAATAACTGGAGAATTTAAAGGAACTAGTGATATTTATTACAATCAGTCATACGTTAATTATAATGATGAATTTGGGGGGATTGTATCTGAAATAGTCTCGTCATTTAGAGAGGGTTAATAGTAATATATGATGATAAGTGAAAATAGATTGAAACATAAATAGTTTTTGTTCTTGATTGTTTATTGATTGTATTGCCGCTGGTAGTGTTGCATAACAAAGTACTATCAGAATTACATTGCATTGTTTGTAAATACTACAAGTGGTTATAGCTGGTGGGTTTGGTGATAAAAATCCGCATCTTTTTCATGATGTGTAAAAAAAGCTTGTTGCTAATGAGTTGGGGGAGATGATGTTAGTAGACGGCACGTAACTATTAGATTTTGAATTTATAAATTTATATTATATTACTTTGAAAAAATATGGATTATGGCGGAAAATAATCAGAATTAATAAAATCGTAAACCTATGTGATGTTTATTTCACTTATTATCTGCTTGCGGGAGGCGTAATGTTTGAGAAATACAATAAAAGATGCTTTGGTCTTATCACTGATAATAATCATTATGTGTTGTTTTGCATATCATGATTATCTATTCGGTGAAAAGTTTTTTTAATTACTGCTAGTGATTCTTTAGATACAATGCTGAAACATTATATAGCTATGCATCACATGATTTATGATTGTGAATCGTTCTTTTATACTTTCAACAAGGGATTAGGGACTGTTATTGACATAGTAAATCCTAATTATTATGGTGATATTTTTGCCTGGATGATTGCGTTGTTATTGTTGAAGATGATTCTGCAAGGATTCATTTGCATCCATATCCTAAAATGTGTGTTAGCAGGTTGTTAGTTCTATTGGTGTCTTTCTAAATTTGAACTTAACTAGTATATACTGCTTATTAAGAGAGAAAGAATATTGTATGATATTTAACACGAAACAATATTTCGGTTTGTGCATTCCCCTATTTATATTGATTGGATTTATTCATCATTATGCTGTAGATATGCCATTTTGGGATGAGTGGGAATATGTAAGCTTCATAGATAAATATTATTCAGGAAACCTAACTTTTCAGGATTTGTGGGCGCAACATAATGAGCATAGGATTTTTTTTCAAGACTTATAACGCTGTTTAATATTATATTTTTCGGATGAAACGTATATGTGAATATGGCATTTACTGTTATTTTTGCAATATGTAGTGCTTATTTGTTATATAGAATAGTAAGTTATACAGAGATGAAAATCGAAAAAAGTATTGGTTTATTTTTTCAGTCATGTGGATTATGTTCTCATGTAATCAAGCAAATAATTGGTTGTGGGGATTTCAGGTAGCATTTGCATTGGCTGTTTATGCATCTTTATTATCAATATACTTTTTATCCATGCGTGAGTCCAATAAAAAAATACACTTATAAGTGCATTGGCGGCGGTAGTGTCAATTTATTATTCAGCAAATGGTTTATTTGTTTTTCCTGTAGGATTACTAATCTTATTTATATCTTCAAGAAAAAATACGAAACAAATTTTCTTGTGGGCACTTTTGGTAGGAGCTGCTGCTGTAGCTTACTTTATAAATTTTCATTTTGTAGATGCTCACGGTGGATTTAGTCATAATATAAAGATGCTTATTTCGCACCCAGATCAGTTTGTTTTAGGGTTCGGTACGATATTATCAAGGATTGTAGTAAAAAAAGAATACATTAATACAATCTTGGCACTTCTTGCTGTATGTTGGCAGTCTTATTTGCTATTGGAATACAAAAAGTCTGGCTTGGTTTTAAGCAAATCATGCACTGGCTTGATAGGTATAAGTGTTTATTCGTTGTTGTGTTGTTTATTTATAGACTTTGGTAGGTTTACAATAGGAGGACTGGATGCACAGAGGTATATTATCTTTTCTTTGTATTTTTGGGTGGCACTGTTATGTCAAACATTCATAATACTTGACAAGAAGAGAAAACTAAAATCCGAATTGATTTTAATCATAACGCTAGTATCTGTATTGATTAGTGTTCATGGAAGTCTGGATGTAAAAAATTATGCAAATGAGCACAGAATGTTTCTAAGTCACTTTAAAGAGCAAGTGCTTTAGGGAGAACCGGTTGATGTGGATTTGTTTGTGTTGCGGATTTATCCGAGTAGAAATCGTATTCATGACATGGAAATATTAAAAAAGAACAACATCAAGAATTTTCAATTCGCTAATAGCGAATTTGAACCGGAATTTATGAAATTAGATATAAATGACTTCGTTGAAGAAAATGAGATGTGTCGTTGGAGTGTTGATAGTATAAATATTGATGCAGATAAGATTGTGGAAATACGAGGTTGGGCCTATGTTATAGGTGAAAATAATCAATTTAATAAGTATAAGTTGATAGCAAAAAATGATAAAGAGCTATATATTTCAACATTAAAAAATGGTAATAGAGCTGATCTTATTGATGCCTTTCCTAATGAAATAAATTTATTCCATGCTGGATTTATGGGGTGGAATAAAGATTATATAGCTGATATTGACTCGGGCGATTATGATTTGTTCCTTGGCATAGAAAATACCAGTGGCAAGTATATGTGTCCGTTGCAAAAAAAGATACATGTTCCATAATGTGGTTAATTAAAGAGGAGTGAAATGAATAATAAAAGAGAACTAGTCATATACATAGTATGTGGTGCAATAGCAGCTTGCTTAAATCTTGGTGTATTTTACTTGCTGGATCATGTGTTGGGAGTACATTATCTTCTGGCTACATCAGTGGCGTGGTTATGCTCTACGACTTTTGCTTTTATGACCAACAAATTTCTTGTTTTTCGTGCCTACGACCTAAGTCGGAGTGTTCTGGCTAGGGAGATTGTTACTTTCTTGAGTAGCCGGGGTATATCCGGTCTTATGGACTTGGTGGGCATGTATGTACTGGTATCCTTGCTGGAGGTTGAGCACGGCCTGGCCAAGGTTGTTGTGCTTTGCATGATTGTGGCGACCAACTATATTCTGAGCAAGTATTGGGTGTTTAAAAAGGGAACGGCGTGAGTCAGCTATAGTTTGCATGGCGTATGCTTCACGTTCTATATAATTTATTGATTAATGTATGGAGGATGAAAAATGAAAATCTTAGTTACTGGTTCTGCCGGATTTATTTGTGGTTATTTGGTGGAGGACCTTCTAAGCCGTGGGCATGAGGTTGTGGGGATCGATAACTATTCCAAGTATGGCAAAGTGGAAAAATCCTATGATAATCATCCAAACTATCACTTTGTGGAGGGGGATGCGAAGGATGTCAATCTGATGAAGGAGCTTATATCCGACTGCGACCAGGTACTGGGGGCTGCCGCAATGATTGGTGGTATCTCTTACTTCCATAAGTATGCTTATGATCTTCTGGCTGAAAATGACCGCATTATGGCTTCTACCTTCGATGCAGCTATCTGGGCGCATCAGCATAAAAAACTCCAGAGAATCAATGTGCTGAGTTCAAGCATGGTGTATGAGTCTGCTACTAAGTTCCCAAGTGCCGAAGGTGACGAACGTCAGTGCCCGCCGCCCCTCAGCACCTATGGCTTCCAGAAGTTGGCTTGCGAGTACTATGCTCAGGGTGCCTATGAGCAGTACGGCCTGCCCTATACTGTCATGCGTCCTTTCAACTGTGTGGGTACTGGTGAGAAACGTGCCCTTTGCGATGAAGACATTATGTCCGGCAACGTGAAGCTGGCCATGAGCCATGTTGTGCCGGATATCGTGCAGAAGATTGTCAAGGGACAGAACCCGTTGCATATCCTTGGAAAGGGCAATCAGGTGCGTCATTACACCTATGGTGGTGATTTGGCTCGTGGCATCCGTATGTGCATGGAAAGTGATGCGGCTGTCAATGAGGACTTCAACCTGTCCACTCCTGTTTCCACTACCGTACTTGAGCTTGCAGAGGCTATCTGGAAGAAGATTAAGGGAGAGGATGTGCCTTTCGCTTATGTATCTGATGAGCCTTATAAGTATGATGTGCAGATGCGCGTTCCTGATGTGAGTAAGGCTGAGCGCCTTATTGGCTTCAAGGCAGAGAAGAGCCTGGATGATATACTCGATGAGGTAATTCCTTGGATTCAGGAACAGGTACGTGTGGGTGGCATTTGATGAGTGGTAAGAGCACAAAGGCGCTTCTGACCATTGTGGTGCCGGTGTATAACGAGGCGGATAATATCAGGCAGGCTTTGGATTCTATAGATCGGGATGTGAAGTATCCTCATAAAATCATGGTAGTCTATGATTCAGAGGAAGATACCACCGTACCTGTCGTACGTGCTTTGCAAAAGGAACAGACCTTTCCAGGGGTGGAACTGGACCTGTACCGCAACAAATACGGTCGCGGTGCCCTGAATGCCATCAAGACAGGTCTGGAAGATGCTGATACCGAGTATGTGATTGTGACCATGGCGGATCTTTGTGATCCGCCGCGGGTTATCAATGACATGGTAGAAGAAGCAGAGGCGAAAAATGCGGTCATCGTCTGCGGCTCCCGCTATATGTCAGGCGGCAGTCAGCAGGGAGGCCCGCTGGTCAAGAGCTGGCTCTCCAAGCTGGCAGGCTTGACACTCTGCTGGTTTGCGGGTGTGCCAACCCATGATGCGACCAACAGCTTCAAGCTCTATAGGACCTCTTTCCTTCGTGGTGAGAAGATTGAAAGCTCCGGCGGCTTTGAGCTGGGACTGGAGCTGGTGGTCAAAGCCTATGCAAAGAAGCTGGCCATAGCTGAGGTGCCTACCAGCTGGGTGGACCGTGCAGCAGGGGAATCGCATTTTAAAGTGGTAGAGTGGCTGCCACATTATCTTAAATGGTATTTTCGGGCGTACAAGGCGGCGCTTTGTCGTCTGCTTGATTAAATGGGGGATTTTTGATGAGAATTGGTATTATAGGCCTGGGATATGTGGGCCTGACGTTGGCCATAGCGGCAGCTGACAATGGTATAGATGTATATGGTGTGGAAGTAAATCAGCATATCAAGGATTGCTTGGCACAGAACAAGGCGCATTTTTTCGAGCCCAGACTTGACTCTTTGATCAAGCGCCATAATGGGAAGGAATTCCACTGTGTGGAAGAGTTTCCTAAGGATTTGAAGTTTGACGCATTCATCATCACGGTGGGTACACCTCTGAAAAAGGGGGAGAAGACCCCGAATTTTGAATATATCAAGTCTGCTCTCCGTGACACTATCAGCAAGATATATGATGGCAACCAGCTGATTATTCTTCGTTCTACAGTATCTGTGGGTACCACCCGCAAGGTAGTGATTCCCTTCCTGGCAGACCTTTGCCATAAGCCGGAATCCGAAGTGCGTGTGGCCATGTGCCCCGAGCGTACTGTAGAGGGCAAGGCTGTGGAGGAACTCACACATCTGCCCCAGATTGTCAGCGGCAGCAATCCCGAAGCTACTGAGATAGCGGTAGACTTGTTCCGCCATCTGACTCCTTATGTTATTACGGTGGACAGTCTGGAAGAAGCCGAGCTGGTGAAGCTCTACTGCAATACATATCGTGATATGACCTTTGCTTTGGGCAATGCCTTCTGCATGGCAGCTCAGACCTATGGGGTGGATGGTATGAAGGCCATCAAGCATGCCAACCAAGGCTACGCACGCTCAAATATTGCCCTGCCCGGCTATGTGGCGGGTCCCTGCCTGGAGAAGGATGCCTATATTCTGATCAATAATATGCCTGAGTGCGACAGCAAGGATTTTATCGTAGCTGGACGAAAATTTAACGAATCCCTGGAAGACCTGACTCTGGAGTGGGTGAAGCGCAAGGTAGGCGAGCCTTCCGAAGATAAGTGCATTGTTCTTTCTGGTATGGCCTTCAAGGGACAGCCGGAGACCAATGATTTGCGTGGTTCTTCTTCTGTGTACATTGCTCAGAAGCTGCACAAGCTGGGGTACAAGCTGATTCTCCATGATTTTGTAGCTCTTGAATCCGAGATGAAAGAACTGGGGCTGGGTGAAGTCTGCAGTGATATCTATGAGGCTTGCCGTGATGCTTCGGCTTTGCTTGTTTTAAACAATCACAAGAAGTATTTCGACTTGCAGGAAGATGAGGTCCTTACGAAGTCACATAACGACTTCGCTATTTTAGATACCTGGGGCGTGTGCCAGAACCTCTACAGCATAGAAAATGTAGATATTGCCACTTTGGGCAATTTTATGATTTCAAGATAAGGTGATTTCGTGAAGGTTGTTATTCTTGCAGGAGGTGGCGGCTCAAGGCTCTTCCCTTTGTCGAGGAATTCGTACCCCAAGCAGTTCCTTTGTCTGGAAGATGACCAGTCCATGCTGGTACATACCATCCAGCGCTTTTTAGGGCTTGTGGCGTCAGAGGATATTGTCATCGTGACGGGCCAGCAGTACCTCCATCATGTTAATCATGAATTAGTGCAGTGTCATGCTGAAAACGTTCATGTGGTCCTGGAACCTTCGTCGCATAATACGGCACCTGCGATAGCCTTAGCTGCCAAATACTGTGAAGATGTCCTAGGCTGTTCGTCGGATGAGGTGCTTATCGTTGCTACTGCAGACCATGTGATACGCTCAGAGAAGCAGTTTGCAGTTTGTGTCAATGAGGCGGCTGACCAGGCAAGCAAAGA
The DNA here is from genome assembly GCF_000687995.1 of Selenomonas ruminantium AC2024. NCBI lineage: Bacteria > Bacillati > Bacillota > Negativicutes > Selenomonadales > Selenomonadaceae > Pseudoselenomonas > Pseudoselenomonas ruminantium. Next base: position 1,795,445 of record NZ_JIAC01000001.1, read on the forward strand.
TGCTTTGGTAGTCTTCGGCATTGTGCCCAATAAGCCTGCTACAGGCTATGGCTACATAGAAGCAGCCGAGCAGGAAGGAAAAGCTTTTGTCGTAAAATCCTTTACGGAAAAGCCATCTTTGGAAAAAGCCGAAGTATATCTAGCGGCAGGCAATTACTATTGGAATTCTGGCATGTTTGCCTTTACCGTGGGCTTCATGATGAAAGAATTTCAATGCCATATGCCGGAGATATATACTTATCTGACAGATGACTATGAAACCATGCGGGCGCATTTCCATGAGATGCCTGACATATCCGTGGATTATGCCTGGGCAGAAAAATCCCAACATGTCCGTATGGTTCCTTTGGCCTGCTACTGGAATGATATTGGCTCATGGGATGCCATGTATGACATTTTGGACAAGGATAAGCAGGGTAATGCCATCCGTGGTGATTGCCTTTTGCTGGATTGCCACAATTCTCTGGTAATGGGAAACAATCGCCTGATTGCCGGGATTGGCTTGGATGATCTGCTCTTGGTTGAAACTGACGATGTTATTGTGATTGCAAAGAAGGGCGAATCCCAGCGTGTCAAGGAAGTTGTAAATGAGCTGAAGGCCAAGAAGCGTAAGGAAGTAAGAGAGCATACGACGACTTATCATGAATGGGGCTCAAGCTCTGTACTGGGCGAAGGCAATAAATACAGGCTCAAGAAGATACGTGTACTGCCAGGGCATTCTCTGACCATGCAGCTGCACTATCACAGAAGTGAGCACTGGATTGTCCTGTCTGGCACAGCTCGCATACGTAGGGGGGATAGTGATATTTTGATTCACGAGAATGAATCGGTGTATATTCCGCCTACACTTAAACATCAGTTGTCTAATCCAGGGAAAATACCTTTGGATATCATAGAAGTTCAGAATGGTCCTTATGTTGGTGAAGATGATATCGTTAGGTTTTAAAAATCAGCATGACAGGCCAATTGGGCTTGTCATGTGGATTTCTAAACACGGGGGATTTATGAAAGATTTAGTGGATAGGTACAGAAATAAAGTAATACTTCTAATTTATGGGGTGCTAACTTTACCAATTTTTTATGGAAGAATAGCCAATGGATTAGATCCATCATGGAGTTATGCTTTAAACAAGATGATTGGCTTAGAAAATATAAAATTTGGTAGGGACGTTGTGTTTACATATGGCCCGATGGGATTTTTATGTGCTCCTGAATATTTGAATGATTGCTTCAAATTCGCTGCTATAATTTTCATCATGCTTTTTGTAGGGCAAATGGTGGTCTTTTATAAGTGTTACTTAAATAAAAGTAATAATATCTCTCTATATATAGCTTTAATTACCATGTTCTTAGGCAACATATTAGTTAGTGCAGATATATTTATTCAATACTGTATACTTCTATCGTTATTAGCACTTTGGAAGGACATAAATAACAACTTTACGGCAATATATTTTACCTTTGCTGTTACAATCGCGTTCTTTTATAAGTGGTCAGTTACGATTGGAATATTAGCTTCTATTTGTATTTTTATCTTGGCAAAACTGTATTTGCGAGAGTTTAGACGTCTTTGGCTGTTTTTGCTTCCTATAATAACCTCTATTTTATGTTACATGTTGTATAACCCATCAGTCAGTGACTTTATAAGATATGTATACGGTAGTTGGCAAGTGGCAGTGGGATTTAATACTGCCATGAGTGTGGACTTAAATGATGCCTATGCTGCATGGATGTTTTTGTTAATATTATTGTATAGTATATTGCTATTGATGCAACTATATTGCAGAGATATAAACAATTTTATTGCTATGATGTTGTTAGCTCCAGTTATGTTTATGTCCTATAAGCATGGCTATGTAAGGGCAGATGGACATGTGATTCATGCGTGCTCAGAGTTGCTCATGGAGTTTGCAATATTAATTCTTGTATTTAATTTTAGAGATATTTATGATGGGGTCGTTAAGAAGCGGAAAAAAGAGATTACACAGGCAGGAATCATTATGGGGATTTTCTTGGTGATGTTTTTTAATTATGAAATGGATATAAAACCATTGGATTCACTGAGAAACAGGATACATAATATTCCAACTGCTGTATACACAATTAGGGAAAGTCAGTTTAAAAAGAACGTTGCTGGATTGGATAGAATACCTGAGGAGTTTGTAAAGGAGATTGGAACATCGAGTTTCACAAGCTTTCCTTGGGAAATATCTTTTATTGAGCCTGCTGGTGAAATGTCAAAACAATTTATCCCATTGTTCGGCTTGCAGGCATATTCTATATACACATCATATCTAGATGCACACACAGCAGAATGGATTGCGGACAAGAATAAACCAGAATATATCATTTTTAAGCTTGATACAATTGATGGAAGAATACCTCTTATGGAAGTGCCAGCAACCTGGAAGGTTATACAAGACAATTATCATATTTCCAAATATGACAAGGCTACAGGTTATTGTTTGCTGAAGAGGGATGATACTTTGGCAGGAGTTAGAACTGGTAATATACGATCAGAAGAGATAAATAAAAATGCAGTTATATTTGCTGATGATTGCGATGAAATAAGATTAAAAGCTAATCTGAGCAAGAAGGGACAAATTGTAAAGACCATCTGGAAAATACCAGAAGTAAAAGCCACGATTACATACTCGGATGGTACGGAAAGGACAGGGAGAGTTATTCTGGATAATCTGAGGAATGGAATAACGGTAAATGGGATGCCATATGATTATGACACATTATATGATTCAATAAATAGTGATGGCACTAGTGCAAAAATTAAAAGCATAATTTTGCATGGCGATGGGCTAAAATACTATACTGATATGATTTCTGTGGAGAGAGTATACTATGATTCGCATAAGAAAGCGGATATATCATATTTGAGGCCTATCAAAAAGGAATACTTGGATATTGATGGTTTAGTTAAGGGGGATAACAAAGAGATTCATCTTGCACTGGATCATAAGAGCTTAGAACCTTTTATAAGTCTTAATGGATGGGCATATATAGGGGAGAACTTGTCTGAGTACCTATGTTTTGTAAAAATTGGTGATTCCTATTATAAGTGTCACAAGACAGATAGGGATGATGTGATAAAAACTTTCTCTTTAAGTGGCTCTAATAAATTGGGCTTTAATATTAAATTACCGATAAGAGAAAAAGATTTAGAACTTTTATTTGTAACAAGTGGTAAATATTATGAGGTGAAAGTGCCTGCAAAATAATAAGAGGTAATTGAAGTGGAAAAATGAGAAGAAAATACGTTCTAGTAAGGATATGATATTGTCAGAGTTGGGGAGCTTTGTAATGTAAAAATAAAAATGGAGTGACTATGGGAATATTGACAAAGTGTTTTGGTGCGTATGATATACGTGGTATTGTGCCGGAAGAAGTAAATGAGGAACTGGCTTATCGGATTGGTAAGTTTTTCCCGGTGTTGTTTAAGGCGAAGAATGTTGTTGTTGGGCATGATATCCGTCTTTCTGGACCAGGGCTGCAGGAGGCTTTGTCTCGTGGCTTGACGGAATCTGGCTGTGATGTTATCGATATAGGGCAGTGTGGCACGGAGATGATTTACTTTGCCACGGCTCGTTTGAAGTTAGATGGCGGCATTATGATTACGGCCAGCCACAACCCGAAAGAGTACAACGGTATGAAGTTTGTACGGCAGGAGGCAAAGCCTATTTCCGGGGATACAGGACTGCGCGAATTGGAGGCGCAGGTAGCAGCTGGTGAACTGCCTGCTATAGTGGAAAATGTTGGCAAGGTAGAGAAAATTGACATTACGGAGGAGTATGTCAAGCATATCTTGTCCTATGTTGACATGTCAAAATTGAAGTCGCTGAAAGTTGTGGTCAACGCTGGCAATGGTGCGGCTGGGCCGATTCTTGATGTGATGGAGAAGTATCTGGCTTTTGAGCTGGTAAAGGTGCATCATCAGTCGGACGGGAATTTCCCAAATGGTGTGCCCAATCCGTTGCTTCCAGACAATCGTGAGGCTACGGCAAAGGCAGTTCGTGAGTCTGGTGCTGATGCTGGTGTGGCCTGGGATGGTGATTTTGACCGCTGCTTTATGTTTGATGAGCAGGGGAGTTTCATTGAGGGCTATTATATGGTAGGTTTTCTCGCTAAGGCTTTCTTGCAGAAGAATCCGGGAGAGAAGATTATCTATGACCCGCGTCTTACATGGAATACGGAAGAATTGGTACGGGAAAACGGCGGCGTGCCGGTTATTTCCAAGAGTGGCCATGCTTTTATCAAGGAGAAGATGCGAGCCGAGAATGCTATTTATGGTGGTGAGATGAGTGCTCATCATTATTTCCGTGATTTTTCCTACTGTGACAGCGGCATGATTCCGTGGCTACTGGTGTTGGAGCTTCTGTCTCAGGCTGGTGGCAAGACCATGTCGGAGTTGATGCAGGAGAGAATGAAGCGGTATCCATGTTCCGGAGAAATCAACAGCAAGGTTAAGGATGCTGATGAAGTGTTGGCACGTATTGAGGAAGAGTACGGTGCTAATGGCAAGATTACCAGAGTGGATGGCCTGTCCGTGGAATATGACAACTGGCGTTTCAACCTGCGCAAGTCCAATACAGAGCCGGTTATCCGCTTGAATGTAGAAGCAAGACAGGATAATGCATTGATGCGTCAAAAGACGGAAGAGTTATTATGCATAATTCGTGAGTAATGGCCTATAAATAGAATTAGAGCCTAGTCATCAAAAGATAACTAGACTCTGGTTATTAGATGTTATACGAATTGAATTTGCAATCGTTTGCCTAAGCCGACAGCTATTTTTTGTAAGGTTGTGAGGTCGGGCTTGCATTGGCCGCGTTCAATACGGCTCAGATTGGATTGGCGTATGCCAGTTTTTGCAGCCAGTTCCTTTTGTGTAATATGCTGTTCCTGACGGGCAGATATCAGAAGTTCGGTAATATCGAATTCTAGCTGACTGGCTTCCCAATCACGTTTGAATTCAGGGTCTTGTAGTTGCTCATTTAAGAATACTTCAAAGTCATCCATTTTTGTCATTCTCCTTTCGGGCAAGATAGAGTTTTCGATATTCGATAGCACGTTCGATTTCTTTTGGAGGTGTTTTGGGCGTCTTTTTTATGAATCCATGAGTTAAAACAATAGTGTTGTTTACATAGAAAAAATAAAGAACGCGTGTAATGTTGCCGCCTGTTTGTGTGCGTAGTTCAAATATACCATCTCTTAGTGGGGCAGATAATGGTTCACGCAATCGATAACCATTTAATTTTAGATGCTGAATATTGCGTAAAACCTTAATGCGCATCTTAGTATCGAGAGATAACAAGAAATCGGCGATAGGCTTTTCGTTGTTTTCAGTCTTAAAATATTCAATATTAAACATGATAATATTCCTTTCAAGGAAATTATAGCATAAGTTTTAGATAAATACAATGGAGGTATGTATATATTATGGGAAAAATCAAGGTTACCAAGGCGCCTGTTGAAGGTTTATATGTTATTGAGCCTACGGTCTTTGGTGACAGCAGAGGTTATTTTACAGAGACCTATAATCAGCAGGATATGCATGAGGCTGGATTGGATATGGTATTTGTGCAGGATAATCAGAGCATGAGTACCAAAGGGGTTCTGCGTGGTTTGCATTTCCAGAAGGAGCATCCGCAGGGGAAGCTGGTGCGGGTGATTCGGGGCACGGTATTCGATGTGGCTGTTGACTTGCGGAAGAATTCACCTACCTATGGAAAATGGTTCGGGGTGGAACTCTCGGCTGAGAACAAGAAGCAATTTTATATTTCGGAAGGGTTCGCTCATGGTTTTTTAGTCTTAAGTGATGAGGCAGAGTTTTGTTACAAGGTGACGGATTTTTATCATCCTGGTGATGAAGGTGGTTTAGCTTGGAATGATCCGGATATTGGTATCGAATGGCCACATCTGGTTGGCGAATATCATGGTAGTGCTGATTCAGCAGGCTATACCGTAGATGGTGTGCCATTGAATCTGTCGGACAAGGATAAGAAATGGGCACAGCTAAAAGATACCTTTGTATTTGAGAAAATGTGAGGGATTTGATGATGAAGGGAATAGTTTTAGCAGGTGGTTCTGGGACAAGATTGTACCCACTGACCATGGTGACATCGAAGCAGCTGCTGCCGATTTACGATAAGCCGATGATTTATTATCCGCTGTCTGTCTTGATGAATGCGGGGATAAGGGATATCCTTATCATCTCTACGCCGGCAGACACGCCTAGATTTCAGGAGCTTTTGAAGGACGGCAGCCGTTTTGGTTTGAATCTTGAATATGCCGTTCAGCCATCACCGGATGGACTGGCGCAGGCGTTTATTATTGGTGAGGAATTTATCGGCGATGATTCTGTGGCCATGGTGCTGGGGGATAATATCTTTGCCGGGCATGGTCTGAAGAAACGGCTGCGTCATGCGGTGGAGATGGCCGAAACGGGACAAGGGGCAACTGTCTTTGGTTATTATGTAGATGACCCAGAGCGTTTTGGTATTGTGGAGTTTAACGATAAAGGGCAGGCTATCAGCATCAAGGAAAAGCCACAGCACCCTAAAAGCAATTATTGTGTAACGGGCTTGTATTTCTATGATAATCAGGTGGTGGAACTGGCGAAAAAGCTGCAACCGTCTGCGCGTGGTGAGCTGGAAATTACGGATTTGAACATACTTTATCTTGAAAAAGGGCAGCTGAATGTTGAATTGCTGGGTCAAGGTTTTAGCTGGCTTGATACGGGAACTCATGAAAGTCTGGTGGAGGCTACGGCGTTTGTAAAGACCATGGAAACGCACCAACACAGAAAGCTGGCGTGCTTGGAGGAGATTGCTTATCTCAATGGCTGGATAAGCCGTGAAGATGTTATGGCTGCCTATGAGGTGCTGAAGAAGAATCAGTATGGCAAGTATCTCAAAGACGTAGTGGATGGTAAATTCTTGGATGTTCTGCATGGATAGGAGTTTTAGACGATGAATATTGTAGTTACCGGTGGTGCCGGCTTTATTGGCGGCAATTTTGTTTATTATATGCTGAAGAAGCGGCCTGAGGATAAGATTATCTGCTATGATAAGCTGACCTATGCTGGCAATCTGGCAACACTCGAAGATGCGCAGAAGCATGAGAACTTCAAGTTTATTAAAGGTGATATTGCTGACCGTCAGGCTGTCTATAAGATGTTTGAAGAAGAAAAGCCGGATGTTATTGTTAATTTTGCGGCTGAATCTCATGTTGACCGGTCAATTGAGAATCCGGAGATTTTCCTGCAGACTAATATCATTGGTACAAGTGTACTTTTGGATGCCTGCCGTAAGTATGGGATTCAGCGGTATCATCAGGTGTCTACGGATGAGGTTTATGGTGATTTGCCGCTTGACCGTCCTGATTTGTTCTTTACGGAAGAAACGCCGCTTCATACCAGCAGTCCTTATTCGAGTTCCAAGGCCGGGGCTGATTTACTGGTGATGGCTTATGGCCGTACCTACGGTGTGCCGGTGACGATTAGCCGTTGCAGCAATAACTATGGCCCGTATCATTTCCCGGAGAAGCTGATTCCTCTGATGATCGTCAACGCTTTGGCAGATAAGCCCCTGCCGGTATATGGTGAAGGGCAGAATGTTCGCGACTGGCTGTATGTGGAAGATCATTGCAAGGCGATAGAATTGATTCTTCGCAAGGGGAAAGTCGGAGAGGTCTACAACGTTGGTGGCCATAATGAGAAGAAGAACATTGATATCGTCAAGCTCATTTGTCAGGCACTGGGTAAGCCAGAATCCCTGATTACCCATGTGGCTGACCGAAAAGGCCATGATATGCGCTATGCAATTGACCCGACTAAGATTCACAATGAATTGGGATGGCTGCCTGAGACTAAGTTCGAGGACGGCATCAAGAAAACTATTCAGTGGTATCTTGACAATAAAAAGTGGTGGCAGGATATTTTGGCTAGAGGGTAAATTCGATAATAGAAATTAAAACAGAGCCTGGTCATCTGGAATGAGGTGACTTGGCTCTGTTTTAATTGTAGTGCCCTTTGCAGGCGGCAATATATATGGTATTTTCGTCAAAACGGTAAATGAGCCGGTCTTTTTCGGTAATACGACGGCTCCAGTAGCCTGACAATTCGTAACGGAGTGGCTCTGGCTTTCCCCGGCCTTCATGGCCGTTACGCTCAATGTTGGTTAGTAACTCATCAATTTTTTTGATAATTTTACGGTCTTCCCGCAGCCAGCTCATGATATCGTTCCAGGCATTTTCGGAGAATTGTCTATTCATGGAGTAGTTTCTCCCATTCATCTGGAGTTTTGTTTACAGTATTGCCACCTTCCAGCTGGCGGATACCTTCCGTGATGTGCTGGTAGTTTTTATGGTTGCTGCGGACAAAGATGTTTTCCATAAGGTTGTTATAGGATTCAAGGCTCATCATAACCAGATTCTTTTCGTCTTTGCGGGTGACAAAGACAGTTTCGGCATCGTCTGTGGCACGGTCACAATAGCTTTTCAGATTGTTGCGCAAGGTTGAGTAATTTACGGCTAACATACAAGCCCTCCCTTCATAAGAATATTGTACAACATATTGGACAAAAAAGGAAGAAGAAATTGTTGTTGCTTGTAATTTATATAAGTTTACAAGTTGACACATACTTTGCAAAGTGGTAGTATACACATTGTACAATTATCCAACTGCAATAATACATTATATTTGCTTGGAGAAAGAAGGTCTTATGTATGAATGGTTTAATGTTGGTGGGGTTCGCCATGGTGGCGTTTGTGGCAGCCTATTTTCTCTATGGACGATGGTTGGTGAAGACTTGGGGCATTGACCCTGCGGCCAAGACGCCGGCGGTTGCACTCGAAGATGGGGGGGATTTTGCGCCGGCTTCGCGGTTTACGGTGTTTGCACATCAGTTTTCCTCCATTACTGGTGCGGGTCCTGTGACCGGGCCGATTATTGCTGCGATGTTCGGTTGGGCTCCGGCGATGCTCTGGCTGCTCGTTGGCGGTATCTTCTTCGGTGCGGTGCAGGATTTCACGGCGCTCTATGCTTCGGTCAAGAATCAGGGCAAGAGCATGGGCATGCTGATTGAACAGTATGTGGGCCGTACGGGCCGCCGTTTGTTTCTGCTGTTCTGCTGGCTGTTCACGTTGCTGGTACTGGCTGCCTTTGCCGATATTTTGGCCAATACCTTTAACGGCTTTACCAAAAGTGGTGCCCTCAATGTACCGGGCGCACAGGCCGCCACGATTTCTATGCTCTACATTGTCGTTGCGATGGGCTTTGGGGTATTTATCCGCAAGGTACAGCCCAGCGGCCTTGTAAAGTTCCTGGTGGCAGTTGTTCTGGTTGTAGCGATGTTTGCTGTGGGAATGCAGTTTCCGCTATATCTTGATGCCATGGGCTGGCGTTATGTGACCTTTGGTTACTGCTTTATCGCTTCGGTTCTGCCCATGTGGCTTTTGATGGAGCCGCGCGACTACTTGAGTTCCTTCCTGCTGTTGGGCATGGTGTTCGGCGGTGTGGTTGGCGTTCTTGTGGCCAATCCTGTTATCAACATGCCGGCTTTTGTTGGCTTTACGGTTAAGGGTCAGTCCTTGTTCCCAATTCTCTTTATTACGATTGCCTGCGGTGCTGTTTCCGGCTTCCATAGTCTGGTATCTTCGGGAACTTCTTCCAAGGCCATTGCCAATGAAAAGGATATGCTGCCTGTGGGCTATGGTGCTATGCTGGTAGAATCCCTGCTTGGTGTGGTGGCTCTCGTTATCGCCTGCGCTGCTGCATCGAACGGTACACTGCCGCAGGGCACGCCTTTCCAGATTTTTGCCGGGGCTATCGCCGGTTTCTTCCAGATGTTCGGCCTGCCCGCTGCGGTTTCGGCCTGCATCATTACCATGTGTGTTTCGGCGCTGGCCATGACGACGATTGATTCCGTGGCCCGCATCGGTCGTATGTCCCTGCAGGAACTGGTAGCTCCCGGTGAAGGGGAAGAAGCTGGCAGCCTGGCTAAACTGCTTATGGATAAGTACGTTTCGACGATTCTGACGCTGGTTCTGGCTTATGCCCTGTGCCTGGCCGGTTATATGAATATCTGGCCACTCTTTGGTGCGGGTAATCAGCTGCTGTCGGCGATGGTTCTCATCTCCTTGGCCTTGTTCCTGAAGTCCACGGGCCGCAAGGGCTGGATGCTTTATGTGCCCATGACTTTCATGTTCCTGGTGACCATGAGTGCGCTGGTTATCAGCGTGGTGGGCATTGTCGGCAAGATTGGCACGGGCGATTTCACCCTGATGGTGGATGGCCTGCAGCTGGTGCTGGCGATTGCTTTGATGACCTTGGCAGTGCTGGTAGCTCGTCACTGTGGCAGCGGCCTCTTGAAGAAAGAAGAGGACCCTGCTATGTCAGCGGAATAATAATAGATTTTTGTAAGTGTGGCTGGTCAAATTTTGACTGGTCACACTTTTTCTTTATGTGTCAAATGTTATGGCCAAATTTTATTGTGTAGGGTATAATAAGAGCATTATGAGATAAAGGAGAGCGTGTTCCTATGGAGATAAAGAAATCAGCGTGCCCTTATGACTGCCCCGACTGCTGTGGCCTCGTGGTGACGGTGGACAAGGGAAAAGCCCTGAAAGTGGAAGGCGATACGGAACATCCTTTTACCCGCGGGACGCTTTGTCCGAAGATGGCGCATTACGAGCGCACGGTACATTCGGCAAAGCGCCTGACGACACCCTTAAAGCGGGTCGGGAAAAAAGGAGACGGAAAATTCGAGCCCATCAGCTGGGATGAGGCCATTGCCGAAATCGCCGCCCGCTGGCAGGAGATTATCGCCCGTGATGGGGCAGAGGCAATATTGCCCTATTCCTATGCAGGCACCATGGGAACTATTCAGTACAGTGCGGGCCATGCTTTGTTCTATGCGCTAGGGGCAAGCAGCCTTGATAGAACCATCTGTGCACCCGCCAAGGGTTACGGCTATCGGGCGTTGATGGGCGGCACTCTGCCTACGGCGCCGCAGGAAGCCCAGCACAGTGACTTGATTATTCTTTGGAGCATCAGCATGCTGGCCACGGATATCCATTTCAAGCATGATGTGGATATAGCCCGGAAAAACGGCGCCAAAGTCATCTGCATTGACACCTACGAAACGAAAACGGCTCAATATGCGGATGAATTTATCCGGGTTAAGCCGGGCACAGATGGCGCTCTGGCTTTGGGGCTGCTCCATATTATCGCTCGGGACAAGTTGGCAGACGAAGATTTTATCGCTGCGTTTGTACATGGCTGGCAGGAACTGCAGGCAGAGGTTTTGCCCCGCTATACGCCGGAAACTGTGGCAGAAATTACCGGTGTTGGTGTAAATATAATAGAAGCATTTGCTCATGAACTGGCAAATGCCAAGGCGCCCTTTATCCGTTTGGGCAGCGGTCAGTCTCGTTATGGCAACGGCGCTATGACTTCAAGGCTGATTACCTGTCTGCCGGCGGTGCTCGGGACATATGCCAGAAAGGGAGGCGGCATGCTGACGTCTTCTTCTGGCAGCAATGCCTTTGATAAGGACATCATTCGCCGTCCCGATATGGAGAAGGCTGGGGTGCGCCATATCAATATGATTAAGCTCGGCGAGGTGTTGACGGATAAGAATCTGCAGCCCCAGGTCAAGGCGCTCTATGTCTATTCCTCCAATCCGGCCTGCACAGCTCCTGACCAGAACAAGGTTATGGCTGGGCTCATGCGGGAGGATTTATTTACCGTTGTCCATGAACGCTTTATGACGGATACCGCACGCTTTGCCGATATTGTCCTGCCGGCCACCACATCCTTGGAGCACGAGGATATCTATTATTCCTATGGCCAGTATGTGATTCAGCGCGGGCGGCAGATTATCCCGCCGGTAGGTGAGAGCAAATCCAACTGGCAGGTAACTCAGGCCTTGGCCAAGGCCATGGGACTTACGGATGATTTCTTCTGTCAAGGGGAAATAGACTTAGTCAACCACATTATGGCGAGTACAAAGACCTGCTGGCCCCTGCCGGTTGACTTGTCAAAATTAGAAGCCGGGGAGCCGGTGGAACTTCCTCTGCCGCAAAACTACAAGCTGGACTTTAAGACCCCCTCGGGGAAAATCGAAATTCTCAATCCCAAAATCACCCCTGCCTTGCCGGATTATTTTCCGCCCCACTACGCAAGCGATGGGGGAGAGTTTATCCTGATTAATTCCCCTGACCCGCGGATTTTGGACAGCTCTTTTAACGAACGCGAAGAACTTACCCGCAGCGGCGTCATGGTACTGCAGGTAAATCCTGCCGACGCGGCGCGGTTAAATCTTCGCGATGGCGATAAGGTCATGGCAGAAAATACCTATGGTTCGGCAGAATTTTCCTTGAAACTTAGCGATAGAGTTGCCCCGGGAACGGCCGTCAGCGAAGGCGTCTGGTGGCAGGAATACACAACCTGCGGCAATACCAACCGCCTGCTCTCGGCTCGTACCACAGACAAGGCCGCAGGCAGTACCTTTTACGACGCACGCATAAATCTCCATTCGCTAAGTTAAAAGGCTGGATAATAACCCAAAAGCATAGTATAATGTAAGTTAGAGCATGAGCCTGCAAAGAAAATAGAGCGCAGGCCAATTCATAGAACTGATTATATATATGTATGGGGGCGCCTAATATGGAATTTCGCCAGTTGGAGTATTTTTGCACCATTAGTCACTTGAAGAACTTTACGCGCACCGCCGAGACCCTGCATGTGTCCCAGCCTTCCGTAACCAAGGCCATCAAGGCTTTGGAAGCCGAACTGGGTCTGGTGCTTATCGACCGCAGCCAAAAGAAGGTCAATCTGACACCAGAGGGACAGGCCTTTCTCCTGCACGCCCAGAAAATCATGAGCGCGGCCAGTGCTGCTAAGAAGGATATGGCGCGTTATCGCGGGGACAGCAGAGGAAAAATCCAGTTTGGCCTGCCGCCGATGGTGGAAGCTTATCTTTTTCCGGACCTCTTTACCAAGTTTCAAAGTTCCTTCCCGGACATCAGTCTCGATGTGCAGGAATACAGCGATTCTGACGAGGTTCGCAACCGGCTGGCCTTGGGGGATTTGGACTTTGGCATTGTTCTGGGCGAGGTGCGGACTCCGGCGGAAAATGAAATGCTTTTGATGCAGGATAGCATGAGCGTTTGTTTGCCGACATCCCATCCTTTGGCGAACCAGGAAAAAATCGGCTTTGGCGATATCGCTGCAGAAAAATTCATCATGCAGCAGCCCCATACCTATCAATATAAGGAAGTCTGCCGCCGCTGCAATGAGGTGGGCTTTGTGCCGAATATCACTCTGTGTACGTCTCAGCTAAAGACCATCAAACAGCTCGTGGCTAACGGCATGGGCATTTCCATCCTGCCCAACTTCGTCACGGGCACGGAGAATATCTTTGTCCGCCGTCCGCTCTTGCCGAACCTTTCCGTGCAGATAACCTTGAACTGGAGTATCGGCAAGCAGCTTACGGATGTGGATGAGCAGTTCAGCGGCTTTATCAAAGATTACGCAGAAAAGCATTTATAAACAGGAAAAACGCAAAACCTCGCGAATAATGTAATGTAGTACATATTCGCGAGGTTTTTTCTATGAACAATCTGGAATTAATAACCGTAGATACGGGAGAGAAAATGGCGGAGCTGTTCGCCAAAGTGGAGCTCTATGAGATTTATATGGAGTGCTTTGCCCAGCCGCCTTATGAGGAAGTCTTTACGGCGGATGAGGTGCAGCAGCTTTTTGCCCAGTATGCGGACAAGGGACGCATCATCCTTTGTCTGGATAGTGAGCTTGACCGTTGTGCCGGCTTTTTGGCAGCGGTGCCGCTAGTTGAGGATGAGGAAGTGGCCCGGATTGCAGCAAACCATGGGCTGAATGTGGAAGATTACTGGTTCTTGGAGGAGGGCGGCGTAGGCAAGGCCTACCGTCACCGGCAGATTTTTTCGTCCATGGAACAGGAAATGCGCACGAAAATCCCCGTCAAAGGGTTACTGAGCCGCACCAAGACCATCAATCTGGCTTCACTGAAGGCGCATAAAAAACTCGGCTACCGCGTGGTGCAGGGCATGACCCAGTTGGTGAAATATCAGCATCTGTCCGGGGAAATGCGGCAGGACGAGCGGGTTTTTATGAAGTTCTGGCCAAAGTAAGGGATGGCAATAAATTTTCTTTACATCTCGGGCGGCCTATGCTATACTAACGAAGGTGTTTGACACCAATCCACAGCCCGGACGGCGAAGTACTCCGACGCCATCTTAGCTGTAGGACATTAAGCTTTATTTTATAGGAGGAGTTTTCACATGTTGACTCAGGAAGCAAAACAGGAAATCATGCAGAAGTATGCCGTTCACGAAGGTGACACGGGTTCTCCGGAAGTACAGATTGCTGTACTGACCGCTCGCATTCAGTACCTCACGGATCATCTGAAGGAGCACAAGAAGGACCATCATTCCCGTCGTGGCCTGCTGAAGATGGTTGGTCATCGCCGCCGTCTCCTCAGCTACCTCTACAAGAAGGACATCGAGCGTTATCGTTCCATCATCGCTAAGCTCGGCATCCGCGCTACGATCGGCTAATAGCAAGATTTGCTTAGAAAAGCGGGAGATTTCCCGCTTTTTTCTTTATCTATTATCCGCAAGGTGACAGGATTCATACAATAGATGTCGAACTATAATAAAGTATGAGTTTGACGTAGGAGGAGAATTATGCAAAGTTTTGAAATGGAACTGGGCGGCCGCAAGCTGACGATTGAAACCGGCAAGCTGGCAAAACAGGCCAACGGCGCTGCCTTTGTTCGTTATGGTGATACGGTAGTGCTGGTTACGGCTACTGCATCCGCAGAACCCCGTGAAGGCGTGGATTTCTTCCCGCTGACCGTGGACTATGAAGAAAAGATGTATGCTGCAGGCAAGATTCCCGGCGGTTTCATCAAGCGCGAGGGCCGTCCGTCTAGTGACGCCATCCTTTGCGCTCGTCTGATTGACCGTCCGATTCGTCCGCTGTTCCCGAAAGGCTACCGCAATGACGTACAGATTGTGGCTACGGTTATGTCCGTAGAGCAGGACAATGCACCGGAACTGGCAGCCATGATTGGTGCCTCTGCAGCACTCTGCATTTCCGATATTCCTTTTATGGGCCCGATTGCCGGCGTGCGCGTAGGCCGTGTAAATGATGAATTCGTCATCAACCCCACGGAAGAACAGCGCAAAGTCAGCACCTTGAACCTTACCGTTGCTGGCTCCAAAGATGCCGTTATGATGGTGGAGGCTGGTGCCAACGAACTGCCGGAAGATGTTATCCTCGATGCCATCCTCTATGGTCATCAGGAAATCCAGCGTATCGTAGCATTCCAGGAAGAAATTCAGCAGGCCTGCGGGAAGGAAAAACGTGAATCCAAGCTGTTCAAGGTGCCGGAAGAACTGGAAGCCGGTATCCGCGAATATGCCAAAGACCGTCTGGATGAAGCTACCCGTAACCCGGATAAGCTCGACCGCGACGCCCATATCGCCGAAATCAACGCCGATACCATGGAACATTTCCTCGTAGATTACCCGGAAATGGACAAGGAAATCGCTATGGCCCTGCATGATTTGGAAAAAGAAATCGTGCGCCACATGATTACCCATGAAAAGATTCGTCCGGACGGCCGTGGCCTCGAAGAAGTGCGTCCGGTAAGCTGCGAAGTAGGTCTGCTGCCGCGTGCACATGGTTCCGGACTCTTTACCCGTGGCCAGACGCAGGTTATGACGGTTACGACCCTTGGTCCCATGAGCGACGAGCAGATTATCGACGGCCTTGGCCCCGAAACCACGAAACATTACATCCATCATTATAACTTCCCCGGCTATTCTGTCGGCGAAGCAAAACCCATCCGCAGCCCGGGACGCCGCGAAATCGGTCATGGCGCTCTGGCAGAACGCGCTCTAGTGCCGGTAATTCCGTCCACGGATGAATTCCCGTATACCATCCGCCTTGTTTCGGAGATCCTTGAATCCAATGGTTCCAGCTCCATGGGCTCCGTCTGTGGCAGCACGCTGTCCCTGATGCAGGCCGGTGTTCCCATCAAGCGTCCGGTTTCCGGCGTGGCTATGGGCCTGGTAAAAGAAGGGGATGCTTATACCATCCTGACCGATATTCAGGGCATGGAAGATGCTCTGGGCGACATGGATTTCAAGGTAGCTGGTACGGAAAAAGGCGTAACGGCTATTCAGATGGATATCAAAGTGGACGGCATTGACCGTAACATTCTGTCCTCGGCATTGCAGCAGGCAAAACGTGGCCGTGCGTTCATTCTGGACAAGATGCTGGCTTGTATTGCCAAACCGAATGATGACTTGTCTCCGTATGCACCGCGCGTGGAAACAATCACCATCAAGGTGGATAAGATTCGCGACGTTATCGGTACGGGCGGCAAAGTGGTTAAGGGCATCATCGATGCAACGGGCGTACAGATTGATATTCACGAAGACGGCAACATTTTCATTTTCTCCGCAGATGCAGAGGGCATGAAGAAAGCTCGCCAGATGATTGAAGACATCGTGCGTGAAGTTGAGGTTGGCGAAGTTTATACCGGTAAGGTTACGCGCCTAATGAAGTTCGGCGCTTTCGTAGAACTGCTGCCTGGCAAAGAAGGTCTGTGCCACATCTCCCAGCTGGCTAAACGCCGCGTTGAAAATGTGGAAGATGTTGTGCAGGTTGGCGACCAGCTCGAAGTCAAAGTCGTTGAGATTGACGACAAGGGTCGCGTAAATGTCAGCCACAAAGTTTTACTGTAAGATAAAAATTTGACAAGTCAAATCTGACATGTCAAAATAAGGAGAAGGTAGGGGAAAATCCCTCTGCCTTTTCTAAAATCTATCCAACTGTGGTTAATGGAAATTACACACAGTTGGACGTGGATAACTGGAGAGGAGTATTTATGGCTGATAATAAACTGACAATCCCCGAAGATTTTAAGGAAACGAATCTGACCGTTAAAAATAATTTGGACATGACCGCCATCACGCCGGATTTTTTTGTGGCTTACTACTGGCAGTTCCTGCCACGTTATATTGCCAGCGGCCGACCGACTCAGGATACCATGCGGGATTACTGCATCCATATCAATGCCTTTATCAAATGGTGCTTTGCCAATCAGCGACATCCCTTGGATATCCAGGACTATCAGATGCGCGTCTACATGGAATACCTCTTTAGCCAGAACTATTCCGAAAATACCATTGCCATCAAGCTGGCTGCTGTCCGGGCCTTTTTCCATACGGCCTGCAAAATGGACCTCATCAAGGCCAATCCCTGCGACGATATCAAATCTGAGAAAAAAATCAGCTGGGACGAACAATTCCGTTTTTACTCCTCTGATCAGATTCAAAAAATGTGTGACTATGTCAAACACATTAATGAGGACAACGAGTTCATCCGTTACCGCGATACGCTGATGATTTACCTTATGGGCGTGGAAGGTTTCCGCAACGTCGAAGTCCACCGCCTCTGCGATGAAGATATCAACTGGGAATACCGCTCCATCAACGTCCGCGGTAAAGGCCATGGGGGAATGGTTTACCCCTGCGATGCCACCTTCACCGTTCTGGAACGCTATTTGGCTGCTCGTCCCCGCCCCACCAAAGATGGCAGCCTCACCCCCACCATTATTTCCGACCATCGTCACAACTATGGACGCATCAGCCGCAACGGCATCCGCGACATCATGAACCGTATCCTTCGTGGCTGCGACCTCAAACATCCTGGCTACTCCTGCCATATCCTTCGTCATAGCTGCGGCACCAACCTCTACAGCGAAACCAAAGACATCCGCCTGGTTCAGGAACAGCTCCGCCATTCCGACCCCAAGATGACCGCCAGATATGCCCATGTGCACGAGAGAATGACCAACCGTCATACGGAGAAATTGGCACCCAAAATTGATTAAATGGCCAAATTCGCTTTGAATCGCCTAGAAGCTTCTGTGAGCGATTTTTTGACAACAGGCAATACCTTATATGCGTAAAGGCTTTGCGTAGCCTTAAAAACGATTCTAAGAGACTGTTTTTTCTAGAACACAAAAATGTGAGTATTCATATATTATTCATGACTTTTCAAAAAGAAGTTATGGCGCCCTAGATGACATAAAAAATCATCCGCATCAAATAATAATGATGCGGATGATTTTTTTACGAGTAGCTCAAACTCATGAAATCTTAATGACTAATCGTTCAAGAGATTCCTTTCTTAGAATAAATAGTTCATTTTTATGTTTATCATCATCACATTCTTGATAAGGAATATAAATTGTAATGCACACTTATCTTGACACATTTCTACCACTCCCTATTTGTTCAGTAGTATGTGTCTTTTTATTATTCAAATTCAAAATTCACATCTTTACCATAGCGGTCGGGATAATATTCTTTAATATAAGCACTCATTATTATACAATACTCTTTTAAATCATTATAAAGGTCAGCATCTAAATCATTTATATTATGTTTTTTTATCAAATTATATGCACGTTTGAAACTGCCATATGCAGGCGGTTCAAAACCTGCCATAAGTTCATATTCTCCTTCAAATATGGTAAGCATAACAATATTTTTATCAACATTCGGATGTATTTCTTTATAATAATGTTCTGCAATATTAGGTAAAGCACCAGTATCAGATGAATAAATATTTTTATTCATTCTTATAATAAAAGAATTTAAACTGTTTCTCCAAAGTATATTAGGATTACCAATGTACTTTTTCCTTCTTTCGTCTCGATACATAAGCCATATTTTGTTTTTTAATTTCTCTTTTTGAGAAGATATATTTTTCAAATCATAGTTCTGTTCCTTTAATAATTTATTTTCTTTTTTCAAATTAACTATATCTTCATTAAGGTTATCCGTATTGATAATTGCTTCAATATAAGCTTTTACTTCTATCTCAGAATCAGAGAGTAAATTAACACTATAATTCTTTTTATTAACTTTTATAATTTTTGAAGCAACAGTAGTAACTTCATCATCAGTTAAAACCATATTTTGTGTCTTCGAGTACGATGACACAAGCACACCGGCTTGTTCTGTAGCTAATCTCATGGCATCTTCCAATGCATGTTGTTTTGCACTGTTAAGAGATTCAGATGATCCAGCAATATACATACCCGTAACGTTTATTGTTTTTTCTGCAGCAAATGCTGATGCTGTAAAAGAAAAAACACAAATAAGTACATATACTAACAATTTATTCATGATTTTCCACCTTCTATAAATCTAAAATTAAACTATCTATATATTATTGTTCGATAAAAGTAAATTATATATTATAAGCAACAAAAATTGGAAGTTGTCATCATGCACCAAAAACGTACACAGCTGAATTCAAGACCAAGATTGTTCTGTTGATTATTCAAATGGAAGCAAGAATTATGAGAGTGTAAAATTAAGTGTGTAAGTTACCGGTAACAAACTTACGCACTTAATTTTTATTCGAAAGTGCGGTACAGTATCATCATAATGACAGAAACGGAGTACAGCACTTATGCCAAGACGAAAAAACAGAGGCAATGAAAAAGGACAGGCTATCGCCAAACTTATCATGGAGCAATATCACCCCCAGAATAAGGAGGAAATGCAGGATGCTATAAAAGATGTATTTGGCCCCATGCTGGAAGCTATGTTGCAGGGAGAAATGGACAACCATCTGGGCTATACATCTAACGACCACGGCAGCAAGGATACAGACAATCGCCGCAATGGCTATATCGACAAGACCGTTCGAAGCAGTTTTGGTGAAATTCCCGTCAGCGTTCCTTGCGACAGGGATGGTTCCTTTGAGCCGCAGGCTATTCCTAAACGGTCAAAGGATATTACGGGTATTGAGGATAAAGTCTTGTCCATGTATGGACGTGGTATGAGCCAGCGTGATATATCCTCGACCATTGAAGACATTTATGGCTTCAGCCTGTCAGCGGAAAGTATCTCAAACATCACCGACCGTGTGCTGGAGGAAGCTGAAGTCTGGCAGAATCGGCCCCTCAAGCCCTTTTATCCCTTTATATTTGTAGACTGTCTTTACGTCCCTATACGGCAGGAGTACGAGACGAAAAACTGTGCCATCTATGTGATTCTCGGCTATGATTTGGATGGTATCAAGGATATCCTAGGCTTATGGATTAGCGACACCGAAGGCAAGCATAACTGGATGCAGATTTTTGACGAAATTAAGACACGCGGTGTTGAAGACGTGGCTTTCATCAGCATGGACGGTGTTTCCGGGCTGGAAGAAGGGGCAAAAGCAATTTTTCCACAGGTGGTGGTACAACGCTACATTATGCACCTTATCCGCAATTCTATTAAGTATATCCCCTCCAATAATTTGTTAATCTATCTCTAATGCCGTTACCTGCGACGTCCCATAGGTTCTAAAACAATATCCGAATCCCTGAACATTCATATCGAGTAATTAATCAGAAGATTCTTTTATGTGTTCTGTTCTGCATTTACGCTGTGATTTCCTGCTAAAGATACTAAAAAGAGAAATTGATTTGTCAATTTTTGATTTGTCAACTTCTCTAAGATAGATAATATTTACTTGTTTATGATTTTGAGGCATTTAAAATAAATCGTGTGGTGTTCTATTTTATAAAATAATAGCTAATCTGGTTGGGTATAGCACTCATGACACCTATTAAATATTGGAATACTGTACAGCAAAAATCATATTTCTAAGTCCCTATATAGTTCATTTTTAGGGGTGTATCCCTTGCTAAACCCTTTGCCAGCTTCAACTTCATGAATTGTTTTCAAAAATTCACTTTCCTCTTTACCCGTGATTGTAAAAGGGATTTTATTTTGGTTATGATTCTAGCCAATGCTATGGACAGTGGATTACGCGTTGGTTAGATAGCCTTTATTGGATGATAAGCCTGTAATGCTTTTTCTATTAGTTTATTAAGACTAATTCCCTGGTTTTGAGCACAAATAGCCAGTTTTTCATGAAGTTGCGGTGTGATGCGGACATTGAAACTGCCTTTATACGCTGTTTCAGGTGCTACGCCATCTTCCTTGCACATTGCTAAATAATCATCAACTGCCCCGTGAAAATCAGCAATTAGTTCAGTTGCATTTGCACCTTCGTAAGAGATTAAGGAGCGTATGCCCAATACCTTGCCATAAAAAACAGTATCATTTTCTGAGATTTCAACAGAACCCACATACCCCTTATATCGCATAGTATTATTCACAGTAAGCCCTCCTCCGATATCATTTTTGATGATTTTTAACAACCAAATATAGTTGTAAAAAATACCTAACAAATCAATTGACTTGTCAGGTATTTTTATATTGTACAACGTGTTAAAATTTTCCAAGCAAGGGATAGTGGTATTCCTTTTCGTTAATCACCTTGAAGCAGGCGATTATGGAACAGCAGAACCATACGATGCCGAGCAGGAACACTATCGGCCAGAGGAGCACTCCGACCAGCAGCATGGTAAGCACTGCAACTATAGCACTAATCACGCCGAAGATTGCTTGGGCCAGCAATGCCTGCTTGGCGTGTCCGGCGATAAAATCGTCATGCTTATCGTAAATCAAATACAATCCCAGCGGCACCAGTACATAGCCAACACCGAAGAACAGGTAGCCGATGTGGGCAGCCAGTGCTAATGCTTTTTGCTTTCCATCTATCATGAGAAACCACTCCCTATCGTTTATTATTCCTCTGCCATGCGGGAGGTTTTGATATGGCTCAGTTCCACCGAATAGGCGGCGCCAAAGCGGCGGTTCATTTCCTCATCGCTGGGAATTTCTTTGGGCGGTGAAGCCGGTTCAGAGGGTTTTAATGCTGAAATGGGTTTCAAGTCCTCCAGCTTGTCCTCGACGCTGGCCAGGTCATTTTGCACGCTGCCCAGCTTTGTCTGGCTGTCTTCGTTGTTATCGCCCTGCAAATCGGTAATCTGGTTCTCGAATTTGCTTTTCTGAGCCTTCAGGGCTTCAATCTCGTCCTCTTTGTAGGACGGCTGCTTAATGGGCCCATGGTAGGCCTGCATGGCATGGTGAACATTGTTAAGTGATATCAAGCGCTCACTCTTCCTCTCCATCTTTTCATTGATTAAAACTTATCCCGCTCTTAATATACAGGATATTCCCTTGGGTGTAAATAGGAAAATGCGCGGTGAAGGACGAATACTATAGGAAATGATGGATATCGGCAAGGAGAAAGTTATGGATAAATTGGTGCAGAGCCTGTTAAAGCGGCTTACGCCTCTTTGGGAGACGCTTTATTTCTTCTACCAACGCTTTACGGATTACCACCGCATTGCCAGCTGGTTTGATATGGCTTCGGGAACGACGTATTATTTCCTGTTGGGCTTTCTGCCCTTTCTGGTGTTTACGGTCAATCTGATGCTGTTTGTCATGGCTGCGCAGGTGGATGCCATTTACGGTGTGGCCGCGCATTATCTGCCGGAGCGGATGGCGGGGCCGTTGATGAGCGACATCACCCGCATTATGGCCAGCCGCAGTTCCCTGTGGATGTGGGTGACGGGCCTTTTCTCTCTGTACAGTTTTGTGCAGGGGCTCGTGATTCTGACGCGGGCTACGGACAGTCTGGATTATGCGCAGACGGAAAACATAGCGCGGGATAACCGCCACAATGTTTTGGTCTATGCCAAGGGCATTATCTTTACCTTTGGCCTCATGGTGGTGATTTTCCTTTCTTTGGGGCTGCCGGTCTTTGGCAATTCGCTGGTGTATTATCTGAATGAAAGCAGCCACTTCCCCGCCTTTTTCCTCTGGCTGTGGAATTTCCTGCGGGTTTTCCTGCCGTTTGTGGTGCTCGTGGTGTGGCTGACCTTCTTCTATATCTTTGCCCCCCACTCCTACACGCCGCCCTTCCGGCAGGCATTAATCACGGCTCTGCTGGTCACTTGCTTGTGGCTGGCGGTTACAGGGATTTACGGCTGGTTTATGACCCTTATTCCAAGCATGGGCATTGCCTATGGTTCCCTCTTTGGGCTCTTTGCCCTGTTCGTGTGGTTTAAGTTTATCGTCAGCTTTATCATCTATGGCATTGAGTTTCTCATGGCCCTAAATGAAATCGAATTGCGGCGTAAGATTGCCGCCCTTCAGGCCAAGCAGGCGAAATAAAAATGACATCTGACCGGTCTTTTTTTGACAAGTCAGATGTCATTTTTGCTTTATTTGAGGCGCCCGGCGTACCAGGGCATTTTGCGTTCATGTTCCACGGTGGTTTCTTCCGAGTGAGCGCTCAGCAGGATGGTTTCCTGTGGCAGGGTCAGCAGGCGGTCCGTGATATGGCTCAGCAGGGTTTCTTCATCTCCGCCGGGCAAATCGGTGCGGCCGTAACTTTCGCGGAAGATACAATCCCCTACAAAGGCGATGCCGTCCTTTTCGCTGTAGAAGGCACAGCCGTCGGAGGTATGGCCGGGACAATGGATGAGCTGCAGCTTGTGGTCAGGATTGTCCTTTAAGGTGATTACTGCGTTGTGAGGCAGGTACGTGACATAATGGAGGATGATTTCCTTCCGCAGTTGGTTCGAAAGGTTCCAGTTGGGATTTTCCGCGTAGTTCTTGCCGTTCTCCTGCATAATGATCTCGGCGCCCCAGGCTGCCTGCAATTCGTTTACTGCAGCGATATGGTCAAAGTGGCCGTGAGTCAGCAGGATTTTTTCAATGACAAAGCCCCGCTCCTCCGCAACTTTTTTGAGTTTGGCGGCTTCGGCGCCCGGGTCGATAATGAAGCCATGCTTGCTTTCCTCGTCAATGTAGAAGTAAACATTGGTGGGAAGATATTCCGTGACGGTAACCTGCAAAATCATGTGTCTCACCTCATATTCGTTAATCCTGATATTCAGCTTTCATGGCGGCGATTTTATCCATAATGCTCTGGGAAAATGCTTCCAGAGCTTCTTTGTCTTTATGGTCGCCTTCAAATTTCATGGGTTCGCCGTAGATAACTTTGAGCTTCGGGAAATGTTCTCCACCTGCAAAAATCTTATCGGTGCCGATGATGGCAGCCGGCACGATGGGCGCTTTGCTCATGGCAGCGATAAGGCCAACACCAGCTTCGGCTTTGCCGAGTTTTCCGGTTCGGCTGCGGGTGCCTTCCGGGAACAGGCCGAGGCAGCGGCCCTCTTTAAGCACCTGCATGGCGGCTTTGATGGCGCCACGGTCAGCAGCTCCCCGCTTTACGGGGAAGGCATGGCAGGCGGTAATGGCCCGGCCAAAGATGGGATTCTTGAAGAGTTCAATCTTGGCCATGTAGCTTACCGGACGGTGCAGGAAGGTGGCGACAAAGGGCGGGTCCCAGTTGCTCATGTGGTTGGCGGCCAGAATCACGGCGCCGTCTTTGGGCATATTCTCCCGGCCGTAGATTTCGGCACGGAAAAAGAGTTTGAAGAAAATGCTGAAAATCAGCTGTAACAGACTATATAACATGACGCACCTCTTATTTGCACATGGAGAGGATGCGCTCTACTACTTCGTCAATGGACAGGCCCGTGGTGTCGAGCAGCGTGGCATCTTCAGCCTGTACCAGCGGGCTGATTTCGCGTTCGCTGTCGGCTTTGTCGCGGGCGGCGATATCGGCTTTCATCTGTTCCATATCGATGGTATAGCCTTTTTCCGTGAGCTCTTTGTGGCGGCGGCGGGCACGTTCTTCAATGGAGGCGGTCAGGAAAATCTTGACATCTGCATTGGGCAGGACGTTGGTGGCGATATCACGGCCATCCATGAGCACGCTGCCCCGCTCACCCATCTTGCGCTGCAGGTCTACCATCTTTTCGCGGACAGGGCCGAGGGCAGCGACCTGGGACACGATAGCGCTGACTTCCGGCGTGCGGATTTCGCCCGTCACATCTGTGCCGTCAACGGCAACGGTGGTTTTGCCGTCCTTGTACTGCAGGTCTACATCAATATCCTTGACCACTTCGAGAATCAGCTCGTCGGTTACTTCTTTCTTCTGCTGCAGGGTTTTCCAGGCTACAGCGCGGTACATGGCACCGGTGTCGATATAGGTATAGCCGAGTTTCTTGGCGGCTAACTGTGCCACGGTGCTTTTGCCTGCTCCGGCAGGGCCGTCGATTGCTACTACTAAGTTTTTCATTACTGTATTTCCTCCAAAGTCTGATAAAATTCGGGATACGAGATATTGACGCACTGGGGATTCTCAATCTCCACGCCAGCGCCCACGGTGCCAAGGATGGCTAGGGACATGGCAATGCGGTGGTCGTCATAGGAAAAGGCCGTTGCCTTTTGCAGCTTGGCACCGCCATGAATCACAAGGCCGTCCTCGCGTTCTTCCACAGCGCCGGGTGCCAGCTTGTTGAATTCCTTGGCAATGGCCATGAGGCGGTCGGTTTCCTTGACGCGCAGCTCGCCTGCTCCGGTAATCACGGTATCGCCTTGGGCACAAAGGGCAGCCACGGCGATAATGGGGATTTCGTCAATCAGGCGCGGCATGATTTCAGCACCGAAAGTCACGCCCTTGAGGTCGCTATATTCCACCAGCATATCCGCTGCGGCTTCCCCACCGCTTGTGCGTTCATTCTGCAGGGTAATCTTGGCGCCCATGTCCTTGAGTACATCGAGAATACCTGTACGGGTGGGATTAATGCCCACGTTCTTTAAGAGCAGTTTGCTGCCGGGCACGATGCTTCCTGCTACGAGCCAGTAAGCGGCAGAACTAATATCGCCGGGCACTTCGATTTCCTGTGGTGCCGTGAACTTTTCTACGGGCTGGATGGTTACGGCCGTGCCTTCACGCTTGAGCTGCACACCGAAGGCCGCGAGCATCTGTTCCGTATGGTCACGGGATACAAAGGGTTCATTGACCGTCGTTTCGCCCTCGGCAAACATGCCGGCCAGCAAAATAGCCGATTTTACCTGCGCACTGGCCACGGGGCTGTCGTAGTGCATGCCGTGAAGTTTTTTCTGGGCAGGTACTACGGTGATGGGCAGTTTCGCATTGTTTTCCCGGCCGTAAATCTGCGCGCCCATCTGGGAGAGCGGCTTGATTACCCGGCCCATGGGGCGCTTGTGCAGGGAAGCATCCCCGGTGAAGGTGGAAAGAAAGGGCTGGGCGGCCAAAATACCCATCAAGAGGCGCAGGGTTGTGCCGGAGTTGCCCGCATCCAGAATGGTTGCCGGTTCCTTGAGGCCATGCAGGCCGTTACCCGTGACGATAAGCTCCGTGTCGCTGATGAATTCGACTTTTGCGCCGAGTGCTTCCATGCAGGCTGCGGTGGACATGCAGTCCTGAGCATGCAGGAAGTTCTTGATGCGCACCGGCGTATCCCCAAGCGCAGAGAACATGACACTGCGATGGGAAATGGATTTGTCACCGGGTATTACGATTTCGCCTTGCAGGCCCTGACGGGCTTTTTCAATCTGGATTTTTTCCATTCAGACAACCCCTTTGTTTTATAGGTATATATGATTAATCGTTCCACACACTCCAGTTGCCAGCGGCCGCGCCCATGGAAAAGGCCGCCTGCAGGTTGTAGCCGCCGGTATAGGCGTCCACATCCACCACTTCGCCGGCAAAGTACAAGCCTTTGACGAGTTTGGATTCCATGGTCTTGGGATTGATTTCCTTGACGGAAATCCCGCCTGCCGTCACAATGGCTTCGGCAATCGGTCTTGCTTTCGTTATGGTTAAGGGCAGGTGTTGCAAGGTATGCCCTAAACGGTGGCGTTCTTCCACCGTTATCTGATGCACAGGCTTATCCATTTCGAGGAAAGCCGCATCGAGCACCGGCTCAATGAGCTTATGCGGCAGTAAATCCACCATGGCATTGCCCAGCTGTTTGCGCTGATACTTGGCAAAATCCCGCTGCAGGCGGGCATCTAAAACATCTTCTGCTAATGCAGGCTTTAGGTTCAGCTCCAGTTCCACAAAGGAATCATTGGCCAGTGCCTCGGTAGCCGCCCGGCTTAGGGACAGGATGATGGGGCCGGTCACGCCGAAATGGGTAAACATCATTTCCCCGAACATATCCGTCTTTTTCTCACCGTCTACCAAGAGTGTGGCTTTTACATTGCGCAGAGATAGGCCCTGTACGGATTTTACCCAATCTTCCTCGGTTTCCAGAGGAACTAGTGACGGGCGGATATCCACCAGCGTATGGCCGAGTTTCTGCGCCATCTTATAGCCGTCGCCTGTGGAGCCGGTGCCGGGGTAAGATGCCCCGCCGGTGCAGAGGATTACGGCATCGGCTTTGAAGCTGGCACCGCTCTGTAGTTTTACGGCCTTTATTTCCCCATCATGAGCGAGAATCTCGCTGACAGGGCTGTCGGTTTCGATTTTGACGTCCAGTTCATGGAGCTTATGCACCATGGCATCTACGACATCCTGCGCCTTGTCGCTGACGGGAAACACTCTCTGACCGCGTTCCACCTTGGTCGGTACGCCCTGCGACTCGAAGAAGTAGATAACATCCTCATTGTCATAGGCCCGCATGGAGCTGTTGAGGAACTTGCCATTGCCGTGGATATTTTTGATGATTTCGGGCACGGTGGCGGCATTGGTGATATTGCAGCGGCCCTTGCCGGTAATCAGCATCTTCTTGCCGGGGCGCTTCATTTTTTCGAGTATGGTAACATCAGCGCCATTCTCCGCCGCCTTGATGGCTGCCATCATGCCTGCGGGGCCGGCACCGATTACAATGATTTTTTTCATGATTGTTCTAAACCTGCTATACGATAGAGTTCTGCTACTTCGTCGTTGGTCAAGGGCCGATAGTGTCCGCGCTTGACTCCTGTTAAGGTGAGGCTTGCGAATTTGACCCGCTTCAAGGCCCGCACATCAGAGCCGATTGCGGCAAACATCCGGCGTACCTGTCGGTTGCGGCCCTCATGGATGGTGATTTCCACCTTGGCTTCATCTTCGGCGGTGTCCAATCGCTTTACTACAGCCGGAGCCGTGAGCCCGTCTTCGAGCTGAATGCCCTGGCGTAATTTGTCCAAAGCATTTTCTGTGGGAATCGGCGTGACTCTGGCGATATAGGTCTTATTGACCTTGTAGCGGGGATGCAGCAGGCCGTTCATCAGATTGCCGTCATTGGAAATCAGGAGCAGCCCTTCGGTGTTGTTATCTAGGCGTCCCAAGGGATAGACCCGCTCTTTGACCTCGGGCAATAAGTCCAGCACCGTGCGCCGTCCGCGCTCGTCCTTGGCTGTGGAAAGATAGCCTTTGGGCTTATTGAGCAGGAAGTAGACTTTTTCCTCAGCAAAGGTCAGGGGCTTGCCGTCTACGCAGATGCGCTGATGGCTGCTGTCGTACTTGCCGCCCAGCTCGGTGATGGTCTTGCCGTCAACAGTTACTCGTCCTGCAAGGATAAGCCCCTCTGCCGCCCGCCGGGAAGCAATTCCCGCTTTGGCAATGATTTTTTGCAAGCGTTCTTCCATCAGAACAGTCCTTTCCAGAAATCACGCAGCGTTTTTAAGAGATTGTCCCAGAAGGAATAATATTCCACATCCTGAGCGGCCAAAAGATAGATGGAACCCTGGGCTTTGCCATCATAGTAGCAAACTACCTTGCCGATGACATCGCCCTTTTTTATCGGGGCGGCAACTTCGCGCGGTACTTCCACCTTGCGCTCCACCTTGGCCGTTTCGCCGGTCTTTTCCACGGCAACCAAGGATTCAGCGGCGATAAGTTCCAATTCATCATGGCGGCCATCGGCCACATCTACTTTTGCCACCACTTCGCCCTTCTTGACCAAAGTCTTGGGATGGGCATTCTGGAAGCCGTAGTCGAGCAGGGCAATGGAATCGTTCCACATATAGTAGCTGTCCAACACCACCGCTACGAGCTGCATACCGTCCCGGCGGGCGGCGGATACCAGGCAGCGGCCTGCCGCATCCGTGTAGCCCGTCTTGACGCCGTTAGCCCCGCGATAGAGCCAGAGCATCTGATTCTCATTGCGCAGTTTCTTGGCCGGGTCTTTTACCCAGTCATAGAGCGCTTCCTGCTTGCCCACGATTTCCTCGAAATGCGGCAGGCTGTAGCCGTAGGCCGCGATTTTTGCTAAATCATAAGCTGTGGTGTAATGCTTTTCATCTGGCAGGCCGTTGGGGTTCACGAAATGAGTGCTGTTAGCCCCAAGCTCCTCGGCCTTGTCGTTCATCATGCGCACAAAGGCGGGCACGCTGCCTGCGATATGCTCGGCTACCGCCACGGTGGCATCATTGCCGGAATGCATCATCATGCCGGTCAGAAGCTCGCCCAGAGGAATCTTATCCCCTTGCACCAGCCAGAGCGTGGAACCTTCCACACCTTCGGCATTCTTGCTGACGGTAACGATATCGTCCAGCTTGCCATGCTCCAAGGCCACAATCAACGTCATCATCTTCGTGGTGCTGGCCGGATAACGGCGGGCATCGATATCCCGCTCATAGAGAATCTGTCCCGTTACCGTATCCATTACGATGGCAGAACGGGCCGTCAGCTTTTGCAAGGGGTCGGCAGGACTTACCACAAGTCCTGGAATATTCGGCCGCTCTGGCTGAACGTAGACCTTATCCTGCACTTCAGCAAAAGCAGACGGACTCTGCGGCAAATTTATCATAAAACCAGCAGCCCCCAGCATGAACGCTGTGACTGCTTTACAGGCGATTCTTCGTCTCAAAAACATACACTCCATTAGTCTTGTAATATTGATACAACCATATTTTTCCTAGTTTTTTACCGTTTGAGGGGTTGCAAAATTCCTCAGGGGGTTGCATCGTTTGCGAGTATCATGAAGCCTTGTAACGATTGGGTTCCGAGTTTTACGGTGCGCAATGCAACCCGCACCTTATCTTAATTGAGACGCCAATGAACTCACATACAATCATTTTACCATAAAATAAGAAAGGAATACAAGAAAATTGGCACGGGACTTTGCCCGTGCCGCCTGTTACCCTATATGAATTTCTGTTCCATCCTTGAATGTTACGCTGATATCTTCCTTGCTGTATACGGTCATGAAGTCCACAATCGTTCCCCACAAGCCTTCATCAAACTTCGTTACTGATGTGTCTTGGGTGGCCAATGCTTTGACGAATGCCCCAAGCCGCTCTGCCTTAGCATGCCGGGCCTTGATGGATTTTTCTGTCCTGTCATAGCTGGCTTTGGTCGTCTCATAACGACTGACCAGTTCATCATAGCGTTTCTGGTAGTCCGTCTGGTCTTGGGCTATGCGGGCATTTTCACTGATGCATTTTTGCACCCTATCCGATAGAACATTCATTTCATCCATAAGCCGTTGGCTTTCAGCTTCAAGGTCTGACGTGTCACATATCTGCTTCTGTACCAGCCGGATATTTTCCAGCATATCATCTTTGCCCTCCAGTAGCTTATTCACCACCTTGACGAAAGCATCTTTTATTTCCTTCTCCGTCAGATGTGGCGTGGAGCATTTCTTTGCCCCTGCGAACTTGTTGTTACACTGGTAGACCACTCGCCTGTATTTATCATTGCTGTGCCAAACCTTGGAACCATACCAATGACCGCATGCTCCACACTTGATGCGATTAGAAAATATGGTCGACCCGCTATATCCGCCTTTTCCCCTGCCATTCTTGCGTCGTTCAATCTCAGCCTGTACCAAATCAAATGTCGCTGGCGGTATAATTGCTTCGTGATTGCCCGTCACATAATACTGCGGAATCTCCCCTTCATTCTTTTTTACTTTCTTGGTCAGGAAATCCACGGTAAATTTCTTTTGCAGTAGTGCGTCCCCCTTCATTTTTTCGCTAGTGAGAATGCTCTGCACCGTATTAGAATACCATCTATCTTTGCCCGCTGGTGATTTTATGCCCTTTTCCATCAGTTTTTTGGCGATTGCTGAGTAAGACAACCCGGTAAGGAAAAGTTTGTAAATGAGCTTCACAACCTTGGCCTGTTCAGGATTTACGACCAGATTGCCATCTTCGCCCCGGTCATATCCAAGGAAACGCTTGTAAGGAACTCTTGCCTTACCGTCAGCGAAGCTTTTTCTCTGCCCCCAGGTGGTATTCTCCGATATGCTCCGCGCTTCTTCCTGACTGATAGAGCTTAAAACCGTGATGAGCAATTCCCCGGCAGAGTCCAATGTCCAAATTCCTTCTTTTTCAAAATAACATTCAACCCCGGCAGCTTTTAGTTTTCTTATCGTTGTAAGGCAGTCTACTGTATTTCTGGCAAATCTGGACACCGATTTTGTGATGATAAGTTGTATTTTTCCCGCTAAAGCGTCTTTTATCATGCGTGTGAATCCTTCGCGCTTTTTCGTGGAAGTTCCTGTCACACCTTCATCGGTATATATGCCAACAAAATCCCAGTCTTTTCGTTCCTTGATGTATTTTGTATAGTAATCGACTTGTGCGGCGTAGCTGGATATCTGGTCATCCGTATCTGTACTGACACGAGCATATCCCGCTACTTTCCGCTTTACATTGCTGGCGATAGGTGCAGCCGTAAATTTATTAATCGTTGCGGGAATAGTCGTTATCTTTCTTGCCACAATACTCATCCTCCTCGTTTCGTACGCGATGAAAGTTACTACGGTCGGTATATTTCTGTTTTTATTTCTCCATTCTTAAAATGAAATTCCAAAACATCTCGTTTGGGCACGCTGATATAATCTACATTTTTTAGGAATACTTCTTTATTGAATTCTTCTATGTTCAACACTTTTGCGCATACTCGCTTGAGATCTTCTTGATTTATTTTTTCGCTCCCAGAACATATCCCCACCTTTTTCCAGTGTGCCCAATATTCATTCGACGTAGCTTTGTATTGATAATAAACATAACTGCGCCCACAAAACGGGCATTTAATTTTCATGGTAAAACAGGATGCATTGATTTTGCATCTACTCTTACGATTTGCAAATTCTTCCTGTACCATATCAAATGTTTTTTTATCAATGATAGCTTCATGTGTATTTTCAGCCAGGTAACGGGTCAATTCCCCATCGTTTTTCTTGAGCTTGTGTGTAAGAGGATTTTCCACATAATATTTTTGCAGAATCAGATTGCCTGTATAGTGAACATTTTGCAGGATGTAGTTGACACTACTGCCACTCCATCGCTTGCCTCTCTTGGTGATAATACCTTGGCTGGAAAGTTCACAGGCTATTTCCGCTGTCGACTTACCAGAAAGATAATCCTGATATATACGCTTTACAATAATGGCTTCTTCGGGGACAATAATCATCTCGTCCCCCACCCATTTGTACCCGTAAATACAGAATTTTGCATTGGGAAGTCCCTGTTCAAATCTTTTCCGCTTTGCCCACTTTACATTTTCCGAGTAGTTGATGATTTCTTCCTGTGCAATACTTGCCAAGATAGACAACATAATCTCGCCGGACGAGCTCATGGAGCGGATATTCTCCTTTTCAAATCGTACTTCCACCCCAATGACTTTGAGATGCCGAACAGTAGAAAGAAGGTCAACCGTATTTCTTGCGAAACGGCTGATGGACTTGGTCAGGATTATATCAATCTTTCCAGCCTCACAATCAGCCACCATACGCTGAAATTCTGACCGCTTGTTGATGCTGGTACCGGAGATAAAACTGTCGGCATACACACCGGCATATTCCCACTCCGGATTATTCTGAATAAGCTCGCTGTAATAGCTAATCTGTGCTGACAGTGAATGCGTCAGTCGGTCTGATTCTGCAGATACCCGTGCATACGCTGCTACGCGCTTTTTCCGCTTAATCTGCGGAACCTTTGGCTCTATACGTTCTATCTTCTTCATGAGCATGCCCTCCTTTCCTACTATATATCACTCTACGCTGAGCCTAAGTCAACGCCATGTCCGAGAATAATGTACCGAGCAGCGGATGATATTTTTCGCGCATCAACTGCTCTGCCTTGGCATAATCCGCCTGTGTGATAATGCCCTGTTCCAACCAGCCACGAAACACCTGCATGGCTGACTGATACTTGGCCTCCTTCAGCATCAAATCATGAGACATGGGCTTCACCGAACCTTTCTGCTATGTAGCAGGCGTGGGAGCAGAACTTTCTTCCCTTTCTGCCGTGGAAGGGCTTACCACAATGAGTACAGACGTTGTTGGCCTTCATCAAATCAGTGTGATGATTCCACCATTTGATGCGGCAAGTATCGGAGCAGAACTTCTTCCCCTTCTGACCTGTAGGCTGCGTAATGGACTGGCCACATTCCAAGCAAACCATCTGCCCATCACCTGCCTTTAGCTTATTTCGGATGCAATAGGACTTGATGGTATTCTCTGACAGAGACATGGCGGCCGCTATCTTCTTATACCCCAGCCCCGCCTGTCTCATAGCCTTGATTTCTTCTTGCTGTTTTTCTGTCATCACTCGACCTCCACTTTTAATTGGCGGTGCAATTTTGAGCCACCAAAGTTTCTGTAAGATTGCCTTTCTCTTCATATAGCCGAAAAAATCAACCCTCTCATATGTAAGAGGACAAAAAGTTCCATCTTGGTCACCAGCCCCCGCTACTTTCTTAAAGAGAAGAAAACAGCATTTTGCCGAAAAAATCTGCCCTCTCACCATTGAAAGGACAGAAATAATGATTTTTAGCAAAAAAATAAGCCCGGCAGGATTTCTCCCACCAGGCAATAACCTATCCGATATTCATTTGTTCTTAAGCTGTTTCATGACTTCCGTCAGCTTATCCGGCACTGGCAGACCAATCCTCGCAGCATTTTCTACAATGGAAATGCCCTCATTAGCACAGTAGAAGAAGATAACTGCCGTACGCAGGACACAGCCACCACCTACCATATGGACATCCAGCACATTGGCCACGCCGACCAAGGCCATGATGAAGACCTTCTGGCAAATGCCACGGAAGCCCACGGAACTGGAAAGCCGTTTTTCCACTATGGCACAGAGCACTCCGGTGATGTAGTCCGTCACGATAAAAGCCACCAATGCATAAAGCAGGCTATCAAAACTGCCGAGATACTCCCCAAGAGCAGCTCCTGCTCCTGCTGCCCAGCATCTGATATCTAAAAATGCATCCATAAATCATTCCCCCTTCATCCAATTTTTCCAATCCTTCATAGGCCGCAAGCGAGCGTTACGCTGATTGTAGTCACCCTCAATCAGCTTCTTCTCGCCGTTTTTTACACGGTACAGTTTGACATCGAAAGCCATTAGCCATGTCCGTGGGCGCAGCTTGCAGGCCAGCAGTCTTTGTCCTGGCTCATAGCCATTGACCTCACAGATTTGCTGTCCCTGTGGTGATTTCAGTTCATAGCTGTAGGAATCCGGCTCATACCCCATGTACTCAATTCGCTCCTTGTTATTGCGGCTCATGGTCACCTTGAAGCCATCCGGCAAGCGCAGGTCTGTACTTTTAATGGAATCCACAAAATGATATGGTTCACCATACTCTTCGTCCAAGGGCAGATACGTCAAACGCCAGCTGCCATTGTTGTTATGTCGACCTCGCAGTATGGTAATCCCCTTCGGTGTAGCCACCATTTCTAACAGGTATTCAACTGCCAAGGAATAGAGTGTGCCAAAATCTGCCTGCCAGCATCGTTCCCTGTCATCATAGATGCCAAGATTTCTGCCCGACATGTATAACGCCTGTGCATTCCCTTCCAAAAACAAACAGTAATCCTGCTCTGATTCATACCAGCCACCGGTTATCCTGCATTCTTTTTCCGGAAGGACGGTCATTGATTCCCCCTCACCAGACGGAGCCTGCTTTTCCAGTTCCAGCAAAGCCCGTTCTGCCGTCTGCTTTGCACCTTCCTGCAATACTTGGGCATATTTCATTTGCTCAAACGCAGTTTCTGTTTCGACCAACCAATAATGGTCTTGCGGTTCCCATTCAAAGTAAATTCCCAACTTTGCCCCTATGCTTCCACCATAATCCTTGAACCAATAGCCCAATGCGCCATTTCTATGAGAATACCGCTCGTATTTGAGTTCCTGCACTTCCCCAGAAGCACCAACGGACACATCCAGCCCCCTGTAGGCATCCGAGAACACGACCTCACTGTCACGATTTGCCATAAGTTTATGCTTTGCATCTTTTCTGCCAGTTTTCAATTTGTCATTGTGATAAAGGCAATGCGTACCGTCTTCCATGAAAATCGGTACATACGGCTCACTGCTATTGATAACA
Organism: Selenomonas ruminantium AC2024; assembly: GCF_000687995.1. Taxonomy (NCBI): domain Bacteria; kingdom Bacillati; phylum Bacillota; class Negativicutes; order Selenomonadales; family Selenomonadaceae; genus Pseudoselenomonas; species Pseudoselenomonas ruminantium. Next base: position 1,830,591 of record NZ_JIAC01000001.1, read on the forward strand.
GGAGCCGCGCCTCCTCCTTCGGAGATGTTACCGTAGATACATCTGCCGTCTGTCCAGATAAAATCTCCGACAGCAATAGCTTTATTTCCGATTATGTTCAGCCACTTGCCATCAGCCTGTGCCTTGGTATTGCCGACTGCCGTTACTCTTGTCCTGTGCATGACCTCACGCTCCTACAATTACAGCTGTTCCACTCTTGGCCAGCTGTACCCAGACCAGACTGCCGTCATCGGTATTCACATCCACCGCTGCCTTCATGGGGTAGCTGTGAGCACCGATATGTACTCTGCCACCCTGGATAACGCCCCGCAGGGCTTTCTGCTCGGATTGCTTCTTTGCTCTTTTCATGCCAGCCTTGATGGATTCAGCCAGCCCATATATTCCGTTCATCAGTACCACCTCGTCATTTTAATTGTCTGCCGCAGACTTCTTGGGGTAAGCTCCACGACATTGGACACCAGGAAATACTCACTGCCGTTGAATTTAATCCGCTCGGTAAAATCCACGATATGCTTCACATCCGGCACACCGCTACGAACATTAGCTACGACCTCCACAGTGACAGTCTCCTGCGTCTTGCGGTTCAGCCACTCTATGGCTTTGGTCAGTTCCCATAGATAATCTTCGCCTATAACTGGAAACTCTGTGTCGATGAGGGATTCGTACTTGGGGCCGTCATCGTCATCACCCGTATCGTACTCAGCCCCCAGACTCAGATTGGACTGGTCGATTGTGAAGCGGCTGGCCTTGCCTCCGGGCTTGCCTTGTGACAAGCTGCTGCCTTCCAGTTCCCCATCCACATACACCACAGTGGAATACCAGCCATAGCCAAGGGGAGCATGGTAGGTTATGCGCTCCGTACCATTTTGGTTGTTCCAGTCTGTCCAATCATAGATATCGTGTTCCTGCCCGTCATTGATAGCTTCAGTGGTGCGCTCCTTTTCCTTGAAGAGGTAGATGTCCCTGTTGGTCTTAGCATAAAAATACTCTGTCCGGCTGGTGGAGCCGTCCTTGTTGTGGGTGCTCTTTTCCGACAGGTATTCACCGTCATAGACATAATCGGTATAGCCCTTCTCGTTGGTTTCGTGGGTCAGAAAGCCGTTGGAATAGGATCTGCTGATTTCCCCCAGCGAGATAGTCCCGGTGAAACCTTTCGGCTCAGTATCCTCATCGTTATGAGCCTTACCGGCATTTTCCATGGTACTGTGCCAGATGGAGCGGACAAGTTTTCGCTCAATGGTCGGCTTGCTATGTGGCCAGTCTGTAATATCTACGACAGAACGCTCCCTGCCTCGCTGAATAATATGCAGGGTATCTCCACGGATAAAGACGTTTATTTGACGCTGGGGCAGTTTGGCTGTCCAACCGAACAATGCGGAAATGAAGTCTTGATAGGTCATACCGCTGTCCTCAAAGTTCTGTGACGGAATGAAATCGTCACAAGTCATATCCAGTTTCAGCCCCAGCGCCTTGGCTATGCCCTCGGCGTAGTAGGACACCCCAAACTCATTGACAAAAAAGCTGATGGCACTGTAGAGCAGCTTGTCCTTGGAATACATCCCCTTCACCGTCTGAACCAAATCCCGCTGACTGGTTTCCTCCACGAGAAAATGGAAGTGATAGTCAAAAATCTGCCCCTGCACAGAATCGTCAATGTTCAATGGCTGCACCGTTTCCAACTGAAAACTGTCCGAAAGCGTCAGTTCACCCAGTGACATTGAAAAAGAGCGGATACCATGCTCACGAAAATTATCCATGATGGATGGCAATGTTGCCGCCTTGAGTTTCTTTGCCGGTGATGGCTTAACTGCAGGTTCAACATACGCCAGTACCACCGGCACTCGGATTGATGTGTCAGCAAAGAGCGACTGAAACTTTATAACCTGCCGCCGTGTATGGCTTACCGCAGGTTCGCCCCAGCCCAACTTACGTGAAGTATCTGCCATGGACAAAACATCTATACCCAGCCTGCTGATGGTGTCAGCTGATGCCTGTTCCCTTTTACTAATCTGCCGCAGGCATTTGCTTCGCCGTACACAGAAATTCATGGACAGAATGCGCGATGTATCTGCATTTGCTTTGGCGTACTGGCAACTCACAAACCTTGCCGTATCTGCTGAACCCTTCTCTGGCATTGCCAACTTTCTGAGCAGGTCTGCGTTCGTCCATGCTACAGAAGCAGATTCTATCTGCCGTTTGGTATCCGCAGAAACCTTCTCGGTTTTAATGCCGCTACGTCTAGTATCTGCAAACACCTCATTCCCTTGCGCCACCTGCCTTTTTACATCTGCCGTGGCTTTTACTTGTACGCTGGTGGACGGCACTATGGTGGCGAGAATTTGCATCTTGAGGTGGATTTTCCCCATCGGTACCCATGCGGCAGCAATCTGTGGCCTAATGCTTATTCTGCCCTGGGGTATCCATGAGATATAGGCATCCGCAGGCTGAAGAATAATTTTTCCGTGAGGAATCCACGAAATATATGCTGTTGGCTTTATGACAATGCCCATCGGCTACACCTCGGCTTTCCAGCCTAACTGCATACCTGCCAGGTCAGCTATGTTAGCGTTTACGGAGTAACAATCTACTGTTCCCATATCCGTGTTGGTTAGTAGTTTCTTGGTGCCATGCTCTATCTGCTCATCACCAGCTTTTGAAATACCTGTAAGCCGTGTCAAATCCTCTCCTGTCCGATAAGCAGGTCTGCCGCCAATGGCTATTCCCGTCACCTTTGATATGCCCCCATATTGGGATATGAGCGAGTTCACATTCACAGTCTGCAAAATCTGCTGTCCTGCCGTATCGGCAAGGTATGTGCCATTTTCTTGGGCGGTCATATCCGTCACAACATCTCCCAACGGAACTGCCTGTATTTTTTCCTTGAGGCTGATTTCCTCATCAAAACTCATGATGATATTGGACAGATAGCATTTGCCATAATTTTGTGTAGCATAAATGACCAGTTTGCTGATGGCATCCATGTAAATGTATTTCTGCGTATTTTCCATGATTTTCTCGCCGTTCATATAGACCTGGTACTCACCATCGGCAACAGATGCGCTTCTTGCCTTGAAGTGCATCCAGAAACTGTTGACGCTGTCGAATTTCAGCGCACCTCCGACCTTATACTCCACATATTTGTCATACGATGAACTATTGCCGATAATGACTTGCGGATCAAGGTCACTAGAATATTTACGAAGTTGCCAGCCATAAAAACCTGTATATCCGGAATGTTTGCTGTAAAACCCGACCTCGGCCATGACGCCATCGGACATTTCTGACCATGGTGGGATATAGACGTCGAACTTTGCATAGAAATGTGTCGGTGCGGTTTCCAAGGTAATATCAATTCCCTCGTTGTCTTTTGGCTGGTATAAGGCTACGCCATTGTCGGGATTGAATTTTGTTCCTTCCACCGTCGTGCCGTCTTCCACATCCAGGAACTCTGCAAAGCCCGGATTGATATATCTCATCACGATGCACCTGCCTTCCAGCCAAATTTATAGTCTGCTATTTCAGATATTTTTAGTGACAGGGCATGACCGTCTGCCACTACTCCCGGTGTTCCCTGCGGAACAGTTTTCGTGCCATACTCTGTGATATTTGCTCCATCAGATTGAATCGCCGTAAGGTCGGACAGCCCTTCTGCTGTGCGACAGACTGGATTGCCGATAACAGCGATACCCTTGATGATTGTATCTGCGCCGTAGGCATTGATTAACGAAACTGTATCTACGGTCTGCAAAATGGTCTGCCCCTCCGCATCAGCGATGTACTCTCCATCCTCTCCTGCCAACATGGTGGTTTCCGTAGTGGCAATCGGTAGGAGCACCACCTGCTCCTTGGGGGCAATCTCTGTATCAGACAGAATGAGATTGGAAATCGCGCCATAAGCACTATCAGCGTAGACCACCAATGTTTTGGATTTGCCAAATTTGATATCATAGTCAAACTTTTCCACGGACTGACCGTTGGCATAGATTTGCACATAACCGTCAGTGCCAGTCTTAACATGAAACCAAATGTTATTGATGGCATTCAGCTTGAGGTTCAGTCTCTCCGGCTCGGATAAATAAGCCTCTGTACCACCGGATGAATTACCGCTATAATACCGCAAAAAGTACATGACATTATCTCTCTTAACGAATCCCATGCCGTCCAACGCATAGCCATTGGTTTCGAGCATGGCAATTTTTATCCAAAAGTCGTTACGGTCTTTGGGAATGTACACATCGAATTTGCCGTAAAGTTCTGCCGGTGTTTCAGAAAGCACCAGCCCTTTTTTATCTGTTGGCTGATAAAACATCACCCCTGTCTTGCTTTTGACTGTATCCGCTATGGTCGTACCACCTGCCACATCGAGAAACTCTGCATAGCCCGGATTGATGTATTTGAAGCTCATACCGCCACCACCAGTCCTTCTGCCTGTATGTCTACGGACGTGTCGTTCTGGGGCTTTTCTTCCTTGCTGCTGATTGCCTTGACCCAGAAGATGGTGTTCTTGTCCGTCACTCCGTCCAGAGTGAGCGTTTCCTGCCAGCTGGCTTTCTTCAAGGCCGCATTCTCGTCAGCATAGTTGTTGTCGGCAGCTGCCTGCCATTTTGCAGAGCCGTCACCAACAAACTTGATGGCGGTGCTCCCCTCAATGTAATAACCACTGTCACAGCGGACAGCGCATTTCACGGCTTTCTGTTCCTCCTTGCTGGCATCCAGCGTGACGGAGATGGGGGAAAGCTCCGTGCCGGAACTGGCTTCTGTGCCATCCGTAGAGCCTGCCGTGGGATTGCCATAATAGATGTGAAGCTGATTTGCCATAGTCATAACCTCCAAAATTCTAATGTCGCTTTTACTGCCTTGGGAAAGCGGGATACATATTGATAGGACTTCACCACTACTCGCATAGACGGCCAGACGTTGCCGCCTTCATCTGTAATCTGCACCAATTGCCGGCTGTTCCAGTAACCGCAAACAACTTCCCAGTTCACAATCGTCATGGTGACATTGCAGGAAACCTTATCCCCGGCTTCAATATGACCGAAATCCTGCACGGCCACACCACCGATGATTTCCACTTGTTGCTGACGGTCATCCGGGATTATCTGCCAGTTGTCTACATCCAGTGTCCTGACCTCACCAATTTGAATATGTATTGTCTCCACCTCCCAAGGCATTTTCTACGGCAGGCCTTATGCGGTCGGCCACACTGTCCGCAAGATATCTAATGCCGTCATTATCCTGGGTGACGGCGTTTTCGATATTCACATTGACCTCCAAATGCGGCGCAGCCGTGACAGCTTGCTGGGGAGCCGGCCCAGTCTCATTCTGAAGGGCAGGCGATGAACTGAGCTTGTCCATCTGTTCTCGCATGCCGTGCATTTCCGTCTGCATATTGCCCATAACCTCATCGTATGAATAATCCTTACCTCCCATGCTCATTTTGAAACTCTGACGCATCTGCTCCTGCTCGGCGGCAATCACCGCAGGGTCACGGAAGTTAGGCAGCAAATTTTCCATCATCACCTTCCGTGCCTGCTGAAAACCGGATAACTGTTCCGGCGTCATTTGCAAATCTTCCATGGTGAAGCCATGCGCCTGTTTGTAGTACTCGGCTAGACCGCGCTGACCGCCTTCCAGATACGCCTTAAATTCCTCTTTCTGCGCCTGCAGTACCTGTAGTGCCGCATTCCTTTTGGCGTCAAGTTTTTCTTTTTCAGCCCATTGCGTCGCCTTGACTTCATCCAGCCCTTTTTGAATCCAAGCCTGTTTCTCACGTTCGATATCATCAAGGCGGTTTTGTAGCTCCGTCTTCCAGACAGAGTCGATTTTTGATGCAATTTCATTTTCCCACTGCTCCCTGATTTTAGCTTTGCTGGCCTCTGCCCAGCTTGCAGCACTGACCTCATCCAAGCCTTTCTGCCGATAGGCCTGCGCTTCTCTGTCAATATTAGCCAGCTGATTTTGTAAATCCGTACGGTAAACGGCCTGAGTGCTATCTACCACGTTCCGCTGAAAATCTTCGTAAACCTTGGCCTGCTTTGCCAGCTTGTACTCGTCCAGCAACTTGGTATCTGCGCCTTTGGCCTGAAGTTGTTCCACCTCTTTGTTGATGGTATGGAGAGAGTTTTCCAGTTCGTTATGGGTAAGTTCATATAGGGAATCCGTCAGCTGGGCATTGGCCTTTGCGGCTTCTTCCGTAGCCTTGGCAGCCTGCTTTTCGGCAGCCGCACGTGAAAGGCTGGCCTTTGTATTCTTCTCCTGCGCCTCGCGATTTTTCTCCGCTTCAGCCGCCGCCTTTTTCTCGGCTTCGGCCTTTTCCTTTAGAGCCTTTTGCTCCTCCAGATATGCCTTGTACTCATCCCCATACATTTTGTCGAGGATTGCACCGCCAACCACAGGAATGCCAATAAGCGGTGCTGCCGCCGTGTGATTTTCAATCAGCCACTTGTTGGCCTTGGCGTGTTCCACCACTTTATTGAACTGCTCACCCACGAAAACAAGACCTTCAGCCACGGTCTTTAATGCCCAGCCCCAGCCAGAGATTGCCTCCTTGATGGTATCCTTGTTCTCTTGAATCTCAGTCACCAGCCCCTTGAAACCCTCGGTGACTTCCGGCAGGAGTTCTGCGGATAGTGGTAATAGGGCTGTTCCTATGGCAGACTTTAACTGCCCCATCTCCATTTCCATGGCTTTCCATTGGAGCCACGTTTTATGACTTTCCTCCGGATTGAGCAGACCGGTGGTTTTGACGTTGCCCGCCACTTCCATCAGCTCATCGTACTGTTCAAGGAGCGGAATGAGTGCCGCACCACGGGCACCAAGGACTTCTGCGGTATAGGCTTCTTCCTGCCCCGCCTCCATGGCGTTTTTATACCCCTTGGCTAACTGGTCGAGCTGTTCATTGAGCGGCAGAAGGTTGCCAGCCTGGTCTAACAGGGTTATGCCAAACCGCGCCATAGCCTGAGTAGTGGCATTGCCATTTTCCCCGGCAGTCTCCATCTGCTTATCCAGGCGGGCAATCAGCGGGACAATGGACATTACATCCATACCTGCCAACTGGAATGTACGGTTCAGTTTGCCAGCCTCGGTAGCTGTGGTATGAAGGCGTTTTGTCAGCCGATAGAGATTTTCCCCGGACTCCATGGCTCCCTTGGTCAGATTGAACAAGCCTGCCCCTGTCGAGAAGATGGCCATAACGGCTGCCGCTTTGACAGACAGCATAGTAAAGCCCCCAGCCAAGCTGTCCACACCGCTTTTTGCTTTGCTAAGGCCAGCCGCCATAGCTGTGCCAAAAGTTCCTGCCTTGCCGGAAGTCTGTGTTATGGCACCACCCAGCTTGTTCATCTCGGCATTGAGTTTGCGGACTTCAGCCTCAGTCTGCGCGACAATTTTCTGCTGCTTTAGCAGATTGGTCTGAGCCCGTTGGGCAACCTCGCTGTCATTGCCATTGGTCTTTTGGGCATCTTTTAGAACGGTTGCGAGGATTTCTTCCTTCTGCCGCTGTATATCCAACTGACGATTGATGGCTTCATGCTTGACCTTCAACCTGTCCAACTCCGAGCCAACGCCCTCAAGTTTGGCAAGGTCAACGTCCATCTTCAACTTTATTTGATTAGTTCTGGTATTCAGCCGCGATACTGCCTGGGATACCGTCTTGCCTGCCGTATCAAAATCCAGCTGGAGCCGGGCAATGTCCAGACCAAGGCTGATATATAGTTCATCTATCTTCTGCCCACGCTTTGCCATTTGCCCACCTCCTACAGGACATCGTCAATGTATTTCTGATGGCGGCTGTCATCCGTCAGACTGAGGACGGTCAGCTGATCAAGCAAAAAATCTATATCATGCTCATCCACCTCCTGCATTGTCCAGCCGTAGGACTGCTGCAGCCGTTCGTAATACAGCAATAAATTCTGGTACGGAGACAGGCTCACTTCCCTGTCTCCGTTTCCCCGTTTGGGAGATTTACCAGCTTGGCAAAGGTCTGAGCCTGCAGCCATTCGAAAAGCTGCCGTGCCAACGGCACCACATCGGCGATTTCCATATTCTCCTCCACGGATTCTGTGGTAACCTCCGGCTGATTGAAGGCCAAAACAATAAGGGCAACATGAGCCGAGAGGAATTCCTCCACGGTCATCTTGCCCTTGTCCTTATCGAAAAATGCCAGGAACTCCCGCCATACCTTCATCTTAGGTGGAGCTGGCTGGATGATTTTGCCGTTGATTTTGATTTTTGGTGTATCCATCTAAATTTATCCTCCAAAATCAGTTTTCAAAATTTTTGTCCTCGTTATATAATGAATAGTAATTTCCTATACGCGGAGGACTCTTTATGCATCTTTTTTATGTTTTCATCGGTGGTGGACTTGGGGCTATTTGCCGCTACCTTGCCACATCCGTAATTGGCAGCCGTTTTGGTATTATGTTTCCTTTCGGCACACTGTTTGTTAATACCGTTGGCAGTTTTCTCATGGCACTTATTTTGGGATTTTTATTACCCTTGGCCAGAACCACCAACATGATGCCAGAATCGTTACGTCTACTTTTGACCGTTGGCTTTCTTGGTGGATTTACAACTTTTTCCTCGTTCAGCATGGAAACTTTGACACTAATGCGAGGAGGCAGTTATTTTCTCGCCATAATTAACGTTACCGCCAATATTGTGCTCGGCTTTTGTGCGGCTGTAATAGGCTATAAACTTTCTTCATCACTATGCTAATATCAAACCGTGGTATACCAGTTACTTGCAATTTCTGCATCCAGCCCGGCACTTTCGGTATCGGCATAGGTGTAAGAATTGCCGTCTGACAATCTGTAGATGGCCTTAGCAGTCAAGGTCGGCGTCTGATAGGAAATGCTTTCTTCCTTGGTGGAGCCTTTAACCGAGGGTTCTTGGAACATAACTTTGAAAAATTTTGTCAGCCGCTTGCTGCCGTTCCGTTTGTCGCTCTGAAACATCACGGCAAAATACGGAGCCACATCATCTTTATTGGCAACCATCACGCCGTTCTCACATTTATGTCCCAAGAGGTAAGCCACATACTCCAAGGGCAAAGCCGCTGTGTCGAAGGTCAGTTCATAGGATGCCGTGTTGGTGGCGGTGTCTATGGACTGGCCATCTGCATAGAGGTCGGCACTGCTGTTGGAGGGCTTGATGTCGATGCTCCGCAGTACCTTGCCCAAGTCGATGGGGGTATCATAGGTTGCTTCACTTCCGACTTCATCCGTCAGCAGCTTTGCCACATGCAGCCGCTGTATATTGATAAACTGTCCGCTGACCATTCTGCTGGCCGGTTTCATTTCTGCCATTATTCATCCACTCCTATTCCAATTACATAATCCACGCAGAACACAAATACATCGCGCTCTGCCATTTCCAAGGACTGACGGCGCATAAAGCCCAGTCCCTTCATGATTTTATTTACCACATCATGAATATGCTCATATTGTCCGTCCTTAGTGAGAATCTGCAGCCGCACGGTTACGCGCCGTTCCATCTCGAAACCGTCTGCCGTGAGAGCCGGAACATCCGATATGATGTTGTACACAATGATTGGGTAGCTGCCAGCATTGGGGCTGATGCCGGGATAAATGCACCGACACCGCCTGTCTCTTGCCAGCAATGATGTCAGTTCCCTTGACGTACTCAGGGTCTTATACACTTTTTCCTTGATATTCATTTCCTGCGAAGTGCCTCCCTTACCGCATCGATTATCTTATTCCTGACCTCATCCCGTCTGGCATCCATGGCAGGATACATAAAGGGCTTGTTGATTGCTGGGCTGAATTCCACCAGCTTGCCGTAAAAAATGCCATCGTGGGATGTAGCGTCAGCAATGATTTTGTACTTGGCACCGCCTTTTTGTTTGACGGTATGGATAGAATCGCGCAAAGCACCTTTGACCACACGGTGGTCATTGCCCTTATAGACAGGGCAGCGGTTCCTTGCCTCCTGCATGACAATTTCCGCTCCATCTGCCAAGGCATCCTTGGCGGCCTTGGTGGCATTCTCCCCCAGTTCTCTCAGAATTTTCTCTGCGGATTGGTAACTTTTAGCCATCTTCCACCAGCTCCTTTGCCTCCATGACGAGATACTTGCGACCACCGTCCAAAGGGTAAGGTGGGGCTGACATTATTAGCCTCCTGTCACGCCACTCAATTATGTCCGTAACCTCAATGTCCTCACGATAGCGAATTACTATCCGGTATGACACCTCATCCACCTTCTCGGCATAGCCGTCTGAAATCTTGGCGGCATAGGGCAGAACCTTCGCCCAGACCGTAGCCACCTCCGTCTTGCCCTGCTCAATAAGGTTGCCGACAGCGTCTTCTTCAGCTATGGGGCGCAGGATTTTTATTCTCTGTCGCAACTCACTCAAATATACATACATCAGAAGCCCTCCCGGCGTATGCCCATCAGCAGGGAACGGAGCGTCATGGTGAGTTTTTTGTGGTCAGCATCATCCCGGTGCTCATAGAGATAGCCAACCGTATACAGCACTGCCGTCTTGGCTATAGCTCCGCAGGCTTTGAATTCGTCCTCATCAAGCCTTGCCACATCCATGCATAAATGCTCTGCTGCCCGCAGTAATTTGCGGACAATCTTATCTTCGGCATCTGTGTCGATACGGAGATATTCTTTTACCTTGGGCAATGAAACAATCATAAGCCATCACTCCCATAAAAACAGGGAGACACCAGCAAGGCATCTCCCCACACTATATTTACATCAGCCCTTGCCAGCAGTACCTTTGATTTTCAGCATCTGCACCGCTTCCGGCAGTACCAGCTTGCCGTCCACACGTTCCTTCATGACAAAGGCAATCATGCCGTTACCGGCGAACAGCTCGCGCAGTTCCTGAATGGAACGGGCGCCACGGTCACCGATGTTGTAGTAGCTGTAATCACCGAACACCAACGCCGCCTTGCCCGCCTCTGCCGTAGGCATAAAAGGCGTAGTGTGAATCGGATAGCCCAACAGACGGTCAGGCTCGCCCATCTGGTAGGAAGGCTGCCACATATACGCCTGGTTGGCATCCTTCAGCTTGCGGATTGCCGCCAAGGTCTGGTCGTTGACGATAAAGGCTGCACTCTTGCGGTAAGGACGCTTAAGTTTGTAGACTAGTTCAATAAGGTCATCTGCCGTGATGGATGCACCGTTGGTGGTGACACCAGTCTGCGCCGTGGTCAAAAGGCCGGTGGGCTTGTGGTTGCCGTCACCATTGAGGAAGGCATCCTCCTCGGCATTGGCGATAGCCTTGCCGAACTGCTGAATGATGTAACTCTCCAGATTAAAGGCGCTATCGTACAAAAGTTCCTCCGTAACCTTGATCGCCACATGGAGCTTGTAGGCATCCATGATAATCTGGTCGAAGGTGGCATCGCCAAAGCTAAGTGCCCCACCTTCCTCAATCCACGATGCAGCAGGTTTGGTGGCAGCGATGTTGATTTTGCGCTCACCACTGGTGGTAATTTTCGTACCGAGGTTACGCATAATGCACTCCTCATTCAATACATCAATCAGGCGGCTGTCGTATTCCTCCGGCACTAAATAACCGCCATCGGTATCAACACCTTCCTGCAGGACGTTGGATACGTTGCGGAAATTGCTGCGGATGGCGGCAAGCATAGCCTTGCGGTATTCATCTGCTGCCCTGCCCGTTTTCTCTGGCATCTTGGTGGCAGGTTTGTTGACAATCGGCTCAGATGTGGGCTTGGCAAGTTCTGCGTCAATCGCCATCTTCCGTTCCATGCGCTCGATATCCTTGCCGAGAGCCACCACATCTGCCTCCATTTTGTCGTAGGCGGCAGCATCTTCAGCAGAAAGCTTGCCGTCCTTATCCGTGTGACTGTCCAAAAAAGCCTTGGCACCTTCCCAAAGCTGTGCTCTTTTCGTACGAAGTTCCATAATCGTTGCCATAAATAATTCCTCCAATCAGTGAATAAGTAAGTTAAGACGGCTCCTGAGAGCGTCTGCGGATACACGGTTGTCTGGCGCAGCGACCTTAGTGAAATGCTGAGACTGCGCCTTGATTTTGTCGACGAGGGAATTGGTGACCGCCCTCATGGAAAAGAGCATCGCCTCCGCTCCTTCAGAGTTTTTTTCCTCCTCATCGTTGGTAAAAAGAATCTTGTCAGCAAAACCCAGTTCCACGGCCTTCTTGGCATTCATCCAGCTTTCTGCATCCATAAGGTCGGACAGTTGCTGACGGGGCAATCCAGTTTTCAGTTCATAGGCATTGATGATGCTGTCCTTCACCTCTTCCAGCATCTGGATAGCAGCCTGCATTTCCTTGGTGTTGCCGATAACTGCTGTGCTGGGGTTATGCACCATGAACATCCCCACAGGGGACATTTCAACGGTAGTGCCAGCCATGGCAATCATGGTTGCAGCCGAAGCAGCCAGCCCATCAATGCGGACGGTGACATTCCCCTTGTAGTCCATCAGCATATTGTAGATTTGAGCTGCCGCGAACACATCTCCGCCCGGACTGTTGATCCAGACCGTGATATTGCCATCGCACTTCATCAGCTCATCACGGAAGATTCCCGGCGTGACCTCATCGCCAAACCAGGAATCCTCGGCAATAGTGCCGTTAAGCACAAGGGTGCGTTCCCCTGTATCAGAGTCACGCACCCAGTTCCAAAACTTACGCTTCTTCATTTTTACCTCCAGTCTTTCCAAACAGCCCCGCATCCCGAAGCTTGCACAGGTTGCCATTGATGAGATACAGACTACCGCCCTCCTCGTCCGGGATTGGATTCATGTTCTCCATCTCACGGATGTCGTTGGCTGAGAGCCAGCCGTTCTGCCTGCCTACGGCATAACCTGCCATGCGGCTCTGGTAGTCCCCTCGCAAAAGCCCATCCACATTAAACTTGATGAAGTACCGCTTCTGCTCCGCTGGCGAGAGCAACGCCTTCTGCAAGGACTGCTCCCAGCGCACCACCCATGGATTGAGGGTATATTTGACGAACTCCAGGGACTGCTGCTCGATGTTGTTGAAGCTGGATTTTTCCAAGTCGCCAATCATGTGAGGTGGTACTCGGTAGAGCCTGGCAATCTCATCAATCTGAAACTTGCGAGTTTCGAGGAACTGCGCCTCCTCCGGAGGGATGGAAATCTGCTGATAGTCCACGCCCTCCTCCAGCACCACGACCTTGCCTGTGTTGGCTGTGCCACCATAGACCGCCTGCCAGCTTTCTCGTAGCTTGGACGGGTCTTTTAGGACACCTGGATGCTTGAGCACACCGCCCGGTCGAGCCCCATTGGCAAAGAACGCAGAGCCATATTCCTCACAAGCCAACGTCATGCCCACGGCGTTACGCGCCATGGCTATGGGCGAGTAACCCACCAGCCCATCAAAGCCCAACCCAGGAATATGCAAGACATCCTGTCTGCGGAGCTGCACCTGCTGTGCCCCTTTGAGATTGGGGTTGCTGTCATTGCTCGGCGTGTAAGTATAAACAATTTCACCATGCTCATCTCGGTCAACGCTCATGTGTTTAGGGAGCAACGGATACAGCCCCACCACACGCCCCATACCGTCCCTAATAATCTGGGAGTAAGAATTCCCCCACAAAAGCAGGTGAATCATTGCCGTTTCTCGAAATGTGAAAGAAGTCATTTCTGGATTGGGACTGTCGTGTAGCAATGCATACAACGGATGATGTGGCACACGCTCCTTGCCCTGTCCCTTGTACTCATAGACATGAAGCGGCAATCCGGCAACGGACTCAGCCAAGATACGGACGCATGCATACACCGCTGTGGTCTGCATGGCTGTGAATTCATTGACCATCTGCTTACTGACAGATTTGCCGAAGACAAATGGCCAACCACTGAAATGATAAAGATTCTGGGGCTTGTCACGTGAGCGGAAAAGTTTTGTGAAAAAGTTCATAGGTATCACGCTCCTAAAAAACAACGATGATTCGTAAGAGAAATAGAACTAAAAATAAAACTCATTTCCCAAAGGAGGAAACGGACGTGCTTATTATAAACAAGGAACAACTGCAACGAATAAGGCAAATGCAGGAAAAGCATAAGCATTTTTTTCAACGATGGAAAGAATCCCATAAAATAGCTGCTGTAGATTTTGAAATTGAGGATTACGACTTTACAAATGAGCGACTTCCATCCGTTGAAACAATCGATGATGTTGATTATTACTATGACACAATAAGACAAAAACATATCCGTGTTACACCAGAGGAAACCGTCCGGCAGGAAGTAGTTTCCTTCCTTATCGACAAATTGAAAGTTCCTGCGCATATGTTAAGGGTTGAGGAGTCCCTTGCCCACCATGTGAAAAATTGTTTAGACCGTAGCGATGTAGTTATCATGCGCATGGCTGATGACCATGAATCTGTTATTCCCCTTGCTGTTATAGAATGCAAACGTGAGAAACTGGCTCTCGATGATAACATGATTGCTCAGGCTAAAAATTATGCCGAGCAGCTCAAATGCAGTTTTTTCATGCTGACAAATGGCAAGAAAACACTATGTTTTCACATGGATGTAGATAATAACATTTTACGCATCAAAAGTTTTCGCGAATATACGGATATGCTGAATGAAGAATATACAGAGTTACCTACAGAATCCGATTTTCAACGTCGTACCTTTGATGAAATAAAAGACGATCCCCAATATTTTGTTGATGCATATGAAATGGGTACCGAAACAGCAGAGAATGAAGAAAAAATGATATTCTGCTCTAATCTTTGGGAATGCTTACTCGATGATGAGTATGAACTTGTTCCCTACGAGTATGATATTTTTACCTTGTTGAAGGATCGTGGCGTGAGGAGAATATCATGGGGCGATGCCGGTGGAGGCACTTTTAACGCCTGCAGATGTCGTTCTTTCCAGATAAGTTATCAAGGCAAAACGAAAATTATTTCCTTGGCATTTTCCAGTTATTATGGTGCAGTAGGGGTGCAAGATAAGACAGGCCTTTTCGTTATAATTGAAACCAAAGAGCGTATACATTCATCTTTGCAAATCCCCATGGACGCTAAAAACACACTGCAAACAAATGGCTCTATGTGCAGTATCAATCACACGGGGAGAATAACAGTTGGTGCTATTGGCTCCGGTAAAATATCCGACTTACGAATGCTTGTCCAAAAAAAATATCCCAAAATTATAGATGGACAGTTGTTCAAATTAGGCACTCTGCCTTGTGAACGGAGTTTACAGCTTTGTGATGAAGAAGTATGCAATTTCATAGAAAATATTATCTCCTATGCCCTTATCAGAGACGATTACAGAGAGATACGCTTACGTGAATTTCCCTGACCCCTCGCTCTCATATACACTTTCAGAGATATTCTTTCTCCACTAAATTACTCGGTCAAGAGCCATAATGATTAAGGAAAGCACCGCCCTTTCGAGCGGTGCCCTTGTCTTGCTTTCGGCTTAGAAGGTTCTTTCGTAGGAAAGCCTCATGCTCTGAAGTTCTGCCGTGAATTTTGCTCCTCTTGCAATCTCATCGGCGGCTTTCAAAAGTTCCTCCGGCGTGGTGTTACCCCCCATCCTGCAAATGGTTCCTGCGGCTTCGATGTCCAGGCAAACCCTGCGGTCTTTCCAGCTGGTCCTTTCGTTGTTGGTCTTTGTGAAAATCTCGACCCTTGCGAAGCTTTCGGAGGTCTGTTCCGTCATCCAGCCTGTCGAGGTTTCCTTCACCTTGAAGCCGTACTCTTTGCCCTTGCTCTCGATAATCTCGGCGATTTCCTGCTTGGTCATTTTGTTTTCCTCCTTTTTGGTCGTCTGTGTTTTCCCTTTCGGTATGTGTATATTCGCTCTTTATGGGAGAAACAGCAAGTCATAATCGCTATTTATTTATGTATACAATCACTAAAAAACAATCAGTCCCCGGCTGTCATAAACGCTTTCCCCAGCATCATTTCCGCAACGAATCGCACGGTCAAGAGCCATGATGAGGGCAATCGCCCCATCAATCTTCTCCGTGCTTTTTGCTTTGTCTGCCTTGATGTTACCTGCAGGGTCGGTGCGTATGAAGATGTTATCCATGTTCCAGCGAAGGACTGGATGCCCACCGTGGGCGATTTTCTCCTCCAGCACCAGTTTCATCAGTTCCTTAGTCGGAGGGCTCATGCTGGCAAAGCCCTGCCCAAAAGGCACCACCTTGAAGCCCATGCCCTCCAGATTTTGAACCATCTGCACCGCCCCCCAGCGGTCGAAAGCAATCTCACGGATGTTGAACCGCTCCCCCAGCCACTCGATGAATTTCTCGATGAATCCGTAATGCACCACGTTACCCTCGGTAGTCTGGAGGGAACCTTGCCGTTGCCAGACATCGTAGGGCACATGATCGCGGCGCACCCGCAAATCCACATTATCCTCTGGAATCCAGAAGTAGGGCAGCACCATGTATTTGTCGGCTTCATCAACCGGCGGGAACACCAGCACGAAAGCCGTGATGTCCGTGGTACTGGAAAGGTCGAGCCCTCCGTAACAGACACGCCCTTCCAGTTCTTCCTCATCAACTGGAAAAGCACAGGCATCCCACTTGTGCATCGGCATCCAACGGATGGACTGCTTCACCCATTGATTCAAGCGTAGCTGCCGAAAGGAGTTCTCCTCCCCCGGATTCTGCTTTGCTGAATCGCAGGCAGCCTGCACCTTGTCCATCCCCACGGTGATGCCCAGGGAGGGATTGGCCTTCTTCCAGACCTCTGGCGAAGTCCAGTCCTCGTCCTCTTTCGCTCCGTAAATCACCGGATAAAAGGTATGGTCGATTTTCCTTCCCTCCAAAATGTCCAACGCCTTCTGGTGTGTCTCGTAACAAATGGACTGGGTATCCGTTCCTGCCGTGGTAATCAGAAAATACAGTGGCTGCATTCGTGCATCGCCAGAGCCCTTGGTCATAACATCGAAAAGTTTTCTGTTGGGCTGTGTGTGCAGCTCGTCAAAGACCACGCCGTGTATGTTGAAGCCGTGCTTGGAGTAAGCCTCCGCCGACAGCACCTGGTAGAAGCTGTTGGTGGGCTGAAAGACCATCCGCTTTTGAGATGCGAGGATTTTCACCCGCTTATTGAGGGCAGGGCACATCCGCACCATGTCTGCAGCCACCTCGAAAACAATGGAGGCCTGCTGGCGGTCGGCGGCACAGCCGTAAACCTCCGCCCTCTCCTCACCATCGCCACAACAGAGCAGGAGAGCCACAGCCGCCGCCAGTTCGCTCTTGCCCTGCTTCTTCGGAATCTCCACGTAGGCGGTGTTGAACTGGCGATAGCCGTTTTTCTTGAGGATGCCGAACAGGTCCCGGATGATTCGTTCCTGCCAGTCAATCAGCTCAAAGGGTTTACCCGCCCAGGTGCCCTTGGTGTGACACAGGCTTTCAATGAAGGCCACAGCAAAGTCCGCAGCCCCTTTGTCGTAATGGGAATCCTTGTCCATAAATTCAGTCGGCTTGTAACCTTTCAGCTTTCGCAATCCATCACCTCCAATCAAAAAGGCGCCGCCATCTGCGACTCCCTAAATCTATCTTGTACGAGAAACAGCCCCGAAGGGCTGCCCCCAGTTGTTTTCGTTTTCAGTTAAACTTCTCAATAAGAGTTGCGTAGGCTTGGTAGCCCAGCTCTGTTTCCGGCTCCATATCCCAGCCCCTGTCGTAATGCAGGATGGTCTGGCCTTCTGCCCTGCATTCCAGCTTGGAAATCTTACCGCCGTCAATCCCGAATTCTGAGCCCTCATCATAATGCTTTACCCAATACTGAACCTCGGTTCCTTCAATCTCGATGCTGCCTTTGCTCCACATGGTCGTTTCCTCCTTTTCGTGGTTGCTTTTCCTTCGGTGTGTACATATTCCCGTACTTCAAAGGAAATAGCAACCCCTGTGGAGTGTATACTTATTCGCTAGGTCTGTGCTTGAGAAGGTAGAATTTATCCACGCTGGGAATTAGCGAAAGGCTGGAGCCGTTGTCCCAGCGGACCAAAACGCTCCCTACGTCATCCACGCCCCTTATCTCCCCAACAGTTCCTTCCGGTGGTGCCTGCGGTTCATCGCGCATTTCCACTAGCATCACGATACGCCCCGGAGGGTAGATGGAGCGCAACCGCTCCACCTCCTCCCTACTGGGGAATCCCATGTTGTTACCCTTCCTCATGTTCAGCCGCCTCCTTCTTGTGGCCGGACTTAAAGCTGGCATTGCCGGAAAGGTTCTGCAGGAGAATCTTGCGGGTGGTCTTGTACTCATTGCCGATAAGCCCCAGCCGCAGGAGAAAACAGCGGAAGGCGTATTTTTCATTGTCCACCACTTTGGCCTTGGCAGTTACCCGCTTCTGGGTGCGGGCCATTTCACAGAGCTTGCCAATGAAGTCCTGATAGGCTTTTGCCGTTTCCAGCTCGATGTCACCGCTGAGCCAGTTGAAGGTTATGCAGTCATCGGTGAGCGTGTAGGTGGCCTCGTCAATGCCGAATGATTTCTTGATGAGATTGCCTTTGCTTTCCAGCAGGTTATCCAGATTGGTCAGGGCGGTATCCGTGAAGGTATCCCTGGGCAGGCTGATTGAAATGCAGACGCTGTCGCTTTCCTCCTGCTCGGCTTCTTCCGGTGCCATCCGCTCCTCCATCTCCGCAGCCTTTTCAGTTCCTTCACATTCAAAGCCTGCTTTTGCCAAGGCTTCCAAGACCTGCTCCATCATCTCGGTGTCCGTACGGTCAGCGAAAACCAGTGTACCATCCCTGGTAATCTCGAAATCCCCTATCTGGTAGGAAAAGCTGGGGGCTCCCATGTACTCCTTACTCCAGCCACCCAAAGCCTCGCTTACCACGCTGACCATTTCCTTGCGGCGTTCTCCGCTGACGTTGTACTTGACTTCCATTTTCAAAACCTCCTTTTCTTTAGGTAGTCACATATTCCCTCTACAGCGGTGAATAAGCAAGGACTTTGTGTTGTATACAAGCTATCGGTTCAAAGTCTCCTGTTCAAAGTCCGTGATACCTCTGGCAATTGCACGGGCAAACTCATTCTGTTTGGTACGGAGCAGAACTTCATCATCTACATGGTCGATAAAGGCTGTCTCCACCAGCACCGAAACGGCATCCGTATTAGATAGTACATACAGGCCATTTTTCCCCGGCACAGCACCTTTAACGCCACGGTCTGCCGTGCCCAGCGAATCCACAATTTGACGCTGGATGCACTCTGCCAGCTGCTTACCGAATTTACTGGTATGGTAGTGCCACACCTCCGTGCCATTGGCCACGCCGTTAAAAGCATTGCAGTGGATTGATACAAACACATCCACATCCAGATTATTGGCGGTACTGACAATCTCGAATAAATCATCCGACTGCAAATTGCCGGAAACTGAAACGCCAGCCTTGGTGAGATACCTCTCTACAAGGTCGGCGATATTCTTGGCCACATCACATTCTCTAAGGCCAGTACCGCTGTTGACAGCACCGGGGTCGGGGCAGCCGCACGGAGCATGGCCAGGGTTCAGAAATACACGCATTACGATTCCTCCTTCGGTTTGGGAACATCGGCATAGGGAATTTTCTCCCCATCCCGTTCCACATACACATCTGCAAAACTCCCATCATGGGCTGCGGCATAACGTTGCACCGCCACATCTACGAACTTCGGCTCAAGCTCCACTCCATAGCAAATGCGTCCCAGCTGGTCGCAAGCAATAAGGGTGGATGCCGAACCAAGAAAGCCGTCCAGCACCAACCCATTGGTCTGGGTGCATTGCTTGATGAGATAGGCAATGAGCGGTACCGGCTTGCTGGAAGGGTGACCGCAGCCATCTTCCTTGGAATTCTTAATACGGTCGAACTCGAACACCGTAGTCTGCTTCTGATCGCCGTACCAGGTATGCTTGCCATCTTTTCGCCAGCCCCAGATGATAGGCTCGTGGATGTATTTCCAATCAGTGCGGGTTAGCACCAGCCGATTCTTCTTCCAGACCAGCCCCGCCCCAACTTTTAAGCCCGCATCCTCATAAGCGTCATGAAAGATGCGGGCTTTGGCCGTTGCGTAAAAAACATATATGGAGGCGTCCCTGGCCATGGCTTCATGGAAGCAGCCGAAGGCTTTAGTCAGGAATTCATAGGCCTCTTTGTCGGACAGGTCATCGTTCTTGATTTTCCCAGAGGTGCTCTCCAGATTCACCATGTAGGGCGGGTCGGTGCAGACTAGGTTTACCTTCTCCTCCCCCAGCAAACGCTGGTAGGTTTCCGGCATGGTAGAATCACCGCAGATGACCCGGTGCTTGCCAAGGTGCCAGACATCCCCGGCTTTAGAGGTACACGGCTTGGCCAGCTCCTCATCCACATCGAAGCCATCCTCCTGACCTTCCCCGTCCTCATCACCAAAAAGGTCAGCCAGTTCCTTCTCGCCAAAACCTGTCAGCCCCAGGTCAAAATCCATGCCCTGCAAAGCTTCAATCTCGACACGGAGCATATCTTCATCCCAGCCAGCGTCCATGGCGTAACGGTTGTCTGCAAGGATATATGCCTTCTTCTGTGCCTCGGTGAGATAGTCTACAAAGACGCACGGCACTTCGGTAATATGCTCATCCTTCGCAGCCATCAACCTTCCATGACCGGCTATGACATTGAAGTCCCTGTCGATGATGACAGGATTTACAAAACCGAACTCCCGCAGCGATGAGCGGAGTTTCATTATCTGCTCCGGCGAATGCGTCCGAGCATTGTTTACGTATGGCACCAATTTGCTGACCGATACCAGTTGCATATCTGTAGTCGTTTTACCCAAGGATTTACACCTCCCCAAATTTCAAATCCATAAAATAATCAGCTTCAGGAAAATTCTGCTCAAAGTCTCTCAGATATCGATAGCTGGCACTGTTTTCGCCATTCATGTACACAAATTCCCTCAAGCTCTTCTTTTTGAAAAAGGCTGGCTGATTACACCACCTAGCAATGTTAATGTACATTCCCTTATAGGGACTTTCCGCATATCGCTGGTATCTCATTACATATGGCAGGCAGCGATGCTTCATCAAAATCTCAATCCGATACAACAGTTCCAGCAAGTCCCGTTTCCAAAAAGCTGTATCCCAACGTTCCTCCCGATCATATCCGGTAAAGCAATAGAACTTAGGGACCACATTGGTGTATTTTCTTAGCAAGCATATTTTCTGTTGAATAAGCTCAGCATCAGCATAATTATCAAAGGCAAAAATATAATCTCCATCATACTTGGAGGTAAACAGCATCTCGCATCGTTCCTCTGTAAGTAGCCGTTCATCTAGCCCTTGCTTGAATTGAAAAGCCAAGCCCGTCTGCTTCAATTCCTGTAGCAGCGTTTTCCACTCAGTACACCCAAAGAAATTATCATCCAAGAGACAAATTTTCTTTTTATCCTCACACAAGAACTCCTTCAGCGGACTGTGTATCCTTACCCTGTCGTAATTCCGATTTACACAAAATTCACAGTGCCGGAAACATCCCCTGGTCAGATAGCCGATGGCGTAGTCTGTGTAGTATCGAAATTCCTGCCTGCGTTTCCCGTCCTCCATCTGAAGATTAACCCAATCGTCGTAGAGATGGTAATCTGGCATGTGGTGCTCTATGTCTTTCGGCAGAGGTAAGGCTTTGTCATAAAAAAATCCCGTACCGCCATACTCAACGTTCGGAAACGCAAGCACAGCAGCCGGGATTTCGGTGTCAGTGAACACTTTGGCAATATACACTTTGTCAAAAGCCTCAAGGTTATTGTAATCGGTTTTGAGAACTACATCATTGCCAATCTCCTTGTGATAACCTGATAGCTTCATACAGACCAGATTAGGGAATCGATGCCTCTTTCTGCCGATGAGATCTGCATCAATAATGGCAATCTGCAAATGACACCACTACCCCTTTCTTGAACGTAAGAGCCGCTCCATCACATCATCCTGCGGATTGGCTCCGCTGTAGCCTTCCGAGCAGTTTTCCTTGACCACCTGGTATATCTGATACCAGAGCTGGTTGACCTGCTTCATGTACTGCAGGCCGATGTTCACATAAGGCGATACGATGGCGGCCCCGGTGGTTGGATGCTTGGCCAGAAATCCGTAATTGGAGATAGCGTCCTGGCATTGAATCCAGCGAGACACGCTCATGGCGTAATGTTCAATAAGTTCTGGACTGACCAGTTCAGCACAGCCTTTCTGATTCAGCCAATTCCATGTCTTTTCGTAAATCTCCACAGCGTAATTTTCCTGCCCGTTCCTCTGGGGTGCCTTTAGGTACTCCTTGGGAGCGGGCATTTCCATGCCTTGAAGATTAGCCGTTGGCAATACCGTTACCTTAGCGGTCTTGCCCTCGCTGATTTTGTCAGCCAAGGCTTTCTTCTTGCGCCCTGCACCTGCTCTGGCACCACCCCTGTTGGTTCCATCTTTGGCCATCCTCATCACTCCCTTCGGCCTTTGATTTTTGACTTTTTTCAAACGTTTTTCAAACAGAATCAGCATTTTTCAAAGAAATATGGCGTCCCATAACTCTCAATTATCCCCGTCCGTACAAGGGATAACCCCACTATGGTTTTCCCTGCCTATTCCCTTGTTTGAAAAATGATTTTTTCGCGCGTGACCCCACGCCGGTCGCCCATCGGGGCTCCGGTAGAGATTTGCCCCGCCCCTGGGCCTATTCCCCCTTCTTTCGTTGATGAATCCGCTCATGGCAGGACACGCACAGACTCTGCAAGTTTTCTTCGCTGTTGGTACCACCAGCGGAGATGGGCTTCTTGTGATGCACCAACTCTGCCATCACATACTTCCCATGCTGCTGACACAACTCGCAGAGCGGGTGACGGTTGATGTATCTATCCCTGACCTTACGCCATCCTTTGCCGTATCGCTCATGCTGATTGTAGCCACGGACAAAGTGCTCGTAGTGCTGCTCCATCAGTTTTCGATGGTCTTCGCAGTAACCACTCTTGTGGTCGGTCAGTTTTGGGCAGCCTTGGTATCGACAAGGCCGCTTAGGTTTCATGGGCATTGGGGTCACCTCGATTTTAGGCACAAAAAAACCTCCGCAGGGATTGCTCCCTTTGGAGGCCGATATCGATTTTTCTTTCATGATACCATTTTAGCACTTTGGGGTAGGAATTCTAGTGAATTTTACTGCACTCTTTATTTTTCTCCAAGATTTTTTCTACAGCAGTAAGCCCCTTGGAATGCAGGATATGTACCCAGCGGGAACCGTAGTGCATTTCCGCTGCGATATCATCCCAGGACTTGAAGCTGAGATACCGAAGTTCCAACAGCATCAAACAATTGGTATCCTGCACTTGGCTGAGGGTCTTCATAACATCACGCTTCAAATCCACCAGATGATCAATGTCATCGTTGATTTCGTTTTCCAGAGCGATGATATTGTCAATGGTATCTGCCATCCGCTGAACATTTCGAGTACCACTGACAGGCTCAGTGCCCAAAGTTGATGTAGCCTTAGTAGCCATGTCCTTGAGCGATGCCAGCTGATTGAGTTTGCTGTTTATCCGCTGGTCAGCCCAGTATGCCTGCTTCAGATATTCCTTCGCTGTCATTTATACACAACCTCCCAGGTTAGCTTTTACTGCATCAATCAGAGCCGTCTGCGTCTTATCCTTCCGCTCCAAAGCCTTCATGACATCCTCATCAATCGTGCCTTCAGTGATGATATGGATAATGCTAACGGTGTCTTTCTGCCCTTGCCTATAGAGCCTTGCATTGGTCTGCTGGTACAGTTCAAGGCTCCAGGTAAGGCTGAACCAGATGAGGATTGAACCACCTTCCTGCAGGTTCAATCCATGTCCAACTGAAGCTGGATGGATTAGGGCCACGGGAATATTCCCTGCGTTCCAGTCAATAATATCCTGGCTGGTCTTTATCTCCCTGACCTTCAGTCGTTCCTTGATGCGCTCGGCTTCATGCTTGAACCAGTAAGCCACCAATACCGGCTTGCCATTGGCACTCTCCACCAAATCCTCAAGGGCATCCAGCTTCTGGTCATGTATGGCATGGTGCCGGCCATCGCCATCATAGACAGCACCGCCAGCCATCTGCAGGAGCTTATTCGACAGAGCCGCAGCACTCACAGCATCAATCTCGGTATCACCAACGGACACCACCAAATCTTTCTTAAGGCTGTCGTAGGTACGCCGTTCCTTTACCGTCATGGCTACAGTCTTGGTGGATGCTACCAACGGTGGCAACTGAAGATAATCCGCTGATTTCATGGAGATGGTCACATCGCTAATCCGTCTATAGATTTCTTCCTCAGCCCCAACTTTTGGCTTGTAAGAAAAGACTATATGCTGGTTACGCCTGTCCGGGGTGAAGAATTCCTCACGGTAGTGACCGATGAACCTGCCCAGCCGTTTGCCCATGTCCAGCAAACGGAATTCTGCCCACAAGTCCATAAGACCATTGGAACTCGGTGTCCCTGTCAACCCCACCACCCTCTTGACGGTAGGACGAACTCTCATAAGTGCTTTGAACCTCCGTGCCTGATGGGACTTGAAGGAACTTAGCTCATCGATAACCACCATGTCGAAGTCAAAGGTGTTGTTCTTAACCAGCCAGTCCACGTTCTCCCTGTTGATGACAGTGACCTCAGCCTTCTGCCTAAGTGCTGCTATCCGGTTGGCGGTATTCCCAACAGCTACGGCATAAGTCAGATTGGACAGGTGATGCCACTTCTCAATCTCCGCAGGCCAGGTGTCCCTGGCCACACGGAGAGGAGCAATAATCAGCACACGGCTGACCTCGAAGCTGTCATGCAGGAGTGCCTCAATGGCTGTGAGAGTGATGACTGTCTTGCCAAGACCGCAGTCAAGGAAAATGGCGGCGACCTCATGTTCCAGTATAAAATCGGTGGCGTACTTCTGATACTTATGCGGGTTGTAAATCATGATGCCCTCACCTCTGTGCAAAGGAGCCAGGAAACGCCGTTTACCTTGATGATGCTATCCCACTGTACGCATTCCCTAGCTACCTTCAGCTTAACCAGCACATAGCGGGGATAAACTTTCAGCATGGTGCCAATGGCAGGAACGGTTGCACTGCCACTCCTCCCCAGTTTGGTGGCACTATCACATGCCCCGTAGCTGTTGAAGAAAATCTTGTCACCAGGCTTAATGTTGTTCATCATTTTGTTTACATGGCTAAGTTCCATCATGCATCCTCCTCAATCTCATCCAGCACAGAGCCAATCTGCTCCATGCCATCCACTACGAAAACCTTGAAGCCCATTTTTCTCATCTGCTGGATGCGGCGTGTCTGTATCGGTCTTGGCTTTTTCCCTGGAGCCTTGAGTTCCACAAATCCCATCCTGCCACCAGGTAGCATCACAATACGGTCAGGCACCCCAATGCAACCTGGGCTGACAAACTTCAACGCCACACCTCTGCGCCGCACCGTTTCCATCACGAGTTTGTGTTCGATATCTCTTTCCCTCATAATGTCCTCCAATCTGCGTCATTAAGGCATTTCCGGCTCATATGTGCAGGTCAACGCAGGTCGCTACCTAAACCTCTCTATATAGGATTTTTATGCTAAAAAACTGCCCTAAAGGGGGTTTTATATACGACCTGCTCTGACCTGCACACCCACTTCCTTAAGCCAAGAATTCTCTGCCTTCCAGAAGCATCAATCCATCAACCTGTATGCCCGCTCTCGTCTTATGCCTACTAAAACCACGAATGTCCAAGGCAGCATAGAAATCTGTTGTGCTACGCACATATTCTCCAGCTCCCGCAGCATAAGCACGATAGGCGTTATACAATGCTCCAGACTTCTCGTGATAATCCTTATCCAGCAAGCAGCAATCCTCAATGAAATGTCCTAGCCAGTCATTGTTATCACGATAAGCATTGACGGCACTCTCCACACAGGCGGGTCTCGACAGATGGAAACCGCTCTGGATGACCTTCTGTGCCCCTTCAATTACCCAGGCAAGCACCGCAGGCCCAGCCTCCTCAAAGAGGTAATCAGAGTAGTTCTTGATGTCGCTATTACCCTCAATGACAGCGTCAAAGGGAATAACCAGCAGCCTCCGCCACGTGCCAGGGTCATTGGCACCCACCCTCGGCAGATGGTTGGTATAAAGGACAAGGGTGTGGCTCGGCGTAAAATGGAACGGGTCTTTATACTTCTTCTCAGCCTGAACTGCATCTGTGGAACAAAGTTGCTTGATGAGGGATGTATTGAGCCGCATGCCCTCGTCAAGTTCTGCCGCAATCAGCATACGCTTGCCCTTAGCCTCGGCCAGTTCTGGCTTCACGTTACGCTTGCAGCCAACGGTCAAAGTGTCGGCTGAGATGTTCCCGCTGTATGTCCCCAGCACCCTGGCGATAGTATTCCAAAAGGTTGACTTGCCGTTGCGTCCGTCACCATAGGCAATGATGAGGGACTCCACATACACCTTGCCCACTGCTGCCAGACCGACAATCTGCTGAACATACTCCATAAGCTCAATGTCACCACAGAAGAATGTACCAATGGCATCCTGCCAATTCTGCCGCCCCTGCTCTCCCGGTGCCACAGCAGTAACCTTGGTAGCATAGTCAGAAGGCGAATGTTCCTTCCTGCCAGCAAGCCCTAGCCGCAGGTCATATGCCCCATCAGGCGTGTTCAGCAGGAAAGCATCATGGTCAAGGTCATCCACCTTAATCTCCAGCATGGGCCTGGCTGCCTGAAGGGCTGAGAGCACATACTTCATATCCCGCCGTTTCTGCACAAAGGCAAGGTATCCTATAGCTGACTGGTAACGGGCATATGCCTTCATCTGTGCCTCTGTGATTTCTTTCTCCAGCGTTCTGCCACCCTTGGCCAGTTTTTCCTGTGCCACTCCCAAAGCTGTCAGTTCCTTGACCGCAGCTTTTACCTCATCCTGGGCATCTGCCAGCTGCAAATCCAGAAATTCCTCCATGGCTCCGATGGCCTGTGCCCTGGACTCATTCCAGGTCACACCGTCATAGCGGAGATAGTCCGTGGCTGGCGTATATTTGAGTTCATCCCTGTATTCCCTAGCCAGCACTTTGGCCTGTCCAATATCGCTATAGTCTGCAGGTTTTAAAGATACATGCGAACCCCCATACTGCTCTGGCGGTACATACCCAGGCTGTTCCTGCACTCTCCTAGCAAATCCCTCGGCACTATGCCAAATCTTCCCCAGTTCCTCATCCGATAGCGGTGGCTCACACTTGGCGGCCTTCTCAAGGAAAATCTCGTGCGCCCTATCCGTTGCCCCATAACGCTTCACAAGTTTCCCGGCAAAATGGGAAAGAGTGCTGTTACGCTGCCCCTGCGGGATGCTGCCCTCCGTCTGGCAGGCCAGCACCATCTGCTCAATGGACAATTCCCCTTCATGCCAAACTACTTGTGAACACGGATGGCCATAGATGAACCTGGCCGCATCCAGTGCATTGCCATCAAAGAAAGGGAACCTTGCCTGAATGGCACGTTTCAGCCCGGCATACTCTGATGCATCCTCAATAGGCTCATGAGGAAAGTACATATGAAATCTGGGGCGTGGTGACTTGCCGTCCTTCACTTCACCATCGTGACGGCTGGGAGCCAAAACATAGTTCACACCTGGCAGCATCTCTTCCAGCTTTTCCGGCGTTACCCACTCGGCAGGAACATCTGAATGGTCATTATCGCAGTCCATAACTAGCACATCAGCGCTCTGGAAATTTCCCACGCTGCGCCTACCACCTTGGAATGCAGCACAAACATGGTCAACGCCCACAGCCGCCAGGAACTCAGCCTCACTGCCAATCTGGCATTCATGCGGATAGCGCACATTCTTCTCATTGCCACGGCAGTCAGCCGTATGTAATGTAAACCTCATACCTTGGTTACCTCCTTCAAATCACGGGTGAAATACCGCACCCGCTTGCCCTCATCGTCTGCCATCTCGATTTCCGTGGCCATGCCCTCGGTGATTTCGCCAAAAGCCCAGACTTCATCGCACCTGCGAAGGAGCAGGCAGTCCATCTTCATGGCCAGCCCCCGCTCTGTTGCTTCGGTGATAAACTGCGGAAAGAGCAGATGCGGGGCTATCGGCACACGCTTCTTACTCACCACGAACCGACAGTAATTTCTGGCTCTCAGTACATTCACCCGCTCATTGCCGCGATAGGCAGAGCAGACATACACTACTGGCCAGGCATTACGGCGTTCAGCCGCCTCGACCTTCGCCAGGGCAGATTGAGCCGTAGTATCTGCATAGCCCTCAGAATTAAATCTCTCAATACACATACATCAATCCTCCCTTTCGATAAGCGGCAGGATGCCACGTGCCTTCAGAAAATCGTAAAGGAACAGCCTGCCTTTCTGAGTCCAGTAAGTATGCGGCTTGGCATGCTGAGTGCCATCTTCGCCAGCATAGTTGTGTGTCTTGGTGCTGGTGTACCCCTGCTCGGCGTAATGCTGGTACAAAAGCCAGATGCCGCCCTGCTTGAACTGAATCCCCTGCTTATGCAGATAAGCATTGAGCCGCTTTGCCGAATAGCCATAGTCCTTTGCGATGGTGGTGATAGACATAAGGTCAGGGCATTGCAAAATAAGGTCGTAGTAGCTGACCTTGGGCTGCATTTCAGCAATCTGCTGATTCTGCACTGCCACCGTGCCTTCCAGCGACTTGCGTTTTTCACGCTCTGCCTTAAGTTCCTGCAAAGCCCTGATGGCAATATCCGGATTGGCCAGAATCTCATCCACTGCATAAAGACCATGCTTGCGGATGGACGGCAGCACCTCCGATGTCACCCAGCGTTTGAACGCTTTTGCCTTCGGCAGCTTGCTGGTAAGGATGAGACTATACAGCCCGGATTCGTTGATAAGCCAGCCGCCACGTTGTCCCAAACTCAACGCCGTTTTGTCGTTGAGTTTATCATCCTCATCCACATGCATGGCGATTGCTTTGTTGGTATCTGCGTATCCGAGGATTTCTGCCACATCCTTGCCCACGAAAAACGGCTCACCGTTGACCTCCATGGTACGTACCTTGCCAAACTCCTCGTTCTCAAAAACCTGAATCATAGTGTTGTCCTCCTGCCCTATGGGCGATAGAATTGTTAACTCATACATATGGAGGCGAGAAAATCCCCCCTCATTGGTAAGAGGACAAAACCGGCCACCTTGGTCACCCCAAAAATAAAAAAAGGAGCAGATTTTTCTGCCCCCTGCACAATTCAGTCTTTCTTGTAATATTGGCACACATAGCCGTCAGCCCTAAGAATCAGCCCCGGTGCCCATGGTGGAGTACGCCCCATCTTCTCGCAAACTTCCTCCAAGGAAATCTCTGGCTCTGCCTCAATTATCAGCTCATCGTGTACATGCATGACAATCTGCTCATTCCCTAGGGTCTGCATTGCGTAGCAGAGCACGTCCCTGGCCACCGCCTGGGTGATGTTCTCCACCAGCTTGCCCGCAAAAGTCTCGATACGTTCCCACTTCTTGGTAGCACCAATCCCCATGTATGTGACGGACTCACCGCCAAAGCGATTCTCCCCTATAGCTGGCTGGGCATAGGATAAATGCCTGCCACTTGGAAGTTCGATAAACAACATGCCACTACGGCATACGAACTGAAGCCCGTGGGTTTCCGTAGTGGTTTTCTCCTTCACGGCCGCTTTGGCCGCCCTGTCCACATCCCACCAAAACTTCACGATATTAGGATTGGCCTCCCGCCATGCGTCCACCAATGGCTGAAGTTCATCCTCCTTCATGCCAGCCTCCAGTGCCCCCATAGCCTTTAAGGCACCGACGGAGCCGCCATAGCCACAGGATAAAGTTGCCTGCTTGCCTTTCTGGCGAAGTTCTCCATTTTGCCCATGCTTTACCACTGGCATATGGAACATCTTTTCGGCACAGGCACAATAAATGTCACCATTATTCGCAAAGACATCCAGCACCCATTGCTCACCTGCCAGCCAGGCCAGGACACGGCACTCAATGGCTGAGAAATCTGCCACTATGAACTTATAGCCCGGTCGCGGCACAAAGGCTGTGCGGATAAGCTGGGAGAGCACATCTGGCACGGAATCATACAGAAGATGCAGGGCATCATAGTTTCCCCGCCTTACCAGCTGACGGGCTTCATCCAAATCTAGCATACTGTTCCGAGCAAGATTTTGTAATTGCACCAGCCGCCCTGCGAACCTGCCACTGCGATTGGCTCCGTAAAATTGGAAAAGGCCACGTGCCCTGTCATCTGCTCCAGCCACATTGACCATGGCGGTGTATTTCTTGACGCTGGATTTAGAGAGTTGCTGCCGCAAGTCAAGCAGTTCATGTACCTGCCCCGTAGTCTCCTTAAGCAGGCGTTCCACCTCTGATTTTGCCAGTGAATCCACGGATATGCCGTTACTTGCCAACCATTCCTTGAGCTGGATTGGAGAGTTTGGATTTTCCAATCCTGTGATGGCCTGTGCCCTTTGCAGATTCTCCTTCGTACACTTCTGACTGATTGCTATGGCATTTCGCACCAAAGGCATATCTACCAGAATGCCACAGTCATTGATTTCCTGATCCTGGTGGTATTCATGCCACACCTGCTCAGGTACAGGAAATTTCGCCAGCCGTGCCTTGATGGCAAGCTCCACCTCCACATCACGGCGATTATACTTCTTGAACAAATCCCACTTGTCCGGGGCATCAGTGGGCAGGTTACGTTTTCGGCCACCATTGGTCTTAGTTGGCTTGCAGGGACAGCAGAAATAGCGGATAAGTTCCTGTCCTTCAGCCATCTTCTGCTGCTCTAAGCCCAGCACCGCACCTACTGACTTCAGCGACAGCGGCAGTCCCATATAGGCAGACCACACCATAGAACAATACCACGATGCCGGGTTTAGAAACTTCCCCTCTGCCAGCAAGCCCTTATCCTGCAGGAACCTGGCAATACAGGTACGCTCAAAGGTACAATTAAATGCCCACTTTGGTATCTTATCATCCAACAGCACCGACAGGATTTCCTGCGGCAGTTCCTCGCCCTGGGTGAAGTCCACCACATGAACAGCACCGCCATCAACCGAATAGCCAAAGAGCAGGATTTCAAAATCCGAGCTTGCGATGTATTTATACACCCCGGATTTTGATAAATCCACGCTGCTAAATGTTTCAATATCTATGCTTAAAACCATTTTGTGCCTCCTATGCAAAAGGCAGCGACCCTAAAGCCGCCGCCCTGCAAAACTTAATTACTTTTAGGACAGGAAGTCCTCATCTGCACCGTCCAAAGCGGTGAAATCATCCGTGGCACTGGTACGCCCGCCCAAAGGCTCACCATCCTTAACCTTCTGCAGATTATTCAGCCCACAGGCAACGCCCTTGTTGCCGTTGCTGTTAAATGCATAAAGGGAAATCGAGGCACGAACATAGCAGCCGCTATAAACCTCGTTCCTATCCAGAATAGGACGCACGGCACGGTCGACAATCTGTGGAGCCGTTTTGCTATTGGCATTGATGAAGAAGGCATCCTTATATGCCTCATCCTCGCGCTCCGTATCCCCATCACGGAGAGGCAGTTTCAGTGCAGCTTTGTTTGGCTTCTTGCCGCCAAACTTGCCAATGCCTTCGGTGATAGCAGCCTCAACGGCCTCCTCAATAGCTTTTACGGTCTTCTTGTCGCTCTTAGGGATAATAAGCGATGCAGAATACTTCGGCTCCCCGCCATTGATACTGGCAGGCTCCCACACATGCTCATAGCTGAGACGAACGATACCGGTGATTACTTTTGTCTTAAGATTGTTAGCCATTTTCTTTTTCCTCCAAATTCGTAAACTCTGAACCTATATCTATCGCCGGACGCTTGTCGCTCTCTGGCACAAGTGTCGGCTTGCCTTGCGGTTTTATAATCAAACCGCCTAAGACCTCGTTGAATGTTGCCTTGCCCATCAGCTTTTCCATACAGGTAAGGGTGATGAGTTTGTGCTCGAAGATGTCCTTGAAGCCAGCAGATTTAGCGGCTTCAGCCACCTTTTCCTCATCAGCATATTTTCTGACGGAACGACCTGCCACAAGTTTATAGCCCGACCATTTCTTGCCATGGTTGACTGCCGACTCTAAGGCATAAGCAGAAATCGCATTCGCCCACTTGGCCAGTTCCGGCAGTCGAGGCAGCAGGTCTGCTATCTCCTCATCTGTTAATAGTGGTGGCAGGCGAAACTCATCCTGCGCCACAGTAAGCTGGGCTTCGGCTCTTGCCCTGCAACGGGGAGACGCCCGGCAGAACTGGCACCAGGCACCTGCCACAAAATCGCCTTCACCCTTAAATGCCAGCTGTGCTCTGGGCTTTACCGTTTTCTCGGCCCAGGCCATAATTTCATCGGCAGAGATAGACCAAGTGGATACGTTCTCACGGCGTGGCTGGTAGATGGACATTCTAATTTCAGCCACATCGTAGAGACTGCCAAACATGGTCAGTGCTCCCAGCGCATAAAGCATCATCTGTGGATTCTGCTCAGCATCCACCAGCACCCCAAGACCATATTTGAAGTCAATGACGTGGAGAAAGCCATCACCTACAATAAGGCAATCTGCCGTACCAAACGCCTCCGGCACGAATTCCTGCAAATCCAGCCGCTGCTCGATGCACACCATAGCATTGGGAATTTCCTGCATCTGCTCCAGCACAAAGGCCGCATAACCATCGGCGCAGGCCTCCATCTCATCGGAGTCAAAATCTGAATGAGGACGGCGGCTCCGGCGTTTTAATGCCCTTTTCAGCTTATGCTCACACAAAGCATGAGCCGCTGTGCCTTCTGCTGCAGCCTCCCCAGCAGAACTGGGGAACTGTGCCTCAAGGTTTGCTGACGGAGTACAATGGATAAGCCACCTGTCTGCCCCAGAAGGAGACAATTTCGCATGTGCTCTAGCCGCCATCTCAAAGCACCTCCGCTTTGGCCTTGAGGGCTGCATAATCCTTGGGATCTACTGCTGAAAGTTTTGCAGCACCAAAATCCTGCAGGAGCTTACGCACCTCGTCTGTATGCCCAGCACTGCTTTTCTCGGCCAAAACTGCTCGGACTTCTTCCAGCGTCACCTCGGGCGGAGCAGGATCAGGCTCAGGCTCTTTTGTCGCCTTTGAATCCGATATTGCCTGCTGTTCGCCAGCATCGCGCAACAGATAAATCGCCAGCGTTTCCAGCCCCTCTGCCAGTTTGTGCATGCTGTCTACCACACTGGCCAAAGTCTGCATTTCGTCTTCCTTCATCATTTGCGATACCTCCTCAGAATTTTCCGTGCGGCGTTCCTGGCTATCAGGCTGATAACCAAAAGAATTGCCGCAGCATACTTGCTACTATGCATTTCACATTCCCCCTTCACCATTAAGAGGACATTTTCAGCCCCTTTGGTCACCCTGCCAGCAAAATATTTTTCAAAAATTCTATAATCCGAACTTTACGCTTATGCACAGCAGTCTTGGACCGCCCCATTCTGGCAGCAGCCTCCCGCTCTGTCTCATCACCAATCAGTACACCCAGGAGGTCATAATCTTCCTTATCCAGCTGGTCTATAGCTTCATGCAGTTCCTCTACAGCCACTCTTTTAAGGAAGGCTTCCGCTACATCCTTATGAACCGGTACTTCCTTAGAGCCATTTTCTTCCATACGATTCAGCGAATACTGCCGATATACGGGATGAGTGCAGCTCCCGCAGTAACCATCGCACTTAGAAGTCCCCTTATAGATACATTCCAGCCCACGCTGTTCAGCCTTCACAGCACTCCACTGAGGGCGCATGATTTCCTTGTATAAATCTTCCGATACTGGTACATACAAGCCGCTCTCCTTGATGTAGTAGAACTTCTTATACTTACGCTGCCACCGCTTGAACTGCTTTTTCTCCACCGTAACGATTTTGTTGCTGACATAAATGCGAACCATATCCATGATGCTGTTCCTCCTTGCCGGAGGCTGAAACCGGGCAAGGGAAAACGAGCACATACCGAGCCGCAAAAAGGCCGCAACAAGGTAAGGCACGCCCTACAAAATATGCTCTTCTGCCACGAGGTGACGAGTATATTTTGTTAGGTGTCCCTTGCCCGGCTGCAGCCTTATGGGCGATAGATACACATCCACAAGCAGTATTTACAATGCAGATGTAGAATGTTAACATTAGGGAGGGTTACTCCCTGCTTTATGTTTAAAACAATAAAGTTACAATTGTTAATGGTAAAATGTTATATCAATTAAACTTGTTAAAGTTGTTATGAGGTAAAATATGGACCACGAATATGACTATTATCTCTGCGGAGGCACTTTTTTTAGCCTTCTCGTACAGGCAAAATCAACTGATAAATCTGAGCCCGCTATGATGAAGGGCTTACTTAACATTATGGACGCCAACTATCAGGCCCCTCCAAAAAGTACCGCTGAATCATTTAAAGGCAATGTGTCAGATTACAAATATTGTAAGAAAGGCTACACGAAGTATCTAAAATTCAATAATCGACAATTAAGAGACGGTTTTGATAATGCTGTAAGGGAGCACTACGATGCTTTAATTGAAAAAATGTCTCTATTCGCAAATGAATATATCGATTTGAATCATTCTGCCCAGTGGCTAGGAGATGCCCTCATAGATTTGCTTTATTTTGACCCAAAAATAAAGCACAGCCAAGTATTCATCATTGATAGCGGCAATCGTACGAAGACAAAAAAAGAGCTCTGCGATTCGCAGAGCTTAACGTTGGAAAATTTACTATTAGGCCTTTGGCACTTCATAATTACGAAACGGTGGGATAGTAACAAACAGGGAGCTACCACAATTACAGACTGGTATACCGCCCCAGCTAATGGACAGCGTCGTCATTTCAATAGTGATATAGGCAGATTCCCTGAACATGATATATCTTTTTTCACCAGAGGAGTCAATACGATACGCTTGACAACAAAAAAGGAGGAGCAGCCTACTCTTCCCTCCAATGAAATCATTTCTGAGAGCATAATAAATGTGTATCTACGCAAAGCTCACGACAAGTATGGCAAGATGAAAACCTTACTATACACGGACGCAGAACGAGAATTTTACGACTTCTACGTTTGTAACACCATCTACCAGCGCAGTCGCAATTACACTTATAAGACGATAGAAGCCTCTATAAGTGCCTTTAATCGTATATCCAATTTTATACTCATCTCTGGCACAGGCGGACTTGGAAAATCAATGCTGATGCGCCATTTGCTGTTGAGCTCAGTTCTAAATTATGAACCAGGCGATCGCATACCTATATTCCTGCCCCTTAAAGATTTCGATGAAAACTCATTACTCGGCTTTGCCTATGATTGTTTCACAGCACGAATCCCTGATGAGTATATGAATATAAATCTGAAAGATGATTTCCAGACTGCTTTGCAAGAAGGAAAATTTATCCTGTTGTTTGACGGTATGGACGAAATAAGTTCTGAGGCAGAGCAACTTTTCCAGTTGGAACTAGAAAAAATCACAGATAAGTTCCCCGAAAACATTTTTATCATTTCATCACGTCCTTATAAGCAGTTTATAAGTTTAAGCAAGTTTTATGAATTACATTTACAACCGTTCTCAAAGGTGCAATCACTAGAATTAATTCAAAAGCTGGATTTCCGGCCAGACGAACCGGACATTAAGAGACAGTTTTCATTATTACTAGATACAACGCTCTATAAGACGCATAGAAGTTTTGTGGAAAATCCTTTACTGTTGACAATTATGTTGATGACATTTGAACAATTTGCAGAAATACCAGACAAGATGCATATCTTCTATCACGATGCCTATGTTGCCCTTGCACAGAAACATGATGCAACCAAAGGGGCGTTCAAGCGAACCTTTCACACGGGTTTAACGGCTGAGGAATTCGAAAATTGTTTGACAGCGTTTTGTGGCATAACATATATTGATGAGAAAATAGACTTTACAGAAGAGGAATTGCGCGACTATTATTCTCAGATAGACGATAACTTGTTGCAACCATCCCGTGCGTTTGTGCGGACTAACGAAACTAGAAATCTTTACAAACCATCTGCTGAAAACTTCATCTACGATATGACTGTGAATCTCTGCCTAATGTATAATGAGAGTCTAAAATACCATTTTACACATCGCTCATTCCAAGAGTATTTCTGTGCCTTGTTCTTCTCCCAGCAGACGGATGAAGACTTAAAAACCGTAGCAAAATTTTTTGAAACTCGTGGCAAAGGTAGCGACAGCACTTTTTCTATGTTATACGACATGATTCCTAAGAAGGTAGAACAATTTATCTTATTACCATTCCTGGAAAAACTAATAAACGAGTGCGAGAAAAATAATGGTTTTCCATACTTTCTTAATAAAATGTACCCAACTATCTATTACGAAGAAGGTGAAGTTGACGAAGTCCATACCAACACATCAAATTCTTATATCTACGAATTCATAGCACGCCATATACTCGAAATAGAACCTGCTGAGTATGATTTCGATTTCAAGAACGAATTCGTAGATGCTTCTTATGTGTATTACCTTTGTAATTGGGACAAACCGCGATTAGAATTTATAAATGGCAAAGCCTATGAAAATGATCCCGATGAAATAGAAATGTGTACTGATGATTCCTTACCACCAGGGTACATAGAAAAGTTTGGTTATCCTGACGTAGTTGGCCACTCTTTTAGTTTCAATACGGATGATGTTATAGAATCACCAAATTTCAACGATGATTATTATACCGATTTTGATTTTACCAACGAGAAAGAAGTGGCAAAAGAATATGTGGAGATATCCAGTTATCCAGATATCTGTGAGGATCTTTTAAGCGATAGTTCCCCTTTGAGAAAAGAATACGAACAAATGAAAGCATATCGGCAATCATTGATAAAAAGAGGCAAACAATCTCATCAACAATTTTCCAGCCTATTTAAGAAAAAACGGCAAAAATAAGAACTTATCTCTTAGGACCATAAGCATTAAAAGGCCCCATGACCTTTCGAGTCATGGGGCTTATTAATGCAAAGATTATGTTATATCAAAAATTACTTCAGGGAATTTACACAGAATATGGGACGGCCTCGGATATAGACTCCACAATCTTACTTCCAGCTCCCATAAAAAAACGCATGGCATAGCACCATGCGCCATCTGTCATCAGTTCTTATCCTTTTTGATTACCTTCATAATCTTTTCTTCTGTCCATTTTGTAACATCCTTGATGAACTCAACATCCATACCCTTATTCCAAAGATTCATTATTACCTCTATTGTCTTTGCTTCGGCTCCCTGTGCCATGCCACGCTCATAGATGCCTTCACTCAAATTGCACATCGTTCTCAACTCCTCCTCCATCTCGGCGGTAACCTCGATATCAAACTTCTTCCTGAGGATTTCACTTTTTTCTTCAGCCGTCTTATCTGTCTCCTGGAATATTACCTGCAACATGGCAAGCGTCTTGTTCCTCACCGGCCCCGGTGCCAGATAAACCATCACAATGTTAATCAGATCATAATTCTCCTGCGGCTCCTTGTATTTGCCAACCAGATGACGTTCCATCAAGCGGTAGTGGTTGATGACACTCCTATCTGTAGGAGATTCCATGCATATCCAGATGGTATATACCTTCTTGACCTCGCTGTAGTCCGAGCCGCTGAATTCTGTTTCCTTCTGCGACGATATCAGCCTGCTGGCATAAAAGACGGCTCTCTTCGTAAGGATATACTTCAGCGTAGATTCCGAGAAGGTCTTCTGAGCCTCTATGTTGATTATAAGGCGTATGCGCTCCCCGCTGTCCGGGGTAAGTGCATGGAAGATGATATCGAAGGTAATCCAGCCCTCTGTTACATCCCCTGCTTCATTGCGGAGCCCCTTTATCTTCTTCGGTCTTTTCGCCGCATTCGTCTTGCCAGGGTTTACTGGCACCTTGCTGACCTGAATATCGCCCTCGATGCATTTTTCAGCAATATCCTTGATGCTTACGTTCTTGAACTCCGGCACGGTTCCCTTAAGTATATATGCTGCTACAGACCGCTCCGACAAGACATTCTTGGCGGCAAGGTCATACTGCGGATTATTGAAACCAAGCAGTTCTTCTGCTGGTGGTTGGCTTTGTGTCATTGATGGTGGCTCCTTCCTCTTGCCTGAATTATACCACAAATCGCCATATACATAAAGTCCCCAAGCGGCTGTTACACCCTTTTAACGATTGCCCCTACTCGCTTAACGATAGCCCCAGCAATCGTTAAACGGGTATGCATCGTTAATAGAGTATGCCCCCCGCCGCTCTGCTACCTCCGATTTCCGGGCAAAACAAAAGGCCGCCCAAAGACAGCCATCGTCCGAAAGCCCATATACCAAGCGGTTTCAAGCCTGTTGACCTATCGCTAAATTGTATTAATTCGGAGGGTGCAACATCCCCTTTACCAATCAAAATGATACAAAATAACGATGCACCCCCTATACTCTATTAACGATGAACCCCCTTGCACCCCCCTGCCTATCGTTAAGCGAGTATAGCCCGTGAAGCCGCACGGGACAAGGGCTCTCGGCATAGTAAAAGGGGCTGTTGCATGAGCGAGACATTACTTATGCACAGCCCCATTAGCTTTTCAACTTGACGATATCTTAAAATTAAGAGCAAAATACAGGAATTTTGAGCGCAAGACACTAGACGGTCTGAAAATCGTCTTTGTTTCTTGCGCTCTTTGATTTTTTAAGCAGCGTTATCCACAGGGATTCGGTGCCGATTCAGCTTTTCTGCCTGTATTTTGCAGTGCAGCTTTTGAATGTTATAAGCCATAGCCAACAGCATCGTTTCCACAAGGACATTTTTATTGCCACGGGTTAAAAATCGACGGAAGGTCATATCCGCTTTTACCATGGCAAAGGCTCCTTCGGCCTGGATGCTACGATTTACCCGCAACTGGATGCCTTCCGGTGAGGTTATCCGTTCCAGAGCTTCCTGCCGCTGGCGCTGAAACCGTTTGGATACTTCTATATTCTTGGTTCGCTCTTCCAGCGGAGTCTTGCAGTGATTTCCGTGTATACATTGACTTTTTACCGGACAGTCTTTGCAATTCTCGCAGCTGTAGTGGGTTATCTGGCTATGGAATCCTGTTTTACTTTTCCGGATAAATTCCTTGGTTACGGTCAATTTCCTGCCTTGGGCACACAGATAGGCATCCTCATCGGCCAGATAGGTCATGTTTTCCCTGCGGCCAATGTCCTGTTTCCATTTTCGAGTCTTGCTCTTCTCGTAGTTGCTTGGCTTGATAAAAGAACTCTGCTGATTGGTTTCGAGATAAAGATAGTTCTCTTCGCTCTCATAACCAGAATCTGCTACTACATTGCGGTAACGTTTGTTCGTATAGCGTTCCAGTTCCTGTAAAAATGGAATCAGGGTCGTCGTGTCCGTTGGCTGCGGACCAACCGTAGCCCAGGTAACGAATTCGGAATCTGTGCCATACTGGATGTTGTAGGCAGGTTTTAGCTGGCCGTTTTTCATGGCATCCTCCTTCATCCGCATGAAGGTGGCATCTGTATCTGTCTTGGCAAAACTGTTGCGATTCCCCATGATATGCAGGTATTTGTTGTATTTTTTTAGCCGGGCGATGAACTCGTCCAGCTGTTCCATGGTTTTCTGCAGGCTAGTTTTGCGTTTCCCAATTCCATGGACAAACTGGATTCCCTGCTCCTTCTGCCTGACTTTCAATTTGCGGCGCAGCTTCTTTAGATGGTGCAGGTGGATATCTTTGCCATGTGAGAGGGAAACCGAAAAATCTTCCTTGACTTTGTCCACGAAGTCTGGCAGCTTTTCCATAAGCTTGGCTTGATTCTTTTGGACAGACTTTTTCCAAACAAACTTGTATTTGTTGGCAACGGATTCGATTTTTGTTCCATCGATGAAAATATCCTGTAGGGAAATAGCTCCCATATCTTCCAGCATGAAGTCCATCTGGGCAAACAGTTCCTTAATGCAGGAAGCCAAATGTTTGGAACGGAACCGGGCGATGGTTGTATGGTCAGGCACAGGCTTGCCCTCCAGCAGGTACATGAAATTGATATCCCGCCTGCAGGCAAGTTCTATTCTGCGGGAACTGAAAATATGATTCATCCCGGCATAGACAATGATGGCCAACATCTGCCTTGGCGACGCCAAATTTCGATCTATCCGCTGATAGGTCTTTTCCAGTGCCGTAATATCCATACCCCCAATACAATGGCGAAGCAGGCGGACGGGGTCATCTTTGTCAATCTGAAATTCAAGATTAAAAGGAAGAAATACTTGATAACCTCCTTCAAAAGACGTATAATCTCTTTGTGAATTTGGTTTTTGCATATCTAAATTCTACACCTAATCCCGAGGCATTCAAGCCCCGGGATTATCTTTTTGTACATGAAAAAGGACTGCTGCACGTCACATTACGTGCAACAGCCCCTCGGTTGGGATTTTGCACCCCTATTTAACAATTTGTTCAAAGAACTATAGTTTCACCATCTTCAGGCATAAAATAATCATTGATGCCTCGTCTCGCCAAAAGCCCTCGCATAGAATGGCGAGTGATTGTGGCATGAGCAACATTGTCCATATGGGAAATGACCAATTTGGCATCAGGCGCTGCTTTTGCCACCCAAGATACATCTTCGTCATTCATAATGAGCCGCCCGTTCTCCACTGTTTCGACAGCGCAGGCGTTCAGGATTATTACCTCCGGTCGATAAGCAGACAATGTTTTCTTCACACCATCATACCAAATGGTATCCCCCGCCAAATACAAAATCTTTTCACTCGGATGCTCAAATATAAGGCCACAGGCATCGCCGCAAGGAACAACTGTGCCGTGCAAAGCCGGTGTCTTTGTTATTTTTACACCGTCTATATCAAGTGCTTCCTCCATTAATGTCTTAACTTGTTTAAAGCCTGATTTACCGAATACTGCCCTCTCTTGTTCGTTTTGCGCTAAAATCGGCACGGATTTATCAAGAAAAATTCCCACATCTCCATTGAGAGCTATGTCTATGTGATCGGGATGAATGTGGGTAACTATGTAATATTCTACACCGCTAAGCACAGACGTCATAGGCTCCGGCAAGTCAAAAAGAGGCATCGGAATTCTCTCCTTGACGGGATCAGGCGTATGAAAGGGCATTCCGGGGATATCAACAAAACGGAAACGAGCTTCTGTTCCAATCAATCACGGATCAATCAAAAAAGTTTTGCCACCGTATTCCAGACGAAGGGTTGCATTGCGAATCTGCTTAATTTTCATAAAAATTTTTTCTCCTTATTTTTCCAACTGTCCGACAGTAAAGCCAAAACCTCTATGATAACATAATAATTTCTCTTTATCGTATAATCAACATCAATTTAATAGTTTTGAAGAGTATTTTCCCACTATCAGTCTCAATACAAAACAGGCTGCGCCCAAAATAACCAGCATAACAATATCGTTTATCAAATGAAAGGCATTACCCATTAAAAAAATGTCTCTGACATTGTTTGAAAGATACGAAAGGGGAAAAAACTTTGCCAAAAAAGCCATTCCCTCACCCATTGATTCTTGCGGCCAGGTATAGCCGGAAAGAATAAAGGCAGGTACAGGGTACATAATAAGAAAACGGACAAACTGCATTTCCTCCGCAAAAAAAACGGAGAACAGACAACATAAGCCAAGAACGCTGAAAGTATAAGCTATGCCCAAAGTAAGCAACAATAAAAAATCTCCCTTCAACTCAATGCCTAAACCGTAATATATAAGAGCGATAATAAGCAAGAATGAGAGCATGGCAAAAAACTGATAAAACATGGTTTTTGCCACAATTTTTTTGAAAGTCAAGATTTTTTCCTGAAATAGCGACGCTCCCATGGCAAAGAGAATGCCTTGCTGAAAAGCTGCCATGGCGAGTCCGATAAGGAAAAAATACAAATACCCCTGGGTTGGATTGCCCAAAATACGAAAGCGGGATTCTACGGTGGCAATGCGTTTTTTTATAATATTTTCGTCAATTCCCGTGACCATAGCGGCTCGTTCTGCCCCCAAGGCATTAGAAGATTCTTCCAAAATGTTTTGCAAAGCCGAGGATGTGACATTGGTCATGATTATATTGGAGCCGTTTGCCATGTATAAAATATTTGCCGAGCCGCTTTGAGCCAAGTCCCGGGAAAAATCCACCGGTATCTCTATGGCAACAAAAGCCTCTTTATTTCGTAAACTTTTATGCATATCCTCTTCATTTTGAGAATAACCCGCAACCAAAAAGCTGTCGCTGTCCTCAATGTTTCGGACAATTTTACGACTTAATGCACTTTGATCGACATCGTAAATGACAGTTGGGATTTCTCGTACGATGTTTGGCAAGTACAGCATGCCGAACACAATAAGATAAGCAAATGCCGCGCCAAAGAGAAATATAAAACGGCGGGGATCTTTTAAAGCATCTCGCCATTCCTGCTGTAACATACTTTTGAAACCCACGCCACTACGCCTCCTTTATTTCTGTTTTCGATACATCAACCGTCGCTTGTTTGGCAGGTGCAAACAGTCGCATCACGCTCCTGTGCCCGCACTAAACCATCCTTGGTCGTCGCGAGAGCGCAGCCAGAAGATACAAATTGACAAGAAAGCCGCCAAAAGCCCGCCAATTACCATACGGACGCAATTTTCAAGAAGCGAGGGAGCATAGGACATGAGCAAAATGTCACGCAAGGTATCTCCCGCATAGGTCATGGGAAGCAGAAAAGCAAAGGCCGTCGCGTACTCACTCATATCAAAAATCGGCCAGGAAAGGCCGCTGTACAAAAGTCCCGGCATGATATAGAGCATTGGAGCTTGCAATGTCATTATGCGAATGGGGGCGCAAATTGAAAACAAAGAGATTGCCCCCATCACAAAAATTATGAAACATATCCCCAAAAGCATTGCCTCCGTCCAGCTTCCCCGCATGGGTAACGAAAAAATATTAACGGCCATGCAAAGAGCGAGACAATATCCGATGAACGCAAACAAACCGTAAGGTACAGCCCGAACGAGAGGCAACAGCCATTCACCTATGCCATGTCTTTTTTTACGCCGTTGCAATTCATCGTAAAGATAAGGCGAAAGCACTATCATGATGCCGATTTGCAGCCCGTTAAGCAAAAGGCCGGACAGCATAAATGGGGAGTAACCGTTGGCCGGATTGCCCAAAATACGCACACCCAAACGAATGGAATACGCTGTGCTTACGGCCTCGGCAGGCAACAAACCGGTTCCTTCCAGCAACTTTTCCGAAATTGCAACCGTGAAACTGCGGTTGATTTCCTGCGCTGCGGAAAGGGCAGCGTTGCCAAACATATTGTTAGCAGAATTAACCGTCAGCAATATGTTTGTTCCCTGTCCCGATTGAATATTTTTGGAAAAATCCGCCGGTATTATAAGAGCGGCTTTTACATTCCCCGTCCGGATTTCCTTTTCCATTTCCTCATCATCGGACACATAGGAAACCGCCCGGAACCGTTCGGCATCCTCGTACATTTGCACAAGTTTGCGGCTAAGGCTGGTTTGGTCCTGATCATATATGGCAAGAGGAATATGGTTTACCACATTTTCTTCATATATGATACCAAACAAAGCGGTAAAAATTACGGGAAGGGTTATCAGTATTACCACCGGTGGGACTTTACCCCCCAAAAGATATTTTATCTCCTCGCGAAAAAGAAGGCAGATTTTCATAAACTATTCTCCAACAGTCGAAACCTCATGCCGGGATGCAGGTTTTCACTGTCAACCTGTATTTTTACATTAAAGCTGATAATATCAGTAGAATCTCCCCGTTCACTGGTGGCACGCTGGGTTGCAAATTCAGATTTGCTACTTATATCTACAACTTCACCGGAAAGCCGGGTCTTTTCATCGCGTCCCAAAAGTTCCACGGTCTGGTGCAAGTGAAAATGACCGAGTTCCGTTTCCGGGATCTTGAAATTCACCCAATTATCCAAGGGATCCTGGAGCGCAAACAAAGGCGTACCTTGAGAAATCATGGAACCTTCCTCCACATATTTTGCCGTTACGATTCCCGCAAATGGTGCTTTTATCTCTGTTTCATCAAGTGATACCATAAGTTCGTCAAGGGCGGCCACAGCTTGCTCCAAACGCTTGACAAGCACTGCTTCGTTGGCGGCATTTACATCGTTTTGCATAAGAGCGGCTATAGCCTGCGAAGTAGTTGCTTGTGCCTTGGCGTAAGCGGCCTCTGCCACTTGACAACGGTTGCGTTGTTGTTCAAAAGCTTGCACGGATACGGCACCTGTGCTTGCCAATTCTTCATACCGCACATAATCTGCCTTTGCCATATTGAGATCGGAAAGTGCGCTGTTTTCCGCCGATTGAGCCTGATTTAACGCTGCATTGGTTGTGCCGGACTGCATGGCTGTGGTGGCGGCGGCCTGAATTTGTTGCTCTTGTATGGCTTTTATGTCAGCCTCCAGTTGAGCTTTTTGCGCCAATAGACTGCGCTTGTCAATATAAGCAAGAAGCTGTCCTTGTTCTACTTTCTCTCCTTCTTTAACAAGCAGCTTCACCACACGCCCTGAAATTTTGGAGTTGATGTTGATTTCTTTGGCATCTGCTCGTCCCCAAGTTACCGACAATTCTTCCTGTGCCGATTTATTTCCGCACCCCCATAGCAGGAGTGTTACTGATAAAAGCGCAAATGCTATTGCCACTTTTCGCATGATCTTATTCCCTCCTTAATAGTTGAACATGTTCAAATAAATTGCAAAAAAACACACCATTGCCATTATCGGAATGGTTGCTTTACCAAATCGTTGCCAATGTCAAGCCATAGGGATTCCTTTTCGTCAATGTGCTGCAAAATGTCAGCCGTCTCTGCCTCACTTGCTCCAAAAAGGATTAGCGCCATTTGCTGAAGGTGCTTACGAGAATTGGCAAACCGAATTTTTTGCTTAAAATATAACTCAGTCAGACAGGCGTACATACCGCCCTTTAT
Source organism: Selenomonas ruminantium AC2024 (assembly GCF_000687995.1). NCBI lineage: Bacteria > Bacillati > Bacillota > Negativicutes > Selenomonadales > Selenomonadaceae > Pseudoselenomonas > Pseudoselenomonas ruminantium. The sequence continues at coordinate 1,875,504 of NZ_JIAC01000001.1, forward strand.
TAAGAGGGTATTGGCATAATAATCTTCATCTGAACATTCGTGTACTGTTCCTTGGAACAAATCCCTGGCCAAATTCACAAATTGCTCCACCATGCCTTCAAAAATAAGCCCGGAGCAATATCCATCGCGATATGTGTCGCGAATAATGGGATATTCTGCCAAAACCCTAAGTTCCACTTCGCACACCGCCGCATACTGAAAAAGAGGCGATTCACTCCCACAACGGCTTTTTATTGCACGCTGGCAATCCTTGGTAAGTTCCAGCAACATAGACTTAAAAATTTCCTCTTTATTCTTGAAAAGGTAATAAATGCTACCGGTCAGTACGCCGGAGCGTTCCACGATTTTGCGAATTGTTGTTTTGCGGTAACCCTCCTCGGCCAAAAGCTCCTTAGCACTGTTGAGGATTTTTATGCGAATTTCCTGTATATGATTACCTTCACTCTTTACCGTGCCCATAAATCAATATCACCTCTTGAACATGTTCAATTATAAAAGATATACTGGTGAGTGTCAAGATATTATTTAAAATGTGTAATTTATCTCCGTCCCATCCCGGAACGTCACCGTCAGCCCCTTGTCCACGCCAACCGTGACACACTCCACCATGCTCGCCCAAAGCTGACTGTCAAACTCCGCCACAGACTCGGCATGGTCTTTGAGCGTCCGCTCGAACATCGCCAGCCGCTCGGCTTGGGATTCCTTGGTTGAAATGGCCTCCGTCACCTCATCAAACCGTGCCTTGACGGTATCGTACCTCGCCACCAGTCCATTGTAGTTCCGCTGATACTCCCCTTGGTCTTGGGCAATACGGGCGTTCTGCATGACAGCTTTTTCCGTCATCTCCACCAGCACCGCCAGTTCCTGCCCCAAGACGGCTTTTTCCTTCTCCAACTCCGAAGTGTCGCAGAGCGTCTGCCTGACCACCTCGGCATTTGCAACAATCTCCTCCCGCTCCGTCACCAGCTTGTTGAAGGCCGTGACGAAGGCCGTTTTGATCTCCTCCTCGGTCACATGGGGTGTTTGGCATTTCTTGCCACCGTATTTGTGGTTACAGCGATAGATAACCCTGCGGTATTTATCGTTGCTGTGCCAGACTTTGGCTCCAAACCAGCCACCGCACTCCCCGCATTTTATCTTGCTGGCGAAAATGCTCACGCCGCTGTATCTCCTGCCGTCCTGCTTACGCCTTGCAATCTCGGTCTGCACCATCTCGAAAGTGGCAGGTTCTATGATGGCAGGGTGGCTTTGCTCCACAAGGTAGCTGGGAACCTGCCCGTTGTTCTTCACGGCTTTCTTGGTAAGGAAGTCCGGCGTGAAGGTTTTCTGGATTCGTGCCATCCCGGCGTACTTCTCATTTCTTAAGATACTGTTGATAGTAGCTTGATTCCATTTGCTCTGTCCCGTGACCGTCAAGATTCCTCGTCTTGTCAGTTCCTTGGCAATGGCATAGGGTGTCAGCCCCTCGAGAAACAAGCCAAAGATTAGTCGCACAATCTTGGCCCGCTCTTCTTGACGGCCTCCGTTTCCTTTTGGTTCACGACATAACCGCTTGGTGTACTTTTATAGTCGAAGGGCTTTTTAATTGAGTATTTGTAGGTTTTACCCTTCCGCTGTTCGAAGTATTGTATACGGGGAGCTTTGACCTTGACATCGTAAAAATGAAACCTTTAGCTTCATAAAGTCCTAACAGGCTCTCGCCTCTATGCCGTCGCCCATTTTACACCCTGCAAACGGGACACTACACCTTACAAACGGCTTACCTTCAGCCCTGCAACCCCTTTGAAACAAAAACGCCGAAAAATCCCCCTGCCTCCCTGCCATCTGTTTCAGGCCACTCCACCACAACACAAAAAACACCTCGAAGCCCCTTATTTCATAGGGGTTCGAGGTGTTTCACACGCTATATTCTTGTATCAATTCGGCTATGATTTTGTCCATTAATCTTGTTAATCACATAACAATCATTTTACCATAAAATAAGAAGTTAAGACAAGAAAATTGGCACGGGACTTTGCCCGTGCCACCAATCCGGCTGGCCATAGGCGGTTATGAGTCTGTCATAAATTTGTTTTGAGATCAGCATTTCTGCAATGCTCCATCATACACCAGCTTTGTCCGCTCATCGAACAATACCCACAGGATTTCGTCAAACACTGCTGGGTGCTTCTTTACTATTTCTCTGACTGTCCCAATGGCAATCTCCGCTGCCTGTTGCACGGGATAGGAATACACGCCTGTTGAGATTGATGGAAAAGCCACGCTGCGGATACCTCTCTCTATGGCAATCTCCAGTGAGTGACGATAGCAGTCAGCCAGTAGTTCTGCTTCACCGTGTTTTCCGCCATGCCATACCGGCCCCACAGTATGGATGATATAATCGCAAGGCAGCTTATACGCTTTAGTAATTTTCGCCTGTCCAGTCTTGCAGCCTCCAAGCGTTCGGCACTCTGCTAAAAGTTCCGGCCCAGCGGCTCGATGTATTGCTCCATCTACGCCACCGCCGCCAAGCAGGCTCTCATTGGCGGCATTGACAATGGCATCGGCATAATGCTTTGCTGTAATGTCTCCTAACTCAGTTCTGATTACGGTCATACCGCACCTCCTTTCCTAACGGCTGCACTCAGCACCTTGCCTATTGGTTCCCGAATGACCAGATTAGCACTCATATCTGCCTTGGTAGCAGTTTTATTGATAATCACCAGATTATCGCCCCGAAAATAATCCAATAGACCTGCCGCTGGATACACAGCCAACGAAGTGCCGCCTACAATAAGCGTATCAGCCTTGCGAATTGCCCGCACAGCTGCTTCAATTACCAGTTCATTGAGTGCTTCTTCATATAAAACCACATCTGGCCGCACGATGCCGCCACAGTTTTTACAAACAGGAACCGGCTGGTTTTGCAGGGCATATTCCAGTGTATATTGCCTGCCGCAGTCCATACAATGCCAGTGCATAATTGAGCCATGAAGTTCGCACACACTTTCACTGCCAGCGCTTTGATGAAGACCATCTATATTTTGCGTGACCACTGCCAGCAGCTTTCCTTTGCTTTCCAGATCAGCCAAAGCATAATGCCCTGCATTGGGCTTGGCATCAAGGAATACCATCTTGGCAAAGAAAAAGTCAAAAAAATCATGTGGGTGGTCACACAGAAAGGTGTGCGATACCATCTCTTCCGGGCTGAACTCTCGGTTAAGTTTTTGGCTGTATATACCGTCAGCACTGCGAAAGTCTGGTATGCCTGACTCGGTGGACATACCGGCACCGCCAAAGAATACCATATTGGAACTGGTGGCCATAATTCTCGCCAGTTCATCAATCTTGCTCATTGTCTGGCACCTCCATCATGGTACAGTCATTTTTTCTCAAACCGATATTTCTGCCCTGCCTGCGGGTATTTCTCGTGGTCAACCTCGCTCATGAACATATCCAGTGGCCGACAGTATATACCATAGCTGCCATAAAGTGCCTGATACACGCAGTAAATCTCCTGCGACTCTGTGTGCATGACAGGGCAGGCCACAATCTTATACTCGTTATTCTTGAAGTGGTACCACACTTCTCCACTCTGCGGAATAGCCCTGCGATACTTGGCACCGAGCAATCGCCGCTGCTCCTGATTTTCTTTCATTTCTTCCATCAACGCTTCCTCCCTAGTCGCACAAAGTGGGATGACATTTATGACGGGCTCTTCATAGGGATGGACAGTTCTTATAGCCCGTAAGGTGCTGTTCAGCTTGTCGCTGCTGACATTGACCTCTATGCCATATTTTTTTGCCACCTGCTCCGTCTCTTTCACTACGGGGCAGGCGTCAGCATCAACGTAAATACGCATCAGACAAGATTTCCCTCCAGATGATCCTATTCTCACTTCATCTTCAAATCAAGCAGCACCTTATCCGTCACCCACGGCGAGTGGGTATCCTGCTTGTCTGCATAGAACTCCTCAACCTGCTCCTTCTGCGACATCTCGCCCTTTATCCGACTGTAAAGGCGGTTCTCCTCGCACCACGAGCATCTGCCATGGTTGCGGCACCATAAGTCAACGGATTTCGCTCCTCTGTACGGCCTGCGATGTTCGGCGTTCTTCTTGCGGTTGTTCTTCTCTAAGTGCTCGTCGCGCATTTGCTCCCCTCCTCCAACAGATATTCTCTCTTTCTGATAAGCATATTTGATATCTGCAAAATTTATCCGATATGCTACTATTTTTTCATCTCTTCATCGGCCAGCACTAAAATTTGCATACCCTGCAAATTTTGCCTGTTCGAACAACAGCACCTTGCAAACGGGCTATTTCCGTCACTGCAACCCCCTCGAATCAAACAGCTAACAAATTCCCTTTTGCCTATCTGCCCACTGATTCAAGCCATCTTCCTACAACATAAAAACAACTCGCCTCTTATTTCATAAGGGTTCGAGGTGTTTCACACTCTATATTCTTGTCTTATCGTATCTTAAGCAACTGCTCGCCCATCCGCTGGCCATAGGTTACAAACAAGTCCTTGAAACGTTCAATGTCCTGACTCATCCCCACCGGCCCTAGATGAATTACAGGCTTTCCGCAGGCAGAGCCGCCGGAGTAGGTCATCATTCCCATGACCATCATGAATACCAGCATTTCCTGGATGGCATTTTCCGCGCCTCCGTGGATATACTGCTCCGTAGCATAAGCGCCACCAAGCTTGCCTGCCAGTTTCAGCTTGCCGGCATTGCTTTCCAGCCAGCTCTTCATCTTAGCCGTAACAGAAGCCATATACGTTGGCGAGCCCAAAATCACCAGCTGGGACTGCTGGATATACTCAAAATCAGCCTCATCGATATGGAAGCACCGTGCCTCAATGCCATTAACGGATTTTAGTCCCTCGGCAATGAGGGCTGCTGCCCTCTCTGTCGTATGTGTTCTCGAATCAAAAACGATTGCTGCTTTCATTTGTTAAACTCCTCCTTGTGAGTACCCTTTAGTTTCATTATGCATAACCATCGCAACCACGGTCCGTCATCCTAATCCACCACCTCTAGCAGAAAACTTACCGGACGGAAGCCATCATTGCAGGAAATCATAGCTGACCGAGGATTTTTCATCCAACCATCGTAGAAGTTCTCTGCACCATGTGCCAGCCCCATTACGAATGGCGACATGGTCTCCCAGGCACTTTCGCACAATCCCTCCGGTCTTTGCCAGCCATTGGCGATGAACACAGTGCCTTCCTCTATGTCACAGGCATGCTCTATGGGATTTTCATATTTTTTCATCAAATCCGGGTAGCATGCTTTCCGCACAACAGTTATCCGCACCTTCTTCATGCCAGCACCTCCTGCCATATAAAACCACCATATTATTTCAAACTGTCCCCGCAGTAGTCTTTGCGGTATCTGTACAGCAGGCCTGCTGCCAAAAAGATGGATAGAAATTCCGCTGTCGCCTGGGATATCCATAAGCCCTCTGCCCCCATAAACAGCGGGAGGCCGAATATTGCCAGTGTCTGAATAACAAAGGAGCGCATGAGCGCAATAATCCCGGAGATTTTGCCATTATTGAGGCCCGTGAAGTAAGCCGAGGCATAGATGTTAAAGCCCTGAAAGACGAAGGCGAAAGCAAAGACAGACAGGGCATGTTCCGCCAGTGTACAGACTGCCGTATCATAGCCTACATAAAGTTCTGCAATATAGGACGCTGTCCAGCGGGCTGTAAAGAACATGAGCAAGCCAAATGCCAGATTGAGCACGATTCCTTTTTTTAACAGGCTTTTTAGTTCTGTAAAGTTCTTTGCTCCAAAATGATAGCCAACGACTGAATTGGCCTCCAAGGCCAATCCGGTGAAGACGGCAGAAAAAATACCTTCAATGAATATTACTACGCCAAAGGCCGCTACACCATCCTCGCCGAGAAAACGCAATAACTGGATATTGTAAAAGACGAAAATCAACGAATAGGACATATCATCGACCATTTCCGACAGGCCATTGCTGCATGCCGCTAGCAGCGGCTGTAATTCCAGTTTATATGGCTGGAACTGCAGGCTGCTGGAATTGGGGCGTGAAAAGTAAACCCAGGGAATAATCCCATTCAGGCAGGCTCCGATTCCCGTGGCTGCAGCTGCGCCCACCATTCCCCAGTCAAAGGCCACAATAAAGAGATAGTCGAATATGAGATTGCTGAACATATTGGCCAGCGACAAATATAAGCCCAACTGTGGTTTTTCTGCCGTAATCAATATGCTTTGGAATGCATAGCCGACAATCATGACGGGCAGGAAAAGGAACAATGTCCGTCCATAGGGCAGGCCATAGACCATAATATCAGGTGTAGCGCCAATTAGGACGGCAATGTCAGGCAGGAAGATAAAGCCGACTACAGCCAAAGCAATACCTAAATATAGGGCCGTCTTGATTATCATGGTAAAGAACTGGTTTGCCCGTTCCGGCTCATGGTTGCCTAATTTTGAAGCAATCAGCGCACTGCCACCCGTACCGAACATATAGCCCACAATGGAAAGCAATAGTTGAAACGGATAAATGAGATTAACCGCGGCAAATGCTGTCTTGCCGATATAGTTGGAGACAAAATAGCCGTCAATCACATCATAGGTGATGGCAATCATCACGGTACCTATGGTCGGAGCAGCAAAGCGCAATAGTTTTTGATAGGTAAAATGGTCCGATAACTTGATGTTCATAACCCTGTGCCTCTAACCAAAGACAATGCTAATGAATTTTTCGATGTAAAGATTCTGGAATGCGCGTATCTTTTTCCGGGAGAATAGATTTCCCGCCCATTCAAATTCCGATTCAAAGCAGCCGGAATTGTTGTCATTCTCCAGGAATTCCAGTTCCAGTCTGGCTCCAGGAGCAGAATAAGGATTGGGCAAGGGCAGATAGAAAGGCCGAAGTTCCCCTAGTTCATCTGCGTTAATGTTCAACTGGTAGTTAACCTCCATCGGGTCATCCAGGAAAGGCTGGTCGTTGGCTACGAAATAATCATAGCTGGAGTGGGCAATCCCATCGGTCACCTGCCGTTTTACCTCGGCCAAAAGAGCGCTGGTGCTGTCTATCTTGTCCATATGTATGCCAACGGGAAGATTTTTAATCAGCATGCCTACGGAATTGGCCGCATAGCTGCCCAAACGGTTATTGAAAATCCAGTTGGTCATAATATCTTTTTTCCCGGAAAACTCATGCAAAGCCTGAATCGCCGCGGCGATGGCAATAACACTTCGGGATGTGTGCAGTCGCTTCTCGGTTTCGGCCAAATCCACTTCGTCAAAGGGAAGCTGGACTTTGCGCTGTTCTGCCTCCAGATGGTAGGTATCGTCTTTGTCCGGTTCCGGAATCTTGCACCAATCATAACCGCCATAGGTCGTTTGAAAATACGCCTTATCTTCTTCATATTGAGGGGACTCGCGTATTTTTTCTTCATTGGCCAAATAAGCACAATAATAATCCCGCGGTAAATCTTCTCCATTATATGCCCGCATAATATCTGCCAGAACGATACTGAGGGACGAACCATCCATGGCCAGATGATGCACGTCGAAGAACAAATAGGTGTAGCGGTCTGACTTAAACATGCGCACGTTTAGCAGCGGCGCATTAAATACCTTAAAGGGCTTTATCAGCTCGTGGGATAATTTGATGATTTCCAAATCCGACATATATTCGATTTTGACTTCCGGCAGACTTTCCGGCGAATAGACCTGCACCATGTCATTGTCATCATCGAAAATAATCTTCATGGCCAGAGCTGGATGATTATGGATGGCCGCAATAACCGCCTGCTGCAGTTTCTGGGAATCGATGTTCCGGGAAAAGCGGAAGAAATAGGACATATTGTTGAACATGGTAGTCCGCGGCATCATCATCTGATTGTCCACCATCTCCAACTGCATGGGAGAAAGTTTGTGCGGCTGCTGGCGCTCGTAATCGTCTATGGCATCCAGTGATTCGGCATTGCTGCGTTCATCGAGCAGAGCCGCCAAGCGCTCAACCGTTCTTAGCGAGAACACATCTGCACTGGAAATGCCTTTGTCCATCAAATGGGAAACCAGCACCATGCTGGAAAGCGAGTCGCCGCCCAATTGGAAGAAATCATCCTCCACGCTGACGGTTCCTTCATCCAGATGCAATACCTCAGCAAAAGTCTTGCAAATATACGCTTCACTCTCATTTCGCGGGGCCACATAATTTTCCGTACTCTGAACGGGTGCAATATAGGGCAGCTGCTTGCGGTCGATTTTGCCATTTACCGTCTGCGGCATACTGTCTACCTGCAGCATGACGGCCGGAATCATGTACTCGGGGAGACGGTTCTTCATGAAATCGGTAATATCCTGTATTTGTGGATTGGTATCGGGAGCTGCCGTGAAGTAGCCTGCCAGATAATCCGATTTCCCGGAACGGTTCAAAACCTTTACGGCGCAGGAATCCACCTGGGGAAATTCCGCCATGACTTTCTCAATTTCATCGAGTTCAATGCGGAAGCCGCGCAGCTTAATCTGATTGTCAATACGTCCATGAATGCGGATGGTTCCCTGCTCTGTCCATGAGGCCAAATCCCCGCTGTGATAGGCCCGCAGGCCGTTGCAGGTAAAGAAGGCCTTGGCCGTCCTGTCCGGCAGATTGATATAGCCGCGGCCGACACAATCGCCGCAGATAATCAGCTCGCCCTTTTCGCCCACAGGCAGAAATTCTCCCTGCTGGTCAACGATATAAAACTTGGTATTCACCATCGGCCCGCCGACTACGATTTCACCTTCTTCTTCCATCAGGGCCGCAGAGCAGCCCATGGTGCATTCCGTCGGCCCATAGACATTCATGATTACACTATCCTGACGCAGGCTTCTTAGCTTGGTAAAGAGCCCTGCGGGAAATGCCTCGGCACCAACATCATAAAAATCGACATTTTTCAGGGCCTCGGCACATTCCGGGATGTTCAAAATGCTAAGCAGAAAAGTCGGCGTACAGGTTATGCCGTTTACTCCCGACTCCTGCATGAGCTTGGCCAGCAGGAAGGGGTCATGAATTTCTTCCTCCGTGGCAATACATACCGTACAGCCATTGGTCAGGGGGACAAACTCCTCTACGATTGACACGTCAAAAGAAAAGGCTGCCAGAGCCAGGGAAACGCGTCCCTCGCGCACATAGTGCATGATTTCCAGGGACTTCTCATCGCGCTGCACATAATTGGCCAGACTATGCTGTTCAATCATTACGCCCTTGGGCTTTCCCGTAGAACCTGACGTATAAATGACATAGGCCAAATCATCCGGGCCAATGTTTACCGCCTCAGGATAAGAGACATCCGTACTCGCCAAAAGTTCTTCGATGGTGATAACCTCATAATCGCCGTTGAAGTTCCTTGCCTGCCGCAAAGCCTCTGAAGTAATCAGCAGCGGCGCATTGGCATCTGCCAGGCAAAAGTTAATGCGTTCATCCGGGTAGGAAGTCACAAAAGGAAGAAAGGCCGCCCCGGCCTTTAAGATTCCCTGCTCTGCCACATAAGCATATTCAGAGCGTGCCAGTGCCACCCCGATGATAATATCCTTGCTCTTTCCCAAACGATTGATTTTTTGCAGCAAAAAATTGGCTACGCGGCTCGATTGCATATCAAGCTCGCCATAGGACATTTTGCGGCCTGCGGAAATCACGGCTATTTTATCTGGCGTTTTCAACGCCTGCTGATGAATTTGTACGGAAACCGGGACAAAGGGAAAACTGCTCTCTGTATGATTAAATTTATCTTGTTCTGCTAAAAACGTATTGGACATCAAAAGACCCCCTCGCAAAATATTTGCTTATTATTTCGCCGAAAATCCATTTATTTCCTGCAATTATAAAGGAGGCATGGCATAATAAAAGACCGGTTGACAAGTCAATCGGTCTTCTTTATGTGCTTATGTGGTCAGCGTTTTTTTACGCCTTTGGGCCCTAAAAGAGCTTCCAGCTCGGTCAGGGTTTCCGGTGCATTGTCCAGCCAATAGCCTTCGCCGAGTTTTTGCCAGCTGCCGCGATAAAGATAGACAACATGGTCGCCGTGGTGTTTGGCCATGAGTTCCTTCAAGTCATTGAGGAGCTGCTCACCGCCTCCCGCCGCGGGCATCAGATAATACTCTGGCTGGTATTCTTTGGCAGGCCAGATTTTGTCGGCCAGCAGCTTGACTTCATCATCCCGCAGGTCAACCTTGCCCTGCATGACAACCGGGGTGTCCGGTATCAGCAGATTCATATACTGCAAAAAAGTGCGGGGGAAGATGGTGACTTCGAGCTGTTCCGTGTAATCTTCCACGGTGGTAAAGCACATGGTATCGCCCTTCTTCGTGGTGATGCGCTTGCTTTCCGTAATCAGCCCGGCAATGCGAACCACCTGTTTGTCCTTGACGCTCCCTTGCAGGGTTTCAATGCCCGGTAGATGACCGATTCGGTCCTTGTATTCGTCCAAGGGATGGCCTGTGATGTAAAAACCGGTGTTTTCCTTTTCCCAGCCCAGCATGGTGAGTTTGGGAACTTCCTCAACGTCCGGCAGCTGCATATCCGCTGCATCATCCTGCATAAAGTCGCCGAAGAGTCCGAGCTGGCCATGGGCAAAGTCCTTCTGCCGCCTCTGGGCCTCCCCTGTTACCTTGTCGAGCACGGAGAGGAGCTGACTGCGCTTATTGCCCAGCGAGTCAAAGGCTCCGCATTTAATCAGGCTTTCAATGACCCGTTTGTTGACTGTGCCCATATCGAGGCGGGTACAGAAATCCAGCAGGGACTTAAAGTCGCCATCTTTTTGCCGCGCGGACATGATGGCCTTAATGGCGGCGTCACCTACGTTGCGCACCGCCGCCAAGCCAAAGCGGATATCGCCCTTGTCTACGCTGAACATGATATTGCTGGCGTTGATGTCCGGCGGCAATATCTTGATGCCCATGCGATGTGCCTGCTCGATATAGACCGGCACCTTGGCTGCATTGTCCATGACGCTGGTAAGCATGGCCGCCATGAACTCAGCGGGATAATGGGCTTTGAGATAAGCCGTCTGCCAGGCTACGAGTGCATAGGCGGCACTATGGGACTTATTGAAGCCGTAATCGGCAAAGTGCGTCAGAAGGTCGAAGATGGTGTTGGCAAGCTCAGCGTCGATATTGTTGGACGCGCAGCCCTTGAGGAAATTCTCCTTCTGGGCCATCAGGATTTCATGCTTCTTCTTACCCATGGCGCGGCGCAGCAGGTCGGCCTGGCCCAACGAGAAGCCCGCTAATACCTGCACAATCTGCATAACCTGCTCCTGATAGAGTACCACGCCGAAGGTTTCCTTGAGGATGGGCTCCAAGAGTGGATGCATATAGGTGACTTCCTTGCGCCCATGGCGGCCGCCGATAAAGTCATCCACCATGCCGCTGCCCAAAGGACCCGGACGGTACAGGGCTACGGTAGGAATTAAATCGGCAAAGTTCTTCGGTGCCAAATCCTTTACGAGATTGGTCATGCCCGAGGATTCCATCTGGAACACTGCCCCCGTGCGCCCTTCGCAGAGCATCTTGGAGGTCAGCTCATCTTCTAAAGGGATGGCGTTGATGTCCACAGTTTCCCCACGGGTGGCTTGGATGTTGTTTAAGGTGTCGCTGATAACCGTCAGCGTGCGCAGCCCCAAGAAGTCCATTTTGAGGAGGCCCAGCTCCTCCACGTGGTCCTTGTCAAATTCCGTTACCAAAGTGCCTTCGGATACGGAAACCGGCAGGTAATCCGTCAGCGGGTGTTTGGCAATAACCACGCCGGCTGCATGGGTGGAAGAATGACGGGGCAGCCCCTCCACCTTCCGGGCAAAGTCAATAAGCCGATGCGCATCCTCCGAGGATTCGTAGAGATTGCGGAACTCCGTGGAGGCCTTCAGGGCTTTGTCCAAGGTCATTTTGAGTTCGTTCGGAATCAGCTTGGCAATGGTATCCACCTGCGCATAGCTCATGCCCAAAGCACGGCCTACATCGCGGACAGCTCCTTTGGCCGCCATGGTACCGAAGGTGACAATCTGGGCCACATGGTCGTAACCATAGCGTTCCTTTACGTAGTCGATAACCTCTTCGCGGCGGATATAGCAGAAGTCGATATCAATATCCGGCATGGTCACGCGTTCTGGATTCAGGAAGCGCTCAAAGAGCAAATCGTATTTGAGCGGGTCAAGGTTCGTGATACCCAACAGATAAGCTACAATACTGCCTGCCGCCGAGCCACGGCCCGGGCCGACGGAAATCCCCTGCTCACGGGAGTGATTGATGAAATCCCAGACAATGAGGAAGTAACTGTCATAACCCATGCGGTGGATGATGGAAAGCTCGTAATCCAAACGCTCCTGTACTTCCTTGGTGACTTCTGGATAGCGGGACGGCAGCGCCTTTTCGCAGAGGGCCCGCAAGTAGGCTTCGTCATCCTTATAGGCTTCGGGGATGGGATAATACGGCAGCTGGATATGACCAAATTCAAAATCCACCTGACAGCGCTCGGCAATCTTTACGGTATTGCTTAGGGCTTCGGGATGGTCCGGGAACAGGGCGGCCATTTCTTCGGAGGATTTCAAGTAATAATCATCGCTGTTGAAGCGCATGCGGTCCGGGTCATCCACCGTCTTGCTCATCTGAATGCAGAGCAGAATATCGTGGAATTCACTGTCCTCGCGGCGTACATAATGGCTGTCGTTGGTGGCCACAAGGCCCAGGCCGTACTTTTCCGCCAGTTCGATAAGGCCTGCATTAGCTGTGCGTTCCTCTGGCAGACCGTGATTTTGGATTTCCAGAAAGTAATTGTCCTTGCCGAAGATGTCAATGTATTCCTGTATCAGCCGTTCGGCTTTATCCTTGTTGTTCTGGATAAGGGCCTGAGGCACATTGCCTGCGATACAGGCGGACAGGCAGATAATGCCCTCGTGATACTGGCGCAGCAGCTCCATATCCACCCGGGGCTTGTAATACATGCCCTCGATATTGGCCAGCGACACGAGCTTGACGAGGTTCTTATAGCCCGTTTGATTTTCCGCCAGCAAAATCAAATGGTAGTAGCGGACACCGTTGACATCCTGCCGTTCTTGACGTGGGCCGGGCGCTAAGTAGACCTCACAGCCGATAATGGGCTTGATGCCCTGCTTCTTGCATTCCTTGTAAAAGTCAATGGTGCCATACATTACGCCATGGTCGGTGATGGCCAGATGTTTCATGCCCAGCTCTTTGGCCCTCGCTACCAAATCCTTGATGCGGGCGGCACCGTCCAGCAGACTGAATTCCGTATGGACGTGCAAATGGGCAAAGTCTATATTGTTAACTGCTTCCATAAGTAGTTCCTTCCTAAACGAAAAACGATTACCCTCTAGTATAGCATAAAACCTTGCCCCCTTGCAGGCTCTTTGCTAAAATATTAGTAACAATAGTTTTCGGGAGGTGCCCGCGATGACCATACACGGAGCCGTCATTATCGAACAGGGAGTGACCTTTGCCATTATCGCAGTGAAACAAACCGTTACCATGTATACTGCCCGGATGGTGCAGACCCGTCACGAACTGGCCCAGTTCTTCCCCAATATGCCCATCATCCTCATGAGTCAGGACAACAGTGGCACACCCCATTACTACGGGCGGAAGGACATTGTGGAATTCCTAAAATCCATCCGGCTGGACCAAATACCGTGGAAAGAGTATCACATCTATTGAATTGTGACTATCCATGCACATAATAAGAACCTGCCCTGGCGAAAACCATGGCAGGTTCTTGTTTTACAATGTGATGTTCTGCACAACTTTCAGTACGAATTGCTGGCAGGCTTTTGCCGATTCCGGCTGGAATTCCTCATCCTGAAATTCTGTATTGGATATGATGCGGATACCCAGGAAGGGGATTTTATATTGCTGGCAGATTTGTGCGGCAGAATGGACTTCCATTTCCTCACAGGAGGAACCGAACTGTTCATGCAGATAGCGGATGCGTTCTTTTTGACGGTTCCAGGTGTTACTGCTGGCAAAACAGCCATCCACTACTTTTCCATGGGTATAATCAGAAGCTGCTTTATGCGCTGCTTCTAATAGTTTCTGGTCACCGGCATAGTAAACCGATTGCGGCAGGAATGTTTTTTCCTGTGGGTCATAGGCATAAGCGCCCATCAGTTCCATGTGCCGCCAGTCTGCTTGCTCCTCTTTAGCTGTGCGATAGGAACTTGCGTCAAAAGACTGTTTGCCTAATACGATATCAAAGGCTTTTAAGGCGGGGGCATGACCGCCTGCAGTTCCTTGATTGATTACAGCGGCAGGGTGAAAATGCTCGATGCCTAAGGCGGTAGCTGCTGCAGCATTAGCGGAGCCAATGGAAGTGGCCGCGATTACCAGAGGCTTATCTTTATAGATTCCTTCCACAAAGCGCCACTTTCCCAGTAAATATTCCTGTGGCTGCTCCAAGGAAGCGATAAGCAGTTCGGTTTCTAAATCCATGGCGCCTTGCAGCATGATTATTTTAGTATTCATCAACATTGACTCCCTCTGTCTTTATCTGTTGTTAATGATAGCATTCTTATTTAAGATAAGCAACCGGCGAAACCTTGACATTCCCCATCCGGTCGCTTACCATAAAATTATCTTCTTTCGCATAAAATAAAACTCAAAGGAGCCTTGTCCATTATGGAAATTTTACGCTATATCGTGAATATCGTTTGCTTTATTGCGCTGTTTATCACGCTGGAAGTTGTCTGGGCCAATGTAAAAAGTCACTGGCAGTCCAAAAATCTTTTGGGCTGTGCAGAATATTTAATCGGCGGCATTACGGTACTGTTGGTGCTTATCGCTCTTAGTAATGCAGTAAACAATATGTTCCTTTGATATATTCTGTTATTCTGTGCTGCTGGCCATAATCCTTTTTGAGATGCAGGAGGTCCTATATGCAGGCTGTCATTGATAAACTGGAACGAACACATAATCTGTCGGACGATGAATTTGCTGCACTGCTCGCCCCCATCTCCGCTGACGATGAAAAATATCTTAGCCAACGTGCTTGTCATGTGCGTGAAAAATATTATGGCAAGGATGTTTATATTCGCGGGTTGATTGAATTCACCAATTACTGCCGTAATAATTGCTATTATTGCGGTATCCGTCGGGATAATGCCCATGCCCAGCGTTACCGCTTAACTGCTGAGCAGATTTTATCCTGTTGCCATACAGGCTATCAGCTGGGATTTCGTACCTTTGTCCTGCAAGGTGGTGAGGATGCCTATTTTACGGATGAACGCCTCTGTCAGCTGATACAGGAAATAAAGAGGCGCCATGCAGATTGTGCGGTAACTCTGTCCATTGGGGAACGGAGCAAAGAAAGCTATCAACGCTTATTCGCGGCCGGCGCTGACCGCTATTTACTGCGCCATGAAACGGTTGATAAAGCGCACTATGAACAGCTTCATCCTGCGGAACTATCGCACAGTCATCGCCTGCAATGCCTGCGTGACTTAAAGGAAATCGGTTATCAGGTAGGCTGTGGCATGATGGTCGGTTCACCGGGGCAAACGCTCAATTGCCTGATAAAGGACCTGCGCTTATTGCAGGAACTTCAGCCAGAAATGGTCGGCATCGGGCCCTTTATTCCCCAACATGATACGCCCTTTGCACAGGAGGCGGGCGGTACAGCCGCTATGACCGTGCGCCTGCTCTCCATTATCCGTCTGCTTCTGCCGCACGTATTACTGCCGGCCACTACGGCTTTGGGTACAATTGACCCCAAGGGCCGTGAAAAGGGGCTGCTTGCCGGCGCCAATGTGCTGATGCCCAATCTTTCTCCGACGGAAGTACGCAAGAAGTACGCACTCTATGACCATAAAATCTGCACTGGCGAGGAGGCTGCTGAATGTGTCCGCTGTCTCGCCGCCCGCGTGGAATCCACCGGATATAAAATTGTCGTCAGCCGTGGCGACCATATAACGAAGGAGGGGCTATATCATGCAAACCAATCTCACCCGAATCCGCGAACAGACCATAAAGCTATTTGACACAACGCCCCTCATTCCCCGCAAAGCCATCGAAAACATGGGCGCAGCCTGCCATCCCTTTGCGAACTCCATCTTCTTTTATCACCGGAACAGACAAAAATGGCTGGATATTTCTACACCGAACAGCTACGCTTTTTATCGCCACCTTATTCTCGACAGGATAAACAGTCTTAGTCTGCCATTTATCTATGATATGATTCTGGATGATTATAAGCTCACCTGGTTTCAACTCTGCAAAGATTATATGAGTCGTGAAGACTTTGCCTATTATCTCAAGCACAGCTGGCTCGATGAAGAAGACCCCAATCAGGACCCGACGGTTGACCGCGAGGAAGTTCTCCACTATTTTCGGCAGGCTGATAAACGCTGCTTGATGAATCCCAGCGACCTTGCTTATTACCAAAATCTTCCCCATACCTTAACCATCTATCGCGGCGTCAGTCCGCACCGGGCAAAGTATGGACTGTCCTGGACAGCTGACCAGGACATGGCCATGTGGTTCAAAAAACGCTATGAAAGTGGCAGCCAAGGACAGCTCTTAACCGCTGTTATCAGCAAAAAGCATGTTTTGGCTTACATTGATGAACGCAATGAGCATGAATTGATTGTCGATGTCTTTAAGATTCAATCACAGATTTATCCGGTTATATGATAACCCAAATACAAAAAAATATTTTGTAAGGGCTGTTTGTCCCGGATATCCAGCCAATCATCCGGGCGGCTGTTATCATCAATCAAAATCAAAAGATAGTCAAGTATCAGCCGTCTTGCCGCCCAGAGGCCAACTTCGCTGGCCGTGTATTTTTGACCAGTCAAACGTACGGAGCCTTGCACATAGCTGTCGGCGATAATCATGTCACCCAGCACAGGCACTACGGCTTCCAATGCTGACCAAACAGGCAGGAAAAAATCGCCATTTTTCCTGCCATAATTGGGACTATGCTCGATAATTTTATACGCCATCTGCAAGGCGTGGTTTTGGGCAATATAGGCTATGGGGGTCAAATCTTCATTTCGCAGCGCATCCTGCATGGCATTATAGCGCGCTTGTGGTTCAGCCTTTGCTCTGGCTGCTTTAGCCAGGCGTTCTTCTCTGGCCTTGGCAAAATCGATGATTTCCATTAATACTCCTGAATCGAACCGTTTATTTTAACTGCGGGTATACCCCGCAGTTAAATAAGTATACTATAATCGTTCCCATAATTCTACAACTTATGCTTATTTCCTAAGAGGGGTATCATATCAGTGTATTGATGGTCATAGCACTTTGTTCCGACAAGGTGGGCGACCGGTCAGGCAATCTGCCCATTTGCTGTTTTGCTTGTTCGATAAGTTTTTTGGCTTTTTTGACCTCGGCGGCATCACAGGCATTTTGATTGTATCCGTCTTCAAGTTCCTGCAAATCTTGCGCTAAAATAGCAAGCACTGCCTGCATATCGCCCTGTGTTGCTGCGGCGGCAATCTGCCGGCGGCGTTTATCTTCGTTGATGGATTCCGTGGTCACTTCGCCGTTCTCGTCAATAATCACCTGCATCCCCTGAAAGCCCACTTCATCCTTGCGGCTGGCATAGGCTTCGTCTGCCGCCCGCAGGGTATCGAATAATTGATTGCGGCTTTCCTCATCGGTGAGGCATTTTTGCAGGTATTTCTCGTAAATCTTCGTCATACCGGCATGGACAACATTGAACTTTTCCCGCAAATGCACATACAATTCATTGGTGTTGCGAAATGATTTCTTGTCTTTTGTGGCCTTCTTGATTTGATTTTTAGGCAGCAATTCCTGCCACCAGTTCTTTTTGTCTGAGCGTTTTACATGCGACTGCTGTCTACGATTGCCATCATTAAATTCCGAAATCCCCCAGCTGCGCAAACCGCCATCATCCTCAATGATAAAGCCATGGGATTTCAGCTTATGCTCCGGCGCACGGCCACTTTGTACATCTGTATGGGCAATATCATAGATAAGCGCTTCATACTCCATGCGCTTATCCGGGTCTTTCTCCATTTGTTTAAGGATTTTGGATGAAATAGACAAATTATTCATCCCCGTTCCGGAAAAAGGCTTTGTTCCCACGCTGAACTTGAGATGGGGAAACTTTTCCGCCAAACTTTTCAGCACACCGCCGCTATCTTCGCTCTTATCCGTAACCTGCGCCTTAGCAAAACTATAAGCTGACTCTGACACATAACTGCCTCCAACCTTCACCGGCATTGTAATCAACCTCCTTGTAAATAAGGTCCCTACCTCCTCTTACCTATATATCGTCCAATCCTGGAAACGCCTAATACAAATGGCGCGAACAGCCACGAAATCAGCGTGAACATATCGAGGTGATAATCATGCGAACGAACCTGCGTTACATTTTGCTCCCCCTCGCCCTTCTCCTATCCATTTTGACCATAAATGTCTTTTCTGCCCGTGATGCCAACAAGCAAAACCTCCTTCGCTTTCCTGCGTTTCAGACGGTTGACGTCAATGGCAACACCGTAACCAATAAGATATTTACCGGCAGGTTTACCGTCGTGGTGCTCTGGGTCACCAAGGATGAAAACAGCCGGCAGCTTTGGCGCTGTTTATCCGACTGGCAGCAAGCTGAAGCTAGCCCAATACAAATCATCGGCCTCGTAGGTGATGTAAAGAGCACTGATGATTCTGTCAAAATCAGCTATGCACGGCAAATGACCGCTGACTTTGCCCAGCCGCAGCTGCTTGTCAATGATGATATGGCAGAATTTCTCACCAACATGCGGGCTGCTCCTGCCATTTGTTTTGTGGATGCCAACGGCAGGCTCGTGGGCCAGCCAGTAATTGGCTACGAACCGGAACTCATCAAAAAAGAAGCCCGCCGCCTGTTGGCAACGGACTCCCAAGCCGATAGGAATAAATCCTTGTTTATGAAAAAAGCCTCTCAATGATAGAGTTTGGGTCAGACAAAAGCGTAGGGATTCAGTTTCAAGCATAGTTTTTCTGAACAGTATCATCTATGTCACAGTCAAATAGATTCTTTACTGCTTACGGAAATAACCTTGTGTTTATAATCAAACGTTCAACTTCTTCCACCGTAGGAATGGATGTCTGCGCTCCCTGACGGGTTACGGCGATGGCCGATGCCTTTGCAGCAAAGTCGATAGCTTCGGCATAATTACGGCCATCAAACCGGCTTATAAATGCGGCCAGGAAGCAATCGCCAGCGGCGGTGGTATCGACAGCCTTAACCTTGTAAGCTGGGAATTTTTCCACCTTATCTGTCGAAACGTGCATGGTGCCGTCACCGCCTAAGGTCACCAGCACGTTTTTCACGCCCTTAGCAATGAGAGCTTTTGCCGCTGTCACCACTTCTTCCTCCGTATTGGTCGGCAGTCCGGTGAGCAGGGCAAGTTCTGTTTCATTGGGTTTGGTGATATCCACCTGCGCCCAGAGTTCATCCGGCAAATCGTTCCGAGCCGGAGCTGGGTCGAGCACCACGGTCTTGCCGTGTTTTTTGGCCAGCTTTGCGGCAGCTACTACGGATGGCAGGGGGATTTCCAGCTGCATGACCACAGCATCAGCCTGTACAAACTTATCCTCCTGCTCCTGCACCAAGGCTTCATCCACGGCAGCATTGGCACCAGCAATCACGCTGATGCTGTTTTGCCCGCTTTTTTCAATCTCGATAAATGCCTTGCCGGTTTCTGTACCGGCAATTTTTTTGATGCCATCCGTTGCCACACCCACATTTTCCAGATTGGCCAGCATCTGCTCACCGAAGGTATCCATGCCTACAGCGCCAATCATGGAAGTGTTTGAGCCCAATTTTCCTAGCGCATATGCCTGATTGGCACCCTTGCCGCCGGGCACAAGCTTCATACTCTGCGCCATGACTGTTTCCCCGGCTTTAGGCCTTCTATCCATATAGACTGCAAAATCCATATTCAAACTGCCAACAACCAATACCTTATTCATGAAAATCCCTCACATTCCAGATTTTCTCTATATTATAATCGCTTTGTCATATCCTTATCCTGTCATTTTACACAATAAAGACATGTTCCTTCCCACGCCTACATATATTCATATGCCGCCACATTGTCACCATTTTCTCACACAGCTAAACTCAAACAAGCTTTAAAATGTACTGAAGCGACCATTTAATTGCGTGATGGATGAATCTGATATTCACGCATTTTTTTATAAATCGTTGCCTTAGATATCTTGAGCTGCAAAGCTGCCTGAGTAACATTTCCACTGGTTCTTTCCAGTGCATGGCGAATAGCCTGTTTCTCCCAATCGGCCAAAGTAATCCATTCATTCCTGGGTGTAACATCGGTCTGCTCATGAACAGGCTGGGCAGGTAATTTTTCTCGTTGGATAGATTCCGGAAAGCAGTGAATATCTATTGAGTCTCCTGCCGCTACATTAGCCGCATAAATCATAGCATTTTCCAACTGCCGGACGTTGCCTGGCCATGGATAGGAACAAAGCCACTCCTCAGCCTCTACCGTCAGTTTCTTTTCCTTTACACCAATCTTACGGCAATATTTTCCGATAAAGAACTTCGCCAGCAGTACAATATCTGTACCACGCTGGCGCAAAGGGGGAAGCTGTAAAGTCAGCACAGATAGACGGAAGTATAAATCACTGCGGAAAAGACCTTGAAGCTGCATCTGCTGTAAATCCCGGTTGGTTGCTGCTACAATGCGGAAATCCACCTTGCGACTCTGACGCCCACCAATACGGATGACTTCCTTATTTTCCAGCACCCGCAGGAATACCGGCTGCAATTCCAGCGGCATATCACCGATTTCATCCAGAAATAACGTTCCCTCATTGGCTAGTTCTATTTTACCGGGGCGCCCGTTTTTATCTGCTCCCGTAAAGCTGCCGCTTTCATAGCCAAAGAGCTCACTTTCAATCAGGTCACGAGGCAGCGCAGCACAGTTAAGTGCTACAAAGGGGCCCTGACGGCCAGAGGCGTTATGAATGGCCTGTGCTAAAAGTTCCTTTCCTGTGCCGCTTTCCCCACAGATAAGCACGGCTTCATCAATCACAGCAAATCGCTTGCCCAGCTCCAAAGTCCGCTTTATCAGGCTGCTCTCACCAATGATGTCGTTAAAATTATACGGCGACTGGGAACCAACTCTTCGGCTCATAGACGCATTGATGTTTTTCATGCGATTAATTTTGAGAATTGCACCGCTGGTTTTGGCTGGATAGATAACCACTTGGCAATTTGTCCGCGTCTGTCTGCGGCCCATATCCAGTTCCATCACCTCCTGATTACCTGCGGCTAATGCTTTATACAAGCGTGGTGCATCATCCGTAAACTCTGCGATATTGACCCCTGTTAATTTTTCTTTGTCGCCTATGCTCAAAAGTTGCCGCGCCATCTTATTTAAGTTGGTTATATTGCCGTGTCCATCTATACTCAATATACCATCATCCAGCAGATTAAGCATGACCGACAATGCTTCACTGGCTCGCTGCTGGGCAATATTACTTTGACAGAGACGCTGGCTGGTCTTCACTAGACGATATTGGAGTTCGATGGCTTCGGCCATAGATGCCACCAGCCCCAGGGTATGGGCACATGTTTCTCGGTAATTATCCGTCAGTACCAGACTGGCAATCCGTTGATTAAGCACTACTGTGGCATGGATATTACCATCCGCATCACATATAGGAGCCGCTGTACCAATCATATTTTCAAATACGGCTCCATATTGTTCCACTGATAACAGCTGAATTGGCTCTAAATAGCGCATACTGAGCACATGGGAACAGGTGCCCACTGTATCTTCTCGACAAATCTTACCTGGCTTGCCGCTGAACCAGCGATTATTTTTCTCCTGCCGCCCCTGGGTAAAGAGCATTACTCCATCCTTGTCAAAAAGGTAAAGCCGATAACCCGTCAAGTTGATCAGATTGCGAAAAGGCTCAAATACATCATGGGCAATCTTCAGGAGCACTGCATCCCGCTGCTGTATCTTTTTTAATTGCTGGGGGGATACGAACTGTTCCGGAATATTTTTATCGATGTGCAGTCCTGCCGCCTGTGAACGTGCCCAGGATGCAGCTATAATGGGATTTAATCGGGGATATTCCCGTGGATCAGAATCAGGATGATGTAAAAAATAATCCCTGCACTCTGCCATTAATTCCCAGCGCTCCTTGGTTACGACCCGGAGCCAATCCAAATTTTTATCTGTTGCTTCTGATTTCATGGGGCCTATGCCTCGCCTTCACCAAAATGTCTTTACTTTACTATTCCCCATATATGGGTAAAATCCCTGCTCATAACCAAAGGCGGGTGCCTTAACTTCCTACACCCGCCTTGGTTAGAGTTCTTCTGAACATCATTAGTTTTTCTTCAAGCCGCAGCCCAGCAAAAACGACAACCTATTTTCCATACTGCCCAAGGCTGTTTCCATCTGCCTGGCAGGACGATTGGCAACTTCATATTGTTTTTCTTCAGACACCGCCTGCCAGGAGACGCTGCGTGTAAGGCCGATACTATCCTGCATGCAGATTTCCTGGCAAAGTCCACAGCCCGTACATTTGCCAGGTGCATGAACTAAAATTCTTCTTCCTGCTTTTTCCTGCAATGTCATAGCTCCTGTAGGGCAGGCATTTGCACAGGCACCACAACCATGACAGGACTGACTTACCTCTACTCTGCCAAAATAACCCTGTATCTTCGGATGTTGATTAGTCCTTGCGCCCAGATTATTCATAGCAGCGCTCAGCAACTTGTGCTCATAGGGCAGATATTTTTCTGTCTCTAGGCTTGTCTTTTTAACCTCCTGTCTGAAGCCCCTGCCCATGTCCGCCACCATATGCCCCAGCAGATTCACCGATCCACGCCGGATATCCGTAAGGAAACGCCGCCGGGAAATACTGCTTACTTCGCCTTGCCGACCAGCCTTCGTTTCCCCTTTGTATTTATCCCTGTTAAAGACAAACTGACATTTAGCCCCGTAATCATGCAGTATTTCATAGATATGTGACACACGAGCCGCCAGAATATCCCAGCACATTTCCCCCCGGGGACATTCCACACAAGATTCTGCCCCCAGCAGAATCCTTTTGGCTCCCTGGGATGCTAAAAGGAGCAGCAAAGCTTCACTGCATCCCAACAAGCAGGGAATACGAAAGGCGCCAGCAACTTTAGGGTTTTTTCGGCAAATAAAGGCACAAGCCTGCGTCTCCCGCACATGACGTATCAGCTGGGGTAAAAGTTTTAGCAGCCACGTTTGCTGTATGGCGCCAGCAGGACAGATTGTTGCACAAAGTCCACAGCCGTCACATTTTTCTGCTATGAATTTTCCTTTCTCTATCGCTCCCTGAGGGCAAACCTCCGTGCAACGATTGCAGGAGCTTCCCTGATGACGGCTGTGCAGGCAATATTCTTCCTTTATCTCCACCTGGCTATCCGTAAGACTGGAACAGGAGGTACAGATATATTTCAGCGATGCTAACACAGGCAATCATCTCCTCAAAAAATTTATGGCATTTTGCGGACAGACGGCAGCACATTCCCGGCATTTTGTACATACGGCAAGCTCACCGCAGGAGTTTTCGGCTCGCAAATCAATCCCCGCCGGACAGCTTTGGGCGCACTGTCCGCAAGTTTTTCCCTGCACGGACAAGCATTTTTCCTTGTCAATCCTGGGCACAAATAATCTCTGGCCTCTGGCCAGCAGGGAGAGCAGTGCCCCCACCGGGCAGAATCTGCCACACCAATGCCGAAGAACAACCAGCTCCACCACCAATAGGATCGGAAAAATCACAAGGTCAAAAGACGGCTCATTTACCCCCACCAGCCGGATAATGGCAATGAGGGTAGCAAGGCTAAGACCTATGGGGCAAATCAGGCAAAAGACGGGAAAGCCAAAGACCGCCGCCGAGCCAAGAGTAAGCCCCAGCACAGTCAAAGACCCTTTTGCCTGAGGCTTACAGCCATTTTCCGGCTTATCATCCAGCCGGTTGACCAGCAGCTTGCGCGTCAGCGGCACAGGACATACCCAGCCGCAAAATATCCGTCCTGCCAGCAGGCTGATGAACGCGATAAGCATAAAAGGAACAGCAGCTCCCAAAAGCCAAGATTTGCTGGACGCCATCGCCTCCAAATACCCCAAGGGACATATCAGATACAGCCTGTCCCAGCCAATCGTGGAAAAACTTCCCGTCCCCCAGCGGCAGGAAGCTCCTAGAAATATAACGAGCAACACCAACGCCATGGAAAACAGCCGCATATAACGAACCTGCTGTGTTTTTTTGCTCATTTATCTTCACCGCCTTCCCTGACCTCTACCTTTATTCCGCGGATACGCTGAGTGCGGTTGCCACTGAAACCATGAAGTACCAAGGCAGGACAGACATTTTCGCAAACACCACAGCCATTGCATTTTTCCTCATCCACCACGGGAAGATTCTGCGCGTCCATACAAATAGCCCCATAAGGGCAGGCATCCACACACAGACGGCATCCACGGCTGTCATAAGCCAGACATATATCCGGCTGTATATTCGCCCGGCCAATCTTATCACGTAGCGGGTCAAAGAACTGCAAAGCTCCAGTAGGACAAACTTCCATGCACTTCCTGCAAAAATCGCATATCCCCTGATGAAAGTTAAGCACCGGGGTCCGGGTATTAACGAGGCCGTCCCTCACATTGGCAAGTCCAATGACCTTTGTGGGACAACTACTACGACAGCGGTCACAACGTAAACAGCGGGATAAAAAATCCGCCTCCTGTTGACCGCCGGGAGGGCGCAGCATTTTTTTTGCCGGCAGCACTTTGCTTGCTGTCCCTGTTCCCAGCAGAGCCACCCCTATCCCTCCAGCAATTTTGAGAAAATCCCGCCGGGAAGGCTGAAAATCCTTCATCGTTCTCACCTTTTTCAGGCAGTCATGGCTTCATCATTCAGCAGGGCACCTTCCATATCCAGATAACTTTTGGTAATCCGGGCTGCCCCCCTGTAAAAATCCGTACCAGCATATTTCAGCACATCATTACAGAATCTTTCTTGCCATTTCAGTAAATGTTTCTGCAAAAATTCCTGCTGCCGGTTTAAACTCTGTTGCATCTGCACATCATTTCTCTGACGGGCAAATTCAGCCGCTTCACCACAAAGATAAGCCATAAACTCCAGTTCAAAGGCTATATGATCTTCCGGTTCGCTTAAATCATGACTCCTATCCACCCCGCAGGAGCGGTAAAAAGTCACGACTTCATCCCGTGGTTCCTGCATAATTAGCTTCTTTTCACTAAGATACACGGACTCATAAGGATAAGCCGCATCAAAATTGATGATACCAGCCCCCAGGAACAACCGGGCATAATCAACAGCCAGATTTTCAAGCGTCTTGTCATTGCGAGAAGACACCGCTGCTTGCAGCAAATTATAACCATCAGACATTTCCTGCGGGCAATCCTGAGGAAATGTCATCTTTGCCAACTGCTCCAGCATTTCCGCATCTACTTCAATCCGATAAAAACGGGCCAACAGACGGTACATTTTTTCCCGGGCCTCGTTAATTTCCAACCATTCTTTTAAATAATCCATAAATCCATCCCCTTCAGCTAAAGAAATTCCTAACACTGGAACCAATCATAAACATCATAATGCGAAACGACAGTGCTCCTGCAAGCACACAGATAAAGCTCGCTAGTGCCATTTTAGCGGCCTTGCCATCTTTGATGAACTTTACTGGCAAGCCCATACCTACAATTAAGATGCCCAGCCAGGAAATTGGCGCAATATCGCCAGCAAAAATCCTCTGCAAGGAACGACTGTAATCCGGATAGGGTGCTATTGCTACCATTACAAGATAGAGTAACAGTATCACAGCCTGTACACCGATAACTTTTAACATCAGCCTTTGCAGAGTATAATGAGCGCCTTCATCTTCCCCCAGTAATAAGTTCAGGGCAAAGGCTCCCAACACGCCTGCAGAAGCGATATAACAGATGGGTAAAAGCAGTGTATTCCAGGCAGGACGAGAAGCCATAACAAAGGTATCTCCGTTGATAAAGGCCATAACCACTGCTACCACTGCGCCGATTGTGCCCAGAATTTTCGTAACTCCAGCTCCTGCCTCACGGCGCACAGCAAGCATATAAGCTACGATAATCGCTCCCAGGGTAAACTCCACAGCAGCTTCCATAAAAATACCAGAAGTCGGATGACCTAAAGCCCCAAACATTCTCTCCGGATGCCCCAAGTGCAGTTGGGCGCAAAAACCACCTGTTGCCATACAAATAAGCACCAATATACTTACTTTCAATCGCTTATCCAGTGCCTTTCCCTGATATTCTGCCAAATAGACCAAACTGAAAAACATGCCACAGGCAATGCCCGTAAAAATACTGAAAAACACCAATGGCCATTCAATGCTCATCTTCCTCACTCCTTCCAGGTTCCATTTTTCTTATGCAGGATATAGGCAGTTGAAGGATGATTGCCCACATCCGGCAGGTAATGAACATTTTCCTCGCCTGCCTCCTTAATGGCCTTGGACACATTGCTGTTGGGGTCATCCAAATCCCCCACGATCCGGCAGGCGCCCGGGCAATTCTTCACACAGGCAGGTTCCTCACCAATGGCAAAGAGATGCATGCACAAGGTGCATTTTTCCACGACCTTGCTCTCCTTGTTGAAGGTACGCACACCATAGGGGCAGGCCATCATGCAATACTGACAACCAATACACTTTTCTTTATCTACTAGCACTACGCCGGTCTTTTCATCCCGGTAGGATGCCCCCGTGGGACACACCTTGACACAAGGAGCATCCTTGCACTGCTGGCACATCGTTGGCAGAAAATACATATTTAAATCCGGATATTTCCCCTCTGGGCCAATCTGTAAGGTCTTATTCCAATAACATCCTAGGGCTACATCATTTTCCTGTTTACAGGCTACTTCACAGGATTTGCAGCCGCAGCATTTATCCAGGTCTACGACCATCGCTCTACGCATTCTTGCCCACCTCCAGTTCTACGCGCGGAGTTTCCTCCGTATATTCAGGCAGCCATTTCTTAAACTCCTCCGGCTTGAGCCAAATCCCCTCAGGGGCGCTATCCGCCTTATACACCTTTACCAAAAAGCCACGCAAAGTGTATGTTCCCATCATATCGTTATAAGGCGGCTCATTGCTGCTCAGCAGATTGACATTGCATTCTTTGAAACCACGGGTAGCCGTATTCATTGTCTCAGGGAACCAAAAGCGTTCCATATAGACCACGCCAGGATTAATACCTTCCGTTACCCATGCAACGGCCCTGGTCTTATTACGCTTGGATTCCACCCACACCCAGTCGCCAGTCTTAACGCCGGATTTCTTGGCGGCTTCCGGATGAATCCAAATTTCCGGAGCTGGATAAATTTCTCTGAGCCAAGGTACATTACGCAAGGTCCCATGATGGAAATAAGGCAGGCGACCATTTGTCATAACCAATGGGAATTCTTTGGCCAGTTCACTGCCGGGCAGCGGACTTTCAGCCGGTTCCATATAATAGGGCATAGGATCATAATCCTTATCCACAGGATCAAGAACCGGATAAGGAGCAAAAGGTTTGCCCGTACGTCCTAAAGTGATAAAAGCTTCGCCGTATATTTCCAGCTTCTTAGTTGGTGTACCGAATCCGTTTGGCTGGCCGGTCTTGGGATTGATTTGCTTATAGAAACCATAGCGGCGCCATTCGCTGATTGGCATAACTTCATAGGGGCCTTTCTTGCAAAGTTCCTTCCAGGTCATCCCTAGCCTGCGGGTAGTCATATAGCTCCAGAATTCATCCATACTTTCCCAATAAGGCTGTTCCGGTGCAGTTTTAGCTGGATCAAAGGAATCCTTGCATGCCTGATGCCCTAACTGGCCACAGCGTTTGGCAATCTTTGCCCAAATAACCGTTTCGTTCATGGTTTCGTATATATGCGTTACTGCCTGTCGTGGGAATATCCAGTTCAGCGAAGGAACCACAAAATCAGATTCCAGCCATTCAGTTACCGGCAACAGCACATCGGCAAAGGTGGAAAAGCTCGTGGGATACATATACATGTGGACGATTAAATCCAGCTTTTCCATGGCTGGCACCCAGGATTCTGCGTTAGCCATTACGGCAAACTTATTACCGGAGCGTTCAATCCATGCTTTAATTGGATATGGTTTGCCTTCCAAGATTGCCTTGCGCACATAAGGGCTATGGCAGGACCCCCAATGCAGAGCTGCTTTGAACTCCTTACTGCCCAGACGCTTCTTAAACTGTTCCGGTGGCAGAAATTTGTATAGAGCCGATACCGCCGAGCCACCGAATTTCACCGACTTAAAGTTCTGAAGCAGTGTTCCCGGTTTCTGCATATACCCCATCATCAAATCCAGAGCACAAGCTCCCATAGCCGCTTGCATAGACTGGGGATTCTGGTCCGTTGCCACGCCTAAGCTCAAACCACCGGGGCCTTCAGCATAAATCTTGATAGCTTCCTCAATTTTGCCAGCATCCAGCCAGCATACTTCTGCGGCCTTTTCTAGTGTCCATTCCTCGCAGCGCTCCTTATACATTTGGAAGCCAGTCTTACATTCCATACCATTAACTGTGTAAGTGCCAAAAAGCTCCGGTTCTAAAGCATCATTCCAAGGATAAGGAAGCGGCTGAGCTGATTGAGTCTTCTTATCCCAGACCATATACGTATCTGGGCTGCCGCCGGGAGTAACATCACTTTCCCGCAGGCACATCTTTGTCTTCGTATTAACTAGGAAAGGCAGATTCGACCATTTGAGGCAAACCTCCTCATCGTAAAGCTTATGCTCAATGATATAGCGAATCCAGGCCAGCATTAAAGCCACATCCGAGCCGGGACGTATGGGCAGCCATACATCAGCCTTGGCGGCATCATTGGTCAGGCGCGGGTCAACTACAACCGTTTTAACGCCCTTAGCCCTTAGTGCAATAACTGCCCGTCCGCCAAAGGAAGGATTGTCATTGCTGGCACATGTGCCCCACATTACCAGTGACTTCATGGGAGTATCTTCGTGGAAGTAAATCTCTAGTGCATCCGTATCTGCAATACTGGTGGTCTGCAACGGTGACTGTTCCGTCAATCCGTACATCAGACGATATGTCGAAGTACGGGGCATCCAACACTGCTGTGCGCCTGGCTCCCACCAGTTAGGCGTACCAAATACACTGGCGAAGCGACGGGCACTGCCGAATTCAGGATTCCCACCGCCTCCGGTGGTGCACACCAAACCCTCGGCACCATATTTTTCCCGTACTTCCATCAGATTTTTAGCAATGTAATCAATGGCTTCATCCCATGATACACGCCGCCATTTGTTTTCCCCGCGTTCGCCTGCACGAATCATGGGGTATTTATTGCGATTTGGGTTATATAATGCCTGAATCGCCGCCAAGCCTTTTGCACACATTCTCCCACAAGACATGGGGTGTATAGGATCCCCTTCAATCTTCACCACTCTGCCGTTCTTGACATGAGCTAGTACTCCACACATAGCGATGCAGGCACGGCAGACCGTATGTACGACTTTTTCTTCCCCTTTTTCCTCTGTACCAGCAGCTTCAGCAGCTTTTTCAATGCCCTTAAAGGAACCGCTGATAGTCGCCGCTAAGCCAGTAATGGCTGTAGCCTTTAGAAAGCTTCTCCTGCTCAAGGTAAAATCTTTCATCCTCGTCTCTCCTTCCATAATTGGGGTAAATATTATACATATTTTTTCCATATAACAAATATGCAAGGAGCATGCCAATTTTTAGACAAAAAAATAAGCCCTTTCCCATGGAAAAGACTTATTATACGTTTAATTTCTAAACGCCAGTTTAATTTCTAACCGTTTATATTCTAAACTATAATGCTCGTTTACTTTACTACGCTAGCTTTGGTCATCTCATCGGCATCCTTGAAGCCATGTTCTTATGCCAGTAAAATTATCTATTACGCTCTACATATTGCAGGCTTTGAATTCTCTTCTGTACCTGTCTTTCTGCTTCTTTATCGCCGGCATCATAGAAGAATGTAAAAATCCAGCCTATACTTTTACGGGAAACCGTTACTATCTCAATTTCTACGTTGTCCTCCTCTGTCTATGCTGCTGCTTAATATGTGTCTTATATTCTTCTATATATTTATATTTCGATGCGACTGAATTGGTCAGCCCGGCACATTCGCAGCCTGCCAAGCTGTACCGTTGTTAGGCCACCTGCCCCATACGAAAAGCCACCCCGCAGGGTGGCTATTATATTGTTACGACAATTATAGATTATTCCTTGCTCATTTGTCAAAATTCTGCTTTTGTTCTTCATTCATATCTGCATTCAGCGGTTTATCCGGGTGGTTTTCATTATACTTTGCTATGAGCTTCTTGTTGTACTCTTCCCGATTTTCCCTGCTCGGCAAAAGACCGGTATGGACATACCATTTTTCCATCCACTTGTATTTTGGATAATCTGCTGGCAATACAATACTTGACATTTTAGCGATATCATCTGGTGTTCTCGTTATCGTACAGCATACCGCATCTACAAAATTGAATAGCTGCTTAACCAATTTGCCACCTCAAATCACCTTATTCTACCCCTGGAAAACTATCTACGTACTTAATCTTGATCTCCGCAAAGTGCTCCACAACCTATACCTTATTTTATATTTTCGTCAACAGTATCGCTATGTCCTGCCTTGAGGACAGTTTTATGCAACAGTATCCATATATAACAAAAGAAGAAACCGCTAAATTCTGCGATTTCTTCTGTATCGTTCCTCTTATAAGTGCGGGTGAAATACCAGTACTCCTGCCTCGTTGACTTTCCCTAGGTGTTTGAGGAAGAATCGGGCGATGGTTCCGGTTATCAGAGCGGATATCGAATATTGAAAAGTCAATTTTCCTCCGTTTATATCTGATACGCTTGAAGGATTACTGGCTTAATAGTCGAACCACTATGTAGATGTATGATTCAACATTTTTAGGAGGTGCTTGAATTGAAAAAACTATTGCTTAGTTGTTTCTTGTTACTGGTCTGCCTATTTGGCATCCCGCAGGCGGTCTCTGCGCAGGAAACAGGATTCCTGACACCTGGCGAATCCACATTTCTTTATTTGGATACCCGTATTCTTAACGAGACCTATGATAATGAGCCCATTAAGTTCGTACTTCAGCAGGATGGCGTACTGCGGCTCATGAGCCGTAATGGGACCCGTGACTATCTCTCATTCACCGGATACGATGATACCAATGCCGGTATCGGCTATAAAATCCGAAAGATTTACACGATGTTCCCCAGCATGCAGTTTTTCGAGATAATTGCTGACCGGGGCGCTCATGCAAAAAACTGCGGCTATTGGATTATCGGCAAGAGAGATGGCCAATGGGTTACTTACGTCTCCATCGATAGTCTGGCTGCCATGGGTTATACTCCCAGCGAATGGCATCAAATCAGCACGGCACTGAACAGCGATGCTACTGGCCGCTTCATTCTCACCAGCAGGCACGAATATATGCCACCTGGCGCTCAATATGGTTACCAGCGCAAATTTGCAGTAGACCTTCAACTCCAGCTTTTCTGGGATCAAGATGCAAAATGGTTTGGTATCCGTAGACTGTGATAAGGATGTGATAATATGAGTCGGTGTCTTATGAAAATTCCCTTTTTGCTTATGGCTTTCCTATTTTCAACTGCAGCATATGCATTAGCTGCTGAAATTCCTGCAAACTATACGGTATGGGACAGGATGCCAGCCGAAGCTGCAGTTGATGCAAAACTGAAAATCCAAAACACTGTAACACTTTATATTGCACCAAACAGCGGCAAAGTGAGCGGCTCAATTTCTCCAGGCGAAATTGTCAATCGTATTTCCTGTGTGGTCTATACGCACCCAAATCGCCATGCAGTCAAAGTACTGAAAGCCACCAAGGCCTATAAGTATCAACACTCTTCCAATCCACAATTCATTACACTATATCCAGGTACAATCATTCATCTGCTCCAGTATACTGGCGAGGGAACATACCTGGGCTTATGGAACGGACAGCTACTCTGGTGGCTGGAGGGGTACAACATTTCAGGATTCACCAATGCTAAACCGAATGCTCCATGGGGCGCTTATATTGGAGAGGCAACCACTGCTGATTTAGGCATTGATTTCTGGATGTGCCTTAGAAAAGCCGATGGCACCGTTGGCTGGGCTCATCCTAAGGATTATCCCAAAGGAACATTTAATTCATATTGGAAATAACTGAGAAGAAGGGCTTAGCCGTAAACTAAGCCCTTCTTCTCGTTTTTATATTCTCCTCGCTATATCGATGACTGATATACTTCCCCACTTAATAAATCAGCGCAGGATACGCGGCCATTCCCCATGAAACTCCCCGTGTCCATTAAAACCAGCCTGCCATCTTGTAACCATTGCGGATTTGCCTGATAGCCTAAGGCCTGCACAGGAGTATGCCCCAGAACAATAATCTGTTTTCCCTGGTGAAGTTGTGGATGCATTGCCAGGCTTCTGTTCCATAATAATGTTTTTGTTTTTTGCTCGGCTAGAGGAACATCCGGCTCACAATCAGCATGCATAAACCAATATATCCTGCCATTAACCTTGACTTCTGTATATAATGGCAGTTGCTCTATCAGTTTCAGCCAACTGTCAATGAGTCTATCCTTCCGGTCTGCCTTTTCTATTTCGGATAAGGTTATACTGCCTCCGTTGTTGAGCCACAATGCTTTAGGCGAACCAAATAGAAACGACAACAGATTATCCGGCTCATCTTTAGCTTTCATAGCCGTATAAAACATCTGCTCATGATTGCCGCGCAGGAATACTATATGCTTTTGGCCTAAGTGTTCCATTACCCACTCCATCACTGGCACCGGTTGCTCACCGCGGTCAAGATAGTCTCCCAGGAAAATCAACAAGTCCTTATCAGGATTGAAAGCCGCCTTTTGATAAGCCATCATAAACCGATCCCATTTACCATGAATATCACCAAAGACCAATAATCTTTCTATTCTGTCCATAGTAACTCCCAATGCCCCTTTTATCTACGGAGTTGGTAGCACCTACATAACCTACCACATATCCGATTGATAGATAATACAGTTCAAGGATAAAGTCAACTCTTTCATGATATTCCATCGCATTTTATCTCAAATCTGTATCATTTTTCCTTTGAAACAACACACTAGCTCTTCCTGGCATTTTCCTTCTCTGTGGTCACAACAACCACCGTATCGTCATCATCTATTTCCGCTCCACATCGAGGGCAGCATCCATATTCTGTACCGTCGGCCAGTTTTCGTTTTCCCTGGCATTTCGTGCAAAAATCAGTCTTGCACCTCTTACAGTGTAAAATTTCACCAAAGTCTCTTCTCCCGCATCGGGGACAGCCATCGTAATACTTAGCCATAGTAATGCTCACCTCTTTATACAATCTGTGTCCATCACGACCTAAGGACACATTATTTGCCATCTTCGCTTCTTTTCTACAAATCTGCCGGATATTCCTTCTCCACACAAAGCATTACAAACCATTACACTGCGGCAGGTATCCTGCCACAAAAAATATAACAAACATTAGCAGGTGGCGGCAGCCATCCTGACTTAATCTATTACAGATTTTGTTTTTGTCTGCCGCATTATACGGGCGTCAAAAACAAAAAATCCGGCGGGCAGGCGGCAAAAGGAGGGGTGATAAGCCTGCAAGAACATCCACTGTTTATCTATGAGGAGGATTCTGCTGGTTCATATCGAAATGAATTACCAGTGTTGTAAATCAGGTTTTATCGAAAGGGTGGTTTTGCATGAAAAAACGTTTGGCAATCCTATGTGCATTGGGCTGTATGGCATTTGGAACGGTTGCTTTTGCTGCGGACAGCAAGGCAGCCGCACCGGATGAGCAATGCTACACACCGGATAAGCTGATTACGCTGGACAAGCAGGATGTCGCAAAAGGAAAAGGCACTTTATATGGAAAATTCTCCTTTACTCGCGATATGCCACCTGCAGAGTCTGCCATGAAAGAAATCGGCTGGATGACCTTAAGGAAAGGCGCATCCATCGGCCTGCATAAACATGCTTTCAACGAAGATGCTTATATCATCATTTCCGGCGAGGGTATCTTTACGGATGGCACTGGCAAAGAAACGGTTGTACGGGCTGGCTCCATCACCATTGCCCGCCCCGGTCAGTCTCACGCGCTCAGAAATGAAAAGGACGAGCCCTTAGTCTTCCTGGATATTATCGCGCAGAACGATACCTATAAGGCAAATCATCCTGAGACCAACAAGAAATAAGTCGGATATTGGCAACCACGACTAAGTATAAAAAATGAGACTGGTGCATTGCATCAGCCTCATTTTTATATCCTTAGTTTTTAATTTTTGCTAGAACCTCTTCGGCGCTGATATTGTTTGCCAGCATGTAATCGGTGAGATCTTTATAATCCCCCATCAGCTTTCTTGGTTTTCAGATCATCCAACACAACTGTTGCATCATCCTTGCTCCGATACTGAATAACTGCCAGCAACAAAAACAAGCCCATTATAGCGGCAATCCAGCCAAACATTCTGGTAAAACCAATTTCCCCAGCTACAGTTCCCAGCACCAAAATACCGGTACTCGTGCCAATATCCAGCATATTGTAGAACGTGGCACTGGCTGCACTGTGCCGGTCCGGCCGCACCTGATTGAGCATCCATGTCAAAAGTGCCGGTAAAAGGGCACCAGCGCCTAAGCCATAAAAAGCCGATGCTGTTAGCATCCAGCCCAACGACGGAGCCCAAAGCAAAAGCCCCAAGGCCGCCAAGTACGAAACTGCCCCCGGGAGAACCACTGCAAAGGCCCCATAACGATCCAGTAACCTGCCGCCGAAGGGACGGGATATAAAGATGAATAATGTACCGATTACAAAGAAAAGGCCAGCTCCCTCAATCCCCTTTTCCGCTGCCAGCATGGCAATGAAGGTATTGACGCTGCCGTAGCCAGCACCAAACAAAATGGTCAGTAGTGCCGGTCCCCCGGTATTGCGTTCACACAAGCGGTTGCGGATGGAAGACTTGATAGGCGAAACTTCAGGAAGTTCTGATGCATGCTTTTTCCCCCGGCAGATATAGGCAAAGAACAGGGCCAGCAGGGCAGCAGTTATCGACGATAAGAAAAGATTTACTGCCCCCTCAGACAAAAGCCACAATCCTAAAGCTGGAGCCATAGCCATAGCGACAGTACTTCCCAAACCGAAATAACCGATCCCCTCGCCCCGGCGGGAAGCAGGAATCACATCGGCCGCCAGCGCCGCCGCAAAAGTCGTAGACAGGCCAAAGCCAAAACCATGGATTACCCGGGCAAACACCAAGGCATGGATGTTGGCAAACAGCATATAGCCAAGCGTTGCCAAAACACAAAGTACGAGACCAGCATACAAGCAAATTTTCTTACCAAAAGCCCGCACTCCCGTGTCCGTAAACAAGCGGATAAAAATCGCTGAATAACCAAAAATACCGCCAATTAACCCCATTTGCATTCCTGTAGCCCCGAGACTTGCCGCATACAGGGTAATCGTCGGTAGTAAAAAATGAAAACTTGCAAACAACAGGCCATTCGCCGCAATTAACGCACCGAAATTCCGTGTCCATAATTTTTCTTTTGTCAAAATGATGTCGCTCCTCTCTGTAATTGACCCGTCAATTACAATCTCCCATTATAGTATGTAATAATCAACATGTCAATTTGCTATTATTGAAGAACGCTGCTGTCCCTCCCCTTGCATACAAAAAGGGATGTGTTATTTCACACCCCCTGTAAGGTACTATATTCCTCATGCAGCCATTTCCTTTACATACTGCACGAGTGTTTTTTCGTCTGTGGCTATCATTGATTCCGGTACATAGAGGAAAACTCCTTCATCAATAGCGCGGGCTTCCTCTGATACATAACAGCCGTCCTTGGTCATAAGTGCAACATCCAGTCTATCTATCGATATCAACCGCTTGCCACTTACATCGATTAGTCTAGCCGGATAATCTTCACCGTCAAATTTGATGGTTATCATTTTCATGCCACGACCACACTTTTATTCTGTTCTGATGCTCTGTTGGACTTTTTCGGATTCTGATTTCTCAGTGCATCAATAAGCCGCACTGCACTGCCTTCGTTAAATTTCCTAGGTCTCTCTTCAAACCGTAACACACACATTTCGGGGATTCTCCTTTACATCTTAATTTTTGACAGCATTTCCACCGTCAAGGGGATAGCCAATAACATACCATAAATCCAGATAAAACTGCAAGCTTATTTTTCATTAGCCTTTCTGCGCCAGGACAATACCTGCAAAAACCAGCAGCATGCCCATTCCCATAGCCAGCGTCAGAAACGGATAAATGTGTTCCATTATCTCAAATGTAATATTCGGTTTTATCCTCAGGTTTTAAGGCAAAGCACTCAAAAACTCGTTCACGGATATCCCAGAAATCCGGGCTGGTACGGTCGCGCTGACCATGCAGGTCTACCGGCAGTATGGTTTTAATCTGTCCAGGATTTGGTGTCATGACCACAATGCGGTCTGCCAGCACCACCGCTTCATCGATATCATGCGTGACAAAAATAATGGTCTTTTTCTGCTCTCGGCAGATAGCCGATACCTCATCCTGTAATTTCATACGGGTTAAAGCATCTAACGCCGCAAATGGTTCATCCATAAAGATAATTTCCGGGTCAACTGTCAATGCTCTCGCTATTGCCACACGCTGCTGCATCCCACCGGATAGTTCTGCCGGATGGCTGTCTGCAAAATCCTGCAAGCCAACAACCTCCAAATAGTGACGAGCAATTTTTTCCCGTTCATCTGCAGGAAGCTGCTGTTCTTCCAATCCGAGTTCTACATTCTTTAGTACAGTACGCCAAGGCAGTAAGCCATAGTTCTGAAAAATCGTCACATATTTCGGACTAGGCTTAGCCACGGTTTGTCCATCAATCGTAACCGTTCCAGCACTAGCCCCTTCAAAGCCTGCCAGAATATTGAGCAGGGTACTTTTGCCGCAACCAGACGGCCCAAGCAAGCAAATAAATTCTCCTTGCTTTATCTCCAAATCCACATGGTCAAGAGCTTGAAACACACTGCCATCCGCCTTGGTAAACTGACGGGATACATCTTCCACTTTTATATAACTCATACTTAGGTCCTCCTCGTTAATCCCCACCGGCGGTAAATCTGCCCTTCCAGATAACTTACGATTCCATCCAAGACTAAGCCCAGAACACCAATGGTCAGTATTGCAGCCATCAGCCAGTCTGCTCTTAGATTATTACGGGCATCAA
The DNA here is from genome assembly GCF_000687995.1 of Selenomonas ruminantium AC2024. NCBI lineage: Bacteria > Bacillati > Bacillota > Negativicutes > Selenomonadales > Selenomonadaceae > Pseudoselenomonas > Pseudoselenomonas ruminantium. Next base: position 1,912,796 of record NZ_JIAC01000001.1, read on the forward strand.
TAATCAAAAAGCCAAGACCAGATTGCGCACCAGCCATTTCTCCAGCAACGAGGAATACCCAGGCTGTCCCTAAAGCTAAATGCAGGCCTGTTGCAATACGGGGAAAAACTGCGGGGAATACGATTTTCCCTAAAATCTGAGGCTGGCCTATGCCAAAATTTTTAGCGACCTTTAAGTACACAGGTTCCATCCCCTGCACCGCCGCTACAGTGGCCAAAAGCACGGGAAAAAAGGCAGCGATAAATATAATAACAAGAGCGGGCATTTCACCAATGCCGAAGAATAATACGATAAACGGCAGCCAGGCCACAGGTGATACCGGGCGCAATACCTGCGCTACTGGATTAAGATAATTCCAGATTTTTTTATACCAGCCTAATACCAATCCTAAGGCCATGGCTAAAACCACTGCACTGATATAACCCAGAGCAAATCTGCTGAGACTAGCACGAATATCTGCAGCCAGCACACCACTAGCCAGAAGTTCTCCCAAACCACGCACGGTTCCTAATGGCGAAGGAAACAACGCTTCATTCCAGCCCCCCAGCCAGGTTACGATTTGCCAAAACGCTAACAAGATAATAAGCGAACCACCAATATATTTAACCTTATGCATATAATCACGCCTTTCCACTCCTGCCCAACATTTACGGCAGGAGCGTTCTGTCTACAAAATCCTCATATTCCGGTATGCGTTCAATCAATTTTGCCGCAGACATACGCTTTACTAGTTCGGCATAAGCCTCAGGCGTAATCTGCAGGTCATCATAACGAATGAGTTTCAAAGACATTTCCACGACTTTTGCCTTAGCCTTCAAATATAGCTGAGCAATTTGGGGCTGCTCTTCTTCATGTTCGGTTAGATGCTTTCCAGCAGCTAAATATTTTGCTGTTGCTTTCTTTGCCAGTTCATGATGTTTATTCACAAAATCACCATTAAATACGAGAGCACAGCATAAGCTATCCGGCCATAAATCTTCTGCTTTAGCCAAAATATGCCCTTTCCCCAGAGCAATCGCTTTGGCACCAAACGGTTCGGCTACACAGTAACCGGCAATCTGACCCTGAGCAAGTCCTGCCGGCATTTCCGGTGGTGACAATTCTACAACCGTCAAATCCTGAAGACTCATGCCATGCTCGGCAAGCATCTGCTGCAAAAGTAAATTATGGGTAGACTGCTTGTGCGGTATGGCAAAGATTTTGCCACGCAAATCCTCGACTTTTTCAATGCCATTTCCACCGATAATCACATTGCCATCCTTATGTCCCAAGGCCGCAGCCCGTACGTCGATGCCTTGTTCTCTGGCCTTTACGGCAAGTTCTATAAGCACAGACGCGCCATCCACTTTACCGGTATTTAATGCATCCATAAGTTCCGGCCATGAGCCATATTTAATCAGCTCTACCTGTACATCATCATCTGCTGTCAGCAGTTCTTTTTCCGCAAATAGGGGCAAAGCATGTGTTATGGGCAGATAGGCAATGCGCACCGTATGTTTTTCTTCCGCTGCACTTTGTCTATCTCCTGACCATAAAAACCAGCCTGCACCACCTATAAGCAGGAGCAGAAGTATTACACTCCATAGTTTTCGCATAGCGTTACCCCCAGCCTAATTTTTTTCGTGCTTCTTTCATATCCGCAACAATTTTTTCACCTAACTCCCGTCCATTGACATTAACCGTCATTACGGCTCCTAAAAGGTCTTTCGTATCTTCTTTTAGAAATTTTTCGACTGCCGTTGAGCCTTGAACTGGCGGTTCCACGCAATGATAAGAGTCAATACCGAATAACCGGAATGCCAGGGAAGCATCCAAGCCTTTTTCATTCGACCACTCCGGGCTGGCGAAAGCATAAGGCATATCCTTAATTGCTTGTCCGGCTTTTGCCGCTACCCCACCAAAAATTCCAGACGAGCGGGTGTTATCAATACACTCACCCACATGCCAAACCGGTGGTACATCATATTCCTGAACAAACTCCTTTAAGGACTTACCACACCGTTCTGCCCCCTCCTTGCTGCAATACCCGAGTTTCAACAGCGGGAACGATGCACAACCATTGGTTAAAATCAGCACATTATTTTCCAGTAGAACATCCGCTACATCAAGTGTTGCTTTTTCATAAACCACGCGTGGATTGCTGCAGCCAACCATATTGACAATACCTAAGATACGCCCATCCTTTAACGCCTCATAAAGCTTTTGGAAATCATCAAACTGCGCACCTACGTTTTCTGCAGTAAAACCAATATCTGCCGTAACTTCATACTGTGGAATCGATACAGCTACATCACGGCGGTCAGCGAAGCTTTCAATGGCTCTGGTCACAATCTTACGAGCCAATTTTTCCGTGTCACCGATATTGCTGTGTCGATAATCATAAGCATAATGCTCAGCCCCCGGCAAACGCGCTGAGTCACTGGTAGTGACCACTGTTGTCTTAAAGCAACGAGCAACATCCATAATCGCCGGATAAACATCCTGCACGTCAGCCACCCATAAATCCAGTGCTCCTGTCCCCAGAATAAGTTCTGCACCTACTGCATTAGACAAGGGAATTACCCCTTCATAGCGATACATAGCCGCCAGGCAAGAACAACAAATCCCATAGAACTGAATCCCCTTGGCACCTTTTTCCCTTGCCAGTTCCACCATTTCCGGCAAATGGCCTATGCGAACAATTTCACTGACCAGGGTCGGTAGATGCCCATGTACAGCAATATTGACGTACCCTTTCTTTAGGGCACCAACATTGACTTTGGAAGTCGCCCGATGGCCGGTGCCGAACAGAACATCTGTACCAATATTTGACGCTACTACACCAGTAAAGCAGAATGCCAGACCACAGCGCAGGAAGGCCTTCAATATACTTTTATAATCGCCGTCCGTTCCCACACCTGTACGGTGATACGCATCAAATACTTCCTGATAAGCACTTATGGGAATAATCCCCAGCTTATCCCATACAGCTTGACGCTCTGCAGGTGCCAAAGAGCGGATAGTTCTATAATCATCCGGCAGTGGACGAGATAAATCATCCAGCAGCACATCGGCCAATTTCCCCACTAACCGTTTTGCTGACTGCCCTCTGGTTTCAATGCCAAAAGCCTGACATACAGCACGAAGTTTCTTCTCTCCCAAAATCGGCAGATTCAGCTTGCCTTCGGCAACAAACTTCATGGTAAGCAATATTTCTCTGGCATGGGCACCATGCTGGGCTACACCAGCAGCTGCACTGCGCAGAAGATTTCGTGCCACGATTAAATCCGCATCTGCACCACACACACCTTTTGGGCTTTTCTTGGTTATCTTACATGGCCCCATATTGCAGAACTTACAACATACACCGGCAAGGCCGAAAGAACATTGTGGTTTCTGTGCATCGAAGCGGTCAAAGATTGTCTCTTGTCCTAACTCATCCATCCTATGCAAAAGTTCCTTCACGGCAGGGTCTGGCGTTTCCTCCAGAACGTCCTTCTTTGTAGCAAAGGTTTTACGATATTCTGCTACAGCCTGCATATAGTCATTTACACCGCCATGCTCATGAGGATGATTGGCATCATGTTCATGGAAATGCCAATCCGCATGTTCATGAACATGGTCATATTCGTGATGGTGATTTTCTGTCGGCATAATTTTCTCCTACTCTCCAATACAAATACATTACACAGCAACAATACTCTTTTTTAACATCTAAAACTTAACATTTTATATTTACATTTAAAAAAATCATGTTTAGATTGTATACCTTCTTACCCATAGTGTCAATAGGTATTTTATTATTGCGCATCCAATTACCTTGTAGTATAATAGGTGATAAAATTTTTCCATACCAAGGAGTTGATTATATGATTTCCACTCGCGGGCGTTATGCACTTCGCGTTATGGTTGACTTAGCTGAACATGAAAAGGGGCAGTATATCCCACTTAAGGATATCGCTGCCCGTCAGGAGCTTTCCAAGAAATACCTGGAAATAATTGTGAAAGATTTAGTTCGCAGCCATCTGATTATTGGCACAAGCGGTAAAGGTGGCGGCTATAAACTGTCTCGTCCACCAGAGGACTATACGGTCGGAGAAATTATCGAACTTATGGAAGGAACTTTGGCTCCTGTTGCTTGTCTGGCAGATGGAAATCCGGAATGTCCCAGAAAAGATATTTGTAAAACAAGGCCTCTATGGGTTGAATACTATTCCATGAAGCATAATTTCTTCTACTCGAAAAAATTATGCGACTTATTTTAATCCACACACCACCGGAGCTCTGCAACAACACAAAAAGCATGGCACATTGTCCAATAAACTATGTGCCATGCCATTAAAACTTATCATTCCACAATTTTGATAGCCATTTGGATGATATCTTCAGTTGCAGTCAGCTATGAGACCTAAATGATAATTCCAAGCCACTTCCAATATGTTGCCGCCATCAGCATAATGAGGCTATAAGCTATTACGGTCAGCGGAATACCTGTCTTTATAAATGTCTTTGCCTCAAATGTTTCCGTACCGAAAGCCACCATATTCTGTGGAGCATTTACCGGCAGGATAAATCCAAAGCAAATGACATATTGCAAAATCAGTGTCATTCCTACAACGTTAAGATGTGAATATTCGGCTGATCCTTGAAGCACCGAAATAATAATCGGAATCATCGCTGCCGCTAATGCAGTTGCACTAGCAAATCCCATATGAATCACAATCAGGAACATAGCCAGAATAGCTATAATCATAAAAGCAGACGTATGATACAGACCAAATACATTCACAATCATATGCGCTATCCAAGTTGCAGCCTTGGTAGATAGAACTGCAGAACCAAGACTAATTCCTACACCAAACAGCACCAGTGTTCCCCAACCAATTTTGGCCTGTGCTTCTTTCCACGTCATAATCCCTATCCCTGGAAGCATCATGGCCGTTATTGCCGCCATTGTCGTGGAAGATGTATCAAAGTTATGCAATATCTTTTCCGTAGACCATAGAAATAACAGCAACAGGGATATTCCCAGCAGTTTCTTTTCACTCAGCGTCATCGGGCCTAACGCTTTCAATTCCCGTGCCACGGTTTCCTGCCCACCTTCTATCTCATCCATTTCAGGAGGGACAAGTTTCAACAACAAGAAATACAAAATCACGCTCATAATTGCAGCAAAGGGAGCCGCTGTTATAAACCAATCCAGCCAGCTAACAGTTGTCCCCAACTGTTTCTCGATAAATTCCAACGCAATCATGTTCTGTGCCGCTGCCGTCTTTATCCCAACATTCCAAATGCTGTCAGCCTGAGCGATGGCAATCATCATCACCGCTGAAAACCGACTTTTAAGTGGCACACCAAAAGCGGCAATGATGCCCATAACAATCGGCACCATACATGACACTCTGGCTGTAGTGCTGGGGACAAAAAAACTTAGGATAAAACCTACCAGAATTACTCCGGCTAGCACATTTTTAGTCTTGGCACCAATCTTAGACAGAATAAACAAGGCCAAGCGTTTATCAAGACCAGTCTTCATCATCGCGGCTGAGATAAATAACGCTGCCCCTACCAAGGCAAGAGCAGGACTAGAAAATCCCGACATTGCCATTTTTAGCGCTCCGGAAGTTCCTAAAACCTTATCAGGATTTATCATATTCGGTGCCGTGCCAAGCATGAATGCCATAAGCGAGATGATTATTACAGCAGATACCGGATAAGAAACCGTTTCAAACATCCAAATTACGACAGCGAACACCAATATCGCCAGCATTCTATGTCCTGCTGTTGACAAATCTGGTGGTGTAGGCAACAAAAGTATCACCAACAGCGTAAATAATCCTAACGGCAAACCTATCTTTTTTCTCATTTACATTCATCCTTTCACGCAAAAAAGGCACACCTCACTCAGGAATTTGTGTTCCTCAATGCGATGTACCCCTTTGTACATTTACTATACATTATCTACATATGTTCTATGCTTTTTTTACATATTAACTTAATTGATATCTTTTGTCAATATGTTTTTTGTAAACTTGTAAACAAGAAAACTAACTTAATTCTTGATAAACTTACATTCTAAAGTGCATATATCAAATGACTACGCTGACTTGTTAAACTATAAGTCACCATACTATCACCACAGATTCAAGCAAAGATGCATTTGCGATTCCTAATCGAGTGTGCATTACCACAGTCAACCAGCTTTATTTATGTAAAAATATACAGTACCGCAAGCAGTATTCTGTCATATAATAAGTCACATAGCATTTACAGGCACTGTCCTCTCCCCAATCCCCATTGGACAGCGCCGTTTGTGAGCTTCCCCAGTTCGCATAAAGAATAAGCCCTGACTGGTCTTTCCCCAAAACCAGTCAGGGCACTTTTTATATCATTTTCATGTTCATCCATAAAACATCATTATCAGCTATCTAGTCAATGCAGATGTTAATTATTAACATCCATGCTTATAATACCTTCAATTTGTCCTTTCAACTAAATGAAGCTATAAGCCCTGCCACGGCGCTCTGAACGCAGGTAATGACCTTATCTGTTTATCCTGCAGTTCATAAACTATGCCGTTATCTGCCAGTTCTCGCAAAAATGCATTTAGATAAACAGGGCTTTCAAACTTCTGCATGAAATCCAGTGTAAATCTGCCATTTACCGCTGAGATTTGAATGGTGATGTCCATAACAGTGGCACTCCAGGCGTGGAACTCTTTTATATATTTTTCCGCTTCTCCGAAATTCGCTTTTCCCACATAGCTCACATTGGCCGCAGCAAATCGATTGGCAGCCTCATCAACCTTTGCCATCATCTCCAGTCTTTCCTTATGCGTTCCCTTTGCCAAAAGCATTTTGGTCAAGCCGGCCATATGCGCCACGCCGGACAGTACCATCTCTTCATTTGCCTGTGCCGCAGTCCTATTCCTATATGCCTTCACCTGCTCAGGGAGTGGCAATTTACGCAGCTGTTCATCATATTCCAGAAAAGCACCTCCGACCAGGCTTTGATGAGCCCGGGGTGCATGCAGGGCCTGGCGCTGATTAACGCACAAAATTACGGATACCGCTCCATCGTGGTATCCACTGCCCTGCGTAGTACCACAGGGTCAACAGCATCCTGCAGCCGTATACGGATTTTAATTGTATATGGATTATCCTTACGTGAACGATAAAGGGGAATGATTTCGGTAAACAGTCTCTGTTCCATGCCAGCACCTCCAACCTCAAGCTACAACTATTTTACCATAAAAAAGCGACACGACCTTCCCCGCCTGTCTGAAAACAGGAAAAAAACGTTCTGGTGACGAATAAAGACTTAATTTCACACAGATATAACTATATGATTAGGGAGGTCTGCCTTATGACCATTGAAACGGAACGAAATTCACAGGCACAAGCTAACCCTGTATTCATGACGGCAAAAACTGCCATCTGCCTTATGGCTGCCGCTAATATTCCTGATGCTTCCACAATCGTCCGTTGCTTAGAACTTGAAAATCGTGACCCTCTGCAAAATATGATTGACCCTGATGTTATACTTGGCAATGCTCTGGTAGTTGAAACAAAATATCGCGCCATGTGCTCTTTGATAAAAGATTAACTTGCTTCGCTTGTTTCCAGAAAGGATAATGCTGTATGAAAGGAGCTTGGCTAAAGGCAATTCTATTATTGCCCTTTAACGTTACAGTCATAATCCCCATCCTGCTGTTATGGTATACAGATTATCAGTGGTGCATTCCAGCAATGTCACAAATCATTTTAGGCGTTATATTATTCTGTGGTGGATTGGGCTTATTTATCAAAACCACACTACTTTTTCATAAGATGGGCCAGGGAACCCTTTCGCCATTAGCGCCGCCTAAGCGGCTCATTATTCAGGGGCCATATAAAATAGTCCGTAATCCGATGCTATTAGGAATCCTTTTTATCCTGTTATCAGAGGCGCTTCTTTTTAGTAGCTGCTGTATTTTTATATATACGCTTATCTTTTTCCTTATTAATTGCATATACTTTAAGACTGTGGAAGAAAAGATGCTAATCAAACGCTTTGGTCAGGATTACATCACATATAGGAACAGTGTTCCCATGTGGCTGCCTAATTTTCGCGGTAAATGCAAGGTGAATTAATATCCACATTCTAATCCTTTTCAATACATAAAGCTTTTTGCGGAGGATGAAATGCCATGCAGAATCATACGAAAACAAATCTCCCACATCAGCTGCTTGCTGATGCCGCCAACACACTTACCCGTTTTCTCGGTGTGCGCGACCTACCAAAACTAAGCCACAAAACCTTACAACGCAGATATGGCATTGAACAGGCAGATGTGCTTATGCTTTTCGGTGGCACTATTCCCTTTGGCTGTGATGTTGCTGCTGCCGCATGGAGGCGAGGCGTGGCCCGTCACCTGATGATAGTTGGCGGCATCGGTCATACCACGCAGTCTCTTAGGGGTAAATTTAGAACCAGATTCCCGGATATGGATACCGATGATAAATCAGAGGCTGAGCTGATTGCTAGCTACCTGTCCCGGAAGTACGATATTCGTGATATCCTCCTGGAAACAAAATCCACCAACTGCGGTAATAATGTCACTTATGCCCTAGCAAAACTCAAAGAGGCAGCTATCCCGGCAAAATCGCTCATAATCATGCAGGATCCTTCTATGCAACGCCGCATGGCTGCCGGCTTTGCCAAGGAGCTGAAACATGGCAAGGATACTACCATCATAAACTATGCGACTTATCGTCCCTATCTTACTGCTAAAAATGGTCCCCTACGCTTTATCCGCCAATATTGGGGCCTATGGGATATAGAGCATTATATTACACTGCTTCTAGGAGATATCTCCCGTCTCAGAGATGACACGCAAGGTTATGGCCCTAATGGCAAAGGTTTCATCACGCATGTAGATATTCCACCGGAAGTCGAAAAAGCTTTTCACATTCTAAACGTCAGCCAACTGGGCACCATCCGCACTGCCAACCCAGCCTTCAGAAGCTAACGCATTGGATTTATGACGAAATTAACGCGGTTTGATATATGCTTCAATACCCTAGCTGCCGGAGAGTGTAAAATGGGAATAAAAAAATCCCTAAAAAGAATTAACACTTTTGAGCGATTAGGGATATAAAGAACAGAAGAAAATTATTTAGAGAGGTGATTACCATGAAAGAGCTGATTCGTAATAAAATGAATGATACCGACTTAGGCAATGTAGTTGGGGGGGAATAAGCCCGAAGAAAAAGCCCCAAAGAAAAAGCAGCCTAAGATTGAAAAAGTTCCTGTTCCCGTTCCACCAATTAATATCATTCCTGTTCCACCTTTGGACATAGACAAAATCGATATTTCCTTTCCTTCAGGAAAAAAGTCCCCAAAAAATGAAAAGAAAAAGTAATTAAGATGGTGAAAAGAAGGTGAGACACTCTGTAGCAGTTGTTCACCTTCTTTTTTCATGCCCGCGATTACACACTAGCTACCATCAATAGTCAAGCCCTGACTGGACGTTCATCCATACCAGTCAGGGCTTACTTGTTATGATATGAACATGCGTTCATGCGAGGGGGCGGGGACATTACATACCATTACAGATGTTAATTATTAACATCCTTATCGTTTGCTGGTTACGCCAATCTCCGTATATATCATGCCATGTTTGCCACGTTCTGACCGCATTAGGGAGATATGTTCTATGACCATTTCTCCCTGTGGCGGCTCGACTTCAGGCAAAATCGTCTTGCCGTGATAAGTTGCCTTGCGAACCACTGTAATATGTGGATTAAACCGCCACGCCGGAAGCTTTTAATCGTGACTGAAAAGCCTCCAAAGCATCTATCATAGGGTCCGTAAACTGAATGCTAATAAAAAGCCTCATGAATTTCCCATCCCCTTATCCGAATACAGTGGGATTACATTGATTACCGGTTCCTCGTAAGGATGAACCTCACGAATTGCTTTTAATGTCTCCTGCAGAGCCTCCTCCTGGATGTTGACCTCTACTTTTATTTCCGGAGCTTCGCTGATTTCATCACATGTACCAATATATGGCTGGCTTCCCTGCAATGGCCGCCAGGTTCCCGTCACATGGCTGTATGCCAGACAACTGTCATAGTTTCCGATTTTTCCAGCCCCAACTGACTGCAAAGCCTGCCGTAACTTAGCAAGATGTGTTTCCGGTATGAAAATCTCCAGCTTTAACTTTGATACGTTCATGATTTTATATCCTCCTGCTCGTGTGTTAACACTCAATCCCCTTACGGGCCTCAACGCCCTTTGTATAGTAGTGCTTAACTTCCTTCATGTCCGTCACAAGATCCGCACGCTCAATCAGCCAATCTGGAGCGCCTCTTCCGGTCAACACCATTTCCGTATCCTCCGGCACCATTTTCAATAGTTCCTCAACAGCGGTTCTGCCTATCAAACCAAAATGCAGTGCCACATTTAGTTCATCCAGGATTACCAAGCCGTATTTTTTTGAAGATATGGCTCTTTTCACTTCCTCAAAGCCCGCGTTTATAAGTTCAATATAATCTTGCGGAGGCTTTCCTTTCGGAAATATCACGACAGCATCTCCAAATTTATCTTGTAACTCATTGCTTAATGTTCCTTCTTCTGCAATGAAAAACGGCTTTCCACTGGTTCTTAAGGTAAGCTCAGGTAAAAATCCCTGCAGTATCTTCTGCTCACTGTATGCCAGACTTTTCATGAACTGCATGATATATACTTTCCTGCCTGCCCCTAAGGCTCTAATGGCAAGACCAATGGCAGCCGTAGTCTTTCCTTTGCCATTTCCTGTATAGACCTGAAGCATTAAGCTGACCTCCTTTAATGTGTATATAATTCCGTATCTATGGCCAATCTCCTTCTTACCGGGAGGAATAGCTGCCCCTATGGTATAACCTAAAATATACATTCGCTAGTCTCTCTTTACCTGTTACCTAAAAATGACGCCAGGCTTAGCACCTTGCGTCATTAGTCATTATTTATTGTTGTTTACCACACGCATAATCTGTTCTTCTGCGCTTCAATGTTGATAACCAGGCGTATGCGCTCATTCGTTTCTAATGCTACTGCGTGAAATATTACATCGAAGGTTATAGCGACTATTAGACGGAAGTTTCAACGGCTAGGGAGTGAACGGCATGGTTTACGGTGCGAATGACGGTGTTACCTCACCCACTTCACCATCCAGCGAAACCGTCATCTGGGTTTCGACGTCAGGCATGGGCATTTCTTCCACGCTGTAATCCTTCGGCTCGGCTTCCCGTGCCCGGGCTTCATCGTTGTCAGCGGAAAGCTTTTCATCTTCCTTGTCGTCCCGCTTACGGCGGTGCTGTTCCAAAGCCGCGGCACTTTTAGCCATGGCGTAGAGGTCTTTGTTAAACTCCATCAGTTCCTTTTCATCGGCAGGAGAAACCTTGCGACCATGCATGATGCGGGATGCGGTTTGCATGGCGCGGCTCATCTTGTCGTTGGCTTCTTTCATGGCGTCACTGTTCTGGCGGGCATTAGCCGCTTCGTGGAGCAGGAAGTTATGCAGGGAAACGCCCTTCTTCATATCCTGAATCTGTTTGCTCGTGGCCAGTAGCTGCTTCTTCACATCATCGGAAAGGTCAATCCGCTGACCTTCGACCTCGATATAGCCCTGCTTCACCGCCCGGCTAACCATAGCCGCATTTCCAAAACTGATGACAAATTTATTACTGTCCCCCTGGCGAGAAACGGAAAAATCAATCCGGGGTTTCGCCGTCTTTTCATGGGATGCCTTTTCCTTATTTGCCTGCTGCAGTTCATAACCAGCTGCGGAAATATCCACCTCGTCCTCAGTCGTTGAATACTTAGCCGGTGTTTCTGCATTCTGAGCAGGAACAGTCACCCCATCCAGCCTAATGCGCTCATTGAGCTTTTTTGCCGTAGGCTGGCTGGTGTAATAGTCCAGCTCCTGCCTGGTGAGATTTCTTAAGACACGCATAGACTTATCCTCCCTGATAAAAGCACTTAATCCTTCTTATTGAGTATATCGAGTCAATGCCATCGTACCTTAAGCTCTTTTTATCTCTCCAGCGCTAAAAAATCGTGTCCTTCCTCACCGAACAGCCCTTTTCTGAACATGGGGATAATGGTCAGCCAGCCTAGCAGCAAGAATACACCGAATGCCGGCATCAGCATGAGTATGCGGATAGTTTCCCGGAAGGGTCTGCCCTGCTTACATTCGTACCGAAGCAAGCGCCATAATACATAAAACAGCAACAGTTGTTTTATCTGATAGAGTGTTGCATTATTTATTCCTGGCACTCCTATCTCGCCGGCCATATTCATCAGGAAACCTATTACAAAACAGGCGGCAAGATACTTCAGGAAATCTTTGTACCTTAAAAATATTTTCAGATGTTTCCGATTGGCAAAGATGGTAATAACGGAGCCAAACAACATGGGCAGAAATCCGAAAAATGGTATCATTGCGGCCAATATGGCAGCACTACTGGCAGCACAAAGCCAAAGGCGAAGCATAAAATGAAGGGCTCTGCTTTTCCAGGCTGTTTGCAGGAGTACGATATAAATTACTGTCCATAAAACAAATTTGACTACACGCATGAGTTTCATAGCATCTGCATCTGCTAAGATGATGGCGATATAGGCGCAAATATTTGCGATTATGGTCAGTTTTATCAGCCAGATATATTTTTCATAGCGTTCTTCCTCTGTGGGAAATATTTTCTCAAAACTTAAGGTCATAATGTTCCCTGCCTTTCGTAAAATTCCACAGGAAATTATAGCATCCCAGCATTAGATTTTCCTTAGAATTTGACATGTCAAATGTCAAATGTCAAAAACGGCCATCGCACTATAAATGCGATGGCCGTTCTATCATGCAATCTTAGAGCTGCGGACCAGCGGCAACGAGAGCCTTACCTGCTTCGTTGTTCTTCGTGTATTTATCGAAGTTCTTGATGAAGCGCTGAGCGAGGTCTTTAGCCTTTTCTTCCCATTCAGCCGGGTTAGCATAGGTATCCTTCGGGTCGAGGATGTTGGTGTCAACGCCCTCAAGTTCCGTCGGTACTTCGAGGTTGAAGAACGGAATCTTCTTGGTCGGAGCTTTCTTGATAGCGCCGCTATGGATAGCATCGATGATACCGCGGGTATCTTTGATGGAAATACGCTTGCCGGAACCATTCCAGCCCGTGTTCACGAGATATGCTTTCGTGCCGTTAGCTTCCATCTTCTTAACGAGTTCTTCTGCGTACTTGGTCGGATGCAGTTCGAGGAATGCCTGACCAAAGCAAGCGGAGAATGTCGGCGTCGGTTCGGTGATGCCGCGTTCCGTACCAGCCAGTTTAGCCGTGAAGCCGGAGAGGAAGTAATACTTCGTCTGTTCCGGAGTCAGGATGGAAACCGGAGGCAGTACGCCGAAAGCATCAGCGGACAGGAAGATAACACTCTTAGCTGCCGGAGCTGCGCTCTTGTCGTTGACAAAGCCCTTAACGGTGCCTTTGATGTGGTCGATAGGATAGGATACACGGGTGTTTTCCGTGATGGTCTTATCAGCGAAGTCAATCGTGCCCTTTTCGTCGAGGGTTACGTTTTCGAGCAGAGCGTTACGTTTGATGGCGCCGTAGATATCCGGTTCAGATTCCATGTCGAGGTTGATAACCTTGGCATAGCAGCCGCCTTCGAAGTTGAATACGCCTTCATCATCCCAGCCGTGTTCGTCATCACCAATCAGCAGACGTTTCGGGTCCGTGGACAGGGTGGTTTTACCCGTGCCGGAGAGGCCGAAGAAGATAGCCGTGTTCTGGCCCTGCTTGTCCGTGTTAGCGGAGCAGTGCATAGCAGCAATGCCCTTGAGCGGCAGGAAGTAGTTCATCATAGAGAACATACCCTTCTTCATTTCACCGCCGTACCAGGTGTTGATGATAACCTGTTCGCGGCTCGTGAGGTTAAATACTACTGCCGTTTCGGAATGGAGACCGAGTTCCTTGTAGTTTTCAACTTTAGCCTTGGAAGCGTTGTAAACAACGAAGTCCGGCTTGAAGTTAGCCAGCTCTTCTTCCGTCGGCTGGATGAACATATTCGTTACGAAATGTGCCTGCCAAGCAACTTCTACGATGAAGCGGACAGCCATGCGGGTGTCTTTGTTGGCACCGCAGAAAGCATCTACAACGTAGAGTTTCTTGTTGGATAGTTCCTTCTTAGCGATTTCTTTCAGAGCGTTCCAGGTTTCCGGCGTAGCTCTGTGGTTGTCGTTGTGGTAGTCTTCAGAATCCCACCATACAGTGTCGTGGGAGGTTTCATCGTCAACGATGAATTTATCTTTAGGAGAACGGCCGGTGAAAATACCAGTCTTTACGTTAACAGCGCCCAGTTCGGAAACCTGACCCTGTTCGTAGCCTGTTAAACCTTCTTTAGTCTCTTCTTCAAAAAGCGTCTTGTAAGACGGATTGTGGAGAATTTCGGTAGTACCAGTGATGCCATATTGGCTAAGATCGATGTTTGCCATTTTACAGTCAACCTCTTTCGTAAAAAGATACTTTGCAGTTTGAGAAGCTTTTCACTTTCGTTTCTCACCACGCATATTATATTAGCTTATTTTTCCATAAATGTCAACTATTTTCTTATCTAATTCAAAAACTAACATTTATCAAAATTGTCAGATATAAATTATATAAGCAAAACAGAACACGAACCAACATGTTCTTGATGATTCGTGTTCTGACATCAAATGGTTAAGTTTCGATGAAGTTCAGCACGGACTCTGCCATGGCCTCTTTGCCGCAAACGCCTTTGTGACGCACTTCCTTCGTCTTGAGGGCGGCAAGTCCTGCCGGAATGGGCTGGTCATTCATTTCACGGAGCTTGCCCAAAAGGCCGAATTCATCCAGTCCGTCCGTCTCCACCTGCAGGGCTTCGAGCACGCTGCCGTTGAATTTATAGGGGCTGGCGGTAGATACGACCACCATCACATGGTTGTCCTTGGTTTCATGGCGGTAGTTTTCGGCGACCTGATAAGCCACTGCAGAATGGGTATCCAACACATACTTATGCTGCCCATAGACCTGACGGATACACTTCTTGGTGGCTTCGTCGTCTACGAAATCTGCCCAGAAGGTTTCCTTGATGATGCCGCGGGTTTTTACATCCACTTCGTAGCTGCCCTTCTGTGCAAGCTGAGCCATCCAGTCAGCCACCTGCGCCTTGTCTCCCGTCACATGATAAAGGAGTCGCTCCAGATTGCTGGAAATCAGAATGTCCATGGATGGCGTGATGGTCTTGTAGAACTCCCGGTTCCGGTCATAGCGGCCCGTCTGCAGGAAATCCGTCAGCACGTTGTTGGCATTGGAGGCGCAGATGAGCTTATGCACCGGCAGCCCCATCTGCTTGGCATAAAAGCCCGCCAAGATGTTACCGAAGTTGCCCGTGGGCACGGTGAAGTTAATCTCCTCCCCTGCCTTGATGCGGCCAGCCTTGCACAAATCTGCATAGGCGCTGAAGTAGTAGACAATCTGCGGCACCAGGCGGCCCCAGTTGATGGAGTTAGCCGAGGACAGCTTGACCTGTTTGGCCGCCAGTTGCTGGTTGAAATCCTTATCGGCAAAAATCACCTTGACGCCGCTCTGGGCATCGTCAAAGTTGCCTTTGACGGCGGTGACATTGACATTGGTGCCTTCCTGGGTCAGCATCTGCAGCTGCTGAATTTTGCTGACCCCGCCCTCGGGATAGAAGACCATAATGGAAATCTGGTCCACATCCTTAAAGCCTTCGAGAGCGGCCTTGCCTGTATCGCCGGAAGTGGCCACGAGAATCAGCACCTTATCCTGCTCCCCGGTTTTCTTGAGGGCCGTGCTCATGAGCTGGGGCAACAGCTGCAGGGCCATATCCTTAAAGGCACTGGTAGGGCCATGCCAGAGTTCCAGCACCTGCATGGTGCCCAAATCCGTCACGGGAGCCCGGCCTTCGCAGTCGAACTTGCCATGGCCATAGGCATTTTCCACGCAGGCCTTGACTTCCTCTGCGGTGTAATCCGTCAGGAACAGGCCCAGTACCTTCTGCGCCCGTTCTTCATAGGAAAGGGGCACCAAGCTCTCAATAAATGACATGTCAATCTGGGGAAGCTCATCGGGCACGAACAGGCCGCTGTCCAATGCCAGCCCTTTGATGATGGCCTCTGCCGAAGTTACCTGTGCGCTGTCTCCCCGGGTACTGCTATACTTCAATCAAACCGCCTCTTTCCTATATAATAAACTAATTTATCTGCTGACTGTGACCACGGTGGCCTTGGCCGCCTGCACCAAATCCGCAGGCTTCAGGATAATCTGCTCCCCTCGCTTGCCGGCGCTGATGGCAATGACCTCCTGGGCCTCGGCGCTGGCATCGAGATACACGGGATAGTCCTTCTTGGCGCCCAAAGGTGAGCAGCCCCCGCGGATATAACCCGTCAGGCCAAAGACTTCCTTTAAGTGCACCATTTCCACCCGCTTGTTGCCAGAAGCTGCGGCCAGGGCCTTGAGGTCCAGTTCACCGCCGCCAGGGATGACGGCCATCAAAACGCCGTTCTTGTCCCCTCGGCAAACGAGGGTCTTATAGACCATCTCGATGGGCATGCCTACTGACTCTGCCACATGCACCGCCGACAGGTCATTTTCATCCACCTCATATGTCTTGAGCTCGTAGCTGATGCCTAACGTGTCCAAAATTCTTGCCGCATTGGTCTTTGCTTCTTTTTTCTTTTTTGCCATTTCTTGTTACACCTAATTTCTTTCTTGAACGTACGCTTATCATTATACCGCGATTTTACAAATTATGCTACTGCATTTTGGAAATCGTTGTAAATTTGTAAATCGATGTTTCGCCTAACGGAAATTCTGCATCAGAAAAGGCAGGCCGTTAAGCAGCCTGCCTGATAAATATCTGTCTAAAACTTATTTGCGGAAGTTCTGGGTGGTCTTCTTGACGTTGTCGCCATAGATGGTCTTCCAGTCATCATGCATGGAGATGGGAACCCAGCCGAATTTCACGCAGAGGTCATGGAACTTCTTGGATTTTTCCGGGCCGCCCCAATCGCGTTCGCCATCATCGCAGTTGACGCCCATGGCCATGCTCTTATATTTGTCATTGAAGACAGCGTAGTTCAGCATGGAAGCATCGGAACCGCTGTTGCCCAAAGCCAGTACCGGACGTTTGCCGATTTCGCGGCAGATGTTGGATACCTTCTGCATCTTGTTGTTGGTGGCCTGGTAAGCGCCGCGCATCATTTCATCCTGTTTTTCAAACTGGAAGTACTGAGCGCCGGCCCAACCCTGGCGTTTGGCAATGTTGATGCTGTCGGTACCGATTACATGGTCCGGCTGGATGGTGGGAACAGCTTTGAGAGCCGTGCGCACCAGCTGACGGTCCGTACCGGTTACCACATAGAAATTGAAGTTATTGTTCTGGAGATAGGTAATGACTTCAATCATGGGCAGATAATAAGCTTCGGCCATGGTCAGGTTGGACAGGCCGTCGCAAGGGGTTTCTTTGAGCCATTTGGCTACATAAGCATCGAATTCCGGCAGGCTCATGCCTTCAAAGGCGTAGGCCTGGGCCATATCTTCGCCGGCATCCATATCCGAGGAAATCTTCCCCTCTTTGGCTGCCTTCAGGCATTCTTCAGCATAGGCTTTTTCCGTAGCTGTGGGATGATAGGATTTGTCGTTGAAGATGCGATGGAAATACATATACCATTCAGAGTAAGTGGGTGCCAATTCACCGTAGAAGGTACCATCCATATCCGATACGCAGATGCGGTCCTCTACCGGAATGAAGTTCGGGCTCTTGGGATTGGTAACATCCTCCACATAAGCTTTCAAAGCCTTGAAGGATGCCGAATCCTTGTTCCAATACTGGAAGTTGGAGCCATCTGCTTTTACGTTAATCTTGGAAATCGTATCCACAGAAGCCGCTTCTGCAGAGGGCTGGCTGACCGATGCTCCACCCAAGGCCAGACCAAGTGCTACCAGTGTTGAAAGAACCTTTGTCTTACCTTTCATGTTTCTAACCCCTTTTCTAAGAAAATAATATATTTTCACACATCTCATATATTTCTCTTTTTTAATGGATAATCCTGCCAGCTTCTTAAAAAATTATTAATTTTTGACTTGTCAGGGGATATGGCGTATTATTGAAGAGAATTTTACTTTTAATTGGAGTGAATGATTTGTTGAAAATAGCTATGGCCCAGATGGAAGTCATCCCTGGGCATCCCGATAAAAACGCCGCCACTATGCTGCGGATGATGGACGAAGCCCGTGAGGAAAACGTTGATGTCATCATCTTCCCGGAGATGGCCATTCCCGGCTACCTGCTGGGTGATACCTGGGAGCAGACCAGCTTCCTCTCAGACTGCGAACACTACGGTCAGGAGATTATCGCTGCATCAGCTGGCCTTACGGTGATGTTCGGCAATATCGCCATGGACTGGGACAAGACGAACAACGACGGCCGGGTGCGCAAGTACAACGCCTTCTTTACGGCCCAGAATGGCCAGCTTATTGCCCCTGCCGGCCAGGAGTATCCCTTCGTCATCAAGACCCTGATGCCCAACTACCGGGAGTTTGACGATACACGTCATTTCTATAGCCTTCAGCAGCTGGCGCTCGAGCAGGGCAAAAATCCTGCGGACCTCATTGCGCCGGTCACACTTACCCTGCAGGGCAAGTGCTACAATGCAGGCTGCCTTCTTTGTGAGGACGGCTGGAGCGATAACTATGCGCTGGAGCCGTTGCAGATTCTGCAGGATAAGGGGCAGATTGATTTCTTCGTCAATATCTCCGCTTCGCCCTATACGCTTGGCAAGAACAACAAGCGCAACCGGGTCTTTGGCCAGCAGGCCAAGGAAGCAGGCAAGCCCCTTTTCTACGTCAACGCCATCGGCTTGCAGAATAACGGCAAGACCGTTTACACCTTTGATGGGGCTAGCACGGCCTATAACGAAAAGGGTCAGGTCTGCGCCATGAGCGAGGAGTATCAGGAAGAATTGACCATTGTGGATATGGATGAGCTCTCCTCCATGCCTGCCCTGCCCGACGACAAGGAACCGGATATTGCGCATATCTATCGCGCACTGAACTATGGCGTGCGCCGTTTCCTCGAAAACATCCGTATGAAGAAGGTCGTCATCGGTATCTCCGGCGGTATCGACTCGGCTGTAGCCGCCGCCCTCTATGCCAAAATCGTCGGCCCGGAAAATCTCCTGCTCGTCAATATGCCCAGCGTCTTTAACTCTGCTACCACCAAGGGACTCAGCAAGGAACTCGCTGATAATCTGGGCTGCCAGTACACGGTGATTCCCATTCAGCATTCTGTGGACCATACGGTGGAACAGCTTTCTAACACTCCCATCACCTATCTGACGGATGGCTCCGAGCAGAATCTTACCGTGTCTTCCTTCGTCACGGAAAACATTCAGGCCCGTGACCGCAGTGCCCGGATTTTGGCAGGTGCGGCGGCAGCCTTTGGCGGCGGCTTTACCTGCAATGCCAACAAAGCGGAGACAACCGTTGGCTATTCCACTCTCTACGGTGACCAGTCCGGCTTCCTGGCGGCCCTGGCTGACCTCTGGAAATATCAGGTCTATGCGCTGGCCCATTACATGAATGATGAAGTCTATGGCCGCGAAGTAGTGCCACAGGGCATTATCGATATCGTGCCGAGTGCGGAACTTTCCTCGGCGCAGAATGTGGACGAGGGCAAGGGCGACCCCATCAAGTATCCGTACCACGATTTCCTCTTCCGCTCCTTTATCGAGCGCTGGCAGAAGGCCGCACCCGAGGATATTCTGGAATGGTATGCCGCCGGTACACTCGAAGAAAACTTAGGCTGTGAGCCGGGCCTCGTGGCCAAATACTTCCCCACGGCGCAGGAATTTATCGCGGATTTGGAACGCTGGTGGAATCTCTTTACGGGCATGGCTGTGGCTAAGCGCATTCAGGCACCGCCCATCCTCGCTGTCAGCCGCCGCGCCTACGGCTTTGACCACCGTGAAGCGCAGAACGGCCCTTATTACACACTAAAATATCAGCAGCTCAAAGAAAAACTGCTGTCCTAACGAAAAATTGACTTGTCAAGGCGAATTTGACAAGTCAATTTTTTATTTACATGGTCAGGGCATCCATGGTGTTCAACAATGGCATAATCACCGCCATGACCATAAAGAACACCAAACCACCTACGGCAAAGATGGCGGCCGGTTCAGCCAGCGCCTGCAGGCGGGCAGATTCGTTTTCCGCCAGTACCTGACAGAAGGCCGCGGCTTTGTTGAGCATGGTTTCGAGCTGCCCCGACTGCTCGCCTGCTTCCAGCATTTCCTGAAGCATGGGCGGAAAGAAGGGACAGGGAGAAAGGGCTTTCATCAGGGAATTGCCCTGCTCCACCTTTACCTGTACTTGCAGGATTTCCTGTTCCAGATAGGGATTGCCCACTGTTTTGGCTGCCATTTTCAAGGCCTCGTGTAACACAATCCCCTGTTCAATCAGCAGGGCCAACGTGCTCAGAACGAGTGACCAGGCCGTGTGCTGGGCTAATCTGCCCATAAAGGGCAGGGAAAGCAGCAGCCGCGCGCAGATAAATCGAACCTGGGGGAACTGGCTGATGATGTACAAAATCCCGAGGCATGGCAGGCTGAATCCGCATATGAGTTGTCCACTCTCCTGCAGGAAAGCGGAACCTTGCAATAATAATTTCGTCGCCAGCGGCAGTTCACTTTGCAAATTAGCCAAGAGACTGGCAAAGGTGGGCAGGATAAAGAGCGTCATAAAAATCAGCACAACCAGAGCTGTAATAGCGATGATGGCCGGATAGAGCAGAATGGATTTCATTTTTTCTTTGGCCTGTACACTCTGCTCAAGAAAGTCTGCCAAACGGTTAAAGATTGCTTCCAGTGAACCGCCTTGTTCCCCTGCTTCCACCAAGCGGATAACCTGCGGGGAAAAGCTGCCGCTTTCTTCTTCCATGGCTGCGGACAGGGCTTTTCCCTTTAAGACCTTTTGATACAGCCTGGCGAGCAGTTGGCCATAGCTTCCCTGTCCTCCGCCTGCCAGCAATGATTTTAACGCTTCGTGAACGGGCATACCAGCTGTCAGCAGCACGGCCATTTGACGGCAAAAGCAAGCGGTCTGCGCAGGACTGATTTCCCTGCCGGTAAATAAGCGGCGTAAATGAGAAATGGGGCTTGTGTGAGAGTTTTTGGCCATCACTTCCTGCAAAGAGGTAATCCATAATCCCTGACGGCGTATCTTATGGGCGGCTTCCTGACGGCTGCCCGCTTCAATCTGCCCCTGGAAATGCTCGCCCTGCCGATTGCAGGCTTCATACGCATAGTTCATATCAGGCCTCCTGCATGTTCCGCTGCTGTCAGGCGGGCATATGTTTCGGAACTGATGCGCCCTGCCTGCAGCAAATGTTTGGCCGCTGTGCCCATGGTCTGCATGCCCCTGTCCTGATGACTCATCATTTGCGAATACAGCTGACCGTATTTGCCCTGACGGATAAGACTGCGCACCGCAGGCACGGCCAGCAGGACTTCAGACACCGCTAGCCGCCCGCCTGTTAGGTCAGGCACAAGCTGCTGGGCAAAGATACCCGTCAATACTTCAGACAGCAGAGCGCGGATAGAATCACGCTGCTCCGTGGGAAACATGCCTTCTATGCGCAGTACAGTATCCACTGCACTGCTGCTATGGAGAGTCGCCAATACCAGCATTCCTGTCGAAGCTGCGGTCAAAGCGGTCTGCAAGGTTACGGCATCGCGAATCTCCCCAACCAGCAATATATCAGGCATCTCCCGCAATGCGCCGCGCAGCGCCGCAGGAAAACTTATAAAGTCCTTTCCGAGCTCCCGCTGGCTGATAAAACACATATCGGGCTTAAAGATGTATTCGATGGGCGCTTCCAAGGTCACAATATGGCAGGCCTTTTCCCGATTGAGCTCCTGAATAAACGAAGCCAAGGTGGTACTCTTGCCGGAGCCTGTGCGCCCCGTCACGAAAATCAGTCCCTTGTCGAGCTCCTTCATCTTCTGCCAGGCTCCGGGCAGTTCCAGTTCGTTAAGAGCGGGAATCCGCTCCGGCAGCAGGCGCAGGGCCATAGCCGGAAATCCTTGCTGATAGTAAGCATGAACACGGAACCTGCGCCCTGCAAAGGTCCAGGACGAATCCAGCTCCCTGTCTGCTGCCAATTTTTCCCGCTGACAGTCATTGAAGATAAAGGTGGCAAATGCAGCCATGAATGATTCAGTCAGGGAAGTGCTGCTCATTGGCTGCAGCTTCCCCAAACAGCGCATATAGGGGCGCTGGCCGACAGTCAAATGGATATCGGACGCATCCTTTTCGATAGCTGTGCGGATAAGTTCCAGCCCATCGACATCTTCAAGCATTCCTTATCACCTCGAAACATTCCTCTATGCTGGCGGTCAATCCAAGTCCATTGCTTTCCCCTTGTACTCTGGTTTTCTTTTTTCGAGGAAGGAATTGATGCCCTCCTTATAATCGTCTCCGCAGTACACG
The DNA here is from genome assembly GCF_000687995.1 of Selenomonas ruminantium AC2024. Taxonomy (NCBI): domain Bacteria; kingdom Bacillati; phylum Bacillota; class Negativicutes; order Selenomonadales; family Selenomonadaceae; genus Pseudoselenomonas; species Pseudoselenomonas ruminantium. The sequence goes on from NZ_JIAC01000001.1 coordinate 1,935,316, forward strand.
ATGTTGCGATACGCATTGATGCGCTCGAAGCTCTCGGCACTGATTACCGTCGAGGCACGGGAAAGAATGCGGAACTGCCGCTTGATGGCGCTGATGGATAGAATGCTGTTGTGGCGCAAAGGAGTCAGGAACTGCTCCTCCAGCATCTCTTTCAAGGCTTCCGAGTCTTCTGCCACACGGTTAATAAGGCCTACGTTCAGTGCATCTTCGGCCGTGATGGGCGTGGCCAGGAAGAACATCTCACGGGCCTTGTTGATGCCCAGCTGGTTGATAAAGTGCATGATGCCCGAAGCGTTGTAGGGAATGCCGATTTTTGCCGGTGTGATGGCAAAGGTGGCATCCTTGGAGCTGACAATCATATCGCAGGACAGGCAGAGGTCACAGGCTCCGCCCCATACGGTGCCGTCCACGCAGGCAATCACGGGAATCGGCGTGTCCTGCACTTCCCGCAGCAGCTTTTCCATGGGCACGTAAAAGGCCAGCGGGTCACTGCCATCCTGCGGCAGTTCGTGAATATCATGGCCGGCACTCCAGACATGGCGATTCACCTCAGCTTCGAGCACGATGCCCACACATTCCTTGGCATAAGCATCCTGAATGGCCTCAATGAGCTCATGGCACATATCCTCACTTAAACAGTTGAAATGCTTGCCGTTGCACATCTCGACATAGGCAATCCGGTCTTTCATCACAGTGTTCACTAACATATCCCATTCTCCTCTCCCATTTTCATCCATTTTTACTGCCGTTGCAGAAAATGGCACAAAGCACCGGTAAAACCGGCAGATGTTCCAAGCTCTGCAAAGGCAAGGCGCGTGTTTTTCAGCAGGGCTTCCGGCAGAAGTTCTTCCAGATGGCGTTTAAGGCGCGGCTCAAAAAATTCCCGCTGGGCCATCACCGCACCACCCATAATCAAAACCTCAGGATTGACGATACAGCAGATTTCGGCAAGGCCATAGGCAATTTTTTGCGTCATGTCGTCAAGTGCTGCCAGGGCTTTCGCATCACCGGCTGCGACCCGCTGAAATACTTCCTCACCTGTGGCGGCGCCGGTATTTTGCAGCAGGGCCGTCATACTGGCCAGCTGTTCCAGTGAGCCACTGGCAAAAGGCAGAAAACCAATTTCACCTGCCGCTGCGGATGCTCCGTGGACGAGATGACCGTCCAGCACCAAAGCGCCGCCTATGCCTGTACCCACGAAGATACAAAAGGCACTCCTAGCCCCCTTGCCTGCGCCGAGCCAGCTTTCGCCGAGGCCCGCTGCATTCACATCATTTTCCACAGTGCAGGGCAGATGGGTCAGCGCTTCGATTTCTGCTCGCAGCTTCATGCCAGTATAGCCGGGAAAGTTGGGGCCGGCGAAAATGACTTCGCCTTTTTCGGCATCAATAAGTCCCGGCGAACAGACCGCTACTCCCTCTGCCTTGCCACATTCCTTTTGCAGAGTTTGCACAATGGCTGCGATTTTTCGTGGAATGTCCTGGCTGCCATCTTTTTCTACATTGGTCAAAACCTGACCTTTGGTCAAAATTTTTCCATCTTCTGTCATCATGGCGTATTTGATGGCTGTGCCACCAATATCTACGCACGCATATTGCATGTTTATATCCCCCTGTTCCTTGCTGAAAAGCATATTGTATAGATTCGCGCTTTATCGCGCAAAACCTGCTAAGCTGCATTTATCAAGTTCAGCTGCCATAGAGTACGCGCCCCACTTCGGCAAGTGTTGTAAGTCCGGCGGCAGCTTTGGCCTCGCCGTCAGTCCATAGGGATTCCATGCCCTGCTTTATGGCGATTCCTTCAAGTTTTTCCCGGCTTTGACCGGTCAAAATGGCCTCACGGATTGACGGGTCAACTACGAGCAGTTCTTGCAAGGCAAGTCTGCCACGATAAATTTCCTGCTCCGCATCCACACAGCGGCGCACCAAGCGCTGGGCCAGCACGCCGGACAGGGTGGCGGCCAGGAGATACGGCGGTACACCCATTTCCAGCATGCGGAACACGGCCGCTACGGCATTTTCCGTATGGAGCGTTGTCAGCAGCAAGTGACCGGTCAGCGCCATGCGCACGGCCATCATGGCGGTTTCCTCGTCACGGATTTCGCCGAGCAGAATTCCCTGGGCATCCTGCCGTAAAATCGCCCGCAAGCCGCTGGCATAGGTCAGCCCGGCCTTGGGATTTATCTGCACCTGATTGATTCCTTGAATATGGCGTTCGATGGGGTCTTCGAGGGTAATCCATTTTCTGGCCGCGGTATTGAGTTCCCGCAGGGCGGCGTATAGGGTCGTGCTCTTCCCGGAATTCATAGGACCGCAGACGATAATCAGGCCTGCGGGACGGTTGAGCAGCTTACGGAACTGCGTTTCTTTGTCTGGTGTAAAGCCCAGCTCTCCGAGCCGCAGCAAATCTTCCTGCAAATCCAGCAGGCGCAGCGTCAGCATTTCGCCGCCTGCCACAGGCATAACGGCCACCCGTACATCCACTTTATGTCCCTGCTCAGCAAAGATAAAGGAACCATCCTGGGGCTGCTGGTGTTTGGCAATATCCATATTCCCCTGCACCTTGAAGCGGGAAATCAGCATGGGCGCAAGACTTCCCGGCAGGCGAAAGGGAAGTTCCGTCAGTAAGCCATCCACCCGCAAACGGAAGCGCAATTCTTCACCATAGGGTTCCATGTGCAAGTCGCTGGCCCGCTGTTTGATGGCCTGCAATAGCAGAAAATTAGCGAGCCGCACAATGGCAGAGTTTTCGGTGCCGCCTGTTTCCTTTTGCATGGCCTCCTGACGGCACTGGCTGATTAAGATGCGCCAAAAGTTTTCTTCGTTATCCATAGCCATCCCTGTCCTTCGCTTTAAGATATATGTCTACTTCGATAGCATACTGTCTTTATCCTGCTAAATGTCAGGCGATTATTGCCTAAAAAAATAAGCGGCCTTTCGACCGCTTGTCCGTTATTTTTCCATATGTTGTTGTAATTCATTCATAAAGGCCCGGGCTGTTTTTTCTGAAATCAAAACCTTGGGTTCGTGTGCCTTTACTTCTTTTATGGCCTGACGGAATGCTGCCTGCTTGCTCTGGTCGCCAGTCAGCACTTCCAGACCAAGTTTGTCAGCCTGCAAGATGCGGCGGAACTGTTCGAGCTGGGGCTGACATTCCTTTAACACATTGGGGGACAGTTCCTTTTGTAAGGTCAAAATTGACTTGTCAATTTTTGACAGGTCAGCGAGCAGTTTTTCGCGGTTGCTGTCATTGGGATTCTGCCAATACGCATTCATCAGCTGTCGCAGGGCTGCACCGTCTTCGGGGCCGATAACGGCCCAGCTCACCACCATGTGCTGGCTGTGGTCCGCAAAAATCTCCATGTCGGCAGTCAGTTTGCCGAACTGTTCTTTGAGGGCCTTATGCCAGGATTTATTGGCATCATATTTTGCCGGATTGGCTGCATAGTCTGCACCGGTAGCCAGAGAAATCTTGGAGAGCTCCGCATGTTTCATGGGATTGAAGAAGATGGCCGGCATATTTGCCTTTACGGGCAGTTTTTCCACAGGCCCCAAGGCCAGCTTAGCTTCCAGATAATCGCTGACAGGATAGTTCCACCATACGCCCAGCTGACGGTCATAAAGCGCATTGGCCTTGGCATATTCTTCATCCGTCAGCCCATCGGGCACTACTTTATCGCCAGTGTAGAGCACGAGGATATTCTTATCAAGTGTGGTGGAAAAATTCCGGGTGTATTCTTTTATCGTGCCTTCGCTTTCCATGTCCAGACGATAGTATTCCGTTGGCACGGTAATCAGCGGGGAAATGTCCTTATGCTTTGCGATAAAGTTGGCGTTGACCCAGTTGAGAAATTCTGCTTGCCCCTTGCCGTCCTTATTTTTGATATCGTCAAAGAAAATCGCAAAGTCCCTTACGCCCATATCGTACATGGCGGTAAGTTTCCTCAGCATAGCCTGCTTGTCCTGCTCAGCTTCCTGCCCGCTAAAGTGAATATCCAGCCCCGGGGAAATCGCAAAGATAAATTTGACCTGCTGTTTTTTTGACTCGTCAATCAAGGCTTGCAAATCAGCCATCTTATCGGCCGGATACATTTCCCGCCATTTGGCGCGATGATAGGCATCATCCTTGGGCGCATAGATATAGGCATTCAGCTTATGTTCATGGCAGAATTGCAGCATGGAAAGCCTGTCGGCCTGCGACCAGGGTGTACCATAAAAACCTTCCACCACGCCCCGCAGTGGAATGGCCGGAGCACTGAAAGCTGGCATACTGCCATATACAGCCACAGCCAGCATGGCAACCAGCCCTAGCAGGCATTTCCATTTACCCGTCACGAATTTCATCATCATAACCTCCCCTTACAATTTAAAAATAATCTGCCGCTTATACAAGAAATTGGCCACTGGCAGCCAAAGCACTACCCAAAGCGCGGCATAAAATAGTATACTGAGCGGTGCGCCCAATATTCCCAGCAATGTATTTTGCCAAAGCCAGACATAAGCTGGCACGCCCTGAACGGACAGATACCAAAGGAACAGCAATATTCTGTCCGGAACGACGAACATAAACAGCGGATTATGCCCCAACAAGCGGAACGGCGTGAAAAGCCATTCCGTAAAACCAGGAAACAGACTGCACGACACCTGCAAGAGTCCCAACAGCCACATAAAACCGCCACTGGTCAAGAGTACATAAGGCGCCGTCCACAGCTGTTTGCTGATGATATCCAAATAGCTCCAGGCACCGCCCATAATCAGCAAAACCGTACCGCTAACTAATAGCAACAACACTCGTTCAAACACAGGGGCGCTGTTCAGCGTCAACTGTTTTCCAGCTAACATGCCCCATAAAAAGGATGCCGTAGCTGCGATGGTTCCATAAAGTCCCTCCGGGTCAAATGCTTTTCCCTGATAACAGTGTGCAGCACCTGGGAACAAGCCATCAATCAACATGCTGATGTTGTTGTCCGGGCTGAAGGGATTGGTGGTATCGTAAAGATGGAAACAGGTGGAAGACAGCACCAACAGCAGTAACGCCATAATGGCAATGAGCTTTTCACTGCGTAACCACCAGGTGATAATCATACCAAAGAAATACACCAGCCCCAGCCGCTGAAGAACCCCCATCAACCGGCCATGTTCGGCAATATCCGTCCATAAGGAAACACCCGCAGCTGGATAAAAAATATGCTGCAATAGTATTGGCAGCTGATTCAACACGATGCCCAATAAAATCAGCAACGCAGAGCGCCGGAAAATCGTATTGAACTTATCCCACGAATTGTCCCACTTATGCTTGGGAAACCACAAAGCCCCCGCTGTGCCCATGATAAAGACAAAACCGGGAAAAGCCAAATCCGCCAGCGTCAGCCCCGCCCAAGGAGCATGCAGAAGCAGCGGATAAGCCTGTTCAAAATTCGGCAGGGAATTGACCAGCAGCATAACGGCAATAGCCAATCCCCGGAAGATGTCTATGGCGGGCAGCCGCCGCTTATTTTTTAATTCGATTAACATAACTGCCTCTATTCTAAAAAGTATTATCTACATCTATTTCATAGCAAGCTTAATGGACACTTTCAGTGTCCACACGCCCTTACACGAACACTAAGCTCCCACTGCGCTTTTGGCTTGTGCTCGCTAAGTGTTCATAGTAAAACAGGATGGCTTGTGCCATCCTTGCTTTTATATCATACCCTATAATTATACTTTTTGTAAAGGGAAGCAATATTTAGTTTTACTTGTCCAAATCCTCAATGGCCTGCGCTGCGCCCATAATACCGATAACAGCATGTTCAAAGGTCAGACCGCCCTGCAAATAGACGTTGTAAGGTGCGCGCATCGGGCCGTCGGCGCTGAATTCAATGGAAGCGCCCTGCACGAAGGTACCAGCCGCCATGATAATCTGGTCGGCATAGCCCGGCATATCCCAAGGCTCCGGTGCCGCATAAGAATCCACCGGGGAATACTTCTGAATGCCGCCGCAGAAGGCCACCATCTTTTCGGCTGTGCCGAGCTCGATGGCCTGAATGATATCGCCGCGCACATCCGTGGGCAGCGGCAGCGTCTTGTAGCCTAAGCGGGCAAACATGCCAGCGGCAAAGATGGCGCCCTTGATGGACTGCGCCACCACATGGGGAGCCAGGAACAGCCCCTGGAACAGCAGGCGGTTGTTGGCGAGACTTGCGCCCAGTTCATCGCCCATGCCCGGTGCCGTCAGACGATAGGAAGCCAGTTCCACCAATTTATCCTTGCCGACGATATAGCCGCCCGTCGGGGCAATGCCGCCGCCGGGGTTTTTAATCAGGGAACCGGCCATAATATCTGCGCCCACCTGCGTCGGCTCCAACGTATCCACGAACTCACCATAGCAGTTATCCACAAAGCAGATGCAGTCCGGCTTAAGACGGTGCACCTCAGCACAGATGGCCTTGATGTCCTCGATGGACAGGGGATTTCTCATGCTGTAGCCGCGGGAGCGCTGAATCTCCACCATCTTGGTCTTGTCGGTGATGACGTTTTTGATGCCTTCCATATCGACTTTGCCATCAATCATGGGCAGTTCGTTATAAAGCACGCCGAATTCCTTGAGGGAACCCGGGCTGGGATTATCGTAGCCGATAACCGTCTGCATGGTGTCATAGGGCTTGCCCGTCAGCGATACGAGCTCGTCGCCGGGACGCAGGATGCCAAACAGCACCGTAGCGAGTGCATGGGTGCCGGACACAAACTGCGTGCGCACCAAAGCGCGTTCCGCACCAAAGATGTTCGCATAGAGTTCTTCGAGTTTGCTGCGGCCGATATCGTCATAGGCATAACCGGAAGTCGTGTTGAAATGCGCATCCGAAACCTTGCATTCGCGCATGGCATCGAGCACCTTCAGCGTATTTTCTTCGGCAATTGCATCCACATGTGCAAAAAGCTCCTGCGACTCTGCCAATACTTCCTTCTTTAAGTCAACGATTTTTTGTGAAAAAGCCAATGTATATTACTCCTTTAATTCATACTTCGTGAAATTATCTTTTTCCGATAAGGGCAGGCGCACTTCTACCTTCGTGCCTGTTTCCTCATACGCCGTTTCCACCACGGCATTTAACTTATGCAGTTTCGTGACCGCCGCCCCTTCATCATAGGGAATCAAAAGCGTCATGCGCACCTGACTTTCCTGAAAGAAGCCTTCGATACGGCGCTGCAGGCCATCGAGATTTTCCCCGGTCATGGCGGAGATAAAGACGCCATCGCGCCCATGTAAGAGCTGTTCTCTTATATGCGGATTAGCGAGCTGGTCAGCCTTGTTAAAGACATAGAGCACCGGCTTGCCGTCTGCCTCCAATTCTTTGAGCACTGCCACCACGGCTTCAATCTGGGCTTCAAGGTTTTCATTGCTGCAATCGACCACATGCAGGAGCAAATCGGCCTCCTGCACTTCCTCCAAGGTCGCCCGGAAAGCCTTGACCAGGGTATGGGGCAGTTTTTGAATAAAGCCTACAGTATCGGTCAGCAGTATCTCCTGCTTTTCCGGCAGCTGCAGATGGCGGGTTGTCGGGTCAAGGGTCGCAAAGAGTTTATCCTCGGCAAAGACCTCGGAACCCGTAAGCTTGTTTAAGAGTGTGGACTTGCCCGCATTGGTGTAGCCCACCAGCGCCACAAGCGGAATCTGCGACTCCTTGCGGCGCTTGCGGTGCAGGCTGCGGCTTTTCTTCATGCCGTCAATCTGTTCTTCGATATCGTGAATCTTGCTATAGATGCGCCGTCTGTCCACTTCAAGTTTGGTTTCACCGGGGCCGCGGGTACCAATACCGCCGCCAAGGCGGGATAGTGCTAACCCCTGCCCACTAAGGCGGGGCAGATTATAGCGGAGTTGCGCCAGTTCTACCTGCAATTTACCTTCTCTGGAGCGTGCCCGCTGGGCAAAGATATCGAGAATCAAAGCCGTGCGGTCAATGACCTTGACGCCTAACATCCGTTCCAGATTATGCTGCTGTGAAGGCGTCAATTCATCATCGAGAATCAGGAGTGTCGCTTCTAAATTCTGAATCTCCATCGCCAGCTCATTGACCTTCCCGCGGCCTAAGAAAAACGCCGCATCCGGCTTTTCCTTGCGCTGGGTAAAGGTCGCTACTACTTTTGCGCCAGCCGTATCGGCCAGGCGTTCAAGTTCGGCCATGGATTCCTCGATGGGCCAGCTGCTGCCAGGACGTTCCACACCGGCAAGGATGGCCCGCTCCACTTCATCATCGGTGCTCTTGGTGCTCTGCGCCGCCAATTTCTTATTGACGACAGTCACCAAAAGATTCAAGTTAATCTGCGCGAGAATCTTATCCTCTGCGGGGCCATACTGCGTCAGCAGCTGCGTGCCATCCTCACTCATCTCGCCCGCAAAGAACGCCAGACAACCGATAATCTTTTTATCCTTGCGCCCAATGGCCGCCATGCAGTCAAAGCGCAGGCGGCGCAGGGAGGATAAATCCGGCGCACTCAAACGCACATCCCCGCTCGGATGGGTATGAATGCAGCGAATCCCCGACAGGCGCAAATCCGAGCGGGTCTTTTGCTTGAATTCCGGTAAATCCACCGTTGCCGTATCGCCCAGAGATACCTGCATCACCTTGCCCTGACGGTTCAGGTATACCGCCACTTCCCTGTCCGTATCCTCGGTGATGGCGAGCATTTCCTCGTTGAGTTCCCGCGTGGAAATTTGCCCGATGGGCACCCGCATATCATAGAGGGCCTTGAGCTTTTCCAGAATATACGTTTTGATATTGGCTAAATCGCCATTTACTTGCATAGCCATCTCCTATCAGCCACGGTTTACAATGTTGCCAATATGCTTGAGCATAATCGACAGTGTCCCATCTTCATTGTTATGGAACTCCATGAACTCCGTGTTGTCAAAATACTCCGAAGGAATCGTCAGCTCAATGCCCGTATCGGTCTTGAGCTTATGCTTGCACATCTTCTTGATGGTGGCTTCCTGGTCCATCTTCACGGGCTCGGTAAAGCCCGCCTCCTTGATGGCATTGTCAAAATCTGCCTGCATGGATGGATTTTCCTTGAAGATTTCCTTGCCGGCCTCCACCAAATCCAGCTCGTCGGTATTCTGCATGTTTTCCGTTACATAGCTCTTGACCGCAGCTTCCGTGGCCACTTTGTCCTGCCCATAAGCCTCGGCTACTTTCGCCGCCGTCTTGCTGAGGTTCTTGATGGCCTCCTTCGGCGAAGGGGTCAGGCTGCATTCCAGGAGGATTTCGGGGAATACCAGAATGCTGTTGCCGTCAATGGTGTATTTTTTCGCCGTGACCGAGATTTCCTTGCTTTCCGTATCGATAAAGGCAAATTCCTCCATCTTCTGCGAGAGGTTCGGCATAATCGAATAATGATTGATGATTTCGTTCTTGATGCCCGCTTCCGTCTGATTCACCTGATGGGTGTAGCCGATATGGCTATTGGACTTAAAAATCACAATCTGCCGCCGGTCGTTAATGCGTACATCGGCCACAATCACATCACTCGAAGCCATTTCCTCGGCATGGACGAAAGCATCTTCGAGTTTCTTGGTGAGTTCTTTCGAGAACGGCACAAAGCTCATTTCACCGCTCAGATATTCCTTGATGAGCTGGGCGCAATGGCTGTCGTCATAAAAAGCACCCGGCTTGGCATCCTGACTGCCCCAGGATTTTTCGATATGTTTGAGCAGGAAGGTTTCAATACTGTCCTGCACCGTGAGTTCTTCATCCGAATACACCGTCATGCCGGAGTTGAAATCGAGTATATGTAAAATCGCTTTATCAATTATTACCATAATGCACCTGATCTTTCTGTTCTACTGCCCATTTTCTAACCTGCTGCAGGCGGGCGGGCATGCGGCTGCTCAGTTTTTCTTCCAGCTCCCGCAGGTCACTGGAGTCAAAGTCGTAATTTACATCAGGGATATTCCAAATCCGCGCCTCGGAGAAGAATTCATCCCGGTAGATATTGTAGTAAACCGTAAAACTGCTGGCTAGTGTAAAATCCACATAATCAATGACGATATAGGAACCATTGTTGATTTTGACGGGTTCGGCCGGACGGATAAAGAGTTCAAAGCCTTCATTCTCTGCCGGCAAGTCAAGACCATACTGCCACTCCGGCAGGTTGAGTCCCTTGACAATACTGCTGAGGGTGGCCGGATTAAACTGCGCCATATCCTGGAGCACCTGTTCAAACTGTGTAACCAAAAGCTCCTCAAATACGGGAAGCTTCGCCGTGATAAACTCAATGCGGGCGAACTCAATCAGGCCGATTTTCAGCCGCACCTTGTACTCATGGGTTTCCTCATGGAAGTAGACGATGGCACTCTTATGCCAATCCTCGTTGACATAGGCATACAAATCATATTTATCCTTGCCGATGACCGGCTCCCGCCGCAGCTTGAATCCATGCCATTCCTCCGGCAGATTGGCCATATATTCCCAGCCGTCGGTTTCCTCTTTTATCTTAGCAATGGTATCTTCTTTCATCTTCGTCCCTCATTGCCTATAATACAAGAAAAGCTCCCAGGCAGCGCCTAAGAGCTTGTAAAATCAAATGGTGACCCACCACGGAATCGAACCGTGAACCTACTGATTAAGAGTCAGTTGCTCTGCCAGTTGAGCTAGTGAGTCATGCGCCCTGTTCTCAAGGACATGTACTATAATAACACCAACATTCCCTTGCGTCAAGGACTTTTTTATTTTTTTTCTAAAACTTAACTTAGATAAAACTCTGCACCGCATTCTCCATCAAACAGCAGTGAAAGATTTCCGTGCGGTTGGACACGTTCATCTTTTTGGCGATGGACGAGATATGCTTCTTTACCGTGGTTTCAGCGCAGAACAGTTTGTCGGCAATCTGCTGATTGGTCATGCCCCGACAGATAAGGCCGGTAATCTGACGCTCGCGGTCGGTGAGGCCGAAGCGTTCCGTCAGCACTTTCTTGGCATAACGCCCCTTATCGTTCTGGGGATGGAATTCATACATCTTCCGGGTAACCAGCGGTTCCAACAAGCGCAGGCGGAAGAGTTCCTTCTCCTGGAAATTACCGCTTTCTTCCTGACGCAGCAGCCAGAACTTGCCTAAGAGCAGGTCATTATGCACCAAGAAAATCTTGCAGGCATAACTCATGCCCCATTCGTCATGAATCATGCGACCGATTTCAGTATTGGATAAAAATTCTTCGCTAAACATATCGGAGTCGCGAAAAATAAAGGATTTATTCTGCCACTCCATGGATGTATAAGCGCTGGATTTGTGAGCCAGTTCTGCCGCTCGGAAAATTTCGGTAACAGTGGGGACAAACTTAGCCTGGGGATGGGCTAAGGGTTCGAGACAGTCCTTGTGGTTGGGGTTATTCTTCACTACGTAGGAAACACCACAGTCAAACGGAGCAATCTCACTTAAAACTTCGAACACAATATGCCGGAAATCTTCAACGGAAGCAGTCATAATACGGGTCAGTCCCGTTGACATCTGCCAGCATTCCTGTTCATTCAGTTGCAGCATACATTCCTGCCTTTCTTGGGGATTCGTTATTAACACACAAATACCATAACACACATCTGCCTCATTATACACTAAAAAAGCAGGCCATACAAGACCTGCTTTTTCTAAATATAATTCCTTTACCTGCAAAGCTTCCCCACTCTTGAAGGTATTTGTGTGTCATCACTTCCCCAAGTGACAAAAATTATTATACGCGGGGCGAGTGGTGACTACAATGCTCCAAAGGTAGAAACTTTGCAAGCAGCTACTACCAAAGTAGTAGTCTTAGCGAACTTTATCGGCAGCTGCTGCCAGTTCCTGCAGCTCCTCACCGGTAAATTCATACTTCTCATTGCAGAAATGACAGGAAACTTCCGCCTTGCCATCGGCAACCAGGCTGTCCAAGTCCTCCTTGCCCAGACTGATGAGCACGTTAAAGAGCATTTCCTTGGAGCAATGGCACTTGAAGGCCAAATCCGTTTCCGACATATAGTTGATGTCAAAGCCCTGCAGCATTTCGGCAATGATGTCCTTGGCAGAATACCCCTTCTCCACCATATGCGAAACGGAATTCACCTTCTGCAGATTGGCTTCGAGCTTCGAGATACATTCTTCCGTAGCATCCGGCAGCGGCTGGATGAAGAAGCCGCCCGCACCAATGCACTTAAACTCCGGATTCACCAGCACGCCCAGACCGATACTCGACGGCGTCTGCTCGGAGACATAGAGGTACTTCGTCAGGTCATCGGCGATTTCGCCATCGGTGATTTCACAGCTGCCCGTAATCGGATTTCTAAGACCCGTAAAGCGGGTCACGGACACGGTACCATTCGTGCCGACACCGCCGCCCACATCAATCTTGCCCTTGTCATTGAGCGGCAGATTCACATGGGGATTGCCCACATAACCGCGCACATAACCTTCCGGCGTGGCGTCAGCTGTCACAATGCCCAAAGGGCCGCCGCCGTTAAACTTCACCGTCAGCGCTTCCTTGTTCTTGAGGTTGGCGGCGAGTAAAAGTGCCCCCGTCATCGTGCGGCCAAGGGCTGCTGCTGCCACCGGATAGCAGTCATGGCGGCGGATCGCCTCATTTACTAAATCCGTAGTCACGGCCGCATAAATGCGTACACCATCGGCCGTGGCTTTTACTAAATGGTCTTTCATTACATCTTTCCTCTCAAAGATAAAGGCCCTCCCCTGCGGGAAGGCCTGCTTGTCAATCAAACGTATAAGTTGCCAGAACTTCGTCCGTATCAATATCATAAATCGAAATCGTCTTTTTGTCCAGCACCGCAAAGGTATTGCGCTTGTCCTCCCGCTTGGAAAGAGCCGCCGAACCTGGATTCAAAAAGACGGTATTGCCCCGCTTTTCGAGCACCGTAGTATGGATATGACCGCTGATAAAGAGGTCGGCCTTTAAGTGTGCCGCCAGTTTATCCTTCTCGTCATCCGTCATCACGGCGTCACCATGGGTCACGATAATGCGCAGTCCCTCGGCCACCACATAGGCATAAGGTGCTTCAATGGGCAGTTCCAGACAGCTGGCATCCACGGAAGAATCGCAGTTGCCCTTGGCAATGATGACCGGCACCGGGCAATTGTTGATTTTTTCCACAAGGCCAGCTGGATTATAATCCGCCTTCATCGGATTGCGCGGCCCATGATAGAGCACATCCCCGGCATGAAGAATCATATCCGCATCATGGAACTGCTTGTCAAAAGCTGCCTGCCATGCACCCTCATGGCCATGCGTATCGCTGATAATGCCAATTTTCATTTGCTTTCAGCCCTCCTAAATACTTAGCAATACTTAGCCGATTTTCTTCAGCAGGTTTGCCATTTCCATAGCAGCCATAGCGGCATCCGTACCCTTGTTGCCAGCCTTCGTGCCTGCGCGTTCCACAGCCTGCTCGATATTTTCCGTGGTCACCACGCCGAAGATGGTCGGTACCCCCGTCTGCATGCCAACCTGGGCAACACCCTTGGAAACTTCGTTGCAGACATAGTCATAATGGGTCGTCGAACCACGGATAACGGCACCCAGCGCGATAACGGCATCATACTTGCCGGATTCGGCCATCTTCTTGGCCACCACGGGAATCTCAAATGCGCCCGGAACCCAGGCTACATCAATATCCTCGTCCTTAGCTTCGTGACGATGCAGGGCATCCAGCGCGCCGCCTAAGAGCTTGCTCGTAATGAATTCGTTAAAGCGGGCTACTACGATACCCACTTTCATATCTTTTGCGGTAATAAAACCTTCAATAACATTAGCCATTGTCATTTCCTCCCAAAATCATAAATTATTTTAAGGTGTCATCATTTAAGAGATGGCCCATCTTCGTCTTTTTGATGGTCAGATACTTCTTGTCGAACTTGTTGGCATGAATCATCAGCGGCACGCGCTCCGTGATGGTCAGGCCATAACCTTCAAGACCTGCACGCTTAGCCGGATTGTTGGTCATCAGGCGAATGCTCGTAAGGCCCAAATCCGCAAGAATCTGTGCGCCGATACCGTAATCGCGCAGGTCGGGGGCAAAGCCCAGCTCCACATTGGCCTCTACCGTATCGCGGCCATTGTCCTGCAGGGCATAGGCGCGCATTTTGTTGGCCAGGCCAATGCCGCGGCCTTCCTGGCGCATATAGAGCACTACACCTTCGCCGGCTGCTTCAATCTTCTGCAGAGCCGCCTGCAGCTGGTCGCCGCAGTCACAGCGCAGGGAGCCAAGGGCATCGCCCGTCAGACATTCGGAATGCACACGCACAAGCACATCCTTCTTGCCTTCCACATCGCCCTTGACGATAGCCAGATGGCACTTGCCATCGAGCTTGCTTTCGTAGGACTTAATGCGGAAATGGCCGAACTTGCTTGGGAAATCCACATCTGCCACCTTCTGTACGAAGGATTCCGTACGCTTGCGGTATTCAATCAGAGCCTTAACCGTAATCATATGGAGATTGTGTTCCTTGGCGAACTCAATGAGCTTCGGCGTGCGCATCATATGACCGTCATCGTCCATGATTTCGCAACAAAGGCCTGCGGGATAGAAACCGGCCAGACGCGCCAAATCCGTGGTCGTTTCCGTATGACCGGCACGGCGCAGTACGCCGCCCTCTACCGAACGCAGCGGGAATACATGGCCCGGACGGCGGAAGCTCGATGCTTTAGCCTTGGGGTCTAAAAGTTTTTTGATGGTCTGGCAGCGCTCATAAGCGGAAATACCCGTTTCCGTATCAAAAGCGTCAATGGATACAGTGAAAGCCGTCTCATGGTTATCCGTATTGTTAACCACCATCTGACCGATATTGAGCTCATCGAGACGCTTGCCGTCAATCGGCGTGCAGATAAGGCCTTTGGCATAGGTAGCCATGAAATTGACATCTTCCGGCGTAACCGTAGCCGCAGCGACAATCAAATCGCCTTCGTTTTCGCGGTCTTCATCATCGACCACCACAACCATCTTGCCGTTCTTTATATCTTCGATTGCCTGTTCAACCGTTGCAAAATCTGACATATTAAAATCTCCTTAATTAAAATCCATTTTCCCTGAGAAAATCCAGGGTTAACGTGCTCTGGGACTGCTGCGGTTCACGCTGGCCTTGCAGCATCTTTTCCACATACTTGCCCAGCACATCCGTTTCGATATTGATGGGACTGCCCGTCTTTTTACTGCCGAGATTCGTGACCTCCCGCGTATGGGGAATCAGGCTGACGGTAAAATCGCTGTCCGTCACCTTGGCCACCGTCAGGCTGATGCCATCCAATGCCACAGAGCCTTTCTCGACGATATAGTGTAAAAGCTCCGGCCCCGCGCTGATGGTCATGAGTATCGCATTGCCTTCATCAGCAAATTTGACAATTTCGCCGGTACCGTCAATATGGCCGCTGACGATATGACCGCCCAAACGGCTGGCCAGTGTCAACGCCCGTTCCAGATTCACAGGACTGCCCTTTTTGAGTTCGGCCAGTGATGTGCGGCGCACCGTTTCCGGCATCACATCTGCTGTGAAACCTGACTTGTCAAAATGCGTGACCGTCAGACATACACCGTTGACCGCAATGCTGTCGCCCAAATGCACATCCTCGATTACCTTGGCGCAGTTAATGACGAGATTGCCACCGCCGATACGGGCGACCTGCCCCACTTCTTCAATTATGCCTGTAAACAATCCCTCACCGCCCTTTTACATAACCGGTCAATAAAATATCCTGGCCGATAGTTTCTACCGTGGTGCGTTCAAGCTCTACCGCCTCCGTAAGTTCGGCAAAGCCTTCGCCTTCCACCGGCGTCAGCGCCTCGCGCCCGCCAATCAGCTTGGGGGCGATAAAGGCATGCACTTTATCCACCAGCCCGGCCTTCAGCAGGGAAAAGTTCACGGTGCCGCCGCCTTCCACATAGACAGAGGATATTTCCATCGCGCCGAGCTTTTCCATGAGAATTGACAAGTCAACTTTTGACATGTCAGATTTTGACTTGTCAAATGCTTCGATAACCTCAGCACCGGCTTCCCGCAGGGCAACAATCCGGTGCACGGGCGCCTGGCCGGATACGGCGATAATCGTCCGCGCCTGGCCATCGGTAATGACCTTGGCTGTCAGCGGTGTTCTGGCTTGACTGTCCACCACAATCCGCACCGGATTTTTCCCGGCGCCATCCGGCAGTCGGGTCGTAAGACTTGGGTCATCTGCCAGTACTGTGCCGATTCCCACCAGAATACTGTCGTAGATATCCCGGAATTCATGGCCGCGCCTGCGGGCGGCTTCGCCTGTAATCCACTGGGACTTCCCTGTGGCTGTGGCAATCTTGCCGTCCAGACTCATGGCGGTTTTCAGCACCACAAAGGGCCGTTTCGTGGTAATCCATTTCAGGAACACCTCGTTGAGCTCGCGGGCTTCTTCTTCCAGCACGCCGCAGCGCACTTCGATACCCGCCTGCTCCAAAATGGCAATGCCCTTGCCTGCCACCTTGGGATTCGGGTCCTCCATGGCGATGACACAGCGCTTGATGCCCGCCTTGACCACTGCCTCGGCACAAGGGCCGGTGCGTCCATGATGTGAACAGGGCTCCAAGGTCACATAGAGTGTAGCGCCACTAGCTAAATCCCCCGCCATATTCAGGGCGTGGATTTCCGCGTGGGGAGTGCCCGCCTTGCGGTGCCAGCCGGCACCGACGATGCGCCCTTCCCGCACAATCACGGCCCCGACTAAGGGGTTGGGTGACGTGCGGCCCGTGGCATTGCGGGCGAGATTTAGCGCCACCCGCATAAAATCTTCATCTTGCAAATTCCTCACCTCAATTACTAAAAACTAAGGTTTGTGAATGAGACTTAGATGATAAGAAAACCAAAAACCACCGCGAAGATTTCCTTCGCGGTGGCTGTCAATGCATGCAAATAACATGCCTTTTCTCATCCCGACTATACGGTCGGCTTCGGAATTTCACCGAATCGTGCCCTAGAAGAAATAAGGGCTTGCGGGCTATACCGCCGGTGGGGAACTGCCCCCCGCCTCAAAGACAAATCTCTGTCCATTATGATAGCATAAATAGGACAAAAAAGCAAATCAAGCTGCCTTCTGTACGGCATTATCCTGAGGCAATTTGTCATACGCAGCAATAGCCTGCTGGAAACGCTGCTGAACATCCTTCAACAAGTACAGGCCATCGCCATTAGCCTTGAGCCCTTTCAGCTGCAAGGGGAAAACTTCCGGCGGGGTATCGAGCGTCAGTTCCGTTCTGTCACGCAGCTGTTTCGTATTCTGGTATACGAGGCTCATGGCTGCATATTCCTTGCCGTCTTTACCGGCAAATTTTTCGATAACGAGCTTGGAACCAATGGGCGTCTTTTTCTCAATGCTGTTGGGCAGGCTGTACTCTTCCACATCCAGTGCTGCCAGTACGCTGGCGATATTGGAATCGTGGCCGCAGAGGAACGTGAACTTGCGGCCCGGCTGTGCCAGTTCCTTGTTCATTTCCTGGAGCAGCGGATGTGCCACATTTACAGCTACACTCGGAGCCGTAAATAATACATCCCCATAAACATCCTTTACGCTGGCAACCTGTTCCCACTCCTTCTGGCTGAGTTTATGGCCAAAGCCAGCCTTGGTGGTGTCAGCTTCTTCATAATACTGCAGGATAAAGGCATCGCTGGCAGCGTTGGCCAGTTTCAAAGAGCCCTTCATGGCCGGTTCCTTGTTGACTTCGAGCATAATCTGCAAATCATCATTGCGGAATTTGGTGAAGCCATTTTTCTTGGCCATGGGCGAATCTTTCAAGTCCAAAGTCTTTTCCAACGTGCGGTACTGGCTGCTGAGCTGATCGTTAATGCCCTGCAGTCCCTTGGCCCCGCCCATGGCGCTGATTTCTTTCATGGCCTGGCTGCGGAACGCATCGCTGACGAAGGTCAGCTGGGGATTGAACACCGGGTCCATCTTGCTGGGCGCGAACTTATGTTCAATCTTCACGTTAGCTACCGGCAGCATGCCGCTGGAAAAATACTGTGCCGTCGCAATGGTGCGCTGCATGGAGTTGGCATAGAAACGCATTTCTCCATCTTTGGGCAGATAGTTTTCCGTCATGAGGCCATCCTTTACGAGACGCTGGCGGAAATACTGCCCCATCATGGTTTCAAGCTGACCACCCCGCAGGGATAACTCGCTGGGACCGGAGGTCCATTTGAACCACGCATGGGGTGTCAGATTCCCCAGCGCCGAACCGTTGCCGGACAGCGGCGAGCGGATATTATGGCGGCTGAGTACCACCATTTCTTTTAATTGATAGTTGTCCTGAAAATTAGCGGGCCGTTCTGCCTGTACGACACTGGACAAAGTCAGCATGGATAAGCAAATCGCAGCTGCCATCTTCTTTAATTTCATCTTGAATCCCCCTACAAAAAGTTTTACTTGTTTCATTCGACATCTCTGATTATAGGCTTAACAGTAAGAGGAAACAATCCTTATTTTGGGCAAATCATCCATGATTTTGAAGTGGCAGGTATTTATTTCTGCAATGTCTTATTCCAAACAATATCGCATTCAAACATCCGCAGCCAGGGATTTTTTATGGTAAATCCCGGGGCAAGATAATTCTGCGGCAGATTCTTGGCGGCAAAGTCCTGCATGAGTTCCGTGTTTCGCTGTTCGGCGTAGCCTAATTTATCCTGCAGGCTCAAGTAGTACATGGCATTGCCGAATTTTTGAACCAGCTCGCTGCCCACAATGGTACGGACATTGGCCTGATAGGCCCAGTCATCCAAATAGCGGGTGGTGAGCAGCTGCGCCTTCCCCTGCTCCGTCATTTTAGGTGCCAGCATCCCTGTGCCCAGGGCAAAGCCCGTGGAATTGGTGGCGGTATTCCAGCCGGAATAAGCCTGCAGCTTATAGAGCAGGTTCTTTTTTCGCAGCTGTTCCATCAGAGCATTATCGGCCCCGTTGGCATACCGGATATCCGCTACACCTACAGGATAGCCCTTGGCCACGTAATCGCTGACGAGTCTGACAAAGTCTTTGGTACTTTCGTCAGGCTTCAGCTGGGGCTGAAATATACCACCATCCGGGTAGCGGTTATGGGTATCCATGGTTCTGCCCTTTTGGTCGGTATTTACCAGCAGCACAAAATCTGCCCGGGCCGGATTGGGGACTTTCAGTCCTCCGGCAATGGCAATGGCTGCATCCACGGAGGCGGAAATCTTTTCGTCGGAGAAGGACGGCACCGTATCGCCACCCTTGCCCTGGTTGTAGTCCACATAAACAAAGGGCATTTCAAAACGCATATCGTTGACTGCCCGGGACAGGAGCAGCACATTAAATTCATCAATGCCCGGCATGGACAGGAACTTTGTCTTAGGCAGATTGTTTGCCTTGGCGTAGGCCAGGATTTCCCGATTCTCCCGATGGGTTTGGCTCAAGGGGGCATTGTCATCCCGCCCCAGAATCAGATAGTCGATAACACCGTTTTGGGTGTAATCCATCAGCCTTTTGGTGGCGGCCAGATTTTTGGCCCGCCGCTGTTTCCAGTCCTGCATGTATTCCGCGGGAATGGCATCGCGGAAGGCAGCCAGCTGTTTTTCCTCTGCCTTGGAGAGCCCTTGCGTCTCCTGCTTGTCCGTCAGGCGGGAAAAATGGAAGAAATCCCAGCCGTACGTTCCGTAATAAGCCGGTTCTTCAATATTGCCTTCGTTGCCCATTATCGGCGTCCGCATCAGGGAATCGAACACATAGATATGCAGCCGGGGATTGTTTTGGCGCAGCTCGGCAAATTTTTCGACGCGCTGCATGAGGTTTTCCTCCGGCACCTCATGCTTGCGGGAGGGAATCAATCCCCCATAGAGCATGGAGTCCGAGGCAATGACGGCAGAATCGGCGGCCGCGGCGTTTTGCTGCAGCCACTGCCAGAGCTCATCAGGATGCCCCATATTGGTGGCATTGCTCAAGAGCTCCTTGGGTGGCAGCAACATTTCATAACCTGCCTGCCGCAGTACATCCACCGTCTGATGGTAAGAAATCGGCCGGTCATCATGGGGAATGAATAAAATCTTTCCTGCGGCCAAACTAACACGATTGGACAAGGCAAACAGCACAGCAAACATCACGAGAACCATGCCTGGCATTTTTAACTTCAACGTTTTTCCTCCTAGTCTTTTTTCTTGCTTACGTAGCTGCGTTTTTCCGCCGGGATATCCTCCCAGCGCACTTCGTTTACATTGGTCTTATGCTTCACGCCCCAGGCAGCAGCAATGCCTGCGGCTTCGCCAATGCTCATGCAGGTGGGCTGGATGCGCATGGAGGCCTGAAGGATGAAGCTGGCACTGATGCAGCGGCCCGCCACCAGAAGATTGGGAATCTCATTGGTCACCAGTGAGCGGTAGGGAATCTCATAGAATCCCCCCTTGGGCAGTTTTTCCGAAACCTTCTCCCCGTGGGCATCGATAAACCAGGCTGTGCGGCATACTGCATCGGGGAAGCGGCTCTGGTTGTGGTAGTCATCCTCGACCAGATAATGCTTGCCCCGGATGCGCCAGGATTCTCTGGCTCCGAGCATGGCAGCCTCACGGCTGATAAAGGCGTTTTCAAAGCCCGGCAGGTGGCGAATCAGATAGTTGGCAATATTGTGCATCATTCGGCGGCCAAAGGTAACGGCCTTGCTGTAGGATATGGGGTCGGTTGCAGAAAAACGCACGGGAATTTCCGGGCAGTTCATGCTCATGACGCCGTTCTTGCCGATAATGGTATGGGCCTGCATGTATTCTGCTTCTTCCTGGGTGAGCTCACCGCTTTCAACACCCTTGGCCATCAGCTCTTCCAGCTTATAGCGCTGTTTGCGGTGCATGGCTTCGGCAATCTCAAAGTACGGGGGCTTGGATTTGCACCAGTCCTCCTTGAGCTCAATGGCCACATGCTGATAGAGGCGCTTTACATCAATGCCGCCCATCTCAAAGCGGAAGGATAAGGGCTGGTTGTTCCCTGTCTTTTCATAGCCGCGCTCGTAGGGCACACCTGCCGAGCGCGCCAGATAGGCATCACCTGTGGCATCCACAAAGACCTTGGCCTTGATGGCTGCCAGACCGGCTATGGTCTGGACAATCAGGGCCGTTATCTTTGCTCCCTCTTTCACCGTATCAACCAGCACCGTCTGATAGAGAATATTCACCCCGGCTTCCGCACACATCTCATCATAGATAAGGGCCAATGTTTCAGGATTATGCCAGGTCTGCTGAGTGACACCGTCGAAGGGTTCAATGCCATGCTGGCGCAGGCGTTTTTTGATTTCTGCCACATAGGGGGTATCGCTGTCCGGCGCATGGGTATCCATGAAGGGATAGACACAGCCCAGTACGGCAAGCCCACCTAAGGCCGTCCCCCGCTCGATGAGCACGGTCTTGGCACCATTGCGGCCCGCGTTAATGGCCGCAGCGGTACCTGCAGGGCCGCCGCCTGCCACACAGACATCTGCCTCATAGAGCACCGGCAGTTTTTCCTGGCCAAAATTCATCGTTGCTGCTCCTTTGGCTTCAGCGGGAATGCTGCTGCCCATAACAAGGCCTGCTGCCGCCATCCCTGTCATCTTCATAAAATCCCGGCGGGAAATGGGAAGTGCAAAAGATTTTTCCTGCTTATCCATAATCTCATCCTTTCACCATAATCGTCAAGCCCCCTGCAAATTCAGGCAAAGAATCTGCAGGGGGCCGCTAAACTTATTCAGCCTTCTTGCTGCGTGCTTCGACAATCTTTACGGCTTCCCGCTCCGGTACCGGCTCATAGCGGGCAAATTCCAAGGAGTAGGAACCCCGGCCCTGGGTCAGGCTGCGCAAATCCGTGGCAAAGCGGTAAAGCTCTGCTTCGGGAATAAGGGCGGATATCTCGCTCATATCCTTGCCCTTGCTGTCAACGCCCAAGATATGAGCCCGCTTGCTGTTGAGCTTGCCCATGACATCACCCATGTAGTATTCCGGCGTAATCACGCGGATGGTATCAATGGGTTCGAGCAGAATCGGCGAAGCATCCATTACCCCCTTGCGGATGGCAATGCCTGCCGCGGTCTTGAATGCCGCTTCCGAGGAGTCTACGGAGTGATAGGAACCATCGTAGAGGTTGACCTTTACATCCACCACCGGGTAGCCTGCCATTACACCGGCAGCCAGAGCTTCTTCCGTGCCCTTTTCTACGGCAGGGATATACTGACGGGGCACGCTGCCGCCGAAGATGGTTTCGGTGAAGACATTGCCCTCACCAGCTGGCTGCGGGCTGATTTCCAGCCAGACATCACCGAACTGGCCATGGCCGCCGCTCTGTTTCTTATGACGGCCCTGCACCTGTACACTCTTGCGGATGGTTTCACGGTAAGCTACTTTGGGCTCGGAGAGCACCATTTCCGCACCGAACTTGCGCTGCAGCTGTTCAGACAGAATTTCCAAATGGACTTCGCCAATGCCTTTGACCACCGTTTCGCGTGTCTCCGGTTTCTTCTGTACTACAAGAGTCGGGTCTTCATCCTGCTGTTTGGCCAGAGCACCAAAGACCTTGTCCTCCTCGCCCTTCTTCTTGGAGGTAACGGCCATTTCCAGCATGGGTTCGGGATAGGAGATGCCTTCATACTGGATGGGATTGCTCTTGTCACAGAGAGTATCGCCGGTGCGCACCTGCTGGAGTTTTGTGGTTATTACGATATCGCCGGCCGCAACCTGATTCAGATTTGCCTGCTGCTTGCCCTGCATGGTGAACAATGTGCCGATGCGTTCTTCGCCGTTCTTGTTCACATGGAAGTAATTGGCATCGCCTTTCATCTCGCCGGACAGGACCCGGATAAAGCTCTGGCGGCCCACAAAGGGGTCCACGGTAGTCTTGAACACCTGTGCCGAGAAGGCATCTTCCGTGCGGCGCTCCTTGATTTCGCCCGTGGCGGGGTCGGTGCCAATGGAAACCTTGAAATACGGTGTGGGCATGTATTCCACCATATCGTTCATGAGCTGGCGGATGCCGATATTCTGTTTGGCCGAGGCACAGAATACGGGATAAATCTTGCCGGCCTGAATGCCTTCAATCATTGCGGCGGCTACTTCCACTTCCGTGATTTCTTCGCCTTCGATGTATTTTTCGAGCAGTTCATTGTTGAACTCTGCCACTGCTTCAATGAGTTTCTGGCGGGCGGCTTCTACTTCCCCTTGGATGTATTCGGGAACTTCATCCTTTACCACTTCATTGTCGTGGGTCACAATCTTCATGTGTAGGGACAGAAGGTCAACCACGCCCTGGAAGGCGGCTTCCTTACCGATGGGAATCTGTACGGGCACTACGCCGTCGCCGAAGCGCACCCGCAGTTCCTCCACCACGCCATCAAAGTCTGCGTGTTCCCGGTCCATCTTGTTGATTAGGAAGGCGCGGGGCAGTTCGTATTCTTCTGCATAGATAAAGGCATTTTCCGTGCCGGACTTGATGCCCGAAGAAGCGGAAATTACAATGAGCGCGCTGTCTGCAGCTGCCATGGCTCCCTTCACATCACCCACGAAGTCGGGATACCCCGGCGTGTCGATGAAGTTCAGTTTGAAATCACGCCACTCGCAAGCCACGAGTTTTGCACCAATGGTCATCTTGCGTTTGCTTTCCTCCGGGTCGTAATCCAGTGCGCTGGTGCCGTCTTCCACACTGCCCAGACGCTTCACTACACCCGTGTTGAACAAACATGCATCCAAAAGACTGGTCTTGCCTGTTTTACCATGTCCAGTTACAGCAATATTGCGGATATTGGTACTCTTGTAGTTCTTCATCGACAGTCCCTCCATTTCATTTGCTATTTTCTATATTCTCTGAAAGTAATATAAATCCTGCAAAAGAAAATAAAAAGAGAGGACAACTCCCTAAAAGAGCTGTCCTCTCTAACCGTCAAATTAGTATTTAACGCTGGATTTGAAAGCGAGGCTGTCGCTAGCCTTGATTTCAATCGTTTCGCCCGTCTGCGGGTTGCGGCCGGAACGTGCATTGCGATGAGCCTTCTTGAAGGTACCGAAGCCAATCAGGCGGATTTCCGCATCAGCCTTAACGCTGTCCTTCACCGTTTCCAGCAGTGCGTCGATAACAGCTTTCGTATCTTTCTTGGATACGCCAGCAGCCTCTGCAACTTTGTCAACCAGGATGGTTTTGCTAATAACTTCTTTTGCCATAGTAGTAATCCCCTTTCAAAGTGCTAAGCAAAATGAAAAATCTCCCGATTTTTCATCAGCCCTTACACGAACTCTAAGCGACTCTGCGCCCCATGGGCTTGCCTCGCAAAGAATTCGCAGTAACAAGTCGTATTATAGCCGATAAATAAAGGCTCGTCAACTAAATAACAGAAATTTCTCTTGTTTTGTCGTAAATATATTGCATTTGTCACAAAAAAAAGCAGCCTTTTCAGGCTGCTTTTGGGTTCGCTATTATACTTCCTGAATGATTGGCAGAATCATCGGACGGCGGCGGGTCTTTTCAAAGAGATAACGGCCCAGAGCGTCACGGACGTTCGCCTTGATGGCTGCCCATTCCTTAACGCCTTCTTCTTCGCAGCGTTCCAATGCCTGCTCAACGCGGGCTCTGGCTTCGTCCATCAGTGCCTCAGACTCCCGTACATAGACGAAACCGCGGGATACGATATCCGGGCCCCCTACTACGGTGTTGGAGGCTCTATCCATGGCCACGACGATAATCAGGATGCCGTCCTGAGACAGCTGGCGACGGTCACGGAGCACGATATTGCCCACGTCGCCTACGCCAAGGCCATCAACCATAACCATGCCGGCGGTAACCTTGCCGGCTACCTGACCTTTGTCCTTGGTAAATTCAAATACATAGCCGTTCTCGCCCAGGAAGATATGGTCTTTGGCCATACCGAGTTCCTGCGCCAGTTTGGCATGCTGTACCAAATGATGATATTCGCCATGAACCGGGATGAAGAACTTCGGACGCACGAGATTATGCATGAGCTTCAATTCTTCGCGGCTGGCGTGACCGGATACATGAACTTCCTTATCCCGGCCATATACGACATTTGCCCCCAGGCGCATAAGATTGTCAATGGTCTTGGAAACGAGTTTTTCATTGCCCGGTATCGGCGTTGCCGAAATGATAACAGTGTCATCGGGAACGATGGTGACCTTGCGATGGTCAGACATAGCCATGCGGGTCAGAGCCGACATGGGCTCACCCTGGCTGCCCGTGGTGACGATAACGATTTGTTCGGGACGATAGTTATTGATTTCATCAATATCGATTATAGTTCCTTCCGGAGCGGTGATATAGCCAAGCTCCAGAGAGATGGTCACAACATTCACCATGCTGCGTCCCAGGATAGCTACCCGGCGCTTATAGCGCACTGCAGTATCGATGACCTGCTGGATGCGGTGAACATTGGAAGAAAAGGTTGCCACGATAATGCGGCTGCGTGCGCCGTGGAAGGCCTTGTCAAAAGATGCCCCTACGGTGCTTTCGCTGGGGGTATGGCCAGCCCGTTCTGCATTGGTGGAGTCCGCCATCATCAGGAGAACACCCTTGTTCCCCAGTTCCGAGAACCGGCGGAAATCCGTCATTTTCCCATCGATGGGCGTGTAGTCCAGCTTGAAGTCACCGGTGTGAACAATCATGCCCACCGGCGTCTTGATGGAAAGACCCACCGCATCGGGAATGGAATGGTTTACACGGATAAAGCCAACGCTAAAGCAGCCCACATTGATAATGTCCCCTTGCATTACCGAATGCAGATTGCTGGAATCCACCCCGTTTTCCTTGAGACGGCCCTCTAAGATGCCCAGCGTCAGACGGGTGCCATAGACCGGCACGTTGAGCTGCTTGAGCACATAGGGCAGAGCACCAATATGGTCCTCGTGGCCATGGGTCAGGACAATCGCCTTAATCATATCGCGATTCTCCAAAAGATAGCTGATATCGGGAATAACCAGGTCAACCCCCAGCATATCTTCTTCGGGGAACATGAGGCCGGAATCGATTACCAGAATCTCGTCCTCTACACGAACCACCGTCATGTTCTTGCCGATTTCCCCCAGTCCGCCCAAGGGAATAATCTGTAGTTTTTGTGCTTTTGCCAAAAATTACACCTCCATAATTCAGTTGTCTTCTTGCATAAAAACATTAATTCTTATATTTCATTGCGTCTGCGCAATCAAAGTCCGAACAATTCATTCCTTACTATTTTATCATTCAAAAGGCTATAATGCAACGAAAAAAGGACATTTCCCTGTCCTAAAGCAGAAAAATGTCCTTAATAAAGGCAAAATTGAGCTTATAAATCCGGTCTTACGCCGGTTTTGCCAGTAAATTTATGATAATTGCCTCCCTTGCGGCGACTCATGAGTTCATCGAGCAGCTGGTCCGGCGTCAGTTTGTGATAGGCCAGCAGCACCAGACAGTGATACCAGAGGTCGCCCATTTCGTAGAGCACTTCCTCGCTCTTGTTGTTCTTGGAGGCAATAACCGTTTCCACGGCCTCCTCGCCCACCTTTTTGAGAATCTTGTCCTGCCCCTTCTCAAAGAGATAGTTGGTATAAGAACCTTCCACAGGGTTCAGCTGACGCTCCTGAATGACATTGTAAAGGTCATTCAAAACCGTAGCCAGTGAAGTCTCCGGTTCCGGTTCAACAAGTGCCAGACTCTTTTCCTTCTCCTCCACCAGTTTGCGGCCGCTGAAGCAGGTATAGGTTCCCGTATGGCAGGCTACGCCCGTCTGGTGCACCTTAATCAGCAAGGTGTCTCCATCGCAGTCATAGGAGATTTCCCGCACCTTCTGCTTGTTGCCGGATTCTTCGCCCTTATTCCAAAGACGTTTGCGGCTGCGGCTGTAGAACCAGGTATAGCCCGTCTCAATGGTCTTCTGCAGGGACTCTGCATTCATATAGGCCAGCATCAGCACCTGGCCGTTTTCTTCCTGCACCACTGCCGGTACAAGACCCTTGTCGTCAAATTTAATCATGGAAATGTCAACTTCATTCATCAGAATCTTACCTCCACGCCCCGTGATTTTAGATATTCTTTGACCTGCCGCACGGTGAATTCACCGTAATGGAAGACAGAAGCGGCTAGTACCGCATCGGCCTTCCCCTCCGTCAGCACGTCATAAAAGTGCTCGAGTTTCCCTGCACCGCCGGAAGCGATAACCGGGACATTTACCGCTTCGGACACCGCCCGGGTCAGGGATATATCGTAGCCGTCTTTGGTACCGTCAGCATCCATACTGGTGAGCAGAATCTCACCGGCCCCGAGGTCAACAGCTTTCGTTATCCATTCCAGACAGTCAAGGCCTGTCGGCGTGCGGCCACCATTGACATAGACTTCCCATTTGTCCTCGCCGCTGCGGCGGGCATCCACGGCCAGTACAATGCACTGCCGGCCGAATTTTTCCGCGCCCTCCCGGATAAGCTCCGGATTCTTGATGGCGGCTGTGTTTACGGAAACCTTGTCGGCTCCGGCCTTGAGCATCCGGCGCATGTCCTCAATGGTGCGAATGCCGCCGCCGACTGTAAAGGGGATAAAAACCTGACTGGCACAGTCCTGGGCAACGTGTACGATGGTATCCCGCTTGTCACTCGAGGCGGTGATGTCCAAAAAAACCAGCTCGTCGGCCCGCTCCTTATCGTAACGGGCTGCCAGTTCCACCGGGTCGCCGGCATCGCGCAGGCCAACGAAGTTGGTCCCCTTTACCACACGGCCATCCTTAACGTCCAGACAGGGGATAATCCTCTTGGTATAAGTAGATGTACTCATTTAGCTCATATCCTCATCAAAAATTTACAAATTACTCCCCTATTTTACAATATCCGGCTTTAGTTTACAAGTTTACAGTGCATAAAAGCTGACAAGTCAAATTTGACATTTGACCGGTCAGCTTATTTTTACAGCTTGCTTAATATGAATTCTGCCTGACCAGTCACCTGATAACTGCCCGTGCCTGCCGGTACGAATACCGTATTGCCCTTGGCCAGCGTCAGGGTTTCCTTCCCGCAGGATAATTTTAATGCGCCTTCGAGCACCGTTAAGCTCTGGAAGGAATCATCCCCGGCATGCAGGAAGCTTTCGCCATGCAGATTGGCGTGGTAGACCTTGAAGTATTCACAGTCTGCCAGCAGTTTCACTTCCATATGGGGGAAGATGTCGATATCTGCCAGCGGCTTGGTTCCCCGTGTCGGAGGCTCCAATTTAGTTACGGCCAAAGCCTTCTCCACATGAAGCTCCCGGGGCTTGCCGTCAGCGCCTACCCGGCCATAATCATAAATGCGGTAGGTGGTGTTGGAGTTTTGCTGAATCTCGCAGATTAAAATGCCTGCGCCGATGGCATGCAGGGTACCGGAATCGATAAAGAACACATCTCCCTTATGCACCGGTACTTTGTTGCAGACTTCGAGCAGCGTGTTATCCTCAATGCGCCGCTGAAATTCTTCCTGACTGATTTTCTCCTTGAAGCCATAAAGCAGGCTGGCACCGGGCTCGCAGTCCACGATGTACCACATTTCCGTCTTGCCGTACTCCCCTTCCACCCGCAAAGCGTATTCGTTATCCGGGTGAACCTGTACCGATAAATCTCCTTTGGCATCGATGAGTTTAATCAATAAGGGAAAGTAATCAAAGGTTGCCGCTCGTTTGCCCAGCACGGCGTCTCCCTGTTCCTCCAGCCATTCTTTAAGAGTCTTGCCTTTGTCCGGGCCACTGGCAATGACACTGAGGCCTGCTTCATGGCAGGACAGTTCCCAGCTTTCCGCGACTTTATCTAAGTCCGTATTCTTGCCATATTCTTCTTTCAGGCGGGTGCCGCCCCAGAGATAGTCCTTCAAAGGTGCTTTGAGTAACAAGGGATATATCATGCAAAAACCTCCAACCATTTGTTTTAATTATCTCAAGATAATTATAGCATCATTGTCAATCAAGACTTAGCCCCATTCCAAAGCACCCATCCAGTCATCTTCGATGATTTCCGGCAGGTCTTCATCATGTAAAGGCAGGTTCAGCGGACGCAAATCCAGCTCTCTGGGCCGCCATCTGCGCACGTTTTCCTCTTCTTCCCCGGTCAGGAACTGGGGGGCAGAAATGCAGGACAACTGGCATAAGCCCAGGTCGCGAATCCACTCGTCGAGCCCGTTCTTAACCACCAGAGTCTGGCTTTCTGACATTGCAGGATTTTCCTTGCGTATTCTGGTATTCCCCAATGGGTCGAGCAAGATTTCCCCACGAACGGACTCCGGGGACAAGCCAAAGCCAAACAGCTCATCTTCTCCCACACGTCCCAAGCGCTCAATCCAAACCAGCATAGCAATCAGCTCCTCTCATAATTTGAGCAAATTTTTATCTCATTGTATTATGATTAGACATTTTTTCTACTTATCCTTCCTTTAAGGACGAAAAAATAAGCCCTTCCCGCAGGAAAGGCTTATGGAGCAAGCTATAAAATTACAGACCGGCTTCTTTTTTGAGCACGTCTGCCTTGTCCGTGTGTTCCCAAGGCAGGTCCACATCGGTGCGGCCGAAATGGCCGTAAGCAGCCGTCTGCTTGTAGATAGGACGGCGCAGGTCGAGCATCTTGATGATGCCGGCCGGACGCAGGTCGAAGTGCTTAGAAACGAGCTCTTCAATCTTTTCTTCGTCTACCTTGTTGGTGCCGAAGGTATCCACCATGACGGATACCGGATAAGCTACGCCGATAGCGTAAGCCAGCTGGATTTCGCAGCGGTCAGCAAGACCTGCAGCTACGATATTCTTGGCAACATAACGGGCAGCGTAAGCTGCACTGCGGTCTACCTTCGTGGGGTCTTTGCCGGAGAACGCGCCGCCGCCATGACGAGCCCAGCCGCCGTAGGTGTCTACGATAATCTTGCGGCCCGTAAGACCGGAGTCACCCTGCGGGCCGCCGATAACGAACTTGCCCGTGGGGTTCACGAAGATGCGGGTTTCTTCCTTCAGCAGGTCAGCAGGTACGACCGGCTTGATTACATGCTCGATGAGGTCATTGCGAATCTGTTCGAGCGTCACATCTTCATCATGCTGGGTGGAGATAACGATGGTGTCTACAGCCACCGGTTTGCCATCTTCATAGACGATGGTTACCTGCGTCTTGCCGTCCGGGCGCAGATAGCCCAGGGTACCGTTCTTGCGTACTTCGGTCAGGCGGCGGGCCAGACGCTGAGCCAGCGCGATGGGCAGCGGCATGAATTCCGGGGTTTCGTTGGTGGCGTAACCAAACATCATGCCCTGGTCACCGGCACCTACAGCCTCAGCTTCATCCATCTTGCCATCACGGGCTTCGAGAGCCTTATCTACACCCTGCGCGATATCCGGGGACTGTTCGTCCAGAGATACGAGAATGCCGCAGGTCTTGCAGTCAAAACCATAAGAAGCATCGGTATAGCCGATTTCTTCGACAGTGCTTCTGATAATTTTCGGGATATCCACATAGCAGTTGGTGGAGATTTCACCGACCACATGAACCTGACCCGTGGTTACGAGCGTTTCGCAGGCAACACGGCTCTGCGGGTCCTGGGCGATAATTGCATCGAGAATGCTGTCAGAAATCTGGTCCGCCATCTTGTCCGGATGACCTTCGGTCACCGATTCCGACGTGAACAGCATACGTTTTTTACTCATGTTTTTGCCTCCTTGTTGCTTAACAACTAACATACTGAATTGTCTCGTTTTCCATTGGGCAAAAAGAAAAGACTCTCAAAAATGAGAGCCTTTCATCTTCACTCTCATCTTATAGGCTTTGCCTAAAGGAATTGGCACCGTTTCGCTTTTGCGATGGTTGCCGCAGCTTCATTGGGCCTATCCCTCCACTGCTCTGGATGAGTTCATATTCAGCTTTATTGATGAAATAATCATACCCCATTCATTTGGGTATGTCAATAGAAAATATGAACATTATTCATTTTTCGCTTACTGTCCGTCGCGATTCAGCAGGAAATTCTTGCGGATAATCATTTCGATGCTGTTGCCTTTTACGGAAACTTTTATATCATCCGCAATATTGGCCACGATGGATTTTTCCAATTCGTCGAGCAGGTCATCAATGGCTTCGTCGTCGCCTTTTTCTTTTTGTTCCTGTACGTCCTGACGGTACTGCTGCAGGGACCACATGTAAATATCGGCGATGACCACGCCACCCATGCCCATGGCCTGAGAGTCACCAACGGCTACCGAGGCACCATCCCGCATATTGTACATGCTGTCCTCGATGAAGTCCTTGATTTTTCCCATGATGCCGACAGAGGCTTCATTGCGCTGCTGGGTCGAAGCGGAGATGAGCTCCTGCTTCTTGTCGTAATCCATGGGAGCTTCCGCCTGAAGATGCAGTTCACAGTTGCATTCCGGCGTACTTTCCATCCAAAAACTTGCGGAAAACTCATCCACGATGGCGCGCACCATGCTCATGGTTTCTTCAGCCAGCAGCCGGGCACGCCGGGCGCTGCGCTCGTCAAAGCCCATGAGGCGGCTGAAATCTTCCACTTCATCCAGCGCGTATTCCATGCCATAGCCGCGGCTGTTCACCTTTATTTTGCTGGTTTTCATAGAACCACCCCTTAGTCTTCAATCGTAAGGAAATCGATGAAGCCGGTCATTTCCAATACATCCTTGACGTCCTTATTGACATGGGTGAGCTTCATGAAGCCCTGTTTCTTCATGCGCTTCTGGGCCAGCAGTAATACCCTGAGGCCGGCGGAAGCCACATATACCAAATCTGTAAAGTCCAGCGTCAATTCCGTAACACCAGCCAGTTCATTTTGTACGACCTTGTCCAAATCCGGAGCCGTAACGGCATCCAGGCGTCCGGACAGGGAAATTTTCAGCACCGGGCCATTTTGTTCTTTTTTGATTTCCATAGAGAAGTCTCCCTTCGCTTGCTTATAGCAGTTACTATTTTTAATATTTCGCGTTATGTATGCTTATTTCCTGCTAGGATATATTTTTTCGTATTGTTAGAACGTTTTTTCCTTTCTCATAGGCATATGTTACTTCATCCACATTCTTTTTCACCAGGAAAATGCCCCAGCCGCCAATCTTTCTGTCCTCCAGCAGCATCTCCGGGTCCGGGTCATCCCGGTCCAGCGGATTATAGGGAATGCCTTCATCCTGAAAGATTAGTTCAATGCTCTTGGGAGAATTTGTCACTTTGGCCTGAATAACAGCCTGGCCGTGCTTGTCTTCATAGGCATAGCTGGCGATGTTGACAAAGATTTCCTCCACAGCCAGTTCCAGCTGTAACTGTTCTTTCGGCGATGGTTCCAGCGAAGAGAGCTGTTCTTCGACAAATTCATTGATCTGTGTAAGATTCTCCACCTGGGCTCCCACTATAATTTCCCTGGCTGTATCTGCTTCCATTATTTCGCCCCTTTCCGGTTGACCGCTATAGGAGAGCGCCAGCATGGTGATATCGTCTGACTGTTCAGCCTCTCCTACGTGTTTCTGTAAATCTTGCTGCACATGTTGTTGAATCTCTTTTAAGGGCATATCATCTGCCTGCATTTCGTTCAAGCACTTCAGCAGGCGTTCTTCCCCGTAGAGTTCCTCGTCTTCACTCAGGGCTTCCGTTACCCCGTCCGTGTAGAGGAACAGTTTATCTCCTGGCTCTAAGGTCAGTTCCTGACCGACATAATCCAATTCGTCCATGCCTCCCATCACGAAGTTCCGCTTTACATCCATATAGGCAAATTTCTTCTCCTTATGGCGGTAGACAAGCGGCGGATTGTGTCCAGCATTCACATAGACAAATTTGCCTGTGACAACATCAAGCATGCCGACAAAGGCCGTCACAAACATCATGGCGTCGTTGTTCTGGCAAAGCTGGTCATTGGTACAGGATACCACTGCGGCCAAATCGCTTTCCCCCGTCATGGTCAGGGCAAAGTTCTTGAGGATGGTCTTGGAAATTACCATAAAGAGAGCGGCTGGTACACCTTTGCCGGAAACATCGGCAATGGTGATGACCACATGGTTTTCATCGAGCATGTAGAAATCGTAGAAATCACCGCCGACTTCTTTGGCAGCATGCATGGTGGCGTAAATGTCAAAATCAAGCCGCTCCGGGAATGGCGGGAAGATATTCGGGAGCATGCTTTCCTGAATATTGGTGGCTACGTTGAGCTCCGTGGCAATGCGCTCCTTCTCCGCCGTGACCTTGGTCAGATTCTTCATATAGCTCTGCAGTTCATCGGTCATGGCGTTGAAGCAGATAGACAGATGCTCGATTTCGTCACCGGTTTTAATATCCAGCTTCTTGTCGAGGTTGCCGCTGGCAATCTCGCGCACACCGTCTGACAAGTCAAGAATGGGATGGACAAAGCGGTCCCCCATGCGCCGCCCCTGCCAGGTCACAGCCGCGATAATCAGCAGAATCAACGCCGCCATAGCTAAGATGACCTTGGTCATATAAGCGTCCATGCTGTCCACGTTTTTCTGGGCAATGGCCAGTACATCCTGCCGGGCCGCTTCTTCGGTTTTGAGGACTTCGGCACTGTCCAAAGCCGCGGCAAAGCTCCAGCCGGTCTGCGGCACCGGTGCAAAGGCCAGATAATATGTTTTATCGGCGATGTTTACAGCGCGGACGCCCTTGTCACCCTGCGTCATGACGCTTATCGCTGCTGCCAGTTCCTTGTCGGCCGATTGGCGCAGGTCCGTTTCCGGATTTATCTGCCGAAGCATCCCCGTATCGTCTTTGTAAAAAATCATGCGCCCGTCATCATCAATGACAAAGCAGGTCTGTGCCTGGGCATTTAAGACGAGATTGCTGATATTGTTCAGATAGGTGGACATGGCCACAACACCGGCAAAGTTGCCCTGCACCTTATAGGGCATCGTGCAGGCAATGCGCAGCTTGCCATTGAAACTGTCGGCGTAAACATCGGTGAAGGTGGTCTTGCCCTGCTCTTTGGCCAGCTTGTACCAGGGACGGCTCGTGCCGTCAAAGGGCAGCGGCGCAGCAGCTTCCGGGGAGGCAAAACGCTCCGCCGAATCCGCATCTACGGAAATGGAATAGCCATGCTCCGAGGCTGCGGTGATGGCGGTTCCTTCCCCATTCATCTGGGCCACCTGCATCATAATGTCCTGCAGATTAGCGACCAGTCCGACTTCTCCCTGCAAGGCTGCCCTGTCGGCCCAGGAAGCATATTCGAGCTGGGCCGCAAATTTTCCGGCATTATCCCGCCGGGGTTCATCCACATGACGCGGATGAAACTCGCCTGCATGTTCATGAATCCAGCTGAGCTCATTTCCCATGAGTTCGGTGCGGTCAGCAATGCGCCGCAGCTCCAGATTGATATAGCGGGATTTTTCATCCGCCAGCATCAGCAGACGGCTTTCCGCCTCATGCTTCAGGGTACTGCTGACGGTCTGGGCAGCTTCTTCACCCATTTCCCGGCCATCCTGCAGGGAGGTGTTCCGTGCACCCAGCATGCCCAAAAGGGCAATGCCTCCCAAGAGTAACAGGGAAACCACACTGCATAAAAACAACAGCCGCTGTACCTGCTGGCGAATACTTCTCCTCTTCATCGCCCTACCCCTTTCCTATATTCAGCGAATACCGTCTGTCATCCGTGCTGACCTGACCGGATATCCTGCCCTCTGTCACCATTTCTCCCTTACGCCAAATCTGGGCGCGAATAATCTGTCCTGACGGCTGGCCGATGGGAATATCCACATTTTTCCCCGTGAGAAATGAGACGGCAAGTCCTGCGGCCACAGTACCGCTGCCGCAGGCACTTTCGCAAATCATAGTATCCACTGCCGCTACTCTGACACAGGGAACAATGCGGCGCCGACCTTTGTCCTTTGTCACAAAGATTACGCCTGCCGCCGGTTCCTGCATCAAATCCAGCACCTGCAGAATCCTTACGGCCTGCTCTTTTATATTCGACGGCGACAGGCCTTGTACCTGCTTTTTATGGCAGGGCATAATTACCTGCACGATTCCCGGCAGGCGTACCAAAAAGAAATCCTCGCGGGCCTCTACCAGTTCATGAATCCTGTGGGGGCCGAGCATCTGGGCATAGACTTCGCCGCTCAGTGTCCGACCAGCCTTTAAGGCATGGCCGCCTGTGCCGGATACTTCCATTTTCAATTCGCCAGCCCTGTCCGCTAAATAAAAACTTGCCGCTGCCCGCAGGGCATTGCCGCAGAACTCGCCTCCCGCCATTAAAAGCTGCGTTTTTTTGCTGCTTAAAAAGCCCACCTGCTCGACCTGTGGGTGCAGCTTCATAATCTGGCGGGCCACAAGCCGCCGCTTTTGTGCATCCTGCTCCAAGGGCAGCACCAGGGCGGTGTCATTGCCGCTTGGACTGTATATCTGGTAGCTGTACTTCATTTTGGGCCACGCTTTCCTATCGTTACTATGGTGGTATTAAAGCCCAGAATACGGGCATATTCAATCTTCGTGGTCAGTTTGCGCACCATGAGCAGGCCAGAAAATTCTTCGCCCTGCTCATCAAGAAAATGCACGGGATTAAAGGGCTTGCCTGCATCCCGCACCTTTACCACAATCTCGCTCATGGGCTGCTCCTGCAGACGCAAGAATACGTCGATATGGCCATTCGTGCCCAAACCGCCATGTTCGGCAATATTGACGCAAAGTTCCTCTACGGTCACCTGTGCCGCATAAGATTGACGGGAATCCAAATCCGCAAAGCGGGCGCAAAATTCTTCCACGGCCTCGGCGGCCTCTGTGGCGGCTTCCACCGTAGCGGAAATGCTCGTTTCCCATACCGCAGAATTCTTTTCCTGCTGCATGAGGAGGAAACTATCCCGTCCCATCTTTCTGGCCTGCCGCCGCATATACCAGACGAGCCAGCCGATAGCTGCAACGGCGGAAATGGCTGGTGCTGCCCACATAAGTACAAGGCTGAACTTGGATAGCAGGAAGAACAGACCAATCACCAGCACGACACCTTCGAGCAAGGAGAAGATGGTAGCTGCTTTCTCCTGACGGGTGGCCTGATAAAAGGCTCGCAGAATAAACACATGAGCCAGCAGCAGCATATAGATAATGCTCGTGCGCAGGTAGAGAATAAGTTCCGGCGTGATGTTTTCCACGCCATAGAAGCGGATAAACTCCGCAGGAAAAATGAATATCAGCAGGAAAATCACCAGACACAGGCCAAAGGTCAGGCGCAGGGACCGCTTTAATACCTGCAGAACACCCTTCTGGTCCATTTCCCCGTAAAGAGCGCCGCAGACACTGGCAAGCGCTGTGCTGGAGCCATCGGCAAACATCAAAGCGTAGAGCAACGCTGCATTGCAGAGGGAAACGGTCAGTGCCCCCATATCTCCCAAAGTTTCCACGGCAATACCATTGACTGCCAGATTGCGCAACACGAGTCCCAAGGGAATCATGGCCATGGGCAGCCCCACCGCCATCACCCGACGAAAAATCCGCTGGTTATCGGCAGGAATGGCAGTCAAATGCCAGCTTCTGTCGGGACGGCGCAGATACGGTATGAGAAGCAACAAAGAACAGACGTAACCTGCACCCGTGGCCCAGCCCGCGCCGGCAATTCCCCAGCCAAAGACCGCAATGAAGAGATAGTCAAAGGCCAGATTGCAGATATTGGCCACGACGGGAATCGCAATGGCCAGTTTGTGCAGGCCCTCGAGCCGCAGAAAAGAGGACACGCCATTGGTTAAGATGAGCAACGGCCCTGTGAGCCACAAAGGCAGCAGATAATCTGCCACCGCTTCCTGCAATGAACTGTTCCCGGCCAGCAGGCTCGCCGTAGGCGATAAGAGCAAACAGCCGATGATGCCTAAAACCGTCATTGCTGCCGCGCCCCAGGCAATGGAAATGGTAAAGACCCGGGCACATGAAACCTTATCGCGGGCGCCAATAAATTGCGCTGCTAAGACAGCGCCGCCATCCACAAAGAGAAAGAAGAGTATATTGCGGGCATAGTAAACAGGTAACGTCAGATTGATAGCGGCAAATGCCGCCGGACTGATGAGCTGGCTCACCAGTATCCCGTCTACAATGGAGGCCAGATACAGGGAAACAATGAAGCCCATGGTAGAGCCAAGATATTCCATATACTTTTGCTGAACCAAAACACCATTGCGCTCCATCGTCAGCCTCCCGTCCTGCGCCGCAAAATTAAGTCATAACCTATGATTAAATTTCTACAATGTTTCTAACAAATCCTGCTACCTTATACATACGTATGAAGGGACAGGATATTACAGATAAATAAAAAATGACCCGTCAAAAATTGACAGGTCAAAATTTCAGTAACGCCAATAAGTTCTGGCTTTTTCCTTATCTTTTTTTATCTGCTTCACGAGCTGTTCCACGCCGCTGAATTTCACTTCGTCGCGGAGCTTCTCCAAAAATTCCACACCAATGAGCTTGTCGTAGAGATTT
The DNA here is from genome assembly GCF_000687995.1 of Selenomonas ruminantium AC2024. Classification (NCBI taxonomy): domain Bacteria; kingdom Bacillati; phylum Bacillota; class Negativicutes; order Selenomonadales; family Selenomonadaceae; genus Pseudoselenomonas; species Pseudoselenomonas ruminantium. The sequence continues at coordinate 1,972,670 of NZ_JIAC01000001.1, forward strand.
CCGTTGAAGCTGTCAATGTTGACTTCGATGCGGCGGTTACAGCCTGCGAAGGTGGGATTGTTGCCGATATTGGCAACGCCGTTGTAATATTTGTCTTGGAACTTGACGCCCACCGCATAGACACCGTTGGGCAGCATGACCCGCTGCTCGCTGATGGCCAGATTGGCGGTTGGAAAGCCAATGACCCGGCCGCGCTCGTCGCCATGAATCACACGTTCTATGAGCGTGAAGGGATAGCCCAGAAAATCGCTGGCGGTATGCAAATCGCCCTCTGCCAGCAGACTGCGCACGCGGGTGGAACTTACCGGCCGGCCATCCCGCAGGATGGCCGGGCATATCTCTGCCGTAAAGCCGTAAGTGTTCCCTTCCCGCAAAAGCATGCGCTGGGTGCCCTTCCCCTTGTAGCCAAAGGTGTAATTGGGCCCCGTCACCACATAATAAGGCGCCAGATTCATGCGCAGAATTTCCAAAAATTCCTCGGGACGGCGGCTGGCAAATTCCTTGGTAAAGGGCATGGCAATCAGAATGTCCACGCCGAGTTCCTCCAGCCGCTTTTCCCGCAGGATGTTGTTGCCAATCTGCGGCGGCATGGCCTGCGGAGCCAACACCGACAGCGGATGATTGCTGAAGGTAAAGACCACGGACTTGCCGTCAATCTTTTTGGCCAGCTCCACTGCCCGGCTGATGATGCTCTGATGGCCGATATGGACGCCATCAAACATGCCCAGCGCCACCGTCAGGCGGGGATATTTTTTGGTTAAATCTGTTAGTTTGTTGTATACTTCCACGATTTTCTCGTCACCGCCCTAAAACCTTCACCGGCAAAAGTTCTTCTCTTTCTTTATCGTAACGGCCTACGCCGATGAAATGACCGTCCGCATAAACCAGCAGGCTTTCCGTCTGGGCCGTAAAATTCTTCACGGTACTCGAAAGGCCGTTGCAGAAAGCCTTTTCCCGCTTGGGGTTCAAATCAAAACGCTGCATGGAGCTCAGGTATTTATCTGCAGGCAGCAGAGCCTGTTCTCCAGCTTCGGCAAGTTCTTCCAAAGTCAGCGCAGCTTCGGCCGTAAAGTCACCGACCCTGCGCCGCAGCAAAAATGCCATGGTGGCGGAAACGCCCAAGGCTTCGCCGATATCCTGACAGAGACTGCGGATATACGTTCCCTTGCTGCAATCGCAATCAATCAGCAGCATATCGTGGCTGTGCGCCAAGAGTTCCAACCGGTAGATGGTGACTTCCCGGGACGGAACTTCCACATCTTTGCCTGCCCGCAATAAATCGCAGGCCTTTTGGCCGTTGATTTTAATAGCAGAATGGGCTGGCGGCGTCTGCCGGATTTTGCCGGTGAACTTTTGCAGCACCTTTTCAAGGGTTGACATGTCAAAATCTGACCAGTCAGATTGACATGTCAAAATCTTGCCGGTGTCGTCACCGCTGTCGGTGGCAATACCCAGCTTGATTTCCGCCCGGTAGGTCTTATCCGTAATTTCGAGGTACTCGATAAGGCGGGTGGCCGTACCCACGGCCACAGGCAGCACGCCTGCCGCAGCCGGGTCTAAGGTACCGGCATGGCCTACCTTTTTGGTATGGAGCACCCTGCGGACATAGCCCACCACATCATGGGAGCTCATGCCGGGAGGCTTTAGGATGTTGAGAAAGCCGCTTACGGGCTTTACCTCCGTCACGATTCAGCCTCCACGACCTGTAAAATGGCCTTGATAAGGTCATTTCTGGCTTCCGCACAGTTCTTTTCAATCGAACAGCCTGCTGCCCGTACATGACCGCCGCCGCCAAACTGCAGGGCGATTTTCGTCACATCAATGCCCTTGGAGCGCAGGCTCACCCGGCAAAGCCCCGGTTCTTTTTCTTTCAGGGTAAAGGCGATATCCACGCCTTCAATGACCCGCACCATGCCAATAAGGCCTTCGGGGGCTTCATGTTCCTGCAGGGCGGCATTGTCTAGGCAGATACCAGCCACCTTGCCATCCGCCAGAAGTTCAATCTTCTGCAAGGCAAAGGCCAGGCTCTGTACTTCCGAAAGGGGACGCTGTTCGAGCGCTTCGGAAATAACATGAGGCTGCGCACCACAGGAAAGAAGGGCTGCTGCTACCTGCATGGTCCGCGGCTTGGTATTGGAGAAGCGGAACCAGCCGGTATCGAGGGCAAGACCCGTATAGAGGCACATGGCCATATCCTGCGTGCAGGGTACGCCCAGTTCTTCAATTAATTGGTAAATGATTTCAGCAGTGGCGGCCGCCGTTCCATCGAGATAGAGCTTATCAGCCTGACCGTCATTGGTGATATGATGGTCGATATTAAGTGTCGGAGCCTTGACGGCCTCCGCTACTTTGCCGATGCGGTCGAGGCTTACATCCACCGCCACCAACAGGTCAGCGGGGATGTTCTGCCCTTCCGCAGGTTTCCCTATAAGCTCATATCCCGGCAGCACAGAAAATGCTGCCGGGATATCATCATCGATGAAAACCTGCACCTCTTTGCCCAAATCCTTAAGTGCATGCATGAGGCCAAGGGAACTGCCGATGGCATCGCCATCGGGGTTCACATGGGCCGTAATCACAATGCGCTGTACAGCTTTTAAGGCAGCTGCCGTTTCCGTCAATGAAATATGCATCTGTTTTTACTCCTCAGGAGCAGATTCGGCGTTTTTCTCGCCTTCCTCTGCCTTGATTTTTAAGAGCAGTTCCTGGATATGCGCACTGTAATCCAGCGACTTATCCAGCGCAAAACTGATTTCCGGGGTTACGCGCAGGCGAATCCGCTTGCCGATTTCCCGGCGGATAAAGCCGAGGCTGCTGTTAAGCCCCATCCAGCAGGATTTGACCTGGGATTCATTTCCCATCAGGCTCACATAGACCTTGGCCTCCCGCAAATCTCCCGTACATTCCACGGAAGTTACGGTGACAAAGCCAATGCGGGGGTCTTTCAACTCCCGCAGGATAATCTGGCTGATTTCCTGCTTCATCAATTCCTGTACTTTTTCCACACGCAGCTGTCCCACAGTTACGCACCTCCTTCTATTTTAATTTTCGTCATTATTCCTCGTTTTCTTTGGCAGCACGAGCGGCGGCTTCTGCCTGACGCTTCTTGGCGGCCTCTTTGTTGGCTTCGTTGATATCCGTAGCGATTTCTTCCATGGTGTAGGCTTCGATGATGTCGCCTTCCTTGAAGTCGCGGTAGTCGATGATGGAAATACCGCATTCGTAACCGGCAGCTACTTCCTTCACCTCATCCTTGAAGCGGCGCAGGGAGTCAATCTCACCGTCGAACACTTCGATATTATCGCGGATAATGCGAATCTTGGAGTTGTTGAAGATTTTGCCTTCGAGTACGTAAGAACCGGCAACGAGTGCCTTGGAGAACTTCATAACCTGACGGATTTCTACGCGGCCCTGTACAACTTCCTTGTACTTGGGCTTGAGCATACCGCTCATAGCGTCCTTGACGTCATTGAGGGCGTCGTAGATGACGCGGTAGGTGCGGATATCCACATCTTCCGTATCAGCAACACGGCGGGCATTGGCATCCGGGCGCACATTGAAGGCGATGATGATGGCATTCGATGCCGAAGCCAGCATAACATCGGATTCGTTTACGGCACCTACGCCGGAGTGAACCACGCTGACGCGTACTTCGTCGTTCTTGTTGAGCTTGAGGAGCGAGCCGCAGAGTGCTTCGACAGAACCCTGTACGTCGGCCTTGACCACGATATTGAGGTCTTTGATTTCGCCTTCCTGAATCTGATGGAACAGGTCATCCAGCGATACCTTCTTGCTCTTGATGAGGTTGGTGCGCTGGCGTTCTACGCGGGCTTCCGCAATGGAGCGGGCCTGTTTTTCTTCGAGCACGGCCAGAATGTCACCGGCAGCCGGTACATCGTTAAGACCGAGAATCTCAACCGGTACAGACGGGCCAGCCTTCTTGACGTTGTTGCCGCGGTCATCCACCATGGCGCGAACCTTACCATAGGTCGTACCGCAGACAACGGAATCACCGATGCGCAGGGTACCATTCTGTACGAGTACCGTTGCCACCGTACCACGGCCCTTATCGAGCTTGGCTTCGATGATAACGCCGCGGGCATCGCGGTTCGGGTTAGCCTTGAGTTCTTCCACTTCGGCAACGAGCAGAACGTTTTCCAGAAGGTCATCAATACCAATCTGCTGTTTTGCCGATACGGGAACCATGATGGTATCGCCGCCGTATTCTTCCGGAACGAGGCCATGTTCCATGAGTTCCTGCTTCACGCGGTCCGGATTTGCGCCCGGCTTATCAATCTTGTTGACAGCCACGATGATGGGCACGTTTGCGGACTTGGCGTGGTTGATGGCTTCGATGGTCTGAGGCATAACGCCGTCATCGGCAGCAACCACGAGAATCGCGATATCCGTAATCTGGGCACCGCGGGCACGCATAGCCGTGAAGGCCTCATGACCCGGCGTATCGAGGAAGACAATCTTCTTGCCCTTGCAGTTTACCTGATAAGCACCGATGTGCTGGGTAATACCGCCGGCTTCGTGAGCGGATACATGGGTGTTGCGGATGCTGTCCAAAAGGGAAGTCTTACCATGGTCAACGTGCCCCATAACGGTAACAACAGGCGGACGGAGCTTAAGGCTCTTCGGATCATCCTCGATTTCGGGGATTTCCGTCGGGTCTGCATCAGGCGGCAGTTCTTCACAGGTCACGCCGAATTCGGAAGCTACGAGAGCTGCCGTCTCGAAGTCGATTTCCTGGTTGATGGTTGCCATTACGCCCATCATAAAGAGCTTCTTCACGACTTCTGCTGCCGTGTAGCTCATCTTGGAAGCGAGGTCCTTAACCGCAATCATTTCCGGCAGTTTGATGTGCTTCGGACGAGCGATTTCCATCTTCGGTGCCGGCTGCTGGTTGCCGCGCTTGTTGTTACGGCCCTTGCCGCCACGGCGGTCATTACGGCCACCGTTACGGTCGTTGCGTTCATTCCGGTCATTGCGGCCGTTCTTGCCACCACGACGGTCATTGCGCTCGTTCTTGTTGCGGTCATTGCGGCTGCCGCGTTCGCTGCGGTTGTCGTTGCGCTCGTTCCGGTCATTGTTGCTGCTGTTGTTATTGCGTTCATTGTGACCGTTGTTGCGGCTGCCACCTTCATGGCTGCGGTTCTGACCATTGCCGTTGTTATTGTTGTTATGGTTTACAACCTTGCGCTGGCCGTTATCATGCTTCTCATGATTGTGGCTGGCGCTCTTTTCTGCCGGCTTAGCCTTGGGAGCTTCTTTGACTTCCTTGGGCTTGCTTTCCTTAGCCGGTGCAGCCTTGGCAGCAGGAGCTGCGCTCTTGTTATAGTGCTTCTTCAGGGCTTCACGCTCGGCATCCCCGACACTGCTGAAATTATTTTTAACGGCAAAATTTGCCTTCTGTAAGACTTCCAAAACCTCTTTGGTTTCCTTGCCGAATTCTTTAGCCAATTCATAAACTCTAATGTTGGACATTAATCCACCCCCGAATTATTTCATAGCGTTTCCTCCATAAGCTGGCGAAGTTTTTTCGCAAAGCCGTCATCCGTCAATGCGGCAACGGCACGAAATTCTTTGCCTAAGCATGCGCCTAAAGTCTCACGGTCGAGACAGTAAACATAAGGAATCGCGAATTTATCTGTTAATGCAATGAAATTTTTCTTGCTTTCTTCTGCGGCATCACCGGCCAGCAGGACGAGAACCGCCTGCTTTTTCTTCACGGCCTGTTCCACGGCAAAGGCCCCGGAAACAATGCGGCCGGCCTTCTGAGCCATGCTCAGAAGATTAACGATGCGCTGCGTTCTTGTAATTGCCATATTCAGCCCTCAGCTTCCGGCAGCTCTTTTAATTGCTGCTCCAAAAGCTCATATACTGACTTGTCAATCGGACTCTTGAAGGAACGCTCCAGCCCCTTGCTCTTGCGGGCCGCATTAAAGCATTCCATTTTGGGACATATATAGGCGCCCCGGCCGGGCTTTTTCCCCGTGGTATCCACGGAAAATTCCCCTTCGGGACTGCGCACAATGCGGATAAGCTCCCGTTTCGATTTGCTCTCCTGGCAGCCTAAGCACATGCGCTGGGGTATCTTCTTGGTTTTCACCTTATTCACCCTCTGCGGTGAAAGCTTCGTCGCTCTCCACTTCCACTTCGTTCATGTTTTCGTCCAGTTCTTCATCAGCAGCCTGGCTTTCGCTCTTGATGTCGATTTTCCAACCCGTGAGCTTAGCAGCGAGGCGGGCGTTCTGGCCTTCTTTGCCGATGGCCAGGGACAACTGATAGTCCGGAACGACTACGCGGGAAACCTTTTCGGCTTCGTTAACGGCAACGGATACAACCTTGGACGGGCTCAGCGCGTTAGCGATGAACTTCGCCGGGTCTTCGCTCCATTTTACGATATCGATTTTCTCGCTGCCGAGTTCGTCAACGATGGCCTGCACGCGCATACCGCGGTAGCCAACGCAGGAACCAACGGGATCCACGGATTCGTCCTTGGACCAGACGGCAATCTTGGAACGGTTGCCCGGTTCGCGGGCTACGGACTTGATTTCCACAATGCCTTCCTGAATTTCGGGAACTTCCAGTTCAAAGAGGCGCTTGAGGAGCCCCGGATGGGTACGGGATACCACAACCTGCGGGCCCTTGTTGGTCTTCTTGACTTCTACGATGAAGGCCTTGATGCGGTCGCCATGGCTGTAGGTTTCGGTGGGAATCTGTTCTGCCGGAGTCAGCACGGCTTCCGTCTTGCCCAGGTCGATGAACACATTGCGATTTTCTACGCGCTGTACGAGGCCGGTCAGAATATCGCTTTCGCGGCTCTGGAATTCCTCGTAAATCATGCCCCGTTCTGCTTCGCGGATGCGCTGTACAACCACCTGCTTAGCCGTCTGGGCAGCCACGCGGCCAAAGTTAGCCGGCGTCACTTCGATTTCGATAACATCGCCCACTTCGTATTCCGGACGAATGGTGCGGGCCTGTGCCAGCGAGATTTCCGTAATTTCGTCAGCGGCATCCTCCACCACGGTCTTAACGGCATACACATGGTACGTGCCCGTATCCCGGGACAGGGTAACGCGAACATTCTGAGCGGAGCCGAAGTTGCGCTTGTAAGCCGTAATCAGAGCAGCTTCAATGGCTTCAAATAAGAATTCCTCATCAATGCCACGCTCCCGGCTCAATTCCCGCAGAGTCTCCAGGAACTCCTGCCCGTTATCCTTCGCTTTCGTAGTTCTTCTTGCCAAAATTCTAATCCTCCCAAATATATCAGGCCAAGTGACTCAGCCTTAAAAATCAATATGCAGGCGAATCTGTGCCGCCTTACTCAGTTCAATGGTGATTTCATCATCGAGGGTGAACTTTTCACCGTCAAAGCCGGTGAGTACCCCCGTGAGGTTTTTCTTGCCGTCCATAGGTGCATAGAGTGTCACATCCACGGCCTTGCCCTGCTCCCGTTCCAAATCCCGGGGCTTTCTGAGCACGCGGTCAATACCAGGCGACGATACCTCCAAAATATAGGCATCGGGAATGATATCCTTTTCATCGAGCATTACCTCCAGCTTTTCGCTGAGTTCCTGGCAATCCTCAATGTCAATGCCGCCTTCTTTATCGATGTAGACACGCAGATAGTAGTCCGTGTACTCCTTGACATACTCCACATCCACCAGTTCAATGACGTCCTGGCCGGTTAGAAGTTCCTGCACCATGAGCTCTACGGATTCTTCAATATTCTTTGCTGCCATACATCCACCTCCCTATACATCTGATTTGCTTTCAAAACATAAGAGTAAAGAGTGGGCTTTCACCCACTCTTTAGCATAAAATACTTTAAGATTTAACTATTAGAGTATACCACGCCTGCGCCCAGCTGTAAAGGCTTTGCAGAATTTTTTTACGTCAGCCAGTCATAATCGCGGTGTTCCTGTAAGAATACCAGCAGTTCTTCTGGCGGCAAAGGACGGGAAAAATAGTAGCCCTGCTCGTAATCACAGCCCATCTTGGCAAGCTGCTGGGCCATATGCTTGTCCTCCACCCCTTCGATGATGATGGTCATCTTATCCTCCTGGAACATGCGGACGATGTGCAGGAGCATGTTGCTGGCGCTGCGGAAGTAAGACCAGACGAGCTGCATATCAATCTTTACCATGGCAAAGGGCAGATTCATCACGCGCACGAGATTGGAACTGCCCGCTCCAAAATCATCGAGCAGGAAGCCCACGCCGCAATTTTTCAGACGGCGCATCTGCTCTAAGAGCGAATCCATATCGCCAATGGCAGACTCGGTGACTTCGAGCCGGATTTTATCCATGGAGATGCGGTGCTGCATCGCAATGCGCTCCAGTTCATCCCCCAGACTGTAGTTCATGCACTGTGCCGGGGAAAGATTGACGGTCAAAAATTCAATGCCGAGCGAATCCAAATCCGTTTCGCTGACAAACTGGCAGGTCTTGGCAAAAATCTGCCGCCCCAGTTCCATGATTTCCCCTTCCGTTTCTGCCAGCGGAATAAACTCAGCCGGTGGAATAAAGCCGAGCTGCTCATCCCGCAGACGGGCCAGTGCCTCGAGTGCGGTAAGCTTTCCCGTATGGACATTGTACAGAGGCTGCAAGTGAATTTCCAGCGACTTATCCCGCAGGGCCTTCCGTAACTGCAGGCGAATCTGCTCCTGCCGTTTCAGTTTTGTCAGCAAGGCTTCGTCTGCCACATAAACCATGGCGTTATCCCGCCGTTCTGCTTCGACAAAAGCCTGCTCCAGCCCCAGCTCCACGCTGCGGACGGAATTCTTGGGCACGCCCTTGGAGATAAACACCAGATTGATGGGCAGCGGCACCTGAGCACCGCCGTTTTCCGACCAAGCATAATGGAAGCGCTCCTGAATTTTGATGGCCAGATTCTGGATATCGTTGTATTCGGCATCATGATTCAGCATGACCATCTGGCCATTGCCCAGATAGAACACATAGAAGCTGCGAAATTCGTGGGTAAGCCAAAGGCCGATTTCCCGCAGGCTCTTATACATGGTTTCCGAGCCATACACGGTTTTATAGGCGGAATAATTCTTGATGCTGATGCCAAAGCAGGAAAACTGCCGTTTATGCAGTACAAAATCCATCACCATTTCGGTAAAAGCGGCTCTGTTCAGCACGTCTACCACTCTGTCCCGGAAGGAGTCCGGATTCTGTGTGGTAAGATAAATAATCAGGATAGCCAGCAGGCTGAAATAGCTGGTAACCAGTACATGCATAAAAGCATGCCGATAAATAATCCCCACGGCCAGAATCACATTGCAGATGTAAATACCTGTCTTGGCCTTGAACACCACATCTTTCCGGCAGACAAGCATCAGGAGTACCGAAGCTATGATATAAAACCAGGTGCTGAAATAGATGGAATTATACCAGCCGAGGTTATGATAGCCTGTCACCGGGTCCATGGTAAAAATCGTCCCGGCCCATGGCGTGGAAAGAATAAGCCCGCAGACAAATAACGCCGGCAAGGCAAGAATCAGGGTAAACTTGCGTCCCCAACGGGAGGCTGTATCCACCACCGAAGCCGCATAGTCAAATAACCCCCAGCCGCGGATAATAAAGGCTAAAAAATAAGCAATATTCAGCGCATAACTGAGCGAAATCGGATATTCCTGCCATACTTCGTTCAGTTCACAGGCAATAATATCCGTAACCGTCATGATGATATTCATGACCATGACCAGCATAAAGCTGCGGCTTTGCCGGGTAGGCAGCTGCTGGCGCATGATATAAACGATCATCAGAATAACTTGGATTGGAATGGTCGCTAATGCAAAATCGTAATTATAGTCACTGAGCCAAGTCCACATAAAAATTCCCCTTGTCCTTAATCATATCTTTTTATTATGATATAATTTCGCCAAGGGGAATTTAATTTCCTGCTATTCAATATTTAATTAATTACACCGAAAGCCTGCAGGGCCAGAATCACCATGATAACCGGCGCCACATAGCGGATAACCACCCGATAGAGGCCTTTGCGCGGCATTGTGCTGCCATCGGCTTCCATCTCGCCGATAATCCATTCCGGCTTCACGAGCCAGCCGATGAGAATAGCGGACAGGAATGCGATAATGGGCATCATGCAGGCGGTGCTGATGTAGTCCATGATATCCAAAAGCTGTCCGGTGGAACCATTAGGCAGACCAACTTCCACATAGAAGAGGCTGTAGCCCAGTGCGATAATGACCGTAACCACCGTATAGAAGGTGCTGACAACCAGTGTTACCTTCTTGCGCTCGGCATGGAAGATTTCCATGCAGTTAGCCACGATAGCTTCCAATACGGAAATGCAGCTGGTCAGTGCGGCAAAGATTGCCATGAGGAAGAAGGCGGCCCCGATGATAATCCCCACAATGCCAAGGGAGTTAAAGACCTTGGGCAGAGACACGAACATGAGTTTCGGGCCTGCTGCCATACCTTCCATCCCGGAGAAAGCAAAGATGGCGGGAATAATCATCATACCTGCGAGGACTGCCACTGCCGTATCCACAATGGCAATCTGCGATACGGACTGATTGAGATTTACTTCCTTCTTGACATAGGAACCATAGGTAATCATGATACCCATGGCAACCGACAGCGAGTAGAACATCTGGCTCATGGCATCCAACACAATCTGGATGTACTTGCTAAGCGTCATGCCTTCAAAGTTGGGCAGGAAGTAAATGGCCAGCCCCTGCAGACCTGTTCTGACGGTGCCATCTGCGTCATGGACTTCCAACGTCAAAACGTACAGGGAAATCAAAATAACCGTGACGAGCAGAACCGGCATGATGATGCGCGAAGATGCTTCAATCCCCCGCTCTACCCCGCGGTAAACGACAAAGGCCGTCGCCAGCATAAAGATGGCGGCATAGATGCCGGACTCCACAGGATTCGTGATGAAGCCCACGAAGTAATTGTCCTGAGCTGCCGCAGCGCCGGCTCCCGTCAGGAACGTCACTGCGTACTTGGTAATCCAGCCCCCGATAACCGCATAATACGTCATAATGATTGCCGGTACGAAAAAGGTCAGGATACCCAGGAATTTCCAGCCCGGTTTCATGGCTCCATAAGCCTTGATGGAACTGAGCTGTGTCTTACGGCCGATAGCCAAGTCCGAAGACAGAAGTGCGTAACCAAAGGTCACAAGCAGAATCAAATACGTCAGCAGGAAAATTCCGCCGCCATCCTTCGCGGCAAAATACGGGAAGCGCCAAAGATTGCCCACGCCTACGGCGGAGGCGGCTGCCGCTAGCACGAAGCCAAGCTGGCCGGAAAAGCTGCTGTCCTTGCTGTTTTTCTCGTTCATATACATCACCTCTAATTCTTGATAAGAACATTATACACCTTTACAGTAATTTGTAAAGTATTTTATTATAAAGATATACTTTTGTGTTTCTAAAAACGACATTACGTTAAGCACATAAAAGAAAATCAGCCGTAATCCATGCCAGTTGGACAGGGATTACGGCTGATATGGCCTCTTTTATATTACACACAGAGAATACAACTGTCTATTCTCAATCTTCATCAGGATTTTCCAAAATAGACTCAATCTTGGTCTTCATCACATCAAAAGCCACATCATTGAGGCCGCTGTTGAGGACGATATCCGCCACATTGCGGGTGGGTTCCACGTAGAGATAGTGCATGGGCTTAACCGTGGCCAGATAATGCTCAATGATGTCCTGCAGTTCACGGCCACGCTCATCCATATCGCGCACCACACGGCGCAGGATGCGTTCATCGGCATCTGCTTCAACGAAAATCTTGATGTCAAAGGCATCGCGCAGGCGCTCATCCTGGAAAATCAGAATGCCTTCCACGACGATAACCCGGCTGGGATGAATGGTAATGGTTTTATCCGAGCGATTGTGCTGCGTAAAATCATATACCGGACACTTGATGCTCTTGCCGGCTTTGAGCTTCTCTAAATGCTTCACCAGCAAATCCGTTTCCAGGGCCTGGGGATGGTCGTAGTTAATCTTTCGTCTTTCTTCCATCGATAACTTATCATTAGCCCGATAGTAATTGTCATGGTATATGACCGTTATGTTTTCACCAAAAAAGTTTTTCAAGCGATTGGTAAAGGTGGACTTGCCCGAGCCGGAGCCGCCCGCAATACCAATAATCGTTGTCTTCATTTGGTGCAACACCTCCTTTGAATACAGCATTAGTAACGATTATAGCACAAAATTTATTCCGCCGCCAGTATTTCATAAAGTTCCATCATTTCGCGGATGCGTTTTACCTCTGTAGCACTCAAATCGTGATGCCGGGATTTGCCGCCGCTGTGGTAATACACAATGGAACCGCCCCCCGTAGCCAGAATACGCTTAAAGGCCGCCATTACGTTGGGGGCAGCCGTCAGGGAATAGCTCTCTATCAGCCACTCCGCATCCGAAGCCATGTGCTTATTGATGCGTGTATAGTCCAAAGGCACCGTGGTCGTTTCACCGCCCGCCACAATGTCCAAGAAATCGCCATTAATCCAAGCCGTTTGCAAAGGGTCATTGATGTGATAAAAGTAATAGATCTCGTAGGCCATGGCCGCCTTGACGCCTCCCGCCATCACGAAGGGACGCAGATAAACGCCAGGCTCCGGCTTCTTGGGCCAATTATACTTATAGTAGGTGATGCCGTTGATGGTTTCTTCCTTCATGGCCTCTTTGAGTTCCCGTTCTTTCTTGCGCCGCTGTTCCCGCTTCTGTCGTTCCTGTTCTTCGGCCTGTCTGCGCAGTTCTTCCTCCTTGGCCTTCTCCGCCTCGCGCTGCAGCTCCTCCGGAGTCTTTTCCTTTTGCTGCTGGAGCTGCGCTTGCAATTGTTCCTGATGTAACTTTTGCTGCTGGTCAAAGTAGAAATACGCGCCTATGCCTGCGGCCATGATGATGATATAGACAATCACTGCGCCAATGATGATGCTGGTTTTTTTCACAAGCCTCACCTCGATTTCGCTTGCTTTATCTTTCCATATAGCAAATTATTCTACAAAGTTTTTTATTTCCCTTTGTGCTATGCTGGATAAAAGATTAGCATCCATTTCAGCTTGGCCATCATTATGCATAAAAAAAGTTCTGGGCGGGAAGAATGCACCCAGAACTATTATCTCCCTCAAGGGGGTGAGGGGGATGTAAACTTTTTCAACTCGCGCTTGCGCGCATACATACGCTGGTCAGCCCGTTCAAAAATCTGCCGACAGCATTCATCTTCCGTGGGCACGTATTCTGCCATTCCCATTGCCACAACAACATCATTACGATAAAGATTTTTCTCAATGATCTGGTTAAAGGCATTTTGCAGCTGCTCACGGTTATCAAAGTCATCATTTTCCAGGACAGCAACAAATTCATCGCCACCCACGCGATACACAGGGCTTTTCTTAAAGATGTCACAGATTATCTTACATGCTTCTTTGATATACCGATCGCCCTCATCATGACCCAATGTATCGTTTATCTGTTTCAAATTATTAATATCAAAGACGATAATCGCCAACTTGTTTTTTACTTTCTGAGCCATCTGCCAGTCCAGCAGTTCTTCATGCTCCATAAAGGCCCTTTTGCTTTTCACACCAGTCAGGGCATCATTATAAGCCAGTTTCCACGTCCTTTTGTACTCCTGAAACTGCTCTTTCTCCCGTTCCAGTGCCAGTTCCAGATTATTGCGATACTCTTCCCGCTCGTTTTCCACAACGAAAGTACGCAGAAGACAGCACCCCAGCATATAGCTGATAGCATAAAGCGGATAGGTAGGAAAAAAAATCTGTATCGCCACCAGCACCAGCATGATAAAGCCGGACAATCCGATGGTATAATACCGCTTCCGCTGTTTTTCATTACAATTCGAGGCAAAGCACAGCGTATACAGTGAAATCAGCAACAGAATGAGTATCTGATAAATAAAGACTGTATCCCGAGCAAGCCCGCCATGATAAACCCCCGCTTCATCAAACCAAAACATACATGACCACCAACGGTTCAGTACGGTCATGATAAGTACCACCGCAAATAAAAGCTGCCCTGCATAGCAAAATAACTGGCTGAAGATATTTTTTATCCCTAAATAAGCCACTACATAACGCAGCCACAGCCAAATCCCCGCTGCCATGACGATAAAATATATTTCTGTATCCACATACAGCCAAGTGAGTTTTTGCAGCTCATACAGCCATGCCCAGATTGCATCCACGATATAATAGCTGATTACCGCCAGCAAAAACATGCGGTATCGCCCTTGGTAAGACCTGTCAGCGGCCACTGAATCTCGCTGCAGCACATCATGGTTGGTAATGAGCAAAACTAGCAAAGCCAAAAAATCCACCAAACAATAATACATCCCTGCACTACCTCCTTCCCTGAATTCCTTTTCTGGTGTAGTGCCTCTGGATAACAATTGAATTTTCATTCAACAATAATATTCGCGAAAAAAAAAAAAAAAAACCTGCAAAAATTAATAAAACTTTTCCACAAGCAAAAAATCCTGAAAAACAGCCCTGCAAGTTTTTTCTCTTGCAGGGCTGCCCTCACTTAGTTAATCGAAGCATACATATACCGCATCCAAATCCTCAAGTCCCAATCCCATTTCACTGAAAGCTACGTGAAGCGCTTTGCTTACAATATCCACATTGTGCACTGCGTCGCCAGCTTTCAACATCATTTCCGCCTGTTTGTCTGCAGGATGCAAGGCAAACACGGAGCCATCATAGCTGAGTTTGAACTCTGCCCCACCGCGTTCCGTCGTTATCGTGCGGGTATATTCGCGGTACTGGTCATGGCGTCCATTCTCAGGTACGGGAATACTCGTATCCGCTGCTTCCAGTGTCACTCTTTCCGGGTCTACCGACAGCTTGTAAGTACCGTAGCTTATAAGGCTGCCGCCCACTTTCTTCACAAAGGGAAGTTTCGCCGTGGTCAAACCTAAAACCTGCTGTACCGAAGTGGTCTTGGTGGTATCCGTAACCAGCTGATAGCTGCCTTCCCCTGCGCGGGGAGTAAGGCTCAAGGCAGCAAACTGAGGACGTTCCAAGGTACCACCTGCTGCAGTCTGGTTAATCGGCTCCAGCGTATACACGCCCGTATACTTGAAGCGGTAATTATCCACCGTTGTCCCGTCAGCCACCTTATTGCCATTAACCAGCAGGTCAATCCCATAGGTATTGCCCGAGAGCTGGCCGCCAATGTCATAGGCAACTGCAGGCGCGCTGTCTAATGTATCTCCGTTAACTAATTGTGATGCATAGCTTGCGCCCTGAACCTGGATGTTTTCCTTGTCCAGAGACGTTCCGCTGCCAGTTAAATCGAGCAGCACTTCTTTCGGCGTAATCGTCAGCTTTGCATTGTTGTAGGTAACGTTGTAGTTAGCTGCATCATTGGTATCTTCAAAGAGCAACGATGTAGCCAGCACAGCGTTAGCATACTCACCCACTGGCGCCGTCAAAGCACTGGCACCGATAAGGGCTGCATAGCTGTCATCCAGGGTATAGCTTACTTGACGGATGCTGTCACCATTAACCAAATTATCCGCCAGAATCATCTGCGTGTAATCGGTGCTGCCATAAGTTCCGCTAAGCTCCAAAGCTACGGTCAGATCGCGCCGGTTCACGTTGATTTTTCCGGAGCCATAGGATGGCATGGGGTCATAGCCATTAGCAACTGCTTGCGATTGCAGGAATGCCGGGCTGTCGGAATTCATATTGATTTTATAGACGGCCATATGGCTGTCCGAAGCACTATATTGACCATCTGTTCTCGTTGCCGTTGCGGCAAAGCCATCACTTGTGGCACTTCCTGCTACACTGGTTCCATTAACTACAGACGATTCATCAAAGGCTGCGCCGTAGTTCATGGAATCGGAAGTAACCGTCCATGTGGCCTGACTCTGGGCTTCATTGCCGTAAATCTTCTCCTGGTCATTAGCGGTAAAGGTTACCACTGGCTGATGAC
This sequence comes from Selenomonas ruminantium AC2024, assembly GCF_000687995.1. NCBI lineage: Bacteria > Bacillati > Bacillota > Negativicutes > Selenomonadales > Selenomonadaceae > Pseudoselenomonas > Pseudoselenomonas ruminantium. Next base: position 1,988,634 of record NZ_JIAC01000001.1, read on the forward strand.
GGAAAATGTAACGGCCAACTGCACTGGCATCATCCGCCTGCACCGCCGTGTAACCGTAAGATTCGGACCCACGGTTCCACAGGGCATAGGTACCACTGTTGAGGTTGGTACCAAAGGTGTTGTCTGCCGGTGCGTTGGAATAAATCTTCCAGCTGCCCCCGGTTCCCGTTTCGATTCCCTTGGCCTCCACAGAATTATTGATAAACGTGCCATCCTTCGCATCAATAATCACTGCATCAACAGCCGTTGCTCTTGTTTGGATATTACCGTTCATCGTAACGGTCTTACCATTTCCCGTGGTAATCATCGCTACTTTGTCACTGGCCGTAATTCCATTGGTTGTGATATCCCCCTGTGACGTAAGAGTTACGCCGCTAGCAGCAGAAGTGATACGGTCACCAACGGTTATGCCGCCAGCACCACCGGTAATGTCCACGCCATTGTCTGTGAATACCTGGCCTGTAAAGGTACCACCACTTGCCAGGTTCGTTCCACCTCCTATCTCTACTTTGCCTGCTGTATTGATGGTCAATTCCTGCAAGGTTGCCGATTTGCCAATGTTCCCGCCAATGGTCACATTGCCGGTGCCACCCTGCAGATTTAACCCGGAATGCTCCGAATTGGTTTCCTGAATGAAACCTTTGACATTGTTCTTTTGGTTGTCAACATCCGCCCAACTGGTATCACAGCGCCAGCCAACGGCCACATAGGGCTGTTCGTATTTACCATCATTATTTGGTTCGTTAAATTTATTGCTGGGGTTGGTAACATCATGGGACCAGCCCTGATACATATTTTCGGCTGTATAGCCATTTCCTGCCCCTGTGGCGGTGAAAAATACTGTGCCGGCACCATTATTGGCCAGTCCTTCGGGGCCGGTCTCCCAACGGAAAATACGATTCACGTTGACAACATGTGGACCAACATAATCCGTACGCCCACCAAGAAGCAGTTCATAATCCTTTCCTGCCATAAGAGAGCTGACCACCCAATCTTCCACAGCGGTGGTTATCGTTGCCAGATACTTGTCACCGATGGCTGCTCCACCAGCGGTTCCTTCTTTGGCAGCTTCCTTAGCAGCTTCCCAGCGGTTAAGGATAGATTCCCGATTGTTCGTTTTGTTGAAGGCCCAAGTTGTCAATATATGTTTGGCTAATTTTTCATATTCTGCACTGGTCAATGCATCAAAATCTTTCGGAGCACCTACAGAGCCCAAACTTACATGCTCATTGAAATAAGCCTTAAGCGCCTCTTTCCGCTCTGCCGGAGTCGTTGGTTCTACCCGATTCTGGTATCCGCCATACTGATTAAAGCAACGTTCTGCAACTTCCTGATATAACTTTGCATAATGCTCATCCGTTTGCGCTAAATCGGCAAAGGCATCGAAATCCATAAACACGATATCCTTCAGATGCTCATCATAATAGTATTTGGCAATGCTCTTCATTTCCGGATTATCTTTAACCTTGGTACCGCTATCAGTGTTATTGATAAACAGCTTATAGGTATTGGCCGAATCTACATTGCCGGTAATCTTAATCGCACCGCCTGTACCAGCAGCGTCACGGGTGTCAATCCGTAAAGCGCCCTGATTAAGGCCTAAAGCCACATCACCATACAGGCTGACATTGCCACCATTGGTGATTATCTGGCGAGCCGCATTTTCAGCCTCTCCGTCTGCATGCCCCAAGTACGTACCTACAGTACCATTTTCGATAGCATTGCCGGTGCCAGAAGTGAAATCGCCGCCATTGGTATTGATATCTGCATTGAGAATTACCATACCTTTGGCATCCCCATCCGTATCAGCATGCAGATTCACATTGAGCATGCCGCTGGTGGAACGGATTGGTTTATTGACGGACACATTACGCTGCGCCTGCAGGGTCAGCGTGGCATCGTTGAGGCTCGTGCCAATCTGGTATTTCGTAATGGGAGCATTTACCGTAATATTGGAGGTACCCAAATCATAAAGCGAGGCACTGTTGGTATGGCCGTCAATCGCCTGAATGGTGACATTTACCCCTTGGCTGAGAAGCTGGCTGATATAGTTAGAATTGATATAGCTGTACGTTTCATGATTCGTTGTGCTATGGCTTACAAAGGAACCATTCGTATCGCTCAGCGGGGTATAACCGACTGGTGCCTCGTTGCTGATAATGATATCAATGGGGTCAAGCAGCCATTCACCGGCTTTGCCGGTACGGCCCTTAGCCTCAATATCAGCCGCAGTTGACACGTCAAGTACATCACCGGAGGTCTCCACGAGGCCGCCATCCTTATCGCCGTTGGCGATAAGTTTTGCATTAGCCTTAACGCTGGTGTTCTCCCCAACGATGCGCACAATGCCGCCGCTCTGGCCTTCTGCCAGCCCCGAAGCATCCAAAGTACCGCCGACATTGACCGTACCATGTTCGCCACCATCGAGCAGGATTTCTCCTTTGTCGTTGATGCTGGCGGTTTTGGCCTCGATAATGCCTTCATTATTAACGACTTCACTGAGCATATCGCCAGCGCTTTTCGCCGTCATCAGCACATGGCCGCCATTCGCCTGAATACTGCCGGTGTTCAGCACATGGGCGTTAGCCAATTCCCCTGTGGTTTCGAAATTCAATTTTTTCGCCGAATCTATGGAAAGATTCAGATTTTTTGCCGCAGAAAGGGCAATCTTGCCGCCCTCACTAGCAATGCTGCCCGTGTTCTCCACCACAGATGCATGCAAAGCTACTAAGCCCCCTTGGGCCCGAATATCTCCGGCATTGATGATTTTGCCGTCCGATGCTTCACCGAGTTTCAGCGAGATTGCCTCCACGCTACCTCCCAAACCAGTCATGAAGCTATCGTCAACCTGTGCCGTTGAGGCTATCAGGTTTCCAACGTCTACTTGAGCCCCCTGTCCGAAAAGAACACCATGAGGGTTAAGCAGAAGCACCGTTCCATCTGCCTGCAAGTTACCGTAAATCTCGGATGCCTTGTTGCCGATGATCCGGTTAAGAGCGATATCGCTCGCTTGCTGATTGAATCTGACCGTTTCTCCCTTGGCAATATCGAAGGTGTTCCAATCCAGCGCCACGGTCTGCGTATGCTGATCAATTACGAGAGTTTGATCCTGCTTGTTGATATCTGCGTCGCCAGAACGAACTGTGCCTCCTTCCGGAAGAGCTTCTGCGCTGTTCCAGGAAAAAGCCGTCATCATCATGCTCAAGGCCACTACCTGTTGCAGGGCCTTCTGCCGCGAAGATTTCATAAGATCATCCCCTTCTCGTATATCAAAAACCAGAGCAACATGAAGCCCTTGCCCTGGCATTTATTTCCTCTATATACTCTATATCGTCAAATCACCGCTTTTCCTTAAGTATTTTTTTCAGAAAACGCAACTTTTTAATTTTGTTTTAATTATATCACAAGTTAAGCTCTGTGAATAGAGCTTTTTAGAAAAAGAAACAGCCCTGCAAGATTTACTCCTGCAGGGCTGTCCTTACGCAGTTATGCAAAACATACATATACTGCATCTAAGTCATCAAGTGTCAATCCCATATCATGGAAAGCTGTGTAGAGCGCTTGACTTACAACATCCACATTGTGAGCCGCGTCACCAGCTTCTAACATCTTTTCGGCCTCCTGCCCTATGGGATGAAGGGCAAAAACGGAGCCGTCGTAGCTGAGTTTGAAATCTGCCGCGCCACGCTTCGTCGTCAAATTCTTGGTATACTCACGATACTGGTCGTGAATACTATTGGCCGGTACGGGAACGCTCGTATCAGCAAGTTCCATCGTCACCTTGTCCGGGGCAACCGCCAGCCGATAAGTGCCGTAGCTTGTAAGCATGCCATTGACTTCCTTCACCAGCGGCAGCTTGGCAGTGGTCAAACCCAAGACCTGCTCAACCGAGCTGTTCTTTTCTTCCTGTACTTCACGATAATCTGCCTCGCCGGTAATTGGCGTAAAGGTTAATGAAGCAAACTGCGGGCGTTCCACGGAATTGTTATAGCGATAGCTTTCCTCCACACCTAATTTGACAATATCTGCTTTTATGTTTTTGGCAGAATAATAATGAAGGGCGTTGTCCAATTTTTGATTTCCAGTACCTGCATTATTTTTGGCCGCATAATTGATACCACCACCAATAGTAATTTTGCCACTAGTCGTAATATCAAGCTCATGCAAACGTGCCGACTTCCCGATGTTCCCTCCTATGGTCACATTGGCGCTACCACTATTCACCTTAAAACTAGATGGTTGAGTATTCGTTTCCTGAATGAAACCTTTGACATTACTCTGCTGATTGTCAACATCACTCCAAAATGAATCATTTGCACGCCAACGTAGTGCTAAACAAGGTTGGCCATCATTGGTGGGACTTTTACTATCATTATTCGGATCATTATTATTATTTTTATCATTATGTAACCAATCCTGATACATATCTAAGCTAACATAACCTTTTCCTGCATCAGTAGTGGTATAAAAAGATGTTTCACCATTTTCTCCTTCTGGCCCAGTTTCCCAACGGAACACACGGTCTTTAGGAGAATCGACCTTTACTGTATGTCCTCCAACAAAAAATTGGTTTGCAGAAACATTCTCCAACCTAGAGCCCACAATCCATTCTTCCAAGGCCGTGGTAATTGTCGCGAGATACTTATCTCCCACATTTGCACCACCAGCTGTGCCCTCCTTGGCCGCTTCTTTGGCTAATTCCCAACGGTTCAATATAGATTCTCTGTTAGCAGGTATCTTATTCCAAGCATCAAGAGCCAGCCATGTATTGTACAGAATTTTATATCTATTTTTATCTGCTTCTAAGGTGCTTGAAACTAATTCCCTATATGTTTTCTTAGGAATTTGAACTTTATTTTTATAATAATCCTTTAGTGCCTGCTCTACGCCACCATATAATGCAAAACTATTTTTTATAGTAGATTGTTCTTCTGGTGTCAGCTCTTTCAAATCTTTTAATATTACATGTTTACTATAATAATCCTCAACACTATTAGCACCATCTGATTTTGATTCGAATTTTGTTTTAATGTTCTCTTGTTCATTAGGTTTTAGCTCTTCCCAAGTCTTTGGATAATCCTTTTTAAAGTTTGTAACATAGTATTCTTCTAAGATTCTATCTGCTCCTCCGTATGATTCAAAACGTTTTTTAATTATATTTTTTTCTTCTGGAGGCAAGTCTGACCAGTCATTATAATACCCGTGCTTATACAAATAATTATCATAATACTTTTCCACAATGCTATCAAGTTCTTCCTTGGAGCAATCCTTTGATATTACTTTATATGTATTTAAGGAATCCACATTACCTGTAATATTCACAGTACCATTGCTACCAGACTTTGTTGTAGTATCAATGGTCAATGTGCCTTCATTCAGTCCCATTGCCACATCACCATACAGATTGACATTTCCACCATTGGTGATTAAATTAATCGACGATTGTGTTTGTTTATCATTAGTTGGCGTGTTGTTTTCCACATCATAAGGGCCGAAATAAGTACCAACTGTAATTTCTCCGTCAGCATTAACGTTCCATGCTCCGGCTGTAAAGGCTCCACCATTGGTATTAATATCCGCACTAATTGCTACCATGCCTTTTGCATCACCGTCAGTATCAGCATGGAGGACTACATTAAGTTTATTATTACCGCTTGCAGATATTTCTTTTTTTACGATTACATTGCGTTCAGCTTCTAATGTTAAAGTTGCCTTTTCTCCACTTGTCATTGTAATCGGAGCAGCAACGATGATATTCGAATTTCTCGCAGCAGTATTATCCAATGCTATAATTGTAACATCAGTTCCCTTATTAAGCCTATCCATTATAGAATTAGCTGTGATGAAACTATAGTCGGTACCAATGTCTTTCCTATCAATTGTATTTACACCATCACTAATAGTGTATATCGTTCCATTTTCAGTACCGCCAATATACACATTCATCGGGTCCAGCAGCCACTCGCCTGCCTTCCCCGTGCGCCCTTTAGCCTCAATATCCGCCTTGGTTGACACGTCAAGTACATCACCGGAGGTTTCAACAAGACCGCCGTCTTTATCCCCTCTGGCGGTTAGTTTCGCACCATCCTTGACAATGGTATTCTCGCCAAGAATGCGCACGTTGCCACCGCTTTGACCTTCTGCTAAGCCAGAAGCATCCAGTTTACCGCTGACATTGACCGTGCCATACTCACCGCCATCTAACAGGATTTCGCCCTTGGCGTTGATGCTGGCGGTTTTGGCTTCGATAATTCCTGTGTTATTGACCACTTCGCTGAGCATATCGCCGGCGCTTTTGGCCGTCATGACCACGTAGCCGCCGTCGGCCTGAATCGTGCCTGCATTCAGCGTATGGGCATTGGCGGTTTCGCCGCTGGTTTCAAAATTAATTTTGCCTGCCGTATCGATGGCAAGCTCCAAATTTTTCACGGCGGCAAGAGACACTTTGCCCCCGTCATTTTTGATGCTGCCGGTGTTTTCGACATTAGCTGCATGCAAAGCCACGAGGCCGCCCTGGGCTTTGATGTCACCGGCATTGATTACCTTACCTTTAGAAGCTTCACCAAGGTTCAGTGAGACATCCCCGCCAGCACTAAAACCTTTCATGAAGCTATCGTCAACCTGTGCCGTTGAAGCAATCAGGTTTCCTACATCCACCTGTGCTCCTTGTCCAAAGAGAATTCCCTGCGGATTTAAGAGGAACACGGTACCATCCGCCAGCAAACTGCCGTAGATTTCCGAAGCCTTGTTGCCTAAGATGCGGTTGATGGCAATATCACTGGGATTCTGATGAAAGCGAACCGTTTCGCCTTTGGCGATATCAAAGCCTGTCCAATCGAGAGCCACTCGCGAGGTCTTTTGGTCGATGTCCATGGTCTGGCCGCTCGTCTTTATCTCCGCGTCACCGGAGCGAACCTCGCCGCCTGTGGGCATTGCTTCTACATTGCCCCAGGAAAAAGCGGTCATCGTCAGTCCCATGGCCACCATCCAGCGCAATGCTTTTTTCTGTGTATATTTCATATTGACGATATCCCCTCTCTGTTAGAAATACAAACCGCCGCGCAGCCAGAAGCGTCCACGCGGACTGCTGGTATCACTCTGAGGCTTTGCTGCGCCCAATATCCAGGCGTAATCCGCCCGAAGGAAGAATTCATCCCTGCGGGAGAAAATAACGCCCAAGCCTGCCCCCTGCAGGAAGCGTTCATTGTCGCTCAGGCCGTCATCATGCTTATTGATTTGCACGCCGCCATGGTCAAGGAAGGCGGCCAGCTGCCACTGATTTTTTCCCTGCGGCGGCAGAGCGTAACGCAATTCACCACGCAACAGATAGCCGATATCTCCCGAAGCCTCGCTGGCAGGATATGCCCGCACTCCGCTGGCCCCGCCCAAGGAGAAATGCTCCGAGGAATCCAGATTGGAGCTGGCCAGCTGACCTCTGGCAGTCAAAATCAGATTCAGGCGGTTGGTCAAGCGCTGCTGCTGCATTAGATTGAAACGGAGCTTATGGAAGGTGCCGGATGTCTGACTTATCTGTCCTTTCCTCCGTCCTGCATCATTTTCGAAGGCGAGATTGCCCCATTTATAATCCACGCGCCAGCTGAACGCGCCGCGTCCTGACAGGTCATCCCCATAAAGGGAGAGCACCATGCCATTGCTATGCTTGGGTATCGTGGAATCCGCTACGGTACGGATTTCATCCTTCAAGCTGTTGTACTCATAGCGCAGGCCTGCATAGAGATTGTGCATCTGGCTACGCTTAATGGCATATTCGAGTCCCGCTGATGTTGAGAGGGATGTACCGCAGGCATCGAGCCGTTCATATACGTCCCCCAACTTATAAGATAACTTATTATAACCAAAGGTCAGCCGCAAACCATCCCGGCCTGCTGGCAGGATGTAATTCAAGCCGTAATTGTAGAGCTGTGAGCCTGTGGTATTTCCGGCCAAAGCCAGCTGGTCACCTTCGCGGGCAGGATTCAATATATCGTAGGACAGGCCATAGGAATAATAGCCCGTATAGCGGTTGCCATAATTATCGGCACTTAACAGGCCGCATTTGCCCTGATGGCCCGATAATTCAATCTTGACCGTTACAGTGCCGGTCTGCTGGCCCGTTGCAAGCGTTGCCTTGGCCTCTGCACCAGCCAAATCGGACAAGAGCCATACGGCCCGCTCCAATTTTTGACGGGTCAAATAATCTCCTGGCTTCAGAAAGCCAATTTCCCGTTTAAGCGCTGACTCATGAATTTTCGTCTTATTGTCAATTTCCACTTTATCCAGACGTCCGACCAAGATGGCATACTCCACTATGCCACCGCTGATTTTCTGGGCGGGAATATAACAGCGGGCCATGAGGTAACCGTGTTTGCGGAAATAGGCAGTGATTTTATCGGCACCGGCCTGCAAATCCTTAAAGGTCACCATTTTCCCATTATATTCGGCCACCAGAGCCTGCAGGACATCATCGCTGTATATGTCCTGACCGCTGATTTTGAAGCCCTTGACCTGAATTTTCACCTCGTCCGGCATGGTAAGGTTCGGCCGTTCCTTCTCCGGAGCGGCAATCGACGCGCGGTTGACTTCATCCTCAGGACGGGTCAAATCCCTATCCTGCTGCTCTCTTGTCAAAGTGCCCGCATCGGGCCTCTCAGGAACGAGCACTGCAGCTTCTGCATGATTTCCCCAGACCACTGCCGCGGTCATCAATACTCCAAGATAACGTAATTTCCAATTCAAACAAATCCACACTCTTTTCTACGCATAAAAAAGAATACTTGCGTCCTCTGACACAAGTATTCCATACTCTATAAACATTTCTTCAGCAACTACATCTCAATCGCAAGCCATTTCCTGTGCCCAATAGTAACGGCCATCGGCCCCTTTAGCGCAGGTAACGCCCATTTTCGTATAGTGACGGTTGAGGATGTTGGCACGATGGGTCGGAGAATTCATCCAAGCCTGAACGATTTCCTCTGCATCTTCTGCCGTGCTGACGGCCAGGTTCTCACCGAACCAGCTGTAAGATTCGTCTGCTACTACGGACTGAACTTCACGGCCATCCGGACGCTGATGAGCGAAATGAACGCCTGCTTCCTCTGCACGAATGTCAGAAGCTGCAGCCAAGGTTTCGTCCATAGTCAGGGGCTGTACGCCAGCTGCCATACGTTCTACATTTACGAAATGGAGAACGCTGTTTTCCAAATTGGCGGCCATAGCCGGAGTTGCTACCATAACAACCACCGCGAAAACCAGCAGGGAAACCATCCGCTGCCAGGTCTTCATTTTGCTCGCCTCTTTCGTTTGTAAACTTCACTTATCCCTTATGAGCACTTAGTCTCCTCACCTTATGCCCTCCTGCTGTGCAGGGAAGTTCAAAGCTCCGTTTTACAAACCAGCGAAACTTCATTCGCATCTTTCGATGGAATAAAGGTGTCCTCCTGCTGGTGCAGCCATCACATGTCTGCCACGGTGTTGTTTATGTAGTTTTCAGACTTCTTACTACCTTAATTATAGCGAATAATCCATAGGTTAGCAATACTTTTGTCAGAAAAATTTGCATTTTCTTTTATGTTTTTTCATTACACATTATATTTTATTCGCGAAACAAGCGAAAACTCCTGCAAGGAATTGACAAGTCAACGGATACAAAAACTGACATGTCAAAAATTGACATGTCAGCCATAAGTTTACTTCGTGAGTTTATAGTATTTTTTCTTGCCCTTCTTCACGATGGCTTCGCCATCTTTGAAGTCAGCATCCGTCAGCACATAATCCACATCGCTGACTTTTTCATCGTTGAGGGACAGGCCGTTCTGCTGAATCAGACGGCGGCCCTCGCCCTTGGAGGCAAAGACTTTGCCTGCTACGAGTACATCGAGAAGTTTCTGACCGGCTTCGGCCTTAACTTCGGGAATGTCAGCACCGGCACCGCTGCCACCGAACATTGCTTCGGCAGAGTCTTTCGCCTTGTTGGCTTCTTCTTCGCCGTGGACAATCTTCGTCACTTCGTAAGCCAAAACTTTCTTGGCTTCGTTGATGGCGGCATCCTTGAGGGAACCTAAGCGACGTACTTCATCCATGGGCAGGAAGGTCAGGAGAGCCAGGCAGTTTTCCACATCAGCATCATCCACATTGCGCCAATACTGGTAGAATTCGTACGGGCTGGTCTTTTCCGCATCGAGCCACAGAGCACCGCCTGCAGTCTTGCCCATTTTCTTGCCGTCGCTCTTGGTCAAGAGCTTGTTCGTGAGACCGTAAACAGCCGTGTTGTTCTTGCGGCGGTTCAGTTCCACACCCGCAATGATGTTCGACCACTGGTCGTCGCCACCCATTTCCAGTTTGCAGCCGTAACGGCGGTTGAGTTCCAGGAAGTCATACCCCTGCATAATCATGTAGTTGAATTCGAGGAAGGTCAGGCCCTTTTCCCAGCGCTGCTTGTAGCAGTCAGCAGCCAGCATGCGGTTAACGGTGAAGCAAGCACCAACTTCGCGCAGCAGGTCGATATAGTTGAGCTTGCGGAGCCAGTCGCCGTTGTTGACCATGATGGCCTTGCCATCGCTGAAGTCGATGAAGCGGGAAATCTGCTTCTTGAAGCATTCGCAGTTATGCTCGATGTCTTCATCGGTCAGCATCTTGCGCATATCCGTACGGCCGGACGGGTCACCAACGGTGCCCGTGCCGCCGCCTACGAGGCAGATGGGACGGTGACCGGCACGCTGCATATGAGCCATTGCCATAAGGGCAATAAAATGTCCTGCATGGAGGCTGTCAGCGGTCGGGTCAAAACCAATATAGAACGTCACGCGCTCCTTATCGAAAAGTTCCCGCAGTTCTGCTTCATTGGTGCACTGGGCGATAAAGCCGCGTTCCTGTAATGTGTCAAATACGTTTGCCAACAAACTCTCTCCTTTGTATGTTTTGTCTATTAGTTCCGGCCCTTGCCTACGCCGCCCGGTTCCGGGGCAGCTACAGGCGGTGCAGCCGGATTGTTGTTTTGCTTGTTATTCGGATCTGACTTCTTATCGGCGCCCTTCTTGGCATCCTTCTTGTCAGCATCCTTTTTATCGTCTTTTTTCTTCGTGTCGGTCTTTTTGAGTTCCTGCTTCTTGTCGTCTTCGAGTTCACCCACACCGCCATAATTGCTGGAGCGTGAACCATCAAAGTTCTTGGCAGGAGTCTGCGCCGTGGCTTTCTTCATAAAGGCCTGCCAGATTTCGGCGGGCAGCATGCCGCCCATGATGCCACGGGTTGGCGTATTGTCATCATTACCCACCCATACACCGGCAACAAGATCCGGGGTATAGCCGACAAACCAGGCGTCGTTGTAGTTGCTGGTGGTACCAGTCTTACCGGCTGCCGGACGGCCGATGTTGGCACGGGTACCCGTGCCTTTCTTGATGACATCTTCGAGCATATCCGTGAGTTCAGCCGCACTGTTTTCACTGACTACACTGCGCTGTTTCGGCTCGTTCTGCTCCAATACTTTGCCGTTGCGGTCGAGCACCTTGACAATTACCACCGGGTCCACATGGACGCCTTTGTTGGCAAATGTGCCGTAAGCGCTGGTGATTTCAAGCGGCGTTACACCTTTCGTCATACCGCCCAAAGAAGTAGCCAGCTGACGGTCATTGGCCGGGCCTTCCAAAACAAAGGTGGAAATGCCCATTTCCTGCGCATAGTATATCGGCTTATCAATGCCGAGCTTCTGCGCAATCTTAACCGTCGGCACGTTCATGGAATGACGCGCTACTTCCCGCAGCGTGACCTTGCCGCTGAAATTACCGCTGGAGTTCTGCGGGCGCCAGCCGTTGATGTCAATAGGGCTGTCGTTAATCACCGTGTTCGGGGTGAATTTGTTTTCCAAAGCTGCGATAAAGACAAAGGGCTTAAAGGCCGAACCAGGCTGGCGCACAGCCATGGTGGCGCGGTTGAACTGGTCGTTGCCGCGGCCGCCGACCATGGCTTTTACATAGCCGTTATGGGGGTCAATGGCCACCAGTGCCATCTGCGGCTGGGCCAGACCGTTGCCATCCGTCTTATAGGTCGGCAGCTTGCTGACGGTTTCCTCGGCGGCCTTCTGCATATCCATATCTAGGGTGGTATAGATTTTGAGGCCTTCCTTATAAACCGCATCAGCGCCGTATTTATCGATGAGCTTCTGTGTTACATAATCAATGAAATAAGAAGCCACGCCGGAATCGCTCTTCTTGGCCGGCTTCACGAGTTTCATATCTTCCTTCTTGGTCTTTTCGGCCGTAGAATGGGTGATATAACCGTACTTTTCCATCTGGTCAAGGACGATGGCCTTGCGTTCCTGAGCGGCCTGCAGATTATTCAGCGGGGAATAATAGTTCGGGCTCTTGGGAATGCCGGCCAGCATGGCGCATTCATTCAAATCCAAATCTTCCACATTCTTGCCGAAGTAGGTCTGCGCAGCGGCCTGCACGCCATAGGCGCCCTGACCGAAGTAAATCTGGTTCAGATACATTTCCAGAATTTCTTTTTTCGTGTACTGGCGCTCGAGCTGCAGGGCCAGAAATACTTCCTGTACCTTACGGGTCAGCGTGCGCTCCTGAGTCAGGTAGGCATTCTTCGCCAGCTGCTGGGTGATGGTGGAACCACCTTCGGCCACACCATGACCGCGAATATTGGTATAAAGAGCACGGGCAATGCCCCGGGGGTCAACGCCGGAATGGTCGTAGAACCGGTTATCCTCCACCGCTACGAACGCATCCTGCAGCTGCTTGGGAACCTGGGCAATTTTTACCGGACGGCGGTTTTCCGCCGCATGTACATTGGCAATTTCATTGCCGTTAATATCATAAATCTGTGAAGATGCCGGTGGCAAAATGTCATTGGCTAAATCCGGCTTGGTATTCATGCTCGCGGTTAAAAAACCACAGCCGATACCGGTGATCATCACCATGAGCACCAGACCAAAGCCTAAAATGACACGCTTTGCAGTTCCGCCAGATTTAGCAGAACGCTTTTGACGGCTCGCATTAGAATGTTTATCCATGAGCTGCCTCCTTAAATTTATACTTCCCCATTGTAACACAAATTCCCACTATCGTCCATGTATTAACAGGGCCGTATTATTTTAATTCCACCACCGTTGCACCGGTACCGCCTTCGTTGATATCCGCGAACTGGAAGCTCAGCACGTTGCGGTGACTCTTGAGGTAGGCATGGACGCCTTTGCGCAGAGCACCCGTGCCCTTGCCATGGATAATCAGCACCTGACTTAAGCCGGCGATTACCGCATCGTCGATGAATTTTCCGAGCACCATTTCCGCTTCGTCCACCATCATGCCGCGGATGTCAATGTCACGGCCGATGTTGGCAGTCTTTTGCAGGAAGCTGGCAGACTGGGAATTCTTGCGGCTGCCCGTGCTGGCACTTGGCTTTTCTGCTACTTTATGGGAGATAAAGGTGCAGGCGTTGGCCTTGAGTTTCGTGCGCAGGGACCCCACCTGTACCGTCAGGTCCTTGCCCTGAATTTCAAGCACGGTGCCCTTCTGGTCCAGCTTCTTCACATAAACCGTATCACCCACGCGGATGGTCTTGAGGTCAATGCGCTGGCCGACACCCTTCTGGGCCATAATGCCCGGGTTGGCTTTCGCGGAAGCCTCGTTAATCTTGGCCCGCGCATTTTGGATGGCCTGCTGGCGCGCCTTGATGCCCAGGTCGTCAAACTGCTCTTTGAGCTGGCTGATAACCTCTTCCGACTCGCGGCGGGTCTGGCGGATAAGGGCCGCACTCTTGTCCTTGGCCTTGCGAATGATATCGCCTTTCTTCTGGCTCAATTCTTCCTTGGCCTTCAAGAGTTTTTCTTCGAGCTTCTTGACCCGCGCCTGACGCTCGGCAATATCGGCGTTGCGCTGCTCGTACATCATCTTTTCATTTTCCAGTTCGTTGATAACGTGCTCGAACTGAGCATGGTCGGCCTTGACGAGCTGCTGGGCGCGGATGATGAGTGAATCGGCCAGCCCTAAACGGCGGCTGATGGCAAAGGCGTTGCTGGCGCCGGGAATGCCAATCAGCAAACGGTACGTGGGCCGCAGGGTTTCAATATCAAATTCCACGCAGGCATTTTCAATGCCCTCGCGGGTATAGGCAAAGGTCTTGAGCTCAGAATAATGCGTGGTGGCCACAGTGGTTGCCTTGACCTCCAGCAATTTTTCCAGAATGGACATGGCCAAAGCCGCCCCTTCTTCGGGGTCAGTACCGGCGCCCAATTCATCCAATAGCAGCAAGTCGTCGCTTTCCACCTTGTCGAGAATGCTGACGATATGGGTCATATGCGCCGAGAAGGTGGAAAGACTCTGCTCAATGCTCTGTTCGTCACCGATATCAGCGTAGATATTAGCATAAATGGAGATTTCCGACCCCTGCTCCACAGGCAGATAAAGACCTGCCTGGGCCATGAGTACCATGAGACCCAGTGTCTTCATGGTGACAGTCTTACCACCAGTGTTCGGGCCGGTAATCAAAAGCATGCGGTAATCCTGCCCGAGTGTAATGCTGGTGGGCACTACCTTGTCGGCGGCAATCAAGGGATGACGGGCGTTACTGAGCACCGTGCGGCCTTCATCATTAATCAGCGGGCGCACAGCCTTCATGGCACCTGCCAGTCTTGCCTTGGCGAAGGTGAAGTCAATATCCCCCAAAATCTCACAGTTAGCGTAAAGCGTATCCTTCTCGCGCTGGATTTCTCCCGAGAGCTGACGCAGAATGCGCTGAATCTCCTGTTGTTCAGCAAGCGTCAGCTGCTTCACATCATTGTTGAGTTCCACCACAGCCATCGGCTCGATAAAGAGTGTGGAACCGCTGGCGGACTGGTCGTGGATAAGTCCCGGGAAATGCGCGCGGTATTCGGCCTTTACGGGAATAACATAACGCTCGTCACGGACGGTGACGATGGCATCCTGAAACATCTTCTGATAAGCCCCATCGTGAAGGATGCTGTTGATTTTATCCTTGATACGGGTCTGAGAGGATTTGAGCTCGCGGCGGATGCGGCGCAGTTCCACGCTGGCATCTTCGCGCATATTGCCGTGTTCGTCAATGACATTGTTGAGATTGCGTTCTAACTGGCCCAAAATTTCCAGCGAGCGCGCCCATTCCTGCAGAATCGGAGCTTCCAATTCCAAATCCCGGAAGAAATACTTGATGGTGCGCATGGCATACATGGTGCTCATGATGTTCTGCAGTTCTTCGAGTTCTAAGATGGCACCCTTGGCAGCCTTTTTGAGCAGCAGGCGGATGTCGCGAATGCCGCCCAAAGGAGGCGCCGACATGGAGAGCACCTTCACGGCTTCCGTGGTCTGCTCCTGCCACTCCTGCACCTCGGCAAAATCCGAGCTGGGCAATAAATCATGGGCCTTTTCCTTGCCCAAGGCCGAGCCGGCATACTCTGCAAGTTTATCCGTTATCTTCTTG
The DNA here is from genome assembly GCF_000687995.1 of Selenomonas ruminantium AC2024. Classification (NCBI taxonomy): domain Bacteria; kingdom Bacillati; phylum Bacillota; class Negativicutes; order Selenomonadales; family Selenomonadaceae; genus Pseudoselenomonas; species Pseudoselenomonas ruminantium. The sequence continues at coordinate 2,004,075 of NZ_JIAC01000001.1, forward strand.
TATTCTAAAACCTTAAACGATTCCTGTTCCATTTACTTATTGAACTCCTCTAAAGTAGTGTCCGCGGGTAATATCCATGCCCTCCTGACGCTTCAGCGCATCTTCCTGGGCTTCGTCGAGCTGGGCGGGCAGTTTCATAGCCTGCAGGTAGGCACGGGTAATGGCCGTGATTTCCGCCGGCTTCATGGCCTTAGCTTCAATCTGCAGGGTCTTGATGCCAGCACCCTTAAACTTCATGGCATGGGGCAGCATGGAGAGCGTCTTGCTGTTGAGCACGTGCATATGGCAGAACTGGTCCATGCGCAGCGGGAACAGCGCCTCTTTGCGGTCCTTGAGCGCATAGCGCCCCTTCGTGCAGGGATGGCTGCAGGCCCCCTCGCCCACATTGCCAAGGAAGGAACCCGTCACGCAGTATTCGGAAACCATAAGTTCCAAACGGCCATGCACGATAGCACTCAAAGGCAAATCACTTTCCTTGGCCAAGGCTTCCATCTGCTGCCATTTGAGTTCCGGCGATAAGGTTGCCGAAGCCACACCGTAATCTTTTAGGAAGGCCAGCGTGCTCTTATTATAGGAAATCAAGCTGTAATCGGCATGAATGGCAAAATCCGTCAGCCGTTTTACGAGCGCAATCTGTGCGATATTATGGACATGCACAGCCGATGGCGGGAAGTTCTTGGCCGCTGTGAGAATCTTCTCGAAGAAGGGCTGGAAATCGTCGCGCATGATGCGTGGCAGATTAAAGTCCAGACGCACGTTGGCCTTCTTGGCCAGATGCCAAGCCTTTTCGTAATCCATCACGGTCAGCGCTTCATGCTCGTATGATTCCCCGCCAAAGAGGATACCGTCAGCGCCACCTTCGATGGCAGCACGCATCTTTTCCAGATTATCCACTGCTACCATAAGTTTGGGCTGGGAGAGTTTCCCGGCAAATGCTTCGGCCTTGAAAGGCACAGGCTCTGCTACGCGCAGCGGATAATGCGCCAGACGCTGCGCATCGAGTTCTTCGACAGCCTGACGGCGGGCCTCATTGATTTCACTCATGGGCACCATGACTTCGCCGCTGATTTCCGCCTGCAGCTCCGTCAGTTCATAGACGGAAGTGCCGAGCCTGTCCACCTGCTTGCGGATGACTTCATCCGACAGGGGTCGCTTCTTGGCGGCTTCACCGATAAACTCCGTTTTTCCATGGCCAACGTGTCCAGCATTATCCCGCAGGACAACCGTCAAGGGCTCGCCAATGGCGGCCTTGACTTGGGCGGTGATGGGAATGCGGCGCACAGGAGCACCACTGGCGTATTTTTCCTTGGCCTGTTCCATCAGTTGGGCATCGTAGACCTTAAAGACGCGGTCATGGTCGCGCACAGCGGCAGGGATGGCAAAGCGCACCGTATCGCCGCTAGCCGCTTCCGTCAGTTTTTGACCTTTGACATTTGACATGTCATTTATCGTGGCCGTCACCCGGCCCCCGACCTTGACCCAAAAGTCAACCTGGTCCCCTAGAGCCAGACGGCCGGAAAGTTTCACCGTCACGAGGCGCTTATCCCAGTCATAAGCCGTTACCCGGCCAATGAGCAGGCCGCGGTTGTTGGGGCGTCTGTCGCTCATCATGGCCTTACCGGGACGGTTCAAGAGATATGCCGTGGTAAAGTCACGGTTAAAAATCTGCGCCAGATTATCCCGGGCTGACAAGTCAACTTCGTATATTTGACTTGTCAAATATTGGTCAATGGCCTGACGGTAGGTTCCTACCACCGTAGCCACATATTCGGGACGCTTCATGCGGCCTTCGATTTTGAGGGATGCGACACCTGCTTTAATCAAGTCGGGAATCACATCAATGGTATTGAGGTCACGCGGGGACAGCAGGTAACTGCCGGCCTTATCCCCGAGCACATCATTGCCCGCTTCATCTACCAGCGTATAGGGCAAACGGCAGGGCTGGGCACAGCGGCCACGGTTGCCGCTGCGGCCGCCAATCATGCTGCTCATCAGGCACTGGCCCGAATAGCAGACACAGAGCGCGCCGTGCATAAAGACTTCAATCTCCACATCGCAGTTAGCACAGATATGAGCGATTTCCTTTAGGGACAATTCGCGGGATAATACCACGCGGGTAAAGCCTAATTCTTGCAGGGCCAAAACACCTTCGAGGCTGTGCACCGTCATCTGCGTGCTGGCATGCAGCGGCATATCGGGCACGATTTCCCGGGCGATTTTCGCCACGCCCAAATCCTGTACCAGAATAGCATCCGCCCCTGCCTCCCGCAGGAACAGCAGATATTCCTTCAGGGCTGGGATTTCCTCATCATCTACAATGGTGTTGACGGTGATGTTAATCAACACGTCCCGCAAATGTGCAAAACGGATGGCTTCTTTCAAGCCATCCTCATCAAAATTATTGGCATAGGCCCGGGCCCCGAACTGGGTACCGGCCATATAAACAGCATTCGCGCCGCTTTCCACGGCAGCAATCAGCGCCTCACGGCTGCCTGCCGGGGCTAATAATTCAACCATTTATTCCGTCTCCTCGTTTGTTTCCATTTCCTGTGCTTCCTGCAGATGCTGAACCTCCTGGAAAAGTTCCAGCTGTTCGTTGTCGAGTCCTGCCACCGCCTCTTCTGTGGTGGGCAGTTCCGGCAAATCCTCCAAGGTATTGATGCCGAAACACCGCAGGAAGGTATCCGTGGTGCCGTAGAGAATGGGCCGCCCTAAGACAGGCTTGCGCCCCACTTCCGCCACCAGTTCCAATTCCAGTAATTTTTGCAGGGCGCGTTCAATGCGCACCCCGCGGATATTTTCAATCTCCGCCTTGGTGATGGGCTGCTTAAAGGCAATGATGGAAAGCGTCTCCATGGTCGGCGCCGAAATCTTCCGATCCACCACCTGACTCAGCCGCTCAACGGTTACAAAGGCTTCGGGCCGGGTGGCCAGCTGATAGCCGCCTGCCACCTGCCGCAAGGTCAGGCCACTCTTGCGCTCGTCCAGTTCCGCCTGCAGCCGCGTAATGATATTTTGGGTACCCAATACATCCAGCTCGATGATATGAGCGATTTCCTTGACGGTCATGGGATTGCCCGCCGCAAAGAGCACCGCTTCCACGAGTCCTGTATCGGCTATTTCTGCCCGTACTTTCTCAGGCATGAACTTCCTCCTCCCGGACACAGATATAGATTTCCGCAAAGGAACGCTGCTGCTTGACCGTTACCGTCCGCAGCTTCATGAGTTCCAGCAGGGCCAGAAAGGTTACGATGAGTTCCCCTCTGGTGCCGGAGCGGAACGCCTCGGAAAAGAGCAGCTTCCCCCGGCTGCGTCCCAGCAGCAGAATAATATCTTCCATCTTGTCCTTGATACTGTATTCCTCCGGTTCCACCAAGGCTTTTGGGATGGAAAGCTCCTCCTTGACGGAGAGCACCGTATGGAAAGCCTCCACCAGCTGGCGCAAAGAGAGATTTCCCGGTGGCAGATGATGCACCGGCAGTTCCATGGGCTCACGGGCCACAAAGCGCTCCTGCACGCCTGCCATATCTCCGAGCACCTGACTGACCTGTTTGAACTTGCGGTATTCCAAAATCCGCTGTACCAGCTCGAAGCGGGGGTCCTCCTCGGGCTCCCCTTCTGCCTGTGGTGCCTTGGGCAGCATCATGCGGGATTTAATCTGCAAAAGCGTTGCCGCCATCACCAGAAAGGAGCTGGCAATCTCCATATTGAACTCCCGGAATTTGTCCAGATAGTCCAGATACTGGCGGGTCAGCTCCGCAATGGGAATATCGTATATATCAATCTTGTTCTTCTCAATGAGATGCATCAGAAGGTCCATGGGACCTTCAAAGGCATCAATTTTAATCTTGTAATCTTCCATTTAGATAAAAGGCCGTAACAGTAACATGAAAACCTGCCAGATAAAAGCCCGACAAGGAATCAAAATCATGCTGAGCACCGGCGTCATCAGCAGCACAATGAGAATCAAAAAGCTGTAGCGCTCCAGCTCGGCCAGTTTGTAGGCCATATCCCGGGGCAGCAGCTGCATCAGTACATGGGAACCGTCCAAGGGCGGCAGGGGAATCAAGTTGAAGATGCCAAAGCCGATATTGAACTCAATAATCATCTGAAAGACCATGGACACGCCGGCGGTCATATCGCCGCCCACCCGCAGGTAAACCAGCAGGGCTACCAGCGCTAAAAAGGCCGTGACAAAATTCGCCATAGGGCCAGCCAGCGATACCAGAATATCATCCCGCTTGGGATTTTTGAAATTCCGCGGGTTAATCATAACAGGCTTTGCCCAGCCAAAATGAACCAAAAACAGCATCAGCATACCAATGGGGTCTACATGCGCCTTGGGATTAAGCGTAAGGCGGCCCATCAGACGAGGAGTAAAATCCCCCAACCATACTGCCACCTGCGCATGGGCGTATTCATGAATGACCATGGCAATCAAAAGTCCGGGCAGGCCGGCAATAATATGCATTATATCAAAATCAAACATTTATTTCTCCTTCTGGCTGCGTTCCAACATCAAAATCGCCGTCACCGACTTGGCATCGAAGATTTCGCCGTTCAGCACCAACTCCACAGCCTTTGCCAGCGGCATCTTCACCACATTGATGAACTCATCCTCATCGGTATGCTGCTTGCCCGCCGTAAGGCCCGTAGCCGCATAGATATGAATGTACTCATTGGAAAATCCTACAGTTGTGGCAATGGTCGTCAGCTTCGTAACTTTCTCGGCCTTGTAACCCGTTTCCTCGGACAGTTCCCGCTCAGCGCAAAGCAGCGGGTCCTCATCGGGAGCATCGAGCTTTCCTGCCGGAATCTCCAAGGTAATGCGGCCGATGGGATAGCGATACTGCTTCACGAGAATCACCTGACCATCATCCGTCAGCGGAATCACGGCGGAAGCACCAGGATGCTTAATCCACTCGCGCGTAGCTTCGCCGCCATTGGGCAGCTTTACCGTATCTTTATAGACATGCAGCAGGTTTCCGTCAAAAATCTTTTCACTGCCAGTTTTTTCTTCGATTAAATCTTTATCACTTGTTTCCATTGATTACAGCCTCCCCGCAAATCACATACTCTATATTCTACAATATTTATGCCGTAACTTCAATACAGAAAAGCCTCCTCCCGTCAAACAGGAGAAGGCTTGCTTTCATTTTGGAGGCGACACTCAGAATCGAACTGAGGATAGAGGATTTGCAGTCCTCGGCCTTACCACTTGGCTATGTCGCCATAAAAATGGAGCGGAAAACGAGACTCGAACTCGCGACCCCCACCTTGGCAAGGTGATGCTCTACCAACTGAGCTATTTCCGCATTATGAAATTGGAGGCGACACTCAGAATCGAACTGAGGATAAAGGATTTGCAGTCCTCGGCCTTACCACTTGGCTATGTCGCCATAATATGGAGCGGAAAACGAGACTCGAACTCGCGACCCCCACCTTGGCAAGGTGATGCTCTACCAACTGAGCTATTTCCGCAAGTGGCGACCCGAAGGGGACTTGAACCCCTGACCTCCGCCGTGACAGGGCGGCATTCTAACCAACTAAACTACCGGGCCGTCTTTAATTTTTTACCGCTGTGTTTCAGCGACATGTATTATTATACGGATAAGGGCAAGTCTTGTCAACACCTAAAATACAATTTTTCAAAAAAACTTTAACAAATTTATCAAAAGGTGCCGGAAATATCCACGACTTTATTGAACAGAGACTTATCCATCTCGTCGATGGGACGCCATTTGCCATTACCGTTGCTGGTAAGAATCTGCTTGCCTTCCTGCTTGAAGAACACCTGCTGTACGGACTGGGGCTCCCCCTTCTTGTTGATGCTCTTTATCTTGGCCTGCCATTCATGCTTTTCTTTATTAGCCGTTACCGAACCGGCCACAATAAAGACCTTCTCACCTTCAAAGCTGTAGGCAAAGACATCCTTGATGGGCTGTTTTACCGGAGGCTTTTCCTTGGGCTGCTCCGTCCCAGTCTGCGGAATCTTATTGATTGGGGATACATCTTCGTTTCTGGTGGCCACGGTGGTTTCCGTTATCTGCTGGCTGGCGGGAGCTTCCCGGGACGGCCACAAAAAAGCCGCCCCGCCTCCTATAAGAGCCAGGCAAAGGATGCCACCAATGACAATTCGTCGCTTCTGCATTCTGCACCTCCGCAAAAATGATTACGGAATAATTATACAGGATTAGGATTGAATCCACAACCGCTGATATTTTTCCATCTGCCGGATAACGTATTGGATAACGCACTTGGGCATCAATGGGGTCTTGTCCATAATAATATGTGCCTTATCCAAGGGAACAGTGAGAATCACCGCCCGCTCCGTAAGCACTTCCAAGGCCATATCGCCCTTTCTATCTGGCAGCAGCACCGTTTCATTGAGCCAGCCGCCTTCCTTCTGGATATCGAGCGTATGGTACCAGCCGTCACCCAATTCGATACTGCGAGCCACCCGGCCCATTCCCAAAAAGACCATTTGTCCATCCAAATCCTTCCCCGCCAGACGGTCCCCTTCAAAATAGACATCCAACCGGGCATATTCCATAAAGCGCTGAATGAATCCACGGTCCAATTCCTTGAACAGAGTGATACGAGACAAATAATCCTGCAATACGGCACGGCTGTCCACTCTCTCGGTAACAGAGTTCTCCACTCTCTCCAGGCGGTTGCCCAATCTCTCCTGGAAAACGCCTATCGGCAGATTCCAATCCGTCAGCATCTGTTGGAGGACCTGCAGATATTCCTTGACCAAAATTTCGATTCTCTCCCGGTCAAAAAAGCGTTCATCGTATTGCATGCTTATGGACAACTGATGTTCCTCATGATGGAAGGCTATACTTAATTTGTTATCCCGTCCATCCCAGAACTTTTGCAGAATAAGCTGCCCATCCACAGCTCCCGGAGCTTTCTCAAAGGAGTGGGTCTCATAGTGGAAATCACAAAAATCCAAAAAATGGTCAAAAATCCCCTTCTGCTTGCCCATCAGACTTTCGATATCCGAGCGGCCCAAAGCGGCATACGGCTGGGAAATTACAAACTGCTGGAACAGTTTATTCACGATTTCCTGTATGGTGACATTGTCATTTTCCACTTGCAGGCGCAGGGGCACCAAACTTGGAATGCGGCTCTGTCCGTCAGCACCTTTTTCCCGGCGGGGCACCCGCAGGCAGAAACCTACATCCCGGCATCTATTTTCCTGAAGCAGGAAAAGCCCCCAAGCCGTCTGCAGGATGGCCATGAGCATGCTCTTCTTGTCTTTGGCCTTTTCCCGCAAATCCGACAAAATGGGCGCGGGCAAATGCGTAAAATATGCCCGATGTCTGGGGACAGGAATGGAGGTTTTGCCATACTTGGGAATACGGCAATTCTGGGGGAAGTTCCCGAGTATCTTTTTCCAGTACTCCCGCACAGGGGCCGCCATGGCAGACTTCTGCATCATGGCGCCATTGGCTGGCTGCGCACTTTCCTCCCATTTTAAGCCTAAGGCTCTGACAAAGAGCTTGCGCACATCAAAATCCGTCAGCACGGCCTGCACAGCCGTTACCAGCACCGCATATTCATCATTGTGGGTGTGAAAGATGGAAAACCGCATCAGGCACCCATGACGCACATCAATGCCCTGACGCAAATCTGCATCCATAATACGGTGCAAGGTTGCATCAAGTTCATCTTCTTCTATGCCTTCCAAATTGCGATAGACAACCGGGGCAAGCACACGCCGTTCTTGAAAGACCACAGCCAAAATGCGCTTGCCCACCGAGCAGTAGTTCAGGCGCAGGGCGTCACATTCTTCTACCATTTTATACAGTGCCCGATTAAAATGCGGCGGCAGCAATCTGCCCCGGATTTTGTACAAATTTTGCACCAACACACCTAAAGGCTGAAAGGATGTACAATTCGTAAACAGCCCTTCTTCTGCTGTTGTAAGCTCCCGCACATAGAGAATATGATTGGGCGAATAGCCCTGATTTTCATTCATCTGTCCGCCATAGAGTTGTTCCAGCACATTTTGCTCGTCCAAAGGCAGCTCAGCTACGGTGTATTTTTCCATTTTATTCCATCTCCTATACCTCGCAAATCTCTATCCCGAAACCCATTATGTAAGCTATTCGCTATCCACTGCAAAATATCCTCTTGAATCCTTGGTGGCATTGCGTCTTATTTTTTGTTATGATAGGTAGGTAATTATTTTTTATCGAGGTGTTTTTTCTTTATGCAAACAGCAACTCTGCCCCGCAAGCCCAGGCTTGCCGCCATCGAATACATCCGTGGCATTTCCATGATGGGGGTTATTGGCATCCATATCGGTTCCCAGTACATCATGAACCCGGCGGCCAACATTCATCTGGTGGCACTCTTTGAAACCTTTACCCGGTTCAGCGTGCCCATCTTCTTCTTTATCTCTGCCTTTGGCCTGTTCTACAATCTGAACATCAACGCGCCCTTTGATTTCGTAAGTTTCACCAAGCGGCGTCTAAAGACCGTGCTGATTCCCTATCTTGCCTGGTCCCTGCTTTATCTCTTGCATGACGGTCTGCTCTACGGCGTCGGCTTTCCTGACCCGCTGCATTTGTTATCCGTCCTGTTCTTCGGCAATGCCAAGTATCAACTCTATTTCATGGTCATTCTCTTGTGGTTCTATCTCTTGATGCCCCTTTGGATTGCCATAGTACGCCGCCTGACCCTTTACCGTCTAGGCATCTTATTGATTTTGCAGATGGCCTTTGACTACTGGTCGAGCTTTGATACAGCCTTCAACCTCTACGTTTACGGCCTGCCCGATAACAGCATTCTCAAGCCTTTTTTGATGTACCGTCTCAACTACTGGGTGCTCCATTACTTCTTCATCTTCCTGCTGGGTGGCTGGCTTTCCGTTCACAGCGATAAGTTCATGGACTTTATGAAAAAACATCTTCATGGACTCTGCTGCTTTTTCTTCTTCACCTTGGGCGGCCTTATGACCTATTACTACGAGAAGATTTACTTTGACGGCTACACGGCACTTGAGGCCATCAACACGGCGCATCAACTCTGCCCTTGGGGGATTCTCTACACCATGGCCGCCAGCCTGTTCTTCTTTGCCATCTTCACCTATCAGAGCTATCCCAAAGCCCTAAACAATCTGCTCCATATCTTAGGCAAACATTCCTACTTCGCCTATCTGGCCCATCCCCTGTTCATCACCTACATCGGCCTGTGGCTGCAGAACCACGGCAAACTTATGACCGCGCCTGTTGTTATCACCTTCTACTGGGCAACGCTGATACTCTCCATTCTGGCCGCTATTATCTGCCGGAAAATCGGCGAAGCCATTCCCATCCTCAATAAACTCACCATCGGTGTTTATCCGAAAAAATAAAAATAAGCCCTTCCTGGCTCGGAGGGGCTTATTTTTATCATCCTGTGATTTTGGTAAAAAATTTCAATTTTCTTTTGGAGAAACTGTAATACATTTATCTGCCAATCGTATATGGCTATAGAAGGAACAACATTACATACTAAATGTCGAAATAGGGAGGAAATACTTATGATACTCCAGGCAGATGAATTATTATTGTTGCAGGATGCAGATCTCTTTGAACTGGAAGATGCGGAAATCGACCAGATGGCGGGAGCACGTAAACGCAATATCGTTATCTCACCGGAAAAGTTTCAGGCATTGCAAAAGCGATTCCTCATGCGAATCGAAAGTTATAAAGCCAAACGCCGCCTGGCAAAAGAATGCTGAACTGCAAAAAACTCCCCCAGCCAAAGCTGAAGGAGTTCTATAGAAGAATATCACTTTAAGAAGCCGTTGACAATTTGTTCTTCGGCTTCTTTTTCCGTTAGGCCCAAAGTCATCAGCTTGATGAGCTGGTCCCCGGCAATCTTGCCGATAGCTGCTTCATGCACCAGCATGGCATCCACATTGTTGGCTTCCAGGGACGGCACAGCCAGAATTCTGCCCTCGTCCATGATGATGGAGTCACACTCCGTATGGCCATGGCAGGCTGCGTTGCCCACGATGCGCAAATCCAGCTTCTGATAGGACTTGTCCTTGGCTACGCCGCGGGACACTACATCAGCGCTGGCATTTTCGCCATCCAGCGTCACTTCGTATTCACTGTAAGCATACTGCGTGCCGTGCGTCATCAGGCGTTCGCGCACAATCAGGCTGGCATCTGCCTTGAGGTTTGCCTTGGTGGTACGGCTGGTGGAATCCACGCCCTTAATCTGTACCATTTCCATCTCCATGGAACTACCTGCTTCCATGGTCACTTCCGTTACGGGATTCAGAATGCGCTGGCCTTTGCCATCGCCGGAACCGTAATGTTTTTCCACATATTTGACCTTGGCATTTTCGCCCACAAAGAAGCGGTGAACGCCATCGTGTTCCGAATCCTGGGTGCCGCAGTTGTCAATGCCACAGCCTGCCACAATTACCACATCAGCTCCTTCGCCGATGTAGAAGTCGTTGTACACCGTTTCCTTCATGCCGCTTTCGCTCATGACTACAGGAATGTGTACACTCTCATTCTTGGTGCCGGGCTTGATGCGGATATCAATGCCGGAACCGTCTTCCTTGGAGGTGATTTCGATATTGGCACTGCTGCCACGGCCCACGGACTTGCCGTTAGCGCGCAGATTGTAAGCCCCCATGGGGACATCGTGCAGGTCAGCCACCTCCAGCAGCAGTCTTTTCTGTATCTCGTCCATCTTCAACATAGCGCTACCCCCTTACTGAAATTTTCTGCACATGGGCATGCTGACTTCCGTGTCCATGATTTTGGGCAGGATGTCTTTGCCGGCGCCATGTTCCTGTACCCGGCCATCGGCCAGCACAATGATTTCATCAGCAATCTGCAGGATGCGCTCCTGATGGGAAATGATGATGATGGAACTTTCTTCAATTTCTGCCCGCATTTTTTCAAAGATGCGGATAAGGTTTTGGAAACTCCAAAGGTCAATCCCCGCCTCCGGCTCATCAAAGATGGAAAGATTCGTCTTTCTGGCCAGAATCGTAGCAATCTCAATACGCTTGAGCTCACCACCGGACAAGGAACTGTTCACTTCACGGTTGAGATAATCATTCGCGCAAAGCCCTACCTCGGAAAGATAATCGCAGGCCTTGATATGGGAAATCTTTTTCCCGGCTGCCAGCCGCAACAAGTCAATAACCTGCAGGCCGCGGAAACGCACAGGCTGCTGAAAGGCAAAGCTGATGCCCATCTGTGCCCGCTCCGTAATGCTCTTATTGGTAATATCCTGGCCATCCAAAAGAATCTGGCCGGAAGTGGGCTGCTCAATGCCCGCTATAATTTTCGCCAGGGTGGACTTGCCACTGCCGTTGGGCCCCGTAATGACCACAAATTTCCTGTTGTCAACGGTTAGGCTCAGGTCCTGAATAATATCCACCTGGCTGTTGCCCTCGGTGACATGGAAGGAAATGTTCTTCAATTCCAACATGTATATCGTGCTCTCCCTTCCGATTTACATAATTTATGTTTAAGCTTTCTTTTATATTATAACGCTAATGTTTACCTCTTGTCGACAGACAAATTCAGTTGCTGTAATATATTGCGATTTTGAACAAGAAGCCGCCTGACAGAATCACCTGTCAAACGGCTTCTCTTAAAGTGTATTTGTTTGGAAATGTTTGGGAATCAATATTTAACGCCAAGCTTTTGGCAAAGCCAGCGCATCATGGCTTTATTGGTATCTTCACCCACATAACCATGCTGTGCTTCAGAATTGCACATGAAAAGATTTTCCACGCCGGCATCGGTCAATGCCTTTTGCAGGCTGATGCTCTGCTGAATGGGTACCAGTGAATCATGTCCGCCATGTGCGATAAAGAACGGCGGCGCATCTTTCGTCACCTGATATACCGGGCTGCCCAGTTTGGCCTTCTCCACCATACTCCAATAGGGAGAGGTTTTATCGCCGGCCTCATATATCTTACGCAGGGTGCCGACACCTTGTCCTTCCCCTGTAAAGCCCAGCAGAATGGATTCATTGGCGCGCACCGAATCATGGGTTTCGGCAGCTTCAGCAGGTGACTGCAGCTGGGGACTCATTTCCGGAGCCATGGTCAACAAATTGGTGGGGCCATAGAAGTCAACACAGGCTGTGACCTTGCTGCTATAACCAAGATTTCCGCCTACAGTACCTTCTAAGTTCTTGTTGCCACTGGTTACAGCCAGTTCTGTTGCCAAATGAGCACCAGCCGAGGTACCGGCTATGGCAATTCTGTCGGCGTCAATGCCATATTCTGCCGCATGAGCACGGACAAAACGCACTGCTGCTTTCACGTCATAAATCTGAGCAGGAAAAGCCGCTTCGCTGTTCAAACGATAATCCACGGAAACAAAGGCAATGCCATGATTCAGGACATCTTTGAAAATCTTATAGGACGAAGTATTGTCCTTATCCATCAAAGCGCCATTGCCGCTCTGCTTGCTCTGCTTCGCTTGCTGCTTTACATCATCGCCTTCATAGGTGCCTCTGGCCCAACCGCCGCCATGTACAAACACCAACACAGGGACTTTTTCTTTCTTGGCCTGGGGCGGGATGAACACATTCATGTGCAGCTGGCGGGGCGCGCCATTGTCATTTTTCACATTGGCGACTACTACATCCCGATAAGTCGGCTGCATGGAAATAAGATTCTCCTGCTTGCCAGATGCATGACCAACACCATTTACAGGAACCATAAGAGCCAGTGACAGCATAGCTGTTACCGATATTTTTCTCAATTTACCTGCGTTCATATGACGAACCTCCAGCTATTATTTCTTTACACGCTTGTAGTCGGCATCAAAATACTTGCCGGCACGAATGTCATCCGTCATGCCTTTGTAAGGCGCTTCGGCGATAACTTCTTCGTTGTCCTGACCAGCCTTGCCCATGTAGGTAATCTTGGCAAACTCCGGTACCAGATATTTCGGATAGGTTTCGTACTTCTCACGGGATTCTTCCATCAGGTCAATGTGCTCATTCTGGAAGCATACCGTAATGGACGGATGATCCTGTACCCATTTCGGGAAGAAAATCGTACCATGCATAATGTTTTCATTCGGCATAAAGTCCAAAGCCACATCGGTGCCTGTCGGTTCCGTCCAGGTTACCTTGAATACGCCATCCGTAAGTTTGACGATATTGGCTTCCTGATCCTTCACCCAACGGCCGGCGACCATACCGCCGTGAATGCGGTAATCCACCGTATGATCATTCTTGGCATACCATTCATATTCCCAGCCATTATCGTAGGTATAAATAAAATGCGTACCCAAAAAGTCATCCAGTTCTTTAAATTCCATTGTTAAATTCCTCCTAGTTATTATGTATTTATTTACATAATGTTGATATATGTATCATAAACCAGATTATTTGACTTGTCAATATCATGTAATAAAATACATGATAATTTTTTTTATCTATGCTATACTGATTCCAGATATATACGAAGGGACGAATGACTATGGCACAAAAGAACATATTAAAATATATCATTCTAGGGCTGCTGAACCGTGAGGATCTAGCAGGCTACGACATCAAAAAGCTGTTTGAAGAAGAGCTCGGCGACTTCTGGTACTCCAACCACAGTCAGATTTACCCGGAGCTGCGACGTATGGAAGACGACGGCTTGATTTCCTCACACACGGAACTGGTGGGCAAAAAACTCGAAAAGAAATTCTACCAAATCACAAAAGACGGACAGAAACTTCTGTCCGCCTGGATGGATGAACCCTTAAATCCGCTGGTGCCTACCCGGGATGAATTCACGATGAAATTGTATCTGCTCGATTCGGCCGACCATCCACTGGTCACCCGGCTCTTTCAGGAAGAAATTGCCCGGCATGAGGAAAAATACCAATACCTGCAGACCCGCTGGCAGCTGCTGTTCGCGGATGAAAGCGAACAGCAGAAACATTTCGGCCACCGCTGCATCCTGGAGCAGGCCATCCTGCGGGAAAAACAGCGCCTGGATTGGCTGCATAGAGAACTAAAAAAGATAAAGAAAACCAACTGAATACATCCATTACCAAAGCTGCCAATTATTTATGGCAGCTTATTGTATTCATTCGCATCCACCGGTTCGCACCATTCATTCGAAGTCTTCTCGCCCGGCACTTCAATGGCGATATGCTGGAAGGCGGAATTCTTGGCCGCACCGTGCCAATGCTTGACATTAGCAGGGATATGCACGACATCACCAGCCTTTAATTCCCGCGCAGGCTTGCCCCATTCCTGATACCAGCCGCGTCCGGCGGTAACCAGAAGCATCTGTCCGCCGCCCTTGTCGGCATGATGGATATGCCAATGATTGCGGCACCCCGGTTCAAAGGTCACATTGCCGATAACCACCTGCTCCAGAGAAATCATATTGAGATAGCTCTTGCCGTCAAAATACTGGGCATAGTTGACATTTTCGCCGCCCACCGGGAACATACTGTTTTCCTGAATAGTTTTCAAATCCATATTATCGCTCCTTTGTGCTAATCAGTTGCCATCCGGCACCCAGGTACCTTTGACGCCCTTTACCGCTTCGGCAGCCGTGATGACTTTGTCGCCATTATCCACATCAATCAGCTGATAACGGTCATTGCCCATGCCCATTTCCTTCATATAGGTCAGTTGACGCATGCTGTGGCGTGACTCCATGCGCTCTACTAAATCATGTTTGCTCTCTTCGGACAGCGCATAAACGCAGTCAACACATGCCTGGTCAGCGGCCAGAATATCCAAGGAGGCCACAATGCCAATATCCGGCGTGACCACAGGCTTAGCCGAGGTTCCGGCGCAGTCACAGTCCACGCTCATATTGCGCATCACATTGATAAAGGCAATTCTATTTTTGAAATAGTTGACGGTAGCCTGCGTGGATTCAGTCATGCGCTCCATGAATTCCTCGTTATTTACGCCCCATTGAGAGCTGGAGTCCCCTGCATGAATCATCTTCTTGCCGATTTTGCCATCGGCACAGCCAATGCCCAGATTCTTGTTGGAGCCGCCAAAGCCGCCCATCGCATGGCCTTTGAAATGCGTAAGCGTCAATAGCGAATCATACTGCAGCATATTCTTGCCCACGGACATCTCCGTAAACCACTTACCATTGGGTACCGGCAGCATCGTTGTCCCTTCGGCATCTGTAATATCCACCGTGGTAAAATCCGTCCAGCCGTTGACCTGCAGGGTTTGACGATGCCTTTCCGTCGTGTCGCGGCCACCGCCATAATAGGTATTGGTTTCAATGATGTTGCCCTTCGGCAGACGCTTCTGCAGCAGTTCCTTGACCCAAGGACGAGGAATGATATTCGGACCATGCGGTTCGCCGGTATGCAGCTTGATGGCCACCTTGCCGCCCAAATCTTTTTTGACACGGTCATAAATTTTCAGCAGGCCTGCCGCTGACAGGTCACACGTAAAGTAAACCACGGACTCGGCCCCTTGCCGTTCACGATACGGAACGTAATGCTCGCCGCCAGTACCGGCAACTTTTTTCTTTGCCTCCGGCTTTTTTTCTGGGGTATCAGCCGCAAAAATCGCACAGCCCGGTAAAGCCGTCATAGCTACCGCCATGCCTGCCAGTTTCACGAAATTCCTGCGCGTTATGTTCTTCTTCATCACATCAACCGCCCTGCTAAAATCTGCTTTCACTTTACCACTTGAAGTTTACTCCAAGTCAAATTTTTTATTGCATACGCTCCCACCAGTTATCAAAACCTACTGCCTGCGTGCCGGCAATATAAGCTGCTTCGCCGATTTCCGGCGTCATCAGTTTATATCCCTTTCCCTGGCTGGCCTGCGAAAGTCTTTGATAAGGTTCCTGCCAGGGATGACGTGACAGGGCAAACTTGCCGCTATGAGCAGGCAGAAGCATTTTCGCCCCCACATCCACTGCCGCCTGCGCCGTTTCCTCCGGCAGCATATGGATGGCATGCCAGGCCATATTGTACTGGCCGTTTTCGCCCAGCATCAAGTCAAAACCGCCGAACTTCTGCCCAATGGCCTTGAAGTGTGCACCATATCCGCCATCTCCCGTATAGTATACCTTGCGCTGCGAAGTTACAAACGCAAAGCCACACCAAAGCGTGGGATTAGAAGTCAGAAACCGCCCCGAGAAATGCTGGGACGGCAGGATATGGATAGATAAATCATCTGTTAATTTGATTTCCGTATCCCAATCTTCCTCGTGCAAAAGTTCTTTTTCAAAGCCCCAGCCTTCAAAGTATTCTCCCACGCCTAACGGGCAGACAATACGTTTCACCTTCGGCTTCAGCGCCATAATCGTCGGATAGTCCAAATGGTCCCAATGGTCATGGGAAATCGCCAATACATCAATCTCCGGCACATCCTCGGCGGTATAGACGTTGCTGCCAGGAAATGCCTTGTTAATGAAAAAGATGGGCGATGCATAGGAACTGAACACGGGGTCAATTAAGATGCGATAGCCTCCAAGCTGCATAAAGAAACTGGAGTGCCCCAGCCAGACCACCACATCATCATGCGGATTCAGGCTGTGCAAATCCGTTTTCTTTGACAGCATTACCTGCTTGGGCGATAAATGGGACTTATCCCCAAAGAGGAATTTTGCCATCGCCACAAAACGATTTTCGCCATTCTCCTCATTCATGACCTGTACGGGAACAAGATTTTGGAACTTGCCATTTCTATAATGCGGTGAGGCTTCCATCCGTGCCAGACGTTCCCCCTGCGGCAGCCTGCCAAATTCCGGCCGCTGGGTAAAGAGCGCACCGCCGCCAGCTAATACTCCCAAGGTTCCCAAACCTCCCACGATAAAAGTTCTTCTATTCATTATGATCTCCTGCCAATGATTTCTCTATTGCTTCAATTTTAACACTTAGAGCACACTTCAAGTCAAGAATAAATCTTGATTACGCCATCTTGAAATCCACGCAAAACAGGGCTGCTGCACAAGTCCTTTCCCTGCGATAACCAGTATGCAAATCTTTCTTGCATATTGGTTATCGCGGTAAAAGGCTTTTGTGCAGCAGCCCCATTGTTTTATCTAGCTAATCCCTGTTCATCTGCGGCCGGTTAATGGGCCAGTCTCATTCAACGGACCGGTTTCATTCACTGGGCCTAGTTCTACTAGCATACGTTTAGAAAATTTGCCCTGGCAGCACCAATTTTTCTTTGAAAGGAAAATCCTTGTCAAATGCCTCAGCCTTTGCCTCATCTACAAAATAACCTTTTGGCGTGGTATATTCACCGGTAATGCCTGACAAATAACCCGGTACAAGTTCCTTGCACAAGAAAAAGGACGCATCCGCTCCTTCCGGCAGGCCATGATAGCGAATGCCAAAATTGCTGGCATAGTCAAAGCCGCTCTTGCCATAGAAACCGATGTTTCCTTCAAAACACAAGGCTCCACAGCCCAATTCAGCAGCTTTCTGCAAACTGAAATCCAGCAAAATCTTGCCATAGCCCTGCCTTTTCAGTTCCGGACATATGCAAATAGGGCCCATCGTCATAATTGGGATTTCCCTGCCATCATCAGCCTTGATAACGGCTCGCATGAAGATGTTCTGACCAATCAGCCGGCCATCCTTTTCCATGACAAAATCCAACTCCGGCACAAAGGCTGGGTCATTTCGCAGACAATGCAGAACATAGTGCTCCAAACAACCGGGACGGTAGACATTCCAAAAAGCTTCCCGGACCATGTTTTCTACTTCACGATGTTCCTCAATTTTTTCCAAACGAATACGATAGTCATTTTTGCTCATTGTTTTTCCTCCTGATGATTGATGACTGCAATACAGGGAGGTCGGTGTGAAATTGCTCCTAAGCCAACCTCCCGGTCAGCCTGCAATCTCCAAGGTGTTGTTTCTCAAACAGCAAGCTCCTTAACAATAAAAAACAATATTCAGTCGAGGAAAATACTTGACACTTCGTATTCTATTACGATTGCCAGCAGTTGTCAACTTACAGAATTCATCATGGACAAATACACAAAAGTAACGATTGTCTTTATGCCACAAATATGATATAGTATGCTCAATAGCATAAACGGCTGTGTAGGAGCCGTGTCGCTTCGGCGGCAGAAAATCGACGTGGAGAGCCTCAGTGGCTTTCTGCCCTTTTTAGGGAACGTCGATTTTTTTTATTGCTTAAAATGAGTATGGAGGTACGATTATGCGCAGATATCAAAAAATATTGGCTTTGACTTTGGTGGGGACAGGGGCATTTATGCTGCCGAGCACACTCCCCGTACAGGCAGCCACCGTACAAGCTGGTGAAGTGCAGGCAGGCGCTGCTATTCATGGCCTGCAAAAAGTTACAGCTGTAACGCGTGTCTATGGCAGCGGCGAACAGGTTGCCGAAGCGATTTTAGAATACCCGAAAGCACTTTTACCCTCAGCTGTAAAGCCCACGGACTTTGCTGTATCCGGCAAAGAGATTACCGCCGTAATGGTAAACGATAAACCGGAACTTACGAATAAGGCGCAAGCCGGGCGTTATGTCATCCTGCAGTTTGCTAAGCAGAACAATGTCTATGATGGTGATTTAAGCAAAAAGCCGGGGCGTCAGGCAAGACCTGCCGATGATAAAAACGGCCAGGGCACAGATGCGCCCCGCCAATCCAACCGCAAAATGCCGGATTTATCCCTGCAGGTACAACAGGTGCGCCCTCTTACTGCTATTGACGGCACCACCTTTGCCCCGCTGACTGTATCCGCGACAGCCGTAAATGAGCCAGACTTAGAACGGTTCCAGCAATACGAATACACCGATAAGGAAGTGGGCGCCACGATTCCTTATAATCTATATCTGCCCCAAAACTATGACCCAAAGAAAAAATATCCGCTGCTGTTTTTTGTGGCCGATGCCAGTGCCAACATCAACGCGATAAAAACACCGCTGTTCCAAGGCAACGGCGCCACCATTTGGGCCAGCGACAGCGAACAGGCCAAGCATGAATGCATTATCCTTGCTCTGCAGTATACCGCCGACTTAGTTGACAAAATCGGCATGATGACCACCGATGAAAATGTCTGGACACCGGGACTTACCCTCGTGACCAATTTACTCCATGATGTGATTGAGCGTTACAGCGTAGACAAAAACCGCATCTACGGCACCGGCCAGTCGCAGGGCGGCATGGCCAACATTGCCATCAGTGATAAATATCCGGATTTATTTGCCGCGCAATGGCTCGTAGCCTGCCAATGGAATGTGGAAGAAATGGCCGCCATGAAGGACAAAAAACTCTGGATAACCGTCTGTGAAGGCGATACCAAAGCCTTCCCCGGCATGAATGCCGCAACAGCCCTTTGGGAATCCCTGGGCAGCAAAGTTGCGCGGAATAAGACCTTTTGGGACAGTCATGCAAGTATTACAGAAATCAATGCAAACGTCAAAGACATGACCGCCGCCAACGCGCCTATTAATTACTCCGTCTTTGCTGGCGGCAACCACATGTATACCTGGTCATTTGCCTATGATATCGAAGCCATCCGCGACTGGCTGTTCCAGCAGCGCAAAGACGGCCAGCCACACAGCTTACTTGCCAAAGCCTTACAAGATGCCGGCCTCGCCGCCTACAACGCCGGTGATTATGAACAGGCACTCGCAAAATTTACGGCTGCCAATAACAAAGGACATATGAAAGCCCCTCGTTACATAGGCCTTTGCTATGAACACGGCTATGGCGTAACAGCTAATACCAAAGAAGCCGCCAAATGGTACGCCATTGCCGCCGAGCGGGGCGATATTACAGGCACGTATTATTTAGGACGTTTATACGAAACCGGCAACGGCGTTCCCCAGGATTATCACAAGGCTTTGACGTTATACCAAAAAGCTGCCCAGCGAGGTGATATCATTGCAGCACCTGACATGGCAGCTTTGGGGCATATGTATGAAAATGGCCTGGGTGTAGAAAAAAATCTGCAGAAGGCTCAGGAATGGTACACAAAAGCATCAATCAGCGAATAAAGTTAGTGGCTTGCCAAGATTCTTTCTCTGGCAGGCCAAATTTTTCCTTGCCCAACTGGATACTTTTCATCAGGAAGGTCATATTACGCGCCAATGTCCGCATGGTCTGCATGCCCTCAATATCCTGCGCCGCTTCTCCCGGCGCTCCGCCATGAACACTGTTCCAGTATTGACTAGCAGCAATGGGCATGCCCGATATGGTGAAGAACTTATTGAGCTCATCAAAAGTTGCCGACAAGCCACCACGCCGGGCCACCACTACACTTGCCCCCACTTTCATCGTCTTGTCAAAACCGGTACTGAAAAACAGGCGCGTCAGGTAAGCGACCAGGGTAGCATTTGCTGAAGCGTAATAAACCGGGCTGCCCACGACCAGACCATCACATTCGGCAAACAACGGTGCTGTTTCATTGACGATATCGTCAAACACACATTTTCCCTTCTGCGCGCAGGCCCGACAGCCTATGCAGCCGCGAATTGCCTTATTGCCCACATGAACCATTTCGACTTCTACACCGTTTTCCGCAAAGACTTTCTGCATTTCCTGCAAAGCCATTGCCGTATTGCCCTGCGGATGCGGTGAACCATTGACCATCATGACTTTCATCGTAAACTCTCCTCCCAATATAAATTTTCCTAAAATATTCTTAGTTTTATTTTACCAAAACTTTCCCTAAGGAAAAAGCTTTTCCTAAAAGCTATCTAACCAAAGAAACATTACCGCGAACGCCTTTGTGCATACTCTTTGCGGCTTCTTTGCAGTTTTTCCGCAGCAGTTGTATTGCCGCCCTTCATAGCCAGCACTACACCGACGGCAATAAGCGCAAAACCAGGCAAAAAATAGTCGGTCATGGCTTCACCGAGTAATAACCAGCCTAAGATTGTGCCAACGATCGGCTGAAAGAACATAAACAAGCCGCCAATGGATGCATCCATATACGTCAGCCCTTTGCTCCAAAGGACAAATCCTGCCGTGGTGGAAATCATCCCCACATAAAGTACCGAGCCCCATATCTGCGGCATTACCAAAGCTTCATAATTTGCTTCGTTAATTCACGAGTATGGACATCAACGCCCAGGTGATAGCTGCGACAAACAAATAGACACCGCCCAAAAAACTGCCGGTTTGCAGATTCTCCGGGTCAACGACGATTAGCAGCACACCCGCCGTTGCCAAAACTACAGACAACAAACGGCTGAAATTAAACCGCTCATGCAGAATCAGGCAGCCGAACACCACCATAAATGCCGGTGTAGCCGCCGTTATCACCGAACCCATCTGTGCTGAAGTCAGCATGGTTCCCGATTCCTGCGTGACAATAGAGAGCGTTTGACCGGTCAACGCAGAAATAAGCAGGAGCTTCCAGTCCTTGCGCTCAATTTTCCAGGAAGATTTTTGATACAACATGATAAGCACTAACGGGACCAGCGCCACACCGTACCGCAGCCAAACCAAAGCCACAGGCGTAATCACGCCTACGGTCAAACGGACAGCAATAAACATGGCTCCCCAAATACTGCCAGCCAGCGACAATAGCAACGAACCAATCAGTAAATTACGCAAAAATATTATCTCCTTAAATTTTCTTAGAATTGCGTGACTATTATATTGTAGATAATAGCGAACTGTCAACTCATTGACTTCCCGCCTGTTTGACAATTTTCCTGCAATATCAGGCAGGCTTGGATTTTGGATTGTCTGAAAATAGAAAAAAAGCGTTCCGGTAGCGAATAAAACTTAATTTCACATAGATACGTCTATATGAGGCGGTCTGCCTTATGACAATTGAAACGGGCATAACAATAGTGTGAATCAGCAGAGGAAAAATTCTATTAAGCGAAAAGCCATCCTAATCATAAAACACCTAAAATGACTGGTCAAAATATGCTATAATGATTTCAGTCATCTAATAAGGAGAATGTTATGCTACAAGAAACCACAGGCTATATCATTTGCCGTACAGCTCGCAAGATTCATCAGTTCATGACAAAAGTATTAGCCGATTATGACATCACCCCAGAACAATGGGTGGTGCTGCAAATTGTCAGCAAGGAGAAAAACCTTTCTCAACAAGAATTAGCTGCGCGCTTGGAAAAAGACAAAAACAGCACCAAAGCTTTGGTGGACAGACTGATAAAAAAAGAATTATTGACCCGTCAAAAAGATGACAGCGATAAACGGTTCTATAAGCTGCAAGCCACCCCCGCTGGTATCTTTCTCACCAAGGAACTGGCAAAACTTGACTATGACTTTATGCGGGAAACCGAATCCGGGCTTACAGACGAGGAATTAACCAGCTTTACAAAAACCCTCACTAGACTGGAAGAAAAAATCACGGCTAAGTTGTGATTTTTTTCTTGACAATAGTATGTCAACGTACTATTGTATTAGTATGTTAACATACTATTATCAGGAGGCATTTAATGATGAATTTCTATTCACCTATTTCCAGAAAAAACTTTCTCAAAGGCAGTCTGGCTCTAACCGCCGGCTTGTTATTGGGTGACCCACAGGCATTCGCTGCATCCACAGAATATCCCCATTCGCCGGAGGAAGCTACCGGTGAAACAGCCATGCACTATTTATTTGACCGCACGCCCATCGAACCCGCGCAAGTCTTTGACAACCTTTTCTACATTGGCTCCATCTCCGTAGCTCAATTTGTGGTGCGCACTAGTGAAGGTCTTATCATGATTGACTCCGGCTGGGATGAACAGGATGCAGACTATGCCGCCGCCAGCATGAAAAAGCTAGGCTTATCCCCTGCCGACACCCGCTATATTCTCCTTACCCACGGCCACAGCGACCACTATGGTGGTGCCCAGTTCTTCAAGGATAAATATGCGCCGCAGGCAAAAATCGGCATTAATATCATTGACAGCAACTGGTATTCGGTAATTCCCGCTCAAAATGCTTTTTCCGGCGTACGTCCCCATATTGACATCGAGCTGAATGACCGTCAGACCATAACCTTAGGCGACACAAATATTTTCCTCGTACTCACCCCCGGTCATACCCCGGGCTGCCTGTCCATGATTGTCCCAGTCACTGACCATGGCGAAAAACATCATGTGGCCATTTGGGGCGGCACCGGCACACCAGCCAATCTGGAAATGAATTACCTCTATCTAAGCGCAGTAAACTACTTCGCAAAATACACCGCTGATTTCCAGGTTGATGTAGAAATGAGCGCCCATGGCTGGGTAGACGATACCTTTCCCCGTCTGGAAAAACTCAAACACCGCCGCCCTGGCCAGCCCCATCCCTTTGTTATCGGTCAGAAAAAATACCGTAAGTATGAAGATGTCTTCCGGAAAATGGCACAGGAGGCCATAAAAAAATACCAACCGTAAACCACCCTTTCAAGCCAATAATTCCCCATCCTGCAAAGTTTCATGCAGAATGGGGAATTATTGTCATCTGCGGCTTTTTGATGATACACCTGCCATTAGATTCCACAGTCATTACACGTTAACACGGCTGAACTTAGAAGCCACGCAAAAGCTCTCGCTGTCCGAATCTCCGGCTCCTTAAAATGCCCGCCAGTATTCCATTCCAGCGTACAGTTAAGACCCTGCTCCTTAAGCCATGCGCAGCCATCCCGTATGCAATCCCCCACACTTGACATAACTGCATTTTTGGTCTTTTCTTCTTTATCGCCAAGGCTGAGGTATACGTTTGGGCATTTAATCGCCGTGCTCTTCATGTAGTCAACAAACCTCGGAAACCAGATAGATGGTGAAGCAGCAGCAATGCCCGCGAATTTATCGGTTTGGTAAGCAGCCCAAAGGGAAAACAGGGCCGCCAGCGAATATCCGCCCAGATAATAGATTTTGCTTTCGTCCTGACAAAGCTTTAGGATTTCGGTCAACAGTTCTCCTGCACCATCGCCAAAATCATCCTTTCCAAAAACCGCAGGTGCCGGCCACGGAGATAAATCACGGTTCCAGCTTTCCACCTTGACGGCCAACAAGCGAAATTCTTTGCCGGACAGCCTCTGAATTTCTGCCACTTCATCATCCATTCCTGCTATATCATGTTCATCCACAGTCTGAACGAGTGTAATAACCGCATTTGGATTACCATATTCATAAGTAACCATCAGCCAGCCTCCTAGAATTTCGTGGCAAAGATGCCGAACATTGGCGTTTCACCGTAGAGCAACCGCTCTTTATCGTCCCAAAGCTTTTCCGTCACATCAAATTCTGTATGCACATCGCCAAAGCCCATGTTACGCAACAGCTCTACATCCCAATAGGGACGTTTTGTTCCACTGAGGGGCAGCTGTAACGGATCAAAAGGCTCGGTTATATCCGCTGCTGAATCCAGAGCATCTCCATACTGCCGTAAGCATTCTTCCCGCCGGTCTTCTGCCCGTTTGGCCATAGCTTCATCAAAAAGAGGCATATTCCAGTTGGCATCAAAGAGCAGCAGGCGTCCTCCTGTCCGCAGCATCCGCTGGCATTCCTCATATACCTGCCACGGATTTGATAAAGTCCAGGTTACATTACGGCTCACAATGGCATCGAAGGAATCATCCGGAAACTCCGGATGATTGATGTCCTTTTGTTGTAACGTGATTTTGATGCCTGCGCTTTCAACCAACTGCCTTGCCTGAGCCAACATCCCCTCTGAACAATCCACGGCCGTTACTTCGTAGCCCATTTTGGCCAAGATAATGGAAAAAAATCCGGGGCCGCAGCCCAAATCGAGCACCTTGCGGGTATCCGCAGGCAATTTTTCCCGCAAATAGTTCTGCCATGCCTCCACACGAAAACTGGCCAGTTCTTTCCGTATGATGTCACCATAATTTTCTGCATCCTGCGACCAATATCGGGCCATGCTTTCTATATCCATTACTTCGCCCCCAAAATCCAATGATCAAGAAAAGCCATCTGTTCCTCCGTGTGGAACCAATGCTCACCATTTTCCATAACCGTCAGCCCTGCATGATGCTTTTCGGCAAAATTCTTCATCGTTGCCAGCGATGTCAGTTGGTCTTTTTCGCCATACAGAATCTGCGTTGGCACATTCCATTTAAGGGGATGATTTCTGACGTAGCTCAGATACTCCCACGATAAATCCTCGCCGAATTCAGTATGAATTACGCCTTGAGCTTCCAGTTCCGCCTCCGTTACATTTGCCCATCTCATCATATCCAGAATAAGACGCTCCATGTCCACAATAGGTGAAATGAAATATGCCTTCTGAATAAGCCCGTCTATTCCCGCATTCATGCTGAAAAAGGCACCAATGCTGTTGGCAATCAGGATAATCTCCTCACCCTTTTTCACCAGCTGCTCAACAGCAGTCCGAATTTCCCGGCCAGTATCCCCAGGCGAAAAGGTCTGATAATCCAGCCCGCTAACCTTATCCTGGGGAAAAAGCGGCTCATAATGTTTGCTTTCCTCAGCATTTCCGCCTTTGCCATGTATATACAAAACCTGCATGTTCAACCGCTCCCCCTTACCTTCTTACATAGCGCGGCCCTTCCTCGCCAACGATTCCATTGGGGACAAAGCCACATTTTGCCAGAACACGCTGCGAAGCTGCATTATCCGGCTCTGTTTCGGCCTCCACACGCAATACGCCAGCCTGCTTCAAAGCCCAGTTCACAGCAACTGCAACTGCTTCTGTGGCATATCCCTGCCCTTGGAATTCATCATTTATGCCGTATCCAATTTCTACGGAGCCATCTTCATTAAGTCCCTTGAATGACAAATCTCCAACCTGCACGCCATCGTGGCGTGTCACCATCCATATAGCGTACCACTCTCCCTGCTCAGGATGGGCCAGATAACCATCCAGCATTTCTTGATAAGCTTTTTGGAGCTCATCGTCGGTCTGTCTATCGATAATCTCCTCCATTTCCGCTTGTGATGTTACATATAACCTTAGCCGTTCTGTTTCTAATACAGTCCGTTTAACGTATGTTCTCATATTAAAGCTCCAGTAAATCATCCATCCGACAACACATCACTTGGCTCTTGACATAATAAAAGATCTTCTATGACTTGTTCATATTTTATCATAGAAGACCTTTTGATTCGATAGGATATTGTAGTGACCCCATAAAGTTAGACCTTACCGGTAGTAGCAATTATTTATGGCTGCAACGGCCCATAGTAATAAGAAGCTGTTGCCCCTCCATCTACCAAAAATGTGGAAACCCGTGATAAACTGCGCCCGTTCGCTCATCAAAAGCTCTGCCACATCAGCCACTTCATCAGCAGTACCTGGGCGGCCTGCTGGGCATTTGGCAAACATATTCTTGTAAAAATCACCACGCGGGCCATTGAATTCATCTATAGCCAAAGGCGTAACGATAATTCCAGGCGCAATATCATTTATCCTCGCACCACGTTCGCCCCAGCGGACAGCTTCATACATCGTGCGCTTTTCATTACAGCGTTTAGCCAGTTGATAGGCATGCAAAGTATCCTTTATCTTTTCCGGCTGCAAAAAATCCACCTTTAGCAGGTCTTCTGTCGGCGTCATCGCCAGTGCCCTGTCCTGCTCCAGCGTGAGTGCCGACAGGCGATGACCGGACTGGCAGCACGGACAGGAATCCTTCCTGCAAGGCGAACAGGACGTGACCTTTGCCATGGAATACACGATGAAGCGCGTACCGGATGTGACCTGTCACCACCTGTTTGACAGTCACATCTACCTGATTACCGAGAAAAATGACGCCCTGACAAAAAAGCCGCTGGTTACGCCCAGCGACTTAAAAGGTCGTACACTTATGGTAGGCGGCGGCTCACCGCCCATGCTGCGTGCCCTGCAGCAACGCATAATCAGCGAAATTCATGTGGATTATTTCAACAGTCCCGACCACGACAACACCCTGACCAACGTGGCTGCCCACAAAGGGGTCTGTCTGGCACCAGGTTTCTTAAATGACCATAACGGCGAATTTGCCTGGCTCGACTTTGACAGCGATGTCGTCATTCCCTGTGGTGTTTACACGCATAAAAACGACAAGCGCCAATCCCTGCACGCCTTTATTGAACTTTTGCAGCACTTCTACCGTGACCAGCCGGATTTCAAGGTCTGACAACATAATATGCTCTATCCTGTTCGCCCCTACGCCAATTACACGAATCTGCACACATGGTCAACCGCAATATCCGAAAAACCATAGGCTTCTGCTTTGGTGAGCTTGCCATTTGCTATCTCGTGAAGCTTTTCCAGCAGCATCCCGCCGCTTTCCTCAATGGTCTGCTCCCCTCGGATAATGCCCGATAAATCCACGTCCATATTATCTTCCATCCAGCTATAGGTATGTTCATTGGCGGTCACTTTCAGCACCGGTACAATGGCGTTGCCCGTAGGCGTTCCCCTGCCCGTAGTAAAGATAATGACCTGACAGCCGGCGGCCGCCATGGACGTTACGGAAGAAATATCATACCCTGCCGTATCCATGACAATGGCCCCGCGCTTCGTGGGTGGCTGCGCCTGTTCCAGCACCTCCACGATGGGACGGGTGCCGCCTTTGCGGATACAGCCGAGGCTCTTTTCGTCAATCGTGGACAAACCGCCCGCTTTGTTGCCTGGTGTCGGCTGCCCGGCTCGGCAATCCTGTCCTGCGGCCAGCAAATGTTTCTCATAATCCTCGCACACCCGAATGATCTGGTCGTGGATTTCCGGCGTGGCACCCCGACGGGCCAGCACATGTTCGCCGCCAATCCACTCAATGGACTCACTCATCATGGCGGACGCCCCCAAATCCACCAGCCTGTCGCTAAGATTGCCCACCGCAGGATTGGAGGCAATCCCAGAGGTAGCATCGCTGCCGCCACATTCTATCCCCAACAGCAACTCGCTGATGGGGAATTTTTCTTTTTGCTGCAGCCCGGCTTCAGCTGCCATTTCCCGGGCAGCCCGCACAGCTTTTTCAATGGTCTTTAAGGTGCCGCCTTCCTCCTGTATGCCAAAGGAAACTACCGGCTTGGAACATCTTGCCTGTATCTTTTCCCGCAGCTTGGCATGGGGTACGGTTTCACAGCCCAGGCCGATGATGACTACGCCGTACACGTTAGGATTCAGAGCAAAACCCGTGAGCACCTTCTGACTCATTTCCGTATTGGCCGCCACATCACTGCAGCCGGTGTTAAAGACGATATTCACCGCGCCCCGTACCTGACTGGCCACAATCCGGCAGGACTCACTGCCACAGGCACAAGCGGGCAGAATCAAAATATGATTGCGGATGCCGGGGCGGCCTTCTTTGCGTCTGTAACCGTAAAATTCCATGTTATTTGCCCTCCTTGCCCATTGCATACTCACTGGCGTAATCCCGGGGAATGCTGCGAATATTCTCATGCGATACCCAGCCGCCCTGCGGAATATCCTGCAAGGTTTCCCCGATGATTTCCCCGTACTTATAGACCATTTCACCCTTGGCGATAGGTTTTAAGGCAATCTTGTGCCAAATGGGAATCGTTTCGACAGCTTTAACCTGGGCACTGCCGCCGCCATGACAAATAACCATATCCTCCGACTGTGCTTCGCTGGTGCAGGTGGCCACATTGTCCTTTTCGTCCAGCAGAATCGCTTTCTTTTCCATAGCGCTCTCCTTTCGTCAAATAGCTTCATCCATATCTAGCAGATATTTCCCATAGAGCATATTCCACCGCGCCGGAGTCATGTCCTGCTTTTTTTGCAATTCCAGCTGATAATTTTTTACTGTCTTATGCGTTCTTGCCATCATCTTTTCCGCCAGAATTTTCATTGTCTTTTTCATCGTCATTACCTCCCGCTTCACACTGTTTTTTTCTGTCTTAATCATAGCGTATGCAAACCAAAATAAAAAACACTTATAATCGATTTATCTATTGAAAAAACCGATTGATTTCACTATGATGGAACTATCAGAAAGGAGGTACTGCCATGAATATCCAGCAAATGCAATACTTCGCCGAGGTTTGCCGTCACGAAAATGTTACCAAAGCAGCCGCCAGCCTGCATATGTCCCAATCCACCCTGAGCCTGTCCATGAAGAACCTCGAAACGGAAACCGGCCTGAACCTGTTCCGTCATGTAGGGCGCAATATTCAGCTCACCGCTGACGGACAGGCCTTGTTTCATGAAGTGGAAAAGATGCTGAAGCAAGTCAAACGCTTTGAAGCCAGTGTCAAAGAGATTGCCAAACGACATAACCACCTGCAGCTGGCCGTGCCTTCGCAAATTGCCACCATTATCCTGCCGCTGCTTTTGGGCGAATTTTTCCAACTACACCCGGAAATCCAATTGGAAATCACAGAACCTGCCGGCGGCGCAGCACTGGATATGGTGGAGCGGGAAGAAGTCGACCTGGCCTTTGTCCACGATGCCGAAGGACGGCCCAATCTCACCT
This sequence comes from Selenomonas ruminantium AC2024, assembly GCF_000687995.1. Taxonomy (NCBI): domain Bacteria; kingdom Bacillati; phylum Bacillota; class Negativicutes; order Selenomonadales; family Selenomonadaceae; genus Pseudoselenomonas; species Pseudoselenomonas ruminantium. The sequence goes on from NZ_JIAC01000001.1 coordinate 2,033,387, forward strand.
TGCGCAAATTATCGTCCTGGCCCATCTGCCTCTGTGTCCCACGCAGCCATCCGCTGGCCGATAAGCCAAGCGTCACTTTAGCCGAAGCGGCCGCCTATCCTCTGGTGCTGCTCAGTCGTAAATTTATCCTGACCAAACGCGTGCTGGCTGAATTTGACCGGCAAAAGCTCCAGCCACAGATTCTCCATTATTCCCCCAACCTTTCGAGCGTTTGGAATATCGTCCAGCAGGGCATCGCCCTGTCGATTCTGACCGGCAATGGCATTTTGCAGGATAGCAATCTTATGGCCATTCCCATTGAAGGACTTGCCCAAAAAGGATTTATCGTCACCAAAAAAGGCCGGCAAATCTACGCGGACGAACGCTGTCTTATCGACTTCGTCCGGCGTAAATTTGCCGACGCTCCTGAACATATGAACAGTACACCATAAATTATCGCAGAATATATCAAAGTGACCAGATAACTTTGTCTTTACCATTTTTAGGCAGCCAAGCGAGCAGAAAATCACGAAATTTTTGGCTTGCCTTGGTCAGGACTGTGGTCTTGTCCCAGACAAGATATACATTCTGCCCCAGGTCATCGCCCGTACCTAATGGTTTTACCACGATATCCGGATGGGGATTCAGTACAGCAGCGTAGTCGTAGCCCAGATTTATCGCCTGATATCGGAGAATCAGGTCGGTGATAAGCATTTCGTCAGCCGTTTCAGCGACCAGGTCTACCTGCAAACCCGGCAGCAGGATATACTTATCGATATTATGCCGAAAGCATTGATAAGCCCGCCCCTTGCTGACGATGCGCACACCTTCCAAATCTGCATAGGCAATGTGTTCTTTACCGGCCAGCGGATGCTGGCGATGCAGCCGCGCGCAGTACCGGGAAAAGAACAGGGATTCCGCTGCAAAACGATTTTGGTCAGCTTCTCCTGTGACGATGGCAAAGTTGCATTGCTTTTCCAATACGCCCTTCAAGGCTGCATCATCTGTCGTATCCACGGTGCTGAGAATAATATCCGGGCATGCCTGGTGAAAATCCCAAAGAAATTCTGCCCCCAAGTAAGCCATAATATGGTCCAGTGCGTAAATCGTCACCACGCTTTTGGATTGGGAGGCCAATGTGCTCATGCTTGCTATGCTCCGGTATTCTGCCAGCAACCGCTGCACATGCGGTAAAAGTGCATTAGCATAGTCAGTTGGAACAAGACCATGCGGATTGCGGATAAAGAGCAGTTGCCCCAGTTCCTCCTCCAAAGACTTGAGCATCTTGCTGACGCCCTGCCGCGACACATAGAGCTTATCGGCGGCACTTTGTATATTGCCCTGCCGATATACTTCGAGAAAATATTCCATTTGCTTCTGATTCATCCAATCCCCCCTCCTCTTTATTTTATAGCAACCTTTTAGTTGCGTCAAAAGAGAATCTCTTTGCTTGTTGTACCTCGGTATGGGCATTATACTAGAAGCATAACCTAGCTAACGCAATTTAGAAGCTACAAAAAGGAGACATGACCATGAAACTGACGCAAATCCGCAATGCCACCAACCGCCTTGAATATGCCGGCAAAACGTTCCTGATTGACCCGTGGCTGATGCCCAAGCATCAGTTTTCCTTCATCGATGTTCCCGGCAGACCTTATCATGTGCCGGATGAAATGAAGGAGCATTTGCCCATGCCCTTCTATGACCTGCCCATGCCGATGGAAGAAATCCTCGCTGGCGTCGATTATTATCTGGTAACGCATATCCATCCCGACCACATTGATATGTCCATGGATGGTACTGTGGGCGCACATTTAGACAAGAATGTGCCTGTAATCTGCCAAAATGAAGCAGATGCTGCTGTCTTCCAAAAATCCGGTTTCCGCGATGTGACCGTACTGTCCGAAACCGGCATGCTGTTTGGCCCGGCAAAGCTGACCAAGGTACCCGCCCTCCATGGCACGGTAAATCCCTGTGGTGATGCCATGGGCGTGATGTTTGAAAGCGCCGCTGAAAAAACCTTTTATCTGGCTGGGGATACGGTATGGTATCCCGCGGTAGCCGACACATTGAAACGCTGGCAGCCGGAAATCGTGGCACTCAACTGCTGTGCCGCCGAGACAGTGGAAAATGGACGCCTCATCATGGATGCTGAAGATGTCCACTGCGTTGCTAAAACTACACCTAACGCCAGACTGTATCTGACACATCTGGACAATGTGGCCCATGCCTCGCTCACCCGCCATACACTCAAAGGCAGGCTGGCCGAACGTAATGTGACCAATTATGATATGCCAAAGGACGGTCAGTCTGTAATGTATTAATGACTTGCCTCTAGCAAGAAATCCCCCATCCTGCAATGTTTCATGCGGGATGAGGGATTTTCATTTCACCTACGATTCATTGACCAATTTCCCAGTCATATGCTTGGGAAGTAACGCCAGACATTGTACGCGGGGCAAGGCGTGTTTCAATTCCTGTTCCAAGTACGCTTCGTCATCAGTAAATTTGCGCACCAGCGAGCTACAGATTTGGCAAATTTTTTCCTCATCCGTCACCAGCTGCATCCGTCCAAAGACAACTACACTACGGATATTGAGCGCCCATTCACCGGGCTTTTGCCAGCCTTCATCATGCGCACAATAGCTCACCTTGTCATAAGCCCGTATGGCATCCATCCGGTGTCCTTCCTTGGCACTATGGAAATAAAGGATACCGTCCTCCTCGCAGTACCAATGATTCATGGGGATGCCATAGGGATAGCCGTCGTCGCCCAGCATGGACAGCACGCCCCTTTTCGTTTCTCTCAGCACCTCCCTGCATTCTTCCTCTGCCAGTTGCTGCTTGAATCTTCGCATCTTCCGAAACATAATTTTCCTCCTACAAAAACAGCGCCACCTTCTTATCTGCCAAGACCTAACGATAAGAAAATGACGCTTCTCCCATTACCCGGTGACAACAGGTGTCAATTTATATTCTGCTTCCTAGCATAGAGCAAAAAAACAGCTTTGTCAATCTTATTTGCCTGTTTTCAGGCACAGTGACTTTCCTCAGTAATAACAATACGGCCTTTAGCTTCCGAATCATCCATAATGATGTCCTTAACACCTGCCACCTTGATTGTGCCGGATTTCGGATTCTTGATGCTATCCACCACGGTCGTAACTTCTGCATCGACCTCGGATTTTTCAAAGGCCAAATCCGTATCCACCATGCGGCAATTCTTAAGTTTCAGCCCCTTGCAGTAGCAGAAGGGCTGCGTGCCAATGATGGTGCAGTTCTCTAAAGTCAGATTTTCCGAATACCAGGCCAGATACTCGCCGCGAATCACGCTGTTGCGGACCGTCACATTTTTGGCATGCCAAAAGGCGTCTTTGGTGTTCAGCTCACAGTCGGTAAATTCTGCGTCCTCAATATACTGAAACGAATATTTCCCCTGCAATGTGACATGGTCAAAATGCAGTTGTTCACTGCGCAGCATAAAGTATTCGCTTTGCACGTTGGTATTCTTCATACGGATATTTTTGACCGACCAGCCAAATTCCGGCGAAATCACATCCGAGTTTTCTATGGTCACATCGGCGCATTCCCGCAGTGCCTTAATGCCATGCAGCTTCGTATCGGCAATGTGAATATCCGTTGAATACCATAACGCCGCGCGGCAAAGCTCCGTAAGTGCGGAATTCTTTATCTGCACAGACTCATCATGCCAGAAGGGATAACGCAGATTGAAAAAACAATCCTCCGCCTTAATATCGCGGCTTTCTTTCAGCGCACTTTCCCCGTCTGCGGGGCCATCAAAGCGGCAATTAAGGAGTTTCACCCCGTTCTTACCATACAGTGCCCGTTCTTCATCAAATGCTTGTTCTCTATATTCTTCCATTTTCCGTACCTTTCTGCTAAAAATCCTATTCTTTTTCACTGGGCCACGAGCTGCACCGTTACGCCATCACGGTTTAATAAAGCAGTCAATTCCTGTTTTGACATGTCAATATGCCCCAGCCGCGTATAAGCCCAGGAATTGGAACCATAAAAGATAACCAGCTTATTCCCCGCATAGAGGACAATATCACCGTATTGAGTAGTTATTTGCTTATCCTCACTGGTAATATTTTGACCGATATCGCCCACCTGTTCAAAACCACCGTAAGGTGACATTTTTATGGTCAACGGCAAAAGATTCTGCAACGCCGCCGTGGAAGCATTCTGTTCCCAGGTAACGGGAACAACTTTATCATCAATGATGAGTTTCATCGCCTGCTCCTTCTTTTGTTCGTCCACAGATTTATGTTCTTGTAGGACAGCCTCCTGCACCTTACTGTCGGTATCCGCAGTAGTCTCCTGCGCACCTGTACAGCCGGATAGCAGCAGCAGCATCGACAACATAACTACACTTATGATTTTCCGATTTGGCATTGCCCTCTCTCCTTATGCAAATACAGCTGCAAGACATTATTTTGCAGACTTCAAATATTCTTGCCAGCCTGTCGGGCTTTTTCCAGTGCGGCATTGCCGGCAATATCGCCTGTGTCCGTCACACCGCCACAGAAAAGCGTCTCTTTTAGTTCTGCCTTGTCAAAGCAGTCTACCCAGCCCTGCACGCCGACGCGGGTTCCGGCTACGGTATCTGCTTCATCCTCTGCCGCCGTAGCCAGCAGATAAACTTCACGGAAACGATAATCCGAGGGGAACAACGGATTTGCCCGGTCCAGCAAGGTCTTTAACTGGCCACACATACCATAATAATAGACCGGCGTTGCCAGAACGACCACATCCGCCTGACCGATTTTAGCCGTGATTGCATTGGCATCGTCTTTTATCACACACTGCATGGTCTTTTGACAGGCCAAACAACCTTTGCAGAAATTTATAGTCTTATCCCGCAGGGTAATCTGCTCCACCACATGTCCGGCCTCCCTGGCCCCTGCGGCAAAAGCCGTGGCCAAAGCCTCGGAATTGCTGTTCTTTCTGAGACTTGTGGATATGACAATTACGTTCTTGCTCATCATTCTCTCCTCCATACACATGTTCTTCCTTTACTCTAACACTTGAAGTGTACTCCAAGTCAAGTACTAAGATGCAGCCCTGCAAAGGTCTTACCATTCGCAGGGCTGCATCTTAGTATTACTTCAGATTTTTATCAAAGAAGGCAAACAGTTTATCAAAGGGAATCTTGTCCATCTGGTCATAGAGGTCTACATGGGTAGCACCAGGAACAACGATTTCTTCTTTCGCCCCTTTGATGGCGGCATAGACATTATCGGAGAAATACTTGGAATGTGCCTTGTCGCCGGTTATCAGCATGACCGGGGTATTGCCCAGTTCATCAAGATTGCTCATGAGTTTGAAATCGAAGAAGCCATACGGCGTCACCGAATCCCAGGCCAGCTTGTTGGAGTTGATGGCCCGCGGATGGAAGGCACGGCCTACATAGTAGCCAAAGAAATCCTGAATAACGGGATTAGCATCAGCAGGCAGTTTATCCGGGAACATGGTATCAAAGGTTTCCACATTGCCCTTGGAATCTACGCCCAATTCATGTGCACCACGGATGGCCTTGCCCGTTCTGGCCTCTTCATTACGCATCTTAGCCAGATGCTGTTTCACGTTCTCCCGCTGTTCCGACGTGTAGTAAGCGCCATTATAATGGTCGCTGATACTTTCACTCATATCATACATAGCTGAGGTTGCTACGGCCTTGATGCGGCTGTCGCTGCCAGCTGCAGTGATGGCCATGCCGGACAAGCCACAGATGCCCATGGCACCGATCTGATCCGGGTTCACGAATTTCAGATTGGAAACGAAATCCACAGCGGCATGGTAGTCTTCCGTAAAGATTTCCGGCGAGCCCATATTGCGGCGGCTGCCACTGCTCTCACCGGTGGTGGAGGGATCAAAGGCTACGGCCACATAACCATGCTTGGCAAACTCCTGCGCATACAGACCGGAGGACTGCTCCTTCACCGCACCAAAAGGCCCGGTAATCACTACCGCCTTGTACTGCTTGCTGGCATCAAAATTTTTCGGCAGATACAGATGACCAGCCACTTCAAAACCAAAGCGGTTTTCAAACTTCACATTCTTGGCTTCAATTGACTTGTCAATCTTGAATACGCGGGTGTCATTGTTAAGCTCGCTGATGGATGAACGCTGCATCTGCGAAGCTGTTGCTAAAGTTTTAGCCGGCGTCGCTGCCATCGTCACATCACTCCCCATAATGCCAAAGGACATCACGCCTGCCACCAGCGCTGCCAAAACCATCTTCTTGTTTTTGCCAATTTTCTTCAACATTTCTATTCTCCTTTACTTCACTTACATCTCTATGTCATGTTATCGTGACTTTACCTTATCACTTGAAGCAGACTCCAACTCAAGCATTTTATTTTAAGTTCTGCTGAAAGAATGCCTCAATTCTCGCAAAAGGAATCTTGGCTTTGTTATCGTAGAGGTCAACATGAGACGCACCGGGAACAATCACCAGTTCCTTGTTACCGCCCTTGAGCTTTTTGAAGGCATCTTCGCCAAAGTAACGGGAATGGGCTTTCTCACCATGCAAAACCATAACGGCATTCTTGATTTCATCGGCATAGGACAGAATCGGCATATTCATAAATGAAAGGGCCGAAGTCTGATTCCAGCCGCCGTTAGAATTCAGTGAACGGGAATGATAGCCGCGCTCCGTCTTATAGTAAGCATAATAATCCTTCACGAACTGCGGCGCATCAGCCGGCAGCGGGTCAACCACACCGCCGGAGTTCTTGTAATAACCGGCTTTATAGTCCACCGTGCGCTGAGCATTTATGGCTTCGCGGTTGGCATAGCGCTCTTTTTTCAATGTTTCCTTGTCTTTTTCGTAATCAAAATAGCCGTTGGCCATAACTCTGGTCATATCGTACATCGTGGAAGCCACCGTGGCTTTGATACGCGTATCGCTGGCCGCTGCATTGAGCGCCATGCCGCCCCAGCCGCAAATGCCAATAATGCCGATGCGATTCGCGTCTACATTATCCTGCACGGAAAGAAAATCAACGGCTGCAGAAAAATCTTCCGTATTGATATCCGGCGAAGCGACATAGCGAGGCTGACCACCGCTTTCCCCGGTAAAGGACGGGTCAAAGGCAATAGTCAAGAAACCGCGTTCAGCCATTTCCTGCGCATAGAGGCCGGAGGACTGCTCCTTGACGGCACCAAAGGGGCCGCTTACCGCAATGGCCGGGAGTTTTCCCTGCGCATTTTTCGGCACATACATATCGGCTGCCAAGGTGATGCCATAACGGTTGACAAAAGTAACCTTGCGATGGTCCACCTTGTCACTCTTTGGGAACACCTTGTCCCACTCCTGCGTAAGCTGCAATTTTTCGGCTTTAATCATTCTGTCGCTTTTAACCTCTGCCGACTTCATGCCTGCCCCTCCTTTATCTGCTGCCTGTGCACCATTTCCCATAAGACCAAAAGACATCACGCCTGCCACCAGAGCGGCCAAAACCATCTTTTTGTTTTTGATTATTTTCTTCAACATTCCTATTCTCCTCACTTCACTTACACCGTTTATCCTCTTGCTTGATTTCATTATAGCGATTCTATTTTGTAATTACCAATACTTATAAAAAATATATTGCTATGCTTACCAAGCATAAAAATCAACATCTTTAATGTTCAGATTGAATCATCAAGGGCGTATGCACCTGCATGCGATAACATTGTACCCAAAACATCAGCGCCGCCAACAGACAGAACAACAGACCACCCAGCACGACATATTGCGTGCCCCAAACATCAATAAAATGACCGCTGACCGTAGTTCCGAGTACACAGCCCATATTGGCCGCCGTCAAGAACAGGCTATTAGCAAAGTCCGGCGCTTCCGGAGCGGCACTTGCCATCCAGTACTGATTGATATTGGCATTGATACCGCCCAAGATGCCCCAAATGACCACAATAAGCCCCATCAACGGCCAAACGCTGCCGCCGCCCAACAGGGCAATATAGATTACGGCGACCGCCAGCGGAAAGATTTTGACCACAGTCAATGGACGCACGGTCAGCAGATTTCCCGCCAGCATACTGCCCCCAATATTACAAAGACCATACACAAACAGCAAGATACTGACTAAGGCTGGTGCTACGCCGGAAACAACACCCAGATACTCTGCCAAATAATTAAATACGCCGAAAATCGAACCATTGAGGAAAATCACCGCCACGATAGATGCCCAGACCATCGGCTTTTTGAGTACAGCGAGCTGACTGCCGTAGCTCAGTCGTGCCTTTACCGGCATTGAGGGAATAAACCATAATGTCGCCAGCATAACCAGCAAAGTAGCTAAGGCAAAGAACGCCATAGATGCAGAAAGGCTGAACTGCTCGGCCAAAAAGTTGCTGATGGGCACGCCAGCCACCATACCGGCGGCCACGCCCATATTGATTTTCGCCACCATCTTCGGTTCCTCGCCGGTCCGCGCTAATCCTGCCGCCACGGTAAAGGCCATCGCGCAATAGACCGGATGGAAAAACGCCGGCAGCACCCGCACCGCCAAAAGCACATAGAAATTTTCGGCAAAGACGGCAATCGTACTGCAAACGGTAAACAGGCCCAAAATAAAGGCCATCACCCATTTGCGATTAAAGCGAGACATAAAAAGCGGCATAGTCGGCCCTGCCACCGCTACCCCCAAAGCAAACAAGCTAATAAGCCAGCCGGCCTGCACCACACTGACCTGATAGTATTCCGCGATATAGGGCAAAATCCCGATAAAGCCCATTTCGGTATTGAGAATACCAAACACCCCCATGGCCAGGATAAGCAGCATTACGCGTTTATTTCCATTCTGTTCCATTTCCACACCTTCCTTTTCTTCCATTATAGATTTATCTTCATGTAAATACCAATACTTATAGGAAATGCCTATCTATGCTTTACAGTAATAGATTTACACTCTATAATAAAAGAAAAACAAGGAGCTGATTGTGATGGAATTGCGTGTTCTCAACTACTTTCTAACCGTTGCCCGTGAGGAAAGTTTTTCACGGGCGGCAGAAAAACTGCACCTCTCCCAGCCGACCCTATCCCGGCAGTTAAAGGATTTGGAAGAAGAATTCGGCAAACAACTGCTGATTCGTGAACCGCGCCGCATTCTCCTGACCGATGACGGGGCGCTTTTACGCCGCCGCGCCGAAGAAATCCTGTCGCTGGTGGAAAAGACCGAGGGCGAACTATTAAGCAGCAACGAAGATATCAGCGGCGATATCCGCATTGGCGCAGGGGAATCTGTGCACTTTGGCCTGATTATGGAGGCCGCCCACCAACTGCAAAAGCAGCATCCCCGCATCCGCTTTCATATTGTAACCGGTGATGGGCGAACCACTATGACGCGCCTGGACCGGGGCCTTATTGACTTTGCTTTTGTCTATGGCCGGCTCGACCCGGCAAAATATCAGGAACTGCCCCTGCCAGTCCGTGACCAATGGGTGTTGTTCCTGCGCAAAGATGATGAACTAGCAAAACAGGATAACATCAAAGCTAGTGACCTCTGGCACCGCCCCCTGCTCTTTTCGCGGCAGGCACTCTCCCTCAGCACGCATGGCGATGAACTGCTCAACTGGTTGCAAAAACCATTGGAAGAACTCCATATCGCCGGCTCCTACACCCTGCTCTATAATGCTACCCTGATGGTCAAAGAGGGCATGGGCTATGCCATCTCCTTTGACCAACTCATCAACACCACCGGCACCAGTCTCTGCACCCGCCCGTTAGAACCTGCTATTTTCACCGAACCATCTATCGTCTGGAAGAAAAATCAGGTATTCTCCAAGGCCTCCCAAGCATTCCTTGCCGCACTGCAAGAAAAATTTAACGCCTAACACCAAAAAAATCCCTTGCCTGTCCTAAGACATTGCAAGGGAATTTTTTATAGGAGAATTTATTGCATGCAGATTTATTGACGATGAGTACTGGCTTTAAGAAGCAGCACTCTTGCGCACCGTCGCACGGTCGATCTCCTGTCCGTTCGGCAGGAAACATTTGACTGTTATCTCTTTATCCGTCACCTGCATGGTGAGATAATTGTCTGTTTCCGGCTGGGGAGCCACGACCTCATCGAGCTTATGGTCAATCCATAACCCGGGATAGCGGACATTGCCGGCCACGCCCGTCAGGATATAGAGAGGCCCCTGACTGTCCCGCTTAAAGTTTTTAATGTGTCCCCGGTTGCGATATGTATGCAGATGTGCAGAAAAGACAATATCAATGCCCAGTTCATCAAACAAGGGCATAAATTTCTTACCGACCTCAGAAATTCCTTCCTGCCGTTCCGGGCGTTTGTGGATACGGTATTGCAAGACATCCTTATGCACCAGCACGATTTTCCACTTTTTGCGGCTTCTACTGGCATCTTCCCGCAGCCAGTTCAGCTGTTCTGCCATCAGTCCCGGCTTGAAGTCCTCCGTTTCATCCCACTGACTGTTAAGCACCATGAAATGCACCTCACCATAGTCAAAGGAATAATAGTAGCGGGAAAAATCCCGGCTGTTATTTTCCGGCACTACAAAGTAATGGAGATAGGCCTCTGGCAGCCGCACCTTCCATTTCTGGTCATAAGTTTCATGATTGCCCATCATAGGTACAAAGGGAATGCGGTCAATTATGCCATTTACGCCATGGAACCAGGCCTGCCATTGGGTATGGTCTTCGCCATTGTCCACAATATCTCCCATATTGATAAAGAATGCTGCCTGCGGATTACGCTCAGCGGCATTTTGCGCTACGGCCTTCCAATCGCTGTAATCGCTGGACTGGGAATCGGGGAATATCAAACACTCAAAATCCCTCTGCCCTGAGGTATGCAACGTATGCCAATCGCTGGCAGCCGCCTCCGTTACCACACGATACTCATAATCCGTATCGGCCTGAAGTTCCTGCAGTTTCGCCAGATACTGATTGTTCTTCACTCCATCATCGGTAAAAAAATCCTCCTGGGCAGCAACCATCTGCGCTTCGGTCTGTCCCTTAACGCGGTATTCGATGGCCGGATTGGTCAAAACATCCTCCGCCTGCCACATAATCGTCCGGCTGTGGGCAGCATCTGCTGTAATCAACTGCCGCAAAAATTGGGCATCCAAATCCCCGGTCAAATTGCGCACACTATTGACCGTCTGACGATACCAGGAGCCTTTGGTAAAATATATACCGCCAGCCAGCAGTGCCAGTCCCCCTAAGCCGCCCGCAATAAAAGTTCTTCTATTCATACCAACATCCTTTCTGATAAAGTATCTTTGCTATCGCGCAATAATGCCAGCGAAGTTACTCGCTATTCGCTAGTTTCCTTTTTTACGGTAACACTTGAAGTTTACTCAAAGTCAAGAACTCTTATAAAAAAATTACCAGCCATTCCTATGTTTTTTCTTGAAATATTCGCTTTTCCCCACCAAAATCCTCTTTTACAGCTTGACTTTGAGTTCACTACAAGTGCTAAACTTATAATAGAATGTAAAGTTATGACAACGAGGTGATTTTATGACCATCAAAGAAGTCAGCGAAAAATACGATTTGTCTGCTGATACCATCCGCTACTACGAGCGCATCGGCCTTATCCCCCATGTGCCCCGCAAGGAAAACGGCATCCGCGATTTTGACGAAACCGCCTGCGGCTGGGTGGAATTTTCCAAATGTATGCGCAGTGCCGGCGTGCAGGTGGAAGCTCTGATTGAATACGTTGACCTGTTCTTCAAGGAAGGCACCGAAGAAGCCCGCAAGGATATCCTTGTAGAACAGCGCGCCCGCCTTCAGGAACAGTATGAACAGCTAAAAGCCACCATGGAACGGCTGGATTACAAAATTGCACATTACGAAGAACTCATGGTAAAGAAATGCCCCAACCGGGAGGAATGATTTCCCACGAAAGAAACGTCCATTTCTCATCTGCCAGCCTGACGATAAGAAATGGACGTTTTATAATACATTCACCACAATCGGAAAATTTTTATCAGCAACGCTCCTAATATCAAGTACATTCCCCATATGGCCAGCAGCAAGCCGACGTATACGATAGCCGGTTCACCCGTGGCCGATGTAGCAAAGATGTGTTTCATCAGCAGGCGGTCCCCCACGCGGTCAAGAAAGGAACCATAAATCCCGCCCGCGGTCATGAGGAGCGCTAATACTGCTTTGACTCGTTTAGAAGCAGGCCAGGGTAGATGCCATCTTTCCCGCCAGCCCTTGAAGTGCAAGCCCCAATGCAAGCCCATCAGGATAAGCAAAGCATACGGCAGGGACACATGCAGCTGATGAATCAAAATGCTACGCTGAATATCCAGCGGCATGATATCCTTGAACAAATGATTGGAAATCCCAGAACCTGCGCCCACCATTACCAACAGCACGACCAGCAGCAACATATCAACCACTGTACCGATAATGCGAAGCATCGTCCAGCGCCCACGTTTTAGTGAAGCAAACCATTGCCGATTCTGGCCGACATGAATTAGCACCAACAGCAGCCACAAAATGCCCAGCACCTCATGCAGTACCTTGGGCACATAATGAAAGCACATAATGGGCAAAAACAGCAACGGCAAAAGTGCCGTCACTGTCATGCGAAAATTTATCTTGAACCTATTCATAAGCCCAGACCATTAAACCAGCTTTTGATTTTTTCGGCTTTAGCCTGCGAAGAGAACAGCTTGCCTGCCTTCCATTCAGCCTTACCCTTAGTCAGCTTCTGCAGATAGTCGGCGCTCGTGCCGATATCACTGCCACCGGAGGTGCAGATGGCGGTCAGTTTCTTCCCCGTGAAATCATAGCTTTCCACGAAGGTATCCATGATGCGCGGTGCCTGTCCCCACCAGATGGGATATGCCAGTACGATGGTATCGTAGTTTGCAATCGGTGCATTCTTATCCGCCAGTTTTGGGCGGGCGCTGTCGTTCTTCTGTTCCACCGTAGCACGGGTGCTTTCGTCATTATAGTTCAAGTCCTCTTTGCTATAAGGAACTTCCGGACGGATTTCATAGAGGTCAGCATTCAGAGCTTTAGCCGTATTCTCTGCGAGCGTGCGGGTATTGCCCGTGGCCGAGAAATACGCCACGAGAATCTTGCCTTTAGCCGCAGGTGCCTTGCTGTCTGCCTGTGCCGTAGTCTGCACCGGTGCCGGTGCCGCCTTTTCTGCCGTCTTGCCCGACTCTGTGCCGCAGCCCACCAGACCTAGAACCATCAACACGCCCAAGCAGGCAATCCATAGTTTTCGCATAATGTTATCCCCTTTCATCACCAATTTCATCGGTTATCATTCTAGCACTTGTAGCAAACTCCAAGTCAAGTATATTCGCTTACAAATTGGCGCCTATTTTATACGCCATCTCGGCAAAGGACGACTTTTCCACCAGACTGCGCGCGCCGCAGCCTGTCGCCCAAACCTGCCCGACATCCTGCCATTCCATGTAGCGCACCAAGGTTTCATAGTGATTGGCCAGTGCCTCCATCGTCCAATCCGCACTGTTATAGGCCGTAGCCATCATAATGGATTTCTTGCCATGCAGTTTTTCCGTCCGCGAATAAAACCTATCCACGATTATCTTTAGCTGTGCCGACATACCAAAGTAATACAGCGGCGTAGTCAGCACGATAAGGTCAGCCGCCAGCATCTTGGGCATCAGCGTATTTTCGATGGCATCCTTGAACACGCAGGGGCCATCCATGCCGCATTTGTCGCACCCCTGACAAGGATGCGTTTCTTCATGCGCCGCGTCAAAGGTAAAGACTTCGTGCCCGGCGCTTTTAGCCCCTTCGGTGAACCTGTCTGCCAGATAAATCGAGGTGGACTCATTTTGCGGATGGGGGCTGCTGGTAATCACCACAATCTTCATGTTCTTTCCTCCCGAAACACTTCCCGGTACTAATTGGATAGACAGCATTTGCAAAGCATAATCCCCATCTACATAAGCATAACCCAAGCAAAAGGACAGCTGTATCAGAAACGAAACAGCTGTCCTTTTGCTATAAAATATTTACTTCATATATTCTTCCATGACCAAGCCCGCAGCGCTGATTTTTTTCGCTGTCTCCTGGCCAACATAGCGGAAATGCCAGGGCTCATAGCTGTATCCTGTGAGGTTTTCTTTCCCCTGCGGATAACGCAGGATGAAACCATATTCCGCCAGCAATGGATGTATCTGCGCAAAAATTTCCTTCTGCGCTATCATTTCGTCGTTATCATCAATAATCTTTCCATCCACGACCAGACAGATATCGACAGCCAGCCCCGTGTGATGTTCGGAATACCCCGGAACCGCTACATACTTCTTCACATAATCTGCCCCATACTTTTGGGTAAATTCGGCCACGATTTCCTTTTGGCGGGCAACACTTCGATAGACCGAATCCAGTTCAATCTGAATTCCCTTTTGCTTTAGTGCTGTGCGCAGCTGCTCAAAATGCTGATAGGTTTCCGGCTCAATCTGGAACTCTTTGCCAAACGAATTCTTTACCGTTATCAACGGCAGTTTTGCCTCATAATCATCTGGCAGCTTATGGGTTTTATTGACGAAAATCATATAATCTACCGACTTATTCTTGGCTGCAAGGTCTTTTTTCGCAGGAGACGGTGCTGCCGTGCGCTTTATTTTCTCACCATATATCGTCTTGAAATCATCCCGCATGGAGATGGTGTTCCAGCCGTTTTGCGCGGCAAGCTGCCGGCATTTTTCGGCTTTATCCATATCGCCCAGTTCCCGTGTCTGGTCATCACAGAGAACAAAGAAGGCAGCGCTTTTGTATTTGTTTCCGCTGATGGCATAATTTAACATACTAGCATCATCTTTGGAATTACCAAAAGCCAACACCGGCTGCTTGCCAATTTCTCTGGCGATGGCCGTCACCTTATTCATCTGCAGGTTTTTGTGTTGGAAGCCGCCGCGCACCAAATAATCATCATGACGATACATATATTTTAAACCATCGGTATCCCCCTGATGGGCCGCCAAAATTTCCATATCTGTGCCAATGATGTTTCCTTCCGGAATCGTGAGCATATCCGAAACAAGCTGGCGCACGAGCTGACGTTCGGAGCCGGAGACAACATACACTGCGAACTTATTGGCCTGCAAGTATTTGATGACTTCGACCATCGGCAGATAAAAGGCCTCGCCCCAGGCCATATTGCTTAAACCAGTTACGGGCTTTTTCATAAAGTTTTTCACATAAGCATCATATTCCGGTGCCGTCATGCCGCTAAAGACCGAAGCAAAATGCGGGCTGCTGCTGCCCGGCTTGCTGACAGCAGACTTATCCTTGAGCCACGTCTCCAGCTGCCGCGCAAATTTCGCATCATCCAGCTTAGGTTTATAGTTCTTGTCATGAAGTGTACGGTCAACAATCAACATTTGCCCCAGATAATAAGGTGCCGTCTCACAGAGAATCGTACCATCCATATCAAACACCGCTACGCGGTCTTTCTCCGGAATGTAATTTTTACTGTTCTTATTCGTAATGTCCTTCACATAATTGGTCAAAGCCTGATAAGAAGCTGCATCCTTATTCCAATACTTAAAATTGCTTCCCATCTGGTTCACAGCTATCTGACTAATCTCTGCACGGCTCGCCGCCTCTGCCCCATAGACAAAACTGCAACATAGCATAGCTGACAATGCACCAATCAACAGTTTTTTCTTGAACGATTTCACCATATCACGCCTTTCTATTCGTAAAAATACCATTGGTTTCATTCGCTATGATACTTGCTTTTTCCTTCAACAGATATGGAATTATTAACTGGAACAACTGGTAAAGCGAGCATAAATGGATTATAATTTAGCCATTACGCGACTTACGGAGATGAACATGATGAATCAAAAAAATAACTACCAACTGCTATCCCTCGACATGGACGGAACTTTGCTTAATTCTGCCAAACAGATTCCCTGCGAAACAACGGTGGCTATCCAAGAGCTGATGAAACGCGGTGTTGAGGTCGTTGTCGGCACGGGACGCGGTCTGGCAGAGCTTGCTGACTACCGCGACGCCTTTCAAGGCATGCACTATGGCCTGCTGGTAAGCGGCGGCCTGATTTATGACTTTCAGCAGAAAAAACCTTTGACACTGCATGCACTCTCTTTAGAACAGTGCCAGCGTTTATTGGAGGCGGCCGCTGATGAAGATGCTATGGTACACATCCTTACCGTGCATGATTCTGTCGCCCGTGAGCAGGATATTTTTCATATGGACGATTTTTCTATGCGCGTCTATCAGGATATGTATGAACGCATCTGTGACAGACAGGATGATTTAGTCCGTTACGTTCAAGAACACGCCGATGAAATCCTCAAAATCAACCTTTACCATCGCTCTACGGCATCGCGTGAACGCAGCCGCCAACGCCTTGCAGGTCTTGGCATGAACCTAGTTCTGGCCGAAAAAACGGGGCTGGAAGCCTCTCCTGCAGGCATTACCAAAGCCAGCGGACTCAAAGAACTCTGCAAGCTGTTGAATATCCCCCTTGCCGCCACCGTTGCCGTGGGCGATGCTCCGAATGATTTGGAAATCCTGCAAATAGCCGGACTATCTGCCGCCATGGGAAATGCCACCGACTCCATCAAAGAAATCTGCGATGTTGTCGTAAGCGACAATGACCATAATGGCGTTTTGGAGGTAATCCGTCGCTACTTTTTATAATCCGGCCGGATTCCACGCTTTTTATCAGCAGGAACTGCTTCCCAAAACGGGATGTTTTACCTGTCGCAGGGCCCGCACGCGGATAAGTCGCAGGGCTTCCGACAAATCTACATCAGAGCGCTGCCCGTTGTTTTCGTAAACACACAGGGGATTTTCCACGCCAATTTCACTGGCCGGCATATAAACATATTCGCAGGTGTTATTATCTCCGAAGATAACACCTGTTTTTAATTCCGCTATGGCAATCATTTACGTTTCTCCTGTTCTGCTTCTTTCACTGCGATAGATTCCAACAAATCGGCAAGGGTGACCTTCTTAAAGTCAGCCAGCATATGTTGTCTGACATCTTCAAGCCGTTCCCCTAAAACCCCATGAATATTCCGCCCCACAGGACAGGCCGGATTGGGATTCTCCTGAAAATGAAATAAGTCTTCATCTTCTTCCACAGCCTGAAAGACATCCCACAAGGTGATGTCTTTCGGGCTTTTTGTAAGTTTTGCCCCACCGACTCCAGCCGCCACTTCCACGAGACCTGCAGCTTTAAGCTGGCCTAATGTCTTGCGGATAATGACGGGATTGACATTGACACTGCCTGCCAAAAAAGTAGATGTGGTCTTGTACTCATCCTTGAACCGCTCGATACAAAGCAATATATGCGTTGCTACCGGCAGACGAAACGAAAACTGCATGAAGGAACCTCCTAAGAACCGTTATTTCTTACTATAATGTTGTAGCTTATCATATTACATCACTTATAAAATGTCAATCTTACCTGCTGCTATGCCTTTATGGCTTCCACTGCGAAAACTTTAGAAATTTTTTCATTGTAACCGTTGACATTACATCATCGAAATGTTATTATCTCATTGTAAGCGATGTTGTTACAATGTTTTAGGAGGAATTTAACATGGCAAATTTTAGCAAAATCAGTGTGGCAAATGATGCAAGAACGGAACTGCATGACAAATTAAATCTGACGGGAGCAGAAATCAGCGTCAACAATCTGCCTGCCGGAGCTGGTGTTCCGTTTGTGCACTACCATAAGAAAAATGAGGAAATTTACTTCATCACGGCTGGCAAAGGCACTGCCGTAATTGACGGACAGACCGTAGAGCTTTCTGCTGATGACTGGCTGCGCATTGCCCCGGCAGCTCGCCGTCAATTCGCAGCATCTGCCAATGAGGGCATCAGCTACATCTGCATTCAGGTACGAGAAAATTCTCTGGAAGAATACACCGCTGATGATGCTGGCATTGAACAGTAATTTTTCATAAACAAAAGCCATCAATAAGCACAGATTTTACCAATCTGCCTTATTGATGGCTTTATTTTATTTCACTTCGATATCCAATATCTTTTCAATTGCTCCAGGCTTTTCCTGAAACAGTTCAAGCACGAGCCCATCCGGAAGCTGCACCCATTTTTCCGGCTTGCCCTCCATAGGATGTACTCCTTCATAGGCCAGCATTTCCTGCAAAGCAGACTTGAAATCCTGCACCACAATGCCCAGATGGTGTCCTCTGCCTGCCGCCGGATTTTCTGGGGCCGCAACCAGCTGTAAGCCTCCTTTCAGCCACACCTGCTGCAGCACGCCATCCTTTTCCTTCCGCCTTGTCTCAGTCATGCCCAATACATTCTGAAAAAATTTCAGGCTCCACTCAATATCTGCTACGGTCACTGCCGCATGTTCCAGATAAGAACACTTATTTCCCAACCCAATCTCCTCCTCACATTATCGATTACCAAGGATATTCGCCCTCGCCTGACAGTTTACCTGCTTTTCCTAGCCGAGCAAATTTTGCTGAATGATTCCCAACACTAAACCGGCCGCACCAGTAGCAGCCAAAAGCTTTATCACACCGATTTTTCTGCGCACAGCTACCAAAGCGACAAGCAGGATGATTACGCCCAGCGGGTCAATGGTGGTCAAGTCTTCCGGCAGAGTTTCCTCATTCCAGAGAGCCAAAACCACGAAGCTGATACCAGCGGCGGCAATCAGCGCCACCACGGCGGGACGCAGGCCGTTGAGGATGCCACGGATTGGCCCAATATCGCCATATTTGAAAAAGAGATTCGCCAAGACGATTCCCAGAATAAGGGACGGTGTACAGAAGCCTACTGTCGCACAAACAGCACCGGGAATCCCGGCAATTTTCATGCCCGCGAAAGTGGCGGCGTTAATGCCAATAGGCCCCGGCGTCATCTGGGAAATAGTAAAGATGTCCACAAATTCTCCGAGACTCATCCAGCGATAAGTATCCACAACGGCAGCCTGAATCAGCGGCATCGAAGCATAGCCGCCGCCCACACAGAAAATGCCGACTTTGGCAAATTCCCAGAATAAGGTCAAATAAATCATGCGCTTTTTCCTCCTTATTTCCCATACTCCGCACTGCGCAGGAACAGCAAGCCCAGAATTCCGTCAATCACAACCAGCAGCATGATGTTGACCGCAAAAAAGAAATTGGCCACAAAAGTTCCCGCAATAATCGCCAAGGGCCAAAGAAGTCTTTTCTTCCACTGCTTCTGCAACAGGTCAATCGCAACATTGACAATCAACGCCGTAGCCCCGCACTGCATGCCCTTTAAGGCATAGCGTACATAGGGATTGGTGGCAAACCAATCATATGCACAGGAAATAGCGGACAGGGTGATAAGGGGCGGCAGGATGGTAGCTGATAATGCCGTCAGCGCCCCGCGGATACCGGCCATGCGGTATCCCAGAATGATGGACGCATTAACCGCCACCACGCCGGGCATGGACTGGGCGATAGACACCAAATTCAAAGTTTCCTTGTCGTTCAGCCAGCCATATTCGTCCACATACTTAGCCCGCAGCAGCGGAATAATCACAAAGCCTCCGCCTACCGTAAAGGCACTGATAAGAAAAGTGGATTGAAAGAGCTTCCAATAAAAATTCGGACAGGCAGACGCCATCGATTTCATTTCTTCATGGGACATTTATTGTTCCTCCTGATTTGTTTCTCCATTTGTTGCAATGTTCATGCCACAAAGCGCCGTCAAAAATTCTTTGCCGATTCTGGAAAGATTCGTATTGCGCCGCCAGACAGCCGCAATATGCGTTTCTAGTACCGGCTCATCAATAATCTTGATATGAAGCTTACCATGGGCAGCCAGTTCCACGGCCGAAAGTGGCGCAATGCCAATTCCGAGACCTGCATTGGCCCAAAGGATAGTCGTACGTGCATCATCATTGCGGCAGTATATCTCCGGCTCTATCAGCTTTTGGTCAAAGACATCCTGAAGCAAGTTCTGGAAGCGCCGATAGATAATCAGCGGGCGCTTGTCGAGTTCTTCTACAGTAATCTTTTCCTGCCTGGGGCACCAGTCCAGCTCAGCTGTCATAACCGCAGCCATCGGTTCCGTATTCAGGAACTGGCAGTTAAAGGGACTGGTATTGAAGGGCGTGCGCACGATGCCAATTTCAATGATGCCCTTCTCCAGTTCTTCAATCAGCTGATATGTATTGGCATCATGAATTTCAAAATGGACGCTGCTGTACTCCCGATGAAATTTCTGCATTCCCGGACTCAGCAAAATGCTGCCGGACGAAGATATCGTCCCGATTGAAAGCGTTCCCTGCAGGCTTTGATTAAGCTCGTCAATCTCACGGATGGTATTATCTGCCATATCCAAAAGCTGCTGGGCCCGCCGTGCCAGCAAACGGCCCGGCTCTGTAAGTTCAATGTACTGTGACCCACGTTTGAACAACTGAGTACCCAGTTCCTTTTCCAGCAGCTTCATCTGATGTGACAACGGCGGCTGTGTCATATTCAGCTTCTTGGCAGCGGCGGTAATCTGCTGCTCATTGACAATGGTCATAAAATAATGCAGCTGTTTCAAATCCACTGTTTTTATCTCCTTTATATATTTTTTATATATTATTTACCGTTAAATATATTTTTTATATCTACAACATCATATCGCTATGGTTTCTATTTTGCAAGTTTTTCTATAAAAAAATCCCGTTGATCAGTCAAACTTTGACTAGTCAACGGGAATGCAAAGCATTGCCATACATTTAGTAATTAGCTTTCAAGCAAACTTTTCCCCAATTCATAAGCCGCTGCACATTGCTTGGGGAACATTTCCTCACGATAGGCTGCTTTGGCTTTGGGGTCGAATATCGAGGACTCATATTTGTCATAGTCGCTAAACTGCGTCGTATTGTACGCATAAAGCGTCTTGGTTTCCGCCCGCAGTATTTTGCTCGCAAAGCCTTCATGGACGGCAAATTTCTCCCGCATGCCAAACTGCTTGACATGCTCCTCCGTCATATTCATGGTGTAGATAAAGGCATTGGGCAAGGACTTCGGAAAGACCGTCGGAATTTCGTTACTGTATATATAATTCGAAAAGAGCAGCCGTTCGATAAAGGCGCTCATGCCGGACGAAAGGTTCATAAAGTAGACCGGTACGCCCATAATCAAGGCATCGGCTTCCTTGATGCGCTCGATGACCGGCGTCAAATCATCCTTCATTGCGCAGGTGCCATGCTCCTTGTCCTTGCGCTTGCAGTAAAAACAGCTGATACAGCCTTTGAAGTTCAGGCTGTAGAGATTTATGAGTTCCGTTTCCGCACCAGCCTCCTGCGCGCCCTTCAAGACCTGCTGCAAGAGTTCTGCCGTATTGCCGTTGCGCCGCGGGCTGCCATTTATGGCAATTACTTTTTTCATCGTCAAAATCCTCCCATACAATACACAAATATCTGGTATATTCTTCTATACCGAAAAAACTTTACCTGCTGTCTAAAAAATAGCCCAACAAAGCGATTTACTTTGTCAGGCCATTATTTTAGCGTTTGATTTCCTGATATTCTGCCACCCGGCCTACGCTGAAATGGAGAATCCATTCCGGACGTTCCGTAATCGGCGTCCAGAAGCCGTAGGCTTTGCCCTGCGGGCCTTCATAGGCCACATGTACGGACTTATTTTCATCAATCGCCTTGTTGCACAGGCAGCCTTTGTGGTCTTCGGGCTTGCCGATGGAGGAACACTTTATCCCTGCTGTCAAGCCCAGCTCTGCCGCTTTCTTATTCACAGCAATGATTTCCCGGCTCCGTTGGGTGATGGTCACCGGTTCGGGAAAATAATCCCACATAATATGAAACGCCTGAATTACTTCCTGATCTGTCATGGTCAAAAGTCCCCTCAATCCTTCAGTTTGAACACTTTCTTCGGCTGGCCGCAGAGCGGGCAGGCAAAATCATCCGGTTCCGCATCCAAGTCGCCTACATGCTCATAGCCGCAGACGGAGCAGACATAGATTTTCTTGCCGGCAGCTTCCAAAAGTCCCGGGCAGTGCTTTTCCAAGATTTTCGCCAATACTACACCATGATGGCCTTCCTGCTTGGCAAAGATTTCCATTTCATCAGCGGCTTCCGCAAAACCTGCCTCGCGGAATTTGTCGGCCATAGCCTTGACCTTCTTTTCACCGCTGGTTTCTGCGCTCATCAGGCCGCGCACGAGCTGCCAGAAATCCTTGGGCAGCATGCCGTTTACTGTCGCATAGAAACCGGCATGGACAGCTTCCTGATTAGCGGCTTCGATAAACTGCTCGGCCACATCATCAAGCCCCTGCTCCTTAGCAAGGCGCGCCAGCGTATAATACATCATCGTGCCCTTAGCTTCGCCCAAAGCCATCATTTCTGCCATTTTTTCCAACGGGGTCCCCTTCGTAATACCATGTAAGCTCATGTCTATCTCTCCTTTAAAAATATATTGTAAATCAGCATTGTAAATTATAAGCCACTATTGTGATTTCAATGTGACTTTTTAGCGGTCTTTGTCATCGTCTGCTGCCGCTGTTTTTTCCGCTCATGATATAGTTCATGACGCTTTCTAGCCGCTTCAAAGGCCGCCTTGGCTTCTTCGGTTTCCAATTCCAATTTTGGCACCGTCATAGGGCGGCCATTGCGGTCTAATGCAACCATGGTAAAATAAGCGGATAACGCATGCTGAGGGCCCTGCTCAGCCTCCAGCACCTCTACCTCCACATTTACCGCTACTTCCATAGAAGTATGGCCTACATAAATAACCTCTGCCGTACACGTCACCAAGTCACCAATGAGAATCGGGGTATGGAATTCCAATTCATCCACCCGGGCTGTCACTACATTGGAGCGGCAAAACTTCCGAGCAGCGGCATAAGCCGTGGAATCCATCATTTTCATGAGTTCACCGCCATGCACATTTCCACTGGGATTTGTCTGGCTGGGCATCATAACTTCACTCAAATAAATTTTCGTAGACATATATTCACCTGCAAATTTTCATCATAAAAATTTCTATTTTCTTTTTTAAAACTAACTGACATAGATTATAAGTCAGTAATATGACCTCAATGTGACCTTTTCATTCTTCGGCGAATACCGGCCTAGAAAATCAGCCAGCAATACGTTATGACAAACATTGCTGGCTGTTCTTCTTACAACAATTTTTCAATGGCTTCCGACATAGCAGACGGGCTCGTGGTCGGCTCATAGCGTTCCACTACATTGCCTTCGCGGTCAATGAGGAACTTGGTGAAGTTCCACTTAATGCCATCGTCTTCCAAATACTCCGGATAATTTTTCTTGAGAGCATCCAACAGCACTGCGGAAAACTCGTGGTTTTCATCAAAGCCCTTGAAGCCCTTTTCTGCGGTCAGATACTTAAAGAGCGGCTGGGCGGTTTCGCCGCGCACATCGCCTTTCTCGAAAATCTGGAAGCTCACGCCATAGTTGCGGCGGCAGAACTGCTGTACTTCGCTGTTGCTGCCCGGTTCCTGCGCACCGAACTGGTTGCAGGGGAAGCCCAGGATTTCCAGGCCCTTGTCCTGATACTTATCGTAAAGTTCCTGCAGTTCCTTGTACTGCGGAGTGAAGCCGCACTTGCTGGCGGTATTGACAATAATCAGTACCTTGCCTGCATAATCCTTGAGGGACTTTTCCTCACCACTGTTGGTTTTTGCCGAAAATTCATAAACACCCATTATTATTCTCCTCTACTGTCTAAAAAATTTTATCCATTAAAGCCCTAACAAAGCGTCAATCTTTGCCTTGTCAAAGCCCAGTACAAACTCTTTGCCATCGGCGGTAATCACGGGAACGACCTCATCATTGGTCAATGCCTTGCATTCCGCCAGAGCGGCTTCATCCATTTCGATATTGCATTCCACGTATTCCACCTGCCGTGACTGCAGATATTTTTTTGCCTTGTCACACCAAGGACAGTTGTTGATAGAATAAACCTTAACCATAATTCATTTCCCCTTTCTGATTTGCGCTAAATATTTCTCCGCTAAAATTGCGGCTGTCGTACCATCTGCGGCGGCTGTTGTCAGCTGCCGTACTTCTTTGTGCCGGACATCACCGGCGGCGAAAACGCCTGGGATATTGGTGCGGCAATCTTCACCTGCCGCAATGCGGCCATCTTCGGCCAGCTTGATATCCGCCTGAAACAGCGCCGTATTCGGTGTAACGCCGATATTGACGAAAATGCCATCGATGGCCAATTCTTTCTTTTCGCCAGTCGCTTTATCCAAAATTTCAACACTTTCTAAGCGCTTTTCGCCCTTCAAAGCTGTCACATCGGTTTCGAGCATGATTTCTACTTTTTCATTGCTGCGCAGCTTTTCCTGCGCGGATTCATCGGCACGCAACTGAGAACGATGCAGCAGGTATAACTTCTTGGCGTATTTGGTCAGGAAGTTGGCTGCATCCACAGCGGCATTGCCACCGCCCATAACGGCAATCACCTTATCCTGATACAGATGGCCGTCACAAAGTTCACAATAATGTACACCCTTGCCAGCGTATTTGCGTTCTTCGGGCAGCGGCAGCTTGCGCCGTTCCATGCCTGAGGCGATAATGACGCTGCCGGCTTCGTAAATGCAGGACTCGGTTTCCACGATTTTCCGGTCTTCCTGCAAACTGACTTTTTCAATCATGTCAAACTCGTCTACCACAGCGCCAAAGCTCTCCGCCTGCTGCTGTACGGTTGCGATTAAATCCTTGCCCGCCACATTGGGCATCCCGGGATAATTTTCAATTCCGGTAGCATTGGCAATCTGACCGCCTACCAGCGCGTTTTCCAGCACCAGCACCGACAGATTCATACGCCCTGCATAAAGAGCAGCGGTAAGGCCGGCCATGCCGGCACCGATGATGACGATATCCTTTTGTATACGTTTCTTTTCCGTTGGCATCAATATCTCCTTTCTGTACCTCATCTACTACGCTTTTGATTATAGAGGCCAATTGTGACCTCTATGTGACTTTTATTCGATTTTTTGCAATCTTTTTGTAGAAGATTTTATTTTGCTGATATTGTGAGCAAACAGCTTTTGCCACTATCCAGCGGCAGGGCCACAATCATTTCCGTTCCCTTGCCGGACTGACTTTGGCAGGCAATCTGACCGCCCAACAGTTCCAAAATCCGCTTGACGATGGAAAGCCCTAGACCATGGCCTTTTTCCTGATGGGATTCGTCACATTGATAGAACCGCTCAAAGATATGCGCCTGCTTATCGGCAGGAATGCCAATGCCTTCATCCTCGATGTGCACGCAGATAGAACCGGGCGCAGACTCGCCCGTAATCTGAATTGTGCTGCCCTTTGCCGAATACTTGATGGCATTGTCGATCAGGTTCAGCCATACCTGCTTGGTCAAATCCGGGTCGCTTTCAATCGATAGCGCAGGCAAATCCAACGAAAACGAAATATCCTTCGTTTCCCAGCGCTCGGCCAGTAGAATCACACACTGCCGTATCTGTTCATCCACAGCTATATTTTCATGGCGCATGACAATGGCCTGTGCATCAAGCCGCGATAAACGCAAAAGATTTTCCGCCAGCCGCGAAAGCCTTAGGGCCTCCTCATGGACAAGCCCCGTATACTCCCGCCGCTCCTCCTCGCTTAACCCGCCTTCGAGCAGGATTTCCGAAAAGCCGACAATGGACGAAAGCGGCGTCTTGAATTCATGGGATACGCTGCCGGTAAACCCCTTTTGCATATGGTCAATGCTTTGCAGTTCCTTGGCCATGCGGTTGAAATTCTCAATCAGCTGCACGCCTTCCTCCGTACTGACCAGATTTTCCAGATGCGGCACACGCACGGCAAAATCTCCCTTGGCGATACGCCCCGTAGCCTCTGCCACCGACTGTGCCGGACGGATGTAAAAACCGGCTTCCCAAGCCAATAGCAACGCCCCGGAAACAATTGTGAGCAGACTGCAGATAATGAGTGCCGCCGGCAGTTCCAATTGCAGCCCCGTCAGGCTGTCCAACAGATAAACCAGCAGACTGGACACGCCACAGCAAAAGGCCAGTGTGAGTAAGGTGGTCAGGCTGTGATAGAGCCGCAGGGGCAAAACAAATTGTTTCTTCATGATGGTTCTTCCTTAAACACTGCCTTATAGCCCAACCCTCGCACGGTTTCAATGGCGAAGTCGGGATTGTCGGCAAAGCGGTGACGCAGTTTCTTGATATGGGCATCCACATTGCGGCTGTCCGTGTCCTTGTCCACGCCCCAAATCTCGTCTAACAGCTCCTGCCGGGTAAAAATCTTCCCCGGTTGATTGAGCAGCTTAAACAGCAAATAAAACTCCTTGGGCGGCAAAGTATCGGTCTGCTCGCCTGTCTGTACCGTCAACGACGCATAATCAAGCACCGTACCGCGGATGGTCAGCCGTTTTTCACTCATCAGCTGCGCCCGCCGCAACAATGCCCCGACCCGCAGCATGAGTTCCCTCAGCTGAATGGGCTTTACCATATAGTCATCCGTCCCCGCGCGGAAACCTTTCTCCATATCCTCCATCTGCCCCTTGGCCGTGATGATTAAGATGGGCAAATCCATTTTCGCCCCGCGCAGGGCACTCGTCAGCTCCAAACCGTCCATACGGGGCATCATCACATCACTGATAACGAGGTCAATATGCTCCCGCTCCATAATATCGAGCGCCTCCTGCCCATCATAGGCCGAAAAGACGTGATACTGCTCCTGTTTAAGCTTCGCGCAAATCATGCGGTTGAGATTGCGGTCATCCTCCGCTACTAATATTGAAAACATAAGCCGCCCCCTTCACATAGAAAATCAATTATTCGCCTTAATTTTATTCTCCCTATGTGACTTGTATATGACTTTATTTCGCCCTGCCAATATAAAATCCTGTTTGCGCCTTAAAGATAAATTGCAGTTTGCCAGTACGTGCTGAAATTTTTTGTTACAGCTCAGTTTGGGCGGAGGTGGTAATACTTTTCGCCGTTGCACTAAATGACCCACAAGCAAGTGTATGGGCTTTTTAGTTACCTGCGCCGGGCAAGACCGGCGGCGCGTATGTTCAACTCAACTTCTAGGAACTTTTTGTTTGTGGGCCAGTCCTCACTTCGTTCGGACAGTCGTTCCACGGCGAAAAGCATCACCACCTCCGCCCTAAGCAGCGTCCGCATAAAATGTATTTTCCCTCGATGATAAGCAACAAGTACATCGATGTTCTTGTTACGGGAGAGACGAGTTCGTGGCAATAGTATAGGGCGTAACTTGGGACGGACGGGGGAGTGATTTTTCTGTAGGGAGCGACTGCCTGAACGCAGTGAAGGCCGGCCCCGGTAGAAATCAGCTAAGCAAATACGCTGAAAGCAGCGCCGTTGGCCTGCCCGGCGCGAGTAGCTAGACAGCTCTACTTTGCGAAGGGGTCGTTTAGCGGAAAACAGAAAAATTACTTCCCTGTCTGGCCCCAAACTACGTATGAACAAAATACCTTTACCACGAACTCCCAAACCAACTGCAATTGATAGGAAAAAGTCCGCTGAATTTCGTCAGCGGACTTTTCCTATCAGAGAATATTTCACCTGGCTCAGCCATTAATGCCTGCCAATTTCTTTTCCAACACCAACACGCCGTGACGCACACAATCATCACAGGCGCAGAGCACTTTCCCGGTGCCTATGCCCTTTAAGTCGCGGCAGATTGTCGCCCCGCCGGACATTTCCTTGAAATCCTGCAGCATATCTTTCGCAATCATCTTGCTGGGCGTATCGGATTTATTGAGCAGGCCCACTGCCATGACCGCTCCACATAACGCGCCGCAGGTTCCTTCCATGCCGCCCATACCCGAGCCAAAGCCGGAGCCCATGGCCAGAATATCCTCTGCAGGCCTGCCCAGTTCCTTTTCATAAGCCATCAAAACTGCCTGCGCACAATTGCAACGGTTGTGCTTGTACTCCACGGCTTTTTCTGCCCTTGCACTTATTGCTTTCATCTTTCCTACCTCCAAAATATAATCACAGTTATTGCTTGGCTATTTATTGGTTTTTTCCTCTTTTTTCAAGGGCGAACCCTTCATCGACAGATTTTCCTCGGCGTAGGTCTGCAAATCATCGGTGTTTTCCACCACATCTTTTACATAGGATTTGATATCCTGTTTCAAACCTTCTGTATCAGCTGCGGACATTTCGCCGAGCTTATGGAAATCCTTCTTGTGCTTTGCCGTAAACTCATAGTCATCATCATACTTGCGGAACAGGAGCCGCATCATCTTGCGGCGCAGGAATTTTTCCCGGACGATGTTTTCCCGTTCTTCAAACCAGGCTACGGTCAGCACCACCAAGAGCAAAATCCCCATATAACCGAGCAGCGGATACATATAGGAAACCAGCGTGGTAAAGCCGCCGAAGCTGCACACATAACCGAGTGCTGTAATCCCAATCAGGATTTTGCGCTTCTTGCCCAGGTCATCCCCAGCAAAGCGGCAAGCCGTAGCGTAGTAAAGGCTGAATGCAGTATTGAAAATCAGCGCAAAGATTACCACCGCATAGACAAACGCAAAGGCGGGATGAATGTGATTGACAATCATCAGCATGGGGATTTCCGCATCTTTGATTTTATCGAGATTAGCAAAGAGCGTCATGGCCGCACAGGTGACAATCACGCCGATAATGGTGCCGCCTAAAGCGCCGCCCTTCTCCGCATCGCCAATGCGCACCACTGAACCGCCCAGCACAAACGCCATCGACACGCCGTTCATCGCGCAGAGGGCAAAATAGTTAATTACCGCCAGCCATACATTAGGCATAACCGGCTGCATGGTCCCCGCTACTAAATCAAGCGCCTCATAATCATAGGATTTACCGATAAAGGTATAACCGGCCACCGCTAAAATCATCACGACAATGACTGGCGTAAATACACCCAGCACACGGGTAATCTTGTCAAAATCCAAAAAGGCTATGACAATGACGAGCAGGGAACAAAAAAGCGCCCCCAGCCAGCTGGGCAGACCGAACTGCTGCTGCAGGTTGGCGCCGGCACCAGCCACCATGACAAAGCCGACCACAAAACAGGAAATAATGAGTGTGATATCAATAATGCGGTTGATAACCGGATGGGCAATCTGCTCCAACACTTCTTGATGGTTGCTCGATTGATAATGTGAACCCAAGGTCACAATGATTCGTCCGAATACAACATTCAGTACACCGAGCAGGACTACACCTACCAAACCAATTTTACCGAAACTCAAAAAATACTGCAGCATATCCTGCCCGGAGGAAAGCCCCGCACCGACCAATACGCCTACATAAGCCATTGCCAGCGACAGTGCTTCCTTACTTATGCGTAAAAAGTTCATAAAAGGCCTCCTTCAAAAAATTTACAAGCGATTATAAAATTATATCACATTTAATACATCTTATCAAATATTGTACACAATTAAAGAACATTCTTCCTGCAGTTATGCATGCGAACAAAAAGACGGCTGAACGTCATTTGACCATTCAGCCGTCTTTTGTAGTTTGTTTATCAGTGGTTCGCTTTATATGCCGCAATGCGTTTGGCTACATTGTCCTTAATATTATTGTAATAGAACGTGTAGTCATCGTCATGGAAACTCTGTGGCCCAAAGAAATCGGTCAGGGCTATAGGTGCGGCTTTGGCGTTTGTCACGATTACGCCACGGGCGAGGTTCACCTGCGCATCTGCGCCGATGTTTTTAATCTCATACCTGGCGGCTTTTTCGTTTAACATGAAAGAGCCAAGGTTTTTACTCGCCGGCGCATAGGTTTCGTCGAGCTTCCAGTTTAACGGATTGATGCTGATGGCATTCGGCAGCAACGCACGATTGCGGGCATTCTCTTCCACATTTTTCTTCCCTTCGGTATTCCAGCTGACAATAACGCCCGTGTCGCGTTCGCCGGTCGCGAACTTCAGATGCGGGTTCTCCTTGAGGTCTTCTTTCGTGACGGAGAAACCTATGGCATAGGCCGCCACCATGCGCTTGTAGTAGTCGGGATGCTTCTTGAAGTAGTTCTTCAACACGTATTTGACCATCGCCGAACCCTGACTGTGCCCCGCAATGATGAAGGGGCGCCCATTGTTGTACTTGGTGAAGTAGTAATCGAGCGCAGCGGTTATATCGACGTAGGGAATGCCGGAAATTGCTGCATCGATGTTCCCCTTTTTGGCCGCAACCTCCCCGGCGAAGCGTAAGCCTGCCTGACGATAGTAAGGCACAAACACGTTCGTGGATTCCTCATATACGCTGGCATTCGTCACATATTCACCCAGCGCCCCCATTTTCATCTCAATATTATCCAGGGTTGCATAATCGGGGGAACCTTCGCTGAAACTGGATTTGATATACGCCGTTGAGTAAATGTAAAACGTGTCAACTTCCTTCGTGATATCCGGAACCTGATACCAGCAGCTTTTCCTGGAATAATCCGGAGCATCTCCTGCCACTGTCCGGGCACTCGCTGACGAGCCTGGAAGCATGGACACCATCACCAAAACAGCCACAATTGCAGCCAGCAATGCTTTCCTCATATTTTCCTCCCACGGAATCGAAAAGACTTCGCTTTCTCCCATCGTATTATTTTACATTCCTGAAATCAGGAAAACGCCCATCCTTATAGAGCGGAGCAATCGTTTTGGACAGAGCGTATGCCACGCGGAAAGCGTTCAAGTCATCATAGGTATTGCTGACAATCTGCACACCGACAGGAACGTTTTTGTCAGACAGTTCAACCGGCATTGCCACCACCGGATATCTGCTGGCCAGATTCCAAATCGGTGTCAGCATGAGGTTGGTGCTGGAATAGGTTTTCCCGCGCACCTGGGCTGCTTTGTCAGGGGTCGCATCAAGATCGGCAGGGAAATGCGGTGTTGCCAGCGTGGGCATGATCAGAGCGATGCAGCCCTTCTCAAAGACCTTCTGCTGAACGTCCCGGTGCAGCTTCGCCAACATCAATTCTGCGTTAACCTGATCCTGCGGAGTCAGCTTGCCTGCATATGCCTCCAGATTCTTCACATACGAGCTGAACTTGTCGCGATGCTTGTCCAAACCGTCGAAGATGACATACATGCTTGTGGACATGAGCCCTTTGAAATAGGTCGGCATGAAATTTTCGGCGCTTACGTCGAGCTCTATCAGTTCAACCTGCGCTCCAGCCTTCTTCAATGCCGCAACCGTAGAGTCCATGGCGTGATTGGCTTCCTGACTCAGACCGCCCTGCAGCCAATTTCTGCAATAAGCGACAGCAACCTTCTGCCCCTTAATCGAAGCGTATTTCTGAGGATAGTCCAGCTTGGGACGAATCGTGGAATGAACTTCCGGGCTAGGACCGGCAATGACATCCTGCATGAGCGCCATGTCGCCAAAAGTGCGAGCCATGGGTCCTAAGGTTTCATAGGTATTGTCCGACGTGGCAACGCGGCCAAACGGCGGTTTGAAACCATACAGGCCGTTCATGGCAGAGGGAATGCGGATGGAGCCGCCCATATCGGAGCCAGTGGCCAGCGTGCAGAAGCCAGCGGCCAGCGCTGCGCCGGAACCACCGGACGACCCGCCAGTACCGTAGTAGAGGTTCCACGGATTGCGGCTGACACCGTAGAGGCGTGACCAAGTCATGGGGCTGAGGTACTGTTCAGGTACCGTCGTCTGGAAAACAAAAATCGCGCCCTCTTTGCGGAGCTTCTGAATCATGGCGCCGTCAGCGGTGCATGGCTCATGGTCCTTCAGGAGCAGGGATGCAGCATCAACGCGCCAGCCCTTGACTTCATTCTCGTCCTTGACGCCGATGGTAATCCCTTCCAGTCTGCGTGCAGTGCCATTCCGGTAACGCTCATCGGCTTCCTTTGCCAGCTTCCTGGCCTCGTCAAAAGTGTCGAAGGTGATGGCATTGACCTTGCCGGCATTGAACGTATCCAGCTCATTTACCAAGTCGCGACGCGATACGTTGTATTCGCCATTGTACTTCTTCACACGGCTAATCTGTGCCTCCAAAACTTCGCTAGGCGTTGTTTCACCTTTTTGGAACAGCTCTATGAGCTTTACAGCGGGCATATATGCCAGCTCATCCTGGGAAAACTTCGACTTAGCAAAGACTGTACTTGCGCCTGATACAAAGAGCGTAATCAGCACGCCTGCCAGGAACGCCAACAGTTCTTTCCTGAAGAAAAACCTGTTCATTTCCTATACTCCTTTCTCCTTTTGTGCAGAATCTGATAGAGCGACACGGCCTTAGCTCCACTATTCAGAATTTCCTCACCTCCGCATGCCATATTTATCAAAATATTCTATACATCCTTCCCAAAATCCTTCTACTACTAAAATAGTAGATAGACTTTTATTCTATACTTTTGTGGTATTGTCCTTGCCATTGCCTCGGCCTATAATAACTTTTGTCACTTGGGGAAGTGATAACACATACACATGCCTTCAACAGTGGGGAAGCTTTGCAGGTAAAGAAATTATATGATAAAAGCCGCAGGTCTAGTGCCTGCGGCTTTTCGTATGCGCAATCTACTTTACGATATTTATTTTTCCGGCACAACCGGTACCAAGAGATAGCTATCATATTTGCCACCAACATGGATGATGTGTTTGCCCTTGTTGCGCGTTGCCGGTGCCTTGACCGCCAGCTCCGGATGGGCGACTTCGGTATGGTTGCCGCCTAAAGTTTTCATGGCCGTTTTTTCGCCCGGCATAAAGGTATAACCCTCGGCGGGGACGGCAATCTTCGCTATGCCAAACGGCGGTACGCTGTCGGCCTTAGGCGGCTGGTAAGCTGCTATGGTCAGCTGCAGTTTTTCACCGGCATGATATTTCATGCCCATGGGCCAGATGCCAATATCAACTGGCACAATCTCGCCCTTTTTCAGTAAATCCTCACGGGTATGCTTTAAGACCGGCTCAGCAGGCGTGGATTTATGCGTATCCAATGCCCGCTGGGATACGCGCAGATAACCTTCCGAAACCGTGGGCATATGCGTCACGGGGTCAGTGATAACCTTACCGTCCTTATCGAGCTTTTGCACCGTAACCTGCAGTTCCATATCATCAGAGCCGTCCGCTTCCACATAGGTATGCAGGTTCATATAGCCAGTAAGTTCCGTATCTTTATCAAAGTTCAGCACAAAGTTGACTGCCGGCTGTTTGGCCTGCGTATCGTAGCTGATGGTCTGTTCCTGCGCCTCTTTTGCTCCAGCCAATGTTTTTTGACTTGTCAAATACAGCTTTTTATACTGCGTTCTAGCCAGCGGGAATTCCTGCTCGACTCTATCCACTACGTCTTTATGGCCGGGGTCGAGAACCGACAGGCGCACGCGCGGTGTCTTTTCCCAGTCATTGGCCACACCTTTTAAGTAATGGTCAAAGAACTTGCGCAGGTCCTCCACATGTTCAGGCTGGTAGTAATCGGCCCATTCATTGGTGTTGTGGACGCGCAGCCATTTATCATGGCTGGGAATCTGTCGGAAACCGGCGAAGGTACCATGCGTATGCACCGGATTGGTGAAGCTGGCCACGACATAAGCCGGAATGTGAATATTTTGCAGTTTGGCAATCTTATCCTGCCAGTAGGCATCCAAGAGCGTATGGGTCACGACCATGCGTGGCTGGTCTTCAATGTAATTCTTGCTGGCAAAGGTTTCAAAGATTCCCTCTGGGAATACGGGATTGGGAATGCCGCCGCGATTGGCTGTTTCGCGGAAATGGTCAACAAAGCCTTCCCATGGCGCAATGGCCGCTAAATGCGGCGGCTGTTCGCCGGCAATAAACCACTGCGAAACCGTCAGCCAGGAATTGCCCGACATGCCGATTTTGCCATTTGACCAGGGCTGCTTAGCCGCCCACTCAATCGTATCATAGCCATCTTTAGAGTTCTGACTGCCCCAATAGTTTAAGTTACCCTCCGAATGATAGGCCCCGCGGCTGTCGGGATTGATGATGACATAGCCCTGCGCCACCCAGTATGCCGGGTCTGGCGCTTCAAATTTTTCCAGCCCGGAAGTCGCCGCCTGCGGGACACCCGCTCGTCCCGGCACATCATCGAGCCACTGGCCGCCGATTTCCTTGCCATAAGGACTCCAGGCCATAATTGCCGGATGTTTTTCCTCGTCTACTGG
Organism: Selenomonas ruminantium AC2024; assembly: GCF_000687995.1. Lineage (NCBI taxonomy): Bacteria > Bacillati > Bacillota > Negativicutes > Selenomonadales > Selenomonadaceae > Pseudoselenomonas > Pseudoselenomonas ruminantium. Next base: position 2,067,433 of record NZ_JIAC01000001.1, read on the forward strand.
CCGGAAAATATCCGTATAGATAACCGTGCCGTCACGCAGGGTTACGGGCACATCTTTTTCAAACAGAATATCGCAGGTCAGCGGCTTGGAACCTTCACGGCGGATGGAACCCGCTTTAAGCACCATGGTTTCCCGTTTTAATTCGGCTGCACGGGCACGAGCCGCCGTAAGCGGCAAGCCCTTACGATAATATACCTCGACCGTTTCCCCATTGGCCATCTTCTGCGGCATAGTGATAGCCGCCTTTTCCGCCGACACTGCGCCCGGCATCATTACCCCCATGGACAGCGCCGTAAGCCCCAGACAAAGCATTTTCCGCATAGAACCCTTCATCAAAAATAACCTCCCCATATAATTTGTAATATTTATCTTTATCCCAGGCTATATTATAATACTTTTATATTGATTTGTTAAATTTTCTATTGAAAGGAAGAAGTTATGACTGCCTATGCCTTTTATGAAAGTCCCTTCGGTCTCTTGAAAATCGGCGTTGCCAATGGCAAAGTCATTCTTATCGGTATGGTACCGAAAGCAGATACAGCAAGCCAGCCTACACCTCTTAGCGCAGAAGTCTATCACCAGCTGCAGGAATACTTTGCCGGCAAGCGCACGGTGTTTACCGTTCCCTATGCCTTCCAAGGGACGAGCTTTCAGCAGGCAGTCTGGGCACAAATCGCAAAAATCCCCTATGGCAGGACCGTTACCTATAAGGACATCGCGCAGGCTATTGGAAAACCGCGCGCCTTTCAGGCAACAGGCCGAGCCGTAGGGGCGAATCCCTTGGCCATCCTCATCCCCTGCCACCGTGTTGTCGGCAGCAATGGCGAGATGACCGGCTATGCGTATGGGTTGGAGATGAAGAAAACGCTGCTGGACTTAGAAGCCACATCCAGCGTCACTTGTCATAACACTCTTTCTCATAGATGACGTATTCCATGAGATATTCGATATGAATACCGGAGTGCGTTTCTCCGGCCTCCCATGTATCCATGATGCGGCGGAACACAATGGGGAAATCCTCCTCCGAAAGATTCTGCAGGATCACATAGAACTGATTGGCCTTGTAGCGAAGTATCATATCGCTTTTCCGCAGTGCATCCTGCAGACAGAGGTCAAATTTTTCCACAGCGTCTGACAGACTGTACGGGCGCGCCTCAATATTTTCTTCATCCGACAGGATGAACAGCAGTTTCACAATCATACCGCCATAACGCTTGTAGAACTGGCGCAGGAAGTGATAGATTATGGAGAATTGCTCCATATCCATCGAAATGGGCCCGCCTCTTCTATGCCAGCCTTCCACCATCTGCGTGATGCGGGCAAATTCCTTTTTGATATCATTGCTTTCCGATAAATCGGTTTCGCCCTCCTGACCGTAAAGGCGGCTGCCGTTCTTGCCCGTTTGCTTCACCTTATAAAGAGCACTGTCGGCAAGCGGGAAAAGCATTTCATAGTCCCGACCATGTTCCGGCACCAAAACTGCACCCAAAGAAATGCTCAACGGGATTTCAAAGTCCTTTCCGGCCAGAGCAATGGCCTCATGGAGCAGTTCATCATTGAGCCTGCGATGCAGACTTTCCAGCGCAGCTTCATCGTTCATGTTGCTGAAAAATCCCATGAACTCGTCCCCGCCAATTCGCACCATGACATCCTGCGCGCGGATGTTACGCCGGACAACATCGGCAAAAGCCGTTAAAAACTTATCCCCCATATTATGGCCATACAAATCGTTGACCAGTTTGAAATTGTCGAGGTCCAAAATGATCAGCATGCCCGCCCGCTCCGAACAGAGCTTCGTCAAGCGCATGGTTCCAGCGGCTTTATTCAAAAAACCGGTCAGCTTGTCAACAGACGCTTCCTCTTTCAGAAGTTCAAGTTCCTGGGTATGCTTGACGGCATTTAAGATGCGCCGAATGAGAATTTCCTTATGAACGGGTTTGCGAATAAAATCCGCGGCGCCCTGTTCAAAGCTGCGAATCTCCGCATCACTGGTCTCCATACCACTTAAGAAAATGATGGGCGTGGGTTTGCGCCCTTCTTTTTCTTCCATGCGCCGCAATGCCTGATACGTTTCAAAGCCATCCATCTCCGGCATCTGTATATCCAGCAGAATCAAATCCGGTGTATTTTTTCCCATATATTTCAAAAGATCCCGCCCGGAACGCAGACAGGTGACCCGCATATCCTGCTCTCGCAAAATGCGTTTTACATATGTCAGCGTCATGGCATCATCATCAACAACAACAATCCAAACTCCCATAGTTATCTCCCTTCTCCCCCTTTAATGATTAAGCAAGGACAAAATGGTTTCGTATTCAAAGTGTTCGACCGCTTGTTTAATCTTTTTATAGAGTTCAACCTCCGTCTCCGGGATGCGGTAATCATCCATCTCGGCGATAATCTCTTCGAGACGGTCGGAATCCATTTCTTCTGCCGCGGCCAGCAGCTCTTCGTAGACTGCTTCCATAAGCTCCATATCCGCCTCGGGTTTCTCATTTTCCGCCGCCAAGAGACCTCCTTCAAAGACTTTCGCCAACTGAACCTTAAATCCCCGATACGTCTCGATGAAGTTTTCATGATGCGCCCGGATATAGTCCATGTTCCCGGCCTTGCCGGCATTTTCCAGCAGCTGTGCTTCTTCACCGAATTCTTTGGCGCCGATTATTCTTGCCGAACTCTTAAGCGCATGCACCTTGATGGTATAGTCTTTTATGTTTCTATCCGCATAAAAGCCTTCGATAGCCTGCGCCATTTCGTCAATAGATTCATAGAAAATCTTCAACAACGGCAGATACGCCTCAACAGAACCGCTGTTTTTGATGCCGATGGCAAAATCCAGCCAGCCAGCGTCTTTGAGTGGTGCCAGACTTTCTGGAAGGTCCAGCTCGTTTTGCCCTCTAACTTCTTCGTGCCCGGCCGCCTGGAGTTTTTCCTGCGGCAGGTAGTCGAGCAGCATATCCTCGAGCTTCTCTGTATCAATCGGCTTGGTCAGATAATCATTAAACCCAGCCTCAATATACTCTTCCCGTGCTCCGGAAATGGCGTTAGCTGTCAAGCAGATTACCGGCGTATTAAAATTGGGGCCGTCTGCCTGTTCCTTTAGTTCATGCAGCGTCTCCACGCCATCCTTGCGCGGCATCATATGGTCAAGGAAGATGATGTCGTATTTTTTATCCTGCGCCAGCAAGAGTCCCTCGTCACCATCGTTAGCCGTATCGACCTGCACTTTGGTCTGCTTTATGAGACTCTTGAACACCGTCAGATTCATGGGGTTATCATCCACCATCAGCACCAAGGCCTCCGGAGCGGTGAATTTCTCATGATATTTCTTGTGCCCTTTGAGCAGCGCCTGATAAGATGCCTTGTAATCGCCCAGTGGCTCCCATTTGACAACACGCTGCCGCAACTTGAAGGAGAAGGTCGAGCCAACACCGTAAGTGCTTTCCACCTGCAGGGCTGAACCCATCTTTTCCAACAGATTTATCGTGATGGCCATGCCCAGGCCCGTGCCTTCCACATTGCGGTTACGCTTTTCCTCAATGCGTTCGAACTTAGAAAACAGCTTCTCCATATCCTCCGGCTTTATGCCGATGCCGGTATCCTTGACCGTCACACAGAGTTCTACGTCATTCGGCTCCTCAGGAATGCGCTCAAAACCTACAGCCAGCGTCACACTGCCCTTTTCCGTATATTTGACTGCATTGGTCAGGATATTCGTAATGACCTGCTTGACGCGGACTTCGTCACCAAAGAGCCGCTTGGGCGTCTCCTGATCGAAATCCAGCAAAAGCGTCAAGCCCTTGGCATCCGCCCGCGTATGAATCATATTGACCAAATCGTTCAGCATGGACGAAAGGTCATAATCCACAGGGATGATTTCGAGCTTTCCTGCTTCGATTTTGGAAAAGTCGAGGATGTCGTTAATCAGCCCCAAGAGCGTATTGCCCGCATTGCGAAGGTTCTCGGCATACTCGATTACGTTTGGCTCGTGGCTCTCGCGCAAAATCATCTCATTCATGCCCAGCACGGCATTGATAGGTGTACGGATTTCATGAGACATGTTCGACAAAAATGCCGACTTCGCCTCATTGGCTAAGGCCGCACTCTCTGCTTTCTGGTTGAGTTCCTGCGCCAGACGGGTCTTTTTTTCGTAACGGGTCATGATGACCATCAATATGGAAACCACCAGCAGCAGCACGAAGATGGTCAGCACGAATGTTCTTCTGAGCTGCGCAAAGGTGGACGTCGCATCAAAGACCGACACGCATTGCCAGCTGTTCGCCACCGGCATCGTATAGGCAATGTACTCGGCATCACCAAAGCGGAACGAAAAATACTTTTCATCGGCAGAACGCATCTTGTCGATAAGCGCCCGGCCAAACGTCCCTTCCTCATTCAGATAGCATTTCCCCACTTCGGCCTTGTCTGAATGGGCTACCACCTGATACTTGCGGTCCATGACAATCTCGATATCCGATTCACCATGGACAGCCAGTTCCTCCGTTATCGTCTGCAGATGCCCCAGAGAGAAATCCATCGCGGCCACGCTTTTGACATCACAGAGCGACTTGGATAAGGTAATCATCATGGTATGGGTTTGCGCATCAAGATAAGGGTCCACAACGGCCACATGACCGATGTTGGCCATTGCGCCGCCATACCAAGGGCGTTCCTGGGGTACAAAACCAGCATTGGGAGTCCACCCGGTGCCATCGAGAAAATCATCCTGCACGATCGCATACAGGCCCATTGAATTTCCCCCCGAGATGTGCTCGATGGCGCCTGACTGATTCAGCAAATAATCGCGCATTTCCGCATGAGATTTCCCCTTGCGAATCATGTCATCGAGGGTACAGGATGCCACGCGTATGATGTCAACACCGGTGGACAGGTAATCGTTAATCTGACTGGCTGACCTGGTGGCGACCAGTTCCTGATTGACAATGATTTTCTGCTTCATTTCGGACTGAAGCATGGCGTAATAAGCCATAACCACCATCAGGAAAAACAGGATGATAATCGTGGTCATGTCTACTCTCTTCAGGACGGAATTCATTTTTTCTTGTTGTTTTGCATCCATCTTCTTCCTCCTGACAGAGCTTACCGGACAATCATAATATCGCTCTCAAACCACTTTTGAGAAATTTTCCCTAAGGTTCCGTCAGCTTTCATTTCACTAAGAATTTTTTGTACCCTGTTGCTCAATTCTTTGTCCTCTTTCCGAAAGCCCAAGGCCAGGTCCTCTTCGCTAAGGCTGTCGTGAAGGACAAAATACCGCTCGCTATTAGATCGAATGAAGTAACAGGCGGCCAGCGAATCCACAAGGCCGGCATCGCATTTCTTTTCCTTCACCTGCTGGAGAACAGCCATATTGTCCGGCAGCGGAACGACTACCGCGTCCGTACAAAGGTTCGATGCATGAAAAGCATCATATGTCGTGGAGCCAACCTGCATCCCAATCACTTTTCCCTTGAGGTCATGCATCCACACAATACTGCTGTCACCACGAATGACAAAGACGAGATTATCTTTTACATAAGGTTCCGTCAGGCTCATATGCTCTTTCGCCTGAGGAATTACGGACATACTGCCCACGCAGTCAATTCTTCCGCTAGCAAGTTCCTCTTCCTTATGCTTCCAAGCGATGGGACGTACCACGCATTTAACGCCCAAACGGGCGCAGATTTCACGGGCCAGGTCAATGTCCACCCCGACAAATTCCCCGCTTTCATCGGTAAAGCTCATCGGCGGGAAGGTGTCATCTACGCCAAAGACAAGCTGTCCGCGGTCCATTACCGTTTGCAAGGAAACGTCCTGCGTGTGGGCGGTATCACGCGAACCATTGTAATAGGCAATAATAGCCAACGGCAGCAAAGCTGCACAGGCAGATATAATCAACAGGTACCGCCATTCCTTAGACATAGGCTTTTTCGCCGCTGTATCTACAGCCTGTTCCTTTTGCACCTCATAATCCTTTACAATCCGCCGCAATGTCAACGAAAGGAGCAGCAGGCCAATCAGGTTTGGGAAGGCCATCAGCCCGTTGAGCGTGTCCGAGATATTCCAGATATTGTTCAGGAATTCATAGCCGGAGGCATCCGTCAGCTGCAGACCGGAAGCACCAAAGATAATCATCACAATCAGCAGCAGTTTCATAACGGCCTTGGACCGTACACCAAACAGATACGTCACGGCCGTTTCCGCGTACCAATACCAGCCCAATATCGTCGTGAACGCAAAGAGCATCAAGCCCAAGGAAAGGATGTACTTGCCGGCCGGCCCGAGCGCAAACTCAAAGGATTGGAGCACGAGCTGCGCCCCCGTAAGTTCCGGAAAGTACGTCATTGTACCGGTCACGAGAATAGCCAGCCCCGTTATGGTACAGATCACAAAGGTATCCAAAAACACCTCAAATATTCCATAGAAGCCTGTCCGAACAGGATGAACACTATCCGCCGTGGCATAAGCCATAGGCGCAGAGCCCATCCCAGCCTCATTGGAAAAGACGCCGCGGGCAACGCCCCGCTGAACAGCGTCCATAACGCACCAGCCTGCTACGCCTCCTGCAACAGCCACAGGTTCCGGGTGAAAGGCCATATGGAAGGCGTTGAGGATAACCGCCGGAATCTGCGCTCCATAACTTAGCAACAGAATACCGGTGCCCACCACATAGAAAACAACCATAAAGGGGACAACGAGCAACGCTACACGGGAAAGACTGCTGAGTCCGCCGATGATGACCAGGCCGATCACGCCCGCCATCATCACACCGCTGTAGAGATGGTCCACATTCCAGCCCATGAACAGAACTTCCGCTACGGAATTGGCCTGAACAGCCGCCCCCATCCCCAAAGAAGCCATCAGTGCAAACAGCGCGAACAAAACCGCCAGGAGTTTGCCGATATATTTCCATATGCCACCCCATTCACCGAGCCCATGTTCCAGAACATACATTGGCCCGCCGCGCCAATCGTCCTGCGCATCCTTTTGTCGGTAATGAACGGCCAGCGTAATTTCAGCAAATTTGGTACACATGCCAAAAAAGGCCGAAATGAGCATCCAGACCAGTGCTCCAGGTCCACCCAGATGCAGTGCGGTTGCTACGCCAGCCACGTTGCCGGTTCCCACCGTCGCGGCCAGCGCTGTAGTCATCGCCGCAAAAGCGGAAATGGCGTTATCATCACCGCTTTTCTTGCGAAAACTGAATACTTCGGCTAATGCCGGAATAAAATAGCGAAGCTGAGGCAGTCCGAGTAAAATCGTCAGATAGATACCTGTCCCCACCAGCAGCGTAAGGCCGGGAGGGCCCCAGACAAAGTGATTGACCACTTCGTTTATTTGCATGATTTCATCCATCTATAGCCCCCCTCCCAATAAAATGAACGCACCTATCTGACATTCCCCCTATTTTTCTCCTGCGCCACGGAGATTCACAACTTTTTCATTAAGTAGCTCAGCAGCTTGTCTTTCGTGGTGGATTTCAGAATATAGCCCGTTGGCTTCAACTGCAATACGCGCTCTACCTGTTCCTTCCCGCCCACGCCAGTCAGGAATACAACGGGAATCCCCTGCGTGGATGGCTCCTGCCTGAGCATTTGAAAGACCTGCGGACCATCTACCACGGGCATCTCATAATCGAGCAGAATCATATCGACATTTTTTTTCGCCAAAAACGTAATGGCCTGTATTCCTGCTGTGACGATGCTGACCTGATAAACATCCTTGAGCCACTCGCGAACCATTTTGGCGTACGAGGGGTCATCATCCACAATTAAGATGTGTTTCTTGTTGCTCCCTTCCACTTCCGGGAAAATCCCGTCGGTCACAGCCAGCTCCAATTCCTCCATCTTCACAGGTCTGTCGAGCCAGCCCACATGGAGCATGCCAAAAATCCTGCCCGTCAAATCATCGCGCTCACTCTTATCGCCAATGACAATTACTTCACATTCACATTCCAATTCATGGATTTTGCCGTAGATATGTTCCAGCCAATTAAACTTGATGACATCATCCATGATGTCATTCGGCAGATAAAAGATAAATGTAGCCGATTCCTTTTCCTTATCCAGCTTGGGCATCTTATCATTGTCCTGGGTGAGGATGGATACCTTGCAGCCGATTTCCTTGAGCCTGCGCTCGATGCCCTTCACCACCACACTGTATTTGCACATAACGATAATCACATTTTTTATTTTTTTCTCACTCATATAGATCCCTCCAGTCAGCATCCATCGCGGTCAGCTTAATGCTTCTATTTCCCTAGTACCTCGATAATTTTCTCATAATCAAACTGTTCAGCTGCCGCCTTGAGCTGTTTCCACTTCTCCTCCTCACTGCCGGCAACACGATAATCATTCATCTCGCTAAAGATTTCCTCCAGTCTGTCACAATCCATTTCCTTTGCAGCTATGCTGATTTCTTCATAGGCACTGGTCAATAAATCCATATCGGCCAAAGGCTTATCTTCATCCGCCGCTGTGGCAAAAACTTCCGCCAGCGGGGCCTTGAAGCTGCGGTACTTGGCGATAAATTCCGCATGGTGGCTGCGAATGTAGTCGATATCGCCACTCTTGCCCGCATTTTCGAGCTGTTGTGCCTCTTCGCCAAAGGCTGCAGCCCCAATAATACGCGCTGAACTTTTGAGGGCATGTACCTTAATGGTATAGTCCTGCCAATTTTCTGCTGCATAGAAAGCGTCAATTTCATCCGCTTTTTCATCCAGTGATTCATAAAAGATTTTTAGGAGCGGCAAATACGCATCAGCTGAACCACTGTTCTTTATACCCGTGGCGAGGTCAAGCCAGTCCGCATCCTGGAGCGGTACCAGACTGTCTGGCACGGGCAGTTTTTCCTCTGCCGCTGTGTTTTCCGAACAATCTACCAGGATTTTTTCCTGTGGCAGATAGTCCATCAACATGCCTTCTAATTTATCCGTCTCAATCGGTTTCGTCAGAAAATCGTCAAAGCCGGCCTTTAGATACTGCTCACGCGCATTGGATATCGCATTAGCCGTCAGACAGACCACCTTGGTTGCCACATTGGGGTTGTCAGCCTGTGCACGGAGTTCATGCAATGTCTCAATACCATCTTTATGCGGCATCATATGGTCAAGAAAAATCAAGTCGTATCTATGTTTTTGCGTAAGCGCCAGACAAGCGTCACCGCTTTCTGCCGTATCGACCTTTACTTGTATCTGTTTGACCAGATTTTGGAATACCACCAAATTCATGCGGTTATCATCCACCACGAGCACATGCGCATCAGGCGCTGTAAATTTTCCCTGATAGCCACGCTGACTCTTCGCTTGGGCATGATAAGACTCTTCATAGTTCCCTAACGGCTCCCAGCTCACGACTTTCTGCTTGAGTACAAAACTAAACGTCGAGCCGTAGCCATAGGTGCTGTCCACCTGCAAGGTACTGCCCATCTTATTCAGTAAATTCTGGGTGATAGCCATCCCCAGGCCTGTACCTTCGATATTGCGATTGCGTTTTTCTTCAATACGCTCAAATTCCGTAAAGAGCTTGGACATATCCTCCTCTTTGATGCCAATCCCGGTATCTTGCACGGCCACGCGCAAATATATGCTGTCGGGGTCATCCGTAACCGGCTCATAGCCGACAAAGAAGGTCACGCTTCCTGTCTCCGTATATTTCACGGCGTTAGTCAGGATGTTGGTAATAATCTGCTTAATGCGCACCTCATCACCATAAAGCTGGCTCGGCATACTTTCATCAAAGCCCAATTCGAGCGCCAACCCTTTTTCCTTCACCCGTGGCTGCAACATATTCACCAGGTCATTTAGCACAGAGGCCATATAATAATTTACGAGAATGATTTCGATTTTTCCTGCTTCAATTTTAGAAAAATCGAGAATTTGATTCACAAGTTCCAACAGAGTTCTGCCAGCATTCCTTATATTCTCGGCATAATAGAGGATGTTTTCATCTTTGCCTTCCCGCAAAATCATTTCATTCATGCCGATAACGGCATTGATTGGCGTCCGAATCTCATGGGACATGTTGGCCAGAAAATCGCTTTTCGCCCGCGAGGCTTCTTCTGCCATCGCCTTGGCCTCCATGAGTTCTGCGCTCTCCCGGATTTTTAGCTGTGCCCGAATCAGGAACACCGCACCTAAAACCACCAAAATCATCAACAGGCTGAACACATAGACAACCAGCAACGTGATGTTTTCAATGCCCTCTGATGCCTTTGCCTTGGGCACAAATCCTGCAAGCAGATAATCTGTTCCGGGAATCTCTGCCTCAAACATAATCATATCCCCGTGAGTTGAGTTAAAGGTGCGGGCTGAAGCAACGGAAACTTCCATTTCCTGGTGCATTTTCCGATAAAACTTTTTCGTTTCCGTACTCTGCATAAACTCGATATCTTCCGGGTCGTTTTGCGCGAAGGGAATGATGATATCCCCTTCACGCGTACTGATAAGCACTTTGCCAATATCGTCATAGCAGCTAATGGCGAAGCGTTCCATCACACTATTGATAGGATAAAAACGATAGAGAACGTACTTCACATTCTCACCATGAAAGACCGGGTAGGTAAATAACAGGCCTTCGCCATGCACGAATGTGATTTGCGGATAACCGCGGAACGAGGCCTGTATGCCTTCAAAGCGCTGCACGGACATTTTCTTTCCAAAGACAGCCGTCCCATTGAGGGTGAGCAGTCCCTGTTTAACGCCTGTCTCCGTTAATACCAACGGCATCAAGCGCTCGGTTTCCTCGGGATTTGCCTCGATTTTCCCGGCGATATATGCCAGATTCTCAAGCTCTGTTTCCAATTTTTCCGCTGCTTGCGAGGCCAGAGTCTCCGCCTGCCGTTTTGTCTGTCTTTCGGTATACAAGATAAGCAGATCATTCATCCGATCCTTAAACATTACCCCTACAAATAGCAGCAACACGGCGAATACAAGCAAAACTATGGCTGTGACCCTTTTCTCCTTAAAGGAAGTATTTTTATTCATCAATTTCTACCCCCTCGACAAACCAGTCCATGCCATAAAAAAGCTCCTGGTCACTGATTTGTTCCCCTTCATCGCAGCGAAGCTGACCTTTATTGTCATAAATCACTCCGGAAAACACATCCTGTTTTTTGATTCGCTGCAGCTCAAGCTCAACCAAATCTGCCGTTGCCGGTTCTACCAACGGGGACAGCTTATCCAATTTGACGCCGCCTTCTGACAGGTCCAGCCAATAATCTTTCGTTGACGTCACCCGGCCACTAATGTAATCGGACAACACCTTCTGATAAACGGCATCCCAGTCATATAACGCGGCGGTCAGATAACGCTGCGAATAGTTCGCCTGCGTCGAACCATAGCCGATAGTATAGAGGCCCATCATTTCTGCCTTTTCGATAGCATTTGGTTTATCCTCATGGTAGGTAATCACATCTGCCCCTGCGGCCGCCAGTTTAACCACACTATCCATTTCCATATTTCTGTTATCCCAGCTGCCGGTAAAATGAACCAACAGTTTGGCCTGAGGATTTGCCCTGCGCATCCCCAGCGCATAGGCGTTAATTCCGCGGTTGGTCTGCGAATTGGGCATTGCGGCCACATAGCCAAGCACCCCCGTCTTCGTGGCGGCTCCTGCCACCAGTCCTGCCAGATAACGAACCTGATAAAGGCGGGCAAAATAAGACGTGCAATTATTCGCCTTGCCATGACCGGAGATGGTAAAAAATGCTACATCGGGATATTTCGCAGCAATTTTATCCACATAGGTCCCATAACCAAAGCTGGTCAGAAAAATCACATTAGCCCCATCTTTTATCAATCCCTCTACCGCATCATAGAACGTTCCCGCATCGCCACTATCCGCAACATATTCGCGGCCTAACAATTTGCAATTATATGCATCGCAGGCTTTTTGCAACCCTTTGTAGTGGCTTTCATTCCAAGCTTTATCCGCCCACGAGCCAATCAGAACAACGCCTACCGTAGTATTTTGTGTCTCGGTGGGAATGCGAAAACTCTGTATCACGAAGATGATTGCCGCCACCGTGAGAATCACTAACAAAGCAGGAACATAACGTGCTTTCGAGTTATTAGTATTCAACGATAACACCCTCCACATACCAATCCAATGTGTTCAGCAGCGTATAGTCCGACATGGATTCACCTGTCGCCAGACGAAGATTCCCCTGATTATCCCGGATTGGTCCATAAAAGACATCAAACTCACGGCTGAGAAATTTTTCCCTGGCTGCTCCTACTGCAGCCTTTGTCCTATCCTTTACCAGCGGCGAAAAATCGGCCAGTTTTACAATGCCCTCTTCCATGCCCAGCCATGTATGCTTGCCATGGAATTTCCCCCGCAGGCAGTTCAGTATCTGCTGACGATAATATCCTTGCCAGTTCCACTCACTGGCCGTTAAATATTTACTGGAAAATAAATCCCGGTTATCCTTATTGCAGCCAATGGATTTTATGCCGCGGCTTTCTGCGATTTTGTGCGGCATTATGGAGTCCGTATGCATAAAGAGCACGTCAATCGGATGACTATCCAGAAGTTTCTGACACTCAAGACCGGCTGGTTCATCTGCCGTCCACGAGTTACTATAACGCACGTAAACTTTGGCATCCGGCCGGACACTGCGTGCGCCTAGCGTAAAAGCGTTAATCCCACGGATTGTCTCGGGGATAGGAAATGCGGCGATATAGCCGAGCTCACCGGTTTCCGATTCCATGCCTGCTACGATACCAGCCAAGTATCTAGCCTGATACATCCGGCCAAAGAACGTGGACAGATTGACGGCTTCCCCCGTTCCTGCAGCATGCAGAAAATAGACCTGGGGATACTTAGCCGCAGCCTTTTTCATATCCGGGCCATAGCCAAAGGAAATCGCCACAATGATTTTACAATCTTCCTTTTCGATAAGGTCCGTAATCACATCGTAACATTCATTGGGAACTTTTTCCCGATAGATAATTTTGAGGTTTAACTCCTTCTGCAGGGATTGCAATGCTTCAAAATGCGTCTGCACATAATTATGGTCTTCGTGACTCCCATTGAGAATAAGACCTACTTTGGTCGTATTGGCCGTGATATCCGCTTCCTCTTGATTATCCTGTATCAGGAAAATTCCCACCGCCGCTGCGGCAAAAATCATTACGACCAGTATGAGTATATTCTTCAAGCAGAATCCCTCCCCGCTATATCCGCATCGCCAATTCGTCAGTCTCTCCCTTATTCGCAATATTCGCGATTCAAGTCATAAATCCTGCTGTTCACAATACATCCAACGACAGAATAATCAGAGGAATACATAGCACAAAAAAGCTGTGACAAAATGCACTTGCATTCTGACACAGCTTTTGACTCGTTAAGATTCTTCCGGCATTCCCTTGCACAGCAGCACGGGACAATCTGCATGCTGGGTGACGAAACTGGACACGCTGCCCATCAGCAGGCTGCGGAAGGTGCCGAAACCATGCGTCCCCATGACAATCATATCGCTTTCCTCTTCCTCGGCCACACTTAAGATAACCTCGCCGGGATTGCCCACTTCCACGCGGGTATGAGCGTGAACATCACTTGGGATTACGTGCATGAGGTCTGCCAGGAATTGATAGGCGGCAATTTTTAGTTCCGCCGGCACATAACCGCTGAGACTGACCTGTTCAAAAGCCGCCACATTCTGATTGTAGTCCACCACCATCAGCAAGGTGATTTCCGCCTTGGTCGCAGCCGCGAGCTGAACGGCCTCCTTGACGGCCTTAAAGGCCTGCCCGGAACCGTCCGTGGGCAGAAGAATGCGGTCACACTTTATCGCCTGCTGCGGCCGCGTTTTGATTTCCTCAATCAGCGCGGCCGTATCCATTTGACTTGTCAATTCCATCTTTTCCACAACATCATCCCCTATCTGCCAGTTCCTGCGCCAGCGCTGCCATCTGCTTATGCTGACGTTCTTCAGCTGCCTGTCTGGCTAAAAGTTCCTTGCGGGAAGCATTGAACCGCAGGCAGAACAGGATGCCCACAATCCCCATATAGACAAGAAATGCGCCAAAGGTCTGGGTAATATCAGCAAAGCCTGCCCCCCTGGCAATGATATCCCGTTCAAAATGAAATTCCCAGGTAAGCGGGAATACATGGCTAAACTTTACCACCCAATCCGCAAAGAAGGTAGTCGGACCAGCACCGCCCCCCAGAATAAAACCGCCAGGAATAAAGAGAATCATACGGCTTGATGCAATACCGGGGTTGGCTGCCGTCCAGCCAAACATCAAGGACAAGGTGCCCACTGTGAAAATATAAAATATCTGCACGAAGATAAAGGTAAAGAGATTTCCCGAAAAGGTCAAATCCCCCCATACCCGGAGTACCGCTAATCCCAGCACCCAGGAAACCATCAGACAGCAGCCATAGGGAATGAGTCTTGCCAATAAATCCCAGGGCGTGCCCTCAAGCAGAACTTTATCCAGCTGATGTGTAAGCCTAAGACGCGGTATCATACCAATGGTTGCAAAGGTAAAGAACATCGAACCAAAGAAGAACAAGAAGCCCAACGTTTCCCCGTTGTCCTTGGATTCCTGCGGATTAAAGAGGTTACGGGTCGCAAGGCTCACGTTGCCGTAAATGCTGTCATTGGTACTGCCCACATCACCGTTGGCCATCGCGTTATCCAGCCCTACGATTTCATTTAACGCTTCTTTGATGTTGCTGGTATTGGCCGAGTTCGTGTTATCGTAGAACACGCCAATATTGGATGCCACACCCGTATATCTATCCTTTTCCAGACCTCTGGGGAAATACACCACAGCAAAAGCCCTGTCCTGATAGAATAAATCCTTGGGGTCCTGCGCCGTATTCAGTACCGCCGTAACCTTCATGTACTCTGAGGCATCTATGCGATTGGTCAATTCTCGCGTATAAGCCGAGTTATCCAAATCGATAACAACGACTTTAACATCCTTGGCAATGTTGCCAGTGAGCAGCACCGACACAAACAGCGTGATAACCATGGCCACCATGATGCAGACCTTTTCATAGGGCATGCCCTGACCAGAAAACAGGAACTTAATTTCATCTCTTAGTGAATTCACTGTCTTTCACCCCAATAGTCATGCCCGGGATAATGCCATCCTGCGGGTCAATATAGATACGCACCTGAAATGCCGAAAGGTCAGACTGGCCCTTTTCGCGGGACTGCTTCAAATCCGCAAAGCCCGGAGCCTGCGTCAAAAGACGTACCGTCCCCGTAACCTTCTTTTCTCCAGCTACCGTAGTACCGGTAATTTCCATGCCCTCGGAGAGGCCTGCTGCCTGCTTTTCGCTGATATAAATATCGTAGTAGCTGCGGCTGCTTTCGAGCAGCACCACCGGCGTGGACGGAGAAATCATTTCCCCTTCTTTAGCCAGAACTTTAAGGATTTTGCCATCTTCGGGAGCACGCAGGGTCAGACGTTCCTTGGCCACTTCGAGTTCCTTTAACTGCACTTCCAAAGCCGCTTTCTGCTGACGCAGGGCTTCCACATCATTGCCCATGTTGTCGGCAGACATCCGCGCCTGTGCAATGGAGTCCGTGCCGCTGCCATTGGTGACGGCAGTCAGCTTGTTCAATAATTGCTGCTGCTGTTCCACGTTGGCCCGCGCCACGTTGAGCGTCATCTCTGCATCATCCAGCTGGGACTGAGCAATAGCGCCAGCCTCGACCAAAGAGGCCTTGCGGTTATAATCAAGCTGGGCATTCTTCAAGGTGACATTCGCCGACTGCAAAGCCGCCTGCTGCTGGTCGATGCCACGGTAGTTCTGGCTTTCACTCGTATCGGCTTTCAGATAGTTGATGCCCTGCGTGCCGCTGGTGGAGGCAATCTGCGCTTCCATCTGGGCAATCTGGGTCTTGAGCTTGGCAATGGAAAGGTCGGTGTCCGTGGAGTCCAGTTCCATGATGACGTCGCCCTTATGAACATAATCCCCTTCCTTCACCGCTTCTTTGATGAGCCGCCCGCTGACGGAATCAAAGGACATCTTGACCTGCTCGGCGGTAAGTATCCCTTCCTTCTTCTCCGTGGCCAGCACCAGTGCATCATTGCCCTTATACATCAACACCAGTCCTCCGATAATCAGGAGGGCAATAAATACGATGCCCGTACGCTTGGCTTTTTCTTTTGTGTTCATTCTCGATTCTCTCCCTTATATAGTTTACTAGCTAACTACTTTGACGTAAAAATAAGTGCCTTAGGCACTTAACTTTTCCAGCAGCATAATGAGTTCTTTCTGCTCGGCTTCGGTCAGTTTTTCCATCAATTTGCTGACCCGCAGATAATGCGGCGGCAAAATCTCTTCCATGAATTCACAGCCCGCTCTCGTCAGGCTCACGACCTTGGCCCGGCCATCCTGTGCGGCAGGATTGATATCCACTAGTCCGTCTCGTTCCATGCGCCGCAGCATATTGCTGATGGTCGCCCGGGTCACTCCCACTTTGGCCGCAAGTTCTGACGGAGCTATGCCCTTTTCGCCATACTGATGAAGCACCACCAGCGCACAGAACTTTCCTTCGGACAACTGATAGCTCTGCTGCAGCACATCCAAAATGGACTGCTGAATCTCCTCACTGGCCATCTTGATGCCCAGCATGGCGATGACTGCCGCCGGATTAATCTCCGGCACCAGCTTCTTATGCCGTTCCAATTCGGCAAAGGTCGGTATAATTTCCCGTTTCATAATTATCTCCAACATAAAATAATTAGCTTGCTAATCATTTATTATAAGGATTTTGCTCTTTTTGTCAACAACGAGATTTTTAATCGTCAATACTTTCTTCATGCTGACGGATGGTTTCGGCCACCACTTTGTCAAAGCCCGTCAAAGCCGCAAAGGGAGCGAACTGTGCCGCCCGCTTGGCAAGCGCCATACGCTGATGGTTCTGCGGCTCCGGCCGCGGCAGGTTCACGATATCGGCGTAATCTTCACTTGTTCTCTGGGGAATCATGCCTTGTGTCCTCCTATCTCACTGTTTCTGGCTATGGTGCGCGCCTCCTCTTTGAGGTTCGCCGCCTTCAACACAGCGTTCTTGCCAAATTTATTTCTAAGGGCCAGCATTGCATGCTGCAGGGATTTTTCCTTTTGCGCGCTGCGCTGCTTCGCTTCTTCCTGGCGGGTTCTCTCCTCCAGATTGTCAAAGAGATTAAATTGCACCACCGCTTCCTTTTGACTGGTCAGACTGTCCTCTGCAATCAGGCGGCCTACGGTCACGGTAAGGCGACGCACGAGAAGCTGCGGCATAGTTATGCGGTCATAGAGGGCCAGCGTTTCCTGCAGAAGTTTTTTCGTCGAGGAAGTATGATGCGCAAGGCTCACGGTTCCATGCGCAGCCTTGGGCACCTTGCGTCCGTAATGGTCGATATGGACAGGGCCATTATAGCCCTTGGCCATGTTTTCGATGTCGTATCCCACATCGAGCACCACCTGATTGGTCACGAGTTTCTTTTCCAGCAAATCAAAGATAAGCTGGTCCATCATCTCCCAGACAATCAGCCGCGCCTGTTCATTGGTATAAGGTTCGTGCAGTACCTGACCGCTGCTGAGGCTCGTGCTGGTCGGCCGATAATTCTTGACCGCCTCCATCGTGCAGGGTTCATATCCCCAGGCATGGTCAATCAGAAGCTCTGCATTCACCCCAAAGGTCTTATAGAGTTCATTTTCACCATAGACCTGCAGCGAAAAGCGGGCAATATCGCCCATGGTGTAGAGCCCCATGTCCGCAAGTTTCTGGGCATAGCCTCTCCCCACCCGCCAAAAATCCGTTATGGGGGTATGCGCCCAGAGCTGCCGACGATAGCGCATTTCATCGAGTTCGGCAATGCGCACGCCGTCCTTGTCCGGCGGCATATGCTTGGCGGTGATGTCCATGGCAATCTTGGCCAGATACATATTACTGCCCACGCCTGCCGTGGCCGTAATTTTCGTTTCCGTCAGCACATCCCCCACCATCTTTCGGGCCAGTTCATGTGCCGTCATTTTATAGGTAGCAAGATAGGGCGCCACATGGATAAAAACCTCGTCAATGGAATACGTATGAATATCATGAGGAGCGATATAACGCAGGTACACGCCGAACACCTGCCCGCTATATTTCATATAGAGTGCCATGCGGGGAACAGCCACGATATAACCGATGGCAAGCTGGGGATTATCTGCCAAATCCTGACTGTCGCAGGATTCGCCCACGAGTTTTCCCCCCGGTGCCTTAGCCGCCCGCAGCCTGTTGGCATATTTGATTTTCTGCACCACCTCAAAAAGCCTTGCCCGCCCCGGTACGCCATACTGCTTGATGGCAGGGCTGGCGGCAAGGCAGATGGTCTTTTCCGACCGGCTCTCATCTGCCACCACCAAATTCGTGGTCAACGGGTCAAGCCCCCGCTCCACACATTCCACGGAAGCATAGAAGGATTTGAGGTCAATGGCGATATAACTTGCCTTATCCATGATACTCACCTGTGTAATTTATTTACTCACAGTGTAGCATATAGCTTGCGAGCTGACAAGTCAAAATTGACAAGTCAAAGGCTGACATGTCAAAGGCTCGCCAAAAACGCTGTTGCCAACCCCATTCGCCTTGCAGTATAATGGGTGGATAAGAATAGCGAAAGAACGGAGCTGATGGTATGATTTCCACTCGTGGGCGCTATGCCCTGCGCGTTATGCTGGATTTGGCTGAAAACGAAAATGGCAAGTATATCCCCTTGAAGGATATTGCCGCCCGCCAGGAACTTTCCAAAAAATATCTGGAAATTATCGTCAAGGATTTGGTAAAAGAAGGTCTGCTGACAGGAGCCAGCGGCAAAGGCGGCGGTTACAAGCTCTGCCGCCGTCCCGAGGAATACACCGTCGGCGAAATCATCGAACTCATGGAAGGCACATTGGCCTCGGTTGCCTGTCTGACGGACAAGGAACCAGCATGTCCCCGCAAGGGCATCTGCAAAACTCTCCCCCTTTGGACCGAATATCACCAGCTGGTACACGACTTCTTCTATGGCAAAAAATTAAGCGACCTGCTATAAGACAGCACAATAACGACACGAATGGAGATACTTTAATGGAAAAGAATTGCCCCACCTATCGAAACTATGTTGAAATCCTCAGACGCGAGCTGGTTCCGGCAATGGGCTGCACGGAACCCATTGCCATTGCCTACTGCGCTGCCAAAGCAAGAGCCGTCTTAGGCTGCCTGCCGGACAAGGTCACCATCGCCGCCAGCGGCAACATCATCAAGAACGTCAAGAGCGTTATCGTGCCTAACACCGGCGGCCGCAAAGGCATTGAAGCGGCTGCTGCCATTGGCATTGTGGCCGGGGACGAAGAAGCAGGCCTCGAAGTCATCGCCCATGCCAAGGATGAAGACAAGGCCAAGCTCGCAGATTACATGAAGCAGACGGAACTGCGCGTAGAGTTTGCCGAGTCCGACCATGTACTCGATATTATCGTCACGGCCAGCAAAGGCGCAGATACGGTGGAAGTTCAGGTGGTCAATGAGCACACCAATATCGTCAAAATCACCCGCAACGACCAGGTCCTTCTCGAAAAGGAAATCGTAAACACCGTGGACACGGGCAAGCCGGACTACGAATGCCTGACCATTGAAAATATCTACGACTTTGCCATGAGCTGCGATTTGGCCGATGTGCAGGAGATTATCGACCGCCAAATTGCCTATAACACGGCCATTGCCGAAGAAGGCCTCAAAAGCGACTACGGCGCCAATATCGGCAAGACCCTCTTAAAAGCCTACGGAAACTCCGTCCATATCCGGGCCAGAGCCAAGGCTGCCGCCGGTTCCGATGCTCGCATGAACGGCTGCGAACTGCCGGTCGTCATCAACTCCGGCAGCGGCAATCAGGGCATGACCGTTTCCCTGCCCGTCATTGAATACGCCAAGGAATTAGGCGCGGATAAAGAAAAACTCTATCGCGCCCTCGTGCTGGCCAATCTCGTTACCCTCCACGAAAAGGAAGGCATTGGCCGCCTGTCTGCCTACTGCGGTGCCGTCAGCGCCGGAGCCGGGGCTGGTGCCGGCATTGCCTGGCTCTGCAGCGGCGACTACAAATCCGTCATCCACACCATCGTCAATGCGCTGGCCATCACCTCCGGCATTGTCTGTGACGGCGCCAAGGCCTCCTGTGCCGCCAAGATTTCTGCTGCCGTGGATGCGGGTATCCTAGGCTTTGAGATGTACCGCAACGGCCAGCAGTTCTACGGCGGTGACGGCCTCGTCGAAAAGGGCGTGGAAAACACCATCCGCAACATCAGCCGCCTCGGACGCATCGGCATGAAAGAAACCGACAAGGAAATCATCAGCATGATGATTGGCAAATAAATACGCGCAAGCTATGGGGAGGATGTTCCTTATGATAACAGCTAACACCGGTGATATCGTCTATGTCAAGCGCAAGGGCTACCGCCATTTTGGCATCTATACAGGCAATGAGCAGGTTATCCATTATCACAAGGAACACCATCCCCTGCTCAGCGACGGCATTATCACGGAAACCACACTGGCAGAGTTCATGTCAGACAGCGATACCTTATATGTATTGAACGGCATTGGCCCGACAGCAGACACTCACCTCTTTGACTGGATTATCCAACGGGTATTTGACGGCGAAATCACCTCATTTTCGCCCCAGGAAACCATCGATAGGGCCCGCAGCAAGCTTGGCGAACAGGGATACAGCCTGCTGCTCAACAACTGCGAGCACTTCGCCTTCTGGTGCAAAACCGGCGTGGCAAAATCCTCTCAGGTAGACGATATTCTGGCCTGCTTCCTGCTGCTCGTCCCACCCCCGGCTGACAAGTCAATTTCTGACCAGTCAGCTTTTGACAAGTCAAAAACGATATAAAAAAATTAGAGCCTGACAAGTCAAATAAAACTTGCCAGGCTCTAATTTTAGCCAATATCTTCAAAGATACGCACAGCAGGTACCTGTTTCATTTTTATCTGCGCCTCTAGAACCGTGCCGTCTGCCGCCCGGGGCAGGGGCTTGCTTTCGTCCGGCACATCCTTTAGATGAGGGCGCTTGCGGTAGCAGCTGTCCAGCTTGCCATCCACGTATTCCCGCACGAGAATACTGCCATCGGGCAGTATGTGACGAATGGTTTCGGTAAAATGCTGCTGCTCTTTGAGCTGCTTTATTTCCTGTTGGCGGGCATTCATTTCTTCGAGCGTTTCCGTGAGGCTTTCCACCCGCTCCTGAACCATCCCGGAAAACAGTTTCTTGAAAGCATCGGAGCCTTCTGCTCTTGCCCGCTCTATATTGGTCATGCCTGCAGAGATTTCCATGCTATCTGCCACTTTCATAAAGACACCTCCCTGCTGAATATATCGTAAGCAGGGAGGTGTTTCTTAAATTTATTTGGGCAGCGCCTGCCTTGAAGATTACTTTTTCCCGCGCTATAATGAAAACATCAGAAAACAGGAGGTTTTACCTATGAACGCCGATTGTGCCAACTGCAAGACGCATGCCTGCTATACCAAGGGCGTAAATTGTACCGGGTTTGACAAGGAAACCATTCTTGCTGCCTACAATGAGGAGGAACGGCAGATTATGAAGGCCGCCGCTTATGTGGAGGGCACCTTCTACAGCAATATCACCCGCCTGCAGGAAACGGCAGAATTTGCCAAAGCCATGGGCTATAAAAAACTGGGCATGGCCTTCTGCATCGGACTGAACGCGGAAGCAAAGTATATCGCCCGCTACTATCAGCAGCAGGGTTTTGAATTTTACAGTGTCTGCTGCAAGAACTGCAGCTTCAACAAGAAGGAACTCGGCCTCAAGCAGGTTAAGCCCGAGCTCGAACACGAAGCCATGTGCAATCCCAAGATGCAGGCTAAGATTCTAGCCGACAAGGGCACAGAACTCTTTATCTCCTGCGGTCTTTGCGTGGGCCACGATACCCTGTTCAATTCCGCCTGCCCCGGCCCTGTCACTACCTTGGTGGTAAAGGACAGGTTACTTGCCCATAACCCGCTGGGCGCCATCTACTCCCGCTACTGGAAGCGGAAGCTGGGCATCATGGACGAGGGCGAAGTATAAATGCCAAAAGAGACTATCGCCAGATAAAATTCTGCGCGACAGTCTCTTTTTTGATGAATTCAGAACATCACCCCAGCCAAGAACCACATTCTTTGGCGGCTCTTAGCGTCTGCGCTCATCAGTTCATCAGAACCGATACGCCTTGCATAGTCAAACCTTGCGAACCAGTTATTGGGCTTTATATAGGTAACGCCTATGCCCCAGCCTTTAAGAGTCATATTTCCATCCGTTCCGTTTTTGCTGATATTGACATGGCCTGCGTCAAAATAGGTGGACAAAGTCAGCCCCTTGACCTTGGTGTGATAACGCAATTCCAGAGTGCCAAGAATGCCCTCATCACCGGAAGCTTCGCCCTGCGGGTAAGCCCGCACGCCCTTGGCACCGCCCAAATATATGTGTTCACTGCTGTCCAAGTTGCTGGCAGCTTTCTGCCCGGAGAGCTTCAGCATCACATCAAAATGCGGCTCAAAAGCATGGACACCGGTGACTTCAAAGGTCCCTTTCGTGAAGCGCCCCTCGGTGCCACCACCTGCAGCCTGCATTCTTGCTGTATCTGAGTCAGGCACCAGCGTCCCCGTGGTCATACCCACATTGTAGGTAAGGACGTTACCTGTAGAGCGCAGCAAGCCATCAAGCCCCAGATTAAAGGCGTGACTATGTTTTTCCCAAGAGATATTATAATTGGCTAGTTTGTCCGTAATATCACGATAGTTGTAACCATAAATCAAGTTGAGGACATTATTCGATGTGTTCAGGAGAGGTGTGCGTCCATAGAAGCTGTAAGTGTCAGCCGTGCCTTTTGCCCCCAAAGCACTAAATACACTTCCCAATTCGTAGTCCGCGTGAGAATATCCTATGCCCACTTTAGTGGCACTATGCCCCAAATGCATTTCGTAGCTTACGTTATAGTTACGCTGTTTCTGATTGGAGAGAAGATAGCCCAATGTGAATTTACCACCGGTACCCAAAGGGTTATTGTAGTCTCCCTGTATACCATAACGATAACGCCCAGCTGATTTACTGCCGTAGTTTTCGGCGTAAAGTATCACAGAAGTCTGTTTGCTGTCAGCTATCTTCACCGTAAGGTCGCTGGTGCCCTGCGCTTCGCCGGGACTTAGTATCCCCACCGTGTCTACGCCATTTAGGTCACGCAGATTGTAAAGGGCCGTTTCCAGACTGTTGGTTCTGATGATTTCTCCCTCGTGCAGTCCGGACATGATTCCTGCTGCTAATTTGGAATTAAGCCTGCTGCTGTTTTCCAGTTTTATCCTGCCATACCGTCCCGGTTCGATTTTCACCGTAAGTTTTCCGTCTACGGCGGTCTGATCGGGTATGTAGGCGGAGGCTGCGGGATAACCATGCGTCCGGGCGTATTCAGTGACGGAGTTTATAGCCGCATTCAGCTCTTTTTCGCCGATTTCCTTGTCAATATAATCCTTAAGGCGTTTGTCCAAGGCTTCGTCAGACAGCTTCATATCCTCGTGCTCTACGGTAATGCCAGTAAGGGTAAAACGCAGTTCCGTGGCTGTTTGTTCCGCCTTTGGCGTAGTATTTTCAATACCCTCAGCGGGTTTTACCTCCTGAGATTCAAAGCTTTCCCCCGGCGCTGGCACGGCGGGAGCTGCCCCTGCGGTGAAGGGAATCAGGCTGAATATGCTTGCCATAAGTGTTGCATTTGCTAAATATATCTTTTGCATGTGCTATATCTCTTCTTTCTCTCTATATCCAATAACCACTATGACATATTCTACCACCTTAAAACAAAATCCTGCCAGGCCATAAAATCCTTTAGACAAAACAAAGAGGAGACACGCCTAAAAAGACTGCCTCCTCAACTCAACCGGACATTCATTCTGCGGAAAGAGATACTTTGTTATGCTTTTTTTCTGCTCTGTTTTTTCTTTTTATTGTTCTGCTCTGCCTGCATCTTCTCCATTACTTTATAGGCTGCCATGGTACCCGGCAGATTCACCCCAGCCCCTTCCACGGAAAGCTGTTCTCTGCCGCCAGTGGCCCGCTGCTCATTGGCAATCACCGCCTCTGCACCATTTTTATTTTCCGCGCCCTGCTGAATAGCTCCCAGAATATCCTTTAACCTGAGATTGACTGATGCCAGCCACATTGCAACAGGGTCCCCCTTGGAGACAACAGGCTTGGGCGTAATCGTGAAAGCCGTAGCATTGGCAGCATCATTGCTGAACGTATAGTTCAAACCATACTCCCCACTAGTACTGCCATTAATTGAACCTGCGATACCATAGCTGCCCACCGCAGTTGCCGAAGGCTCGGACAGCGTAAAGAGCAGATTGTCACTGCCGCCGATATTCTCACCAGGTACAAAACCAGTCACCGTTCCCGTAAGTGCAGTCGGCTTTGCATCCCCCTCCTGAATACTTGCCGCATCGGCCACCAGAACCAGCGCCTTGCGCGTTATGGTGCTGGTGGTGTTATCCGCATAGGTTACATTATAGTTGCCGCCATTATTGCCATCACTGATGGTTGCACCGTCTACCGTGACGGTCTTATTCGCACCGGCATTCTTATCCGCAAAGGAGAAGGTTCCACCACTTACACTATCTCCTGCAAATACTGTACCGGCTTTTACCTGCAACTCGCCATTAGTCACAGTCGTCGTTCCATCATACTCCTTCGTCACGTCTGCTGCCGTCAGGGTCAAATCTGCCTTGTTGATGGTGCTGGTCGTGTTACTTACATAGCTTACGTTGTAATTGCCACCACTATTACCATCATTGACAGTTGCACCAGCTACCGTAACAGTCTTGTTAGTACCTGCATTCTTATCCGCAAATGCAAAGGTTCCGCCGCTTATGCTGTCGCCAGCGTAAAGGGTACCGGATTTGACCTGCAGCACTCCATCAGCTACAACCGTGGTTCCATCATAAGTCTTCGTCACATCTGCCGCCGTTAAGGTCAGGTCTGCCTTGTTGATGGTGCTGGTTGTGTTACTTGCGTAGCTTACATTGTAGTTACCACCGTTATTGCCATCACTGATGGTTGCACCGTCTACCATAACCGTCTTATTCGCACCAGCGTTCTTATCGGCAAAAGCAAAGGTTCCGCCGCTTATGCTGTCGCCTTCATAAAGGGTACCAGTTTTGACCTGCAACACTCCCCCCGTCACAGCAGTAGTTCCATCATAGGTCTTCGTCACATCTGCTGCTGTCAGAGTCAAATCAGCTTTATTGATGGTGCTGGTCGTGTTACTTGCGTAGCTTACATTGTAGTTACCACCGTTATTGCCATCACTAATGGTTGCACCGTCTACCGTAACCGTCTTATTCGCACCGGCATTCTTATCCGCAAAAGCAAAGGTTCCACCGCTTATGCTGTCGCCTTCATAAAGGGTACCAGTTTTGACCTGCAACACTCCCCCCGTCACAGCAGTAGTTCCATCATAGGTCTTCGTCACATCTGCTGCTGTCAGAGTCAAATCAGCTTTATTGATGGTGCTGGTCGTGTTACTTGCGTAGCTTACGTTGTAATTACCGCCACTATTGCCATCATTGACAGTCGCACCTTCTACCGTAACAGTCTTGTTCGTACCGGCGTTCTTATCGGCAAAAGCAAAGGTTCCGCCGCTTATGCTGTCGTCATCATAAAGAGTACCGGATATGACTTGCAGCACTCCATCAGCTACAACCGTGGTTCCATCATAGGTCTTCGTCACATCTGCCGCCGTCAGGGTCAAATCTGCCTTGTTGATAGTACTGGTTGTGTTATCAGCATAGCTTACATTGTAATTGCTGCCATTATTACCATCATTAATGGTTGCACCAGCTACCGTAACAGTCTTATTCGTACCAGCATTCTTATCGGCAAAAGCAAAGGTTCCGCCACTTATGCTGTCAGTTCCGTAAAGAGTGCCGGATTTGACCTGCAGCTCTCCATCCGTCACATCCGTAGTGCCATCATAGGTCTTCGTCACATCTGCCGCCGTCAGGGTCAGGTCTGCCTTGTTGATGGTGCTGGTCGTGTTATTGGCGTAGCTTACATTGTAATTGCCGCCACTATTACCATCATTAATGGTTGCACCAGCTACCGTAACAGTCTTATTCGTACCAGCATTCTTATCGGCAAAAGCAAAGGTTCCGCCGCTTATGCTGTCGTCATCATAAAGAGTACCGGATTTGACCTGCAACACTCCATTAGCTACAACCGTGGTTCCATCATAGGTCTTCGTCACATCTGCCGCCGTCAGGGTCAAATCTGCCTTGTTGATGGTGCTGGTCGTGTTATTGGCGTAGCTTACATTGTAATTGCCGCCACTATTACCATCACTAATGGTTGCACCAGCTACCGTAACGGTCTTGTTCGCACCAGCGTTCTTATCTGCGAAAGCAAAGGTTCCACCGCTTATGCTATCGCCAGCGTAAAGGGTACCGGATTCGATTTGCAAAACTCCATTAGCTACAACAGTAGTTCCATCATAAGTCTTCGTCACATCTGCCGCCGTCAGGGTCAAGGGCGCCGGTGTAATGGTACCTTTAGTCGCTATCGTATCCGCAATGATGTAATTGTTTTTGGCAGTTCCTGCTAAGGTTACATTGCTATAGGTCACATCCTTATTTATGCCAACATTCTTGTCAGCATAAGTCGCAGTGACAGTTACAGTCAAATTATCCACATCACTTGCAACCACATTTGACAAAGTTCCGCTTACACCAGCAAACGTATTGGTTCCGTTGTATACGTCGCTGTCAAAGGTTGCGGAGACTTTTTTCGGCTGGATGATATATTTCATGTCAACAATATCATAGCCAGCTTGATCTGAACAGAATAATCTTTTATTCCATTCACTAAATTCATACACGCCGGCGTTAATATTAGTATCTGTATCCACCCTACATACCGGCCCTATAAAAATATGCCTATCATTGTCTAAGTAGGAATTATAAACACTGATTCCTTTACCAATTCCATGTGCCGCACCGTCATATTCAAACACCTTTACCACATCTTTGGTTTTCAAAAAAGCGGTTAATATTGGCATTCTATATCCAAATGTATCTCCCCCCGTTTGCTTTTTATATATGCGCCATGCCTTCCCTGACCCACCTTCTGACGAAATATCCCAGCCGGCATAGGTGTCAATACTATTTAATTCACCACTCGTTTTCGGGGTACCATATCCATTAGGCAATGTGCCGTTATCCCCAACAACTCCGTACATATTCACATCATAATAATAAAAAGATTTCGTTACCTTTATTGTAGCAGATCCTCCATTCGTACCAAATATCCCACCAGCACTACCAGCACTACCATCATTACGATTACGTGCAGTAAGCTTTCCTGTATTATACGTTTGGTCAATTGTCACATTTGCTGAAGTAAACGTCCCTCCTACAATGCCTGCTACATCCCTGCCACTTATTGCCCCGGTATTATATGCATTGCTAATCTCCAAATTTCCCGCTTTACCGACAATTCCACCACAATATCCCATAACCGCAGCATCATTTAGGCTTGTATCAGGAATTATCTGGCCTGTATTATACACATTCTGAATCTTGCCGATACCTTCCCCAGCAATACCGCCTATAGATGCTGCTTGACCAGTATTTTTACACTTTATTGTTCCAGTATTGTAAGCATTTTGTATTAAACCAGTTGATTCTTGTCTCCCAACAATACCACCAATTTGTGCACCGCCTCCACTTATTGTCCCTGTATTATATACATTCCTTATGGTTCCAGAACTCCTACCGCTGATACTACCAACATACCAGTTCGTCCCCGTTACCGAACCATTTTCCAGCCCTACATTTTCAATTGTGCCCTCATTATAGCCAAACAATCCAACATTAGAAGTTCCACTAATAATATTTAGATTTCTTATCGTCAAGCCTATACCATCGAATCTTCCGTTAAATCTGGTTGAGTTATTCCCAACCGGTACAAAACCTTCAAAACCTCCAGCATCAATATCATTTGCCAGCATATAGTTTCCACTAAGATTATTTTGCATATTCTGCAATTCGTAAACATTTCGCACCAGCATATACTGAAGCGGCGTTACAGCAGTGGTATTATCCAAACCTTTGAAATTCCACTTGCCAAGGTCAGGCGCTGCAACATTCTCGCTCTTATATTCTGTCGTATTAACTTCATTAACCACACCGCTGGCTTCATACCCCACATGCACTTCACCAGAAGCGCGCACATTTATAGCCGTTGACGGCGTTACTTCCGCCACATTCTTAAAAGTAATATTGTTTCCTTCAACCGTAATATTGGTTGCCTTCAACGTCCCCATATTGATGATGTCACCAGTCACGGCATTTACTGACGTAGTCAGCGGGTTGGTACCATTATTGGCAAAGGCATCAAGGACACTTTGGTCCAGACTTCTAGTCGAAAGATACAAATTGCCCACATCTACCTGGGCATTGGCTCCAAAAATAATCCCGTTAGGATTAATCAGGAAGATATTGCCTGTACCCTTTAAGATACCATCAATTTCTGAACGCCCATGACCGGTCACATAGTTCAGGTAGTTCCGCCCATCAAACTGAACTGTTCCGCCATGGCCAATGGAGAAGTCTATCCACTTCAACACATTGTTAGCCTGAGTACTGGAGATGTTCATCGTTGCCGTAGTGCTATTTGACGATGAAGCTATCGTAACATGCCCTGGGGCTCCACGATAATCCAAGGTCGGCATCACTGGAGCAGCCATGGCAACCTGCAGAGGCAGCATCAACCCCACTACGCCTGACAGTAGCGCACCGCCCTTACCCTTGCTTTTTGCAATCTCCGATACTGCAACATAGCATTCCCTTGCTTTGCTCCAGATCACTTTATAAATCTTATTCATGTCACTCATCCTTTCTTTCCTTTGTTAGAAGCAACAGAATTTGTAGCTAAAGTCAATCATTAGAGTAGAATTTTATATGATATTTCCGATATACTAACTATAATCATTTTATCATAAAAGACACAAGTGCGCAACCACAAGACAGTCCTCTCAGATAATGTATACCGTATATATCGCCAAAAAATCGCACGAACTTAAATAATTTTATCGGAAATCGTCATGATTTTGAACACTAAAAGCGGCAACGGTTATTTCTCCGTTGCCGCTAATTTTATGCCTGCCTGGCTCAGGGCCTGGCGAAAGGCAGTTACTTCTTCTTTTGTAGGTTCCGGTACATCTTTGAGGGGATAATCCCAGCCCAGAACCTCCCATTTGGCAATGCCCATGGTATGGTAAGGCAGGACCTCCACTTCCACATTTCCCGGCAGGCTGCGCACGAGACGGATAAGCTCCGCCAAGCTGTCCTTCCCTGCCGTATAGCCGGGAATCAGCACATAGCGCAGGGTTACAGGCTTGCGTTTGGCTATGCAGACAAGATTTTCCCGTATGGTGCCAAACTTTGCCTTGGTCAGCGCCTGATAGCTGGCTTCCGTGCAGCCCTTCAAGGAAAAGAGCACCCTGTCCGTATGTGGCAGAACCTGCAGGATGGCCTCTTTAGCGGCCAAGCCGCAGGTGTCGATGGCGGTATGAAAGCCCGCTGCCTTTGCCTTTGCCAAGAGCTCTAACAAGAACTCCGGCTGCAATAGAGGCTCACCGCCGGAAACCGTCAGACCGCCCCCAGAGGACTCGTAGAAATTACGATAGTCCTCCATCTCCGTCAGAACTTCATCTGCCGTAATCTGCTGCTCACCTCTGGCCCAGGTATCGGGATTGTGGCAAAAGGCACAGCCCAGCTGACACCCGGCCAAAAAGAGCACATAGCGGATGCCGGGGCCGTCCATCGTGCCGAAACTCAGCTTGGAATGATAATATCCCTGCAACATCTTACATGGCTTCATAGAAGGTACGCTGGATTACTTCCAACTGATGTGGTCTGTCGAGCTTAATGAAGTTCACCGCATAACCGGACACGCGGATGGTGAGCTGCGGATAGTTTTCCGGATGCTCCATAGCATCTTCCAATACAGCTCTATCGAGTACGTTGATGTTGATATGATGTGCTTCATAACCGCTGTAACCGTCCAGCATAGCCGTGAGGTTCTGCACGCGGATTTCATCCGTCTTGCCCAGAGCAGAAGGAATCATGGAGAAGGTATAGGAGATACCATCCCGGCAGTCCGCATAATCCAGATGGGCAATGGATTTCATGGCAGCCAGTGCGCCGCTCTTATCCCGGCCATGCATGGGGTTAGCCCCCGGTGCCAAAGGTTCGCCAATCTTGCGGCCATCCGGCGTGGTGCCGGTCTTTTTGCCGTACATAACGTTGGACGTAATGGTCAGGATGGACAGGGTATGCTCTGCCCCACGGTAAGCCTTGTGCTTTCTGAGCTCCGTGATGAATTCGTGAGTCAACTCATGCGCCAGTTCATCCACGCGCGGGTCGTTGTTGCCGAATTTCGGGAACTCCCCTTCCACCTTGAAATCCGTAGCTACGCCAAACTCATTGCGAATCGGCGTAACCTTGGCGTATTTGATGGCGGAAAGCGAATCCACCGCGCAGGACAGGCCTGCTACGCCAAAGGCCATAAGGCGTTCAATCTTGCTGTCATGGAGAGCCATCTGACCAGCTTCATAAGCATGCAGGTCATGGGAGTAGTGAATCACGTTCATGGTGTTCACATAGAGTTTCGCCAGCCATGCCAGTACCTTGGAATACTTCTTGCGCACATCGGCATAGTCGAGGACACCATCTGCAGGCAGCGGCATTTCCGGAGCCAGCTGTTCATTGCTCTTTTCATCCTTACCGCCATTGATGGCGAGCAGCAGGGATTTGGCAAGGTTAGCACGAGCGCCAAAGAACTGCATCATCTTGCCGAGCTTCATAGCGGACACGCAGCAGGTAATGCCGTAATCATCCCCATAGGCCGGACGCATAACCTCGTCATTTTCATACTGAATGGCGCTGGTCTTGATGGAGATTGCCGCCGCATACTTCTTGAAGCCTTCCGGCAGGCGTTTGCTCCAGAGCACCGTGAGGTTCGGTTCCGGGGACGGGCCGAGATTTTCAAGGGTATGCAGTACACGGAAGGAGTTCTTCGTCACCAGTGTACGGCCATCCTCACCCATGCCGCCGACGGATTCCGTTACCCAGATGGGGTCACCGGCAAAGAGTTCATTGTATTCCGGCGTACGCAGCATGCGCACCATGCGCAGCTTGATGACAAGCTGGTCCATGTATTCCTGCGCTTCGGCTTCGGTAATCACACCATTGGCCAAATCGCGTTCCATGTAGATGTCGAGGAAGGTGCTCACACGGCCAATGGACATGGCAGCACCATTCTGTTCCTTGACGGAAGCCAGATAGCCAAAGTATACCCACTGTACAGCTTCCTTGGCATTCTTAGCCGGCACGCTGATGTCAAAGCCATAGCCTGCTGCCATGGTCTTCAGGTCATTTAAGGCCTTAATCTGCTGGGCGATTTCACTGCGGGCACGCATCTTGTCCGCATCCATATCCCCGCTGTACATCTCTTCCTTGTCGAGCTTCTTCTGCTCAATCAGGCGGTCAACACCGTAGAGTGCAACACGGCGGTAGTCGCCGATGATACGGCCGCGGCCATAGGCATCGGGCAGGCCGGTCAGAAGGCCAAGATGGCGGGCCTTGCGCATTTCCGGGGTATAGAGTTCAAATACCGCTTCATTATGGGTCTTAACGTGCTTAGAATAGATTTCCGTAATCTTATCGCTGACCGTGTAGCCGTATTCCGCGGCAGCCTGCTGCGCCATGCGCAGACCGCCGTTGACGATAAGGCCGCGCTTCAAGGGCGCATCGAGCTGCAGGCCTACAATGGACTCATGAGCCTGGTCAATAAAGCCGGGGCCATGGGAAATGGTGGTGGAAACCGTCTCCGTATCCACATCCAGCACACCGCCCTTAGCCCGTTCCTGAGCCAGCAAATCCTTGCAGCGTTCCCACACAGCCGTGGTGTTTTCCGTAGCGTCCGCTAAGAAATCTGCATTGCCTTCATAGGGCGTATAGTTCTTCTGGATGAAGTCACGTACATCAATTTTCGTCTGCCATTTTCCGGGACGGAATCCCTGCCATAATTCTTGCATTCTATAATAATCCTCCTGTTTGCGCTTAGACAAATTAAAGCCGCCTGGGCAAAGCATCCGCACTCTGCCCAGGCGGCAAGCTATTTGAAAAAGCATCAGCACGGCCCCGCGGTAATCCACAAACCGTCAGAACTGTGCCAGACTTATTACCTGCTACTAATTATACTGATTATCCCTTGACCTGTCAACATCCTTAACCGACGCTGACACGCTGAGCGGCTTCCACGGCGTCAGCCAAAGCCATGTTGTAGCCTTCGTCATAGCCGGTACGGTAGCCGTCATACTCACAGCTGGCACCGTAATCCCGCAGCATGTTCAGCATATCCTCCAGCTGATCCTCCGTCCATTCACTCATGGCGCACAGCGTTCCCAAACGCTCGATACACGCCAATTCCTTCCCCTGTGTATCCATTGTCATAAGTCAAAGCCTCCTTACAAAACTTCGTGCGAAACAGTATTTCGCACTACGCCCTTACACGAAATCTAAGCGACTCTGTGCCCTTTGGGCATGACTCGCAAAGATTTCATAGTAAAACTCCCAGTTTTCCAGCGGAAAAATCACACATTTGAAAGTATAGCATGGTAAATTTTTGATAACCAGTCTTGACTTTTCCCTGCTTTTCCTTCTCCCCTATTCTTCTAAGGAGAAAAATTTTTCCTGCCTCCCAAGCAAAAAAAATAAAAAAATAACAGTCCGCAGTTTTTCCTGCGGGCTGCTATCTTTATACCGTTACGGCCATATATCGGCTCATCGCCAGGTCCATCATATACTCGTAGCATCGGAACAGATTGTCGAGCACCGAATGATTTTCCTGACAACGCTTCTGATGAAAGAACGCTTGTATTGCCTGACGGGCAGCAATATCATCCTCATCATAGATATCCATCAGCAAGTTCTTGCTGATTACATGGTTGCGGCTCTTCTCCTCGGACATGGGCGCCAACAACAACTGATATAACCTGCTAATCCTCTGAGAAAACTCTACCACATCTTTGGCCGGGTACTTTTTGAAGTGAATGGAGAGAATCTGCCCCACAAGCATCTTCATATCCTCCCACTTGTCCTCGTTCATCACCCAGCGTTTCTGATGCCGCAAGTCCTTCTCGATATAAGCATAGGCTCTCAGACGCTCAGCCCAGGAAGCAGACAACAGCCATCGATAAAAATTTTCCACAGTAATCCCTCGCTTTCTCAGTGACTACTTGCCGGTCGAATCTTATCGATTCCAGATCCACCCGAAACCGCTGTTGTCGTGACGGCTTCATTATGAACTCGTCCTTTTCTAATCCTCTTGTCTATTTAGTTCTCTAGTCCCATTTTACCGTATAATAATAATTTTCGCAATAGTTATTCACTGTATACTTAAAGTTTCTGTTCCTGCACACAATAAAGCCCGGTGGCGGATAATGCATTTCCGTCGCGTTAGGCAAGCCTGCATAAGCAGAGGAAATGTATTATCCGCCACCGGGCGTCTTTTAGGCTGAATGATTATCCTCATCCGACTTTATCGTTTGCAAATTTCTGCTTGGTAAGCTTCGCATGGCTCACCATTTCCTTGGCATTATCGAGAGAAGCCGTCGTCACATCCACGCCGGAAGCCATACGGGCGATTTCGCTGATGCGCTCGCGCTCGGAGAGCGGCCGTACCTGCGTCACCGTAGAATCTCCGGCACTGGTCTTGGCAATGTAGAGGTGATTGTCCGCCATGCAGGCAATCTGCGGCAGATGCGTAATGCAGAGCACCTGTTTGTACTGCGCCACGAGTGCAATGCGTTCGGCCACCATCTGAGCCGTGCGGCCGCCGATACCCGTGTCGATTTCGTCAAAGACCATGCTCGGCACGGAGGAATCCCGTGAAGCCGCCACCGTCTTGATGGCCAGCGCGATACGCGAAAGCTCACCGCCGGAAGCCACCTTGGACAGGAGCTTCTCCTCCTCGCCGGGATTGGCGGAAAAGTACATGGCCACCGTATCGGCACCATTGCCCAGATATTTTTCTGCCGGTTCCACCCGGATATGGAAGGCTGCCTGCGGCATGCCCAAAGCTACCAGCTGGCCGCCAATGGCACTGGCAAGCTCTCCTGCCGCCCGCTGACGAAGATTCGTCAAGTGCTCTGCCTTTTGCCGCAGCTTTTCTTCCAGAGCGGCAATTTCTCTTTCGAGCTTTGCCATATCCTCATCGTAATTTTCGATGTCCATAAGCTCCTGCTGAACCTTTTGCTGATGTTCGAGAACATCGGCAATGGTGGCACCGTATTTGCGGCACAGGCGGTCAATGACATCCATGCGGTTCTGCAGCTTATCGAGCTTAGCCGGCTGGAATTCCAAAGACTCGCCGTAATCACGCAGCTCACCCGCCGCTTCCTGCAGGGAGATATAGGCCTCCTCCACCATGGTATAGGTGTTGGCTAGGTTGTCATCATAGCGGCTCATGTCCTCAAGGTTCTTCTTGACCTTGGCCACAGCCGTCAGCACGGCACTGCCATTTCCCGTGCCCACATCCAGAAGATTATAGGATTCTTCCACAAAGCCGGCAATCTTTTCCGCATGGGACAGCTTGCGGATTTCCGCCTCTAATTCCTCGTCCTCGTTTTCCTTGAGCTCTGCCTCGCTGATTTCCTTGTCCTGCCAGCGCAGCATATCCAGGCGCTGGGCATATTCGCGGGCAGACTGCTCCTTTTCTGCATGTTCCTGCTTCTTCCCTTTCCAAAGGCCATAGGTCTGCCGGTAAGCAGCCAGAGCCTCCGTCAAATCCGGGTCATAATTATCGAGCAGGGCAAACTGGCTTTCTTCTTTGAGCAGGGCCAAATTTTCATTCTGCCCATGAATATCCACAAGGAAGGCACCAATTTGCTTGAGGATGGTCAAGGTCACATGGCAGCCGTTCACCAGCACCATACTGCGGCCGCCTTTGGTAACCTGCCGGGTGATGATTAAAAGTCCTTCCGAATCGTCAATGGCCTGCCCCGCGAGCAGCTCGTGCAGCCCCAGGGACTCATCATCCAGTGTAAAGACGGCTTCCACACGCAGCCAGTCACAGCCGGTACGAATGGCATCCGAAGATACCCGCTGTCCTAAAATAGCCCCCAACGCATCAATCAAAATGGATTTACCTGCACCGGTTTCACCCGTCAGGATGTTGAGGCCTTCACCGAACTCCACCTGCACATGTTCGAGCAGGGCAAAATTCCAAACCGTTAATGTTTTCAGCATTGCCAGCCCGCTCCTTTACTGCAAGAAAGACGTAAGACGCTCCGTAACGGTCTTGGCAGCAGCTTTGGGCTTGACGATGATAAAGATGTTATCATCCCCGGCTACCGTCCCCAGCACTTCGGGCCAGTTAGCATGGTCAAGGGCCGAAGCGACAGTGTTGGCACCGCCAGGCAGGGTCTTGACCACAACGATGTTTTCGCTGTAATCGCAATGAATTACCGTATCCTGGAATAAGCGCTGCATGCGCTCCTCCGTGAAAATGACGGTGTTCTGCATAGGATAAGCATAGCGGTAACGGCCATCCCCGGTCGGAACCTTAATCAGCATCATTTCCTTGATATCCCGGGACACTGTGGCCTGGGTCACCTTGATACGCTGCTGACGCAAGGCATCGGCCAAATCCTCCTGGGTTTCGATAATCTGAGATTCAATAATATTCTTAATCACGGCCTGTCGCACACTTTTCACGCTCTCACCTTCCCGTTTGCTTGCTGTAGTCATTACTCCACCCCATTGTTCTTCCAAAGTTTCGTCCTTAAAATCTGATAATAGTCCTTGTCCTCGAATTTGATGATACCGGCGCTGACGGTGGACTTCATCACCGTAACCTCATCCCCAGGCAGCAGGCGGAAGCTCTCCTGACCGTCAAAGGTCACGATGATATCCTGATGGATGGCGGCAATCTTGATATGCACCACATCATCCTGCCCCACTACCAGCGGCCGCATATTAAAGGTATGGGCGCAGATAGGTGTCACTAGCAGTGCCTGAATGGACGGACTCATAATGGGCCCGCCTGCGGACAGGGAGTAGGCCGTAGAACCTGTGGGCGAGGACACGATTACGCCGTCTGCCTTGTAATCCATCAGATGCGATTCATTGATGGACAGGCCCAAATGCAGCATACGGGCTACGCCGCCCTTGGTCACCACCACGTCATTGATGGCATGACCTAAGAAACGCTCCTCGCCGTCGGACTTGGCAAATCCTGCCAACAGCAGGCGGTGTTCAATGCGGTAGTCTCCATCCAGAAGTTTTTGCAGCTTTGTCTCAAGCTCGCTTAGTTCAATATCGGCCATAAAGCCCAACGTGCCTATGTTGATGCCGCAGACCGGCACGGCCATGGCACCATAACGGCGGCAGACACCGAGCAGAGTACCATCCCCGCCAATGGACAGCGCAATATCAGCCGGCTCCTTTTCGATATCGGACACACCTAAAGATTCCAAATCAAAATAGCGGGACTCGTCCACGGGGAGCATCAGGCGTACATCCTTATCCTGATAAAATTTCATAATCCGCCGCAACACTTCCGGAGACTGCGGCTTGCTCACATTGGGAAATATAG
This sequence comes from Selenomonas ruminantium AC2024, assembly GCF_000687995.1. Lineage (NCBI taxonomy): Bacteria > Bacillati > Bacillota > Negativicutes > Selenomonadales > Selenomonadaceae > Pseudoselenomonas > Pseudoselenomonas ruminantium. The sequence goes on from NZ_JIAC01000001.1 coordinate 2,104,106, forward strand.
CTATGGTTTTGATTGGCATAGACACCGCTCCTTAGGGAGATTTATTTATCCAGTTCGCCGTGGGCTTCCGCCACCACGGTAACAATGCGTTCCTCCGTTACCGTATCTTCCTGGCTTCCGTCTTTGGACAGACGAATGAGATATTCAATATTGCCTTCGGGCCCCTTCACCGGGGAAAAAGTCAGGGCCATGGTAACAAAGCCCAGCTCCCGCGCAAATTCTGTAACCTTGCGGATAACTTCTTCATGGACTTTCGGGTCACGCACAACACCCTTCTTGCCCACGTTCTCGCGCCCTGCTTCAAACTGGGGCTTAATAAGTGCCACCACTTCTCCGTTGTCATTCAGCAGGGTATGGGTAACCGGCAGCACCTTTGTCAGCGAGATAAAGGCCACGTCAATGGACGCAAAGTCCAGCAGTGTGCCGATATCATCAGGCGTCACATTGCGGATGTTGGTGCGTTCCATGTTCACCACCCGCTCATCCGTGCGCAGTTTCCAGGCCAGCTGACCGTAGCCCACATCGATGGCAAAGACCTGCACCGCCCCATTCTGAAGCATGCAATCCGTAAAGCCACCGGTAGAGGCACCGATGTCGGCGCAGCGCTTGCCCGTGATTTCCACACCAAATTCCTGCATGGCCTTGGCCAGTTTCAAACCGCCCCGGCTCACATAGGGAATATCATTGCCGAGCAGGCGGATTTCCGCCTCGGCCTTTACCGTGGCCCCGGCCTTGTCCACCTTCTGATTATCCACGAGAACTTCGCCCGCCATAATCATGCGCTTGGCCCGTTCCCGGCTGCCTGCCAGGCCGCGTTCCACCAAAAGTATATCCAGTCTCTGTTTTGCCATTAGTTCAATCTTTCCTTTATCTTCGCTGCCATCTGCTCCGGCTGCAGGCCGCAGAGGGTCAGCAGTTCTTCCTGGGTGCCCTGCTCAATAAACTTATCGGGCAATCCCAGCCGCAGCAGGTCAAGCTGGCGGTTCATACCGCTGTCCATCAAAAACTCTGCCACCGCCGAACCGAAACCGCCGGCAATGCTGTTTTCCTCCACCGTTACCATGAGCTTCACATGAGCCAGACGGCGAATCATCTCTTCATCCAAAGGCTTTACAAATCGCATATTCACAACCGCCGCAGAGATACCCTGCTGCTGCAGGAGCTCTGCCGCTTCCTCGGCCTTGTAGAGCAGGGGGCCGACACCTAAGATGGCCACATCTCTGCCCTCCCGCAGAAGCTGCGCCTTGCCCACGGGAATATCCTGAAAACCTGCCGCAAGTTCCACACCCTTGCCGGTGCCTCTAGGGTAACGCACCGCCGTGGGGCTGTCCATGCTGACAGCCTTGGCCAACATATCTCTTAGCTCCGCCTCATCCTTCGGCACGAATACCGTCATATTAGGCATATGCCGCAGGTATGACAAGTCAAAGGCACCATGATGAGTTGGCCCGTCAGCACCGACGAGCCCTGCCCGGTCAAGGCAAAGCGTCACCGGCAGATTCTGCAGACACACATCATGCATGAGCTGGTCATAGGCCCGCTGGGCAAAGGTGGAATAAAGCGCCACCACCGGATGCTTGCCGTCAGCGGCCATGCCTGCCGCCAGCGTCACCGCATGTTCCTCGGCAATGCCCACATCAAAGAAGCGGTTCGGGTATTCCTCGCCAAAGGCTTTCAGCCCTGTGCCACTGGGCATGGCCGCCGTAATGGCTGTGATGTTGCTGTTCTGTGCCGCCAGTTCAATCAGTGCCTTGCTGAATACAGAAGTATACGAAGGGGCACCGGTCTTGGGCGGGCACTTGCCCGTCTGCTGGTCGAATTTGCCAATGCCATGGAACTTATCCGGCTCCATTTCCGCAGGAGCATAGCCCTTGCCCTTCTTGGTATGGACATGAATCAATATAGGCCCGTCCATCTCGCGTACCCGCTCGAAAAGTTCCTGCAGCAGGCTGATATTATGGCCGTCCACCGGGCCGATATAATGGAATCCCAGTTCCTCAAAGATACCGCCAGGCACCAAAGCAGCCCGCACGCTGTCTTTAACGACCTGCGCCGTGCGGAACGCCTTGTCCCCGATATGGGGAATGCTCATGAGGAGATTGCCCATATCCTTCTTGGCCTTGTTATATTGAGGCGTAATGCGGATGCGGGAGAGATAATCGCTAAGGCCGCCCACATTTTTGTCAATACTCATTTCGTTATCGTTGAGGATGACGATTAATTTGCTGCCCAAATCACCGGCCTGATTGAGCGCCTCAAAGGCCTCACCGCCGGTCAGCGCGCCATCACCGATAACGGCGATAACCTCGTTTTTGCGGCCGCTTAAATCCCGGGAAACGGCCATCCCCAGCGCCGCCGATATGGAAGTGCTGGCATGACCGACACCAAACGCATCGTAATCCGATTCCGCACGGTTGGGAAAGCCTGTGATGCCGCCCTTCTGCCGCAGGGTATGGAATCTTTCCCGGCGGCCCGTGAGAATCTTATGGCTGTAAGCCTGATGGCCTACATCCCAAATCAATTTATCCTTGGGAAAGTTGAAGACACTATACATAGCCAGGGTCAGTTCCACCGTCCCCAGGCTCGGTGCCAGATGCCCACCATTTTCCGCTACAGTGGCCACGATAAATTCCCGCAGTTCCTTGGCCAGACGTTCCAATTCGCTTACGCTGTAGCGCTTGATATCTGCCGGTTCCTTAATTTTTTCCAGTAATGGATACATCATTATCCGCACTTCCCCATTATTTATTGCGTTTCACCAGATAGGCTACCAGTTCCCGCAGGAAATCCGCTTCCCCGCCGAAAATCTTCAAGGCATCTATCGCCGTGTCCACAGCATCCTGCGCCAGCTTCTGCGCTTCTTCCAGAGAAGTCAGCGTCACATAGGTGGACTTATGGTTTTTCTCGTCACTGCCTACCGGTTTGCCGATTACGGATTCATCCCCAATGACATCCAGAATATCGTCGGTAATCTGGAAGGCCAAGCCGAAGTTGTCGGCATAAACCGTCAGCGCCGCCAGTGCTTCTTCGCTGGCGCCGCCCAAAATGGCGCCGCTGCGGATAGCTGCACGGAAGAGCGCCCCGGTCTTGCCCAGATGAATGTTCTTCATGGTTTCCATGGAAATCTGCTTGTCCTCAGATTCCATATCCAGGGCCTGACCGCCTACCATGCCGTCCGGGCCGGCCGCCGTGCTGATTTCGCGTACCACACGTACAAGGGTATCAGCGCTGACACCCTGCTGGCGTAACATCACTTCAAAGGCCAGAGTCAGCAGTGCATCCCCGGCAAGTGTTGCCATGCCGGCACCATAGACCTTATGGTTGGTGAGCTTGCCGCGGCGGTAGTCATCATCATCCATGGCGGGCAAATCGTCGTGAATCAGGGAATAGGTATGAATCATCTCCATGGCGCAGCCTGTGGTGAGATAGTCCGTGCCCTTAGCACCTACTGCATCAGCAGCAGCCATAACCAAAATAGGGCGCAGGCGCTTGCCGCCTGCCATAAGGCTGTACTTCATGGACTCGCAGAGCGTCTTATCCAAAGGATTTGCTTCATTCAGTTCTTTTACCAGCTGTGCTTCTACCAAGGCACTGCGTTCCTGCCAGATTTTCTTAAACTCCATTGTCATTCTCCCTCTATTGTAAGTTCGCGTTCTACGATTTTTCCGTTGTCTGTATTCACGACTACATCCATGGCAGCTTCGGCTTTGGCCAGTTCCTTGAGACAGGCTTCGCCCAGCTTCATGCCCTCGGTATAGTTATCCATTAAATCCTTGAGGCTGCTGTCGCCGCTTTCCATCTCCTTGACGATGGCTTCAAGCTTCGTCAGCGATTCCTCAAAGGAAAGTTCTTTCTTGCGTGGCATTAACCTTCACCCTTCCCTGTCTTTGCCAAAACCCTTGCCTTGAGACTGCCGTCGGTAAGGCTTAGCTGTATTTCATCATCAATTTCCACGGCATTTATACTGCTCACCAATTTGTCCTGCTTCGTCACAATGCCGTAGCCACGGCCGAGAACCGCCGCCGGATTGATGGCCGCCAGACGGTTTAGGAGCAGTTTCAAACCATGGGACTTATTTTGCAGTTCCTGCTTGGTCGTATTCTGCAGGCCCGCCAGTAAGAAGTCCAGCCGCTGCCGCCGTTCCGCCAGCATGCTTTGCGGCTGACGCATAACGCGGCTCTGAAGCACATGGTCAAGGCGCTGGCGGCGCAGGTCAATTTCCCGCCGCATTTGACGGGTCAATTGACTTGTCAAATTCTCCACTTGACGCTTGACTTCTGCACGGTCCGGCACGGCAAGTTCTGCGGCCTGGGAGGGGGTTGCCGCCCGCACATCAGCGGCAAAATCCGCCAGCGTAAAGTCCGTCTCATGGCCCACCGCCGAAATCAAGGGCACCGGGCAGGCCGCAATCGCCCGCACCACAGGCTCCTCGTTAAAGGCCCAAAGGTCCTCCATCGAGCCGCCCCCGCGGCCGGCAATAATCACATCCACGGCATATTCTTCCGCGAAAAAGTCAATGCCGCGGGCAATCTGTTCTGCGGCACCTTCCCCCTGCACCTGTACGGGATAGAGCACGAGCTGTACCGAAGGCCAGCGCCGCTTGGATACCCGGTAGATATCCCGCAGCACCGCTCCGGCAGGGCTCGTGACCACGCCGATTTTCTTAGGGAAAGCAGGCAACGGCTGCTTTCTTGACTGGTCAAAGAGGCCTGCTGCCGAAAGTTTTTTCTTGAGCTGCTCGAAGGCTAACGCCAAATCCCCTGTGCCTTCTGGCATCAGGCTGTCCACATAGAGCTGATAGACGCCGTCCCGCTCGTAGACGGAAATGGTGCCGCCTGCCACCACCTGCATGCCGTTTTGCGGCAGAAAGCGCAGGTATTGGGCCCGGCTCCGGAACATCACACATTTGAGCGCCGAATTTGCGTCCTTCAAGGTGAAGTAACAATGACCGGAAGGATACTGTTTGAAATTGGAAATCTCCCCCCGCACGGACAGGCCGCTTAAAAGCGGCTCCCGCGCCAGCAGGTCTTTTAGATAGCGATTGACATCGCTGACAGAATGAACTGCCATACCGTCCCCCATACACACGAAACTGCCAGCCCCTCTTTGGGTCTGGCAGTCATTGTCAATTACTGAGCTTTCATCATTGCGCCCAGAATGCCGTTGACATAACGGCTGGAATCATCCGTACCATACTTTTTCGCCAGTTCCACAGCTTCATTAATGGCAATATTGGGCGTGAGCTTTTCCTCGGAGAAACGAATCTCGAAGGCTGCCAGCCGCGTAATATTGCGGTCCACCGTTGCCATGCGCTCGATTTTCCAATCTTTGGAGCTGGCGGCAATCAGGCTGTCAATCTCTGCTAAATGCGCCCGGGTGCCGTGCACCAGTGTATTTACAAACTCCCGGTCATGGGCGCTCATCTTCTCTGCTTCACCCAGAACCGTGTCAATAGCGAGAGTCTCATACTGCTCCTGCTGGCCTTCCTCACCATGATTCAAATCTAACTGGAAAAGCGCCTGCAGGGCTGCTTCCCTTGCTTGTCTACGACTCATTACTTACCTTCCTTAAATCTTAATATATACCAATGCGCCATTCAGCGCTGAAAACGCTCCAAGAGACGCCATGCTCTTTCACGCATGTTCTCTACGGCATCCTCCCCATTGTCCAGCTGCAAGCCGATAAACAGGCCGATAAGGCCGCAGCAAATCACAAAGAAGGTCTGCCAAAAGCCAAAGCACAGCACCGCTGTGCCAAAGAGCAGGCCAACCAAAAGACCGCAGGTCTTGCCGCGGTGATTCTGCCATAGCTCGGTCAATATTTTTCCGCATTCTTCCTTCACTATGCCTTCACCGCCTTAAACCACACGATGCTTCTTTTCCGGCTCGGCATCGGAAACCTCCGACACCACCACATTCACCGGCATATCCTCCAGCGCCATGGTGCGGCGGAAATGTTCCTGCACCCGCTCCGTCAGCGTCTTGGCCACCACGGAAACATCAGCCTCCCGGCCCACGGACAAATCCACATCCAGAGACAGGCTGGCCGCTCCGTCCTTCGGATTTTTGGCCTTGATGCGCACCCTGGCATCCCGCACGCCATGAACTTCACGGGCCATGCGGTCAGCTAAACTGCGCATGGCTTCCAAAGCCACCCGCACTTCACCCTTGGGGCCTGCATCAATCACATACTCACCCTTGCTGGTAGAAGGTTCGCCAGCCTTGCGGGAAAACACCGCCAGCAGGAGCTTAAGGCAAATCAGCAAAGCAACTGCACAGATGACCAGTGTTTCCTTCTGCACCAAAGCAAAGTGAATCTGTTTGAGCCAGATATTTTCCGGCAGGACCTGCAAGGCCGCCGCCAGAACAGCCCCTGAAAGGGCAAGCCCAGACAGGGACAACAGCAATAACAAAAACCGATTGATTATACTCATAGACTACGCCTCTTTCCGCTCCTTCGCCTTAGCGGACGCGTACCTCTTCTTTGGTCTCTTCTTCGTCCGGGAAGCCTACGCCCTGTACATGGATATTGACTTCCACCACGGAAAGGCCCGTCATATTCTCAATGGCCTGCTTGACGTTTTCCTGAGCAGCCAGAGCTACATCCGGAATGCGTACACCGTATTTTACGATAATATAGAGATCTACAGCTGCTTCTTTTTCGCCTACTTCGACCTTTACGCCCTTGGCAAAATTCTTGCGGCCCAGCATCTCAGCAATGCCGCCGGCGATACCGCCGCTCATGCCGGCAATGCCTTCTACTTCCGTAGCAGCCAGACCAGCGATAATGCTGACCACTTCATCGGCGATGCGGATTGAGCCCAGAGAATTGTCTTTCTTTACCATTTCATTTGCCTGATCCATTACAAATCCCTCCATACTATACGACTCACACAATCTATCACTATTATAACATACTTTCGCGAATAAATAGGCAAATTCCTGCAAATTTATGCAAGTTTATACAGGTTAACGAGAAATTATTGGCAGGCAAAATACAAAGATAATAAAACTGCCGCACCATAAAATGATGCGGCAGTCACCGTACATCGGAAATTTAGCTTATGCGCGTTCGATGTAGTTGCCCGTACGGGTATCGATGCGCAGAACATCGCCTTCGTTGATGAAGAGCGGCACGCGAACTTCGTAGCCCGTTTCGAGCTTAGCCATCTTGGTTGCGCCCGTTGCCGTGTTGCCCTTAACGCTGGGTTCGCATTCCGTAACGGTGAGGTTAACGGAGTTCGGCAGGCTGATGCCGATGATGCGGCCCTTGAAAGTCTGGAGGTTTACTTCCATGTTTTCTTTCAGGTAGTTCAGAGCATCACCAAGCGTTTCGGTGTTGAGTTCGCTCTGTTCATAGGTTTCCGTATCCATGAACGTGTACATGCCATCAGCTTCATAGAGGTACTGCATGGTGCGGGTCTCAAGGTGAGCAGCCGGCATCTTTTCATTCGGGTTGAACGTACGTTCAACAACAGCACCAGTCTCTACGTTCTTGATTTTCGTGCGCACGAAAGCAGCGCCCTTACCCGGCTTTACATGCTGGAAATCCACAATCTGCCAAACGTTGCCATCGATTTCAATGGTCAAACCCGTGCGAAAATCAGTACTATTAATCATTAACTTACGCCCTCCAATAATGTTTGAATGCTTTTCTAAGCGGTTCAATTTCAAAATAACGTAACTAGTATAGCACAAGTGGGCGGCACTATTCAAGGGTATTTTGCGCCGCAACCGACAGGATTCTCAATAAATCATCAAATGAATCTGCGCGGCAAAATCAGCCAGTGTCAGGCCAAAGACCTTGCTAAAGGCCTGCCTGCCGTCACCGGACTGACGAGTGGCCGTCTGCCAGGCGTAGAGACTTGCCCAGCCGTAGCGGTTAACGAGTTCTGCCGCGGCATACTCGCAGAGGCGGCTGACCTGGTCATTGCCGTACTGGTTCATAGCCGTCTGCAGTTCCTCAGGGGTCTGCAGTTTGTCCACAGCAGGCAGCGGCGCATTCTGCCGCAGTTCCTTGCGCCAGGCCTTTTGGTAGGCAGGCAAAGTGCCTTGCCCATCATCCACGAGCCGGCCAACGCCGGCTACATAACTGCCTCCGCGCAAGAGCCAGGCCATACCACTGCTATCGTTGCCCAACTGCTGCATCATAAAGAGGCGGCTCATCATGGTACCACTGACAAAAATGGCCTGCCGTTTGTCCTCGACCCGGGCCAGATTTACAAACACGGTGCTGTTGTTTTCCGCCCAGACACTGCCATCTGCCGTCTTTTTGGCTTCTTCCCGGCTGACATGGCAATATTCCTCCATGGCCGCAGCAAAATCCTCGGGGCTCGTTACCAGCACCAGCTGATAGTGGCCGTGCAAATCCTGCCCCCAGTTTCTTTTGAGCCACTGGCGCGAAAGATTGACCTGCTGCAGGAACTGGCGGGCAACTGCTTCATTGGCCCCCGGGCGGATAACCGTGTCCACCTCGGCCGGTGCCGTAAGCTCCTTCTGCCACCACTGGGAAAACTCCTGCAAAAATGCAGGCAGCTCCACGCCAAAGGTCTGGGCAAAGACCTGCTCGGCCTCGCCCCTTTCCATGCCCTTGTAATAGGCCACAATCTTCTGCTCCGGCTGGCTGCCGCCATACTGCTTCAGCAGATACATGGTCATGACATCCGCCAGGGTATAATGCTTGGCCTGGGTGGTCATCATGTCGAGCCGTTCCGCTTCCGTGGTGTGCTGCAACTGGCCCACGCTGGCCACATTTCTGGCATTCTGCAGCGTAAAGCGGGCATCCCGGTACCATTTGTCCACCGAGCGTCCGCCCAGCTTTTCACAGAGAAGCGCACCGGCGTAATCGGCAGTGCCCTCCTCCAGCCAGAACAGGGAATTTTCATAGCCGCTGCGGCCGTCGCTGAGCTCATACTGCAGCTGATGAAAAAGCTCATGGGCCGTGGTGCTGATGCACTCACTGCTGTCCCCGAGCTTTTTCCGAGTCCCGTCAATGGCCACCATGGCCTTGCGCCCCGAGGACTGGCCATTGGTATACTGGGCCTTCTGGGGAGCATTTTTCTCCTCCATGCCGAGCCGTTTGGTTAAGAGTTCCTGATATTGGGCGGTATCAGCCCCCACCCAGATTTGCGTAGGACGCTGCAACTTAACCTGAAACATTTCCTCCATGAACTGAGGAAAAGCCTCTGCCGTCCGCTGTACATCCTCCAGAACCCGCCCATCCGTCCGGCCTAAGTTGTTCACCGTTACAACGGCTAGTCCGCCGTCGGTCTGGGCAAAGGTGTCGCGACAGAACTTTGCCCCATAAAGCAGGCCAAATACCGCGGCACACAGGACCAAAAATAATGCAAACTTTTTCATCATAACCTCATTTCATCTGCCAACGGCAAAGCCGCCCTTCCATGAGGTCGAGCAGGCCAAAGAGCAGCAGCCCGATAAGGCTCAGAATCACAATGCCCGTGTACATCTCCAGATAATTCACCCGCAGCCAGGCATCCATGATAAAATAGCCCATGCCATACTGGGTGCCAAAAGTCTCCGTGAAGAACAGCACCGACACCGCCGTAGCCATGGCCACTCGGATGGCGGTGATGAAATTGGGCAGGGTGGCCGGCACCAAAATATAACGGAATACCTGCCGGAATCTGGCGCCCAGCGAATAGAGCGGATAATAAGTCTCCGCCGGAATGGCGCGAATGCCATCCCGCAGGGCCACCACAATCTGAAACACCACGATGAGGAAAATCATGATGATTTTGGACATTTCCCCAATGCCGGCTAGAAGCATTAAAATCGGCAGCAGGGCAATCTTGGGCACAGGATAGGTCAGATAGACCAGCGGTGCCAGATAGCGGTCCACCTTGGCAAAATACCCCATGAGAATCCCCAGCGGATAACCCACGGCCACCGCCAGCATTATGCCTGCCATGATGCGCCACAGGCTATAGGCCGCATGAATGGCAATCTTATCAGCAAAGATTTCGCCGAGCCGTTCAAAGACCAGCCAGGGTTCGGGAATAATGGGCAGCTGTACCAACGAGGCCGCCAGCTGCCATGCGAGCAGCAGGAACACCATCCCCAAAAGGTAGGCCCGCAATACGACTTTACTCTTTTTCATCATAGCGTCCGCGCCCCCATGGCCTTGATTTTTTCCTTCAGTTCCTGACTCTTCGCGAAAAATTCCGTGGTGGTCTTCCACTGGCGGCTGCCCTGCCAGCGGTTTTCCATGACTTCCGCCACGGTGCCAGGGCTGCCAGACATCAGCACAATCTGCTGGCCCAGATACAGGGCTTCTTCCACGTAATGGGTCACCAACATGGTGGTAATACCTGCTTCCTCCCACAAATCGCGGAACACATCCTGCATTTCCTCGCGGGTGATGGCATCCAGCGCCGAAAAAGGCTCGTCCATTAGCAAAATATCCGGTTCCAGCAAAAACACGCGGGCAAGGCTCACCCGCTGCTGCTGGCCACCGCTTAGTTCCTGCGGATAACGGTTGAGTAAATCCGTCAATCCCAATTTTTGGCACAGAGCTTCCATCTTAGCCGCCTTCTCCTCGCTCCAGCCGTCCTTGATACGGCAGGCCAGACGGATGTTTTCCGCCACCGTCTGCCAGGGCAGCAAGCCGTAGTTCTGGGGCATAAAGCCAATACGCAGGTTCTTGGGACTCACTTCCCCACCGTTAATGCGCACCGTGCCTGTATAATCCTTGATAAGCCCCGCCACCACTTTCAGCAAGGTGGATTTGCCGCAGCCGGAAGGGCCTATAACGGCACAAACCGTTCCTTGCGGAACGGTAAGGCTGACATTTTGCAATGCGTTATGTTCTTGTTTCTGCCGCTGATAAGCAACAGCTAAATCTTCAATGGCAATCATATCACTTGTTCAAAACATCCACGACAAAATCGGCATAGGTGTAATTCTTCTTGATGAGTTCCTTGCTCTTCAGCCACTTCACGCAGTCCACCACATCACTCTCCTTGGGCAGGGTTGCATGATGGTACTCAGGAAGCTTCAAAGCCTCCTTGGCCGTCGGCGGGAAACCGCCTTTTTCCACAATCAGGTCAATGTACTCATCCCGCGGCGTGTTATTGAGATAATCCACGGCTTTGTTATAAGCGCGGTACATAGCGGCAATTTCTGCGCGTCTGTCGTTCGTGGTCTTGGCCGTAAACATGATGACGCCAGGATTGATGCCCAATTCATCCGAACCCGTTACAAAGGTGCAGCCATTGTGCACGGCAATGCCGGCCATCGGTTCCGGCAGCGTAGCAGCCGCGAGCTTGCCATTCTGCAGCATTTCCAAACGAGTGGGAATCTGCGGGATAATCACTTTGTTAATGCTGTCTTCCGGCAGATTCTCCTTGGCGAGAATCTGGTCGGTCACATACTCGATGATGGTATTGCGGGAAACCGCTACATCCTGACCTTTGAGGTCAGCTACGGATTTAGCCCCGGACTGCTTGCTTGCAATCAGCTTATAGCTGCCATCGGTGAAGGACGTCACCTTCACATTGAAACCGCCGTCTTTGGCAAAGGCCACAGCCAGCATATCGGAAATGGCACCGTCCAGATTGCCGCTCTGGAGCGCCGAATCACGGTCCATAGCACTCTTGTACTGCTGAATGTTGACCTCCAAACCTTCTTCCTTAAAGTAGCCCTTTTCCTGCGCGATGATAAACGGCAGGGAATCCGTATCCGGCATCAGGCCGATGGTCAAGGGCTGCAAGTCCTTCTTGGCCTCCTGCTGACCGCCGCAGCCCGCCAGCAATCCGACTAACAACATGGTCATAATCAGTAATGCGTATTTCTTCAACTTTTCCTGCTCCCTTTCATTATTTTGTGAACCACTGGGACAGGAAATCTGCCCCGGTCTTGGCATAGTAAACCGCTTTATCAATAACATCCTTGTTTTCCGCATAGGCGCTTTCGGCCTTGGCCTTTATCCGGCTGGCCTCCTGCTGCATCTCCGACACGGTATCGAGCTTGGCATCCACATCATCGAGCATGCTCTGGGCTTCGGCAATGGATTGCTTGAGCTTGGCCACATCACTGTCCGCCTGCGCAGAAACCTTCTCGTTTTGCTGCAGCTGGTCCTGACGCTTGGCCTCCTTGCCCGTAACCTTGTCCACGAGCTTGCCCAGGGCCGAATCCGGCGCCTGGCTCGTTATAGCCTCATTGCGGCCCTTGGCGCGGCTGGATTTCTCCTCCAGTTCTCTTTCCCGGGCCTGCAGTTCCTGCTTCTGCCGTTCCAATTCCTGACGGCGGGCCTTTAAGTCCGCCTCCTGGTCAGCCAGCTTCTTCTCCTTGGCCTGCATCTGCTGACGCTCCATCTGCTGCTGGTTCTGTTTAGCTTCCGAATGGTCCTGGCTGTAACCGGCCAGCATAAAGCCGCCAAGCAGCGCCACTGCAAAGCAGGCAGTCAGCAGCAAGCCCTTCTTTTTCCCCGCCGTAAAAAAGCCCTTGTTCGCGGGCTTTTCCCTTTTCGGGGGAATATTCTCCGGCGGCAGTTCCCGCACGCCGCGGAAATTGTCGCTCTCTCCTGCCGTCTGCTTAGGGAAAGCAGACTGAATGCCGCCTGCCTCCTCATCATGAATCGCTGGCAAAGGCTGGGTATCAAATTTCCTGTCCCTTGCCGCCCCCTGACTCTGGCCATCCACGGGCCGCATCAGCTGGGTTTTATCCATATCTTCTGGTTTCATAAAGTCAAACCGTCTCTTTCTCCTGTTCAATCATAGCCCCGTGTTCTCTCTGCATGGTTTCACACAACCGTCTGAGGGTCCACAGGGTATTAAAGGGTGTCACCACCGCCTTGAAGCGGATATGGGGCACACCGGCTTCCTTCAGAGCCAGCAGTACCTCATCCAACCGCTTGTTGCGGATATTTTGCAGCACCATAACCTCATGGGGGAATACAAAATCATCCTCTTCCTTGACCTTGGCGGGCTGGAAGCCCTTGGCCCCCAAGAGATAGCCCACCTTCTCGCGCCAGTTCTCCGGCTGCAGAATTTTGGTTGCGATGCCCATTTTATGGAGGGTCTTGCAGGCTAATGCCAATTTTTCTTCGTCACGAAATTGATAGAATAATACCTGTTCCTGCCGTTTCATCTTCAATCCTCCACCCAGCGGGCCATGCCCCGCATCAGCAAATAGGTCACCAGTTCGTCCATAGACACGCCCTCAGCCGTCTGCCGTTCCTCTAGGGACTGGCGCAGCGTGCGGGGCAGGTTCACCGTCAATGTGCCCTCGGACAAGTTCGCCACAGGGCTCTGGTTTTTCGCAGGTTTGGCGGCTTTAGCAGACTTGACAGGCTTTGCTTCCTTATCCGTCTTGGCAACTTTGGCAGTTTTAGTGGTTTTCGCGGGCTTTGCGGCCTTGCCTTCCTTCACGGCAGCTTTGGCCGTTTTCTCCTGCTTGGCCTCGCTTTCCTTCGCCGCTGCGGCCTTGGTCTTGCGAACGGTCTTTTTCTCCTTTTCCTCCGGCGGATAGACAAAGAACTCATCATAGGCATTGCGCAGGGTTTCGCTGGCCTGCTTAGTGCCCACGCCGATGATATAGGAAGGCGTATCGGAGTTCAGATACTCGGCAATCCGCACAAAATCCGAATCCGTGGTGATGATGAAGAACCGCCGCACCCCCTCATCATAGAGGAGCTTGGCCGAATCGTAAATGGCCGAATCCAAAGAGTTCTTCCCCTGATAGGTACGGCTTATCTGCCGGAAGGTAAAGCCCGGCCGCCGCATGAGTTTTTCCCAGCGCTTCTGTTCCGGGCGGGCCTCCCAATCGGACACCACAATGGTGCGGCAGGGCTGGTACCGCCGCGCCTTTCCCAACGTATAATTTAACATTTCAAAGGGGGCATTCTCAATATCATAGAGAATGGCCACCACTTCATTACTGGAATCTAAGGTCATAAAATCCTTCCTTCAACTGATACTATACACAAGTTGTATAATTCGACCCGCGAAAGAAAAATCCTGCTTTTAATGTATCGCCTCTTCAATCATAGCGCCGCCCACCAGCACATCATCCTGATAGAACACCACGAACTGGCCGGGAGTTACCGCCCGCTGCGGCTCAGCAAATTCCACCCGGAGCAGACCATCTTCCTGCATGGAAAGTTTAGCCATTGCCTCACGCTTGCCGTAGCGAATCTTGGCACCAAACTCCATGCCGTCCTCGACGCCATCAATGGCAATCCAGTTGGCGTCACTTGCCAAAAGGCCCTTGGCAAAGACCGTCTGATTGCCGCCCACGACCACTTCATTGCGCTGCATATCGAGCTTGTGCACATAGAGCGGTTCCGGTGCTGCAATGCCCAGCCCCTTGCGCTGGCCGATGGTATAAAGCGGCACGCCGTTATGCCTGCCCAACACTTTTCCTTCATCATTGACAATATTGCCCTTGCGCAGGCACTTGGGCCGATGTTTTTTCAAGAACGCCTTGTAATCATCATGGGGGACAAAGCAAATTTCCTGACTCTCTGCTTTATGCGCCACCGGCAAATCCATCTTCTCCGCCAGTTCCCGCACATGCTCCTTGGTCATATCGCCCAAGGGCAGCAGGATATGCTGCAGCGATTCCTGCGGCAAACGGTGCAAGGCATAGGACTGGTCTTTATACTCGTCAAGGCCCTTCTTCACCACATAACGGCCGTTATCGAGCTGGCCAATGCGGGCGTAATGCCCCGTTGCCAAAAAGTCGGCTCCGAGTTCCTGCGCTTTTTTAAGCAGCAGGCCAAACTTCATAGACGGATTGCACATCACGCAGGGATTCGGCGTGCGCCCTTTGGCATATTCACTCAGGAAATAGTCAATGACATTTTCCTGAAACTCCTTACGAAAATCCACCGTATGATGTTCAATGCCCAAGGCGGCTGCCACCTTCTTGGCGTCCCGCACACTGTCCGGCTCCTCACCAGCCGCCACATTTACCGTCTCACTGCGGCCTTCCTCCGTCAGCAGCATGGTAATGCCCAGCACCTGATAGCCCTGTTCCAAAAGCAACGCCGCCGTCAGGGAGCTGTCCACGCCGCCGCTCATGGCCACGGCTACTGTCTTTTTATCCAAATATCATACACCTCTTAATTTCATATCTAACTACTGTGTTTTTCTACCATAAAAAAGCACCCTGTTAAGAGTGCTTAGATTATAGCTCTGTCGTGCATTGCCTGCACAAACATATCTGTTGCTTTATCCCAATCTTGTTCTGATACTCTCCCTAAATACTCAACGAAGTTGTCCAGTGGCAAGTATTTCACATGGGCTGGTCTTATGGTTGATTCGTGGTCGATAGGGATATCCTTCCAATCCATCAGGATAAAATCATACTTATCCCTTGGTTGAGCAGAAGTTATCTTCATGGACAACACACTTACCCGTTCATTTTCCTTATCTACCTTCAAGACCAACACAGGCCGTATCTTACTATTTTTCGGGGATTCGTCAAAAGGAAATTCAGCAGACCACACTTGTCCTGGTCTCATTAGCTGTAATGCTATGCTTTCGCTCAGAGTTCTTCTCTCCTCTCAACTCTTTCTCCCATACATCGTCATTGTACCAATCGTCATCCTTCGATATCGTAGCTAGGCCAGCTGCATTGTATTTTGTATTGGCTTTAGCAAAGGATACGATTTTGTCTCTGTTTGCTTCAAAGAAAGCATCAAAGTCTTTCATCTTCATCCACTCCTCCAATACATACCCAACCATAATACCATTTTTGATAAAGCAAATCAATAAATGTGTATATTATTATACTACATTATCGACAAAAAATCCTGCTTTCTTAAATATTTTTGCCCCCAAAACCAATCCAATAGGTTGCCAACATTGGTTTTCAAATTCACGATTAAGTATTATAATTTAGAAAATACCCCTTTATTTTCGGAGGACTTAATGGAAGTTACAGGCATCATTGCGGAGTACAATCCCTTTCACAACGGACATCTATACCAAATCAATAAAATTAAGGAGCAGGGTGTTTCCCTGATTATCGTCGTCATAAGCGGCAGCTTTACCCAGCGCGGGGAGGCTGCAATTTTCGACAAATGGCAGCGGGCGAAATGCGCCGTGGAAAGCGGCTGTGATATCGTACTCGAACTGCCCTTTGCCTTCGCCTGCCGCAGCGCTCAGGACTTTGCCCGCGGCGGCGTGGAACTTTTAAGCCGATTAGGTATCGTCACGCAACTGGCCTTCGGCGCCGAAACGGATGACCTGCCCCTGCTCACCAGCCTGGCCGCGCAGCTTGACAGTCCGGACTTTCAAAGCCAGCTCCACGAAAACATCGCCAGCGGCCTTTCCTATGCCCAGGCTCTTACAAAAGTTTTAGCCACGGATGACGATACGCATGAAATTCTGCACCAGCCCAACAATATCTTAGCCATCGAGTACCTGCGCAGCCTGCAAAAGCTAAACACTCCCATAAAACCTCTGCTGATTCCTCGCCATGGAGCAGGCTATCACGATAAAAACCTGCAGGGCAATTTTGCCAGTGCCACTGCCATTCGGCAGGTGCTGTATTCAGCCGATAATACCGCTGATTTAGCCGCCGTACTGCCTCCGGCCACCTATGAATTGACTTGTCAAATTTTGACATGTCAGAATTTGACAAGTCAACTCCCCGATATGAACCGGCTGTTCCTCCCCCTGCAGGCCAAACTTTTGACCAGTCAAATCGCGGATTTACAGAAAATCCACGGCGTCAATGAGGGACTGGAAAACCGCATATTTGACCTGTCAAAAACCGCCGAAAACTGGCAGGCACTCATTCAGGCCGTCACCACTAAGCGTTACCCCGCCAGCCGCATTGCCCGCACCCTGCTCTACCTCCTGCTTGATATCGACAAGGAAGCCATCGCCCAATTTGACCAGTCAGGTCCCCTCTACGCCCGCTTGCTGGCCGCGAGCCCCGCGGGGAAAAGGTGCTTAAAGGACATCAAAGCCCATAGCACCATCCCGCTGATTACCAAAACCAGCCAATATCTGACCACCCATAAAAGGCGCGAAGCTCTAAAAAGCCTCACGCCCTTGGAACAAATGCTGCGGCTGGACACCATTGCCACAGAACTGCGCAGCCTGACCTGCGAAATTCCTGCGCCACGCAATGACTTCCAGCAATCGCCGATTTTCATATAACCCAGCAAATATGTTATAATAGTAAGTAGAAAAACGACTAAGCAAAGGGGTAGATTATGGAACCAATCACGAATGTAGAGAAACTTATCTACCAACTAAAATCCGAACAGACAGCCAAATATAAAAACGGCATCTATCACTACACGCAAACCAGTCTAGCTTATAACAGCAACCGCATCGAAGGCAGTAGACTCAGTCATGAACACACCATTAACCTCTTCATCATCGACAACGACCACAAGCAATTCTACTACCGCGGCTTAAGAGAATTCTACCGTGATCCTGGTTACCTCACCGACACTTGCCTATCAGCACAGGATAAATACACAGCCTATTGCCGGCATCTCGTAAAAGGATATCTATAACCTAAAACAAAAATTCTTACGCAATTTTTTTACAAAGGGAGCTTATCCAATGAATATTGATAATATTTTAGGCTTCATCATTGAGGACCAAAAAGAAATTCCCTTTTCATATAAAGATGGAATTTTGACGCTTTTTCATAGCAACATTGCATCGTGGAAAAAAGAAAAACACAAATGTTTTTTAAACTGGAAAAATTTTAACTACGATACGTGGATAGGTGAAAAAATATTTGAAGGTATCTGTCAAGACGATAATAAAGTTCGTTTTTGTGTATCAGAAGATGCAAGTACAGATAACGGATATTACTCTTACTCAGTAAAATATGTATTAAAATATAGCGGAATGAACCATAATCAAATCAGACAGATAGAACTAACCGGAAAAGAAATTAACTATTTTTTAGAAGTAGGCTATTTTAACAAATTTTTACATAACGAAAACAGTGTGAGTGCAACTATAGATTTTACTGGCTTACATGACTTATGCAGTTATCAATGGAAAAATGTCGATATAAAGGCTTCCTATTATTTGTCTTGTGAATTAAGACATAAAAGTCTGACCCCATTAAAAGAGCAAGCAAGATTGTTGATTGAGTTCTCTACTCCACAGGATGAAATATTCACACTGCATGTATGTCATCATTTTTTGAATTTATTTCAATATCTGTCATATCGACGCGATATTGAGCTTTTTGATGCGAAAATACGAGGCGGAATAGAAAACACGAACGACTCAACAGGCTACGGTATACTACACGAAGTGAATTTATCCGAAAACTTTGCCAACGAGGCAAACAAAGAACAAGAACGTATTATAAAATTCGAAGAAATAAAAAAAGGGATAAGCAAATTAATATCAGCAATTGCAGAAGAAAGAGTATACTTAGAACATATTGTTCCATCCCTACGCGCTAGATCTACATATAAAATAGATAGAATCATTTTAAACTTTGCCGCATTCGAAAGAGAATTTCATGATATTTACGGCGTAGATTATGGTCGCTCAGAAAAGTATATAACAACAAAAAACGAAGCAATTCAACTACTCAAAAACGAAGCTAATAAACATTCCGGTGACAAAAAGAAATACTATAAAAGTTTTGCTACAACGATAACGAAAACAGACAATTCATATGAACAACGTTTAGAACATGCATTAAAAGACTGTCGCGAAGAAATGAAAATTAGTATAGCAAACACTTATAGAAACGAAATTGAAACAAAAATTGCAGATTTTCCTAGGCGAATGAATGCCTTAAGGAATGACAGTGTTCACGCAAACTCTAATTGGCAAATTGAGCCAATTAACATCAATGATTTTTCTGTTTTAGAAGATTTAATTTATGCTATTAGGTTAAAGAATGTAGGCATTGACACACGTTCAATACAAAAATGTCTTGCCAGTTTAAGAGGATACAATCTTCCAGACGCCTTAACAATTAACAAAAAGTAACAACCAGTAATCCATTAATCACTAAAAACATGAGAGTATAAAAATAAGTTTGTAAGTTCGGACCGCTTTTCTTATGGGAAAAACTTACAAACTTATCTGAGAGTGTAAAATTAAGTGTGTAAGTTACCGGTAACAAAACTTACGCACTTTCTTTTTATCCGAAAGTGCGGTACAGTATCATCATAATGACAGAAACGGAGTACAGCACTTATGGCAAGACGAAAAAACAGAGGCAATGAAAAAGGACAGGCTATCGCCAAACTTATCATGGAGCAATATCAACCCCAGAATAAGGAGGAAATGCAGGATGCTATAAAAGATGTATTTGGCCCCATGCTGGAAGCTATGTTGCAGGGAGAAATGGATAACCACCTGGGCTATACATCTAACGACCACGGCAGCAAGGATACAGACAATCGCCGCAATGGCTATATCGACAAGACCGTTCGAAGCAGTTTTGGTGAAATTCCCGTCAGCGTTCCTCGCGACAGGGATGGTTCCTTTGAGCCGCAGGCTATTCCTAAACGGTCAAAGGATATTACGGGTATTGAGGATAAAGTCTTGTCCATGTATGGACGTGGTATGAGCCAGCGTGATATATCCTCGACCATTGAAGACATTTATGGCTTCAGCCTGTCAGCGGAAAGTATCTCAAACATCACCGACCGTGTGCTAGAGGAAGCTGAAGTCTGGCAGAATCGGCCCCTCAAGCCCTTTTATCCCTTTATATTTGTAGACTGTCTTTACGTCCCTATACGGCAGGAGTACGAGACGAAAAACTGTGCCATCTACGTAATTCTCGGCTATGATTTGGATGGTATCAAGGATATCCTAGGCTTATGGATTAGCGACACCGAAGGCAAGCATAACTGGATGCAGATTTTTGACGAAATTAAGACACGCGGTGTTGAAGACGTGGCTTTCATCAGCATGGACGGTGTTTCCGGGCTGGAAGAAGGGGCCAAAGCAATTTTTCCACAGGTGGTGGTACAACGCTGCATTGTGCACCTTATCCGCAATTCCATTAAGTACATACCCTCCAAGGATTACAAAGGATTTACAGCCCAGCTTAAGAAGATTTATGGTGCTGTTAATCTCAAAGCGGCTATTGCCGAATTTGACCGATTTAAGGACGCTTGGAAACATTATCCTGGAGCAGTAGCCGTATGGGAGAGAAACTGGATACATGTGGAACAGCTTTTCAATTATGGTAGTGCCGTACGCCGTGTGATGTATACTACCAACGCCATTGAGAGCGTTAATTCCAGCTTTCGCAAAGTAACGAGAAAAGGGGCCTTTCCTCATGAAAATGCTGTTCGCAAGATTCTTTATCTGCGAATTCTGGAGCTATACAAAAAATGGCAGGGGCATCCCATTATGCGGTGGTCTATGGTACGGAACCAACTAGCTATTGATGGAAAAATTCAGGAAAGAATGCTAAAGTACGAGCAATTTTAAGCTTTTTCCCATAGAAAAGGCGGCCCTTTCGGACCGCTTTTCTTATGGCAAAAAAACTTACACACTTATCTTGACAAACTCACTTATCTTGACAATTATTTTTGTCAAATAAGCATATTCCTCAAAAGAGCCTAGTCAACTTATCAAAAGCTGACTAGGCTCTTTTTCTATTTCTGCCCCGGCTTATTCACGAATTTTTCGCAGCAGCTCATCCGTCTTCTGCTGCATCAATGCCTCATCCTGTCTTGTCTCCACATTCAAGCGAATGACCGGCTCCGTATTGGACTTACGCAGGTTAAATCGCCAGTTATCAAATTCGACAGAAAGACCATCAACTCTGGTCACTTTACCCTGGGGGCCATATTCTGCCTCAATGCGCGCCAGCACCTCATCTGCATCCTTGACCTTGCTGTTAATTTCCCCGGAACAAGGATACATCTCCATACGTTCCTGCATCAGCTCTGACAATTGCTTGCCCTCGTCCTGAGAAAGCAGCTCCAGCACCAGCAACCAGGGAATCATACCGCTGTCACAGTAGGAGAAATCCCGGAAATAATGATGAGCACTCATCTCACCACCATAAATAGCATTCTCAGCCCGCATCTTCTCCTTGATAAAGGCATGGCCACTCTTGGAAATCACAGGCACGCCGCCATTTGCAGTAACAATCTCCTCCGTATTCCAAGTAAGCCGCGGGTCGTAAATGATCTTCTCCCCGGCATTCTTCTGCAAGAAAGCCTTTGCCAGAAAACCTACCATATAATAACCTTCGATGAAGTTCCCTTGCTCGTCAAACATAAAGCAACGGTCAAAGTCACCGTCCCAAGCTACACCGGCGTCAGCACCAGATTCCCGAACAGCCTTGGCCGTAGCCTCCCGATTATCCGGCAGCAGTGGGTTTGGTACACCATTTGGGAAGCTGCCATCCGGCTGATGGTACACTTTCACCAATTCAAAAGGCAGGTACTTCTCCATCACATCGAGAATTGGCCCTGCTGCGCCATTACCAGCATTGACAACAACCTTCAATGGCTTTAATTTTGACATGTCAACATAGGACAATATATGCTTCACATACTCCTCTGTAATGTCAAATTTCTCCACCTTGCCAGCCGTTTCTGCCATAGCCGGAAGTTCACCACCTGCTACCTGAGCTTCCAATTCCCTCAGCCCCGTATCACCGGAGATAGGCTTTGCCTCCTGCCGTACAAACTTCATACCGTTGTACTCTTTCGGATTATGGCTGGCCGTAATCATAATACCGCCATCTAACTTCAAATGAGCCGTAGCAAAATAAATCATCTCCGTACCGCACTGACCGATGTCAATGACATCGCAGCCCGATTCCGTCAAGCCACGAGTCAAAGCCTTCTGCAGTCCTGGTCCCGAAAGACGGATATCATGACCAACCACAACCTTATGCGCCTTAAACAAAACCGGAAAGAACTTACCAATCCGATACGCCAGTTCCTCATTTACTTCTTCCGGCACAATACCGCGTATATCATACGCACCAAAGGCATTTACACAACAACTCAAATTATCCACCTCTTACGTTTATTACTATATCTTATCCAGACGACCGTTTCCCTTGATTACTTCCTTTAAATACTCCATGAAATTAGGGCCAATATCAGACCGACGAAGAGCATATTCTACTGTAGCTTGCAGAAAGCCCAATTTATTCCCCACATCATATCTTTTTCCTTCAAATGCAAATGCATATACATCTTTATGTTTTGCCAGTTCAAACAATGCATCTGTAAGTTGAATCTCATTTCCTATTCCCGGCTTCGTTTGCTCCAATATCTCAAAAATATCTGGCTCAATAATATAACGCCCCAATACAGCCATACGACTTGGCGCGTCCTCAGGCTCAGGTTTTTCAATCATATTACGAACTTTCAATAAACCAGTATCCCCTACCGGATTTCCTGCCACAATTCCATATGATGATACCTTATCTTCAGGCACTATCTGACATCCTAGTACTGTACCTTCATATCGTTCATATATGTCAATTAATTGACGTAGTGCCGACCGTTCTGGATTATATACAACATCATCTCCAAGCAACACCGCAAAAGGCTCATTTCCTATGAACGATTTAGCACAAAGGATAGCATCCCCCAAGCCCAGCATTTTTTTCTGGCGGATATAATGAATATTGATATCCGCAGTTTCCCGTACAAGCTGCAACAAATCATTCTTATGTTTTCTCTCCAGCTCCATTTCCAAAGCTGGAGAAGAATCAAAATGGTCTTCGATTGCGCGTTTAGAATGACCTGTAATCAAAAGTATTTCTTCTACACCGCTTTCCAATGCTTCTTCAACGATATACTGAATCGTTGGTTTGTCCACAATTGGCAGCATTTCCTTTGGTGTTGCTTTCGTAGCTGGCAAAAAGCGTGTACCATACCCCGCCGCAGGAATAACAGCTTTTCGAACCTTCTTTATCTCCAATTATCAAATCTCCCTCATAAGATTATATTCCTAAAACATTCGATACTATACCCCAATCCTTCATCCAATTTGATATTCAATGTCCATTTCATAAGATATATGTACTTAAACTCTATATCCTTCCAATGTTTTCTCAAGCATATTTGACATCATCATCATCGGCTTCCAATTTGTTATCTTCACTAATTTATCATTGTTCCCAGTGAAACAATGTACTTCCGCTATCCGGAAATTACTCTCATCTTTTACTACTTCAATATCTTTTGAAGATAGTTCCTTTAGCATCTCCAACATTTCACCAATAGCCACCGATTTCCCTGAGCAGACATTAAACACGCCTTCTATCGTATCATTCTCAATCAACTTCACATAAGCTTCTACCACATCAGTGACATACGTAAAATCACGGCTAGCTGACAGGTCACCTACTTTCAGGACAGGGGCCTGTTCTCCACGCTCTATGGCAACTATCTGGCTAACAAAGTCACTAATTGCAAATCCCATAGCTTGCCCAGGACCAAAATGATTAAATGATCTTGTACAAATTACTTTTAATCCATATTTCTTCCCTAATTGCAATGCCATTTGTTCAGCGCAATATTTACTGATGGAATATGGATTCTGTGGTTGACAGGGCATATCCTCGGTCAAGGGAACTCCGTTTTTCGCAGTTAGACCGTATTCGTCACTAGATCCTACTACTAGAAGTTTAGCATTTGGTGTAGCTGCTACCATGGCTTTTACCAGCTTTATCGTGCCACAGATATTTACCTCGGCGGTTGTGTCAGGAATTTCCCAAGATTTAGGCACATTGCTGATAGCAGCTAAATGGATTACTGCATCGGGCTGCTCTTTTTGTAGTGCCTTTGTCATACTACCTTCATCAAGGATATTTACTGCATAGACGGGTACATTCTTGGCGACAAGTTTTTCCTCGCCACCAAGGCCTAATGCTACGGGTTCATGGCCGTGCTCTCGCAGGCAGTCAATAAGATAACTGCCCACGAAACCACCAGCACCAGTGATTAAAACCTTCATGCCTTCACCTTCAATTCATCCTGTACACGCTTAAGGTCAGCATCTACCATCATATGGATAAGCTCTTCCAAGCTGGTCTTGGCCGTCCAGCCGAGTTTTTCCTGAGCTTTTTTCGGGTCGCCAAGGAGCAGGTCAACTTCTGCCGGGCGATAGAATTTCGGATCGATAACCACATATTTCTCATAGTCAAGACCTACATGTTCGAAAGCAATTTTGCACATATCACGCACTGTGGTCGTGCGTCCAGTTGCGACAACGTAGGTATCCGGCTGTTCCTGCTGAAGCATCCGCCACATAGCTTCTACATAGTCACCGGCATAGCCCCAGTCACGCTTAGCGTCAATATTGCCCAAGTGCAAATCGTCTTGAACGCCCAATTTGATACGCGCCACAGCATCCGTAACTTTGCGCGTTACGAACTCAATGCCACGGAGCGGCGATTCGTGATTAAAGAGAATGCCACAACAAGCAAAGATATCGAAACTTTCACGATAATTTATGGTCATCCAGTGAGCAAACAGCTTTGATACGCCATATGGGCTGCGCGGATGGAACGGCGTTTTCTCCGACTGCAACGGATATTCCGGCATACCGCCGAACATTTCCGAAGTAGATGCCTGATAGAACTTAATCTTCGGATTTACAATACGGATAGCTTCAAGGCAGTTCAAAGCCCCCACGCCGGTGCTCTGTGCCGTCAGCTGCGGCTGACTCCATGAAGTACCAACGAAGCTCTGCGCCCCAAGGTTGTAGAATTCATCCGGCTGAGCAATGTTCAGTGCGCGAATAATCGAGGTCACATCTGTAAGGTCTCCTTCGATAAGTTCGACCTTATCATCAACACCAAGATATTTAAGGCGCCAATCGGTTTTTGTTGCACGGCGAGCCAACAAGCCATAAACCTTATATCCCTTACCCAAAAGCAATTTGGCAAGATATCCCCCATCTTGACCAGTAATTCCCGTAATCAATGCATTTTTCTTCATAACTATACACCATCTTTCTACGAAAGGCAGCTATTCAATCACCAAACTGCTCTTCCGCAATGATTTCAAACTTTTTCTCAAAATTTACATTAAAAAGTAATACTCGCTAATCAAATAATAATGCACAACTGTGTGCATCTAGTAAACATTGAATTCAAGGATCAATATACTAGCAAACAATCACAAAGTTATATTAATTTTTTATATCCCATGTAGTAAATTTGATAAATATATATGACATCTTCATCCCTTGATATATCTTTTGAAGATATTTATATATACACTTGCGTATTTATCTGTATCTGATTGCATTCACATTTTTCTTTACATAATCATACCTAGTCCCCTTAGATGCAAAAATGAGTGCCTTCGGCAAAACCAGCACCATACGCATAGTCTTTACAAAGCCATATTCTTTGATATATTCCAGCAATAAGTAACGCTTATTCCATATTGCCTTACGAGTATTCCGTCCTAAAACCACTCCACTTCCCTGACTATTTACTACAGGCATTCTATTGATCAAAATCTCATAAAAAGGTGTCTTCCTAGCTACACGCCAAAAATCAGCAGCATATTCCTCACCCAAACATTTTATTGGCAAAGTTCCCCCTGCATAATGTATAATAAAGGGATTCTTTACAGCACGGCAATAATCCAAATCCTGTTTCATTAGATGCATTAGTTCTTGTGATCTAAGCACAAATACATCCCACTGTGGAGACAAAAATTTAACCTTCCCTACTGAAATTTTATTTAAGACATCTTGATCTTCCCACATCCATCTACGAGATACTGCTATTTCCAAAAGTTTTTCCGAGGTATAATCAACCGTAAGCTTTTTAATATTAATTAATAACACCCCTGCGTTGAAATAGTCCTTTGGATTGGAAACTTTTACATTCTCTAATAAGTGTTTTTTTACACTTTCCCTAAACATCCACACAACATTGATATGACTATCTCGAATCGCACCAAACATGTAACCTTTAATATCTTCTGCATAAAGCTTAGCAATATTTTCTTTCACTACCGTATCACAATCAAGATAGATTAGTTTTTCATAAGCACCAAAAAGTTTTGGAATCAGCAATCGCATAAAAGTACCACGTGACAACTGCTCATTTGTGAAACTAAAATTCCATTTATCCAACCGATCAGCCACATCACAAAAACGTAGAGAAAAGTTATCCATACTAGACACCATACCAAGCAACTGCATTTTATTTACCTTGCTGATATGATCTGAAAGCACAATAATATCATAATTACACTCTTTTTCAGATGTATCCAATATGGATTGCAAGCAAACACCAACTAAAGGAGCATAGTTATTATCACTAGCCAGAACCACTACTGCATCACATCTATCAAAAGCTGGCCTAATATCTCGTCTACAAATTGTTTTATCATATACGGAATCTAATTCTACTCTATCTTCTATTTTTCTCTGAAAGTCGATTTTATCCACTAGCATAAGAGTATTTTTTACAACTTTCTCCCATGAGTAATTATCTCTCACATAGTCTGGACCATATTGGCAACAATACTGATAAGCCCTGTTTCCACTCATAGAATCCTCCAAAGCTTGAGCAAATTCTTCATAAGAAGCATAAGCATAACCTGAACGACTCCTAACTACATGACCTTTCAATACCGGGCAAGCACTACTCACCAAAATTGGAGTATTAACCGATAATGCTTCAAGTGCAACTATAGACAAACTCTCAAATCTAGATGCTGTGGACAGAAAAAGCGCCCCCCTCATTAGTTTCATCTTTTCAACTTCATCCACAAATCCTCTGTAATCAATATCTTCTCTTTTCGGTAATACCATATCCTTTTTCCCAATTAGAACAAGTTTTAAATCAGATGGATGTTGCGTCTTGTATTTTATAAAAAAAGATACCAACTCATCACAACTCTTTGAAGCATTTATCCTTCCAGCATACAGTATATAAGGCTGTGTTACATCAACAGACTTGGGCAGGAAATCATTGCACTCAATGCCAAAAGCTCCTACAAAGCCTGGTTTCTCCCTTATGAAAGGAAATCTTTCTTCTAAAAGATTCTTTTCCTCTTCAGTGTTAAAAATATAGCCCTTTGCAGCTAAAAATGTATACTGATAAAATGGCAATTTCAATGCCTTCTCATCATGTGCGGTAGGCATAAAAATAGCATTAGGCAAACCAAGTATACATAAAGCACTAGTGTAATATAAATAAGTCATAAAAATGATTGCATCATACTCTGCATAATGCATATGTAGATAATCAAATAAATCGGGGGCGTATGGTCCCTGTGACATTACCCAATGTACCTCTTCTTCCATAAGATGTTCCTCACATCTTATATATCTATCAAGTTCATCATATGGCCCCCAGTCACGTTTTTGCACTACAGGAAACCTAATTACATCTATCCCTTCTACCTTCTGCGTACCCTCCGGATAATAATTTTCCCAAGTATTATCATCTATTGCACAAGTTGTTAACACCCTTACATCACAAAAACTCATCAATCTATGTGCCAATAAAAAGCAGAGCATTTCCGAACCACTAGCAATCTCACTGCCAAAGCGATGATTTACCAATGCAATTTTTTTTCGCATACTTACACTCCTTGCATTCAATCAATAAAATCCCTGCCAATATACAAATCTGGACATTCATAATCATTAGGCATATCCAACGGGTGTGGCAAATCGCCCTTATACTCATCAAACTTATAACATTCTTTATTCAAATAAGTTACTTCCAACACATCTGGTAAGAATCGTTTGCCAGCCATGACCCCAGTGCAATAATTATTTGCGTGAAGATGCACAACTTGATGTGTCTCATTTAGCTTAGTCAAACTTTTCAAGATAAGATCTACAAATCTAGGATCGTTTAAATTGTGCATTTCAATTACAATTTGGCGAAACTTCTTCAACACTCCTATATCACAAACAGCAAGAGCTTCCCATTCAAAACTTTCAATATCTATCTTGAGTATCATATCCTTTTTTTCTACATGTTTATTTTCTACAAGTATTTCCGCCAAAGTCATAGTGGGAAATGGAAGAGTACTATCAATCCCTGCTAGTCCTACTTTGAAGAAATGAAATTTATCACTAATCATCGGCAGTTTTTCAATTGTAGGATCATACATGTAGATATCAAATCCCCGACTGACCATATCTTTATCCCAAGAAACATCATCATTTATACCAAAGCTATAGGCAATCCCGCTATTTCCAAAATCATTTAGCATGACATAGCCACCATCATACTCGCGTCCTATTCTGCAAAAATCATAATTTCCTTGCACTTTTTTCAATGTCAGCATCGAAAAAACTTTTTTCTGATGTCTTTCCATGCATTTATCTTTATTATATAAATTGATAGAAAGTCTCCTTAGATCCTTTTCTATTTTCTCCCCCTTGTTTCTTATAAGAAACAATTCCTCTTTGATATAATCCTGTTCGCACTGTATATCTTTTATAAAATTATGCATATTAATATGCATAGACTCCGCTTCTTCAATTTTCTTACATATTCCTTGCAGCATCTGCCTATGCTCTACTAAATCGCTTTTTATATTCCCTAGTAATCCTTCAATATTTCTTAATAAAAACATCATTATCATTCCTTTCTATAGAAAGA
This sequence comes from Selenomonas ruminantium AC2024, assembly GCF_000687995.1. Taxonomy (NCBI): domain Bacteria; kingdom Bacillati; phylum Bacillota; class Negativicutes; order Selenomonadales; family Selenomonadaceae; genus Pseudoselenomonas; species Pseudoselenomonas ruminantium. The sequence goes on from NZ_JIAC01000001.1 coordinate 2,132,647, forward strand.
ACTGTTTTCATATAAACAACTCCTGCAAATTTGTATTTATCTTGATTTACCACCTTGAAAACATATGCTAAATCTTGCCACTCATAACAAGCTTCAAGATGATCCTCACCACTGTGCAGTGCAACACTTAAACTGTATGTTTCTTCTCCAAGATTCAGATCACATGAAAACTCGAAAATAATTTTCTCGCCAGCCTGCAAATCTTTAAGTTCTTGCTTCATCAATGAACTATTTATTCCGAAAACAGATTCGCCTAATCGATTTTTTATCATAATCCCACAATTCATATTGGCCAAATCTGTCTCTGCAATTGCTTCTACTCTGATGTTAATATGCTCCCCTACTCTGAATACCGAAGCCTCATTTCTACGATCATTAAGAATTTTGACACTTTCAATCCTGGCTTTATGATTACCAAATGATGTTTTAATGTGTTCGTTATCTATTTTTTCTTGTTCAATATTCTCTGCAGATGCATCTCCTGCCAGCATTGCATTATAATACTCTATAACATCACTTGGACTCCCTTTTTTTAGCACAGAACCATGATCCAATAAAACAGCAGTCTTGCATACTGCATTTATAGCTGCAATATCATGGGAAACCAGCAATAAAGTCGTCCCTTGAGCACAAAAGTCTTTAATCCGCCCAAAACTTTTATGTTGAAAATATGTATCACCTACAGACAACGCCTCATCAACAATCAGGATGTCAGGACGCTTCATGGTAGCAACAGCGAAAGCCAATCTTACCTGCATACCACTTGAGTAGGTTCTGACTGGTGCATCGATGGCATTGCCAATCTCAGCAAATGCCTCTACCTGTTCCATACATTCATTTATCTCATCAATGGTATAGCCCAACAGTTGCCCTGACATATAGACATTCTGTCTGCCGGTGAAGTCAGGATGGAACCCTAAGCCCAGTTCCAGTAGCGCGGACACCCTGCCGTTGAAGTGAACACTGCCTGTTGTGGGTACTGTGGTACCTGTGATTATTTTCAGCAGTGTAGATTTCCCCGCGCCGTTCATGCCTATAATGCCTACGGCCTCACCAGGAGCCACTTCGATATTTACATCTTTCAGCACCCATTTTTCTTCATGCCGTTTTCTGGAGAAGGGAATGAGCCACTCCTTCAGGCGGTCATTACGGGAAGCATACATTTTGTAGCACTTGCCCACATGCTGGATGCTGATGCTGTTATTCTCTTTACTCATAATTCGTCCACCAGCTCTCCTACGTGTCTTTGATACATTTTCAGCGACCATATGCATAACAGCAAACCAAGCAGTAATACGCCTGCCAAAGCTATATAATCAACATGCTGACCATATACGAAGATATCCTGATATCCCTTCACAATGTGATACATGGGATTGAAGCCCAACAGCCATCTTAAAGATTCAGGAATGATGGTCGCAGGATAAACCACTGGGGTAAACCAAAACCAAAATTGCGTAATTACCCCCAGCATCTGTCCCACATCACGGAAAAACACGTTGAGCACCGCCAGTCCCAGTCCCAGACCTACAGTAAAAACAGACTGAACCGCAAGTACTAAAATTACTTCCGGGATATGCAGATAAGGGAATCCCCCAATAATAATCAGGAACAGGCAAAAAAGAATAAAGCCGATAATGAAATTGGAAAACGACGACAGCACGGTAATTGTCGGCAAGCATACCCGTGGAAAAGAAACCTTTTTCATCAGATTCGCGTTCTTGAAGAAGACATTGACAATATTCATCAAAGTTTCATTGAAGAGGTTCCACGTGAGTACACCTGCGCACAAGTAAATACTGTAGGCGAACGGAGTCCCTTCCATACCATGCAGCTTGCTTTTCATCACCTGCGAAAAGATAACCGTATAGACAAGTATCATGGCTAGTGGCTGAAAGACCGACCACAGTATGCCCAGCACTGAACCCGTATACCTCTCCTGAAATTCACGTTTTACACAACTGTATATAAATTGCCGATAATGCCAAATATTTTCTAACATACAAAACTCCCATTGAACTTAATGTTTACCTAGCATTGCCTCTCTAATTCGATATCTTATTCTTGTTTCGTATCTATAAGATATACTTCCAGCCGCAATTACCAAGACAACATACACTAAAAACCACAACTTAGTTGCAGCATTGAATGTAAATACTCCCATCTCACCACCTGTAAAAAGTAACAACTGAACAGGAAAATGCCATAAATATATGGAATAGGAAATATCTCCCAAATAAACAAAAGGTCTAAAAGATGCTATTTTTTTCAAAAAACCTATATTAAGGACTGCCATAATCAAACAGGGGAAAAACAATACTACATATACATCTGCGTATTTAGCCCCCAAAAACTTATGTCCAAATATCATCGCTACAATAGCTGTCAATAATGTGCTATTTAGGATAATGTATAAATAACGTTTATCCCCCCCCCGTAAACCATAATTAATTTTATAAGTAAAGCAGCCGATAAAGAATGCCAATAAAACCCTTGCTACTTCTTGATTAAACAGCGGAAGATGTGCCTGTGTTTTTTGTAGAAACAAACCTACTAAAATCATTGAATAAAACAATACGTATTTCTTTTTAGGATAAAAATACAAAATATTAAAGAATATGATATACGCAATAAATTCTTCAGAAATTGACCAGGATGGTGCATTAAAAGAAAAACCATTTTCAAACCATCCGAAATGAAGAAAAGCTAGATTTAACAACAAATGATAGATATCATTATATGGATAAACAAAAAATTCAAATCCTAAAAATTTACGTCCCCACTGTATTATTGCAACAACAAAAGTCGTAACTATAAATACAGGATATAATCTGCTCAACCTCAATACTAAAAAGATCTTTATGTCTATAGCTCTGGAAACTATTTTTTCTCCATACACATAGGAAAAAACGAAGCCAGACAACACAAAGAAGAAATCTACTCCTAGCCAACCATAGTGATAAAACCAATAAGCGTATTTCTCAAACGGGTATACTTCAGGCTTAAAATGCTGATAATGCCAAAATATCGCTACACCAATAGCTGCTATTCCTCGCAGCGTATCTAGTGGCTCTAATCGCTTAACAGGATTACTCCCCAACATTTACCTCCTCCATTCTTTCCATTATTTTCTTTGCTGTGTTATCCCAGCTGTATTTACGGCATTGTTCCTGCCCTTTTGCGATAAATACCTCCTTAATGGCCTCGTCTGTCGTTACTTTTATCATTGCCTCAGTGATTTCTGCCGTATTATATGGATTTACATATAGCGCGGCATCTCCCATCACTTCCGGAAGTGATGCGGCATCGGAGGCAATAACGGGTGTTCCGTAAGACATCGCCTCCAATGGTGGCAGGCCAAAGCCCTCATAGAGCGATGGGAAGATAAACGCTGTGGCATTTTTATACAGCCCTGCTAATGTTTCATCATCTACAAAGCCGGTGAATACGCAATTGTCTTTAAGCTCTTGTGCCGTCAATATTTCCCCGAGATTATTTATGCCTGTCAGGAATCCGTCTGCCTGTCCTACTATCAGCAGCTTTAGGGGTGTATCTGTCTGTTTTCTATAAGCAGTATAGGCCTCCAGCAACCGGACAATATTTTTATGTGGCTTGACATTGCCTACACAGAGCAGATAGGGATAGTCCGTTTTAAACTGCTTAGGAGTATCTATTTTGGTTATGCCGTTGTATATCACATCTATAGCTGCCTTGGGGTTGACGAATTTCTCTATTTCCCTGCGGCTGAAGTCAGACACTGTTATGATTTGGTCATAGCGGCTTCCCACTGCTTTCAACATGACCTTGGCATAAAGCCGTTTTAAAGCGCTAAATTCGTCCGTTAAAGCCAGATGACAGACATCATGAATCGTGACCATCTTTTTTCTGGCCTTTAACGGCAACAACGGTGCATCATAGTGCATAGCCCAAAACAGGTCACATTCTGGAATAATCCTTGGCAGTTCCAGCTGTGCCTGCAGGCTGTACATCTTCGCAACGGAGTAGACCAGTTCAGCCCTGCCCTGACATTTTTTTTGAAATTCTGCGTTGGGATTTACCGGCATAATCAAGGTGAATTTATGCTCTTTATAGTCCAGTAATCTTGAAACTATCTCCCTTATGCACCGGCCAATCCCTGAGCAGCTTTCGTAGCGGCAGTCTATTGTGATATGCAAGGTTTTATCTCCATTTATCCACAAAATCTTTCAGGCTTTGCCGGAATACCTCCGGCGAAAAACGCTCGGCATTCTCGCGGCATTTTGCCGGAGTGCAGTTTCTATGCTCGAACTCCTTAACAGCTTTTTTTATTGCCTCTTTCGTCTGTTCGGAAAAGAACATGCCTGTTTCGTCGGTAATGGTTTCCGTGGCTCCGCCGCTGCCGTAAGCAATAACCGGCGTTCCACAGGCCTGTGCCTCCACTGGCGTAATGCCGAAGTCCTCTTCGGCTGCAAAGACAAAGGCTTTGGCATGCTGCATTTTTTCTTTGAGGACTTCCGTTGGCTGGTACCCCATGAGTTCTATGTTGTTTTTGGCAATGGCTTTTATATTTTCATATTCCGGGCCGTCGCCAATGACTACCAGCTTTTTGTCCGGCATTTCGTTGAATGCTTCTACAATGAGTTTCACACGTTTATAGGGCACTAACCTTGAAGCGGTCAGGTAGTAATCCTGCTTTTCTTCGCAGCAGGTGAAGTTTTCAATATCCACTGGTGGATAGACAACCTCGGCTTCCCGGCCATAGACTTTTTTTATACGTCTGGCAATGAATTTTGAGTTGGCGATAAAGCCGTCTACACCATTTGCCGTGCGCGTATCCCAAATACGTATGTAATGCAGGATTAGCCGTGCCAGCCAGCTTTTGAGCCCGTGCGTTAGGCCTGCTTCACGCAGATATTGATGCGTCAAATCCCAGGCGTAGCGTATCGGGGAATGTACGTAGGCAATGTGTACCTGATTCGGCCCTGTGATTACACCTTTGGCTACAGCATGGGAACTGGAGATTATGAGGTCATAGCCGGATACATCCAGCTGCTCTATGGCCAGCGGCATTAAGGGCAGGTAGCTGCGATAATGTTTTCTTGCACCGGGCATGTTCTGAATGAAGGTCTTTTTCGGTATCTTGCCTTGCAGGAAAGCCCTGTCTTTTTCCGGCAGGAAATCGACTACGGCAAAGACATCCGCCTGGGGGTATATCTTTAAGATTTCCCCGATAACCCGTTCTGCTCCGGCATAGGTGACGAGCCAGTCACAGACTAAAGCTACTTTAAAACTCAACTAAATCATCCTCGCCTAAGTAGGTACCGTTGCGGATTTCGATTATTTCGAGGGGAATACGCCCTGGATTGGATAGTTCATATCTTGTGGTCTGCGGAATAAATACTGATTCGTTTTCATGAATCATCTTTACATCCGTTTCCTGCTTGACCTCAGCTGTACCGGACAGCACGATGAAATGTTCCGTACGGTGATAATGCATTCTCTGGGGCAGGGCTTTGCCCGGCATAATACGCAGCTTGCGCATGACATAGTTTTTGCCTTTCCCCATAGCGGAAGACGTGCCCCAGTAGTAGTACAGGGTGGTGTGTTCCGTCGCTTCCTTGCGGTGGTTCTTTTTGAGTGTTTCCACTACATCCTTGACCTTTTGGGAGTTGCCCTTCTTGGTCGCTACGATAACGTCATCTGATTCGACCAAAAGCAAGTCATCTATGCCAATACCAGCGAGCAGACGGTCATGACCGATAAGCAGGGAATCCTTGCAGTCGATGGTTATACAGTCGCCTTTTACGGCGTTGCCTGCTTCGTCTTTTTCCAAGATGTCATACATGGCATCCCAGGAGCCGATATCGTTCCAGTAACAGGAAAGTGGCACCATCCGTACTTTCTGACTGTTTTCGGCTACAGCGTAGTCAATGGAGATGGATGGCATCTTGGCAAAAGTATCGTGGACTTCACTATAGGATTTGCCTTCCATCAGGCCGGATATTGCTGGCTGATAAGCAGCCAGCTCTTCCATAATGCAGCCAATCGTAAAGGCGAACATGCCGGAGTTCCAATAGTAGTTACCTGCCTCTAAGTACGCTTGTGCTGTTTCAAGATTTGGTTTTTCCTTGAAGGACTGCACCGCGTAGCTGCCGCCATTTTCTGTGCCTGCTTCAATATAACCGTAGCCGGTTTCCGGACTGCGCGGCTTTATGCCTAACGTCACAAAACTTCCACCCTTAGCGGTTTGGGCTGCCTCTTTTATGCAGGCCGAGAAAGCATCCTGCTGGCGTATTACATGGTCGGCTGCGGCAATGATGAGCACTTCATCCTCAGCGCATCCCAGTTCGCTTTCGCAGTACTTAGCTGCCAGGGCAATAGCCGGTGCGGTGTTTTTAGCTACCGGTTCCAGTACAATATGGGCACTGCTGGCATGGCAGAGTTCCAATTCGTTCTGCACATGGTAGAGATAGCTTTCGTTGGTAACCAAAACGATGTCTTCAGCTGGTACCAGTTTCAAGAAACGTTCTACCGTATGCACCAGCAGAGATTTATCGTCCTCCAGTGCCAAGAACTGTTTGGGATAAGACTTACGAGAAAGCGGAAATAACCGCGACCCGCCGCCACCGGCAAGAATGACAACCTTCATTGAAAAAACAACTCCTCAATTTTTATCTTTAATAGGCACCGCGCTTTTCCAGCACAGCCTTAAAAGTCTTGACCAAATATTTCATGTCCAGCCATACACTCCAATTGCGGACATACCATGTGTCCATCTCAACCCGCTCTTCGTAGGTGGTGTCGCTGCGTCCGCTGGTCTGCCACATACCGGTTATGCCGGGGCGAACCATGTAGTATTCCCGAATATTGTCCCCGTACTTGCAAACTTCCCCCTGCACTATGGGGCGTGGGCCGACAAGGCTCATCTCACCTTTTAGCACATTAAATACCTGTGGCAGTTCGTCCAAGCTTGTCCGGCGCAGGAATGCGCCCAGTCTGGTAACTCTGGGGTCATGGGTTAGTTTGAAGTTTTCTGCCCATTCCTTTTGGGCAGCTGGATTTTCAGCCAGGTATTTTTTTAAGGCCTCGTCGGCATTGGATACCATAGTCTGGAATTTATAACAGTCAAATTCTTTGCCATTCCGTCCCACACGCCGATGAGCAAAGAAGATTCTACCTTTATTGTCTATCCCGACCAATATGGCCAGCAGGATAAAAAACGGAGATATCAGAATACAGCCGAAGAATGTTACTACCATATCAAAGACGAACTTGGTCGCCCGGTTGCTCCAACGAGACAGATTGTTCTTGCTCTTGATAATGGTCAGCTGTTCGACGAATAATGTGCTGATTTCCACACTGCCTAGCGGGGTTCCCACAAGACTGGGCGTAAACAAGATGGTATCGGTTAAATGCTGGACAGATACCAGTAATTTACGCATTTCTTCTTCCGACAGGCCTGGCGCGGCGATTACTATGGTGCGTACGCCTTGTTCTTTTATGACCTTATCCGCATCAGCAAAACCGCCCAGCAACGGATATTCTTGCGGCAATTTGCTGGATACAGGATGGTCATCCAACAGGCCGATAACCTCATAGCCATAACAAGGGTCATCCTCAAAGGCTCCTAAAAGGCGCTCTGCTGTTCGCCCCGCACCAATCAGCAGAATTTTTTCCTGCAGGCAATGCAGGCGCAGGACAAACTGTCCGAGCATGAACCTAGCAATAGCAATGTAAAGCAAGCTGAACAACAAGAAACATCCGGCATAGTATCTGGACACCTGCAGGCGATTACGCATCAGGAAGATAACCAGCATATACATAAGGAAACCGTAACAGGCTCCTTTGAATACATCCCTGGTTACATCTAGTGATGGCCGATTGAATCGATAACCATCGGATAAGAACATTACCAACAGAAACAATGCTGGATAATAGATATACTGATATTCCCAAGGCATAACCATTACACGGCTGGCATCCAACCGAAACATCCCTTGAAGCCATAAAGCCGTATGCTCTGCTGCCACAATAGCCAGGTAATCTACCAGCAAGTGCAAACACACGATAATTTGCCTGCTTGTTCCGATATGTATTCCTTGTTTCATTTTTCTTTCTTCATGTTGCCCAACGCATACTCACAGCACTGGCGAACCAGGTTATTGACGGATATCTTCTCGTGTTCTGCGATTTGGGTCAGCTCATCCAACAAACTGGCAGGCAGTCGAAAAGTCTTGTTAATCATCTCTTCCGTTTGACGAACTTCAAACATTACGTTTTCTCCTTTAATTTTTCTTGTAACCTTTGTCAAAATGTATACTTTATGAAACAGTGCATAATGTATTTTATGCAATCAAAAATATTCCATATTTGTCTCAAAAAGTTACTAAAATAAATAAAAATTAACGAAAAAATAGACATTGCAGAATGCATTTGTTATAATGTTCTTTGTGAGTTCAAAAGTGTCAAAATGTATACTTTTTGACACTTTTGGAATGATTATATTTACGTTAAACACTAAAACAGGCTTATCCACAAATGCAAAATGCACTTGCAGATAAGCCTGTTTTTCTATACATATTCAGTTTCTAGGCATAGCCAGCTTCAGGGCATCACCTATGGTCTCAGCACCATAGAGCTTGATGCCCTTTATTTCTTTGGCCAGCTGACGGTAATTCTTCATGGGCAGGACAACGTGCTCGAAGCCTAAGCGCTTGGCTTCGTTGATGCGCACATCGGCCTGGCCTACCGCCCGCACTTCACCAGACAGCCCCACTTCACCAAACACAATCGTCTTGGAACGAATCTGCCGGTTAGCAAAGCTCGATGCCATAGCCACGCAAATCCCCAAGTCCGCGGCAGGTTCATCAATCTTGATGCCCCCCGCTACCTTTACATACACATCACAGGCGCCCACCTGCAGATGGACGCGCTTTTCGAGCACCGCGAGCAGCAGCTGAATCCGCTTGATATCCACGGAATCCGCTGTGCGGCGCGGCGGTACATAGGGAGTCGGCGCAACTAATGCCTGCAATTCTACCAGCAGCGGCCTTGTGCCTTCCACGGTAGGGATAATCACCGTACCGCTGTCCCCTTCCCTATCCGACAGGAAAAGTTTGGACGCATCCGGCACATCCACCAGACCGACATCGCGCATTTCAAACAGCCCCAGTTCATTGGTACTGCCGAAACGGTTCTTGACCGCCCGCAGTACACGGTACTCGGCATTGCGCTCGCCTTCAAAATAGAGCACAGTATCCACGATATGTTCCAACACCCGCGGGCCCGCCAGATTGCCTTCCTTCGTCACATGACCGATGACAAAGGCGGCAATGCCCTTGCTCTTGGCAATGCGCAAAATATCCACAGCACATTCCCGCACCTGTGACACACTGCCCGGCGCACTCTGCACTTCGGGCTTGAACACCGTCTGAATGGAGTCAATAACCAGAAGCTCCGGTTTGGTGTTTTCGATATGCGCTTCAATCGTCTCCATATTGGTCTCGCTGACCACATAGAGCTTATCGGCAATGGCATTTAACCTATCACCGCGCATACGCACCTGCCGCGTGCTCTCCTCGCCCGTAACATAGAGGACACTGCGGCCGGCCCGCGCCACATCCGCACAGACACGCAGGGTCAGGCTCGACTTGCCCACGCCGGGGTCACCGACAATCAGCACCATCGAGCCAGGGATAACGCCGCCGCCCAATACTCTATCGAGTTCCTCCGAGCCCGTGGCAAAGCGGGGCAAGTCCTCAATGGCTACCTCACCAATGGGCTGTGGCTTTTGCGCATCCGAAAGGCCCAGCCGCAGGCCGCCGCTTCCCGAGCTCCCGCCTGTTTCCGGAGCTACGACTTCCTCCACCATCGTATTCCAAGCCCCGCAGCCGGGACATTTTCCCAGCCATTTTGGGGTCTCATAGCCGCAATCCTGACAGACGAAAACTGTCTTTTTCTTTTTGGCCACTAATCATCCATCCTTCACTAAGAAGAGCAGGTCTTTGCCTGCTCTTGCTTTTACAATTTCTTTTTGACGATTTTAATGATACTGCGCCCTAGCCAGACTATGGACCAGAAGAAATTGGCTGCGAAGTTCAGCAGCCAGCCTCCGCGCCCCTGGGGGGTGAGCTTATTGCGGGACATTGGCTGTCACCTTGCGCCGTCTATTTACGCGCGGGGTCTTTTTGCTGAAGTCCAGCTCCTTGCCGCTCTTGCGGACGGCAATGGTATCGCCTGCCTTGAATTTACCCTGCAGCAGCATTTCGGCAATTTCGTCCTCGACCAGCTTCTGAATGGCACGCTTCAGCGGACGGGCACCAAATTTGAAATCCGTGCCCTCGTCCACCAGTTTATTCCGGGCCGAAGCACTGACTTCGAGCTTGATATCCTTTTCGAGCAGGCGGTTCTTCACATCCTGCAGCAAAATGTCCACAATCTTCGCCAATTCCGGGCGAGCCAGCGGATGGAACACCAGTTGTTCATCCACACGGTTCAAAAATTCCGGTTTGAATACATGCTTCACCGCATCCAGCACCCGCTTCTCAGCTGCTTTTTCCTCAGCCTCTCGCTCGTCCTTCACATTAACCGCAAAGCCCATAGAGGTCTTGGCCTTCTTCAGCAGATTGGAACCGGCATTGGAGGTCATGATAATCACACTGTTGCGGAAGTCCACCGTGCGGCCCTGACCATCGGTCAAACGGCCGTCATCGAGTACCTGCAGCAGGATGTTAAACACATCCGGATGGGCTTTTTCGATTTCATCGAGCAGGATGATGGAATAGGGCTTGCGGCGCACTGCATCGGTGAGCTGGCCGCCTTCCTGATAGCCCACATATCCCGGAGGCGCTCCGACCATGCGGGAAACCGTATGCTTTTCCATATACTCGCTCATATCGAAGCGGATGATGGCTTCCTCCGAACCAAAGAGCGCCGCCGCTAGCGTCCGCGCAAGTTCCGTCTTGCCTACGCCGGTCGGACCTAAGAACAGGAAGGAACCAATCGGACGTTTGGGGTCCTTTAAGCCCGAGCGCGCCCGGCGGATGGCCTTGGCCACGGCTTTGACCGCTTCGCTCTGGCCGATAACCCGCGCGCCTAAAATCTTTTCGAGTTTCAGCAGTTTGGCCGACTCCGAGGCGGCAAGCTGACTCACGGGAATTCCCGTCCATTGGGCAGTTACCGCCGCAATATCCTCGGCCGTCACCGTAATATGGTTCTTGCCCTTTTTCTCCCAAACTTGCTGTTTATCAGCCAGTTCGTCCTTTAACTGCAGGTATTTATCCCGCAATTTGGCCGCCCGCTCATATTCCTGGGCGGTAATGGCCGCTTCTTTTTCAATCAAGGTCTGATTTAGCTGTTCACGCAGCGTCTGAATGGTTTCCGTAGGCGCAACCTGCCCCATGCGTACCTTGGAGGCCGCTTCATCCATCAAGTCGATGGCTTTATCCGGCAGGAAGCGGTCGGTGATATAACGGTGCGACAGATGCACCGCTGCCTTCACCGCTTCATCCTCGATGGTCGCCTGATGAAATTCCTCATACTTGCCGCGCAGGCCAAAGAGAATTTTTTCCGCATCCTCTTCCGTGGGTTCCTCCACCATAATCGGCTGGAACCTGCGGGAAAGAGCCGCATCCTTTTCCAGATACTTCTTGTATTCATCCAAAGTGGTCGCGCCAATAACCTGAATCTCACCACGGGACAGGGCAGGTTTCAGGATATTTGCGGCATCTAAGGAACCTTCTCCGGCCCCAGCCCCCACCAAAGTGTGCATCTCATCAATAAACAGAATGATATTGCCCACACGCTGGATTTCCTCGATTACGCCTTTGAGGCGTTCCTCGAACTCGCCGCGGTACTTGGCTCCGGCCACCAACGAAGTGATGGACAGGGAAAACACCTGCTTCTCCTGCAGCATATAGGGCACAGTACCCTCCACAATACGCTGGGCCAAACCTTCGGCAATGGCGGTTTTGCCCACCCCGGGCTCACCTAAGAGCACGGGATTATTTTTCGTGCGGCGGGAAAGAATCTGAATCACCCGCTGAATTTCCATTTCCCGGCCGATTACCGGGTCCATCTGGGCATCCTTGGCCATCTTGTTGAGGTCACGACCATATTTTTTCAGCAGGGGCATGCCGTCCCGCGAATGACGACCCCGCTTGGCTTCATGGGGACATTCCTCCCCGTCAGGCTGCTGGGCGTCAATGCGGTCCATGATTTCATCCTGCAAATCATCCGGGTTCACGCCCATCAGCTCCAACACTTCCACTGCTGCCCCTTCTGTTTCTTCGAGCAGACTCAAGAGAATATGCTCCGTGCCGATGTAGCTGTGCCCAAGGCTCTGGGCTTCCTCAAAAGCGCCTTCCATAACCCGCTTAGCTCTAGGGGTATAGTAAGGATTATCCGAAGGATACTCCGCTTCCTGGGAAGCAATTCGTTTAATCTGCGCCGCGGCCTTTTCAAAGCTCATGCCCAGAGCACCCATGGCCTTGGCAGCCAGACCTTCGCGCTCGTGCAGCAGGCCCAGCAATATATGTTCCGTGCCAATGTAGTCCTGCGCCAAATCGCGTGCCGCGTATTGGGCAAACTCAATGGCTTTGATGGCCCGGTTGGTAAAGTGATTGCGATAGTCCATAGTTATTCCTCCAGGCTCACCTGATGCTCCTCAATAATCCGGCGCACATGTTGAGCCCGCAATCTGTCAATTTCCGTCTTGGAGAGATTTTCATTGGCGGCAAGGTTCTGCAAAAAACTCGTACGGCTGGCCAAAAGCATCTGCCCGTAACATTCCGGCGCTAAACCTCGGATAAGTTTCAAATCCATGCCCAGCCGCAGGCGGGAAAGCAGTTCCAGCACTTCCTTCTCCGACAGCAGACGGGCATAGGACAGCGTGCCGTAAGCCCGCCATACCTCATCTTCGAGCCGCTCCTTCATGTAAAGGGCCAAAGCCTTGCGGGCCCGGCGCTCGTGGGCCACGATTTCCGTCACGGCCCCCCGCAGATTGTCGATAAGTTCCTGCTCCGAATACCCGAGCGTCAACTGATTGGCAATCTGGAAGAGACACCCCGGCTGTTCCTTATCATCACCATAGAGCGGCCGTACCGCCAAACCTAACTGCGGCGAAATGTTGATGATGCTGCTGACATTCCGCGTAAAGACCAGACCGGGCAGATGCAAAAGCACTGCAGCCCGAAGACCCGTCCCAAGGTTCGTGGGGCTCGAAGTCAGATAGCCCATCTTTTCATCAAAGGCAATATCTAACTGGCTTTCCAGCATATCGTCAATGGCAAAGGCCTTTTTCAAAGGCTCTGCCAAATCAAGTCCTGCCGTCACGCATTGGATGCGGATATGGTCCTCTTCATTGACCATCAGGCTGACCGCCTGACTGTCGGCAACATAAACCGTCCGATGCTGGGGATTGCGCAGCATCTTTTCGCTGATGAGCTGCTTTTCCCGCAAAACCTCCCGCTGCAGATTGGAGAGGTTTTCCATCTGCACGGCCTGCAGATTCTCCCCAATCACGTCCTGCAAAGCGGGAACAGCGGCAGCCACCCGTTCTTCCACCTTGGCCAGTTCATAAAGGTCGGCCCGGTTAGGGAAGGGCAAATCCCGCAGATTTCGGGACAGCAAAATCCGACTGGCCAAGACCACATCACGGTCAGCACCGCCCGACTGAAGCCAGCTCAGCCGGCTATCCTGCAACAATGCTTCAACCATTGTTTCTGCCCCCTTCCTTGGCGGCCAGTTCCTGTTTCATGGCCCGTACCTTATCCCGCAGTTCTGCGGCCTTTTCGTATTCTTCCTGCTCGACGCAGATTTTCAACTGCTGCTGCAGAAGCGCAATATTCTGCTTGAGTTCCAATGTACCGCCGCTGCGATGGGGAATTTTACCCCGATGAACGCTGGAGCCATGGATACGGCGCAGCATGGGCTCAAGCTGCTGACGGAAGGTAGCATAGCAGGCCGCACAACCGATTTTGCCCTGCTGGCTGAAATCCCGATAGCTCATGCCACAGCGGGGACAAACCAGTTCCCCCTCCTCATTGGTGGCCTTATCCTCCTGCACGGCTGCGTTGCTGAAGATGCCCCGCAGGAAATCATCCACCGACACATTGCGCTTATCCTGATGCGGCACTCCGGCAAACTCGCTGTAACCGGCTGCACAGGCCTCGCAAAGATTCTTTTCCACCCGGCCATTTGGGCCAATCTGGGTAATATGTACAACCGCTTCATGGCGGCCGCAATCATCACATAACATACACAGTCCCTCTTTCCTTACGAGAAGTTTTCCAAGGTCAGCAGCATGGTCTTGAGCATCCGCACCCGTTCCTTGTCCGTAATGGAATCCGACTGGAAGATGGATACCACAAACTGCATCATCAGAGAGGCTTCCCGCCCTGTAATCATCTCGTGCTGCAAAAGATACTTAATCATGGACTGCACCACCGGCAGTTCCGTATCCGGCTTAATGGCCGCGAGCATATCCTCGTAGACCATGTTCTTGACCGGCACCTGCACGATGCGGATAAACCCGCCTAAGCCGCGACGGGACTCCACCACGAACCCCTTGTCCTGGGTAAAGCGGGTGGACAGCACGTAGCTTATCTGGGAAGGAGCACAGGAAATCTCGTCGGCGATATCCGTGCGCCGCAGCTCCACCTTGCCGTCCTGCTGGGTAGCCAGCTGCCGCAGGATATAAGCTTCAATCAAATCGGCAATATTGCTCACTTTCATCACCTTCTATAATATATAATTCTATTGACCATTTGACTTTTCCTTTATTATATTTGTTTTTTTGACTTTTGGCAAGAAAAATTGACTTGTCAAAAGTTGACAAGTCAATTTCATCATCACTGCAGAGCTTCTTTGAGCACTGCCATATTCTTCTTCATGGTGTCAATATAGGCATCCATGGCGCTTTCGTTGGCTTCGCCGGTTACAATCGGGTCAAGCTGATAGACTTTCGCGCCGGTTTCGCGGGCAATCGTCTCAGCCGCTGCCGGAGAATACTGCGGTTCTGTAAACAACACCTTGGTCGTAAGGCCATTTACCTGCTTGATGGTGTCTTCCAGTTCCTGTGGCGTCGGTTCCGTGCCCGGCTCACGCTCGATTACGCTGACAATGTTCAGCTTGAATTCTTTGGCCAGATAGGGGAAAGCCTCATGGAAGGTCACGATATCCTTATGCGGCAAATTATCCAGTTCGCCATGCATTTCCTCTTTGAGTGCTTCGAGCTTCATGCAGTAGTCGAGTGCATTCTTGCGGTAAGCGTCCTTGTGTGCAGGGTCTGCTTCGCAAAGACCAGCGGTAATGGCTTTAACCTGCGCAATGCTGTAAGTCACTGACAACCATACATGGGGATTTTCCTCGTCGCCATTTTTCAGCAGATTGATGTCCTTGTAATTGGAAGCCTCAATGGTCTTCATTTTCGGATTCTGCTTGGCTGCTTTTTCCAAAAAGCTTTCCATGCCCGCACCATTGACCACGAACACATCCGCCTTCTCCAATGTCTTCATGTCCTCAGTGGTCAGCTGATAATCGTGCAGGCAGCCGGTCTGCGGCTTGGTCATGTTGACCACCTTAACGCCCTCTACCCCTTTGGTGATGTTCAGCACATCAATATACATCGGATAGAAGGAAGTGACGATGGTAAACTCCTTCTTATCCTTGGCCGTCTGGCTGCCGCAGCCTACGGCGAGAACACATACGAGAACAGCCAGCAATATACTCATTAACTTTTTCAAGCAAGACAACTCCTTCCCTAAGGCTCGTAACGAATATAAACTTGAAACAAATCACATTCTACAAGGGTCCGTCTGACTTGTCAAGGTAATTGAGTGAGATTATCATTTGTCTATTCGTTCATATAATGAAAAAAGAGCACCGCAGTGCTCTTTTCCGATTCGCTATGGAATTAGCCCAGGATAACCAGGGATTCATGAGCTTTAACGCTCTGGCCAGCGGCCACGTTGAAGCTCTTAACAACGCCGTCAGCGTCAGCTGCGATTTCGTTCTGCATCTTCATAGCTTCGAGAATCAGCAGGGTTTCGCCAGCTTTAACAGCCTGGCCTTCGGAAGCAACGAGCTTCACGATTTTGCCCGGCATCGGAGCATCGATGGAGTGCTCACCAGCACCAGCGGCTACAGCAGCCTTCTTCGGTGCAGCAGGAGCGGCCGGAGCCGGTGCAGGAGCTGCTTTCGGTGCAGCCGGAGCAGCCTTCGGAGCTGCAACAGCGGATTTTACTTCTTCAACTTCGACTTCATAAGCCGTACCGTTTACCGTGATATTGAACTTTTTCATTCGTTATTCCCCCATTGTAGATTTACGCGGTAACTTTTATCAGAACGGACGAGCCAGACCGCCACGGGCGGACATAGCCCATACGTCGCTGCGCTTGATGCGAACAGCCACAACCTTGTTACCCATCATCATCTGGACAGCAGCGGTAATTGCTGCCACCACTTCTGGCGAAGCGCCATTTGCTTCAGTTTTCATGGTAAAGACCTCCGAATTCCGAATTAACAATTAAAGCGGAATGCACCCGTGTTTCTTGGCCGGGCCAACCTCACGTTTGCTGGCGAGAGCATTGAGGGCCGTAATGATGTACGGACGGGTTTCCTTCGGTTCGATAACCATATCCACATAACCGCGTTCAGCAGCAACATACGGCGTAGCAAAGTTTTCTACATACTCTGCCGTCTTTGCTTCCTTATCCGGGTCTTTGCGGAAGATGATGTTAGCAGCACCGGCCGGGCCCATAACTGCGATTTCGGAAGTCGGCCAAGCCATAACCTGGTCAGCGCCGAGTTCGCGGCAGCACATAGCGATGTAGGAACCGCCATAAGCCTTACGGGTGATAACCGTAACCTTAGGAACCGTTGCTTCACTGTATGCGTACAGCATCTTGGCACCATGACGGATGATACCATTGTGTTCCTGGTCAACGCCCGGCAGGAAGCCCGGTACGTCAACGAGGTTAACCAGAGGAATGTTGAAGGCATCGCAGAAGCGGATGAAGCGAGCGGATTTATCCGAAGCGTCTACATCCAGGCAGCCTGCCATTACATTCGGCTGGTTGGCGATGATACCAACGCTGCGGCCATCGAAACGGGCAAAGCAGCAGATGATGTTGGTAGCAAAGTGCTCATGTACTTCGTAGAATTCACCATTATCAACGATGGAACGAATAACATCCTTCATGTCATAAGGTGCATTCGGGTTATCCGGGATAACCGTGTTCAGGCTTTCATCCTGACGGTCCGGATCATCGCCGGATTCCATAATCGGCGCATCTTCCATGTTGTTGCTCGGCAGGAAGGACAGCAGGTAACGAATCTGCTTGATGCAGTCGTCTTCGTCCTCAGCTGCAAAGTGAGCCACACCGCTGCGGGTGTTGTGGGTCATAGCACCACCGAGAGCTTCAGCCGTTACTTCTTCAGCCGTAACGGATTTGATAACGGCAGGGCCCGTGATGAACATCTGGCTCGTGTTCTTTACCATGTAGATAAAGTCCGTGATAGCCGGGCTGTATACAGCACCACCAGCGCAGGGGCCCATGATTACAGAAATCTGCGGGATAACGCCGGAAGCAGCCGTGTTGCGGAAGAAGATACCGCCGTAACCGGACAGAGCGTCAACGGCTTCCTGAATGCGCGCACCGCCAGAGTCGTTGATGCCGATGCAGGGAGCGCCCATCTTCATGGCCAGATCCATAACCTTCCAAATTTTATGTGCATGCTTTTCACCCAGGGAACCGCCTTCAACGGTGAAGTCCTGTGCATAAGCATAAACCAGACGGCCGTCAACCGTACCGTAACCGGTTACTACACCTTCACCGGGCAGTTCTTTCTTTTCCTGACCGAAGTTGGTGCAACGATGTTTCATAAACATATCCAGCTCAACGAAAGTACCTTCATCAAACAGTTTTGCGATACGTTCACGAGCTGTCTGCTTGCCTTTTTCATGCTGCTTGGCGATACGAGCTTCGCCGCCGCCCTGCATGATATGTTCTTTTTTGGCATGCATTAAATCAATTTTTTCCTGAACAGTAGCCATTATATACCTCCTCGTATAATTAGCTTTTGTGTTCTCCGCTATATATTTTGCACTATTTACGGGGAAATTGCAAGTTTTTATTACCTAGTGATAAATAATTCCCGTAAATGTTGCAATTAATCACGCTGGCAGAGTTCCAGAAGAACACCATGGGAGGCTTTCGGATGAACGAAGGCAATCTTAGCGCCGCCAGCACCTTTGCGGGGCTTTTCGTCAATCAGGCGCACGCCTTTTTCCTTGAGGTCAGCCAGAGCTGCTTCGAGGTTATCTACGCGCAGAGCAATGTGCTGGATGCCGCCGCGGCCGCCGTTCTTCTCGATGAACTTGGCAATCGGGGAATCATCAGAAGTTGCAGCCAAGAGTTCGATTTCGCTGCCGTTCGGCGTCGGGAAGAAACCCGTGGTTACTTTCTGTTCTTCAACGGTTTCTTCACCATTGTTCGGCAGTCCGAGCATGTCGCCCCAGAAGGAGCCAACTTCTTTCAGGTCACCAACAGCAATACCGATATGATCTACACCTAATACCTTAAACATAATCTCTACCTCCTAAAATTAATGCAAGTTATTTTTTGAGCATCTCGTCCATCAGGCCCCCAACTACTGTGTATGGGTCCGTATCATGAGCGCGGATTTTCTCCACGAATTCATCCAAGCGGCCGCTGTCCACAATCTGTCCTTTGACGAAATTGTTGATGCCGCTGTTCAGGATATCGAGCATCTCATCACGGGTGCGCTTCGTGCGGCGGCGGGTCAGTTCCCCGTTGCCTTCGATATACGCCCTGTGCTTTTCCACTGTGCCGATTAATTCCTCGATGCCTTCGTTCTGACTGGCGATAACTTTGGTAATGGGCGGCCGCCAATCCGTCATAAAGCTGTCCAAATCCAGCATCATGTTGATTTCCCGCACCAGCTTGTCTGCCCCATCGAGGTCAGACTTGTTGATGCAGTACAAATCACCAATCTCCAGGATTCCAGCCTTAATGGCCTGAATGTCATCCCCCATTCCCGGAATAAGCACGACCATGGTAGTATCGGCAGCTTTGACGATATCTACCTCCGACTGGCCTACCCCCACTGTCTCGACGATAATGATGTCCTTTCCAAAAGCATCCATGGCCTTTACGGCATCAGCAGTCTTGTGGGAAAGTCCCCCTAAACTGCCGCGGGTGCCCATGCTGCGGATAAAGACTCCTGTGTCAAGTGTCAGTTCATTCATGCGGATACGGTCACCTAAGATGGCACCGCCGGTAAAGGGGCTGGTGGGGTCCACTGCCACAATACCCACGGTCTTTCCCTGGGCACGGTAAGCCCTGGTAATCTTATCCGTAAGTGTACTCTTGCCTGCTCCCGGCGGCCCAGTAATCCCCAGCACATATGCATGGCCGGTATGCGGATATATCTCCTTCATGATTTCCGTGGCTTCAGGATATTCGTTTTCAATGGCCGTGATGGCCTTGGATAACGCCAGGCGGTTGCCCTTGAGTAATTCTTTTGCTATATCCAAATCGTCACCACCTCTCGGTAGTTTTTGCGTAAGCAAGAAAATAGTGTTAAGGGAGAAAACCAAGCAGGTGCTTCGGTTCCCTCCGCCTAACACTAACTTATCTTTCTCAGAGTTTTACATTTTCCTTGATAAAGTTGACCACATCGCTGGTCGGCGTACCCGGCGTAAATACTTCCGCTACGCCAGCTTCTTTGAGGGCCGGGATATCAGCGTCGGGGATAACACCGCCGCCGATAATCAGGGTATCGGTCATGCCGTTGCCACGAACCAGGTCAACCACTTTCGGGAAGAGATGGCCGTGTGCACCGGACAGAATGCTCATAGCAACAACATTAACGTCTTCCTGCAGGGCAGCTTCGGCAATCTGTTCCGGAGTCTGGCGCAGGCCCGTATAGATAACTTCAAAACCAGCATCACGCAGGGCACGGGCAACCACTTTTGCACCGCGGTCATGGCCATCAAGGCCCGGTTTTGCAACAAGAACTCTGATTTTCTTTTCCATTTTGTATTCCTCCAAGCTAAAAGCTAAAACGCTGTTGATTACAGGCTGACATGAGCCTCATATTCACCGAACACTTCACGCATTACGTTGCAGATTTCACCGAGCGTAGCGTAAGTCTTAACGGCGGCGAGAATGTGCGGCATAAGGTTTTCGTTTTCGTCCTGGCAGGCTTTCTTGAGGTCAGCCAGCGCAGCCTTAACGGCCTCATTGTCGCGTTTTTCCTTCATGGCGTTGACTTTGGCCTTCTGGCGTTCGCCAACAGCTTCATCAACCTTCAACAGGTCTTTTGGAGGTTCTTCATTTTCCATCTGGAATTTGTTGACACCAACGATGGTGCGGGCACCGGATTCAACATCCATCTGCCATTTGTAAGCGGAATCCTGAATTTCTTTCTGGATGTAGCCTTTTTCGATAGCAGCAACAGCACCGCCCATATCATCAATCTTCTTGATGTAATCCCATGCTTCGGCTTCAATCTTGTCCGTCATGGCTTCTACATAGTAGGAACCAGCCAGCGGGTCGATAACATCAGCAAGACCGCTTTCGTAAGCAACAATCTGCTGGGTACGCAGGGCAATCGTAACGGATTCCTGCGTCGGCAGAGCCAAAGCTTCATCACGGGAGTTGGTATGCAGGGACTGAGTGCCGCCCATAACAGCAGCAGCCGTCTGCAGAGCAACGCGGACGATGTTGTTGTTGGGCTGCTGAGCAGTCAGCATAGAACCAGCCGTCTGGGTATGGAAACGCAGCATCATGGATTTATCCTTTTCTGCATGGAAGCGTTCCTTCATAACTTTAGCCCAGATACGGCGGGAAGCACGGAACTTCGCCACTTCTTCAAGCACGTTGTTATGTGCATTCCAGAAGAAGGACAGACGGCCAGCGAAATCATCAATCTTCAGGCCAGCTTTGATGGCTGCTTCGCAGTATGCAATACCATCGGCGATGGTGAATGCGATTTCCTGCGCTGCCGTGGAACCTGCTTCACGGATATGGTAACCAGAGATGGAAATGGTGTTCCATTTCGGTACGTTCTGGGAGCAGTATTCAAAGATATTCGTAATCAGGCGCATGGACGGGCGCGGAGGGAAGATATACGTGCCGCGGGCTGCGTATTCCTTCAGAATATCGTTCTGAATCGTACCACGGAGCTGGTCAGCAGGAACACCCTGCTTTTCAGCTACAGCGATATACATGGCCAGGAGAACCGAAGCCGGTGCATTGATGGTCATGGACGTAGAAACCTTGCCCAGGTCAATCTGGTCAAAGAGAGTTTCCATATCTGCCAGAGAGTCGATGGCTACACCAACCTTACCAACTTCACCTTCGGAAATCGGGTCGGTGGAATCGTAACCAATCTGGGTCGGCAGGTCAAAGGCGCAGGAAAGGCCCGTAGCGCCGTTTTCAATCAACATACGATAACGCTTGTTGGATTCTTCTGCCGTGGAGAAGCCGGCATACATACGCATGGTCCAGAAACGGCCACGGTACATGGTGGGCTGTACACCACGGGTGAAGGGATAAACGCCCGGAAAGCTGATTTCATCCGCATAATCATCGCCCTTAATATCGAGCGGCGTATACAGACGCTGCTCAGGAAGATGCGGACGTTCCGGGAAACGTGCTACTGCTTTTTCTACGCTGGCTTCGTATTTAGCAAGCTCAGCCTGGATTTTTTCCGTGCTCATATGGATTTCCTCCTGCTTCATTCAGTCATTTTTCTATATATCTATATCTGTAGTTTACTTTTTCATGCTGCCCGTAGCCACGAAGCGTTCATGGAAGGACAGTGCCTCTTCCAGAATGTGCGGCGTATTGGCATGATGGGTTGCTTCGGTTGCTCGTTCGAAGTAATCCCGCAAAATCGGACGATAGTCCGGATGGGCGCAGTTATTGATGATTTCGAGGGCGCGCTCACGAGGAGCCTTGCCACGAAGGTCTGCAATACCCTGCTCCGTAATGATGATGTCCACATCATGTTCCGTGTGGTCGATATGGGAGCACATCGGAACAACTGCGGAAATCTTGCCATCTTTCGCAACAGACGGCGTGTAGAAGATGGTCAGATAAGCGTTACGGGCGAAGTCGCCGCTGCCGCCGATACCGTTCATCATCTTGGTGCCCGTGATATGCGTGGAGTTTACGTTGCCGTAGATATCCACTTCGATAGCCGTGTTCATGGCGATAACACCGAGGCGGTGAACCACTTCCGGGCTGTTGGAAATTTCTTCCGGACGCAGCAGCAGGTATTTCTTATACTTGGCAACGTCCTTATAGAAGCGGGCCATACCTTCCGGCGACGGGCTGAAAGCCGTACCAGAAGCAATCAGCAGTTTGCCGGCGTCAATGAGGTCGAGCATACCATCCTGAATAACTTCGGTGTATACCGTCAAATCCTTGAGGTCGGAATCCACGAAGCCTGCCATAACGGCGTTGGCTACGTTGCCGACACCAGACTGCAGCGGCAGCAGGTTCTTCGGCATGCGGCCAGCTTCCACTTCCTTCTTGAGGAAGTCCAGCGTGAACTGGCTCATCTTGCGGGAATCCTCGTCGATGGCCTTGAGTGGGCGCGTATGGTCCGGAATATCGCAAGGAACGATGTATTTAATCTTATCCGGCGTGCAGGGAATGTACGGCGTACCTACACGGTCCGTTGCCTTCACGATAGGAATGGGCAGACGGTTTGGCGGGTCCATGGGAATATACACATCATGCATACCCTCAAGTTCCAGCGGCTGAGAAGTGTTGACTTCTACGATAACCGTATCTGCACTCTGCACATAAGATGCAGCATTACCCAAGGACGTGGTCGGAATGATGTTGCCTTCCTCGGTGATGGCGCAGGCTTCTACCACTGCCACATCCACCTTGCCAAGATAACCGCAACGGCTGAGCTGGGCTGACTCGGAAAGATGCAGGTCCAGATAATCTACCGAACCGTCGTTGATTTCATTGCGCAAATCCTTATCCGTCTGGTAGGGTAAACGCTTCTTAATGCCGTGAACCTTGGCCAATGCTTCATCCAGTTCCGGGCCTGTGGAAGCTCCCGTCCAGAGGTTAATGGTGAACGGTTCCTTCTTCATCCGTTCAGCCAATGCCAGCGGAATTGCTTTCGGATATGCCGAAGCAGTAAAACCACTGGTTGCAACATTCATGCCTTCTTTGAAAAAAGCTGCTGCTTCTTCCGCCGTGACAATCTTGCTTTGCAACTCTTTGTTGCGCACGCGGTCGAGAATATCAATCATGAAAAATCCTCCCTCATCAGTGCCGACCCATTTTCGGTTCCGGCAACAGATTTTATTAACCTGAACATAAATCTACATATAAACACGAACTATGATTACATTCGTTATTGTCAATGATAACATGAAGTTATAACAACTATGAATTATAATCATGACTTATCGTACTACTATGTAATAATTATGCCCCACGACCTATGTTAGCACGAAAAGAAACCGCCGTCAAGTGAGAGTTGACGGCGGTTACCCATATTTGTGAAAATTTTATTTTGTTCTGATTTAGAGCATATCTTTCTCAATCATATACTCTGCAATCTGCAGTGCATTGAGAGCGGCACCCTTGCGAATCTGGTCACCGCAAACCCACATATTAAGACCATGGTCGATGGAATAGTCCTTACGCAGGCGACCTACGGCTACATCATTCTTGCCGGAGGTTTCGAGCGGCTGCGGATAGAGCTGTTCATCCGGGTTATCCACCACTTCTACACCAGGGAATGCTTCGAGAGCCTTACGGGCAGCTTCTACGCTGACCTCATCGGCAAATTCCACATTGACGGACTCGGCATGGCTGCGGTATACCGGCACGCGGATGGTCGTTGCCGTAATGCGCATATCGTTATCGCTCATGATTTTCTTCGTCTCGTCAATCATCTTCATTTCCTCTTTGGTATAGAGGTTTTCCTTGAAGACGTCAA
Organism: Selenomonas ruminantium AC2024; assembly: GCF_000687995.1. Taxonomy (NCBI): domain Bacteria; kingdom Bacillati; phylum Bacillota; class Negativicutes; order Selenomonadales; family Selenomonadaceae; genus Pseudoselenomonas; species Pseudoselenomonas ruminantium. Next base: position 2,156,626 of record NZ_JIAC01000001.1, read on the forward strand.
TCTGCGGCAGCAAGTTAAAAGCAATCTGATAATGCTTCTTGAGGGCTGCACCGGGCAGAATGTTAGCCGTTACGGGCTTGCCTGCTACGATATCCGCAACCTGCTGTTCGAGCTCTGCCATAGCTTCCTTGCCGCCACCGGATACAGCCTGATACGTGGAGACAACTACACGTTTGATTTTGGCAATATCATAAAGCGGCTTCAGTGCCATAACCATGATGATGGTTGAGCAGTTCGGATTGGCGATAATGCCCTTATGCTGGGCAATGGCTTCCGGATTGACTTCCGGCACAACCAGAGGAACTTCCGGGTCCATACGGAAAGTGCTGGAGTTATCGATAACCACGGCACCGGCTTTTACAGCGGCAGGCGCAAATTCCTTGCTGGCACTGCCACCAGCAAACAGGGCGATATCCACATCCTTGAAGGAATCCACCGTAGCTTCTTCAACAGTATATTCCTTGCCCATAAACTGGATTTTCTTGCCGGCACTGCGTTTGGAAGCCAGCATCTTGAGGTTAGCAAACGGGAAATTGCGTTCCTCAATGAGATTTAAGAATTCCTGACCTACGGCACCCGTTGCGCCCAGAATTGCCACATTATACTTTTTCATCGACATTCATTCCTTTCGCTTGTAAAAGCCGTTTTTCTTTTTATGCCTTAAAACTCCAAGAGTTTGTCCAAGCCTACAGTCAGTCCCTTAAGGCCACGCACCTTCTGTGCCGCGAGCACTACGCCGGGCATAAAGGACTCACGGTTCAGCGAATCGTGACGGATGGTCAGCGTCTGCCCCAGACCACCAAAGATAACTTCCTGATGCGCTACATAACCGGGCAGACGTACGCTGTGAATATGCATCCCCTCGTAATCAGCACCGCGGGCGCCCGTGAGTTTTTCTTTTTCGTCAGGATGCCCTTGCTTATGCTCCGCACGGACTTCGGCAATCATGGCTGCTGTCTGCACAGCCGTACCGGAAGGTGCATCGAGCTTATTGTCATGATGAAGCTCGATGATTTCTACTTCCGGCATGTATTTGGCCGCCTGTTTGGCCATAACCATCATCAATACCGCCCCAATGGCAAAGTTAGGCGCAATAAAGGCCGGTGTATCATTTTCTTCAGCCAGCTTCTTAATCTCTGCCTTCTGCTCATCGCTGAGGCCCGTAGTTCCCACTACCGGGGAAACCTTAGCCCTCAACGCCGTCGTTACATTATGAAATACCACATCCGGACGAGTGAAATCAATCATAACCTCCGGTTTAATACGGTCCAGTGCTGCCTGTAAATCCGTCTCTACCTTTACGCCATTGGCTTTAAGACCGGCCAGCTCGCCACAATCTGCGCCGCCTGTAATGTCCACGGCACCAACCAGCTGCAAGTCTTCTGCTTCCTGTACGGCCTTCAGCACGGCACGGCCCATACGGCCGCATGCACCGTTCACTAATACTGTTACCAAAACACACGCCTCCTATGCTTGTCAAAGCTAGAAATATTGTATACTATGTCTATGCGTTATGTCAAGATGTTCTCGACTAAAACACATTAGATATCGGTGATATTTTCAAACTGCTCCTTGTACTGCAACGCCAGAATCGGCAGTACATCCTGCCGTTCTGCCTGACTGGCCACTGTTTCCTGAGCTGCCTGCCGCGCTTTCAACAGGATATCCATATCATTTAAGACATCGGCTACCTTCAAATCCGGCAGGCCATGCTGCATGGAACCAAAGAACTGTCCCGGCCCGCGCAGGCGCAAATCCTCCTCTGCCAGCTTAAAGCCGTCGCTTGTCTCCGCCATAATTTTGAGCCGTTCGCGGGCGCTTTCGGTTTTCATTTCCGATACAAGGATGCAGTAGGACTTATATTCGCCTCGTCCAATGCGCCCACGCAGCTGATGGAGCTGTGCCAAGCCGAAGCGCTCCGCATGCTCCACCACCATAATGCTGGCATTGGGCACGTTGACGCCCACTTCGATGACCGTCGTGGATACCAGAAGCTTTATCTTATTGTCGTAGAAGTCCTGCATAACCTGTTCCTTGTCTGCGGCCTTCATCTTGCCATGGACAAGACCACAGGGCATATCCCGGAAGATGCCGTAGCGCAGTTCATCATAGACTTCCTCGGCTGAGGGCAGGTCGCTTTCCTCATTCATTTCAATCAGTGGACAGACCACATAAGCCTGCCGCCCGGCAGCCAACTGCTGATGGACATAATCGTAAATCAAATCCCGCTTGTCGGGCTTCCTCACGAAAGTGCGGATAGGCTGACGCCCTGGTGGCAGCTGCTGAATCAATGATACATCCAAATCACCGTACACAGTCAAGGTCATGGTACGCGGAATTGGCGTTGCCGTCATGACCAATACATCCGGCATCAGCCTGCCCTTCCTCTCCAGCTCCGCCCGCTGGGCAATGCCGAAGCGGTGCTGTTCGTCCGTCACCACCAAGCCCAGCTTTGCAAACGCCACACCTTCCTGAATCAGCGCATGGGTACCGATGACGATGTCCACCTCCTGGGCGGCAATCCGGGCATACATATCCTCCCGTTTCTTTTTCGTCAGCCGCCCCGACAAGAATCCCACACGAATGCCCAAAGATTCCAACTGCTTCACAAAACCTTCGTAATGCTGGCTGGCCAGAATTTCCGTGGGCGCCATAAGCGCGCCCTGATAGCCGTTCTCCACCGTCTTAACCAGTGCCAGCATGGCGATTACCGTTTTACCGGAGCCAACGTCTCCCTGCACCAGTCGTCGCATGGGCAGAGGACTTTCCATATCCCGCTGGATTTCCTGCCAAGTGCGGCTTTGGTCCTCCGTCAACTGAAAGGGCAGAGATTTTACAAGCCGCCCCACCAGTTCACTGCTGAGCAGATGACGAATGCCCTTACTGTGCTCACGCGCCTGCCGCTTCAAGAGCAACAGGCCGCACTGAATCAGATAGAGTTCCTCAAAGGCCAGATGATTCCGCGCTTCTTTTAATGCCGCAAAGTCTGCGGGGAAATGAATGTCCTGCAAAGCCTTCCGCCTGCTCAGCAAATGATAACGTTCCGCTACACTTGCAGGAATCAGTTCACGAATGCTTAGTTCCTCCGTCAGTAGTCCCCCAAGCACCTTGCGGAAGAATTTCTGATTGAGTTTTTCCGTGGCCGGATAAACTGGCATAATCCCCGTCATATTTTCCGGTTCTTCTTCCTCATCCAGAATCTGGAAGCTGCTCAGCTGACTCATGGCAAACTGTCCTCGGCCGCCATAAGCATATGCTGCCTTCCCGGTCACAAAAACTTTTTTCCCTACCTTTAATTTGCTTTTCAGGTACTTTTGGTTAAACCAGGTGACCTGCAATATTCCCGTACCATCACCAATCAGGGCCATAAGGATGCTCATACCACGCCTGCCTCCCTGCCGTTCGGAGACATTCATAATCGTGCCCGCCACCGTGGCTTTTTCCCCGGCCTGCAGCTCGGAGATTCTCGTGAGCACGCTTTGGTCCTCATAGGTGCGGGGGAAATAAGTCAGCAAGTCATAGACCGTAAAGAGTCCCAGGCGGTTTAGTTCAGCCTTTTTCTTCGGCCCCACGCCCTTTACATATTGTATTCCGTCCGTCAGTTGCAAAAAATCACATCCAATTAATCATTCTGTGCTATATATTCGTTCTCTTAAAGGAGATTCCTGCATAAGAAAAAGCCCTTCACACTGGAAAGGCTTCTTGTTAAACTGCTTTGAATTCTTCTTCCGCATAACCAAAACGCGTGGTGAGCCGGTAGATAATCCGGCTGTCCTTGGCACTGCGGATGGTAATATGGTCGATATCCCGAAGCATACTCTTAATATCCATTACGGCAGCCATGCTGCTGATATAATCCGTAGCCCGCTCCATGGTCATCTTGTGACGTTCTGGCGCTAAGGCCCCTGTATGATAAATGTCCATGCAGACCCGTTCGTCCCGGTCCACAAAGTGACGGCAAAGTTCCGGTTCCCAGGCATTGCTGATTTTCTTGATACGTTCAAAGTACTCCATAACTAAAGATTATCACCTCGGGTATTTTTACATAGGATAAAGTTATGATAAAAGACAAAATAATTTTATCATGTCCGGATTTGACCTGTCAAGACAGTACCTCATAAAAACAGAGCTGCTATCGCACAGCTCTGTAAATGCTTACTTTATGCATTTGTAACCTCCTGCCTTGCGGATATTGCGCTTACGATTATGCCGATAACGCATCTTGTTCCATTGGTTGATATAATACTGTTTCATTTTACTCGCCTCCCTGTTTGTTATCTCATTTCCTCTTCTAACTATATATACGATTGACATTCACTTTTGTTACAAATTATGTGTATCGGAGACGAAAAAAGGATATAAAAAACGGGGTGTGAACCTTCCTCCTTCCAGCACTTAGTCACTGCACCAGACAGACCGCCCCGGGCACAAGCCGTCACAGGCAACGGGTGTCCGATTGCTCGGGTGGACAGGCCTGCCCCCTCGGAATGCCACTGGCATTCCTCGATGCATCCGACACGTGGCACGAAAAACAACGCTTTTTCTTCGTTTTCATTCCCTCTGAATTCTGTCATTATGTGCTGGCGGGATTTTGATTCATATTTAATTATGAATCATTCTTTCAGCTGCATAGAAAAGAGAGCACATCTGATGATATGCCCTCTGTCTATGTCTTAGCCTATATCGCTATTATTTACCAACACAAGCGCTTGCGTTTTGTGTTTCATCTACATTTGCTGCCATAGAATTTGCATTACTGTCATGGCAACGAGGGAAAGGACGAGGACGACCAATCAGTGTGGTCTCATAAGCTTCCATGGGCTAACCGTGGGCTTTTTAGGGGGCTTATCCTTTTTAAGAAATCTAAGGAATTTAGGGAGTTCCACTTTCCCCCCAGCTACCTTGTCCAGTTCCATATCTTCCATCTGATTCATGAGCTTTTCCATTTTATTTTCCTCCTCCACATCTTAGGGGGTTGTTATCTTGCTTTCTGTTCTTTATATCCCCGAAAGCGAAAAGTGTGTATTGATTTTGAAATAATTTTTGTAATGCTTGACATTATCAATCGTAAGTATAGACAAAGGTAAACAAAGTCAACTAAGCACACAAGAAAGGGGTTGTCAAAAATGATGGACAAGAAAGAACTTAACGTAATGGAGAAGAAAGAACTGGAGTTTATGGAACTGGACAATGTGTCTGGTGGCAGCTGGTGGGATGACCTTGTAGACGTCGTTACTTATGACCTCGATGACTTGATTGATGACATTTTCTGACTGGCAAATTCAAAAAAGGTGCTGTGATAAAAGTTTCATCTTTCTCACAGCACCTAATTTTGTGTCTGGTGGCAGCTGGTGGACACTCTCCTTTAGAATTCGCTATTCGCAACTTCACCATTTGCCGGAAGAATTGGCTGTTTAGTGCATCAACTAAAGGAGCGGCTGCGAGTGCTGCCGTTTACAGCATAGTAGAAAACAGCAAAGCCAATGGCTTTGATTCTACTCATAGCTTTATGCGCCTGACCTTATTCTCCTTGTAGCTGTAAAAGAGGTTATCCCCCAGTATCACATGGTCTAATACTGGGATTTCCATAATGATAGAAATATCATCGCTTGAAATGTTATATTTTAAGGAAATTGCTCTTATGCGATTTTCACAGCTAAGACGGTTTACCTCGGAAGTGTAGCCTACCGTTTTTTCGCCACGCATTCATAACCCACGCAACGGCAAAGGACGCCCTTCCTCATTGGACGGGCGTCCTTTGACATCATCTTCCCGCCGGGTTATGATCACATCCCAAAACGGCAATTTTTTTCATCAGTCAAAAACTTTAACCCTCTCGCTGATGGGCATTTTCTCAATAGGCTGCGGTGGTGCCAGCGGTGCACCAAAGACCATCTGAGCCACCAGGCTCCAGCTTTGGGGCACATCAAAATGAGCTTTGACCTTCTCATCAATCAAAGGATTATAGTGCTGGATATTGACTCCAAGCCCCATGCTGGTCAGTTGTGTCCAAATGGCAAACTGAAGCATGCCGTTGGCCTGGGATGCCCAAATGGGGAAATTTTCCGCATAGGGTGGGTATTTGCCCTGCAGTTCCTTGACGGCATCTGTCTCCTCAAAGAACAGAACTGTACCATAACCCGCTGCAAAGCTGTCAATCTTCTGCTCAGTGGCTCCAAACTTGTCTGCAGGCACAATGCGTCGCAAAGCTTCCTTCGTTATGCTCCAGACCTTCTCGTGATGCTCCCCCATGGCCAGGACAACCCTGGCCGACTGCATGTTGAAGGATGACGGCACTTCCTGGGTCATCCGCTCCACCGCCGCGACAATCTGCGACGGCAATACTGGTATTTCCTTCCCCAAAGCGTAATTTGTGCGACGGTTGATGACCGCCTCCTGAAAGCATTTCACGGCTGTTCCTCCTAACATAGATTCTCTGAACACAGGGTCGGCCCACGCCATCGCTGGTCTTGACCTCTTCTAATTAATATTCTAAGTTTTAGACATATTTCCTTCCTGTGCCCAAGACTTTTTGTCATCAGATGCAAATTCTTGAAACAGCCGCATCCTGACTTAGGAATGCATTACCATCAGACTCTTCCCTATGATAGGATATTGGCAAATTTGAAGGGAGGAGTTCTCATGATTCATATCGGTTGCCATCTATCAGCAGCCAAAGGGCTTTTGCCACCGAGCAGTATATCCACGGAGGTGGAGAGACAATGTCATTAAGTTAGTGGCATGAAAAAATGCTCTAAGCATAGACACCATGCAGGATTCAGGGTAAAAAGTCATGAGAAACATCGACTCATCGTAAAAACGGCATGGCGAATAAGCGGTCAGAGGCCGCTTAAGGAAGTTATTCTACACAACTAGCAGCCGTTCGGGATCAGATGTTATCTTCACGGCCAAAGACCTTCTCACTTTACCCTCCATGGGGAATTGGACCCCGGCGGACTGGTAAAGGAGAAGGTCTTTTTTGAAAAATACAAAGTAGGCTATACAAAAAAGAAGGACTATTCCAAATTTCGTGACCCAATTATATCAGACTTTTTCCCCCCTATAATAATAACTCAAACTTCCCACATAGAAAATACTAACGGCTCCTTGAAAACCGTATATCTCAAGAGATAAAATCCTCAGGCCGCCTGCAATAGGCGCTGCAAGGTGCTGCAAAGATAGGGGGACAAGGGGCTTGGCAGCCCTCCCTGCGGTCGGGACGACTACGGTGGCCAGCGAGATAGGAGCAGGATAACTCGCGCCGCCGTACCTCCTGCCCGCTGTGCCTCAATATGACCAGAAGGGCTAGTTGCAGCCTGCTCGTCATTCATGCGTATTCAGTTTGTGTCCGTCTGCTCGGGTGGACAGGCCTGCCCCCTCGGAATGCCACTGGCATTCCTCGATGCATCCGACACAGGGCACGAAAAACAACGCTTTTTCTTCGCTTTCATTCCCTCTGAATCCTGTCATTATGTGCTGGCGGGATTTTGATTTATATTTAATTATGAATGCTTTCTGCAGCCACAATAAAAGAGAGCACATCTGATGATATGCCCTCTGGCTATGTCTTAGCCTATATCGCTATTATTTACCAACACAAGCGCTTGCGTTTTGCGTTTCAAATACATTTGCTGCCATAGAATTTGCATTACTGTCATGGAAGCTAGGACGGGGACGTTTCTTGCTTCCACCGGGATTGCATCGTCCCCCAGCTACCTTGTCCATTTCCATATCTTCCATCTTGTTCATGAGCTTTTCCATTTTATTTTCCTCCTTACATTCTGTCGATATGCCTCTGCCACGACTTATGTTGTTGTATAATCAAGAGGCCTTTTCACGGTATTTTGATAAGTCTGTTTGGGCTAACCGTGGGCTTTTTAGGGGGCTTATCCTTTTTAAGAAATCTAAGGAATTTAGGGAATTCCACTTTCCCACCAGCTACCTTGTCCAGTTCCATATCTTCCAGCTTGTTCATCATCAGCTTATCCATTTTATTTTCCTCCTCACAATCTTGAGTGTTGTTTTTGCTTTCTGTTCTTTATATCCCCGAAGTAGGGAAAGTGTGTAGGGAGATAGAAAATTTTTTTCGTACAGGCTGCGTAAGGGCTTTCTCCGATATGGGAAGGCTCTTTTTTGTGGCAGAAAAACGGGGGTATTATTGCCAGTCATCAGTAGCCCAGGCGATGAAGAACAACAGACCGAGCACACACAATGCGGTAAATCCCATGATAATCAACTCCTTTTCGTGTTAGTTCGGCAGATTAGCAGGACAATCCTTTCTCCGATTCGAGGAAATTTCCTTGCACACAAAAAGAGAGCACATCTGATGATATGCCCTCTGGCTGTGTCTATACCTGTGTCGCTATTATTTACCAACACAAGCGCTTGCGTTTTGCGTTTCAAATACATTTGCTGCCATAGTAATTTTATGACCACCACCGATAGGGAGTTTCATTTGTGTTTCATCTACGTGTCCAACCGGGGGAAGGCCACGAGTAGCTACCATAGAATTTGCATTACTGTCATGACAACCAGGACGAGGAAAAATAGGAAGCGATGCTTGGGATTGATAATAAAAACCATTCTGCCTAGTAAATGGCAAAATGGTTTTATTATTCTCCCTTTTTACAAAAGTGTTTCTATATGCACAAACTTGAAGTTGTGCGATTAACTTCCGGTTTATTCTTCCATCAAGGATTATGTATTACATTTCTCTTTCCACTATTGGCAGTTCCTCTTACTTCTTCGTGGTAAAAGTAATCTACGATTGTTGGATGTCCTTTCTCTACTCTCTCATACGGAGTTTCATTATCAACAAACCTGCAATCATACTTTTTAGCCAGCTCTTCTGCTTTCTTTTCCAGCGCTTCAAAATAGCTGCGGTTCTTTTTGTTATAAATTTCGTCATACAGCGGCACCAGATCCGGATGTTTATCGGAAATGTATTTCATGATATCTGCCTTAAAACCTCCGCGAAGATTCAGATTCTCAAGCCATACAAGGTCACACTGATCTTTTGTCCTGTCTATGATTGCTTCTATATCCGTAATCCCCGGGAACACGGGTGAAATGAAGCAAATTGTACGAATGCCTGCCGCATATACCTCTTTCATTGCAGCAAGCCTTCTTTCTATGCTTACTGCCGCATCCATATCATCTTTAAACTCTTCATCGAGAGTATTGATTGACCATGATACTGTAAGTCTGCTATTTTCATTGATCTCTTTTAGCAGATCCAGATCTCTTAGTACAAGGTCTGACTTTGTGCAGATAAGTATGTCCGCACCACTGTCCTTTAGTTCTTCCAGAAGTCTTCTTGTATTTTTATATGTTTTCTCTAGCGGATTATAACCATCCGTAACTGTTCCAATGATCACCTTCTGGCCGGCATACTTCTTTGGATTCTTTATTCCAGGCCAGTCTTTCACATCCATGAAAGTTCCCCATTCCTCCGTATGCCCTGTAAAGCGTTTCATAAAAGATGCGTAGCAGTATTTACAGGCATGGGGACACCCCACATAGGGATTCACCGAATATCCTCCAATAGGAGTATTCGATTTTGTCATTACACTTTTTGTTTCTATATGATTTACTTTGATTTCTGGTTGTTCCATTTCCTCTGTTCCTCCAGCACTTTGTTAAAAGCATCCGGCATTTCCTGTATCATTTCTTCTCCCATAATCGGAACAAGATCTTCTTTCCAGAATACAGGAATGTTCAGTTCATGAGCCTGTTCTGTCAATGAATAAGCCCACCCGGGATCTGTTTTAACAGTCCTGCTCTTTGCACCTGTCATGGTTCCCACCACAATCCAGTCAATGCCTGCAAGATCAACCTTACCCGGATCATCGAACAAAGGCTCAAAGGTAACATGATATTTTTTTGCCTTCACATTGCTCCGCAGTGCATCAATACGCCATAACTCAGACTTTCTCGTAACTGTAACGCCAAACCATGCATTATCAAGATCTGTTTCAAAAGACAGAAGATCCGGTCGTTTGGTAAGAAAAAGAAACTGGTGCTGAGGATTCTCTGCTATCTTTTTAAAGACTTCCTCTCTCCATTCCTCATGCCAGCCCGAGAGATCGCTCATGCCGGTCAGCAGAAAATTCTGCGGCTTTTTCTTTTCCATCATACGAAGCTTTCCTTGAAAAAACTGTGGCTTTTCAAAATCATCTATGATGTGATAACGCCTCGTATTGTTTCTGGCATAGCAGTACGGACATCCAACAGTGCACCCTATAACAAGATTCATGTTCTGAATCTGATCTTTAATACAGATACTCATTTGTCACTCCATTCCTCAAGGTTTACCCTGATGCGGTTAAGATACTCTTCAAACTGAAGAATCTCTTTATCCGTAAAATCACGATAATAAATATTCCCCATCTTATTGGATACGGAGTCATAAGCTTCTTTAAGTTCTTTGGCTTTATCTGTGAGGAACAGAAGAGTTTTTCTCTTATCAGCTTCATCCGTTTTGCGGCTTATCAGTCCGTTTTTTTCCATCCGCTCAAGCATGGTCGTAAGTGAAGTAATTGCAAGTCCGCTTTTCTCGGAAATAATTTTAATAGGAACACCATCTTCCTGCCATAAGACATAAAGAATCCTTCCCTGAGCTCCGTTAAATGCATCAATGTTTTTTTCTGCCAGTATCCTTTCAAATATACGATCACCCAGCTGTTTTATTTTTGTAACAAGAAATCCACCATTTGTCTTCATAATTAAATACTCCTATATCGTAGTTTTATACTACCATATAGGAGTATTTGTGTCAAGCACACATATCATAACTTCCAGTAGAACTAAGTCGCTGCGCGACGGCCTGCCAAGGCTATGCTCTACATTATAATTCTTTTCGTAACTATTCAGTCGCCCCTCCTAAGGCCAGCATAGGAGTTCCCTGAAACAGCAATTCCAATGCCCGCAGAGAAGTACAGCCTCTCTTCTTTGCCGTGCTCAAATAGGAATTGAACTTGGCGAAAAGTTTGGCACCTTCATCTGTGCGGAAACAGCCGCTTACTTTCTGCTTGACCTTTGCATGACGCAAATCACGCTCTGCCAGGTTGTTGTCAAACGGCACACTAAAGTCACAGAAGAACAGGCAGACTGCCTCATATAGCCGCTCCATGCGCTTTATGAAGGCATTCGCCTTTCCTCTGGCCTTGCGTCCCCTTTTTGTCTCCGCCTCCTGCTGTATGGGAGGATGCTGAACCTGCCCTATCTTGACAGCGTTGCTGAAGATTGTCAGGAACCGCCTCATATAGTATTTTCCTGCTTCCCCCTTTCCCTTGGCCATGCGCTTCTTCTTGGCCTCAAGCATAGATGTGAGAAGCCACGGGAAAAAGCTGAAGAAGATGGACTGGGGATACATCTCATGCAGCCCCTTGCATTCCCGCAGCAGATGGGCGCAGCATCCCCCATGTCCCCCAAGTTTTTCATAATTCCGAAAAAATTTTTCCTCCAGATACCTTATCCATTTCCATATTGTCCATCTTGTTCATGAGCTTTTCCATTTTATTTTCCTCCTCCACATCTTAGGGTGTTGTTATCTTGCTTTCTGTTCTTTATATCCCCGAATGCAAAAAGTGTGTAGGGTAATAGAAAAAAAATTTGTAATGCTTGACCTTATCAATCGTAAGTATAGACAAAGGTAAACAAAGTCAACTAAGCACAACAGAAAGGGGATGTCAAAAAGGATGGACAAGAAAGAACTCGATATTATGGAACTAGACAATGTGTCTGGTGGCAGCTGGTTGGACGATTTGATTGATTTCGGTCAGGATGCAGTTAAAGAAATAGCCCCGTATATAGAGGAATATCAAGAGTATCTGCCCTTACCAAGATAATCGCCTTTCTCCATCCAAGGGGGCGCAAAAAAGCTACTGTACAAACTCGACATGTGCAGTAGCTTCTCTTTGTATCCAGTTTTTATCTATACCTTATGACTTGTTTGCGTTCTACATGATACTCTTTAATCGGACGATTCGGACGACGATTATCAGGATAAACGTACCGCTTGCCTCCAGTCACCTTATCCAGTTCCATATTGTCCATTTTGTTCATGAGCTTTTCCATTTTATTTTCCTCCTCACAGTCTTGAGTGTTGTTTTTGCTTTCTGTTCTTTATATCCCCGAAAGCAAAAAGTGTGTAGGGTAATAGAAAAATTTTTTCGTACAGGCTGCGTAAGGGCTTTCTCCGATATGGGAAGGCTCTTTTTTGTGGCAGAAAAACGGGGGATTATTGCCAGTCATCATGAAGTTGTCAATATTAGTTGACACTTTTTTTACAAGAAATTTGTACTATGCTACTGCCTGTAGAGAATCATAGTAATTCTCAAGTTTCACCTTGGAAGGCATCCCTCCTATGGCGGAGCATATACGGCGATTATTCCAATAGGATTCATAATAACGCCAGACAAGACTTTTTACTTCACATACACTCATCTTGGTGGTATCGTAACGGCCATAGATAAGTTCCTCCTTATTTGACATAGTGCACACGCTGCTCATCAAAACGGTCTGGCTGGGGGTTTTTCTCCGCAAATCTTCTTTGTAACAGCAGAAATCCAGCTCTTATGCCAGACAAGATGAAGAAGTATCCCCACGGCCATGAGATAGCCGCTATATGTATGCACCGTAACAAAGGGGCCTTTTGCCTCTCTACCGCCAGGAATCAAATGGAAGTCCAGCAAAAGGCCAGTGGCTATGCAAGCAAGTCCGCTAAGGAATAGCAGCCAGTCAAGGCAGTAATTCTTTTTCATGATAGTCCATCCTTTCTCAGTTGGTATAACCTGTAGCTTTGGCTTTGTCGTACCACATCTGTGCTGTATCCATATCTTTGGCCACGCCAAAGCCGTTTTGATTTCAGCAATAAAAAAATCGACGCTCCCTAAAAAGGGCAGAAAGCTACTTCAGCTCTCCACGTCGATTTTCTGCCACCGAAGCGGCACGGCTCCTACACAGCCGTATATGCTATTGTGGATACTATATCATATTTGTTTAACTGGGGCAATAGTTACCTAAAAGATACTATGTATGGAAAAGGGAAGTATTTTCTGAAGCCCAGGCGAGGAAGAACAACAGACCGAGCACACACAATGCGGTATAATCAACTCCTTTTCGTGCAGGTTCGGCAGATTAGCAGGACAATCCTTTCTCCGATTCGAGGAAATTTCCTTGCGCACAAAAAAAGAGAGCACATCTGATGATATGCCCTCTGTCTATGTCTTAGCCTATATCGCTATTATTTACCAACACAAGCGCTTGCGTTTTGTGTTTCAAATACATTTGCTGCCATAGAATTTGCATTACACATTAATTTTATGACCACCACCGATAGGGAGTTTTCCGATAGGGAGTTTCATTTGTGTTTCATCTACATTTGCTGCCATAGATTTAGAATTATCTTTTGGGCGACGGATTTCGAATCCACCTCTTCCTCTCCCACCAGCTACCATGTCCATTTCCATATTGTCCATCTTATTCATGAGCTTTTCCATTTTATTTTCCTCCTTACAGTCTGATGATATGCCCTCTGCCACGACTTATGTTGTTGTATAATCAAGAGGCCTTTTCACGGTATTTTGATAAGTCTGTTTGGGCTAACCGTGGGCTTTTTAGGGGGCTTATCCTTTTTAAGAAATCTAAGGAATTTAGGAAATTCCACTTTCCCACCAGCTACCATGTCCAGTTCCATATCTTCCAGCTTGTTCATCATCAGCTTATCCATTTTATTTTCCTCCTCACAATCTTGAGTGTTGTTTTTGCTTTCTGTTCTCTAAAACGGCAGTAATTCTCTCAATCTCTTTACAACCGGGTTAGAGACTTGTTTGATAGCTTCTTTGAGAGTATCACATAAACCTCCACCAGCTACCATGTCCAGTTCCATATCGTCCAGCTTATTCATGAATTTCTTGTCCATTTTATATTCCTCCTCACATCTTAGCGTGTTGTTATCTTGCTTTCTGTTCTTTATATCCCCGAAAGCGAAAAGTGTGTAGGAGAAAATAAAATTTTTTGCTTCCCCTCATAACTTTATCCGCCCGACCTTATTCTCCTTGTAGCTGTAAAAGAGGTTATCCCCCAGTATCACATGGTCTAATACTGGGATTTCCATAATGTCCCCGCAGAGCATTAAATGCTGCGTTACCTTTATATCCTCTTTGCTGGGCGCGGGCCTGCCGGATGGGTGGTTATGAGCCACGATAATCGCGGACGCTGAATAGCCCATTGCATCACGGAACACTTCCCGGGGATGTACCACCGCTCCCGACAGGCTACCCACCGATACAACAGACGTTCCAATCAGACGGTGATGGGTGTTCAAGGCCAGCAGCATAAAGTGCTCCTGATTCTCTCCTTTTAGTTTCGGCATTAAATGCCTGGCCACATCCTCGGGGCCGTTTATCACCCGCAGCGTGCGCTCCGTAAAAACTTCCGCGGGAATATTCAGCAGCTCGGCCAGCAGTTCCCCATGACTTTTCATAATTATGTCCCAATCTTTGTTCCACATGCTGCGACATGACATGGCCAGCCGGATGAAGGGCACCCACATGTTTGACCTCAAAGATATACAGGCGCAACTGGGCCATTCCAGCATCCAAGTCACCATGGATATATATACCCACATCGACGAGGAACAGAACCAAAAAGTCAGCGGCTGGCTGGCGGCGTAAATGACCTGCTAAGTGGCAGTCAAGCATAGCAACATCATGATCATATAAGAAACAGGAAAACATTTGACATTTACTTGCCCTTGTAAAAATGCAGGGGCAAGTAAATAAATTTGATACTGCCGATTAAATTCTGGTGGTAGTCAAATTTCAAAAAATGGACAACAAAAAAGCCCCGTGAGAACCTCACGGGGCTTTGAATTACAAGTGGTGCCGATGATCGGAGTCGAACCGATACGTTGTTGCCAACGGCAGATTTTGAGTCTGCTGCGTCTGCCAATTCCGCCACATCGGCGTTTGCAACTCGTTGTTGCTGACAAATAATATATTAGCAGATATATCCACCGTTGTCAAATCATTTTTATCATTTTTTTGAAAAACTTTCAGATAGGTTTCAGAATTTGAAGCGAGCGCTTTCTTTTTGCAGTTCTTCTGCCATATTTGCCAATCTATGGCTGGAAGCAGCGAGTTCTTCCATGGAGGCCGATTGTTCTTCTGTAGCGGCCGAGATAGAAGCGATGTTCTGGGTAATCTGCTTGGTGGTTTCGTCTACATCCTCAGCATCCTGCAATACGCTTACACTGTCTTCTGCCACTCTGGAAGCACTGGTAGCCGCATCCTTGACCAGATTGTCCACTTCTTCGATATGAGAAGCAATCTGACGGAATTTCTCACCGGCTTCTACTACCGTACGTCCACTGGTGCTCACCTGCTCAGTACCCACATTCATGGATTCTACGGCACGCTTAGTCACCTGCTGTACGCCGGAAATCATCTGGGCGATTTCCGTAGCAGCTTCGGAGGACTGTTCGGCAAGCTTACGAACTTCATCGGCTACAACGGAGAAGCCGCGGCCCTGTTCACCGGCGCGGGCAGCTTCGATAGCCGCATTGAGAGCCAGCAAGTTCGTCTGCTCGGCAATGCTCTGGATGGTGTTGATGATTTCACCAATCTGTTCGGAACTCTTGCCCAGTTCGTCTACATTTGCTGCTGATTCCACTACGGTCTTATGGGCAACCTTCATCTGTTCTACAGCAGCTTCGATGGCCGCTACACCTTCTTTGGCTGCGACACCAGCCATGCCGGAGGTCTTGCTGATGTTGGCAGATTTTTCAGCAATGCCGTTAACATGGTCAGCCATCTGCCGGATATTGCCCACCACATTGTTGATGGTATCGCTCTGATGGCTGGCGGCTTCGGCGATATCCCCTACCTGCTCAGCTACATGGGTGATGGTCTCAGCCACCTGCTCAACACCGCTGGACATCTGGCCAGAGGAATTGGAAACTTCGTCTGCACTGCCCTTAATCTGCTTTAAGAGGCCAGTAAGTTCGTGGGTCATGGTATGGAAGGACTTGGACAAGTTGCCGATTTCATCATCGGATTCCACTGCCACATCCGTATCGCGCAAATCGCCATCTGCAAGCCGTTCAGCCGAAGCCTGCAAGCTGCGCAGCGGGGAAACAATCATGTTGGAAATGGTATAGGTGGCAAAGAAAATCAGAACCAATGCTACAACCAGCACGCCGCCCAAAATCATGCGAATGTGATTGACGCTTTCCATAAGCTGAGAACGGTCAACAATGGTCAGATAACGATACCCGGTATTTTCAGAAACGTAGGTATTGACCATCTTAGTCGTGCCATCCATGGTAATTTCCTGCAAGCCTTTGAGGCTCTTGCTGGTATCGAGATTGGCAATATCACCGAGCTCCGACTCCGGCAATTTCTTGAAGTCCGCTTCCGGATGTTTGGGATCGGCGATAATTACGCCATCGGCATCGAGCATCATGATATAACCGGTTTCGCCCATCTTGATTTCGGAAATCATATCCGTAACCACCGGCAGGTCAATATTCAGGCCCAAAACGCCCAGAGGCTTATTATCCAGGCCTTTAACCGTAGCAAAAATACCTACAGTCGGCGTACCTTTGGATGTCTTGAACGGTTTGGTGATGCGAACCTTGCTTACATCAGCCATACTCTCCTTGAACCAGTCACGGCTGCGGGAGTCATAACCTTTCTTGCGTTTAACTGCAGGATACTGCAGGTAGCCGCCATCCGTGGTTCCATAGCTGATAACGGAAACACTGGTCTTATTGGCTTCACCAAAGCGTTGGAAAAGCTGATAGGCAGCCAGTTCAAAACCACCTTTTGCCTGTGGGTCCATCGCAATATTGCCATCAGATGCAGCCGTTGCAATAACTGCGGGGTCCGTATAGCGGGTAATTTCTCCCCCTGCCCGCAGAACGGGATCGTTTGCCATATTGACCAAACCATCACGCAAGCCGTTCAGGAACAGATGCATGGCATTATCCACCTGCGCCGACTGCAAATCAGCCTCTTCTTCAAAGTTGGCCATCTGCGTACTGGTGATGATTCGATCCAGCACAATGCCCAACACCAGCATAACTACGATAAAAAGCACCGAAACGGATACCATTATCTTCTGCTTAACATTAAATCGATCCATCAATCCACCCAATTTCCTCATCTCCTCTTCTATATACCTTCAATTCCCCATGGTACATGTTGTTCTTATACGACAAAGAAGCGAAATTTTCCTGCTAAGCAAATCGCTAAATCACAGAAAATTTCGCTTCTTATTTTAATCCTGATATTCCGCCAAAAATTGCCGGTCTTTATCCGTTAACGGGGCTTTATCGAGCAAATCCGGACGGTATTTTTTCGTCACGAGCAGGGATTGCTCCCGCCGCCATTGACGGATTTTGGCATGGTCGCCATTTAGGAGTACCTCCGGCACTTCCATGCCCTCAAATTCGCGTGGACGGGTATACTGCGGAAATTCCAACAGGCCCTCATAAAAGGAATCCGTAGGCGCAGAATCTTCATGCCCCAGTACCCCCGGCAGCATTCGCGACACCGCATCGGTAATCACCATAGCTGGCAGTTCCCCGCCGGTCAGCACGAAATCGCCAATGGAAATCGCTTCATCCGCGAGCTTATAGATGCGGGCATCAAAGCCTTCGTAATGGCCGCAGATAAACACCAGCTGGTCATAACCTGCCAGTTCCTTGGCCTTTGCCTGATTAAAGGTCGGTCCCGAAGGGTCCATAATCAACACCCGGCGGTTGGCCGCATATTCCTCGGTACGAGCCAGTACATCCCGCACCGCCTTGTACATTGGCTCAGGCTTTAGCACCATGCCCGCGCCGCCGCCAAAGGGGCTGTCGTCCACATGATGGTGCTTATCCTCGGCAAAATCCCGGAAGTTGGTAAAGTGGATATCCAGAATCCCATTATCCACCGCCCGCTTGGTAATGCTGTCACCAAAGGGGCCGGAAAACATCTCCGGGAAAATGGTCACCATATCAATGCGCATCGGAAATCTCCTCAGGCATATCGACCACCATACGGCCGTCAGGCACATCAATTTCCTTGACTACAGCCTTGAGCGCCGGAATCAACAGTTCCCCGCCATCCGTGCGGCGGGTCTGATAGACGTCATTGCTGCCGGTGCGCAGGACATTTTCGACCTTGCCCAGCTCCTTGCCGTCCATATCGTAAACCGTCAGCCCGATGATGTCAAAGGTGTAATATTCACCTTCCTGCAAGGGAGCAGCCTCGCTGCGGTCAACGGTCAAAAGTTTACCCGTCAGACTCATAGCAGCTTCCCGCACCGGATATTCCTGGAACTTCATCAGCACGTACTGCTTATGATACTTGCAACTTTCGATATGGAGCATTTCGCTGCCAACCATGACTTCTTTCATGGTCTCAAAGCGTTCCACAAAGTCCGTCAGCGGAATGATGCGCATTTCCCCATGAATGCCATGGGGTGCGCCCACCTTGCCGATGGTCACGCGATTCTTGTCGCGCTTGTTTTTCTTAGCTGCGAATGGCGATAACTTTGTCATCTTCTACCAGCACTTCCACATTCATGATTTCGCGCATATCGTCGCCCACATGAACTTCTACCTGATGTTCCAGCGTGCCCTGCACGATTTCGGCACCGATAACCATCTTTTCCATTTCTTCTTTGCGAGCCTGAGATTCTTCACGGAACTGGAGACGCTTGTTGCGTTCTTCGCCGAAATGAGCCTGAATGGCCTGCAGGCGCTGAATTTCTTCCATCGTGGGCTGTTCCGGGTTAGCCGGCTGATTTTCCTGCAACACGCGCTTCTGCTGAATATCCATCTGCTGGAGTTCGAGCTCCGTGCGCTTGATGGCTTCGTCCAAATCCGTCAAGATTTTGGTCTTGAGTTTTTCCGTTAATTTTGCCTTAATCGTAACAGGCACTTTCAGTGAAATAGAATCCATGACAGTTCCTCTTTTCTTTTTCTCATAGTAAAAAACGGCAAGACACCGAAAAGGTAATCCTGCCGCTTTTCATTTAAATAATCTCAACCGTGACTTTCGTATTTTCCCGAGTGGCTGCGGCTTTGACCACGGTGCGCAAAGCTTTGGCAATGCGCCCCTGGCGTCCGATGACCTTACCCATGTCATCTTCAGCCACATGGAGGCTGAGCACGGTCTGCCCATCCTCCTGCCGTGAAGAAACCTCCACAGCTTCTGGATGCTCCACCAGGGATTTGGCGATTACTGCAACAAGTTTTTCCATGTCGCTTCTCTCCAATTACTTTTTCTTGGATTCAGCGAACTTGGCCATAATGCCCTGCTTGCTGAACAGATTTTTAACGGTATCGGTCGGCTGAGCACCTTTGTTCATCCAATCAAGAACCTTTGCTTCGTCGAGGTTAACGACTGCCGGCTGCTTGGAGGGGTCGTAGTTACCGAGAATTTCGATGAAACGACCATCACGCGGAGCGCGGGAATCAGCTACTACCACACGGTAGAACGGGTTCTTCTTTGCACCCATACGGTTCAAACGAATCTTTACTGCCATGAAATTTCACCACCTTTCGCAAATAAGGATTAAAACTTAACGCATAAACGGCATTTTCGGGAAACCACCGAGATTTCCGAGTGCTCCCAAACCGGGGAAACCTTTGCCCTTCTGCATTTTTTTCATCTTCTTCATCATCTTGCGCATTTCGCCGAACTGCTTCAAAAGCTTGTTGACGTCCTGCACTCTCGTGCCAGAGCCCATAGCGATGCGCTTGCGGCGGCTGCCGTTGATGATGGTAATGTCGGCACGTTCCTGCGGCGTCATGGAGCGGATAATAGCTTCAATCTGACGCATTTCCTTGCCGTCCAGGTCAATATCCTGGCCTTCGAGCTGCTTTTTGAGCCCGCCCATACCGGGAATCATGCCTAAGATGTTTTCGAGCGAGCCAAGTTTCTTGACCTGCTGCATCTGGGATAAGAAGTCATCCAAGGTAAATTCATCCTTGCGCAGCTTCTTTTCCATCTTCTTGGCTTCCTCCATATCGAAGGTCTGCTGGGCTTTTTCCACGAGGGAAAGCACATCGCCCATGCCCAAAATACGGGAGGCCATACGGTCGGGGTGGAACGGCTGGAGAGGTTCCAGTTTCTCGCCCATACCGATGAATTTTATGGGAACATTCGTGACTGCTTTGACGGAAAGTGCCGCACCACCGCGGGCATCACCGTCGAGCTTGGTCATAATGACACCGTCAAGTCCAAGACTGTCGTTGAAGGTCTGCGCCACATTGACCGATTCCTGACCGGTCATCGCATCGACAACGAGCAAGATTTCGTGGGGCTTAACCTCAGCCTTGATATCGCGAAGCTCCTGCATGAGGGCTTCGTCTATCTGCAGACGACCGGCCGTATCGATGATAATGACATCATTAGCATGGCTCTGCGAATAAGCAATGGAAGATTTGGCAATCGTTACCGCATCGGTTCCCGGTTCCATGGAGAACACGGGAATGTCGAGCTGTTTGCCGACAACCTGCAGCTGCTTGATAGCCGCCGGACGATAAATATCGCAGGCAACGAGCAATGGACGCTTGCCCTGTTTCTTGAGGGACAAGCCCAGCTTACCAGCGGAAGTGGTTTTACCTGCGCCCTGCAAACCTGCCATCATAATGATGGTCGGCGGATTCGGGCTGATGTTGATACGGCTCTGCGTGCCGCCCATGAGGTTCGTGAGTTCCTCATCAACAATCTTAATAACCACCTGAGCCGGCGTCAGGGTTTCCAAAATATCCTGACCAATGGCCCGTTCCTTAACGGTTTTTATGAAATTCTTTACAACCTTGAAGTTGACGTCTGCTTCCAGGAGCGCCATACGCACTTCCCGCATGGCTTCATTGACATCATCCTCCGTCAATTTGCCATGGCCGCGAAGTTTTTTGAAGGTCTCCTGCAAGCGGTCAGACAGGCTTTCAAATATCAATTAATTAACCTCCTGACTGCGCCCGATAAAGGGCTCCAGCCGGTCAAGGATTGCCTCAACGGCGCTTTCATTGCCCGCCTGCCGCAAATCCTTGATGGACTCATAAATTTTTGCCAGTTCCTGACGTTCCTCGTGATAACGAGCCGCCAGCCCCAGCTTTTTTTCGTAGGATTCCATCGCCTTTTCACTGCGATGGATATTGTCGTAAACCGCCTGCCGGGATATGCCCAGCTCCTCGCCGATTTCCGACAGAGAAAAATCTTCAAAGAGGTGCAAGCGCAAGCACTCTTGCTGCTTTTCCGTCAACAGCGCCCCATACAGGTCAAACAAAGTAGACAAATATAAGAACTGCTCCATCACGGCTATCACCTGCTTCAAAAATAGGTGCCAAGGTTTTCCCCTTGACATAGGCTATTATAGCGAAGCTGCTATAGCCTGTCAAGTGTTTTTCCTTGGCACCTTGAAAAAATATCAGATTTTCACGTATTCTGAGCCCATTTCCACAATCTTTTGGCCAGCAGCCTCTAAAGCCGCCGCCAAATCATGGGCAGTTCCGTTGAACTCCAGGTCCACGGTCGTATTGCCGAAGGAAGTGGCACGCACATAGGCGTGGTTGACGCCGGGAATGTTCTCCAGATAGTTGGTAATATCGGCAATGTTGCCCCATTTGTTCTGCGTGATGACCAAAGTGATATGCTGGCTGGGATTGGCCGCCTTGTTGAGTGCTGCCTCCCCTATGGCCTTGGCAATACCGGCCGATGCCGCATTGATGGCCTCATTTTCCGCATTATTGCTGCGCCGTTCCGACTTGCCACGGAAATTGCCAGCGTAGATGACTTCACCGGTGTTGGCATTTACCATGCGCACGGCGATGGAAGCCGCAGCTTTCTTTAAGTTAGCCATACCGGGCATAGGAACGTAATCGGCCATGCTGTTGACGGCTAAATCCACCTGCGCAGTCACCAGGTAATCCACCGGTGACTGGATGTTGAGGCTTTGCCAGAGCTTCCTGTCCTGGGAGTATTGCGCCGCCAAAAGCTGGCGCCGCTTAGCAGTACTTATCTGGCCCATGTCCACCACCCGGCTGAAACCTTGACTTGTCAAGCCGTTGATTACATTGTTTTCCACCGCAGGATAGGCCCGCCCCTGCCGGTCCATGGCCAGCACGCCGATACGCGGGTCCTGCATGTTCATGCCGATAACAGCTTTTTTCTGGGCCAATGTGCCAAGAGCCGCCGTCAGTTTCTGCTCCTGCACATCCACCTGCACCTTGGCGGAATGGATGCCGTTGACGACATTATGTTCCAACACCTTGTAGCTTCTGATATAGCCATCGGCCTGGGTATAGACCCGGTCATTAATGAGCTTGTAGTTCTGCACATAACTGCGGCTGTCCACCATGACGCCAATCTGCTGCTCAATAGCCTGCCGCAGGGCGGCTTTAATCGCCCCCCGCTCCGAACTGCCCTGACCGGTCACTGTCACCATAGCAGCCCAGGTCACGCTGGCAAAAGCCCACCAACAGACCATCGCCAACAGGCATATTTTCAAGCCATGCTTCTTCTGCACTTTCGTCACCTTCATTTCCTTCCCTCGTAAACTGCCAGCAATTCACCGTTTTTATCCGTAATGTTGATGGGGTTAAAGGTCAGCTTACCCTCCTTCACTTGGAGGTAATCGGTCCGCATGGTGAGACCGGCAAATTCAATGGCCACGTCATTAAACTCCAAATCCCGATAACCCTGACGGAATTTACCAGACATACTCTTGAAAGGGATTATCTTAAACCGGCCTTCCCCCGAAGAAAAATGGCCATAGGACGAAGTTTCCCGGCCACTCCCCTTAGATGATAGGAACATCTCCAGGTCCACATTACAGGAAAGATGGCTGCCCGGCAAAGCCTTTTGCGCCTGCAAGTCCGTGCCAATGCCATGAATGCTGTAGTAACGGGTATCCAAATCGTATTCCCCATCAGCCACCAGCTTGCCGCCAAAGACCGAAGCCTCCACATCGTTAAAGTAGAGCTTCTCCCCATCATAATCGACCCGGCCCCGCACATTTTCAAAATCGAGCGCGGGAATATGCAGATGTTCCATGCGCACATGGCCTTCCCCGCTGATCTCGTGCAACGGGCCGGTCAGGTGGCTGTCCAGTGTCATCTTGTCGTGAATGTTAATCCCCATTCCAAGCGAGGAGGGGTCAACATCCATGAAACTGATGTAAAAATCAGCCAGCGGCAGCTCTGCCCCGTCAAAATCCACCGTGCCCTTGAGTTTGACCCCATTGCCCACCATAGTGCCGCCGAAATGACCGGTGGAAAGTTCCAGAATCATATCGTCATCGGTGTTGATATCCGCCAGCATATTCACTTTGGACAAAAGATAGTGACGCCGCTTATGGAATACCTCAAGACGGCAGTCCTCGAATTTCAGCTTCATGCGGATTTTCTTTCCTTCCCGCTCGAAGTTGTGCCATTGCTTAGCCATGCGCTCGGCATGTTTCTTGCGGCGGTATTCACCGATTTGTTTGCGCTCTTCCTCGCTTTTGCCCGCCAGGCTGACTTTTGCCCGCCAGTCTGTATCCTCTTCCTTGACCTGTTGCATATCCGGGGAACTGCGCACAAAGTCTACCCGCATGTCATCGGACAGACGCACCGCCACGGCAGCATTCCGAATGGTCAATTCCTGCATGGTCGTGGATTTGATATTGCCGGTGATAACATCCCAGGGGCGCACCTCAAAGGAGCCTTCCGGCACATAGAGGATCAGACGGCCCTCGGGGTCATGCCATTGAAGCTGGCTGAATTCCACATGCCCGTTAATATGCGCCACAATTTTTTCCGCCCTGATTTCCCCTTTGAGCATGTCCTGATCCATCATGGCCTGATTAAAAATGGCTGCGGCCCCCCGGCTAAAAACTTCCAGCACAAGAACAGCGGCAACAGCAATCACTGCCGCCGTTATGAGCAGTAGTTTTTTCCAGTGGGTACGCAGCCATTTCATCATGACATCTCCTCTAACTATTCATTTTGATAATTCATCAGCATCCGGTCCGCCAGACCTTTTACCTGGGGCCAGGCAAGATTGATACGCTCAGCCATGAGTCTCTTGCCGTTGGCATCAGGATGCAGACCATCCAGCGCATATTTTACCGGCAGTTTATTATCGGGGCAGACAAAGGCGGCCGCCGTATCGATATAAACCTGCGTACGGATAAAATTATTCACCGTAAGGAAGCGGCTGGCATAATCGGGAGCCGTGCCCTCTTGGAAAATATGCTCAATGCTGTCAGGATTAATCATCGGCAGGGTCAGCAGAATGGGCGCAATGCCGTTTTCCAGACACTTGCGCTGGATTTCCTTGAGGCAGTCGATGACCACCTGTGGGTCCTCCCCAGCCCGCAGACTGTTGCTGCCGGTCATAATCAGCAGATAATGCGGCTTAAAAGGCAGTACATCCGCATCAAAGCGGTCGCGGGTCATCTGCGCCGTATCGCCGCTCTGGGAAAGATTGATGGCTGGGAAATCCAGATAGCTCAGATAGCTGAATTCAAAATCTGCCGGGCCAAAGGAAAAATGACCACCGCCATGACTGATGCTGTCCCCGAGCACGCCCACTTCCCAGTTGTCCAAGGGCGATACCCTGTAATACTGTGGTTCTGACCAGGTGCCCATGACATTTCCGTCCTGGTCAAAGGACAGAACACGCCAGAAGAAACCATTGGGCAACGGGCGCGGCGAAGTATCGTAAAGCTCCGACATATCTGCAAATAAGGTCGCAAAGGGCTGGGCACTTTTATTGACCGCCGGATTATCGTGATACAGCGCGACTTCATAACGCTTGGCGCCTGCCTGCTGTACCCAGTGATAGACCGGATAGAGGAGCGCTCTGCCCCTTTCCCCATTGTATTCCGTCACCGGCACGGGCGCATTCATCGGCGCGATATCCGGACTTGTCCAAAGTTCTCGGGGCGGAGAAAAGGGCGTCAGCGCATTGCCGTCAAAATCCATGGAACGCACCCGCCAATAGAGGGGACGTTTGCCGAGCAAATCGGCGGCAAACTCCTTTAGGGGCGGATTGTAGCGGTTCTGATACACCCGCCGGGAACGATGAATGGCCGACGTGGACTCACATTTTTCATCGAGGAAGAACGGCACCGAGGAAAAAAATTCCACCTCGTAGAACACCGCGTTCTCATCCTTCTCCCACTCCAACACCGGGGAATAAGACACAGGATTTTGCTTGCTTGTCACCGTATAGTAACCATCATCCATCGCTGCAGTCTTTGCCTTGTTTTGCATCTGATAAAAGAGGATGCCTCCCATGGCACCGCCCACAATGCAGACGGTCAGACCAATAATCATTAAATACGTGCGCCTTTGACGCCACCAGGTCATAACTTCGTTTCTCCTTGTTTGTGATACTTATAATTTTGATAGGCTTTCACCTGTTGGTTCCGAACCCAATCGCCAATCGCAGCGCCTCTTAAAGATTTCGGCGCCTGACTGCCATTTACCTGCTGCATGCAGGCAATAATCGCAGGTGCTTCTTCGAGATAGGGCGGCAGACTGTGATGGTCCGCTCGGATGACAGCCTGAAAGTCCGCGATTTCCATAGGGGAAGCCGCCACCTTCAGCAAAAGTTCCGCAATTTTTCCTGCCTTATTGAGACGGGCCGCCCGCATGTGCTGGCTGATAACGAAAAGTCCCGCCTGCAGCCATTTCTTGGGCAGAGTCATACGCGCATTCCAGCGCTTCAGTACATCCTGTCCCCGCACTTCATGGTCGTAGTGATGCGGCAGCATTTCTGCAGGCGTCTCGCCCTTGCCTAAATCATGCACCAGGCCACAGAACCTTGCCAGCAGGGAATCCGTCTCCGCTGCCACCATATCCACCACGAGCATCGTATGGGCAAAGGCATCCCCTTCGGGATGAAAGGCTTCCGGCTGGGTCTTGCCGATAAGCGCCGCCAGTTCTGGGAAGGTCACAGCCAGCAGCCCTGTTTCCTGCAAGGCACGAAAAAACAGCGAGGGCTTTTCCGTCAGCAAGGCCCGCTTTAGTTCCTGCAGAAGCCGTTCCGCTGGTTCCCCTGCCAGTTCCTCCCGGCAGGCTGCCATAGCTTCCTTCGTCTCCTCCGCCAGCGTGAAATGAAACTCCGCCGCCTGACGGGCAGCTCTAAGCGCCCGCACCGGGTCTTCGGCAAAATGATGCGATACCGGGCGGATTATGCCCTGCTTCACATCCTCGCGTCCCCCATAAAAGTCAAAAATCTCGCCTGAGGGCAGTTCCATCGCCATGCTGTTGATGGTGGTATCCCGGCGGTATAAATCTTCTTCCAGTGTCACATTGCGGCCATACTCGACGGCAAAACCGCGATAGCCTGCTCCCTGCTTTTCTTCCTTGCGAGCAAAGGCCACCTCGGCATGGCAGCCATCAATATCCACGAGATACACAGGGAACGCCTTCCCCACGCGCGGGGCATGCGGAAATACCTGTTGAAATGTCTCCTCATCAATGCCCGCCGCCATATAATCCTTGTCATGGGCAGGCACCTGACGCAAAAAATCCCGCACCCAGCCGCCCACGATAAAAACGCGGGCGCCTGCTGTGCGGATTTTATTCACAAAATCTTTCTCAGTCATAATTCACTTCAATTATCTATCGTTCAAAATATGTGCTCCGCGGGTATCGAGCTCCAGACTCAGGATATTCGCCTTTACCCCATGACGGGCAAAAGCCTCCTGCATAGCCTGTCCTACCGCATCTTCCACATGACGACGCTGGAGGCAATAGGCAATGAGGCAGGGACCGGCACCGCTGAGGCTGGCGCCTAAGGCACCGGCTTTTTTCGCGGCGCTGAACACATCGTACATGCCGGGAATCAGTTTGGCCCGATAGGGCTGATGCAGGGCATCTTCAAAGACATTGCGAAGGAACTTCTCATTGCCCTTGCAGAGGGCCGCCACCAGCATACCGGCCCGGCCGATATTGTTGATGGCATCCTTCATGGGCACTTCCTTGGGCAGAACTTCCCGCGCCTTTTTGGTGGATAGAGGGAAATCCGGTACTGCCACCACGAGCTTTAACCGCATCTTGGGAATCAATGTAAAGCATTCCACATCCCCGCGGGTCACGGTGCTGATGGTAAAACCACCATAGATAGCCGGTGCCACATTGTCGGGATGACCCTCAATGTCCGTGGCAAACTGCAGCAGTTCCCGGCGGGTAAAGCGGTTGTTTATCAAGGCATTAGCGCCTTTCAGCCCTGCCACAATGGCCGTAGCACTGCTGCCCAGACCGCGGGACAAAGGCACGTTATTTTCCATATGGATAATGGCGCCCTTATAGGTATCTGCAAGGCCTGCTTTTTTGAGCAGGTACTGCACCGACTGCCAAACGATATTGCGGTCATCACAGGGAATATTCCCTGCTCCGGCACCGTTAATGGTAATCCTGCAGCCAGGAGCTTCTGTTAATTGTAACTGCAAGTCATTGTAGACCGTACAAGCCAGCCCAATGGAATCAAATCCCGGCCCGCAGTTGGCACTTGTTCCCGGGACTCTTACCCAGATGCTGCGACTATCCACTGACTTACCCCCGTTCCTGCTCAACACGAATGACACTGCGAATTTCATCTACCACAGGCAAAGCCTTTAAGGCTGCCAGCGCAGCTTCAATCTGGGCATGCTCCACGCGATGGGAAATCGCCACGATTTCGGCATGGTCCACGATATTGCGGTGGGTCTGGATAACGGATTCCAAACTTACACCGGCATTGCCGAAGGCCGTAGCCACATAGCCCAATACGCCCGGCTTATCGTCCACGAGCAAGCGCACATAATACGAAGACTTTGTCTTCTCCAGCGGGCAGATGGGCTTTTCTTCATAGCAGGTGCAGCGTACCCGACCAAAGTTATCATGCAGGATATCGCGGGAAACTTCAATCACATCCGCGACAACTGCGGATGCCGTCGGCAGGGAACCGGCGCCCTGACCATAGAACATGGCATCACCGATGGCATTGCCCTTGACGAAGATGGCATTGAACACGCCGTTAACTGCAGCCAGCGGATGTTCCTTGGGCAGGAATACCGGATGTACCCGTACATCCACACCATTTTCCTGGGTTTCCTTGCCCACGGCAAGCAGCTTAATCACATAGCCAAGGTTCTTGGCATATTCGATATCGTCCGGGGTGATTTTCGTAATGCCTTCCACGGACACATCTTTAAGTTCCACGCGGGTATTAAAGGCCAGCGATGCGAGAATTGCCGCCTTGCGGGCCGCATCAAGACCATCTACGTCCGCAGATGGATTAGCTTCGGCATAGCCTTTTTCCTGTGCTTCCTTAAGGACACTTTCGTAATCGCTGCCACATTCCGTCATTTTCGTGAGCATATAGTTGGTCGTACCGTTCACAATGCCCATGATTTCCGTCACCTGATTGGCCGTCAGGCACTGCTTCAAGGGCGTGATAATGGGAATGCCGCCGCCAACACTGGCTTCAAAGAGGAAGTCCACATCCTTTTCTTCGGCTTTGGCAAACATTTCCTTGCCGAACTGGGCCACGACATCTTTATTGGCGGTCACGACATTCTTGCCTGCTTCCATTGCCCGGAGCATATAATCCTTGGCCGGATTCAACCCGCCCATCAGCTCGACAACGATTTCGATTTCGTCATCATTTAAGATGTCTTCAATCTTATCCGTGACCTGATAGTTCGCCAAAAAGGGGCGCACCTTACTGCAATCGCGCACGAGAACTTTTTTAATCATAAGTTCTGCTCCCACGCGCTCGGTAATCTGCTGCCGATTCATCTCCAGCACTTTAACAACGCCGGAGCCGACAGTCCCGGCTCCCAACAAGCCTATCTTAATAACCTTCTGCATACGGTACACCCCTTTTTCCTATTCAATTAAGCCTGACCAAGAACTTCCAGACGCTTCACGCCATCCACCATGCGTAGCTTATCGAGCAAAGCTTCGAGGTCTACGCTGAGGTTCATGGTTTCAATGGAAACGGTGGCATTGGCCACGCCCTGCAGAGGAATGCCCTGATTGATGGTCATAACGCTGCCCGAATCCTGGGAAATCGTATTCAGCACGCTGGAAAGAACCCCCTTCTTGTGCTCAAGAAGGAAAGTCAGCGTCACAATCTTGTTCTGGCTGGCTTCATAGAAGGGGAACACATAATCTTTGTATTTGTAGTAGGCACTGCGGGAGAGTTCCATCTTCTCCACAGCCTCATTGATGGTGCGGGCATCGCCGCGCTTGAGCATTTCTTTTACTTTGATGGTTTTCTTGATAGCTTCCGGAAGAATTTCTTCACGGACGAGGAAAAATCCGCTTTTCTGTTCGTTCATGTATTACGCCTCCAATGGATGATTTTCTACTGACAAAAGATAGTATACCATACTTTGTATACATTGTCACTCTTAAATTTTACAAATGTCCACAGAGTCAGCGCTTTGCCGCCTGAATTTTACTTTCCGTGCCCTTCAGCAGACGGCCAATGTTACTGTGATGGCGGACAATGATAAAGGCTGCCGCCAGCAGGCCAAAGAGAATAAAGGGCAGTTCATAGTTCATGAGCCAGGCCAGTAGGGGTACGCAGGCCGCCGCCACAATGGAACCCAAGGAAACATAGCCCGTCACCTTTACAATGGCCAGCCAGATGAGGAACACGATTAAGGCCGGCAGGGGCATCAGCATTACCATGACACCAAGGCCCGTGGCCACCCCCTTGCCCCCCTTGAACTTCAGAAACAGGGAGCAGGAATGGCCCACAATGGCCAGAATGCCGCAGACAATCATAAAGACAGGCGTGCCTACAAGCAGAGCGCCAAGGTAAACGCTCAGTGCACCCTTGGCAAAGTCCAGCAGGAAGATGGACGTTCCTGCGGCCTTGCCCAAAGTACGCCAGGCATTGGTGGCCCCAATATTATGACTGCCATGCTCTCGCAGGTCCGTATGCCAGATGGCTTTGCCCAGCCACAGACCGTTGGGAATGGAACCTAAGATATAGGAAAGAACACCAGCTAACAGCATCGAGCTCATCAATAATCATCCTCCTCATCACGGGCGCGGACAATCAGGCGCAGGGGCGTACCCTCAAAGCCGTACATTTCCCGCAGGCGGTTTTCGATAAACCGCAGGTAGGAGAAATGCATGAGTTCCGGATCGTTGACGAAGATGATAAACTTAGGCGGCTTAATGTCGGCCTGCGTCATAAAGAGAATCTTCAAGCGGCGGCCGCGATGCATGGGCGGCGGGTTGATGGAAACCGCGTCACGGATGAGCTCGTTGAGGACGCTGGTCTTGATGCGCATGGACTGCTGTTCAGCCACATACTTCACCAGTTCCGTCACACGGCCGACACGCTGACCGGTCAAAGCCGAAGCATAGAGCACCGGCGCATACTGCAGGAAGCCGATTTCTTCACGCAAATCTTCGGTAAAGCGGAGGGTTGACTTGTCATCCTTTTCGGGATAGATATCCCATTTGTTGACGACAATGACTACCCCCTTGCCAGACTCATGGGCATAACCGGCAATCTTCTTGTCCTGCTCGGTGATACCTTCAAAAGCGTTGATAACCATCAGGACAACATCGGCACGGTCAATAGCCCGCAGGGAACGCATAACACTGTAGCGCTCCACCGGCTCGTCAATCTTGCCACGGCGGCGCATGCCGGCAGTGTCAATCAGCATAAACTTCATATCGTCCTTGACGAAATGGGTGTCGATGGCATCACGGGTGGTGCCGGCCACATCGCTGACGATAACACGTTCTTCGCCGAGCAGCTGATTGACGAGAGAAGATTTACCAACATTCGGACGGCCGATTACGGCAATGCTGATTTCGTCCTCGTCCTTTTCCTCGGGCACTTCTTCGGGGAATGCCGCCACAATGGCATCCAAAAGGTCACCCAGGTTCATAACATTGGTAGCCGAAAGAGGAATCGGGTCACCCAAGCCCAGATTGTAGAACTCATAGATGTTCATTTCGAGCTGTGGGCTGTCAATTTTATTGACGCCTAAGATAACCGGCTTCTTGGTATTGCGCAGAATCTTGGCCACTTCTTCATCCGAAGTCGTAAGTCCAGCCCGGCCATCCACCAAAAAGAGGATAACGTCAGCCTCTTCCATGGCGATTTCCGCCTGGTTGCGCATGGATTTTAAGATATGGTTGCTTTCATCGAATTCGATACCGCCGGTATCAATCATGGTGAACTCATGGTTCAGCCATTCTGCATCCAAGTAAATTCTGTCCCGGGTAACGCCGGGCATATCGTCAACGATGGAAACGCGTTTCTTGCCAATCTGATTGAACAGGGTAGACTTGCCCACATTCGGGCGTCCTACGATGGCAACGATAGGTTTGCTCATTGTCAGCCTTCTTTCTTATAGTTATTCCACAGGCTTCGTATAGCCTGCATTGCTCTGCCAGGTATAGGCAGTTTCGCCGCTGCGGTTCTTATGATAATTTGACCAGTCGGTAAGCGCATGGTAGTAATCTGCCCCGCCCTGTACCGGCTCTACGCGGATGTTCGGGAAATGCGCGGTAAATTCCTGCAGGGTCATATCGTCAAGGAAGATATCCTCGCCTGCCCTCAGCGCAGGTTCGGGAATAATCAGCGCCTGCCGCTTCTCTGCCTCCGGCATAGTCTGCAGCGTATCAATAATGTCCTTTGCGGTCAACAGTCCCGATACATTGACCGTTGAACCAAAGTGCTTGTTCTCCACCGGCACAATCCGTACCTGCAGATTTTTGATCTGTAAGGATTTCGCCAGCTTTTCCATAACCGGCGCCACGGAGGTTCCCGTCACCACATCAATCACAAAGGGCTCATCATAGCCATTTGACATGTCAGAATTTTGACATGTCAAATTCCAGTCATTGATAAAGCTGCGGGTCAGGCCAATGCCGTTATCGAGCTGCGGGAAGCCGTCATAGAATTCGGTTGGCGGCACTTCACGGCCTGCCAAGAAGTAGAATTCATCCCCTAAGTACAGGAACGTACGTCCCTCTTCCTGCTGGAACTTCTTCTGCCACTTCTCCACCATGTCGATGACTCTGGCGGCACCTTCACGGTCGAACTGCTGCAAGGGATAGGGGTCGGTGCGATATTTGGTGATGCCCACGGGCACAATAGCCATGGACAGGGCATGGGGACGGCGGGCGGCGATTTCGCGGATGGAGCGCTCTAATTCTTCGCCATCGTTTAATCCAGCACAGAGCACAATCTGCGTATGGTATTCAGCACCAGCTTTTTCCAGATTTTCAAGCTGCTCGGTAATCCGTGCCGCGCCTTTACACCGCAGCATCTGTGCCCGTAGCTCCGGATTCATGCACTGCACCGACACATAGAGCGGCGACAGGTGGAACTGCTCGATACGCTTGAAGTCCGCCGGTCCCATATTGGTCATGGTCACAAAGTTGCCATAGAGGAAGGACAGGCGGTAATCATCATCTTTTATCGACAAGCTGTCCCGCATATCCGGGGCAATCATATTGACAAAGCAGAAATAGCAGTTGTTGGCACATTTGCGAATGCCATCAAATACTGCCGACTCAAATTCCACGCCCAGTTCTTCATCAAAATCCTTATCAAAGGAAATGATTTCCCGCTCGCCATCGGCATGCTCTATGGTCAGGTCGATTTCTTCATCGGCCATGGCAAAGCTCACATCAATGATATCCCGCAGGGGCTGTTCGTTGATGGCGATGATTTTATCACCAGGAACCAGCTCCAGTTCCTCGGCCAGACTCCCCTCATTTACTCTGGAAATAATCCCAGCGTATTCCTTACTCATATCTATATCTCTTTCATTCTAGTTCTAATTAAACAAAGGAGTGATGGAAAACATCACTCCCCTGAGTTTATTCTGTTTATTTAGCGAAGCTATTAGTTAGCTTTCGTGATGGACAGCGAAATGCGTTTACGCTTCGTGTCGATGCGCAGAACCTTAACCTTAACTTCATCGCCAACATGAACAGCTTCATCAGCACGTTCAATGCGCTTTTCAGCCAGTTCGCCCATCGGAATCAGGCCATCGAAGCCCGGTTCGATTTCCATGAATGCACCGAAGTCCGTCAGTTTGATGATTTTGCCTTCGATGATGTCGCCTTCAGCATACTTTTCAGCATTGTCGAGCCAAGGATCACGCATGGTGTCTTTTACGGACAGGGAAATGCGCTTTGCTTCCTGGTCGATGCTCTTAACGTATACATCGAGTTCCTGACCAACTTCGAGAACATCAGACGGATGCTTCACGCGGTTCCAAGCCAGGTCAGAGATATGAGCCAGACCATCTACGCCGCCGATGTCGATGAATGCACCGTAATCAACGATACGCTTAACGGTACCGCGAACGATGGTATCAGCCTGCAGCGTGGAGAATACTTCGTCTTCCTTCTCAGCGCGAACAGCTTCGAGGAGCTTGCGGCGGGAAAGAACAAGACGCTGCTTGTGTACATCGATTTCGATGATTTCGCATTCAACAGTCTGACCAGCATATACGGACAGATCTTTTACGAAATGCAGTTCCATCTGGGAAGCCGGGATAAAGCCACGGAGACCATTTACGGAAGCTACGAGACCGCCCTTAACTACCTGATTGATGGTAGCCTGAACCGTTTCGCCACGTTCCATGATGGCTTCCATTTCCTTCCAAGCAACCATGCGGTCAGCTTTAACCTTGGAAAGGATGCCGCCGTTGTCGCCGCCCAGGGAAACGATGTAAACATCGATTTTGTCGCCAACTTTTACTACGTCCTCAGCGGACTCCGGAGCCGGGTAAGCCAGCTCGCGCTTCGGAATAGCAATTTCCTGCTTGTATCCGATATCAACATAAGCCTCATCGCGGGAAACCTGGATAACTTCACCGGTTACAACGGTGCGCTCCTGGATATCCGGCATTGCATTTTCGGCCTCTGCTAAGAGTTCTTCCATATTCATCTGTTCTGACACTTTTTATATACCTCCTTGATAATCCAGTCAGGTGTTGAAGCACCCGCTGTAATACCAATTTTTTCAATTTTATCAAACCACTCGTCCTGCAGTTCTTCTGCAGTTTCGATATGGTAAGTTAAACATTTTTCTGCGCAAATCTGCGCCAACCGCGTGGTATTAGCACTGTTTCTGCCGCCAATCACGAGCATCATGTCAACCTTGGCTGCTAAATCCAAAGCTGCTTTCTGCCGCTGGTCAGTCGCTGTGCAAATGGTTCGCTGTATGTGGATATCCCGGGACTTCTCCAGCAAATGATTCACGATACTCTTGAACCGGTCACCGGAAAAAGTCGTTTGACAGACCACACCGAGTTTGGCACTGGATTCCAAGGCATCGGCCTCTTCCTCTGTCTCCACGATTGTCGCTTTGCCATCGGACCATTCAAAGATACTGCGCACCTCAGGGTGCTTCTTCTCACCGATGATGACAACCTTATAGCCTTCATCCGCCAATTTCTTAGCCGACAACTGCGCCTTCTTCACATGAGGACAGGTTGCATCCACCAGATTCAGCCCGCGTTTTTCGGCTTCTTCATAAATATCCGGCCCTACACCATGGGAGCGGATAATCACGGTTCCCCTATCCATCTCTGCTAACGTATCAACCGTGCCAACGCCTTCTGTCTTGAGGCGTTCCACCACTTGGGGATTATGGATAATGGGTCCCAGTGTTGAAGCTGTGCCATCAGCGGAAGCATTTTCCTGGGCAATGGTTACAGCACGTTTCACGCCATAACAAAAGCCGAGATAATCTGCTAAAATGACTTCCATACATCAACCACCATCATTGTATTATGTAAAAACGGTTATACCTTCAGCCCGTTTTCACAATCTAACATACATAATAGCATAGCAAGATAGTATTTGGCAAGAAATTTTTTGACAAATTCTTACATTCTTTCCGCCAGCATATCTGCAGCGGCCAAAAGGCCGGCAATCATAGCGCTTGGTCTGGGAGGGCAGCCGGGGATATAAATATCCACCGGCACCACCTTGTCAGCAGCCCCGACGATAGCATAGCTGGCGCCGTAAGTCTCACCGCCCGCCGCGCAGGCACCGCAGGCCATGACCAGCCGCGGTTCCGGCATGGCTTCGTAGGACATTTTAAGGGCCTGCTCCAAGTTTCTCGTCACCACGCCTGTGACCATCAAGAGGTCAGCATGACGCGGAGATGCATCCACATGCACGCCATAGCGGTGCAAATCATAGATGGGATTGGACATTGCGCCCATCTCAAAGTCGCAGGCATTGCAGGAACCGGCATCAAGATGGCGCACATGCAGGCTGCGGCCGAGCTTTTGCTTGATGACTTCGGCCGTAACCTCGGCAGCATCTTCCGTAATCACAGGCAGAGCCTCATCACTGCTATGCTGCAGGTTGCCCATGGCTTTTTCCACACACTTGCCGCAGAATAGGCATTTTTTATAGTCAACGGCATAGCCCTGTGCATCTGCCGTGACCTTAAAAGCGCCCACGGGGCAAACCTTGGCACATTCTTCCCGCAGATTTTCTGGGCAGCTGCCGTTGATTTTCCCGCGGAAGCGTTCACTGCCGGTGAGGGAAATTTTTTCGGTGGCGATTTTATCGCCTAATAAGCGTTCTATTACCTTAAACATAATCTCTCCTCACCTCTTAACGGTCAATGCAGGCATAGCACAGTTCAAAACTCTTATTGATAAGCGGGAAGTCGGGAATGATATCCCCCTGCACCGCAATGGTCAGCGCAGGCCAGTTGGGATAAGAGGCGCTGCGGACGAAAATGCGGTCAATTTTGCCATCCTGCAGGGCTACAAACTGGAAGTTGCTGCCCCGAGCCGATTCGCTAAGGCCCCAATCCTCACCGCTGACATTTGACCAGTCAATTTGACTTGTCAGATTTGACGGGTCATTTGACTTGTCAGCTTTCAGCAGATTGCAAAGCTGCTCCACAAGGCCAAAGGATTCGGTAAGTTCGGCAATACGCAGAGCCAACCTTGCGGCCACATCGCCGGTCTTTTCCGTCACAAGCTCAAAGTCAAGTTCCGGGTAAAGGCCGTAAGCAAAATCCTTGCGGCTGTCATGGGCAAAGCCCGAGGCTCTTGCACCCACACCAACCATCGCCAAATCCACAGCGGTATTTTTGCGTACAATACCTGTCGTGCGCACGCGGTTCTGGAAGTTGGCCTGCTGGGCAAACATTTCGCTTAAATCGCTGACATTGGTTTTGACCTTGTCCATAATATCGGCGATATCGTTGATTAAGGCACTGTCAATATCCTGGTGCACACCGCCGGGAACGATTACGCCGCGCAGGAAGCGGTTGCCCGCAATGCGTTCCTGCAGGCGCATAAGCATTTCCTTCGTGCGACCGCCGAGGCTGATAGCCGGATTAAAGCCCACGCCGGCGGGGATATTGCCAAGGTCACCCACATGGTTGGTGATGCGCTCGATTTCCATCAGCAGCGTGCGGATGATTTCCGCCCGCCGCGGAATTTTTACGCCAGCGATTTTTTCCACAGCCTGACAGAAGCTCCAGGTGTTGGCAATGGAGCAGGCACCACAGATACGCTCGACGATGGGCAGCGCTTCTTCGGGTGTCTTGCCCTCCATGATTTTTTCCAGACCACGGTGAGTATAGAACAGACGCGCGTCCAACTGCAGCATGGATTCACCGGCCTGACTGAAACGGAAGTGACCCGGCTCGATAATACCGGCATGAATCGGACCGACCGGCACTTCATAAACACCTTCGCCCTTGGCCACACTCATATCCATACGGCGGTTGCCACGAACCTCAACATCCTTTGCCACATTCTTGCGCAGGGGATAAAAACCTTCGGGGAACGTATCGTGCAGGACAAGCGGGCGCGGGTCTGGATGGCCCTGCGGCACAATGCCGAACATATCCTGAATCTCGCGCTCATACCAAACGGCAGCAGGAATCACACTGGTCAGGGATTCGTAACAAAGGGACTCCCCTTCGCCAAAGACAGCCTTAACGGCCT
Source organism: Selenomonas ruminantium AC2024 (assembly GCF_000687995.1). NCBI lineage: Bacteria > Bacillati > Bacillota > Negativicutes > Selenomonadales > Selenomonadaceae > Pseudoselenomonas > Pseudoselenomonas ruminantium. Next base: position 2,193,583 of record NZ_JIAC01000001.1, read on the forward strand.
CCATCTTATGCTCGCTCAGATTTTCAAACACCGCATAAATAGCATAACCCTTCACTTCGGGATTTTCCGTTTCATCCCGGCCAAACATGGCAGTCAAAGGATTATTGCCGCCGTTGGAAAGGATATTAGCAGTGCCCCGGAAATTTTCCGGCTTCACCACTTTCAAAGACCAATCCGCCATTACTGCACACCTCCCAGAACAATTTTTGCCGCCTCAGTCAGCAGCGTTCCCACATAGGGAAGCTCGTAGGCAAAGGCACTTACTACACCACTGACAGCCAGCATCAAGAACAGTACACAGCTGTCAAGGTTGCCCATCAGTTCACCGGCAGATTTGCGCGTCGGCTTGCCGCCGAGCATACGCATGGCATGGTAGAGAATACCAATCAGCATACCAGCCAGCAGCACGAGCGCCAGAATGCCCAGATACGGATGATGTGCCTGGAAGAAGCTGGCAATGATGTAGAATTTACTGAAGAACACCCCCATCGGCGGCATCCCCAGGATGCCTACGATGCCGAGCAGCCAGAACATCGCCGTTTTGGGTGCCTGCTGCATCATGCCATGAATGCGCATCATATTTTTCGTCGCATAGGTTTCCATAATGGTACCTGCCGTATAGAACAGCATGTATTTAACCAATGCATGGTTGAACATGTGCAGAAGGGACGCCTCTGCGGCCAGCGGCATAAAGAGACCGAAGCCTGCGGCGAGCAGACCGAAGTTTTCCATCGAGGAATAAGCAAGCATACGCTTGACATCACGTTGCACCAGTACAAACGGCACAGCCAGAGCAATGGTCAAGAGGCCAAAGCCCACATACATATTGCTGATGAAGTCCAGCCCCACCACCGGCATCACGATAGCCGTAGCGCGCAGGAGCACATAGAGGGCGCAGATACAGAGCGCACCGGAGAGCAGGCCACTCGTAAGGGCCGGCGCTTCCGAATGAGCATCCGGCAGCCAGGCATGCATGGGCGCGAGGCCGATTTTCGTGCCGTAACCCACAAAGAGGAAGGCAAAGGCGAGCTTTGCCACATCATGGTCAAGCATCTGCGCATGATGGGCCATAAACTCCCAGTTCAGCGGCTGAACATTGCCCATGGCCTGCAGCTGGCCATAATAAAGGATGATGGTACCCAAAAGCGCCAAGCAGATACCCACGGTGCAGACCATAACATATTTCCAGGCTGCTTCCAAAGACGTGCGGGTGAACTTAAAGGCCACGAGCAGTGCCGACACCAAGGTAGTTGCTTCAATGGTTACCCACATAAGCCCTAAGCTGTCCACCGTCACCACCAGCATCATCGTCCAAACGAAGAGATGCGACAGCGCATAGAAGCGCCCTTCCAAATGGGTAAAGCGGCGTAAGTATCCATAGCGGATATTCGTATCGCGTTCCAGATACGCCTTGCTCGTCCAGGCAAAAGCCAAGTACAGCGTGCCCACAATCACCAGCATCCAAATGCCCAGAGCATCCACATAGAAGAAGCCCTGGCGGATGGGTTCATCGGCATGGCAGGCAAATTTGACTGCCATGTCGAGAATCAGGCCAAAGACCACGGTGGCCGTCAGCCTGTCGGCGATATGCAGGAGTTTTAACCCCAGCATATTGGTAGCCGCCACCACTGCAAAGAGCAGGGGCAGCCCCAGTATATAATAAAGTTCCATAAACTACCTCAGCCCTTCAACTTTCTCATTACGGTGGTATCCGTGGTCATAAAGGAAAGACTCATGCGATTAGTGAGAATTACCAGTACCACCACGGCAATCAATACATCCAGGAATACACCAAGCTCCACCACTAACGGCAGACCTTCGGTGATGATGAGACCCAAGAGATAAATGCCGTTTTCCAGCGTAATCAAACCGCAAATCTGCAGGATGGCGCGCTTGCGCATCACCATGAGCGCGAGTCCCGTCATAATCATCATAACGGTGGCCGCAAAGATATCCTGCGCCATGGGGTCGAGCATAAAGCGGTTGCCGAGTACATAGCCGAACACCAGGAAGGCCGCCGCGGCCAGCGTGGAATAATTCACGTTAATATCCGAAAAGATTTCCCGCTCATCGGTAATGCGCTTGATGAGCTTGAGCATGGCCGTAGGAATAAAGATAACCTTAACTCCCAGCGTCAGCGCAAAGGGAATCAAAGCATGGATAAGGCCATGGTTAAGGCCTGCCAACAGACAGGCACAGGCCACAATCACCGACTGGGCCATCAGCGCCACCACCGAGCGGCGCAGCTCCATCACCCGGGTCTGCACAAAGACCACAAAGATGAGCAGAACTACCAAATATTCCATTTTCTCCTCCTTACTGTGCGATAATCGCTACGGCCAGCATGATAACAGCCGCAGCCAGATAAACACGGACTTTGAACAGGCGCATCTTGTTGTTCAGCGTTTCCACCAGACCAATCAATAGCGCACTCAGGAGCACCTTCACCACCAACGGCAACGGCAGAGGCAGATAGAGACTGCCAAAGAGCACAAGGAAGGACAGCATCTTGAGCATGCTGCCCAGATGGATATAACTCAAAAGACGGCCTGAATATTCAAGCGTCATGCACTCGTGAATCATGGTGAGCTCCAGATGCGTATCGGGATTATCCACCGGCAGTCGGCTGTTTTCCGCCAGCATCACGAGGAAGAAGGCCACGCCGCCCATTACCGCCGGAACGGTAAAGTAAAAGGCATTGTAGTCAATGACCATCTGCGAGAGCATGGTTGAGCCGTAACGGCTGGCGTTCAGCAGGATGGCCAGCATCACCGCCGGTTCCACCAAAACGGAAATATAGATTTCGCGGGAACCGCCCATGCCGCCAAAGGCCGTAGCCGAATCAAGCGAACCAAGCGTCATAAAGAAACGGCCCAAAGCTAAGATATAGACAAAGACAAAGGCATCACCCAAGCGGATATTCCCCGCGAGCAGTCCCGGCAGCATCATGGCTGCCATAATGCTGGTCACCAGATACACAATGGGTGCCGCCAGAAAAATCCAGCTGGTGTATTTCGTCACAATCACCGGCTTATGCCACCATTTCCAGAGGTCAAAGTACTCCTGAAAGATACTGGCCCCCTGCCGCTTCTGCAAAGTTGCTTTCGTCTTATTGACAATCCCGGCAATCAGGGGAGCGCAGACAAGCAGACAGAGTGCCTGCACGGCGGCATTATAAAAACCAATCGCCATCTCACATACCTCCCCAAATCAACACGATGACCATAGCAATCATGGTATAACCAATATAGAGGCGCACACTGCCCTGCTGAACAATCCGCAGGGTATCGGCAGCCTTTATCATGATGTGCTGTACCGGACGATAGAGTCTGTCCGTAAACTGGTCAGGAATCAGCAGATTATAATGAAGCTTCCGGCCAAAATAAGCGTGCTCCCGCTGCAGGAAAACGCGCTCCCGGCGGGGCTTCAAGATAAAGTCAAAGGCTCGGCGCAAGGGCTTGGAAAAACCAGTCGCCGTATACTGCTGGCGGCGGGTCGGTTCCGTACCGCAGTTCCAGGTCACATCCTGGCGCACGATGACTTTCTTGCCGCTGATGGTCAGCGCAAGAATAGCAAACAGCCAAAGAGCAGCAATCAAAATCAGCCAGGGACTAAAGACCGCTTCCGACTGGCCGCCATTCCACCAGAGGCCCATAAAGTTACCGGCAGGAATAGCCAGAGGACTGTCCACCAAAATCTGACGCATGGTATTAACCAGCGGTGCCGGCATGATGCCCGCCGCCAGAATGACCAGCGCTTCCATGCCCATGCCCAGAAGCATCGTAAAGGGCATTTCATGGGCTTTGAGCACCAGATTGGAACGGCGGCGGCCCAAGAAGGTCACGCCGTAAAGCCGCACAAAGCAGCCCAGAGCCAATGCGCCCGTAAGCCCCAGCAAAATAAAGGCAAAGATAACAAGCAGGCGCAGTTCCGGCGTGCCGGATTCGAAGGCCAGTGTCATCATGCCCTGCAGGGTCAGCCACTCACCGACCAGACCTGCCGTAAAGGGCAGCGAGGCCAAGGACATGGAACCAATCAACGTGAAGGCTGCCGTCCAGGGCATCTTCTTCATAAGACCGCCCAGAAGCTCCACATTGCGGGTGCCCGTAGCGTGCATGACGGCACCGGCACTCATAAAGAGCAGGCACTTCATTAAGCTGTGGGCAAAGGAATGAACCAATACAGCCGTAAAAGCTGCCAGCGAAAGATACGGCTTATCCATAGCCACGAGCAGCATACCGCAGCCGAAGGCCGCAAAGATAATGCCCATGTTTTCTACAGAAGAATAAGCCAGAATCCGCTTCATATCCTTTTCCATGGAAGCGTAGAGCACACCAAGGAAAGCAGAAACCAAACCTACCACCATGACAATCAGGCCATAGGCAAAGACATCCGCGCCGATAAATTCAAAGACGAAACGGCCAAAACCATAAACGGCCACCTTGAGCATCACACCACTCATGAGCGCCGACACATGGGACGGCGCAGCCGGATGTGCATTAGGCAGCCAAACATGCAGCGGCATCAGGCCCGACTTCAGCGCAAAGCCCAGGAAAGCACAGCCAAAGGCGATATGCCGGAGCACCGGCGGCAGCTGGCTATGTGCCAAATCAGCAAAGGCGAAGCTTTCGGCCCCGCTGCCCAAAAGATAGAAGGCGACAAGAATAGCTGCCGTGCCCAGATGGGTCATGACCATGTACTGATATGCGGCATGCACCACCTGCTTCTTCTCGCTCTCGTGGTTCACGAGCAGGAAGGACACCAACGCCATGACTTCCCAAGCCAGAATAAAGGTAAAGGCATCGCCAGCCAGCACCACCATGACCATCGAACCCAAAAAGAGATTCCAAAGTCCGGACAGCTGACGGATGCGGGCACCTAAGTATCCCCGGCCATAGCCCATACCATAGATGCTGACGGCCGTGCCGGACAGACCGATAATCAGCAGAAAGGCTGCCGCCCAACCGTCAACGGCCAACGAATAGCGGCCCAGCTGCCAGACAGCTGCACCTCCCATGCCCCCCAGCGTCAGCAAGGATTGGCACAACACCACAAGGCTGGCGATACTTGCCAGCCCCATGGACACATAATGGGCAGCCAATTCCAGCCGCTTCGGCCAAATCAGCGCCAGCGTTCCGAGGCCATAAAGGCCCAACGCCCCCACAAAAGATTCCATACGTTCCTCCTATAATTTATGATTGCTTTAATTAATATAGTAACCTTGACATTATACCCCAAAGATTCTGCACTGAAAAGGGCTCCTATAAAAAAAGTGATTGACCAGTCATTTGACCGGTCAATCACCATTATTCTGCCTCGTTCTGCATTGCTTTTATTCCCTGCTGGAACTCCTCCATGCTCAGGGTAAAATAATCCAGTTCCTGCAAAATCCCATAAACTTCCTGCTGGGATTTTGCCGCGTCCAACTTTGCTTCCAGAGATTCCTCCGTCAGCGCATGAAAAAGCATATGTTTGATTTCTTCAATATCCATTATACAGCCGCCTTACTCTTTACTTCGTCATCCTCCGTGAGCCGCGCCGCGTACTCCGGCTGGTCCTCGAAGATAATGGTGGGTGCCAGATAGAAACCATTGAAGCGGGTAGCGCTGACGCTGGTATAAGAACCCATTTCCGTCACGAGCACCTTGTCGCCGATTTTGAGCTCCGGCGCCATAAAGTCGCGATAGAGCACATCGATACCATCGCAGCTGGGACCGCCAAAGGTCGAAGGCTTCTTGGTGCCCTTGCCAAAGCAATGCAAGGGGTACGTCCAGTGGTCGTACATAATGCCTGAGAAGCAGCCGTAGATGCCTTCATCCAAAATATACCAGGGCTGCGGGCCACGGGTCTTGGTACCGATAACAGAGGTCACAAGGTTCACCGCCGTACCGCACATATAGCGTCCCGGCTCCGTCCAAACAGCCGTATTTGGGAACAGGCGGTCAATCTGCTTGTTGATGGCTTCCATCATGGCCGCCAAATCCACATTCAGCCCCTTGGCATCGGGAACGGGGAAACCGCCACCGATATCCAAATCCGTCAGGTGCATGCCCATCGCCTCTGCTTCATCAAAAAGCTTGCGGGCCACCAGCAGGGCTTCCTCATAAGCCGCCGTAGACAGCGACTGGCTGCCCACATGGAAGCAGATGCCCATGGCATGAAGGCCGGCCTCCTGCGCAGCTTTCAGTAAATCCAGCGCCTCTTCCACAGGTGCACCGAACTTCGTATTGAGGTCTACCAAGGCCTTGTTGTTGCGCACAGCAATACGCACGAGCACATCCGCACCAGGCACAGCCTTGGCCATCTTGTCGATTTCCGACGGGTCATCAAAGGTAAAACGGCGTACATTATATGCAGCCGCAGCCTTAAGCCCGCGTTCATCCTTTACCGGATTGGCATATATCATCTGCGAACCATCTACGCCTAATTCATGGAGAATTTCCATCTCACCAGCCGAGGCCACATCAAAATGGGAACCAAGGCCCGCCAGCAGAGATAAAATCTCGGGTGTCGGGTTCGCCTTCATCGCATAAAATACTCCCGCCCGCGGCAAATGACGGCGCATAAACTGGTAGTTCTCCTCAACTTTGTCCAGTGATGCCACCAAAAAGGGCGTTGGAAAACGCTCTGCAAGCGTTTTTACTTCTTTTTCGTTCAGTCTGAAATTTTTCATAACACAACCCATTCCGTATTTGATTTAAGATGAATTGACAAATGTTCATCTCATGAGTTACATTGTAATATATCTGATACATTTTAACAATATAAAATCGAAATAAAAGCTTCTTTTTCCCATATTTTAGCAGGAAGTGCATGGCGGGCAAAATTTTTTCCCGGCTGTCAAGTAAAAATACTTGCACCCCCTCCCTTTTTGTGCTAAAATACCATTATTGTGTGTTAGGAGCAGTAGGCTCCCACAGGTTTAAGGAGGTGTAACACATGGCAAGTGTTTGCGAAATCTGCGCTAAAGGCGAACTGTCTGGCAACAATGTCAGCCATTCCCATCTGAAGACGAGACGCACTTGGAAGCCGAACATCCAGCGTGTACGCGCTGTTGTTGAAGGCGAAGTGAAACGTGTCAACGTCTGCACGCGTTGCCTGCGTTCTGGTAAGGTTCAGCGTGCCCTTTAATTTGCGCATAAATATCACCAAAAGCTGATATATCATAAAATAACCCTATCGCAGTTGCGGTAGGGTTATTTTATATGTGCTGTCATTGTTTTTCCCAAGGCCTTGTGCTAGACTTAAACGTATAATACATGCAATACGAAACTATCCAAAGAGGGTGAACATCCTATGGCTATACCATACAATATCATAGACTTTGATATGCAAATCGGGCGGCAGAAGCCGGAGACCATCCGTCACCCGGATAACTACTGTCCCTTCTGCCATACAGATGAGCTCACGGACATCATCGCCACCGATGGCCCCATCATCCTCCTGCGCAATAAATACAATGTACTGTCCGGCACGGAACAGTTCGTCCTCATCGAAACGAATGCCTGCCAAAGCGATATGCCCGACTACACGCCCGAGCATATGCAGCGCCTGATACGCTTCGGCCTCTATCATTGGCAAAAAATGCTGCACTCCGGCAAATACGATGATGTGGTATTCTTCAAAAACTACGGCCCCCTGTCGGGCGGAACCATCCGCCACCCCCATATGCAGCTTGTGGCCTTCCCCCATCTTGCACAGCCCCTTACCGTCTATCCCGAAGAATTTGCCGGGGAAATCATCACCAATGAAAACGACGTGGAATTTAACATTTCCACCAATCCCCGCATTGGTTTCTGGGAACTTAACATCATCCCGTCAGAAATCGAAAGCACGGAGGCCATCCACACCATAGCCAAATTCCTGCAAATTGGCACTGAATATCTAACCCGTCATTTCCATAAAGGACAGGTTCATAGCTACAACATCTTTTTCTACCAGCTAAAGAATCAGGTCTACGCCAAAATCCTCCCTCGCTTCGCCACACCGCCCCTCTATATCGGCTACGGCGTTCATGTGCGGCCCACCAATATAAAAGAAGCCACCCAGGAAATCCGGCGGCTCTACTTCCATAACTAAAGAAGGTCATCTGACCCGTCAAAAAATTGACATGTCAGATGACCTTTTCTTATGCTTCTTTTTTGTCGAAGGGTACGTGATTGAGGATGAGGTCCGGATTGTTGTCGGTAATCCAGCCCAAAGCCCATTCGTTGTTCACGAGCAGCACCGGGTTATTGTGGCGGTCGTAGACGAACATACCACGGTCAGCGCCTTTGAGTTCAGCCGGCGTTACTTCATGGCCGTCTTCAAAGGCCATCCAGCGCGCCACCTCATAGGGCTGCATATTCATTTCGATATCCACGTTATACTCGTTCTTGAGGCGGTATTCGAGCACTTCAAACTGCAGCGTACCGACGGTGCCGACAATGTAGGATTCCGTACCGGCACCAGCCTGTTGGAACAACTGAATCGCACCTTCCTGTGTCAACTGCTCAATCCCCTTGACGAACTGCTTGCGCTTCATGGTGTCCTTGGCCTGTACGCGGGCGAATTTTTCAGGCGGGAATACCGGGAAATCGGCATATTTGAACTTATGGCCGGCATCGCAGACCGTATCGCCGATACCAAACACGCCCGGGTCAAAAAGACCAACGATATCGCCGGGATAAGCCGTGTCAATAATCTGTCTGTCCTGCGCCAGGAACTGCTGGGGCTGGGCAAGTTTCAGCATCTTGCCCGTGCGTTCATGCCAGACTTCCATATTGCGCTCGAATTTGCCGGAGCAAATGCGGATAAAGGCCAGACGGTCACGGTGCGCCGGGTTCATGTTTGCCTGAATCTTGAATACAAAGCCCGAGAACTTTTCATCGTTGGCGGCAATCAAACCTTCCGAGGACTTGCGCGGCTGCGGCGTCGGCGCCATTTCAATATAGCCTTCCAGGAAGTCCTGCACACCGAAGTTGGTCATGGCCGAGCCAAAGAACATCGGCGTCAGTTCACCAGCATTGACCTTTTCCATGTCAAATTCTTCACCGGCTTCGCTCAAGAGTTCCAAGTCTTCCTGCAATGCTTCCCAAACATCTTCACCAACGCGTTCGATAACCTGCGGGTCATCCGGTTCAAATACATCGGCTACGCGGGCTTCTTGACCATGGGTGGTATCGGCGGCAAAGAGCAGCACCTTGTCGTTGCGGCGGTCATACACGCCCATATACTGACCATCCTGACCAATCGGCCAGTTCATAGGATAGGAGCGAATGCCCAACACGTTTTCGATTTCGTCCATCAAGTCAATCGGCGCCTTGCCGAAATGGTCGAGCTTGTTGACAAAGGTAAAGATAGGGATACCACGCTGTTTGCAGACCTTAAAGAGCTTTTTCGTCTGCGCCTCGACGCCCTTGGCTACGTCGATAACCATGACGGCGCTGTCCACAGCCATCAAAGTGCGGTAGGTATCTTCACTGAAGTCCTGATGGCCCGGCGTATCGAGAATGTTGATACGGCAGCCATCGTAATCGAACTGCAACACGGACGAAGTTACAGAGATACCGCGCTGCTTTTCAATTTCCATCCAGTCGGACACCGCATGACGCTGCGTCTTGCGAGATTTGATGGAACCGGCCAGATGAATGGCACCACCGTAGAGCAAAAGTTTTTCCGTCAACGTCGTCTTACCAGCATCCGGGTGCGAGATGATGGCAAAGGTACGACGCTTTTCAATTTCTTTATCAAGTTCTGCGCTTAAAGCTGACAAAATAAATCCTCCAATTGTCTTATAAATTTAACACAAACACATGTTTTACCGTTTGAGGGGTTGCAACGCCCCTCTCAAAACCACGTAACAATCATTTTACCATAAAATAAGAAGGAAAGACAAGAAAAATGGAACGGGACTTTGTGCCACCTGTTACCTTATATAAATTTCTGTGCCATACATGAAGGTCACGCTGATGTCATACCTTATATATATCAATTCTTCTCCATCAGGCTGTTTCTTCGCCAAGACAGCCCCTCTATGTGAACAGACTTCATAGCACTTGACTGGTCTATATATAGAACAGTACAATATTTTTATTAGATAGTTTTATCCTTGGAGGCATGATGAATGAGCAATACCAGTGCAAAATACGATGTAAGTCAATACTCTGTAGACACATTACTAGGATACATCAAAGGAGGCAGTATAGCCATCCCTGACATTCAACGACCTTTTGTATGGAAAGCCAAAAAGGTGCGTGATCTCATTGATTCCCTCTATAATGGCTATCCTATCGGCTATCTCATTATATGGCACAATGAAACGGTCAAGCTAAAGGATGGTTCCAGTGCCGTAGGGAAAAAAATCCTCATTGATGGGCAACAACGTATAACAGCACTCATGACTGCTATTGTTGGGCAAAAAATCCTCACAGAAAATTATGAAGAAAAGATTATCCGAATTGCATTTAATCCCCTTGCCGAAAAGGATGATGAACGTTTTGCCGTCCAAACTCCTGCGCATGTGAATAGCCCCATGTGGATTTCGGATATTTCCGAAGTATTCAAACCAGATTTTGACAGTTTTGAATTTGTGAACAAATATGTTGAAAAGAATCCCACGGCTTCTGCCAAAATTGTAAATCAGGCAATTACGCATCTATCTGGCATAGCCAACTGCCAAATAGGTGCTATCACCCTCGTACCGCAGCTTGACATCAGCGAAGTCACTGAGATTTTCGTACGTATCAATTCTCAAGGCAAACGACTCAATGAAGCAGATTTTGCTATGTCGAAGATAGCCGCCGACGAAAGCTACGGCGGTAATCTTCTGCGTAAAGCTATTGATTATTTCTGCCACCTGGCTGTAGATCCGGCTTTTTATCATCATTTAGAACTGGTAGATACGGAATTTATGTCCTCTCCGTATGGGACAAAAATGAAGTGGCTGAAAGACACGAATGATGACATTTATGACCCAGAGTACAATGATATGCTCCGTGTTTCCTTCATGCACCAATTTGGCCGTGGCAAATTGGGAGATTTGGTAAGCCTGCTCTCCGGCAGGGATTTTATCGAACGTACCTACAAAGAGGAGATTATCGCGGACAGTTTCAACAAACTGAACATTGGTATTCTGAACTTCATGAACGAGTACAACTTTAAGCAGTTCGTGCTAGCCATAAAATCTGCTGGATTTATTTCCACTAAGCTCATCAACTCCATGATGACCATGGATTTTGCCTATACCCTATTCCTGATTTTACAAAACTCAAACGATGTGCCAAAAACTGAAATCAAGCATTATATACAGAAATGGTTTGTCCTGTCCACACTGACAGGCCGATATATCTCCTCCCCAGAATCGCAGATGGACAGAGACCTGCGCAGCATCAATGCTAAAGGCTTTTTAGAGTTTTTCCGCGAAAACGAAGAAGCTATGCTCTCCGATACATTTTGGAGCGTACGTCTAGTGCAGAACATGGAAACTTCATCCATCAACAGCCCCTATTTCAACACATACCTCGCTGCACAGATTTTCTTAAGTGAGCACTCTCTGCTTTCCAATGCCTCAAAAGTAGAACATTTGATTACGGTTGCCGGAGATGTTCACCACATCTTTCCTAAGGAATATCTTAAAAAGAATGGATTTGATGATAAATCTCTGTATAATCAGGTAGCCAACTATACTTATCTCGACACGACAGTAAATATTGCCGTAGGTAAGAAATCCCCCAATGACTATTTTAGTCAGGCACTAACAGCATGCAATTCCAACGACCAAAGCGGCTGGACAATAAAGGACGAGACCATCTTCTGGCAGAATTTAGATGAAAACTGCCTTCCGCACCGCATCACTACGATGACCGCAGCAGATTATCCCGATTTTTTGAAGGAGCGGCGCGTACTGATGGCCAAAAAGATCAGAGAATATTACGAAAAACTGTGATAGGAAAAGGATGAACCGTACTCCTCACAAACCAAGGTCATGTCCACGGCGTTACACGACAGACTGAATTACACACCAAAGCCCCAAGGGATTCCTCATTGAATTTATTTCCATCCATAAAAAACAATTATCTGCAATATAAAAGACGGCAATGATTAGCCGTCTTTTATATTGCGCTTTTGAACTTGGCGCAGAACAACTACGCTGTTATGCAACATTTTTAGTTATCACGCTTGCGGATTGTTGCGAAGATATTCATTCATACTGGTAAGCATTATATGGAATGCCCTGCGTTCGCCATTTACTGTCGTGATATACGTTCTCCACCGCCGCAACACATCTTTCAGTGGTTCATCCAAATAGGAATAGGCTTTATCCTTAATCCAATCTGGAATACCATAGGCAGCTTCCGCAATGCTGCCTGTTATAGCCGCCAGAGTATCGCTATCGCCACCCAGCGATACGGCATTGCGTATGGCATCTTCGAAATCCGTACTTTCCAAAAAAGCTATTATCGCCTGTGGCACAGTTTCCTGACAGGTTTCGTTAAACTTGTAGCCATGGCGAATATCAGCTAGGGTACGAGACAAATCATAGCCATATTCCTTCTCGATATGTTCCTTAACAAGTCTTTTACATTCTGCTGGATTATCATGGATTGGTTTCTCATAATCTCCGTGATAACCACCAAAATAATAGCGACACATGAAGATTGCATCGGCAGTTGCCATGGCTCCTTTGATGCCCTCCGGATGGTTATGCGTAACCTCCGCAGATAGTCTCGCTTCTTCTCTGCCATTTGACGGCCACATTCCCGTTCTGGCACAGAAACCGCAATCCATCACCCAAGCACAAGGGGAAACTCGCATAGCCGAGCCGTTGCCAAAGCTGTTATAAGGCTTACGATTATCCGAAAACAGCCAGGTAGCAAACCTGCCACCATAACCAGCCTTTGGGTACATCCGACCATATTTCTTCATGGCATCAATAAAATCGTCCTTTTCGCCACCATTCATAACAGCCTCAGCTACGGCACAAGTCATAACCGTATCATCCGTAAAGAAACAATCATCTCGAAACAGCGGGAAATCCTTTGTCCTGATATTGTTCCACTCATAAACAGAACCTACGATATCGCCCACGATTGCACCTAACATCGCGACCACTCCTTTCCTTGATGATTCCATTCTATCGAAATCGAATCGTGGTTTGGTCGCTTAGCAGGCGACATTTATAAGGCCTTTAATTTTTGCCGTCCTAGTTATACGATTATATCCTCCTCCTAGCAACCTAAAAGCGGCTGATGGAATGTGAACAGCGTTTCATTTATGGTGAAGATGTCGTACTCCGCCCGCTGGATGAAATACTCCACGATTATATCTGCCTTACTGCTATGGGACAAAGCATAACCTGCCCGGCTGATAAAGTCTTTTGTCTCATCCAGATTTAGTTCCAATGCCACCGCAAAAGCTAACGCCGTGGATTTGCTAGGCTTATAGGCGGGGTTATTACGAATTTTCGAGAATAGCTTGCGGTCAACATTCGCTTTCTTATATACTTCGGGGTCAGTCTTGCCCTTAACATCAATCAGTCTTAATAACGCTTCTGAAAAGGTATCATCTACCTCTGCCAGCAAATCCTCCAAGGAGCTTTTTTTCTTAGACGGCAGACTTATCGCTTTCGCAACAGGGGCTTCATTCCCAAGATAAACAGTATCTTCCAGTATTCTACGCCTGTCGCAATAAACACCACGGTACTCTTCATCCAGTAGTTCTTCAATGTACCTCTCATCGATAAAACTTTGCACATCGTCAAACAAGCTGCTGGAAATCTTGAAAGCCTTATGGTCAAACACCACCAGATAGACTTCCATCTCATGGTCATGGAGAAATTCACGTATAGCCTGTGTTGCTACTGCTATGGCAATCTCCGAAGGACAGCCATATACACCCGCCGAGATAAGCGGAAATGCTATGGATGTACATCCATTATCCGCCGCCATCTGCAACGAATTGCTGTAACAATTGGATAGCAATCCTCGCTCATCATGCTTTCCATCTTTCCAAACCGGCCCGACTGTGTGGATGACAAACTTAGCTTGGAGATTAAAGGCCGGTGTGATGGCTGCCATACCTGTGGCAAGCTCACCGATTTTCTTCCGCGCCGTCAGAAGTTCTTTTCCTGCCGCTTGATGAATAGCACGGTCAACACCTCTTCCTACAATTGGTCGTGGGTTTGCTGTATTGACGATGGCATCCACCTGCATTTTGGTTATGTCGTTGCGTACGATTTCTAAGGGCATTAACTCACCTCCATGCTGATTGCTGTACCCAGAACCTTGCCAATAGGTTCGCGAATAAGATCGTAATCATTCCACTCCTGGAAACGCATTCACATACTTGATTTTGATATCGGGGAAATTTTCGACAAACTGTACGGTGAAGTCTTCACCGCTTTCCACGAACTTCCACTCGCCAATTTTATCCGGGAAAGCTTCCCGGACCTTCACCTTCAGGTCCGGGAAGGACTCCACTACCTTGACTTTAATATCAGCAAAGTGCTCCACCACCTTCACTCTGCCGCAGAGTTTAATCCCTTTGTAATAGCCATCCCTGTTGACAGCAGATGCCGCCATCGCCGGAAGTGTCATAGTCAACAGCAGCAGAATAGTCAATATGGCTGTACATTTTTTCACGGTTACTCACCTCCAACAAAATCAACATAAATCCGCAGAAGATATGCCTCATTTCATTTTCAAATCCAGCAATACCTTATCGGTTTCCCATGGTGATATGACGGTATAGCCGATGCCTGCTCCATCCAGAACAGCCTTGATTTCATCATCCTTTACCTTGGCCCGTTCCAGATTGGTTTCCTTGCGCCCATCAATGCTGATGAATTCATCATTGCGCCGCAAGAGGTATTCCACATTGTCAAACTTGGCATGCTCATGCATGACCAGCTGGTCAAAGAGTTCATCCGGCGTATTGTTGTAAATGATATTCAAAGGCAGCGGCGAATCACAGACCGCATACTCCACGCCATAGCGTTCCAGCGTCTTGAGCCGGTGCACCTGCTCGGCAAAGAGATACAACTGGTCCTGCACGATGTCCGTAGCGTTCTGATACCAAAGCCACTTGGCATATTCGCCGACCAATTCTGTCTTGTGCCCTTTGCGTTTCAGCTTCGAGAAAATATCTGCGGCAATGGTACTCTTGCCAATGCCAGCACCGCCGTAAAAATTAATTACCTTCAAGTTCATGCTCCTATTCATTCTATATTTCCGATAATGATATTATACATCACCACCAAGCTATTCTCTAGCATTGAAAAAAATCAGCACCATGTTCGAATCCATGATGCTGATTTTTTCATTTTGAACGATTCATTCCCAACTGAAAATATAGTTACAGACAGCAAAAGAACCGGTATCACTCCACTGACTCCGGTTCTCGCTAAAAAGATGTAAGGAAATGGGATACTGGAAACTGGGATATGTTTCCAGAGAAGAGACCGATAGGTTTTTCCGATGTAAACCGGTGGGATATCCGGCTACTTGCCTATCGACACTTATAGTGTAACACATCTATTAAAAAAAATACACCCCCTGACGCAAAAAATTTTTATTTTTATCAATTTTTCAGTCTATTACAAATTTAATCCAATCTTATATCACCATATTTGCATGGCGCAATCTCTTTAATATATAATAGAGAGTGATTTCAAAGGAAGGCGAGTGACAACCATGGCACTTTATCAAAGCAAAATCTTCGGCATCGTACAGGGTGTGGGCTTCCGTCCCTTTGTGGCGCGATTGGCCGCCCGTTTTCATATCTGCGGCAGTGTCTGCAACAAGGGGCCTTACGTGGAGGTCTTCGCCCAGGGAAGTGAAGCAGCGGTTGACCAATTTCTTACTGCCATCGAGCAGGAACCGCCTGAGCGGGCCTCCATCCTGAAACTGACCCGTCAAAAACTTGACCAGGCCGAAACATATGCCGACTTCCAAATTATTGAAAGCGCCAAGGAGCAAGGTTCCATCTTCGTATCCCCGGATATTGCCACCTGCGATAAATGCAAAGCGGAACTCTTTGACCCGCAGGATAAACGCTATCTTCATCCCTTCATCAACTGCACCGCCTGCGGCCCCCGCCTCACCATTTTAGACTCCATGCCCTATGACCGTGAGCGCACGAGCATGGGGGAATTTCCTATGTGCCCCAGCTGTCAGGCCGAATACGACAACCCGGCCACCCGCCGCTATGATGCCCAGCCCGTCTGCTGCAACAACTGCGGCCCGGAAGTCTATCTGATTGGTGAAGAAGATGTGCGGGGAGCTGCCGCCATCACCCGCACCCGTCAAACCATTATCGCGGGCGGAATTGTGGCCATCAAGGGCATCGGTGGCTTTCATCTCTGCTGTGATGCCACCAACGATAACGCCGTCCGCCGCCTGCGAAAGTTAAAACACCGTCCGGTCAAGCCCTTTGCCATCATGGCCCGTGATATGGCGGCTGTGGAACGGGAATGTCAGGTAGAAAACGGCCAGCAGGAAATGCTCACAGGCCATAAAAAGCCCATTCTCCTCTTAAAGCGAAAATTGACCGGTCAAATTGTGGACAGCGTAGCTCCCGGCAATCCCAAAATCGGTATGATGCTGCCTTATGCGCCTTTGCATATGCTGCTCTTTGATTATCCTGACGGACTCACCATGCCCGATACCCTTATCATGACCAGCGGCAATCCGGCAGGCGCGCCCATCTGCCGGGATGACGACGGAGCCGTCGCTGCCCTTAGCGGCTTCTGCGATTTAATGCTGTCACATAACCGCAAGATTCGCATTCGCGCTGACGATACGGTAATGGACTGGCTTGCTGGCCAGCCTTACATGATTCGCCGCAGCCGTGGCTTTGCCCCCCTCCCCTTTATGCTGAAAAATACCTGGCAAGGAGCTGTGCTGGGCATTGGCAGCGAGCTCAAGAACACCTTCTGCGTTGGCAGTGACAACATCTTCTATCCTTCGCCCTACGTGGGGGATATGAGCGATTTGCGCACCATGCAGGCTTTGCGGGAAACCATCCAGCGGCTGACGGAGCTTCTGGAGTGCGCCCCAAAAATTGTAGCCTGCGATATGCACCCACGCTATAACACCGTCACCATTGCCAAGGAGCTTGGCCTGCCCCTGTTCCCGGTTCAGCATCACTACGCCCATATTCTCTCCTGCATGGCGGAAAATGACTACGATGCTCCCGTCATCGGCGTGTCCTTTGATGGCACTGGCTACGGCACCGATGGAACCATCTGGGGCGGAGAAATTCTGCAGGCTGATTTTAAGGGCTTTCAGCGGCTCGCTTCCATTACCCCTTTCCGTCAGGCCGGCGGCGACAAAGCCAGCCGGGAAGGCTGGCGCATTGCCGTATCTTTGCTTTACGATTTGACCGGTGACAAGGAAGAAACACGTAAGCACGTTAACTCATTAAATCTTTGCAGTGAAGCTGACCTGGAAGCCATGTTCTTCATGCTGGATAACAACATCAACACCATCAAGAGCACCAGTGCCGGCCGCCTCTTTGATGCTGTCAGCGCCATCTTAGGAATCCGCACCAGCTCCACCTTCGAAGGCGAAGCCAGCATGTATTTGGAATTTGCAGCCCGCAAATGGCAGGACGAACACAAAGATGCGCTGCCTGTTCCTGCTGAGATGAACACCGACCGACTCTTTGCCTATCTGCTGGAGCAGCGATTAAAGGGTGAGGACTCTGGCAAACTGGCCTATCTCTTCCATGCCGGCCTTGCCCGCTTCATCACTGCCGCCTGCCTGCGTGCCCGTAAAGACACGGGCTTAAATACAACAGCTCTGTCCGGCGGCGTTTTCCAAAACCTGCTGCTGACGGAACTTGTCGCGACCTTCCTGCAGGAAGAAGGCTTCACGGTCCTGCGCCACAGCCTGATTCCGCCTAATGACGGCGGCATTTGCCTGGGACAGGCTGTGGCTGCCATGTATCATTTGAATTCTGAGTAAAAGCCTTAAGTATACTTAAGAAAACATTTGTCCACAGACACGTTTCATGTTATAATCGAATTAGAGATACTTTCCTGCCTGCACTTGCAAGGGAGGGATTGTTATGAGCGGTACGAGTGGTATTGGCAGCTTTGCCTATCGCTGGAACCTAGTTGCCTCTGGCATCGCCTCGGTAGATGCCATAACGAGGACATCGGACTCATTTCACCAGAGCTCTGATAAGAACGACACCTCCGCTTCTCGTGATACTGTGGAAAGTGCTACGATTACCAAGAGGATGTCCGACGGAGCCATGATAATTTTACGTTATGATAAACGCGCCAAGGTTTCGGCCTATTCTGCAGGAAATAATACCGGCAATAACGTAAATATGACTGCTTGATTAACGGTTTATATTCAAGGACGGAATAAGCGGGCAGGAGTATCTCGACGAACTGTACAGCAAGCGTAAAAAAAAACCGGCTGAATGCCGGTTTTTTATTTGTTATATTCGATAATGCAAAGGAGCATGTTATGAATCTCAATATGCCACAACTTTACTACAGCAAGCTGATGCGGGCTGTGGTGGAATTCGATATGATTGCCGACGGCGACCACATTCTGCTGGGCATTTCCGGCGGCAAGGACAGCATCTTCCTCGCTTACGCCATGGCCATCTTGAAGCAGCGGCTGCACAAGGATTTCAAGCTATCTGCCCTCACCATCAATCCCCAGTTCAAGGACGAGCAGGGGCGCCCTGCCCTCTTTGATATCGAGCGGGCCAAGGATTTCATGGCGAAGCTCAACATTCCCTATGAAATCATCGATGTGGACATTGCGGGCACCATTGAAACATGTCCGGACAAAAATCCCTGCTTTACCTGCGCCTTTTTCCGCCGGGGAGCTGTGAACCGCTATGCCAAAGAGCACGGTGTCAACAAGGTCGCCTATGCCCATCACCATGATGATGCCGTGGAAACCTTCCTGATGAGCCTGCTTTACTCCGGTCAGCTGCATACATTTACCCCGGTCACCTATCTGGACCGCATGGATTTGACAGTAATCCGCCCCTTGGTTTACTTCCGGGAAAAAGAACTTATCGAAGCCATCAACATCCATGGTTTTGACCCGGTCAAAAGCCCCTGCCCCCATGACGGCAATACCTGCCGCCAGGATGTCAAGGAACTCATTGCCAAATTGGAGCCCCAAATTCCCGATGTCTACGACCACCTAGGCGCTGCCATGCGTCAAGGGGCCCTTGGTGAACTCTGGCCCGCCGCCAAAACCCGGGAAGAAATGCGCCAAACATATTTCGCCTATAAGAATAAGTAAAGAGAACAGCGCTTGTAAAATTACAGTTTGTTGGGGAGTTCGTGGTAAAGGTATCCAGTTCATACGTTGTCAAGGGGCGAACGGGGAGTAATTTTTCTGTTTTCCGCTAAACGACCCCTTCGCAAAGTAGAGCTGTCCAGTTACCTGCGCCGGGCAGGCCAACGGCGCTGCTTTCAGCGTATTTGCTTAGTTGCTTCCTACAGGGGCCGGCCTTCACTTCGTTCAGGCAGTCGCTCCCTACAGAAAAATCACTCCCCGTCCGCCCCAAGCTACGTCCTATACTATTGCCACGAACTCGTTGCTCCCGTAGCAAGAACATCGATGTACTTGTCGCTTGTCATCGAGAAAAATACATTTAATGCAAATGCAACTTAGGGCGGAAGTGGTGATGCTTTTCGCCGTGGAACGACTGTCCGAACGCAGTGAGGACTGGCCCACAAACGGCATAAACTAAACACTGGGCTGAACATACGCGCCGCCGGTCTTGCCCGGCGCAGGTAACTAAAAAGCCCATACATTTGCTTGTGGGTCATTTAGTGCAACGGCAAAAAGTATTACCACCTCCGCCCAAACTGAGCTGTAACAAAAAATTTCAGCACGCACTGGCAAACTGTAATTTATCTATCACAGGCTTATTTCATAGCCTTGTTGATGCCGTCCAGCAGCTCTTTCAGTTCCTTGCTCTCCGTGAGTTTATAGGCAATATCGAGGAAATACTGGGCGTGTTCGTATTTCTTGTTGGCCAGCATGGTCTTGCCGTACTGCATGGCCGTCTCGATGATTTTACTGTCCGGCCCGATGGGGAAGCCGTACTTTTCCCCGTAGGAGCGCAGAGCTCCGATGGAGGGCCGCTGGGCCTGGCCTTCCGTTTCGTCATGGATGTACTTAAGCTCCAATTCCGCCTGATAACGGCCTTCTGCATCGGCAAAACTCATGCTGAGCAGATAACAGCCTACGGCTTCATCCCACATCTGCTTTTCCACGAAGTAATAGCCTAAATTGCGATAGCAATGGGCGATTTCCCGGCGCTTGTAGGCGATGGGGAATATGGCAATGGTCAGTTCCTTGAGCTTTTCCCAGTCCTTTTTCTGCTTGAAAACCTCCGCATGCTCAAAGGCAATGTCAGCGCTCATGGGGTTCCAGTCCATGGCAATAGCCAAAGCCTCCTGCGCTTCGTCCAGCTTGCCCTGCTCCAACAGCAACGAGCCATACATGGCGTATAAGCGGTTCAAGGGCTCTTCGATATCGGACACGGGATGGATTTCCGGATGCTGGCTCTGGAACATCACCATTTCCATCAGCGTATTGAAGTCATAGTAATCAGCACGGCCGTCATTGTAGAGGTTCAAGGCCTCCACCGCTTCAATCTGCTGGCGCAGGATATCCACCGCTGCTTCCACATCTTTTTCCCCTGCCAGACTCAGCGCCTGACTCAGGGCATCCTCTATTTTTTTCTTTAAGGCATTTGCCTGCATACTTTCTTCTCCTTTGCATTATAAAAGCCCCCACGGATTCTGGGGGCTTTTTTCCATCATTTTTGCCGCTTCTTCTCCCGCTCCAGACGACGCTCATGCAGGTCTGCACATTTTTCCACAATGAGGCGCACCACCCAGGAAGGGGGTCTGGAGGCATCTTTATGGAACCACATCTCCACGGTGCGGCTGGGAGCGCCCAGGATTTTCTCGCAATCCCGCGGGGTTATCCCCCAGAGGTCGCGCATCATCTTCATGGGCTCATCGGCACAGGCTATACGGTCCAGTTCCGCCGCTTTTTTCAGTTCTTCCACATCTACGTTAAAACCAGTCTTGCGCTGGAACCAGTTGGGAATATCTTCACGGGTAACCTTAGGCATAGCGCGCCTCCTTTGCTTTACATCATCTTTACTATTTTATTCAAGAGGATGCCGGCTAATTCCTGCTTGCTCATCAATGGATATTTCTCACATTCGCCGTTGCGGAAGTAAATCTGCACCCGGTTGTTGTCCACAGCAAAGCCTGCATCCTTAGCCGATACATCATTGGCCACGATAAAGTCCAAATTCTTCTTCGAGAGCTTCTTTTTGGCATATTCCTCCACATTGCAGGTTTCCGCCGCAAAGCCCACCAAAATCTGCCTGTCTTTTTGCTGACCAAGACCGTAGAGAATATCCGGATTGCGCTCTAAATGGAGCACCAGTTCATCATCGCTTTTTTTGATTTTATCCTTGGCCACCGTCTTTGGGCGATAGTCGGCCACAGCTGCCGACATGATAACCGCATCGGCTTTAGCGTAGGCTGCCTGCACGGCCGCCTGCATTTCCAATGCGGTCTGAATGCGCACGGTCTTTACGCCTGCGGGGTCAGCCAGATTACTGGGGCCGGATACTAAGAGCACCTCTGCCCCAAGCTTTGCGGCTTCTGCGGCAATGGCGTAACCCATCTTGCCCGTAGAGTGATTGCCTAAGTAACGCACCGGGTCCAGCGGCTCAATGGTGCCGCCGGCAGTAACGATAATCTTGCGGCCCTGCAGAGGCTGCTCTCCGCACATAAAGTCCATGACGAACTGTACGATTTGCGCCGGTTCCGGCAGACGGCCCTTGCCCTCTACACCGCAGGCCAAGTGGCCAGAGGCAGGCTCAATCATCTGCACGCCCCGGCTCTTTAGCTCCGCGATATTCTTCTGGGTCACAGGATTCTCATACATATTGGTATTCATAGCCGGCGACATGACGATGGGCGCCTTGGTGGCCAGAACTGTAGTGGTCAGCATATCATCGGCGATGCCCGCCGCCGTCTTGGCAATGATGTTTGCCGTAGCCGGGGCAATGAGCACAAGGTCAGCCAGCGTAGCCAGTGCAATATGTTCCACATTGAAGTTCGCGACCTTAGCCCACATATCCACAGACACAGGCTGACCCGTAATCTCCCGGAAGGTCAGTTCCGTGACAAACTCCGTGGCCTCCCGCGTCATGATGACATGAATTTCTGTCCCAGCTTTGCGGAGACGGGAGGCAATCTCCACCGCCTTATAAGCGGCAATACCTCCCGTCACGCCTAATACAATTTTCTTGCCTGTTAAGCTGCTCATCTTAGAGGTCAGCCTTGGAAATCTTGTAGGCGATTTTGCCTTCGGCGATTTCTTCCAGAGCATTGGTCACGTCTTTGGTGGATTTCATTTCGATTTCCTTGAGTTCTTCGCCATCCACCAGCTGACGGGCACGCTTGGAAGCGCATACCACCAGACCATAACGGCTGTCCACGCGGGACATCAGTTTATCCGTAGACGGGTTTACCATGCTCATTTCCGGTTTGCTCATTACTTTCATTACTTTGCCAACTCCTCAAAAATTTCCTGATTTTTATCCATACGGCAGTGTTCTGCAGTGCGAATCGCCATAATGCGCTGTACGGCATTTTTCACCGTATCATTGACCACCACATAGCCGTATTTTTTGCCATCTTCGATTTCCTTGCGGGCAGAACCCATGCGCTTCTGCAGGGATTCCTCCGTCTCGGAACCACGGCCGCGGATGCGGCGCTCCAGCTCTGCCAGAGACGGGGGCACAAGGAAGATAAAGAGCCCATCGGGGCATTTTTCCATGACATTGATGGCACCCTGGGTATCGATTTCCAGCAGGATGTCCACACCTTCTGCCAGTCGTTCCTCGATTTTGCCCAGCGGCGTGCCGTAGTAATTGCCATAGACATTGGCATATTCCAAAAAGCCGCCTTCGGCAATCTTCTTTTCAAAATCGGCCTTGTCCATGAAGTAGTAGTTCTTGCCGTCCACTTCTCCAGCCCGCGGCTGACGGGTCGTAGCGGAAATGGAATACGCAAGGTCCTGGGCCTGGGACAAAAGTTCACTGCATACCGTGCCCTTGCCTGTTCCCGAAGGACCGGAAACGACAATCAATAATCCTTTACTCATTTATTCCTCGTCTTCTTTCTCTTTCTCCGTCTTTACATCATCATCGTCATCCTCTACGCGATGAGCTACCGTTTCCGGCTGCACCGCCGATAAGATGACATGGTCGCTGTCCATAATGATAACTGCACGGGTTCTGCGTCCATAAGTCGCATCAATCAGCCGTTCCCCATCCCTGGCTTCCTGGATAATGCGCTTAATAGGCGCAGATTCCGGGCTCACAATGGCCACAATCCGATTGGCCGATACAATATTACCAAAGCCGATATTGATGAGTTTAATATCCATCAGTATCTCCCCTTTACTCGATATTTTGCACCTGCTCGCGAATCTTTTCGATTTCGCTCTTCATATCCACCACCAGCTGGGCCGCTTCGGTACTATTGG
Source organism: Selenomonas ruminantium AC2024 (assembly GCF_000687995.1). NCBI lineage: Bacteria > Bacillati > Bacillota > Negativicutes > Selenomonadales > Selenomonadaceae > Pseudoselenomonas > Pseudoselenomonas ruminantium. Next base: position 2,217,129 of record NZ_JIAC01000001.1, read on the forward strand.
CCTTGGAACCAATGGTGTTCGTTTCCCTGTTAAATTCCTGAATGAGGAAGTCCAGCTTCCGGCCTACCGGCTCATCTGCCGCCATAATCTGACGGAACTGGCCGATATGGCTCTCAAGCCGCACCACTTCTTCCGTATAATTCACACGGTCGGCAAAGAGTGCGGTTTCCTGAATAATCCGCGTCTCATCAAAGTCCTTGCCAGCCAGCGCTTCTTCGAGCACTTCCTGCAAATGTTTGCGCCGTTCTTCCACAATGGCCGGCGAGAGCTTAATCACCTGCTGGCGCATTTCCTCAAGTTTGTCCAGGCGCTTTGCAAAGTCCTCTGCGATATGCGCTCCTTCCCGCTGACGCATGGTGTCAAAGGCCGCGAGCGCCTGCGCCATAGCCTCCGTTAGCACCGGCTGCAGACCTTCAAAATCTGCCGTTTGCTCCACCTGCAGCACATCGGGAAAACCCGCAAACATCGCCGCGCTGTCAGGCCGAGGCAGATGCAGGGTATCGCTGAGCTCATTTAAGGCCGACTGATAGGCCAAAGCCAGCTCCTTATCCACACGGATGCTGCTTTTGGCTTCCCGCTTGTCCTGATAATTGATGAAAATATCCACTTTGCCACGGGCTGCAGTCTTGCGGATAAGCTGGCGTAAACTTTCTTCCCACTCCCCAAACTGCCGGGGCATATGGAAATTCAGTTCCAAGAACCGCTGGTTGACGGCTTTTAACTCCACCGTCACCTTGTAATCGTCATTCTCCACCGTTGCGGCACCGAAGCCGGTCATACTCTTCAGCATACACACGCCTCACAATCTGCCAGCTCGCCGCTGAACACCAGTTCAGCCGGGCCAGTCATAAACACATGGTTATCATTCGCCCAATGAATCGAAAGTTTGCCGCCGTCCAGTTCAACTTCCGTAGCAGCCTCTCTGTCCAGTTTGCCGTTCAATATGCCAGCCACCACCGTCGCACAGGAGCCCGTACCGCAGGCCAGCGTCACCGCAGCCCCACGCTCCCAGACGCGCATGCGTACATGCTGGCAGTCCTTGACCTCCACAAACTCCGTATTGGTCTTTTTCGGAAACAACTCATGGGTCTCAAACTTGTGGCCCAGTTCATAGATGGGGAAATTCTCCGCATCATCCACAAAGATGACACAGTGCGGATTGCCCATGGATACAGCTGTGAAGTGATATTCCTGACCGTCAACAGACATTGACTTGTCAATAACCTTTGACCCGTCAAAGCCGACAACAGGTATTTCCTCACCCAAAAGATGCGGCTCACCCATATCCACTTTGATGCCCTTGACCTGGCCGCCTTCGAGCACAATCTCCGGCACTAGAATCCCGGCGCCCGTTTCCACGGTAAAACGCGTTTCCTTCGTCAGGCCGAAGTCATAGAGATAACGAGCAAAGCAGCGAATGCCGTTGCCACACATCTCCGCCTCGCTGCCATCGGTGTTGAAAATCCGCATGCGGAAATCCGCTTGCGCAGAAGGCAGTACCACGAGAATCCCATCTGCCCCGACGCCATAATGACGGTCACAGACCTTCCGGGCTACCGATGCATAATCCTCTATATCATCCTGCAGGCAGTCGAACAAAACAAAATCATTGCCACAACCTTGCCACTTCGTAAATTTCTTCATCAATAACCTGCCTCCTGTCTATTTCGATATCTATACTATAATACCTGCATTTCCGCAATTTTTCAAGGTTTTTCTCACGATTTCACCGCAATACGAAAAACTCTCCCATTGGCAAGTCAATCTGACATGTCAAAAATTGACTTGTCAACTCAATATAATGTAAGCCAAAGCCTCGCGGGCGCCTTAGCATGCTAATGTAATGTACGCAAAAGCCCGGTGGCTGATGATGCTTTCCCGTTGCGTTAGGCAAGCCTGCATAAGCTAAGGGAAAGTATTATCAGCCACCGGGCGTCTTATTATATGGATGTTAACCGAACTTAGGATTAACCTTTGCGTGCATTCTTAGCTGCACGGCCACGCACGGTACGGTCCAGAATGCTCTTGCGCAGACGGATGTGTTCCGGCGTAACTTCAACCATTTCATCATTGTTGATGTATTCGATAGCCTGTTCCAGAGAAAGGATTCTCGGCGGGGTCAGGCGGATTGCTTCGTCAGAGGAAGACGTACGCATGTTGGATACGTTCTTCTTCTTGCAGGGGTTGATGTCAATATCGTTATCGCGGGAGTTTTCACCAACGATCATACCTTCATAAACCTGTTCGCCCGGCTCAATGAACATTACGCCGCGATCCTGCAGGGAGAAGATACCATAACCAGTGGTTTCACCCTGTTCGAAAGCAACGAGGGAACCGCGCGTACGGCCCGGAATGTCACCCTTGTACGGAGCATAGCCATGGAACACATGGTTCATGATACCATTACCCTTGGTGCTCGTCAGCAGTTCGGAACGGAAACCAATCAGGCCGCGGGCCGGAATGGTAAATTCGAGGCGCATGTAGCCAGCCGTCTCCGTCATGTTGGTGAGCTCAGCCTTACGGGTGCCGAGGCCTTCCATAACAGCGCCCATGTATTCCTGGGGTACTTCTACCGTCAGGTTCTCGATGGGTTCGCAGAGCTGGCCGTTAATGGTCTTGTACACAACTTCCGGTTTACCCACCTGCAACTCGTAACCTTCACGGCGCATGGTTTCGATGAGGATGGACAGGTGGAGTTCACCACGGCCGGAAACCTTGAACACATCGGCAGAATCCGTTTCCTCTACCTTCATGGCCACGTTGGTCTCAATTTCCTTGAAGAGACGGTCACGGAGGTGACGGGAGGTCACGAACTGACCTTCACGGCCAGCAAAGGGGCTGGTGTTAACGCCGAAGGTCATGGACAGGGTGGGCTCGTCGATGTTAATCGTCGGCAGAGCTTCCGGATTTTCAGCGTCAGCTACGGTGTAACCGATGGATACATCGCCCAGACCAGTCAGAGCAACGATTTCGCCCATGCTGGCGGATTCGCTCTCTACACGCTGCAGGCCCTGATAGGTGAATACCTTACCGATTTTAGCCTTGGTTTCCTGGTCGCCATTGATGATGCAAACATTCTGGTTCGGCTTAGCCGTACCACGGATGATACGGCCGATGGCCACGCGGCCAACGAAAGCATCGGATTCCAACGTGGTAATCATCATCTGCAGAGGAGCTTCCGGATCGCCATGGGGAGCCGGGATTTCCTTAACGATGGTTTCCATCAGCGGCTGGAGGTTGTCGTTGTCATCGTCCATGCTATACTTGGCAATACCGTCACGAGCCGTAGCATAAATAACGGGGAAGTCCAGCTGGTCATCGTCAGCATCCAGTTCCATGAAGAGTTCGAGAACTTCATCATAAACATCGTCTACGCGCTGGTTGGGCTTATCGATTTTGTTGATAACCACGATGGGCTTCAGTTTCTGTTCCAAAGCCTTGCGCAGCACGTACTTGGTCTGAGGCATAGGGCCTTCGAAGGCATCTACCAGCAGTACCACGCCGTCAACCATGTTAAGAACACGCTCTACTTCGCCGCCGAAGTCAGCATGGCCCGGGGTGTCCACGATGTTGATTTTTACATCGTTGTACATAACGGCCGTGTTCTTGGAAAGAATCGTAATGCCGCGCTCACGCTCGATATCGCCGGAGTCCATGACACGTTCTGCAACCTGTTCGTTGGAACGGAATACATGGCTCTGCTTCAGCATGCCATCAACCAGGGTGGTTTTACCATGGTCAACGTGGGCGATAATGGCGATGTTTCTTAAATTTTCATTGGTGGTCATACTCATTTTAGTGTAATCTGCCTCCTAAATTCTATAAAGCAAGGAAGGATACATAACTGTATCCCCCAAAAGCTCAACATAACGTATAAATTTTATCCTATGGCCGTGCCCCTGTCAAGGTTTTTCTAGCATTCAATCTCCAAGCCTACGGGGCAATGGTCGCTGCCAAAAATCTCATTGTGGATGGTGGCATCCTTGATGTTTTCCTGTAGACGCTTTGAAGCCACGAAGTAGTCAATGCGCCACCCGGCGTTGTTATCCCTAGCCTTGCGCAGATAGGACCACCAGGTGTAGATACCCGTGCGCTCCGGATATAACGTACGGAAGGTATCGATAAAGCCCGCCTCCAAAAGCTCACCGAACTTGGCTCTTTCCTCGTCGGTAAAGCCGGCATTGTGATGATTTGTCTTGGGATTTTTGAGGTCAATCTCCTGATGGGCCACGTTGAGATCCCCGCAGACAACCACAGGCTTTTGTTCATCCAGCTTCATTAAATACTGCCGGAAGGCGTCCTCCCATTCCATGCGGTAGGAAAGCCGCTCGAGTTCCCGCTTGGAGTTCGGTGTATAAACCGTCACCAAAAACATCTCGGGAAATTCCAAGGTGATAACCCGGCCTTCATGGTCGTGTTCTTCAATGCCCAAACCATAGGTGACATTTAATGGCTCAATGCGGCTGAACACCGCCGTGCCGGAATAGCCTTTTTTCTCAGCACTATTCCAATACTGCTTATAACCGGGCAAATCGAGGATTGCCTGGTCCGGCTGCATTTTGGTTTCCTGCAGGCAGAACACGTCGGCGTCCAGCTTGCAGAATGACTCCATAAATCCCTTTTTCAGACAGGCCCGCAGGCCATTGACATTCCAGGAAATAAACTTCATCGTCCATGCCTCCCTTATTACGGCAGCGTCTTAAACTGTCCAATCGGCCAGAAAACCAGCATAGCCTTCCCCTTAATCAGGTCGAAGGGCACAAAGCCCACATCGGCAAAGCGGCTATCCTCGGAATTGTTGCGGTTATCCCCCATCACAAAGACGGTGCCCTGCGGTACCGTGGACTTAGGATACTCACTGCGAGTAGGTTCTAAGATATAATCTTCCGTCAGCAGCTGGTCATTGACATAAACCTTGCTGGCCTTGATTTCTACCGTATCACCCGGCGTAGCAATAACCCGCTTGATAAAATCACGGCTTCTGTCCCGCGGATATTCAAACACGAGAATTTCATTCTTCTGGGGTGCCCGGAAATTGTAGATGAACTTATTGACCACGAGCCGTTCCTGGGATTGCAGGGTGGGCCGCATGGAAGGGCCATCTACAATATATAATTCCACGATGAACTCGCGGATAAAGAAGGCCAGTACCACCGCAATGACGATGGATATGAGCCAGTCCTTTGCTTCTTCGCCTAATGAACTCATAAGGGGTTCCTCCTCTTGCTGTGTTTTAGCTGTATTACGCTAATGAAAATAGGGACTGCTCGGAAGCAGTCCCTACCGTTACGCAGATTAGCGTTTTTCTTTGATACGAGCAGCTTTACCCGTAAGGTTGCGCAGATAATAAAGTTTTGCACGACGGACAACACCGCGGCTAACAACTTCAATCTTGGCAATACGCGGAGAATGAACCGGGAACAGACGTTCTACGCCGATGCCGTAGGAAATACGACGAACGGTGAAAGTCTCACGAACGCCAACGCCCTGACGAGCGATTACGCGGCCTTCGAATACCTGAATACGCTCACGGTTGCCTTCGACGATCTTTGCATGTACGCGAACTTTGTCGCCAGGTGCAAATACAGGAATGTCGCTGCGGAGCTGTTCTTTCTCCAGAGTCTCGATGATGTTCATTTATATTTTCCTCCTTAACCAGACGTTCGTGGCAAGCTCATGCTCACTCAGAGGACCGTCCACATACCTAAGTAGTTTACCATAAAAAAATCTGGGCTTCAATACCTAAAAAAAATATTTTTTTAACATCTAGCCCTTACCGTAAATACAGAGCTGAGCAGTTTCTGCGTATAAGGATGCTGCGCTTCCTGTATCTTATCCCCCGGCAATTCTTCCACAATCTGGCCCTGCTGCATGACTGCCACCCGATGGCTTATTAGGCTTACGAGCCCTAAATCATGGCAGATAAAGATGTAGCTTACGCCGCGTTCCTTTTGAATCTTAGCCAAAAGTTTTGCAATGCTGTCCTGCACAGACACATCGAGAGCACTGGTGGCTTCATCGCAGATGATGATTTCCGGCTCTAAGATAAGTGCCCGGGCAATACCGACGCGCTGGCGCTGGCCGCCGGAAAGTTCATGCGGATAGCGCAGGGCGATTTCCGGTGCCAGTTCCACCTTCTCCAACAGCGCCACGGCTCTAGCTTCGGCTTCCTTATCAGAAACCTTGGCAAAGTTGCGCAGCGGCTCGCAGATGATATCGCGAATCCGCATCTTGGGATTAAACGCCGTAGCCGGGTCCTGAAAAATCATCTGGATATGCTTGGCCATTGCCCGGCGCTTTTCGCCGGAAAGGTTCGTGATATCCTCGCCCTTGAAATAGATTTTGCCGCTATCGGCCGGATGCAGGCCCATAATCGTGCGGACAAAAGTGGACTTGCCGCAGCCGGACTCACCGACCAACCCCAGCGTTTCACCGCGGTAGAGCTGCAGGCTCACATCCTTGCAGGCGGTAAACTTCGTGCCATCACCTTTGGTAAATTCCTTGCAGATTTTATCCGTGGACAGCAAAATTTCCTTATCCGACATAGCGTGTGCCTCCAATCTCCGGCACAGCCTGCAAAAGGGTCCGGGTGTAATCTGCCTGCGGATGTTCAATGACTTCCGCCGTGCTGCCATACTCCACCACTTTGCCGCCGGCCATAACCATGATTTTATCCGCCATATGCGCCGCCACACCGATATTATGGGTAACGATAATCATGGCTGAACCTGCTTCGTGAACAACCTGCATGAGTTCATCCACAATCTGTGCCTGCGTGGTCACGTCGAGCGCCGAAGTCGGCTCGTCAGCGAGCAGCAGTTTGGGCGCAAAAGCCAGTGCCATGGCAATGCCGACACGCTGGCGCATACCGCCACTAAGCTCAAAGGCATGCGATTCCATCACGCGCTGCGGGTCAGGCAGATTCATGCGGGTAAGCAGCGAGCAAGCTTTCTCTACCGCCTCACTTTTGCTCATTGAGCTATGCAGCTGCAAATATTCCACAAACTGCTTGCCAATGGTCTGCACGGGATTGAGCATATTGCCGCTGTCCTGAAAAATCATGGCAATGTCCTTGCCGCGAATGGAGAGCCATTCCTTGTTGTTCAGATGGGCAATATCACGGCCGCCAAAGTTGATTTGGCCGCCCTCCACCTGCCCATTGCCGGACAGACAGCCCAAAATCGCCCGAATCACAGAGGTCTTGCCACTGCCGGATTCCCCGACAATGGCCATAATCTCCCCTGCCTGCAGGTCAAAATTGACATCGGACACCGTAGGCTTGCCCTGATAGGCAATTGATAAATTCTTTACATCTAAAAGCATCTTTGCTTCCTTTACTTTTTCGCCGGTTTAATCAGGCTCGTAATCCAGTAGTAATCGGAAGGATACATCTTCACACCGGACAGAACCTTGTTGCTGATGATGTTGGTCTGCGGATAGCCCAGGAACAGTGCCGCACCATCATTTAAGAGAATCTGCTGAATGTCGATAATCAGCTGACGGCGCTTGCTCTTGTCGAATTCAGCGGCCAGTTCATTGAACTTGGCATCGAGCGCCGGATTGCTGTAACCAGAACCATTCTGCGGGTTGTCGCCGTTGTTATTGGTCTTCCAGTACCAGGAGAGGAAGATTTCCGGGTCGCCGGTGTTAGCCGTCGTGATGTTGGAAATCAAGAGGTCATATTCACCCTTGATGCCCATCTGGTCAACGAGATTATAGTCAACGGTCTTGATGTTGATGTCAAAGCCGAGTTTCTTGAGGTCGGACTGCACAGCTTCTGCGTAAAGCGGCAGTTCGGCACGGCTGTTATACACAACGAAGTCGAGCTTCAGCGGCTGGCCGTCCTTATCGCGGATGCCATCGCCATTGGTATCTTTCCAGCCTGCTTCATCGAGGAGTTTTGCAGCGCGTTCCGGATTGTAGGCATTGGGGTCAGTCAGCTGGTCAAAGCCATAGTCCATGGAAGGCGGTACAGGAGCCTTGCCCGGCAGGAAGGTGCCTTTGAGCAGTACCTTATTGTAGGTTTCACGGTCACAGCCGCAGATAAGGGCCGCACGCACCTTGTCATCCTTCAGGATGCCCTTGTGATTCAGACGGGCCAGCACCGTGCGCAGGGAGGAAATTTCATCCACGAAGAACTTGTCGTTGCCGCGGAAGGTATCCATATCGCCAGCCGCGATGTTTACCGCCATATCCACTTCACCAGACTGCAGGGCCATAGCACGGGTGTTCGGGTCGTCAATAGACGGAATTTCTACGGTTTCAAACGGCACTTCGCCATCCCAGTAGTTCGGGTTCTTCTTCATCACGGCTTTTTCCTTCACGAAGGATTCCACCATGTACGGGCCGGTGCAGATGGGGCCTTCCTTGGCAAAGTCGCGGCTGCCTTCGGCGCTGGTGTCCACAATGATGAACAGCGGGTCAGCCAAAAAGCCCGGCATATTCGGCATGGGCTTTTCCGTCACAATGGTCAGGGTCTGACCCTCGGCCTTGATTTCCTTGTACTTGAAGAACGTAGCGGCGCGGTTGTTCTTGGCAAAAGCGCGTTCAATGGAAGCCTTAACAGCTTCAGCCGTCAGCGGATTGCCGTTGGAGAATTTTACGCCCTCGCGGATTTTGAACGTCCAGGTCATGTGGTCGTCGCTGATGCTCCAGCTTTCGGCCAGCCAGGGCTGTACGTTCATCTTCTCGTCAAACTTCGTCAGGCATTCGCCGAGACCATAACGCATAACGACCCAGCCAAAGAAATTCTGCGTGGGTTCGAGCGTATCGGCAAAGTTCGTCACGCCGACTTTGAGTACACCCTTGTCGGCACTGCTGCTATTATCCGCACCACAGCCGGCCAGCATAACGGTCAGTGCTGCACCGCACAGGCCGAGACTGACGGCCTTCCATAACTTCTTCGTGTTGAACATTTTCATCTCAAACATCTACCCCTTTATAAAAAATATATTATTCCTGCCGTGGGTCGAGAACATCCCGCAGGCTGTCTCCCCACAGATTGAATATAGCTACGACAATAAAGATGGCCAAACCTGGAAAAATCATGAGCCAGGGCGCCGTCTGGATATACTGACGGCCCTCGTTGAGCATCAGGCCCCATTCCGGCGTCGGCGGCTGCGCACCAAAGCCCAGGAAGGAGAGCCCGGCAATTTCCATCATCATGGTACCGATATCCATAGCCCCAGTGATGACCACCATGGGCATGACATTGGGCAGGATATGACGCCAAAGAATGCTGCTGGTCTTCGCCCCCTGAATCTTCGCGGCCTGGATAAAATCCTGATTGCGCAAACGCAGAACAAGGCTGCGCACTAAACGGGCATATTTTGCCCAACTGACCACGAGCAGGGCCAAAATGGTATTGATGACACTGCCCCCCAAGATACCGGCAATGGCAATCGCCAGCACGATACCGGGGAATGCGAGCATCATATCCGCAAAACGCATGAGGATGTTTTCGAGCCAGCCACCAAAGAAACCGGCCAGCACACCGACCAGCGTACCCACCATGGCAATCAAGGCCACGAGACACAGGGCCATAAAGAGCGAAATCTGCGTGCCGCAGAGGATGCGGGAAAAGATATCCCGTCCGAGCTTATCCGTGCCGAGGAAATGCTCCGCAGACGGCGTCTGCAGAACCAATTTCATATTTCCCGCCATCGGGTCTTGCGGCGCAAGGTACGGGGCAAAGATGGCCAAGAGAACAATCAGCACAACCAGCCCCGTATAAAAAGCAAATAACTTATTTTCCCGAAAAACCGTCATCAATGGGCCTCCTTTTTCAGACGCGGGTCAAGGTAGACATAAGACAAGTCCACCAACGCATTGATGGCCATGTACACAATGGAAATCCAAAGCACAAAGCCCTCAATCAGCGGATAATCCCGCATGGAAATCGCCCGTACCGCCATATTGCCGATACCCGGCCAGGAGAACACCATTTCGATTACGGCCACGCCGCCCAAGAGCCAGCCAATGGACATGCCCAAGAGCGTAATCAACGGCAGAACGGCATTAGGCAGAACATGCTTCCAGAGGATTGCTTTCTCCGAAAGGCCGCGGGCTCTTGCGCCCACCACATAATCCTGCTGCAGTTCCTCCAAGAACACCGTGCGCACCTGCCGGATATACTTCGACGACATATAAAGTGCCAAAGTGAGTGCCGGCAAGACAATGCCCTGTGCCGTCACTGCCGATTTGGCAATCGGGAACCAGCCCAATTTGAGGCCGAACACATAGAGAAAGATAAGGCCGAGCCAAAAGGTCGGCATGGATACGCCGATAAACGAAACCGTCCGCACCAGATAATCCTGCCAGCCATTGCGATGCACAGCCGACCATATCCCGAGTGGCAGGGATATAAGCAGAACGAACACAATCGTCACCGCCGCCAGCGTCAGGGTTCCGGCAAAGCCTTCGAGCAATTTATCCGTTACCGGTTTCTTGGCCGAGTAAGACATGCCCATATCCCCATGGAGAACGCCTCCGGCCCAGTTGACATACTGCACGAGGAACGGCTTATCAAGGCCCAACTCTGCGCGGGTCTTGTCCAAGGTTTCCTGCGATACAATCGTATCACCGGCCTCCAAAAGCATGGCCGCCGGGTCCCCCGGTGCCAGATAGGTCAAACAAAATGTCAGAAAGCTGACGCCCACAAGAGTTATCAGCATTTGCGACAATTTGCTTACAAGTTTTTGCAAAATCATCCACACTCCCTAAATAAAAATAAAAAGCCTGTCCGCATAAAGGCAGACAGGCTCACCGTAACAAACTCCAGTAAAATCCCCATCCCCATCGCTCGCGGGTGTAAGAAACAGCCAACGTTTCTTGCGGTGATTGTCAATCAGGCAGTTCTCCTGGCTCCAGTTCATCATCATACCGCGCCTTCCCAGAAATGCTTTGCCCTTTCCAGTGACCTAAATGCAATATGACTCCCTGTTACAGTGGCGGGACCGCTCCGGCATATACCGGATTTTCTATTAAGTCTTCCGACACCTGATTCAACCGTATATTAAAAATTACTCTCAATACACAATAAGACAAACAAAATTTTACCACTCTGCCCAGGCTGTGTCAAGTGTCACAGGCCATTTGCGGGCGGGATTTCCAGAGGCGCCAGAGCAAAAATGATGCACAGGACGCCCGAAGTGATTGGTCAATCGCGAGAGCCAGCCATGCGCCTGCCAGCCCTAAGTCGAGCACCTGCAGAAAGAACGCCGTAATCAGTGGCCGCAGGAAAGCAATGCTCACAAAGGAATAGGCCGCGACCTGACTCGTCTTGCCGCTGCCCCGAAGGACTCCAGCACAGACCATAGCATGGGCTTCGGGAAAGCTCACCGCTGCCACGAAAATCATAATCAAAGCGCCTAACGGCAGAAGCTCGGCCTCATGGGAATAGATGCCAAAGATTTCCTCACGCAGTACATAGGTGGCAGCAAAGGAAATCAGCGAGAACACAAAACTCCACTTGAGTCCTGCGCGCAGCTGCCGCTGCCAGTAGCTCCAGTCACCGGCACCATGGGCATGCCCGGCCAGTACCATATTAGCTTTGCCCAAGCCGCCCGCAAAGCAGTAATAAAAATCGCAGAAGTTCATGCAGATGGCATGGACGGCATAAGCCGCCGTACCCAGTTCAGCGACCATGCGCGTATAGAGCACCATACCGATACGCTCAAAGCCCTGCTCGCTGAACACGCCGCCAAAGACCGGCAAAAATTCCTGAAAATACGCCCGCGTCGGCCAAAAACTGCCCCAGCCAGACCATTCGCTCTCCTTCAGCTGATAGCCCGTTACGCCAAGCGTCCAGCCTGTGCCAATAACCGTACCCACGGCCGCTCCAACCACGCCCATTTCCGGGAAAGGACCCAGCCCGAAAATCAGCAGGGCGTTGGCGATAATGTTGACCACATTGCCTTGCACATTGGCACTCATGACCTGCTTGGTATGGCCATAACCTAGCTGCACAGCCTGCAAAATCGTAGATAAAGTGGTCAAAAACACGCCGGCCAGGGCAATATCGCCATAGGCCAGAGCCGCCGCCATGTATTCCTCCTTGGCTCCCATCCAGCTTAGAATCCCCTCTAAATACAGGAAGAAAAGCACATGGAGTACGCCCATCAGAATAACCATACAAAAAAGTGTCCGCGCAAGCAGCGCAGGCACTTCCTGTAATTTCTTCTCCCCAAACTTCCGGGCGGTGAGCAGCGTCAGCACCGAAGCCACCGACCGCACCACACACAAGAGCATCATGCGCGGCTGCGTGAAGATACTCACCGCCGCAATGGCCGCCGTTCCGAGCACGCCCACCATGATGATGTCCACCGAGGAAAGCAGCACCATAAAGAGCCCTTCCAACGCAGCAGGCATGGCTATGCCCAAATAATGTCTGTCATCTTGTTGTAATCGCACAGCAAAACTCCTCATCATCGAAAATTAATCTCATTACAATAATAACAGGTCTGACGATTTCTGCACAAGCCCCCGGGGGGATATTTTATTTTGTTTCCGTCAAATGACTTTTTTCCAAAGCCGCCAATTCAGCGTCACGTTCTGCCGTCGGCTGTTTGACTTTGAGCATCATGGCATCACCAAAGGAGAAGAAGCGGTACTTCATCTCCACTGCCGTCTTATAAGCATCCAGTACGAAGTTGCGGCCTGCAAAGGCGCTGATGAGCATAATCAACGTGGATTTGGGCAGGTGGAAGTTCGTGATGATGGCATCGACAATCTTGAAGTCGTAGCCCGGATAGATGAAAATCTGCGTCCAGCCACTCTTGGCAGAAATTTCTCCCATGCCATCTGCTGCCGATTCCAAGGTGCGGATACTGGTCGTGCCCACGGCGATAACGCGATGGCCAGCCTTTTTCGTATCCATGATGAGTTTGGCCGTTTCTTCCGGCACATTGTAGAATTCCTTGTGCATATCATGCTTCTGGATGTCTTCCACATTGACCGGACGGAAGGTGCCCAGACCTACATGAAGCGTCACAAAGCCAAGGTTCACGCCCATATCCTTGAGCTCCTGCATCTGTTCCTTGGTGAAGTGCAGGCCCGCAGTCGGTGCAGCCGCCGAACCCTGTTCGCGATTATAAACCGTCTGATAGCGTTCCTTGTCCTCCAGTTTTTCATGGATGTACGGCGGCAGCGGCGTTTCACCGAGGCGGTCGAGGATTTCCTCGAAGATGCCCTCATACTGGAACTCCACAATGCGGCCGCCAAAATCCGTGTGGTCGGTGACCACGCAGCTCAGCTCATCACTGAAGTTGATTTTATAGCCCGGCTTGGCCTTCTTGCCCGGCTTAACCAAGGTTTCCCAACGGTTGGCATCAATGCGGCGCAGCAGGAAAACTTCCACCTTGCCGCCCGTCTGGTCGCGATGACCGATAAGGCGAGCCGGCATAACGCGGGTATCGTTGAAAATCAGCGTATCGCCCGGTTCCACATATTCCTTGAGGTCATAGAAATGACGGTGTTCCACAGTCTTTTCCACCGGGTCAAGCACCATCAAACGCGAGGAGTTACGTGGTTCCACCGGAACCTGCGCAATCCGTTCTTCTGGCAGTTCATAATCAAAATCCGAAAGTAATAACATGTTTCATCCTTCTATATCAATACAATTTTTTCAGCTGCGCACCATTATAATAGTGCTGCAAAATCTTCTTATAATCCCAACGCTCGCTGTCCGCATAAGCCTTGGCGCCATACTGGGACATGCCCAGCCCGTGTCCCCAGCCGTAGCCCTTGATAAAGACCACATGGCGGTTCAGGCTCATGGAAAAGAGCGTGCTCTTGAGGCCCAGCATACTGCGCAAATCGTTGCCCGTCACGCTGGCCCGTCCATTCTTGCCCACAAAGGTCACAGACTTCACCCGGCCGGAAATGGTGCGGTCCTTTGAGGCCTTGCCAATCCTAATCGGCGAAAGTTCGATTTTCTTGATTTCACCGATATTCTTGCCCCGCTTGGCCAAAAGCTCACCAAGCTGCTGGGCTGTGACATTCTTCTCCCACGGATACGTTTCCGTGCGCAGTTCCTTAGCCGCCCGCAGGCAGTCAATGCGGCTGCCCCAGACATCTTCGCTGTTTTCTGTCATGCCGCCGGAATCCGTATGGAACAGGGCGTCCACCAGTGCGCCCCGGCTTTGCAGAACTTCACCAGCCGTAGCCTTGACGGCCTGATTAGCCGCCGTCCGCTCTGCGGCCACACCACCATACTGCTGGCAATGGGTGGTCGCACAGACATCAAAGCCCTCTTTGCCATGGCGCTTGCGCTGATGCAGGGCATAGGTGCGGGCCGCCACTGCCTGCGCTTTCACCGCTTCGGCGTTCCACTCCGGAGGCATTTCCTCGGGCACCACACCCTGCAGGTATTCCTCCACCGTCACGCGGTTAATCACATCGAGACGGTTCTTGTGCGGCACGAGCCGCAGGGCCCCCCGATAGGATTTGCTATCGTAGGTGCTGACAAGTTTGGCCAGATTGCGCTCGTCCTCAACCGTTAGTTCCAAAGCCGCCGCATCGGCATTTTTGAGTTTCTTGCCGTTCATTTCCCAACCGGTGCCGGCAAAGGTCAATGTCGCAAATTCCTTAGCCTTGCCCTGCCAGACCACCTTCTTGTTGTCCAGCCGCTTCAAGACCACGGGGATATTTCCCGACAGGCGTAAAGTCGTGCCCTTGGTGCCCAGAGAAACCAAGAGCTGAGGCTGCCAGGCGGCCTCAGCAAAGCCTGCCGAGCCCAGCAAAAACAAACACAGGGTGCAAAGGGTGATTAATTTCTTTTTCATCGCTGCGCCTCCAGTTCCCGGGCCTTGGCCTCTGCTTCGAGCCGTGCCCGCTTCTTGGCCTTGTTGTCCTTCTTGCGCTGCTTGCGGATGGCCTTGCTGTAGCGCTCCTCCTCACTGAAGATACATCCGCAGTAAGGCTGGCGGTAAAGCTCCAGCTCCTGGCTGATGTCAATGCCCTCCTGCCAACCGGGACGGAAATCTTCATAGTAGAATTGCACGCCATACTGCGCGGCAAAACGCTCTGCCGTCCGCTTCATTAAATCATGCTGCTGGTAAATGCTGTAAAAGAGCGTCGATGTAAAGGCATCAAAGCCATGCTCCGCCGCAAACCGCGCCGCTTCCTCCAACCGCCAAGTATAGCACATGGTACAGCGGCCATTGGGCATGGCTTCTGCCGGCAGGGCCCGCTTCAGAAAATCCCGCAGGAGGTAATTTTCGTCCGCGAAAAATTCCATCTGGACCTTTTCCGCAAACTCCCGCGCGGTATTGAGACGCATCTCCCACTCTTTGTACGGGTGGATGTTGGGATTGAAAAAATACCCAACCGGCTCAATGCCATCGGCCCGCAGTTTTTTCACCGGATAACAGGAACACGGCCCGCAGCACATATGTAATAGTAACTTCATAACCACAAACTCCTATTCCGGATAAGCAATGCCCAGATGCTCGTAGCCCGCCTTCGTCACCACGCGGCCGCGGGGCGTACGGTTGATAAAACCGAGCTGAATGAGGAATGGCTCAAACACATCCTCCACAGTATCCGTACTCTCGCTGATTGCCGCCGCCAACGTGTCGAGTCCTACCGGGCCGCCGCCAAACTTCTTAATCATGGTCAAAAGCATGCGCCTGTCCGTATGGTCAAGGCCTGCCTTATCCACTTCAAGCAGAGACAATGCCTTATCGGCAATCTCGTCGGTGATGACGTCCTTGCCCTCATACTGCGCCACATCCCGCACACGCTTCAAGAGACGGTTGGCAATACGTGGGGTTCCCCGGGAACGGCGCGCAATTTCCATAGCCCCTTTATCCTCAATGGGGATTTCCAAAATCTCTGCCGCACGCTTGACAATCGTCACCAATGCCTCCGGCGTATAATACTCCAGACGGGAAATGATGCCGAAACGGTCACGCAAAGGCGCCGCCAGCGAGCCCGCTTTCGTCGTAGCGCCAATCAGCGTAAAGGGCGCAATATCGAGCCGGATGGAGCGGGCACTTGGCCCCTTGCCGATAATAATATCCAGCGCAAAATCCTCCATGGCCGAGTACAGCACTTCCTCCACGCTGCGAGACAAGCGGTGAATTTCATCAATAAAGAGTACATCATGCTCCTGCAGATTCGTGAGCAGCGCCGCCAAATCCCCCTGCCGTTCAATAGCCGGGCCGGAGGTCTGCCGGAAATTTACACCCATTTCATTGGCAATGATTCCCGCCAGCGTGGTCTTCCCCAGCCCCGGCGGGCCGTAGAGCAGAACATGGTCCAGCGAATCGCCGCGGTTCATCGCCGCCTGAATGAAAATCTCCAGATTCTTTTTGGCCTTGTCCTGGCCAATGTATTCACTTAACTTGCGGGGGCGCAGGCTGTACTGCCAATCATCCGTCCGCTGCTCGTCCATGGCCACAATGCGGCCATCATCAATATCCATATCGTAAAAATCTTCTTCAGCCAAGCCTCAACCCTCCTGTTAAAATTTATTCAACTGCTTAAGCGCCAGCTTGATGACTTCTTCCGTCGTCTTGCACTTGGTCGCCTTCTTGAGCACCGGCGCGATTTCGGCCTGACTATAACCCAGAGCCACCAAAGCCGCCTGCGCTTCACTCATCATATCGTCGCCAGTCGGCCCTTCCAAATCCAACGTCAGAATTTCTTCCACATCATCAGCCGCCGCAAAAGCAACCTTGTCCTTCAGTTCCAAAATCAGCCGCTCCGCCGACTTCTTGCCAATGCCCGGCAGTTTCGTCAGCACCGTGGCCTGCTTGTTCTGAATCGCCTTGCAGAGACTTTCCACCGTAATGGCCGACAAAATCCCCAGCGCCACCTTGGGCCCGATACCCGAAACACCAATGAGCAGCTGAAAGATATCGTACTCTTCCTCACTGGCAAAGCCATAAAGGGTAATGCCGTCCTGATAAACATTCATATAGGTAAAGAGCTGGGCTTCTTCCTTGAGCCGTAATTTATTCCGGGTGGAACCGGCCACGAATACCCGATAGCCCACGCCATTCACATCCAAAAGGCAGTAGTCAGCTTTCAGCGCCGCCACCTGTCCCCGCAAAAATCCAATCATCTGGTACCTTCACTCCAATAATCAATCGATAACCTGTAACCTTATTAGTATAGCACGAATGACAAGGGGCTGACCAGTCAAAATTGACCGGTCAGCCCCACGCTCGCCACGACCTCACCATTATCATTCACACTGCAAAATTTCCCGCACAATGTCCACGCCCCTTGCCTGCGCCAATGTGCCATAGGAAAACCGGACATCATCCGTAACTTCCCGGCCGAACCAGGTAGGTGGCACAAACTTTTTAGCCCCTTCCACATCCGAAAATTCGACTTCCACATAATTGAAGCCTTTCAGATGGCCTGCATGTACATGCAGCTCGGCCACCAAACTATCCGCCAAAGGGATTTTATAGCGCCGTTTCTCAATCATACAGGTTCCGGGACACAGCCGCTCCGACAGACTAGCAAATTCCTGCCGGGAAACTTCCGTCTCCCATTCCTCCCGTACCAACCCGGCACCGCGCTTGACCGTAAGCCAAAAATGACTGTCCCCAATCTGCCGAATCCGGATTTCCGGCAGCAACGCCACATACCCCTGACGCAGCAGCTCATATTCTTCGGGCAGCTGCGGAAGCCTGTCTACTAAAAATTGCCGCTCTATTTCCATATAGCTTATCCTGCTCCTTTATAAAGGCTCCAGTAAATCCCTCATTAGTATATCGCTATAGCGATACACAATCAAGAAAATCCCACCATAAAAGGCTGACAGGTCAAAATTTGACTTGTCAGCCCCCCTGAAATTGACTTGTCAATTTTTGACATGTCAATTTGACAAAAACTTGTTAGGTTCCGTTTCTTCCAGTATCTGCACCAAAACTCGATAGTCCAAATACTGAATTCCCTCCATGCCATTATGAATTTTATCAGCCAACTCACTGCCATAATATATGTGCATGGCTTTTTCCAGTGGTATTGCCTTCTCCTTAGCCAGCTGCGCAATAATACGTTCTTCCAGTTTTTCCTGATAGACCTGTTCCAAAACATTTTCGTCCATGCCTTACACCTCAAAGTATGAATCGTAAATCAGTAGTTTATCAATGGCTTTCTGCGTTATGAATGGAATGCTATCTGGTCGTAATTGGGATAGGCTTTTATTTCCTTTAATGCTCTATCCTTCTCCCAAATGCCTGTACGAATGCAAAACATCCGGCTTTTTGATTATCTCTGTCGAGCCGTGATAGACTATCATATCTTCACACCTCTTATCCGCAAATATTCTCTAATATCGTCCACTAAATAAGCACTGCCCTGCGTATGGAGTATATCATAATTAGGTACGAGATATTCATCAATACAACCAGTCTCCTGCAATTTACCATATACCTGCTTAGGAGAAAGCTTCCATTTATTGGCGCAAGCGTGAATCATGTAGACTACAAATTCCATGCTGTCCTGATTCATAGTCAACCCCTCATTTCCCTTTGACTCTCATTATAATAAGTATATAACAACAGTTGTTGACCGGTCAAACCGTCATGTCAATCAACAGATGCAATACAAAAGACCATCCTACCATGTCAAAGTGGGATAGTCTCATGCATTAAGCTATACTTTTGGTTATTTACCTTTGTTTCCCCAACAGCCATTTGACCTGCCGCAGGAAGTCAATCATGCTGCAGGCAATTACGTTCTTTTCACTCATCAGCTCTTTTAAGCCGTGAATGTTCTGGCGCATCGTGGTGACCAAACCGCCCACGGAGCCTGCGCCTTCGGCTACTTCGTCCATCATACTACTGGTTTTATGGATGCCATCCACAATGCGATGACTGTAATCGCCTACACTTTCTGTACTCTTGGTCACATCGGCAAAACTCTCCTGTACCTTGCCCACAAAAGTGGCATTTTCCAAGGTTTTTTGCCTGGTCTGTTCAATGGCCTGACTCATTTCACCGATGGATTGATAGAGCGCATTGATATTCGTGTCAATCCCTTCCACCAATTCTTTGGTCGAAGCGGCCAGCTCGCGGATATTTTCGGCCACGATACTGAAGCCGCGGCCTGCCTCACCAGCTCGCGCAGCTTCAATCGAAGCATTCAGGGACAGCAGATTCGTACGGGTCGCGATGCCTTCGATGCCTTCCGACATCTTTTTAATATTGGCAAATTTTCCTTCCACTTCCTGAAATACTGCGTTAATCTCGTCAAGATTTCCTTCTATCTCCTGCATTTTTTCCGACAGTGCACCGATATCATTGCCCGCACCACTGACCACGGTTCTAGAGGTGTCCATTATATTGGAAATGTTTTGGGCATATTCTTCCAGATTATTAAAATGTTCATTCAGGTACGTAAAGTCCTTATTTACCTGACCGATTCCCGCATAGGTTTCCTGCATCTTCTGCACGTATTCTGCAATACCGGTTTCAGCCTGCGTGAGTTCATTCATGCGTTCATCAAGATAATCGATGCCATAGGCAATCTGACGGTTCACATTCGCCTGCGTTTCCGGCACCGGTGCTGACGGTGTCGGCCTCGGTACCGCCGTATTCATCGCCTGTTTTTCTGCGGCTCTTTGGTTATAAAAAGGCTCTTTTTTTCTGCCGAAATCAAAGATTCCCATAACACGCACCTCTTATTCAAAAACAGCGGCAATCATGGTCTGATTGAAATGCTGCTCGTAAATCTGCTCACCATATCCGCCCCAGCCGATATAATTGCCGAGTACGGTTCCCATGCTGCGGAAGAATTCATCTGCATACCCCTCACTTTCAAAGAGCAGGGTACGCGCCAGACAATTCACCATGATGGACAGAGCAGGACGGGGCACGTCCTGTTTAATTCTTTGCATGGTCTCCCGATTGACCTGACGGTAATCGTCCGGCTGCAGCATGACAATCTGGTCATTTTCATAAATACGGGCATGGTACTTCATCGTCTGCCGGTCGGTATCCATATCGTCATTGGCAATGATGTACATATCCTTGCCAATGATACGCCCCACCGGATTGCTGTCCAAAAATGAACGGTCCATCTGTGAAGTAGTAAGACCGTGCATCTTTGCTTCCATTTCCGAAGCGGGCCTGCCATCATAGGCCATGACCTTACGCGTAAAAGCATCTACCTTCGTAGCCGTCAAGGGCTCGCAGATGGGCTTGTAGATATTTTCGCGATAAAGATGGATACTGCCGCCCAGATTGCGCAGCAGCACAAATACACTAGCCTTGTCGTAAACTTTGCCATTCAAGGAAACCAAAGTCTTTTCCGCTAAGCCACGGTCGCCTGCCGTCCCGCCAAAGACAGGAATATGTTCTTTTCGCAGTACGGAATTCAGCACAGCAAGCACCGATTCTTCGCAGGAAATCAAACCATTTGTCGCGGTCAGACAAATGGTATCGTCTGCGCGATGGGTGCCGAGCTGGCGCACGGCTTCCTGCACGCGCTCTACATACTTGAGTGGGCAGCAGTCTGCTTCCTCCAATACATTTCCCACACATTCAATGCCGCTTGCAATCGCCAGCACTTCCAAGGTATCGTGGAAGATGCCCTCATTGGAAAAAGCCGCAATCGAAGTTGTCCCCATGACAATGCTATGTGGAAACCGTGCCTGCATCTTTTGACTGGTCTCAGCAAAAGCGGCCACCATCGTCGTAAACCAAACAAACTTTGCCTGCGTCATGGTCCGGCAAGCCTGGCTTATGGCATTGTCCACCGGCGTTGCCTGACTGCGTCCAATTTTGTATTCCATAACATTCTCCTCTATCCCACACAACTATATGGGAATATTTCGCGTATCTGCGTGTTTTTTCCTGCTGCCTGCCAGCTTGTTTTCCATACAATCCGCAAAATTTTTACCCAAAGCCCAACTTTTCCCTGTGAAGATGCTCGGAAATATGCTATACTTTGTCTCTGATCAGATTATGGAAGGAGCATTCCCATGTTTCTATACCAAAAACTGCGCCAGAATCCGGATTTGACCGTGGCGCTTGTTTTTGCCCTGCTTACCAGTTTTATCGCGCCGCCCAGCCTCACAGAAATCGGGGTACGGCTCAATGTCCCCCTGCTGGGGCTCTTGCTATTCTTGATGTGCATTGTGGCAGGCCTGCGGCTCAGCGGTTTCTTCGCCGCGATTTTTCAGCGGCTGTTCAAAGACAATGCCTCCGGCCGTTCCTTAGGGCGATTCTTTATCTTCAGCTGTTATTTCAGCTCCATGTTCATCACCAATGATGTGGCCCTGATTATCTTTGTGCCGCTGGCCATTATGGTCTTTACCGAGGCCCGGCGCATCCGGCTTATCGTGCCCACCGTCTGTTGGCAGACCATTGCGGCGAACTTAGGCAGCATGCTCACGCCGATTGGCAATCCGCAGAATCTCTTTATCTACTCCTATTACGGGCTGGAACCGCTGGAATTTCTAGCCATCACCGCTCCCATCGTCCTGCTCAGCGGCGCGGCCATCTACCTTGCCACGTATACGCTGACGGACTGTGATGTGCATCTGCCGGCAGCGCAGGAAGCCAGACTCCCTTGGAAAAAGATTCTGCCCCTGCTATTGCTGTTCAGCCTCTGCCTGCTCCATGTGGTGCATCTGTTGGATTTTGCCCTGCTGGCCGTTATCGTCGTGCCTGCCCTGGCCCTGCTGAATTACCGTCTTTATAAGGAGGCAGATTACAAACTACTGCTGCTCTTTTCCCTCTTGTTTATCGGCGTGGGAAACCTTAGTCATATCGAAGTGTTCCAAAGCTGGCCTGCCAAGATGTTAAACGGCCACGAGTTTTGGGTATCTTTGCTGCTGAGCCAGCTCCTCAGCAACGTCCCCGCCACGGTGCTCTTAGCCAACTACACGACCGCTTACACGCCCCTGCTGTTGGGTGTCAACATCGGCGGTCTGGGTACGATTATCGCCTCCATGGCCAGCGTGATTTCCTTCAAGGCGTACCTGCAGACCCGCTTCAGTAAGCCCGGCTATTATCTGCTGACCTTCACGGGCAGCAATCTGGCGGTATTGGCCTTGCTTCTGCTTTATTATCATATCTACATGACCTATGGCGATATGCTGGCACAACTCCTATAACGTGAAAACGACAAGCCTTTTGTAATGACTTGTCGTTTTTTCTATTTCTTATGGAATTTTAACCTTGCCATGCTACCATGTTTTCCGGTTACTAATCATTTTACAAGCACGAGGAAAGGATGTTTTATGATGACAAAGGCGGAAAACCGTACCAACTGGGCGGCAGCTCTGGAATCGGCTGAGGATAGCTCCACGCTGAGCGCTGCGATTGGCTTTGGCTTTACCAAAGATGACCTAAGAGAACTGGTGGCCCTGCATCAGGCCGGTAAATATCAGGAAAAAATTGAGGCGCTGCTGGTGGAATGCAATTTCATCTCCTTTTGCTGCTGCCTGATGAATAAGGAATATGCAGAAGCCATAGAAATAGAAGAACTTAACGAAGCAGACTGATATCTCCTTCCTTGAACTTCATCATCATTTGATTGGTCAAACTCCAATCATCCGTCTGGCCCTGGATGTCTTCGCGCTTCATCCACAGGGCCTCTTTTAATTCGCTTTTATCCATGCGGATGGTGGTATCGCCATCCACCTCACAGTAAAAACCTACAATCAAATCCTGCACGCTGCCCCAGGGCTGGGATTTATAGTAGCGGATATTTTTGACCTTGAGGCCCGTTTCCTCCATGACCTCACGGGCTACACATTCTTCCAGCGTCTCGCCAATTTCCACAAAACCTGCCACCAAGGCATAGAAACTCATGCTGCGGTTGGCATATTTCGTCAGCAAAATGCTGTCGCCATTGATGACGCCGACCACCACCGCCGGATTGATGCGGGGATAAATCACATGACCACAGTCATCGCATTCCAAGGCCCGCTCATCAGCCGCATAAGCCATCAGATGACCGCAGCGGCCGCAAAAATGATTATCCTCATACCAGCGAATGAGGTGCCACGCTGTGTAAGCCGCATACATAAGCTCCTGCGGCCCCTGCAGCTCATAGCGGATTTCTCGCAGCGTCTTATAGGCATAGCCCTCCAACGGCTCTACATGACTTCCCACCCCATGGTACACGTCATGGCCATCCAGCGAAAACAAATACTGATACATGTACTTATTCGAGCGGATTTCCTGACGCTTGGGAAAACGCATTTTTCCCGGCTCCCCTGATACCATCAAGCCATCCCGATTCGCAAAAATGATAATATCATCCTTCCAGGGCTCGGCATCGGGCAAAAACGCATTATCCAATTTATGCGGCGTAATTTCATGAATCACAGCTGTACACTTCCTTCTTTCGCTTTATTAAGTTTCACGCTACTTCCATCACCTATTATACGCTTAATCGGCCCGCAAGTAAAAAATTACTGTCAAGCTGTAAACATACATTTGACAATTCCGCACGATATTCACTATACTAGTTAAGTTAGTTATTTCTTGACAAAGGATGATGAATATATGGAACAAAACGCAACGCAGCCTAAGCCGCGTGCTCTCGCGCTGCTGCCCATACTGGTCTTTCTCGTGCTCTATCTGGGCGCAGGCATCTGGTATGAATACATCGCACCTGTAGAAGGACAGATGGGCTTTTATGTCATGTCCGTGGTGGTGGCCTTCGGTCTGGCCTTGATTGTGGCCTTTATGCAGAACCGCAAGCGCCTCTTTGTGGATAATATACAGCTCTGCGCCAAGAGTATCGGCGATGTGAATATCACCATCATGCTCTTTATCTTCCTGATGGCCGGTGCCTTCAGCGGTATCGCCAAAGCCGCCGGCGGCGTGGAAAGCACCGCCCATCTGCTGCTAAATTTCATACCGGGGACCTTTGCCATCCCTGGTCTTTTCCTCATCGCCTGCCTAATCTCCATGGCCATGGGCACCAGCGTCGGCACCATTACCGTTCTTGTGCCTATCGCCACCTCGGTGGCCCAGAATGCCGACTTGGGCCTGCCGCTGACGGTGGCTTCTGTGGTAGGTGGCGCCATGTTCGGCGACAACCTCTCCTTTATCTCGGACACGACCATTGCCGCCACGCGCACGCAGGGCACACGCATGCAGGACAAGTTCTATGCCAACCTTAAGCTGGCCCTGCCCGCAGCCTTGGTCACGCTGGTCGTGCTCATTTACCTGGCACTTTCCGGCGGTACGGCGGACTTAGGCCATTTTGACTACTCCCTGCTGCTGGCTCTGCCCTATTTTCTCGTGCTGATTATGGCCCTTATGGGACGCAATGTGTTTCTGGTTTTAGGCACGGGCATTGTGCTGTTCTTTGGCCTTGGACTTGCCACCGGCACCACTGACCTGTCCAAGGCATTTTCCGCCATGGGCACCGGAACCAACGGCATGTTTGAAACCATGATTGTCACCATCCTGGCCGCATCCATCAGCGCCCTCATGCGGGACGGCGGCGGCTTTGAAGCACTGCTCGCCTTTATCCGTAATCACTTCAAGGGCAAAGGCGGCGGCCGTCTGGGCATCGGCCTCTTAACCATCCTGATGGATGTAGCTACCGCCAACAACACCGTAGCCATTGTGGTGGCCGGCCCCATTGCCAAGAACATCAGCGAGGAATACGGCATTGCCCCGCGTGAAAGTGCCTCTCTCCTCGATACCTGTTCCTGTATCGCCCAGGGCATCATCCCTTACGGCGCACAGCTCCTGATTGCCTCGGCCATCGCCGGCATCACCAGCCTCAGCATCATTCCCTATCTCTTCTATCCCTTCTTTTTAGCTCTGGCCGTCCTCCTCTGGATTGCCTTGGATGCACGAAAAAAATAAGCATTTGTTCGCATAAAATGTCCCCCATAAGCTGATTCCACATCAGCCTTATGGGGGACGTTCCTTATTCAGGTCAGTAAGATGGCCAGAGCGATAGCCGTCAGGACCACGCCCTGAACAATACCCAGAATACGATTTATGTTTTTGCAGCCCAGAATGAAACTGCGCACTTTCCCTGCGCAAAGGGCAATGAGCGAAAAGATAGCAAAGGCCTGCAAGGCAAATACTGCTCCCAGCATGGCGATATGCCAGCCTACCTGCTCACTTGCCGTATCCACGAACTGCGGCAGAAAAGCCAAAAAGAACAGCAAAACCTTGGGATTCAAAACATTCATCAGCACGCCACGGCGATAGATGGCAAGATAGGGCGCGCCTTCCCCGGCCTCGCCCAGCTGCAGTTCGCCGTGCTCGCAGAAAGCCTTCCCCGCCAGATACAGAAGATAGGCTGCCCCCACAAATTTCAACACCGTAAAAGCCAGCGGTGAACTTTGCAGCAGCGCCGCCACCCCCAAAATGACCAGAGTGGTATGAAAGACTATGCCGCTGGCGAGTCCTGCACTTAAAGCCACACCACTTCTGGCACCGCTGGCAAGGCTCTTGGCCAGCAGGTACATATTGTCCGGCCCGGGCGCCAGAGTCAGTATCACGGAAGCGGTCAAAAAATAAAACAGCGTATTTATTTCCATAAGTTCTCCCTCTCGTGTATAATAGTAAGGTGTGTTTTAACAAAGGAGCTGATTGATTTGTATATCGAATATATTACCTTAGGTGCGGTACTGCTGCTCAGTTATCTGGGCCATAATATGACCGTTGTCTATGCCACCGCCATTGTACTCGGGCTGAAAATACTCGGGCTGACTACGGCCCTCAATGCCCTGGGTTCTCAGGGCCTCAACTGGGGCATCATCATTTTGACCGCCGCCATTCTCGTGCCCATTGCCAACGGCACCATCACCATCCAGACCATGCTCGATGCCTTCCGCACCCATGCAGGCATCATCGCCATTGTTGCGGGACTCTTGGCCGCCATTGCCGGTGGCGGCGGTGTTGAGCTGTTGAAAAACACGCCGGATGTGATTCCTGCCCTGATTATCGGCACCATGGCAGGCGTCCTGCTTTTCCATGGCGTGGCCGTAGGCCCGCTGATTGCCGGCGGCCTGACCTATTTCATTCTCTGGCTCATGAAAGCCTTTACCTGAGGCTGTTGCGGAATGCGGCATTCCCCATGCAGTAAGTCGTGCAGATAGCCACGGCCAAAGCATCGGCAGTATCGTCAGGCTTGGGCGGCTCGGGCAGATGCAAAAGTTTCGTCACCATGTAGATGACCTGCTTTTTATCCGCCTTGCCATAGCCCGTCACATCCTGCTTAATCTGCATCGGCGTGCGCTCCACAATGGGAATATTGTTTTTTGCCGCCGCCAGCAGCACGACACCGCGGGCCTGCCCTACTGGAATGGCCGTCGTGACATTGCGGTTGAAGAAAAGTTTTTCAATGCCCATAATATCGGGCTTGTACTCCTTCATCAGCGCATCGAGTTCGTCGTAAATCTTGACCAGCCGGTCTTCCATGCGCATCTTGGGCGAGGTGAATACGGAACCGTATTTTATCGGGATAAGACGGCTGCCGCGGGATTCTACCAAGCCAAAACCGCAGATGGCCGTACCGGGGTCAATTCCTAGTGCTAACATTGATATCCTTTCCTTGATACAGAAAATGGGCTCTTACGAGCCCATTTTTTTATGCTTTAGTCTTCGTCCGTTTCGTAGTTGCTGTATACGTTCTGTACGTCGTCGTTGTCTTCCAGAGCGTCTTCGAGCTTCTGCATCTTTTCGGCATCTTCACCGGACAGTTTTACAGTGTTTTCCGGAACCATCGTGATTTCAGCGGAAGCCGTTTCGATACCCTTTTCTGCCAGAGCAGCTTCGATAGCGTCAAAAGCATCCGGTTCAGCGGTGATTTCGAATACATCGCCTTCGTCCTTCATGTCATCTGCGCCAGCTTCGAGCACGATTTCCATGAGTTCGTCTTCGTTGTCGAACACTTCTTTTTCCACAACAAAGATGGCCTTCTTGTTGAACATCCAACCTACGCAGCCGTCCTGACCGAGGTTGCCGCCGAACTTAGAGAACAGGTGGCGCACATCAGCAGCCGTACGGTTGCGGTTATCCGTGAGGATGTCGAGCATAACAGCCGTACCAGCCGGGCCGTAACCTTCGTAAGTGAGTTCTTCGTAGTTGCTGCCTTCAGAAGCGCCGAGGCCCTTCTGGATAGCGCGGTTGATGTTGTCCTTCGGAATGTTGTTGGCCTTGGCCTTGGAAAGAGCCAGTTTCAAACGCATATTACCCGTGGGGTCACCGCCGCCCATGCGTACGGCAATGGTGATTTCACGGCCGATTTTCGTGGTGATACGACCGCGGATGGCGTCGTTGGCGCCTTTTTTACGTTTAATGTTGGCCCATTTGGAATGTCCTGACATGCAAAATTCGCTCCTTTTGCTTATTTACCCTCTTATGAGGAAAAATTCGTTAATAACTCTAACAGTATACTACGATTCGGCTTCATCGTCAAATCAGCCTACTCGATAGTGACGGATTTATAGCCTCATATTTATTTCTGCCGGGAGCAAATGAAAAACCGGCACCAAAGGGCATTGCACAGCAGCAAAGCCGCCACCAGCAGA
The DNA here is from genome assembly GCF_000687995.1 of Selenomonas ruminantium AC2024. NCBI lineage: Bacteria > Bacillati > Bacillota > Negativicutes > Selenomonadales > Selenomonadaceae > Pseudoselenomonas > Pseudoselenomonas ruminantium. The sequence continues at coordinate 2,244,610 of NZ_JIAC01000001.1, forward strand.
AAGAGATTGCGGATACCGATGCTGGCAGCTAACTGCCCGCCCAAGAAACCACCGGTGAACATCCCGATAAACTGCGCCGACTGATTGATGCCGAAAATCCGTCCCATCAGCGCCGGCGGGGTTAACTGCCGAATTAGGTTATTGGTGGATGGCATAAGACCAGCAATGGCTATGCCATGTAAGAACCGCAAAATTCCCAACTGCCAGGGAGCGGTTACCATGCCCTGCGGGATGGAAACCAAGCCTGAAAGAAGCAGGCAGGAAAACAAAATGCGGGCCGAACCGATGCGGTCAGCCAGTCGACCAAGCTTTGAGGCAAATATCATGCTGGCCAAACCTGTGGCCGAGAATATCGCCCCCGAGATAATGGCCAGATGTTCGACGGTTCCCGCAATCTCCTGCACATAAACCGTGAGAATCGGTGCAGCACAGGACAGGGAGAAGTGCAGCAATACGGTCGTCAGGAAAACGCCGAGAATGATGTTATACTGTGGCAGCTCCCGAAAGGATGGCAACTCGCCATCCACAGCTTTTTCGCCTGCAGGCTGTCTTGTTTCGCTGAGCTGCGTCAATGCCAAAAATCCCAACAGGCAGCATGAGCCAATCAGCAGAAAGGAATTGCGGAAGCCAATTATTTCACTGAGCCAGCCGCCAAAGATGGGCCCCATGAGCCCGCCGGATACCTGGGCGGTAAAGAACATGCCCATGGCCCAGCCGGACCGGTCCTTCGGGGTCTCCTGTGCCAGCAGCGGAATAACCGCCGCCTGAAAGCCGCTCAAACAGCCCTGCAGCAAACGCAATGCCACCAGATGCCATACGCTTTGTGCAAAGCCCATACCAATCATGATGAGCCCCAGCCAGCCGGAGGCACGCAGAATCATCGGCTTTCTCCCCCAGCGGTCCGAAAGCCTGCCCCATATGGGCGAAAAGATGGCCAGGCTGATAAAATTACAGCCAAAGACAATACCGGACCAACGGGCCACATCCGCAGGATTATCGACGCCGAGCTCAGCAATATACAGCGGCAAAATCGGAGCCATCTGACTCATGCCGATGGATACGATGAAGGATGCAATACAACATATATAAAGATTTTTCTTCCAGAGTGGAATGGTCGCTGCCATGAAAAGCGCCTCACTTCTCCCGCAATGGCCGGATTTTTTCAATCAGCTCGATAACTGCATCTTTGGCCTTGCGATTGTATTTTAACTTGCTGACACCCTCGTGGTTTTGCTTATAGGCTTCGTAGTCGGTGACAAGAGATATTTTGTCGCCTTTCCTAAATGTGTTCAATATGGCCAGCACATCTTTTTTCTGTGCGCACCATTCTTGGGTAAAGGTGTTTATCTGCTGCGCGATAATTTCCTCGATACGGGTTTCAATCACCGTCATGGCATCAAGGCCCTTATATTTCAGTGGGTCTTTCTTCATATCTTCCCAGAAGCCGCCAATGACATCAGCCAGCGCCGGATTCGTTTCGCGGAGTTTGTCGATATGCCCGTCAATGGCGGTATCTTCGATGGGTTCCACGATGAGCTCATCTTCCCTGGGCATATAATTCTGAATCAACGACACGATATAACGATAGTCAATGGTCACGCTGCGGATATTTTCTATCTCATAGCCGATATCCACCACCACAGGCTCCTCATCACTCGTCGGCGTTTTCAGTTCTTCAATGACATTATGATACTTACCGCCGTATTCCGTCAGGCTCTCCTTCACAATGCCGTAATCGCTGAACTCCTTGTCCTCCCATTCCTGATAAACCTGAATCTCACCGCTAAGACGGTCAACTTTCTGAAAGGCCTTGGCAAATTTCTGCATGGCACTGCGGTCGCCCATAATCGTTTCCACAGCTTCGGGCGTTGCCGCAATGCTTTTGAGCTCTGCCAGTGCTTCCATAAAATCCTTTTCGATTTCCGCAAAGGTCGGAGCACTGACTTCCTTTGTGCCGCCGTTGCTATACAGGAGCAAAGCACCATCCACAGCAGTCTGATACTGCGCCGACCGCTGAAAAATCACCACCATGCCATAACGTTTGCTCTTGTCAAAAATACGATTGGTGCGGCTGAAAGCCTGAATGATATTCTGCGGGGCCATCGGCGGGCGGTCTACAAAGAGAATCGCGCAGGGCGGCGCATCAAAGCCGGTCAGCAGGCGGTCAACCACAATGACAATATCCAACTGTTCTTTCCGCTGTTTATAACGCCCCTTCTTCCGAGCCAAACGGTCATTTAGGTTGGTATTGTACGCCTGCAAGCTGTCCAGCGCGAATTTCGTGCCAAACATTTCGTTGTAATCAGCCAAAGATTCCTTCATCGCCTGCTGATTGGCTAGTGAATCTTCATCATTTTCCGTCACCGTATAGGTAATGGCAATCTTGGGGAAGTCCACACACTTCTCCCGAATGGCGGACGACACATTCCCGCCCGCAATGAATTCCTTGAACAGTTGATAGTACCGCTGGGCAATCTCAATGGAAGGCACAGTAAGAATCGCCTCATAAGCCTCCCCTTGAGGAGCATTCAGTCGGAACTTTCCTGCCGCCTTGTTGATGATGTACTTCACTACACCACGGCGATGGTTGTCATTGTCATAAATATCCGTGCCCACATTCTTGTAATAAGCGGCGAAAACCTTTTCCTCCAGCTTGTCCGGCTCCATATTGGCCAGTTCATCAGCACTGGCCACCTGCAATTTCTCGCCAAGTTCCAGCAGCTGGTCATGGGACACAGAATCCTTGTAATCAATCTGGAACCCCAGAACGGCATTATTATGCAAGGCCTCCTTGATGGTGTAATTGTGCAGACAGGGGCCATACAGCGCTTCCGTGGTGCGGGCCAAATCCCCTTTGCGCTGGCGCTTGTTCTCGTCAAAAATCGGCGTACCGGTAAAACCATACCACAGGGAATTGCTAAAGAACTTCTGTAACTCCCGCTGGGTTTCCGGCGTGACCGTGCGGTGACATTCATCCACCACAAAGGCAATGCACATGCCATGGAGACGCTTGGCCGTAGCGGAATCCTTCTTCGCTTCGCTATTGTAGCGCTTCATGATAATCTGCATCTTTTGGATGGTGGTGACAATCACCACGCGGTCTTTGTTTTTGAGCTTTTGCAGCAGGTCATGGACATTATCGGTTTCGTCCACATCAATGATGTCATTTTCCGCATAAGCCTTGAAAGAAATCGAAGTCTGCTGATCGAGGTCTTTGCGGTCAATCAGGAAAATGGTCTTGTCAATCCCCGGAATCAAAATGAGATTCTTGGCGACCGTGTAGGAGGTTAACGTCTTGCCGGAACCCGTCGTATGCCAGACAAAGCCCGACTCCTGCCGCTGGGAGGACTGCTTGACGGCTTCAATGGCATGCACCTGATAGGGCCGCAGCAAAATCAGCTTATGCCGCTCCGCATCCACCACACTGTAATGCCCCACCATCTCATGGGCTTCGGGAATCCGCAAAACTTCCTTGGCAAATTCCAGATAATTTTCCACCGGCTCATTGTTCTTGTTGACCCACGAAGTCAAAAAACGCTCATTGAGGTTTGAGCCGGTATCGGCGGCAATATAGCGGGTGTTGCTGCCATTGCTGATGACAAACATCTGCACCATGCCAAACAGCCCGCGGAATTTTCCTTCCAGACTGTATTTCTTTATCTGACGGAAAGCATCCATATAGGGATGGTCCTGGTTCTTGAGTTCAATATGAATCATGGGCAGGCCGTTAATCAGCAAAGTCACATCAAAGCGGCGCTCACGGTCATCCTCGTCCTGCTTATCGGAAACAAACTGGTTGATGACTTCATAAGACGACCTGCCCCCGGCGATTTCCCGATTGCTAACCGCCATGAGGTGGATTGTGCCTTTGGCCGCATCTTCACGCGTCAAAGGAATAACCGCCTCGCCATTCTCCCCCGCCAGCCACAAAGCCGCCTTGTAAGGAGTCTTGGCCACATCCAGCATATATTCCCGAATCTGATGAAACTCGGCATCCGTTACAGGCTCACCATCAAGCACAGCAAGATTGTTCTGATTCAGCTTCGCCCGGAAATTTGCCCAAAGGGATTCCTCGTCTACAATATCCTTACGATAAGTCCATTGGGAAACATCCCCCGTGAGCTGCTTAATCAGCGCCCATTCCATCGACACTTCACTTTGTGCCATGCTCAATTCCTCCTGCTATGTTATTCTTCTTTCGCCAGAGGAAGCTCCTGCAAGCGCAGTTCCTTTTTGAGTTCTTCCTCCGTGGGCATATAAGGCATATATTTTGACGCATAAATATGGGTGCTGTTGTCGCTCCCCATCGTATACTTCACTACGGCCTCATTCTTCTCCGCGCAAAGGACAATCCCAATAGGCTCATTGTCGCCTTCATTGCGCATATTGGCCTTGTAATAATTCACATACATCTGCATCTGACCAATATCCTGATGTTTAACCTTGCCTAGCTTCAAATCAATAAGAACAAAGCATTTGAGAATGTAGTTATAGAACACAAGGTCAATATAGAAATCATCGCCGTCAAGCGAAATACGCTTCTGTCTGGCCACAAAGGAAAAGCCACGCCCCAGCTCCAGTAGGAACTGTTGCAAATGCTCAATAATCCCCTGTTCAATATCCCGCTCATAGAACTCTGGTGAAGGCTTCAGTTCCAGAAACTCCAACACATAAGGGTCACGAATAAAATCGCGATAAGGTGCCATTCCCTTATCCGTCGCTGTCTGTGGTATTCTTTCGGTTGTCTTTTGCTGAGAAACCGTGCGCTGATAGGCAAAAGTCGTAATCTGTCGTTCCAGTTCCCGACTGCTCCACCCCGCCGCAGCACATTCCTCGGCATAAAACTCCCTAGCCTTGGAATCCGCTACCCGCATTAGCATACGATAATGTGTCCAGCTCAATTCGCTCCGCAGTGCGGAGCGAATTGGAAAGCTTTGATAAAACTGCCGCATATTCCTCAAGCCCTGCACAGAATAACCCTTGCCAAACTCTGCTGTTAATCGTTCAGAAAGAGCTTTTAGCAATCCCTTGCCATATTCAGCTCTCTTGCCATCACAGGCTTCATCCAGCCTTTGCCCAACTTCCCAATATATCTGCACCATGCCAGTATTTACGGCCTGTTGTACCTTATACTGTACATGGATTATGCTTTGTCTGATTTCGCCGTAAATATCCTGCGATACCTTCTCGATTTCATTCATACCGATTCACCCCCAATGCCTTTATTTCTTTGGAAACATATTTTGCAACATATATTTCTTGATTTCTTTAAGAGCCTCATGCTTGCGTTGGTGAAGAGTGATAAGGGTATCGATATTGTTAAAGTGTTTTCCAACTTTTGCCTGTTCTTCAATCGAATTAGGAACTAGAAATTCTAGGTTGGAAATCAGTTTCCAATCGGCCCTAGGCATTTTTGTTCCAGACGATTGATTGGCAGCATCATCAAACTGAGAGGTTTGAAACAATCGATAAAGGAAATTCTTATCCATCTCTTTAGGCTTTAGAACCCACCAATCGCCTGTAGCTACTCCTTTGAAGTCAGGGTTTAACCAATTATGAAGATATGGACGTAATTTTCCATAGAGCACATCTTCTTCAGAGAAAGCAATCCCTGTCTTGTTAATCTCCTTGTTGCGTATATCCTTATTAAGAAGTCCTTGTTCTGCTATGACATCTTCATATTCTACACAAGGAATATCACTGTCTGACATTCTTGTTTCCGACTGTCTTTGTGCAAATTCACCGAACTTCCGCTGTTCCCAATCGCCAGTAAATCCAGCAAAGCGAATCTCTGGAACTTTTTCTCCTTTTTTCGGAAACATTTTTTGAAGCATATACTGCTTTACTTTTTGCAGTTCATCACACTTTCGCTGATGAAGGATAATAAGGTTGTCCATGTTCTCAAAATATTTCCCTATCATATTTTGTTCATCATATCTAGGATAATACTCCTCAAAATTCATTACATCCGACACAGATAGATTCGTTTGTTTCACACCATCATCAAATGCAAGAAAATACTTATTTCTATTCATTAGAATATGCAAGAAATACGGATATGTATTATCAAGAGGAGATATACCTGCAATGCGCTGATTAAGAGTGTATTTATTAGATTTATCAACCAAAAATGTTTTTGCTATAGCACGGCCATTAGGAACATCACTGAGTACAAATGCTATTTCATTCTTTACTAATGGTTCTAGCTGATAATGTGAATATTTCTTTATCTTACCATCTGTAGATACAAATTTTGAATTAACAACGATGAATTCACCATTCTCATCAATATCACTTTCATGAGCCTTTCCATTTCTATATTTTGCTACTTTCCCCAGCTTCCGTTGTTCCCAAGCATCCGTAAATTCCCTAAATCTAATTTTAGGAGTGCTCATATTCACACCCCCTGTATGATTTTGCCCAGTTCTGCCAAGGCCGTTTTTGCTTCTTCATCATCACTGGCCAAATCATCCAGCATGGCCAACAGTTCATTATTAGCTGCTTTGATTTCCACGTCAATCCCCTGCAAATTGGCGCAAACAGCTTTGAGGTCAACTTCCGGCTCGGGTTCACTGGTATCCACATAGCGGGGAATATTGAGGTTGTAGTCATTTTCCTTGATTTCTTCAAAGGTGGCCAGATGGGCGAACTTGTCCACATCCTTCCGCTCATCATAAGCCGCCATAATCTTGTCGATATGCTCCGCATCCATAAAGTTCTGCGCCTTTTCCTTGCGGAACTCTTTTGACGCGTCAATAAAGAGCACATCACGGCTCACATGGTCTTTTTTCAGCACGATAATGCAGGTCGGTATGCCCGTATTGAAGAAAATCCCCGCAGGCAGACCGATAACCGCATAGATATTGCCATCTTCCAGCAGGTGTTTGCGGATTGTCCCCTCTGCAGCCCCGCGGAACAGAACTCCATGCGGCAGGATAATGCCCATGGTGCCGTTTTCTTTCAGATGATAGAAGCCATGAAGCAGGAAGGCAAAATCAGCCTTTGACTTCGGCGCCAGCTTTTCATAACGATGGAAACGCGGGTCAGTCAAGAAACCTGCCGCCGCGCTCCAATGCTGACTGTATGGAGGATTCATCACAGTAGCATCATAGTTCGTCGGCTCCTCCGTGGGCCAGTCAGCCCCCAAGGTATCGCCATTGCGGAAATGCTGATACTGGAAAGGCACATTATGCAGAATCATATTCATACGGGCCAAGTTGTAGGTGGTATGCGAAATTTCCTGCCCGAAGAACTGAATGCCATTGCGGCAGTCCTCGTTGATAAACGCGCGGGCATGCAAAAGCAGGGAACCTGAACCCATGCACGGGTCATAAATGGAAAAAGCCGCTTCCCCCTCTTTGCCTTTGGTCACAATGCGGGTGATTAGTTCTGAAACAGCCTGCGGGGTATAGAACTCCCCGGCCTTTTTCCCGGACCCCGCCGCAAACTGACCAATCAGATATTCATAAGCATCACCGAGCGCATCCGCGCCATACTGCGTAAAGTCAATATGGGCCAGCTCCTTCATCACATCCGAAAGCATAGCATTGCGCTTTGCCGGAGTCGTGCCAAGGCTTTTGGAGTCAATATCAAAATCCTCGAACAAATCCTCATAGAGCTTCTGCCCACGAATAGCCTCGCCGCCCTGCTCAATATCCCGCATGGCCTGACGCAGATGGTCGGTGGTAAAAGTCTTGTTGTTGATTTCATTGTACAGCGCCGTGAAGGTATACTGTGGCTCAATCGCAAAACTGTAATTTTCCTCCAGCTCGGCCTTCAAATCATCCCAATCCTCGCCTTGACGCGCTTCCTCATACAACTGCTGCGCCTCATCAAGACTTTCCGGCTGGCGGTCTTCCAACAAGTCAACCACCGTATAAAGCTGACGGTCAGACAGATATTTGTAGAAAATCATGCCGAGAAGATAATCCTTATATTCGTCCGCGCTCATTGTACTGCGCATAACATTAGCGGCGTTCCAAAGCGCCTGATTCAATTCCTGTGATGCCATTTGTTATATCTCCCTCTTGTTTTGTATTTTAATCATCCGCTGAATTTATATCTCTATCTACTTTTTGTATTCCTTTCTTATGAACGAAACACCATGTTTTTTTAACGAACACCAATCGCTACCACAAGCACCAACGTTTCTCAACTCATCTTTCGATAAACACTCATATACAAAAATCCAATTTCTTTCCATCTCTGTTACCGTTGATGATAATTGCAACGCTTTATTTTTTAAATTTTCCTTAAATTGTTTATCTCTTTTCTTTCTCGCATATAACCAAGACAATAAATATAATAAGCAATCATCACTATCCATAACCCATTCCATATCAAAATTTATATCATAACCATACTTTATTGCCGCACATATTGCATAATAGGCACTTTCTAAATTTCCTGTTTTTGTAGCATTACACAAAGCAGATTCCGATAATCTCTTTTTTATATTCGTCTCATTTATTTCATCAAAAATATTTTCATATACCACATGCCATAAATATGGGTATATACCCACTAAATATAAGCACGTTTTATATAAAAATATCTTTGCATTTCGCGATAATATATATTTATCTTTATTGGTTAATACTTTTATAGCATATGTTACAACCGCAATATCTAGTGGTTCTCGTTCCGATAAAGAAATCGATAAATCTAAATAATTTTTAACTTCGTTATAGTGTAATTTTATATATTCTTTTCCATCCGTACACTTAACATTTTGACTGTTCCCGTTTATCAAAACAGTACTTATAGCCCTTTTTATTATATTGAATCTATCTTCGGCTTCATTAATAGGTAATTTCTCTATTATACTTTTATTATTATTCAAAGTCAAATCATATTCATGAAGATTTCTTTGTAATTCTAGCAAAAACAATTTCGCTTCATCGTTACTGTTAACATAACACGTATAATCATCAACATGTCTTGTATACTTCCAGTTATTATTTGATTGGTTAAGTCTTTGGTCTACTTTTGTTAAAATAATCTCAGATATGAGATTCGATGCATGCGGGCCAATCAACAATCCATGTGTTTCTCTATTCTTCAAATTCATCGCAAAATCATCAATATCTTTCGACCATTTTTCTATTTTCATATTAGATTCTATTTTCGCAGTTTCTTTTCCGTCTATAGCCCAGGTTAACGCATGTGTATAGATACTAGGAAAACAATTAGAAATATCTGCTTTTACAACATAATTTTTTCCAATCCTCCAATCAATATGTGGCTCACCATCAACTTTCCAACTATCATAATTCATCTTAAATAAAGATTTTCTATCTTTACATTTTCTTATATGTACTCGACTTATCTTATCACTCTGATAACTAGTTGTTGCGTCAAAATATTCTATTATATCATCCCATTTCTCACTCAAAAACTCACACATAAAGTGATACGCCATAGGATTAGGTATTCCCATCACTCTTATTTTATTATTGTTCCTTGTGATATTTACAGAAATATAATCATGCTCTATCTGATAAAATGATATAGGTCTACTTTTGCAGTATTTGAGAAACGCTTCCGAAGTAAAGATAGGAGGTAATTTTTCAGCGAACATGCCATATCCTAACAAGCCATCATATAATTCATCTGACGAAATCTCTCTCAAACATTCTATATACGATTTTTTCTCTTCTTTTATATCATCAAATGATATTACTGCCATAATTAAAAATCTCCTACCTCAATGCATATAACACATGCTTTATCAAAATCCCTTTGTCTCCCAATATCCCCCACGAGCAGCACCACACCTAACTAGAATCCCATGCTCTCGCAAGCTCTTAATATTCTTTTCCACCGCTCTTTGCGTAATATTCAACCGCTCAGCCATCATTGACGCTGAAACACTTTTATCCTCTTTTATCAATCTTAATATAGACTTTTGGGTTTCACTCAACGAATTTTCTCCGAACTTCTCCGAACTTTCTCCGAACTTCTCCGAACTTCCATCGACAATATTGGCCTTATCTTGTCCCTCACCATAATTCAAATTATACAGCGTCAACAGGAAATCCTTATGCTCTGCCATGAATTTCGGCATCAATGCGGCTGTCGTATGCTCTTGGAAATCGTAGTCTTCCAGTATTTTCTTGAAGCCGCTGCCTCTGCGCTCCATGAGTTGCAATCTGCTGAAAACATCTGCCAGCACCGGATTTCGTCGCTGTGACGAGATATTCCGCAGGTCACGGCCTTCCAACGACGAGCCATCAACCATACCGCCGGGGGAATAAATCTCCAAGCGGTCATCAAAGATGTCAATGTGAACTTCACTGCCAACTATCAGGTAATCCCGGTGAATCAGGGCGTTGACCAGCCCCTCCATCACTGCACGCTGGGGATAATCTGGATATTCAATCCTGTGAGTAGGTGTTTTCCGCCACGCCTTTCGGTTATGGCGCATGATGAAACTAAGTCCATCCTGATAAAGGGAAATAAGACCGCCTGAATATTCCTCATCATCAATGGCATCCATCAAACCAGCGGCTTTGGTCAATCCATTCCATCTGGTACAGAATACCCGAGAATGTCTTACCGGCGATTCATCGGCTAGAAGTGCACCAGCATTGGTCAAATTACCATTATGGTCAACCAGCCCAAAGGATTCAAAATCTGTTTCCTCAAAAGATTTTCCCGTTCTTTGCTTATATACGGAACGCAGCTTCGTAAAGGCCATATCTTCAAACTTGAACCGGGAAGGCAGACTGTCATAACTCTGCCCACTTCCCCTAATCACCAAATCACGCAGCTGCATGGGATTTGCAGGTACACTCTCATTTCCCAAACGCACGAAGGCCACCAGTTGCCCTTCGCCAGAGTAATAATACGGTGTCTCCTCACCGGTCATAACTTCAACAATTATCAGTTCTTTACCTTCCACGGCTTCAAACGACAATTTGAATTTTGGAATGGGATTCATGCGATTCTTAATCGTCTCACTGATTATTTCCGCATCTGCCCTGGCATTTTCCAGCCCAATTATCATATCATCATCACGAATACCAAAAATCAGCTTACCGCCAAAGGTATTGGCAAATGCACTGATGCTTTTCAGCCAGCTCTTTGGCTTCTTCACTTCCAAAGACTGTTTCTTATCGTATTCTGTTGCTTCGCCAATTAAATCTCTAATATTCATAAAGCCTATCCCTTGCCCTTTATCCTACCCATTTTTCCATACTGCAGGTAATCCACGCATATAAGGAGTCGGCCATATTGAAATAGCCAACTCCATATTTTTAACTGCTTTCTCAGCACTTATTATTTTATCACATTTCAACGTAATATAACACCTCACACTCTATGCTGGTAAAAAGTCGTCAATACGTGACAGTAGACAAAGAGGGATTATTCCTGCGCGTGTAAGTTGCTTAGGAATAATCCCTCTTTGCCTGCCGAAGTTACAACAGCACTATTTTCTTAGATAATTTCACTTTACAATATCCCGATACATCTCTGGCCGCCGGTCGCGGAAAAGGCCCCAACTCATGCGGTCTTTGGCGTATTGGTCGAGGTCAAAAGAAGCGGTCAAAACCTGTTCGTCCGTGCGGCTTGCTTCAGCGATAATCTCCCCCGTGTTATCCGTGATAAAGGAAGAACCATAGAAGTTAAGCGACGAGGACTGGCCACCGTTTTCTGCACAGGGTTCCACGCGTTCCACGCCAATGCGGTTAGCCGCCATTACCGGCACGAGGTTGCTGCCCGCGTGCCCCTGCATACAGCGTCGCCAATGGGGCATGCTGTCGGTTTCGAGGATTGGTTCGGAGCCAATCGCTGTGGGATAGAGCAGGATTTCTGCCCCCTGCAGGGCCATGGCACGGGCAGCTTCGGGGAACCACTGGTCCCAGCAGATACCTACGCCCACCTTGCCATAGCGGGTATCCCAAACCTTGAACCCCGTATTGCCCGGCGTGAAGTAAAATTTTTCCTGATAGTAATGGTCATCGGGAATATGGGTCTTGCGGTAAACGCCCAGAACCTCACCATCCGCATCGAGCATAGCAATGCTGTTAAAGAGCCGCGTGCCATCCTTTTCATAGAAGCTGATGGGCATAGCCACGGCCAGTTCTTTGGCAAGGGGCTGGAAATGGCGAACCGCCGGATTTTCCTCTACGGATGTGGCATAATCATAGAAATCATACTGCCGCTGCTGACAGAAATAGGGCCGTTCAAAGAGCTCCGGCAGCAGGATTATCTGTGCGCCCTGCTCCGCGGCTTTTCGTACCAGTTGTTCAGCCTTGTTTATATTCTCACTTACACCTGCCACCATCTGCATTTGAATGGCGGCAACGGTTACTTTGCGCATTATCTCACCTCGTGTCTCTGCGTGATGGAAGGAATCTGCTGGGTCAGGCAATGGAAGTTGCCGCCGCCCACGATTACGGCTCTGGCGGGCAAGGGCACAACTTGGCGCTCCGGGAAACATTCTCCTAAGATACGCCGTGCCTCCTTGTCCATTTCATCACCGAACTGCGGCAGAATGACCTTGCCGTTGCAGAGATAGAAATTCACATAGCTGGCCGCCAGCCGTTCCCCCGGCTCCCGCCTGTCCTCACCGTCCTCGAAGGTAAAGCTGTTTGCTTCTTCCGCGGTGATGCAGACAGGCTTCTTAGGAATGGGCAGTTTATGAATGATAAACTTACGCCCCTTGGCGTCCGTAGCCGCCTCCAGCACCTCTAAATCTGCCTGACTCAGCGCAAACTGCGGGTCAGATTTATCTTCCGTCCAGGCCAACAGGACTTCACCGGGCTTTACAAAGGCAAAGACATTATCCACATGCTCGTTGGTTTCATCGTTGTAGATGCCCCGTGGCAGCCAAATGACTTTTTCCGCGCCGAGATATTGCAGCAGCTTTGCTTCAATCTGCTCTTTTGACCAGTCAGGGTTGCGCCCTTTGGACAGCAGGCAAGCTTCGGTCACAACGCCCGTACCTTCACCATCCACATGGATGGAGCCGCCTTCGAGCACAAAATCTCCGGCATCATAAATATCATCATGCAGGGCCGCGCACATCTTCTCCGCCGCCGCATCATCCTGCGCGTAATCCGGGTAAAGGCCGTCAAAATCGCCGCCCCAGGCATTGAAGCGCCAGTTGATGCCCCGGCGCTGCCCCTTGCCATCAACAACATAGGTTGGCCCCATATCTCTGGCCCAAGCATCGTCCGTGGGAATGGCCAAATAATGGATATGCTCCTGTGGCAGGTTCTTAAGCATTGCTTCTGCCTGCGCGCGGTGCGCTTCATCCACCAGCAGATAAAGCTCCTCCACCGCCGAAATCTCGCGAATCAGCTCCACAAACACTGGCTGCACATCCGCACCATTGTTCGTCCACGAGCCGGGCCGGGTGGGCCAAATCAGGAATGTTCCTGCATGGGGTGCAAACTCGGCAGGCATATAGAAGCCGTCGGCTTTTGGTGTACTATCCTTTATCCTCATGACAATCGTTCCTTAAAGTCCTGATAACCAAACTTTTTGACCAATGTACAGTCACCACTGGCATCCATCTTCCAAATGGAAGGCAGGGCCATGCCGTTGAAGGTGTTGTTCTTGACCATGGAATAGATGGCCATATCCTCAAAATAGAGCCTGTCTCCCGGCAGGATTTCCCGGTCAAATGAATAATCGCCGATAATATCCCCCGCCAAGCAGGTGCAGGAGGAAAGTTTATAGGTATGTGCTTTCTCCCCTGCCTCGCCGGAATCTTTAAGCGGCGGCCGATAAGGCATTTCCAAAACATCGGGCATATGGCAGGCGGCTGACGCGTCAAGGAGCAGGATATTTACGCCATGATTTTTGACGGTATCCAGCACTTCCGTAACGAGATACCCCGCATTGAGCGCCACGGCTTCGCCGGGTTCCAAGTAAACTTCCACCGCATATTTTTCTCTGACAGCTTTGACTAAATCAATCAGCATCTGGCGGTCATAATCCGCCCGCGTGATATGATGGCCGCCGCCCATATTGAGCCAATGAATGTTGTCCTTTTGCAGCCAACAGCCAAACTTCTGCTCTACGGCCTGCAAAGTCTTAGCCAAAGCATCACTGTTCTGTTCGCAAAGGGTATGAAAGTGCAAGCCGTCCAGCAAAGCCCAAAGCTGCGGTTCGGCTTCTACCGCCCGGGCAAAATCCTCCGCCGTAACGCCTAAGCGCGAACCGGGTGCACAGGGGTCATAGATATCATGCTCCTGCGTCGAACATTCGGGATTGATGCGCAGGCCAATGCCATGCGTTATGCCCCGCGCCTGCTGAATTTCCTTAACCTTGGCGCCAAAGCGGCGCAGCTGGGAAAAGGAATTGAAGATTACATGGTCGCAGATAGCGGCAATCTCCTCGATTTCCTCAGGCCGATAGGCAGGGGAAAACACATGGTTCTCCCCTGCCATTTCCTCATGGCCCAAGCGTGCCTCATAAAGGCCGCTGGCGGTAGCACCGTCAAGGTACCTGCCAATCAGCGGGTACTCGGCAAACATCGAAAAGCATTTCTGCGCCAGCAGGATTTTGCAACCTGCCGCTTCTTTGACCTGCTGCAAAATCCGCAGGTTATTCTCTAAAGCCTGCTCATCCACCACATAGGCGGGCGTGGGCACTTTGTCGATTTTCATGCGCATGCCTTAGTCCACCAGCACCGGATTTTCTTCGACCTTCCAGGGCAGGCCCCATTTGTTGAGGGCTTCCATATACGGGTCCGGGTCGAACTCGTCCGTGGTGAATACGCCGGGCTTTTTCCACTGGCCCGTGGCTACGAGCATGGCACCAATCATCGCGGGAACGCCGGTCGTATAGGAGATGGCCTGCGAGCCGACTTCCTTATAGCATTCCTGATGGTCGCAGACATTGTAAATGTAGATGGAGCGCTCCTTGCCATCCTTCTTGCCCGTAAAGATGCAGCCGATATTCGTCTTGCCCTTCGTGCGCGGGCCAAGGGATGCCGGGTCGGGCAGCAGGGCTTTGAGGAACTGAATCGGCACGATTTCCTGACCGTTGTAGTTAATCGGTGTCGTGGAGAGCATGCCCACATTTTCCAGGCAGCGCATATGGTCGAGATAGCTCTGGCCAAAGGTCATAAAGAAGCGAATGCGCTTGACCTCGGGCATATTGCGGCCCAAAGCCTCGATTTCCTCATGGTGCAGCAGGTACATATCCTTCTTGCCCACACCCTCGAAATCATACTCGCGCTTGATGCTCATGGCCGGAATCTCAATCCACTTGCCGTTTTCCATATAGGAGCCGGGGGCGGAAACCTCGCGCAGGTTGATTTCGGGGTTGAAGTTCGTGGCAAAGGGATAACCATGGTCGCCGCCATTGCAATCGAGGATATCAATGGTGTCGATGGTATCGAAGTAATGTTTCTTGGCATAAGCGGCAAATACGGAGGTTACGCCCGGGTCAAAACCTGTGCCCAAAAGCGCCGTCAGGCCCGCATTCTTGAACTTATCCTCATAAGCCCACTGCCAGGAATAGTCAAAGTAGGCGGAAAAGCCCAAATCCTTACAGCGCTTTTCGTAAATCTTACGCCATTCCGGGTCTTCCGTATCTTCCGGCTCGTAGTTTGCCGTGTCGATATAATCCACGCCGGCAGCCAGGCAGGCATCCATAATGGTCAAATCCTGATAGGGCAGGGCTACGTTGAGCACAGCATCCGGCTTATATTCTTTAATCAGCTTGGTCAGAGCCTCCACATCATCGGCGTCAATCTGCGCCGTGGTGATTTTCGTCTTCGTCTGGCCCTGCAGTTTTTCCTTCAAGGCATCGCACTTGGAAACCGTGCGGCTGGCAATCATAAGTTCGTCGAATACCTCATCATTCTGACATACCTTATGGATGGCTACACTGGCAACGCCGCCGCAGCCGATAATCATTAATCTGCTCATTTTCTTACTTCCTCCTCTGAAAGAATATCCTCAACATATTTGGGCAGCATAAAAGCACCCTTATGCAGATGGGTCGTATAATACCAGGTTTTGAGTCCGCGCGCGTTCCACCGCTTGTCATCAAAATCCTTCAACGGATGATATTTCTTGGACGCAAAACCAAACATCCAAAGCCCCGCGGGGCAGGTCGGGATTCCCGCCTGATAAACGCGGCTCACAGGAAAGCTCTGATAAGCCTTGCGGTGCATGGCGCGGAACGCCGCCTCATCCTCATCATAAAACGGGCTGCCATGCTGATAGACCATAATACCGTCATCATGCAGGGCACGATAACAGTTGCCATAAAACTCGCGCGTAAACAGCCCTTCCGTATGGCCAAAGGGGTCTGTCGAATCGTTGATGATGAGGTCGTACTTATCCCGGCAGCGCCGCAAAAAGCGCAGGCCGTCCATGTTCGTAATCTTCACCCGGTCATCATCAAAGCCCTTGGCCGTCTCGGGGAAAAACTCCCGCGAAACCTCGATGAACATTTCGTCCGGCTCCACCACATCAATGGACTCAATCTCGGGGTACTGGGTCAGGACTTTGGCTACACCGCCGTCGCCGCCGCCGATAATCAGCACATTTTTTACGTTGGGATGAACGGCCATCGGCACATGCACCACCATTTCGTTGTAGATGAATTCATCTGCCTCCGAAAAGATAATTTCGCCATCGAGCACAATCATCCTGCCAAATTCACGCGATTCAAACACATCAATACGCTGATATTCACTCTGCTTGGAAAAAAGCTGTTTATCCACCCGCACAGAGGTTTTGACATTTTCCGTATCCATCTGGGAAAACCATATTTCCATGTATCTGCCTCCTTTTGACCAGTCAATCTGACCGGTCAAGTTGACTGGTCAAATTTCCGTCAAAATGCGCATTTCCCGGCATTCCAAGTCCTGCGTTCCCTGCAGGGAGCAGCCCTTTTCCCGGGCGTATTCGATATAGTCGAGAATCTCCTGGGTAATGCGCTCGCCCGGTGTCAGAATGGGTATTCCCGGCGGATAACACATAAGCATTTCTCCAGCAATCCGTCCTACGGTTTTCTCCAGAGGCATGCGTTCTCCCTGAGCATAAAAGGCATCCCGCGGGCTCATCACGAGTTCAGGCGCAATGAATTCCCCGCAGTAAAGTTCCTTCCGGTTCGCGGCCGCCGAACGATCCGCAATATCTTCCAAAGCACCCACCAGCCGCTCGATATCGCGGATGCGGTCACCGATGGAAATATAGGCTAAAATATTGCCGATATCGCCGAATTCAATCTGAATATCGTACTCGTCACGCAGCATATCGTAGACTTCAATGCCCGTCATGCCAATGCCCTGGGTGAAAACGGATAGCTTCGTCACATCAAAGTCGAATACGCTGTCCCCGTCGATAAGTTCCCGGCCATAGGCATAAAAGCCGCCAATCTCATTGATTTCCGCACGGGCATACTCCGCCATCGAGCTGACCTTCTCAAAGGACTCGCGGCCATGCAGGGCCAGATTGCGGCGTGACAAATCAAGGCTGGAAATCAGCAGATACGAAGCACTCGTCGTCTGGGTCAGATTGATAATCTGCTGCACGTATTCGGCGTCCACGCCCTTGCCACAGAGCATAATGGAACTCTGCGTCAGGCTGCCGCCGGATTTATGCATGGAAACTGCCGCCAAATCCGCTCCGGCCGCCATGCCCGAAATCGGCAGATTATCGCCAAAGTACAGATGGGTACCATGCGCCTCGTCCACGAGCACTTTCATGCCGGCCTTATGGGCAATATCCACAATGCCCTTTAGGTCGGAAGCGATGCCATAATAAGTGGGATTGTTGACAAAGATGGCCTTGGCCTGGGGATGCTCGCGAATGGCCCGCTCCACATCCGACAGCGCCATGCCCGTGGCAATGCCAATCTGATGATTGACCCGTACCGGCACATAAACCGGAATGCCGCCGCAGAGCACCAGCGCATTGATGACGCTCTTATGCACATTGCGCGGCAACAGGATTTCCTCCCCCGCCCGCACCGTCGCAAGCACCATCGCCTGCACAGCCGAGGTGGTGCCATGCACCATAAAAAACGCTTTCTGCGCGCCAAAGGCATCGGCAGTCAGTTCCTCCGCTTCCTTGATTACCGAAACCGGATGACTTAAATTATCCAGCATCTTCATGGAATTGACATCGACACCCACGCATTTTTCGCCCAGAAAATCCACGAGTTCCGGGTTGCCCCGCCCCCGCTTATGCCCAGGCACATCAAAGGGCACCACGCGCCGCTTGCGCAGTTCTAACATTGCTTCATATACAGGGGCCGTATGTTGACTGATTCTATCCATTTTCCCCTCCCAGATAAAGATTCCGACAATTATCACTAATGTCGTTACTTCTAAAATTTTACAGTTTCTTAAAAGATTAAGCAAGTAAAATTATTTTATGGATTATAAGAATTGGATTGCTATTTGCTACAGCTCAGTTTGGAGCGGAAATGAGAATATACAAAAACCGTTTGGACAAAGTTTCTTCTTCCAAACGGTTCGTATGTTAGTCAAAAGCAGATAGACAATTATGTTTTTAATGAACCTGCGGCGTCTGCACCGGCACTGCCGCCGTATTGCCATAGAATTTCAACGCCGTGGCAATCAAAAGATTCAGCACAAAGCAAGCGCCAAAGAAGTACAAGGTATCTGCATAACTATGGGTGTGTTCCCAAAACCACGCTACGATGGTCGGCCCCACTACACCAGCTACGCCCCAGGCGGTGAGCACGCGGCCGTGGATGGCGCTGAGTTCTTTCGTGCCAAAGATATCGGAAAGATACGCCGGCATGCAGGAAAAGCCGCCGCCGTAGCAGCTGATAATCAGAAACACCAGCATTTGGAACAGCATAGCATCACGGGTGCCTGCCAACAGCCAGAACGCAGCTGTTTCCAGCGCAAAGAACACCATATAAGTAAGCCCGCGGCCCAGATAATCCGAAAGTGTTGACCAAAGGATGCGCCCGCCGCCATTTAAGAGACCGATAATACCCACCATCGAAGCTGCCTGTGCCGCATCCATGCCCGTGACCTGCTGGGCCATCGGCGAAGCCACCGCCAACAGGCCAATGCCGCAGGTAATGTTGACAAAGAATATCCACCAAAGCGCACCGAACTGCCAGGTCTTAATGGCTTCGGCCGCCGTTGCACCATGCTGCAGTTTCTTGACTACAGAACTTCCTTCCGGCAGTACCGGCGGCTGCAGATACATAGCCGACGCGCCAATCAGCACCATATAGACCGTGCCCAGAATCAAGAAATTTTCCACCAGACCAAACTGCGCCGTCAGATACTGCATCACCGGCCCGGCAATGAGTGCCGCAAAGCCAAAGCCCATAATGGCCAGCCCCGTGGCAAAACCGCGGTGATTGGGGAAATACTTAACCAAAGTCGATACCGGCGTAATGTAGCCCACGCCCAAACCGATGCCGCCAATCACACCATAGAAAAGATAGAGCAGCGGCAGGCTGTGAAGATAAAAAGCCAGCGCCGTGCCGAACATCCCTGTCCCAAAGAAAGACATGGACAAAAGACCGCTTTTCTTCGGACCATGTTTTTCCACAAACCGCCCCAAGAAACCTGCGGACATGCCCAAAAACAGAATAGCCAAAGAAAACGTCCAAGTCGTCTCCGACAGACTAAAGCCCATTTCCGCCATAATCGGACGGGTCAGTACACTCCAGGCATAGACGCTGCCGATGGAAATATGAATTCCCACTGCAGCCAGAGCAATCAACCAACGATTCCGCATGAAAACCATCCTTTCTGCTGTATAAACAGCAACCGAAAAGAGATTTCCCCCGCGGCAAAACAAAAACCGCCTGGACAAAATCTCTGCCCAGACGGTCGGCTTATCTTAACCATACAGTGCATGTGGTCATTTCCACTAATCCGTCAGCCCTGCATGGCCTGTTTACTTTTGCAATTAGTATATCAGCATCCATAGGATTATGTCAATGGATTTTCTTCTCTTGTCAAAGCGACTGTATAATTGGGAACTATCAGCAAACAAGTAAGCACTACGTAAAACCATATTTTTTTCATGACATGCCCCTTCTTGCTATTCGACCTACTGGCTTTTAAAACAACGATCTAATAATCGACCCAGCAAAATGCAAACTCTTTCACCCCAGGCCACGACCACCACGATAACGACCGACCCAATTACCAGCATTTGCTCCAGATGCGCAAGCTCCACCTTCTGCTCTGGTGTTAGCTTCAATAACATACTGCCCCATTCCAGTCTCCACAGTCCCATACTGTTCACATAGACAAACAAAAGATACTCCAAGACCAGAATCACTACGAGTTTCTTTAGAACAGACACGGCTTTTCCTCCTTTTCATCTTTCCCCTTTGACAGACCAAACAGGAAATGAGTCACAAAAGCAGGGATACTGACATCATAGCCAAGATAAAGCAAATCCCGCACGTATTGTACCATATTTTTCGAACAACTTCCACTATTCGCCCATCAGGGCCGCGCCGCCATCTCCTCCACCACCTGATAGAGATAGCCCAGGGCGGAATGCATTTTTTCCAAGGACAAGTCCACGCCATAGCGCTGTTCAAGCTGGCCTATCCCCTGCTCCATGCCGCTCGCCTGTTTCTTGTCCTGCAAATCGGCAAACGAGAGCTGGCGGATATAGTCCTTGCTGAGATTCTGCATGCCCAGACCTATGAGGCGCACCGGCTGGCGTTTTACCTTTCGCAGCAATTCCACCGCAATTTTGTAAATCTCATAGCCGTCATCGGTACTTTCGCAGGCCTGGGAACGGGTAATGGATTTCATATCCCCATAGGTAATCTTGAGCGTTACCGTCCGGCCGTAAAGTCCCCGCTTCTTGAGCCGCTCGTCCACATTGCGGGCAAAAATCAGCAGCACATCCTGCAAAAAGGCGAAATTCCGCTGGTCCTTCTGAAAGGTCATTTCCCGGCTCAATGACTTGGCATCGGCGGCATCATAATGAACCACCGGCCGTTCATCCATGCCTAACGCAGAATTGAGGATAAAGCTGCCGTGTTTTGGCCCCAACATTTCCAGCACCTGTTTTGACTTGGCGATGATGTCTTTGACCTTATAAATGCCATAGCTATTTAATTTTTCTGCCGTGCGCCTGCCAATGCCAAAAATCACACGGATATCCCGCTCGCTAATCAGCTCGCAATACGACTCCCGGTCAGGAATCACAAAAAAGCCGTCCGGCTTTTTCTCCTCACTGGCCATCTTCGCCGCCGACTTGGAATAGCCAATCCCCACAGAGCAGGTCAGTCCCGTCTCAGCTTTTACCCGGGCTTTTATCAAAAGGCCCAGTTCCTCGGGACTATGAAAATTCTTTACGGAACGGGTAACATCCAGATAACCTTCATCACAGGCAATATACTCCGTGACATCTGCGTAGGTTTCCCAGATGTGATGAAGTTCCTCGGATATTCGGCGGTATTTTTCATAGTCGCCGTGCATAAAGACCGCCTGCGGGCAAAGCCGGTATGCCTCCTTGATATTCATAGCCGAGTGGACGCCAAACTTTCGGGCAATGTAATTGCAGGTGGAGACAACACCGCGTTCATGGGGCATAGCGCCGATAACAACCGGCCTGTTCTTCAGTTTGGGATTGTCCCGGATTTCCACAGAAGCAAAAAATGCATCCATATCCACATGTATGATGACCCGCTTCATAATGTCCTCTTTCTGCGCGCGTAAGTAACTTACACAAAGTGTAACACGAAAGCGCGATTCAGGCAAGGATAATTACACACTGCAACCGTCTCTTTGCAACAATTTCCCCTGCGTAAGCAAGTGATATGCTCACAGAAAATTTTGCTTGTCGGCAGGAAATCCCAAAGACAGCGACGAATGGTACGACGTCGATGTGCGCAATGTGAGCACCATCATTCTGAACAAGAATGGAACCAACGAATACTATTGATTCGCTTTCGTAAGGAACAACAAGCAGGCAGAAAAGCGGGGCTATGCATACACTTATGCATAGCCCCGTTTAGTTTAGCCCGTTGTCACTACGAGCTTTTTCTTATTTGTTACAACTCAGCTGGGTGGAGGTGGTAATACTTTTCGCCGTTGCACTAAATGACCCTCAAGCAAATGTATGGGCTTTTTAGTTACCTGCGCCGGGCAAGACCGGCGGCGCGTATGTTCAGCCCAATGTTTTAGTTTGTGCCTTTTATGGGCCAGTCCTCACTTCGTTCGGACAGTCGTTCCACGCCGAAAAGCATCACCACCTCCGCCCTAAGCAATGTCCGTACCAACTATCATTTTCGTGGTGATAAGGAGCTAAAACATCGATGTTCTTGTTACGGGAGCAACGAGTTCTCGCCGATTGTATAATTCATCGCTATGGGTTCACGGGGGAGTGATTTTTCTGTCAGGAGCAACTGCCTGAACGAAGTGAAGGCCGGCCCCTGCAGGAATCAGCTAAGCAAATACGCTGAAAGAAGCGCCGTTGGCCTGCCCGGCGCAGGTAACTGGACATCGCTCTTTTTCGAAGGGGTCGTTTAGCGGAAAACAGAAAAAATACTCCCCCGTGAACCCTGAACAACATATGAGCGGGATACCTTTAGCACAAACTGACAAGCAGCACTTTATATGTTATTTCACCGCAGCCGCATGACGCCGTACTGTACTTTGCTGTATCGGCCGCCTGCCCGTTCCGTAAATCCCAGTCGGGCAAATTCGCGGCTCTTGCTGGATTCTTTGAGTACAATGCGGTGCCTTGCCACTCTGCGGGCTTCGGCGATTGTCTCTAAGGTCAGCGGATTTTTATTGGCCACGGGGCGCAAAGGCGCAATGTTCTTGCTTTCCGCGAAGGGATGGCGGAACATGGGGTCAAAGTAGATGACATCCACGGAGTTGTCCGGCTGGGCTTTGAGATAATCGTAAGCCTCGGTGCAGACGGTCTTTACCCGGCGCATGGCGGCAATCACTGTGTCCGTATCGTTAGTGTAGTTAGCCAAACCATAACCCACCACCGCTTCAATGAGCGGCTGGGATTCAAGGCCCGTAACGCTGCCGCTGTCGCCAACCACGGAGCTGGCCACAATGGCATCGGCGCCGAACCCCAATGTACAGTCGAGCACATCCATGCCCGGCTTTAAGTCCATGGCTTCGGCCATGCGGTCGCCATCACCGAAGCGCAGGTTTTTCAAGCGCAGATGGGCCATATTTGGATGAAAGAAAAGTTCTGCTTCCGGCGTCACGAGCGTCAGCAGGCCTTTTTTCGCCACCAATGCAAACTTGGCGTCATAACTCTGGCAAAGCTCGGGTATATTCGTGCGCCCGCGTTCGGCGTAGGGAATATGCAGCCGCTCTGCCATTTCCCGGGCCAGTTTTTCACTGGGGCGGTTCCATTTGCGGCCAGTGGTCGCTATGGCCGGCAATTTATTTTCGTTCAATATCTATCCACACTTTCTCAAAAGCCAAAGCCTGTCCGCTTGAACATCTTGGCTAAATCTTCACTGCTGAATTTCAAAATCGTAGGGCGTCCATGGGGGCAGGTATAGGGAAAGGCCGTTGTAGAAAGCTCATCGAGCAAAATCTCCATCTGCCGCATATTGAGTTCCTCGCCGGCCTTAATCGCCGCCCGGCAGGCAGTTGTCGCGAGGCACGCCTGACGGATTTCCTTGGCCGTTGTCTCATGCATATTGCCCAAATCCGTGAGGATTTCCCGGATAATATCCTCGGCCTCTCCCACGGGTACATCGGCAGGCACTTCCATCAGGCGGTAGTCAAAGTCGCCTGCCGCCTCCAAATGGAATCCCAATTTGGCAAAGAGTTCCTTGTTGTCCTCCACCAAGGCCGCTTCTTTGCGGTCAAAGGTCAAAAGCTGATGCACCAAAAGCTGCTGGGATGGAATGCCATCGGCCATAGCCGAGAGCTTATCAAAGAGAATGCGCTCATGAGCGGCGTGCTGGTCGATAATGTATAGCCCTTTCAAATCCTGCGCGATGATATAGGTCAAGTCCACCTGCCCAATGGGAATCATGCGCCCCGTATTTTCCATAGGCTGCTCTACCGTTGACGGGTCAGCAGTTGACATGTCAATTTTTGACGGGTCATTTGACATGTCAGAATTTGACTTGTCAATATTTTGACCATCTGCCACCTCGTTATGGCGCTCGGCCTGCTGATAATGTACCTGCCGTTCCTGCTGCAGCTTTGCCTGTGCTTCGGCAAAGCTTACCGCAGGCTTCACGGCTGGACGGCTGACTGCTTCATAAATGGTCTTGGGCTGGTAACTTCCCTGTGCAGGTCGTGACGTGCTCACCTGCGGTGCCGGGGAACTGGCGGGTACAAACTGCATGGGTTCCATCGAGTATTTCACTTTGGGCTTTTCCACGACTGCCGCCACTTCCGTCAGATTGCCGGAACTTGGACGAATGGCATCTAAGACCGACTTATAAACAGCCTTAAAGATACGGCTCTCGTCCTCGAACTTCATCTCGCTTTTCTGCGGATGGACGTTGACATCAATCGTGCGCTGCGGCACTTCGATTTTGAGCACCGTGAAGGGGAAGCCGCTTTTCGGAATCAGCGAGCGGTAGGCGTTGTCAATCGCCTTGGCAATGGCGCGGTTCTGAATGATACGGCCATTGACGATAAAGGTCTGCCAGGTGCGGGAACTTTTGAGCATCGAGGGCTTGGTGATAAAACCCGAAATTTTCAGGTCTTCGTCCTCCAGGTTAAGGGTCAGCAAAGAGTCCGCCACCTGCCCGCCGTAAATCGCCTGGACGGTATCGTAGAGATTGCCGTTGCCCGGCGTCACCACCGAGGTCTTATTGTTGTTGATAAACTGAAAGGCTATATCGGGACGGGACAGCGCCAGCTTGATGATGAAATCGTTGATTTTGCCGCCCTCGGTATGGTTGGTCTTGAGGAATTTCTTGCGGGCGGGCGTATTGAAGAACAAATCCTCCACCTTGATGCTCGTGCCCACATTGCAGCCCATTTCGATAATATCCGGCGCCTTGCCGCCGCTGATTTCCACTTTCGTCCCCAAATCACTGCCCGGCTCACGGGTCAGCATGGTAAAACGGGACACGGAAGCAATCGTCGGCAGGGCCTCGCCACGGAAGCCCATGGTGGAAATGCTGTTGAGGTCCGACACTTCCTGAATCTTGCTCGTAGCGTGGCGCAGGATGGCCACGGAGGCATCTTCTTTACTCATGCCCTTGCCGTTATCCGTCACCCGCATAAAGGATGTGCCGCCTGCCATGATTTCGACTTCGATGCGGGTTGCCCCTGCATCCATGGCGTTTTCTATAAGTTCTTTGATAACCGATGCCGGACGCTCCACCACTTCGCCGGCGGCGATTTTGTTGATGGTGTTATCGTCAAGCACATGAATTTTCGTCATGCCTGTCCTGCCTCCCTTTTCGCCTGCTCCTGCAGTTTATAGAGTTCATTCATGGCCTCGAGCGGGGTCATGGTCATTACATCGAGTGCGAGCAGTTTGTCGCTCAGGCTGTTCGCAAAGAGCGAGCCCATCATATCCATGGAAGCTGGAGCCTGCTTTTCTGCCGGCTTGACACTTTCCGCTGCGGGCACAGCGGCTACCGCTTCCGACTCGAGTTCAGCGAGAATATCCTCCGCCCGCTTGGTCACGCTCTTAGGCAGACCTGCGAGCCGCGCCACATGGATACCATAGGATTTATCGGCCGCCCCGGGCACAATGCGCCGCAGGAAGGCCACCTGCGTGCCACGCTCTTTTACGGCCACGCAGTAATTCTTCACGATATCGTCTTCTAAATCCGTAAGTTCATGATAATGCGTCGCAAAGAGCGTCTTGGCATGAACCTTCTGCTCGATATGTTCAATCACGGCGCGGGCAATGCTCATACCGTCAAAGGTACTCGTGCCGCGGCCGATTTCATCGAGGATGACGAGACTGTTCTTCGTAGCGTATTTGAGAATCTGCGCCACCTCGTTCATTTCCACCATAAAGGTACTCTGCCCGCTGACGAGGTCATCGCTGGCGCCGATACGGGTAAAGATTCTATCCACCGGCGAAATCGTGGCTTCCCGCGCCGGAATAAAGCTGCCAATCTGCGCCATCAGCGTAAGGAGCGCGGTCTGCCGCATATAGGTCGATTTACCTGCCATGTTCGGACCGGTAATCAGCATGATTTCACAGGTGCTATGGTTGAGTTTCGTATCATTGGGCACAAAGAGGTCGCGCGTCAGAATCCGTTCCACGAGCGGATGGCGGCCATCCTTGATATCAATTTCGCCGTTATTTGCCATGCGAGGCCGCACATAGTTATAGGCGACAGCGGCTTCGGCGAGACTCGTGAGCACATCGACGATGGCGATTTCATGGGCCGTGCCCTGAATCTCCGTCAGGCGGCTCTTGATGACCTCGCGTACTTCGGTAAAGAGATTGTACTCAATGCTGACAATCTTTTCCTGTGCGCCGAGAATCTTGGTTTCAAACTCCTTGAGTTCTTCCGTGATATAACGCTCGGCGTTGGCCAAGGTCTGCTTGCGGATATATCTATCCGGCACCAAATCCGCGCCGCTGTGGCGCACTTCGATATAGTAGCCAAAGACCTTGTTATAGCCGATTTTGAGCGACTTGATGCCCGTCGCTTCCTTCTCGCGCTCCTCGATTTCCTGCAGCATGGACTTGCTGTCATGGGCAATGCGCCGGTATTCGTCGAGGTCTGCATTGTAACCGTCCTTGATGATGCCACCATCACGCAGGGAAATGCCTGGTTCTTCCACGATGGAACGCTGGAGTAAATCCACCAAATCGTCAAATACATGGATATTTTGCTGGCAATTCATCAGCACATTGGCCTCTACACTTGCCATCTTATTCTTAATGGCAGGCAGGCTCATCAAGGAGATTTTAAGGGCGATAAGGTCGCGGGCGTTAGCCGTGCCCACCTCAATGCGTGTAAGCAAACGCTCAAAGTCGTGAATATCCTTGCAGGCTTCCCTAAGCCCCCCGCGCAGGGCAAAGTCCTTCGTGAGTTCGTCCACTGCATCCAAACGCTGATTGATGGGCAGGATGTTTAAGAGCGGATATTCGAGCCATTTTTTCAGGAGGCGACTGCCCATGGCGGTGTTGGTGAAATCGAGCACATCGAGCAGGGTATCCTTCTTGCCTCCGTCCCGCAGATTGCGCGTGATTTCGAGATTCCGCAGGGTATAGGTGTCAATGACGAGATTTTCCGAAGCATCAAGAAAGCTCAGCTGATTAAGATGCGTCAAATCCGTCATCACCGTATCATGGAGGTAATCGAGAAGGGTTGCCACCGCTTCCTTGGCCCCCTCGTCACTTGGCCGCACATCAGCGACGAAATGCTCGATAATCCGGTCCTCCACCGCCGGCGAGATTTCGTCAATCATGGTATAGGAGGTTGCGGGCAGGCGCAAATCCGTAAATTCCTTGAGACTCGCCATAAAGGAGGGCTTGCCCACCACCAGAAGCTCCGGCATAGCCAGACGGTAAAGCTCATCGTAGAGCATCTGCTCCCGGCTGCCACCGCCATAGATACCATAGAAACATTCCCCGGTGGAAATATCGGCGCCGGCTAAGATAATCTGTTCCTCCCGCTCGTAAACCAGCGCGATATAGTTGTTGGCCGAATCCTTGAGCGCGGATTCAGACAGTACCGTGCCCGGCGTGATAACCTTGATGATTTCGCGCTTAGTCAGCCCCTTGGCCTTGGGGTCGCCAATCTGCTCGGCAATGGCGACCTTGTAGCCGCGGCTCACGAGTTTATTGATATAGCCTTCGGCCGCATGATAGGGCACGCCGCACATGGGCGCCTTATCCGTATTGCCATTGCGGCTTGTAAGCGTCAGGCTCAGTTCCTTGGACACAATGCGGGCATCATCAAAGAACATTTCGTAAAAATCACCCAAACGGAAAAAGAGAATGGCCTCGGGATGCTGTTCCTTGGTGGCCAGATATTGCTGCATCATGGGTGTTAATTCCATGTAAGCACTGCACCTCCACTAAAATTGATAAAATAACGGCAGAAGCTCCCTCGCCTGAGGGAGCTCTCCTAATCTATATTACACACGAATACCTTTTAACACCCAGGTCTGCGGGTGCGTAATCTTCACATTGATAAAATCACCGGGCTGCTCATCCTGATGATTGAAAAGCACGATTTTATTCGTTCTCGTATGGCCTGTCCAGACGGATTCATCATTCTTGCTGGGGCCTTCGACCATAACTTCCATAACCGAATCGAGTAACGCCTGATTCTTCTCGAGGCTAATCTGATTCTGCACGGCCATCAAGGCGTTGAGCCGTTCCTTCTTCACATCATCATCCACCTGATTGTCCATGGTGGCTGCTGGCGTGCCGCTGCGCTTGGAGTAGATAAAGGTATAGGCCGAATCGTAACGGATTTCCTTTAAGAAATCCAGCATCTGCGCAAAATCGTCTTCCGTTTCGCCCGGGAAGCCCACAATAAGGTCCGTTGTAAGTGATGCCTGCGGCAAGCGGGCGCGGATTTTGCGCACGAGTTCCTTGTAACTTTCCACCGTATAAACACGGTTCATCGCCTTCAAGAGATGGTTGCTGCCATACTGTACCGGCAGATGGATATGCTCGCAAAGGTGCTCGCCCGTGGCAATGGCCTCAATCACTTCGTCGCTCAAATCCTTGGGATGAGAGGTCATAAAGCGCACCCGCTTAATGCCTTCCACCTTGTCCACCATCTTTAAGAGTTCGGCAAAGGTCGCAAGCTTATGGTCCTTGCCGTAAGAGTTGACGTTCTGGCCTAGCAAGGTGACTTCCTTATAGCCCTGTGCCACAGCCTGCTCGACTTCCTTCACCACATCTTCGGGACGGCGGCTACGCTCACGGCCGCGCACATAGGGCACAATGCAGTAGGTGCAGAAGTTGTTGCAGCCATACATGATGGGAATCCAGGCCGACAGCTTGCCATCACGGGCTACGCGGAGGTCTTCGGCGATAGCCGGTGCCGTCTTGGCATCCAGTTCCGTATTGACCACATGACCGTGTTCGCGTTCAATTTCCTGCACGACTGAGTTGAGTTCATGCACCTTGCCCGTACCGAGCACAAAGTCGATATGCGGTGCCCGCTTGATGAGCTTATCGCTCTCCTTTTGGGCCATGCAGCCGGTGATACCGAAAATCAGCTGCGGATTCTTGCGCTTGATGTTCTTGATTTCCCCGATTTTGCCATAGACCTTGTCCTCCGCCGTTTCACGCACGGCACAGGTATTGATGATGAGAAGGTCCGCATCTTCCATCGGCGCATCATCGGCGAGGCGCTCATAGCCGATATCAGCCAGCTGTCCTGCCATGCGTTCGGCGTCAGCCACGTTCATCTGGCAGCCATAAACCAAAAATTTGACATAGCGCTGGGCTTTGCCATTTATTATCTTCATACTTCTATGTTCATTCCTTTTGCAAAATATAACTCGATATATTATTGTAGCAAAAGCAGGTCAATTTGTCCATGGAGGATTTGACCCTCTATTTCCGCAATGCTATAATAGATTTTATTCTATTCTTGCAAATTTTAAGGAGCTATAACTATGAGTCTTGACGGCTTTTCCATGCGCCCTTTGGTTCAGGAGCTCAACAACGCCCTGGCCGGCGGCCGCATTGACAAGATAACCCAGCCCAACAAGCAGTCCATCGTGCTGTCCATCCGTCAGCCGGGACATAATCAGCAGCTGCATATCAGCATCAATTCCCAGAATCCTGCCGCCCATCTCATGGCTAAGACTTTAGAAAATCCGCCGGAACCGCCGGTGTTCTGCATGGTGCTCAGAAAACAGCTCGAAACGGGCCGCATTGCCGGTTTCCGCCAGCACGGCCTCGACCGCATCATTCTGATGGATGTGGACTCCATCGCCGCCGGTGGCCGGATTGTCACCAAGACATTGGTCATGGAGCTTATGGGCAAGTACAGCAACATCATCCTCGTTCAGGACGGCACCATCATCGACGCCCTGCGCAAAATCGGCACCAACAGCAGCCGGGTGCGCACGGTGCTGCCCGGTGATAAATATGAACTCCCGCCGGGACAGGACAAGCTGGACTTATTCACGAGCCCCCTGCCGGAGGTCATGGAGCGCATCCGCAATACCGACAGCGAGGAACGGCTCGACAAGGCCATCTTGGGCGCCTGCATGGGCTTTGGCCCGGTTTCGGCCAAGGAAACCTGCTTCGGTGCAGGCCTTGCGCCGAGCACCCGCCTGCACGAGCTCGAAGATGTGGACTATGAATCCCTGTCTGCAGCTTTAGCCGAAATCCGGGATGCCGCCCAGGAGGAACATCCCCAGCCCGTCATCCTGATGGACCAGAACCAGAAAATCCTCGCCATGGCCTCCTTCCCCCTGCACTATCTGCCGCAGGCCGTCACGTTGGAATTTCCCACCGTCAGCGCCATGCTCGAAAAGGCCAGTGCCCTCTCCGGCAGCTATGTGCTGCCGGACAAGGACCGCTTCAAGAAACTCGTGAAAAACGAACTGCACCGGGCCGAAAACAAGCTCGTGAAACTGGATGAGGAAATCGCCGCCGCCGAAAATGCCGAGGAATACAAAATCCGCGGCGATAACCTCATGACCTATCAGTATCAGTACAACGACCACGAGGATGCCGCCATCACGGTAGTCAACATTTACAGCGAAACCGGGGAGGAAATCACCATTCCGCTCGACCAGCGCTTCACCATCATTCAGAACATGCAGCTCTGCTACAAGAAGTACGACAAGCTCAAGCGGGCGCAGGAACTCTTGCAGGTACAGCGTCAAGAATGTGAGGCGGCCATCGCCTATCTCGAAAGCATTGAAGCATCGCTTTTGGCCTCCTCCAGCCTTGGAGAAATCGCCGAAATCCATAACGAGCTCGTAGAAGGCGGCTACCTGCGGGAGAAGCTCAAGCGCAAGAACAACGACAAGCCCTCCCATCCCTTCCGCTTCACGGCGCCCGACGGCACGCAGATTCTCGTGGGCAAGAACAACTACCAGAACGACAAGCTCACCTGCAAGACCGCCAGCTTTAACGACACCTGGTTCCATACGCAGAACATTCCCGGCTCCCATGTCATCCTGCGCAATGGCGGCGAAGAAATCAGCGAAGAGACCCTGCTGCTCACCGCCCAGATAGCGGCGCATTTCAGCAAGGCCCAGGGTTCGTCCAAAGTTCCCGTGGACTACACGGAAATCCGCTACGTGAAAAAGCCCTCCGGCAGCAAGCCCGGCTTCGTCATCTTCACCAATCAAAAAACCCTGTACATCACACCGGACGAGCAGGAGCTGGCGCCGATTTTAGCACAGGATTCTCAATAATCTCTAATAAAATGTCCCCGAAAAAAAGGATTTTTCCGGGGACATCGCGAATAATACATCTTAGGTTACCAATCAATGTGCGCTTAAGGAACTTCCCCTTTATGCAGTTAGTTCCCCAAAGCGCAAGGCGTTCCCCTTCTGCAAGCGATGTGGCATTTGCCACATCGCCTTTTTTATGCTCTTAACGGGCAAAGCGGGACTTTAAGAGCAGGGTCACAAAGAAAATCAGCGCGGAGAGCACCACGATGGTAGCACCGGCAGCCATATTGCAGTAGTAGGCCAGGAGCAGCCCGCTGATGCCGGCCGTCAGGGCAATGGCCACCGACAGGAGCTGATAGCTTTTCACCGTATTGGTCACATTGCGGGCCGCTGCCGCGGGCAAGACCAGCAGGGCATTGATAATCAGAATGCCCACCCACTGGATACTCACGGAAACCACCACGGCCAGCAGTGCCGCAAAGAGACTCTCGACCCAGAAGGTGCTGATGCCCCGGCTGCGGGCAAAAGCGGAGTTAATGGAAAGCACCAGCAGACGGTTAAAGAGTACCGCCCAGCCAAGGAGCACGACGGCCACCACGACGAGCAGCCCCTGCAAATCCTCCACGGTGATGCTCAGCACATCGCCAATCAGAAAGGACGAAAACTTATTAAAGCCCCCGCCCCGGCTCATAATCATAAGGCCCAAGGCAATGGCCGTGGACGAAAAGACGCCAATAATCGTATCCGTGGAAGCTGTGCTCTTGTTCTTGATATAGGTGATGAACACCGCAAAGGCCACGGAAAAAATAATCAGAGAAAACAGCGGCGACACCGAACCGAGCAGCACGCCGATGGCAATACCGGTAAAGGCACCATGTCCCAAGGAATCGGAAAAGAAGGCCATGCGGTTTGAAACCACCATGGTACTCAACAGGCCAAAGAGCGGCGTAATGCACAAAATGGCTAGAAAGGCATGCTTCATAAAGGTATAGGCCGCCCAATCAAAGGGCAAGAGCGTATCCATCAGACTGTAAATCATTTCCATCATTTATCCGCCTCCTGGTTAAATCCTGCCAGCAGGCCAAAAATCTGCCGCGTCCGCGCATCGGCAAATACTTCCTCCGGCGTGCCGCTGTTGACAATACCCTTGTTCAACAGCACGACCTGGTCGGCGTGTTTGGCCACCATATTGAGGTCATGGGAGATGAGCAGGATGGCCATGTCCTCCTGCTCCCGCAGTTCCGCCAGTATCTCATAGAAAAGTTCCAAACCATTCTGGTCCACGCCGGACACCGGCTCATCAAGCAGCAATAAATCCGGCAGCGGGTCAAGCGCCAATGCCAGCAGCACCCGCTGCAATTCCCCGCCGGACAGAGCACCTAAGCGCCGGTCAATCAGATGTTCCGCCCGGACCCGCGCCAGATTTTTGAGCACCCGGGGCCGCAGTTTCCGGCCGGAGGTCAGCCACACGGGCTTATCCGTCAGACAGGCCAGAAAGATATCCATGACGCTGATGGGCGCGCTCACATCAAAATTCAGATACTGGGGCACATAGCCGATAATCGGCTGCCCTGTGCGCCGCCCGTCAGCCGCCGCATAATGGAGATTTCCCTTATGGGGAATCTCACCCAAGATGGCCTTAAGCAGGGTGCTCTTGCCGGCACCATTAGGGCCAATCAAAGCCGTCAGCTGGCCGCAATGCAGATGCAGATTCACATCCTCAAAAATGGTCAGGCTGCCCACCTTGACACTGAAATTTTCGATTTTCGTGCAGCAGAGCTTGGCACAGTCGCTGCATGAACTTGCTTTATGGTGCATGATATTTCGAAACACTTTTATCGCTCCATTAACATAATCTTCTCCGGCGGGAAATAAAGATAGAGTACCGCCGGTTCCTTAAGGCGGCGCCATTCCTCCTTGGAAAGCTCCCAGCGCAAAGGGCGCGCCTCGGTTCCCTGACGCCGCAGCATCACAAGATAGGAAAACACATCTTCGACCACATTGACCACGTCCATCGCAAAGGTATTTTCCTGCATCTTCGGCTTAATTTCCATAAAATGGGCCCGGATTGCGGCGTAGCGGAGATTTTCCGGCACCTGACCTGCCACCTGCAGTTCCAGCTGCCAGTCCTCCGCATAAATTCTATCCGCTGCCAGCCTGCGGGCTGCCGATACATTCTTGCAGCCCGTAAGGAGAGTTGCCGCTAAAGTGTCCGGACTTTGGAACAGCCCCTGCTTGGTATGCACCGCCTCCATCTTTCCCTGATTGATGACGGCAATTCTATTAGCCAGGCGGTAGACCTCTCCGCGGTCATGGGACACCAATAGCGCCGCGCCATGGTAGTCCTGCAGCACAGCCGTAAGTTCCATTTCCAGCTGCCATTTCAGATAGCTATCCAGCGCCGAAAAGGGCTCATCGAGCAGCAGCAGTTCATTGTCCGCTGCCAGAATTCTGGCCAGGGCTGCCCGCTGCTGCTGGCCCCCGGAAAGCTCATGGGGATAAGCTCCCGCCAGGCCCCCCAGCTTAAACCGGGCCAGATTCTCTGCCGTCCTGCGCTGTTTTTCCGCACGGCTGCCGCCAGCCACAAAGGCGATATTTTCCGCCACGGTCATGTTGGGAAAGAGCGCATAATTCTGGAAGAGATAGCCCACCCTGCGCTGCTGTGGTTTTAAGTTTATGCCCGCTTCGCTGTCGTAGAGTACGCGGCCGTTGAGCACAATCCTGCCCTTGTCCGGTTTTTCCAAACCCGCAATACATTTCAGCGTCATGCTCTTGCCGCAGCCCGAAGCCCCCAGCAGGGCGAACACCTCATCACGCAGGGAAAAATCGGCCTGCAGGGTGAAATTGCGCAGCTGTTTTTCGATATTCACCGTCAGCTCCATAAGGCCCCTCCCTTCGTCTGCCGAGCCAGCCACCAGTTCAGCAGCAGGACAAAGAACAGCGAAAAGGCCACGATAATCACAGCCCACTGTCCGGCCAAATCGTAGTCATTGGCCTGCACAGCAGCATAGATGGCCGTGCTCATGGTCTGGGTTACGCCGGGAATATTGCCGGCAAACATAATGGTGGCCCCAAATTCCCCTAAGGCGCGGGTAAAGGATAGTACCAGCCCGGCCAGAATTCCGCCCCGGGCATTGGGCAGCAGGATATGCCAGAAGATGCGCCAGTCAGATACGCCAAGGGTGCGGGCCGCACTGATGATATTGGGGTCGAGCTGTTCAAACGCACCTCTGGCCGTGCGGTACATCAGCGGCAAAGACACCACAATGGCCGCAATAACCGCCGCCTTCCAGGTAAAGACCAGATTGATATCGAACTGCAATAAAAACTTCCCAATGACACTGCGCTTGCCTAACAGCAGCAGCAGGAAAAAGCCCACCACGGTAGGCGGCAGCACCATAGGCAACGTAATAACGGCATCAGCCAGCCCCTGAAAACGGCGCATACGCACCACCAGCAGGGCCAGGCCAATGCCGAGAAAGAACGTTGCCACCGTTGCCGCCCCTGCCGTCTGCAAGGTGATAATCAGCGGTGACCATTCCATTTATTTTACCTCAAAACCATATTTTGCAAATAACTTCTTATTATCATCATTGCCCACAAAGTTCAAAAAATCTTTGGCTGCCTCCGGATGCTTGCTGTCCTTCAGCATGGCAGCCGGATAAACAATGGGCTTATGACTGCCTGCCGGGGCCTTCGCTGCCACCCTGACTTTTTTCGACACCGCTGCATCCGTAGCATAGACCACGCCGCAGTCCGCATCACCGGTTTCCACCCAGGAAAGCACCTGGCGCACATCGGAACCATAGACGGCCCGCCCCTTTATGGCCTCAAGTATGCCCAGTGAGGTAAATACTTCCTCCGCATACTGGCCCACAGGCACACCCTTAGGTTCTCCTAAGGCAATATGCTGAATATCCGCCCGGGTCAGCTCCTTAAAATCCTGCAAGGACTTGCCGCCCTCTGCAGGCACAATCAGCACCACTTCATTGATGAGCAAATCCCTGCGGGTTCCCTCGGCCAGCAGCCCATCCTTTTCCAAGGCATTCATCTGCTTCTGGGCCGCCGAGAAGAATAAATCCGTTTGACCGCCGTTCTGGATGGCCTGCTGCAGGGCACCGGAACTGCCAAAGTTAAAGACCACTTTGACATGGGGATGTTCCTTTTCGTAAGCAGCCGCTATCTCCTGCATTACATCGGTAAGACTGGCTGCCGCTGCCACATGCAATTCCACATTCCTGTCTTTCTGCTCCGGCCGGGCCTGCTCACTACCGCAGCCCACAGTTAGCAGGGATAGTGCTGCCACTATCCAGACCAAAACTTTTTTCATTTGTCTTCAGCTCCTTTTCAAATGAGGAAGGTGCGGCAATTTCTCGCCACGCCCTGAGAACGCTCTGCGTTCTGGCTCAATATCATAGCCCAAAGGCCTTAGATATTTTTGCTCGGAAACTACAGACATTATAGCAGAAAAAAATTGACAGGTCAAAATTGACCTGTCAATTCTTATTACTTATGATGATTTCAGCGTAGATAATCGTCTTCGTCCACGCCCCGCAAGCGGCGGTTAATGGAACTCAATCCACGGTAGATGGTGGTAACATCGAGCTCATCGCCCCGTTTTTCCATGTACTTCTCCAGCTTGCGCTTCACACGCTGCAAAGCGTTATCGATGGATTTGACATGGCGGTGCAAGTCCTCAGCAATCTCCTGGTAGCTCTTGCCATCCAGATAACTCATAAGCACCTTCCACTCCAAATCGGAGAGGATTTCTTCCATCTTCTTTTCAATGTCCACGAATTCTTCCCGGCTGATAACGAGTTCCTCCGGGTCTGTTACCTTCACCCCCGACAGCACATCCAGCAGGGTTCTGTCCGAATCCTCATCATAGATGGGCTTGTTGAGAGAGATATACGAATTCAGTGGAATATGCTTCTGCCGGGTGGCCGTCTTGATGGCAGTGATAATCTGCCGGGTCACACACAGCTCTGCAAATGCCCGGAAGGACGACAGCTTGTCATTGCGAAAATCCCGAATCGCTTTGTAAAAGCCAATCATGCCCTCCTGAATGATGTCCTCACGGTCTGCCCCAATCAAAAAATACGAACGAGCCTTAGCGCGCACGAAATTACGATACTTGTTAATCAAGTAATCGAGTGCCGCCTTGTCGTTGTTGTCTTTGATTGCGAGCAGAATATCTTCATCCGTTAGTTTGGCGAATTCACTGTAGATTTCTTCGACGAATAAATCTTCGGTAGTTTGTTCTGCTTCCATCGCACGTTCCCCTTTACTGAAAACTTCCCCAGTTTTCACTTTCTTACAATCCCCTAATACGACTTGATTATAACTCTATTCCCTTGCCAAAGTCAAGAAAGGTTTCGGGACTCAAGTCCCTATAATACATATTCCCCAATATGTATTCAATTTTTCTTGGCTAAACGCTGACGCATGGATTCATACATCAGAATAGAGCCTGCCACCGAAGCATTGAGGGAGTTAATTTTGCCGACCATGGGCATCTTGACGATAAAATCGCACTGTTCCTTGGTAAGACGGCCCATGCCCTTGCCTTCGCTGCCCACCACGAGAACCAGCGGTCCCGTAAGGTCAGCCTCATAATAATTCTGGCTGCCGTCCATATCGGCACCGGCCACCCAAAAGCCTTTTTCCTTCAACGCTTTCAGCGTCTGGGAGATGTTGCCGATACGGGCCACTGGCACGTATTCTACGGCCCCGGCCGAAGTCTTGGCCACCGTGGCCGTAAGTGGCACACTGCGGCGTTTGGGAATCAGCACACCATGAACGCCTGTTGCGTCAGCTGTACGCAGCAGGGCGCCAAGATTATGCGGGTCTTCGAGTTCATCGAGCAAGAGCAGGAAGGGCGGCTCCCCAGCAGCCTCTGCCTTGGCTAAGATATCTTCAAGTTCGGCATAGGCCACAGGTGCTACATAGGCCAGTACACCCTGGTGGCGCAAACCGCCAGCGATGGATTCAATCTTGCTGCGTTCCACAAACTGCAGAATGATGCCGCGCTCCTTGGCCAGAGCTGTGATTTCACTGACCTGACCTTCGCGGTCGCCGTCAGCCAGCAGAATCTTGTTGATGCCACGGCCAGCGCGCAGGGCTTCGGTCACGGCATTGCGGCCAATCAGCACATCTTCGGGCAGTTCCCGCTGGTTTTGGCCGTCCTGATTTTTGCGGGCTTCCTGGGCTAGTACCTGACTGGTCAATTTTTGACGGGTCAAATTTTCCCGATTTGCCCGCTCTGTGTAAGCATTTTTCCGGGTTCCTTCGCGCCCCGTTTTCTTGTTGTCGCGTTTTTTATTGCGCGTTACATCTTTTTTGTTATCGTTTTTCATTGTTTTATTCTTTCTCCCGCAGTTTCAGCATTTCACTGAGCTTGCCGCAGGTCATGGCCCCTTCCGGGCAGCGGCCGGTGTTGACACAGCTGGCCCCGGCATTGAAGAACAGGGTCGGTGCCACCTTCTTGGCTTCGGCCAACATCTTGTAAGCCATGTCCCGAATTTCCCACTGGGCCCGGTTGCAGCAGCGCAGATTGAAAAAGTGCATGAGGCTGCGGGCATTCATGGTCACGAGAATCTTCGTCTCCGTGGCATTGGCCAGCACATAGCGGGCATCTTCCTTGGGCACGCCCATTTCCGTCAGTTCGTCATAGGTCTTGCGGATTTCCTCGAGCAATGCTTCATATTTAGCCAAAGCTTCCGGCTTTTCCGCAATGGAGGGCGGCGTGATGTACTGGAAGCCATGCGCAGCCACATAGCGCTGGGACTGCTGGTCATAGGAAGCGATGCGGTGACGCACGAGCTGATGGGTCAGCACACGGCTCACACCTTCAATGCCGAAGGTGAAGCTGGCGTGTTCGAGGGTGGAGCCATGGCCCAAAGCCACCATGCGGCGCACCATTTCCTTAACCTTCTCATCGCTTAATTTTTCCGCCAGTTCCTCTGCACCGCTGGCGGAATAACAGAGGCGGGCAGCCATAGCCACCGCCCGCTCCGGCTCCGGCGTATAATTTAAGAGTTTTACTTTAATCATGATTTCTTCTCCCGAATTTCCTTCATCATAGCCTGGGATATAATCTGGAAAGACATTTCCGCAATCTCATAGAGCCGTTCATTCTGCTCCGAAAGATAGAGACTGCCCAGCAGGGCCTCAAAACCGGTACTGGCATGGTACTCAGCAACAGAGGCACTGCGCGGAGCATGGCTCTTGGCATTGCGGCCCCGGCGATAAATGGCCTTCTCCTCCTCGGTCAGCTTGTCCTCGATACCCTGATAGGCTTTGGCCTGCCAGACCGCCGAAACCATCTGGGCGCTGAAGGAGTGCAGGGCCTGTACCTTGGCCTGCTCGTAGGACAGCAGGCGGGTACGCATATAGAGATGGAAGTAAGCATCCCCCACATAGGCAAGCACCAACGGGTGAAGCTGCTTTACATCCACATCTTTGTAACGCTGGAGTATGCCCCCGTCGCCGTCCGGCTGGAACATCATTTCCACCAGCATCTTAAAATGGTCAAACTTCATGCCTTTTTCCACCGTACTCCATTGGGGGTATCTTCGAGGATTACCCCAGCTTCTTTGAGCTCATCGCGAATCTTGTCCGCTAAAGCCCAGTTCTTTTCCTTGCGGGCATCCTGACGGATGTTGATGATTAAGTCCATGAGCTTATTT
This sequence comes from Selenomonas ruminantium AC2024, assembly GCF_000687995.1. Taxonomy (NCBI): domain Bacteria; kingdom Bacillati; phylum Bacillota; class Negativicutes; order Selenomonadales; family Selenomonadaceae; genus Pseudoselenomonas; species Pseudoselenomonas ruminantium. Next base: position 2,283,529 of record NZ_JIAC01000001.1, read on the forward strand.
GCCAGTTCATCATCAGCGGCTTCATCCTGCTCGAAGATGCCGATAATGCCCGTCATGAGCTTGTAACTTTCTGCCACCTTGGCAAAGTTTTCGCTGTCGAAAGCTATGCCCTTGTTCATGACATCCTGATAGTAGATGTTGATGTCCTTGGACAGGGCAAAAATCTGGCTGATAGCCAGAGCCGTGTTGAAGTCATCATCCATGGCCTCATGGAATTCCTTGACGTAACCGGCAGCCTTTTCCGCCAAATCCTTAGCCGTATCGCTAGAACCGGTCTTGGCCAGCAGTTCGTCCATAAAGCCCTTGGACTGCGCCAGACGATTGAGGCTGGTCTGTGCTTCCTTGAGGCGCTCGTCGCTGAAATCCAGTGGGCTTCTGTAATGGGTCTGCAGGATGAAGAAACGCACGACTTCGCCCGGATATTCGGCGAGGATATCCTTAACCGTGAAGAAGTTATTCTTGGACTTGGACATCTTCTCGTTGTGAATCGTGATAAAGCCGTTGTGGAGCCAATACTGGGCAAAACTGTGTTCATCCCCAATGCAGGCTTGGCTCTGGGCAATCTCATTTTCATGATGCGGGAAGATAAGGTCGCTGCCGCCGCCATGGAAGTCAAACTTCTCACCGAGGTATTTCAAAGACATCGTGGAGCACTCGATATGCCAGCCCGGACGGCCTTTTCCCCAGGGGCTGTCCCAGCTCGGTTCGCCGGGCTTGGCTGCCTTCCAGAGGGCGAAGTCCATGGGATGTTCCTTGCGCTCGTCCACATCAATACGGGCACCAGCCTGCATATCCTCGAGCTTGCGGCCGCTCAGCTTGCCATAACCGGCAAATTTTTCCACGCGATAGAACACATCCCCATTATCCACAGCATAGGCATAACCCTTGTCCACGAGTTTCTGCACCATAGCGATGATGTCGGGAATGGTTTCGCTGACGCGCGGATAAATATCCGCACGCTTGACATTAAGCGCATCCATAGCCTTGAAATAGGCGTCAATATAGCGGCCGGAAATGTCGCTCCACTTCACACCTTCTTCATTGGCCGTACGAATAATCTTGTCATCCACATCCGTGAAGTTCTGGATATAACGCACCTTATAGCCTTTATGGGCCAGATAGCGGCGAATCACGTCCCAGGTCACAAAGGGACGGGCATTGCCGATATGGGGATGGTTATAGGGCGTAACACCGCAGCAGTAAATGCTGGCCTCGCCCTCTTTCAAGGGTTTGAACTCTTCCTTACTGCGGCTCATGGTATTGTAAACTTTTAACATTGAGATTCTCCTTTAGTTCAGGCCTTTTCGATACCTGCCACCGCATAGGCGGAGATACCTTCCTCACTGCCGGTAAAGCCCAGCTTTTCCTCAGTGGTGGCCTTCACGTTCACCTGGTCTAATTCAATCCCCAGCACACGGGCGATATTCTCGTTCATCTGGGGAATAAAATCCTTCATCTTGGGCTTCTGGGCTACAATCGTAGCATCCACATTGCCGGTGACATAACCTTTTTCCTTGATGAGCTCTGCCACATGGGCCAGAAGCTTCATGCTGTCAGCCCCCTTGAATCTGGGGTCCGTATCGGGGAAATGACGGCCAATATCACCTAAAGCCGCCGCCCCGAGCAGCGCATCTGCCACCGCATGGAGCAGTACATCTGCATCGGAATGGCCCAGCAGGCCCAATGTATGGGGAATTTCCACCCCGCCGATAATGAGCTTACGGCCTTCCACCAGACGGTGAACATCGTAGCCCATACCAAATCTAGTCATTATTCTGCCTCCTTTAGCCAAGCCTCACGCGCAGTCTTAGCCGCAGCCTGCAGGCTGCGGGCCTCGTCCTCTGCCGTACACTTCAGGAACGCTTCTGCCACCAGCAAATCCTCCGGGGTGGTCACTTTGATGTTGCGGTAATCGCTCTGCACCACCGCCACAGGAGCACCGATACGCTCCACGAGGCTGGCGTCATCCGTCCCCAAGAAGTTATCGGCCACAGCCGCTTCATTGGCCTTTATCAGAATGTCCTTGCGGAACCCCTGCGGCGTCTGCACTTCCCAAAGGGTGCTGCGCGGCGGTGTATCCACTACGAGACCTTCCGCATCCACCACCTTGATGGTGTTCTTCGCCGGCACCGCGGCAATGGCCCCGCCCTTAGCGCGAGCCGTATCAATCACAGCCTGAATGGTCTTGACGGTCACCAACGGCCGGGCCGCATCATGCACCAGTACCACATCAGCAGCCGCTGCAACCTGCTGCAGGCCGTTGTAGATGGAATACTGCCGTTCACTGCCGCCAGCCACTACCTGAAAAGGCTTTAAGCCGCTGACCTTTTGCAGCTGCCCTTCCACTGCCGTGACTTCATCAGCTGCCACCACGACGATAAGCTCGCCCACTTCTTCCACTGCGGAGAAGATCTTTAAGGTGCGCACTAAGATAGGCTCTCCCCCTAAGGTCAAGAGCACTTTATTTATACCAGCCTGCATTCGTTTTCCCTGCCCGGCGGCGGGGAAAATAACACTGACCATGCAATCACTCCTAAGAAATTAAGCCTTCCCTCCGAGGGGAAGGCTCTGTTCATTAATTTTTCGGCTTGGCAAAAATCATTCTGCCTGCCGCCGTCTGCAGGGCAGAGGTCACTTCCACTTCGATGTTTTCGCCCATATAGCGATTGCCGTTTTCCACGACAATCATGGTGCCATCTTCGAGATAGGCAACCCCCTGGCCTGCCTCCTTGCCGGATTTCACGATGCTTACCTGCATATTCTCACCCGGAATAACCACGGGCTTCACCGCATTGGACAGGGCGTTGATATTGAGTACCTCCACGCCTCTGAGCTGAGCCACTTTGTTGAGGTTGAAATCATTGGTGATGATTTTGCCCCCGACCTGTTGGGCCAGCTGCACCAGTTTGGAATCCACTTCGGGGATATCCTCGAAATCTTCCTCGGTGATTTTTACCTTCATGCGGCTTTCCTGACGGATTTTCTGCAGGATATCCAGCCCGCGCCGTCCGCGTACCCGCTTCAAGGCATCTGCCGAATCGGCAATATGCTGCAATTCCTCCAGCACAAACACCGGAATCAACAGCGTGCCTTCCAAAAAGCCCGTTTCACAGATGTCGGCAATGCGGCCATCGATAATCACGCTGGTATCCAGCAGCTTATAGCTGGGCTGTTCGTTTTTTTCCACTGCCGGCGCCTTTGGCGCTGCTGCCTGCTTAGCTTCCCGGATTTTGACCATTTCCTTCATGAATTTCGGGATAAAGTCAAAAATGCCCACCAGTTCCGAGCGCTTTTTAATCATGATATGAATACCAAGGTAGCCCAGCACAATGCTGAACACAACGGGGATATACTCGCCCACCACGGGAATCTTGGAGAAAGCATACCCCAGCAAATTTGCAATAATGAGTCCGATAAGTAAACCAATAGCACCAGCCACCACATCATGCGTAGGCATTTTGTTGAGCTGGGCCTCCACAAACACGGCAAAGCCTTTGAGCTTGCGGATAAAGAAGGGAGATAACAGGAACCCCAGAACGGCACCGGCTCCGGCACCAAAGAGTATGCTCAAAAAACCTGCCAGTGACAGTTTGAAAATCCCCATCTCCGTTTTCAGTATCTCCGTACTGATGAAAGAGGTCAATAGCGGCGTGGCCATATTGAGAAGTGCCCCACCGGCAATAGCCAGCAAAAGGATAATGAAAAAACGTAAAACACGGTCTAACATACATTCACCCCCTTTCTTAATGATATACTTGCATAACTTTAAGTATAGTAAATTTTCCCCGCCTATGTCAACGCTAAAGGGGTCACGAGCACAAAGATTTCCTCGTAAAAAAAGAAGGACAGCCAACGAACATCAGCCATCCGAGAATTTAATTTTAGGAATTATTGGCCGCCAGGATGTCATCCATCCAGACTTCCACTTCCGCCGGACTCTTGTCACAAGCGTAAACGAGTTCGCTGACCACTATCTGCCGGGCCAAATCGAGCAGCCTGCGCTCACCTGCTGAAATGCGCCGCTCCCGTTCCTGCACAACCAAGTTGCGCGTCACTGCCGCCGCATCACAGATATCGCCGGACTTCAACCGTTCCAGATTCGTATGATACCGCCGGTTCCAGGTGCCCATCAGCCGCTCAGGCTCGTCCTCAAGCACATCACGCACCTCGTCCACCCGGGCTTCCGGAATCACATCCCGCAGTCCAATATTTTCTGCCTTGTCTGCGGGAATCATCACCTTCATATCCCCCAACGGCATCTGCAGAACATAATAGGACCTGCCTTCACCTAGTACCTCGCATTTTTCGATACCGGATATTACCCCGGCACCATGCATTGGATAGACCACCTTATCACCAATTTGTAACAAGCACCCACCCCCTAAGCAATAACGAATAATAGGAAGACCGTAGCACACTATTATCATTTTAGCACAAAATAATAATTTTTTCAAAAATTATTACAGGGGGGCTTGACTTGCTGGATGCACCCCTGTTATCTCATTTCTTCGTCTTCTTATCTTTGGACTTATCGCCGATGATATCCTTGGAGAGAACAGCTTTCTCTTTCACATCCTTGGGCACCATCAGTTTGGATTTAGCCTTCGGCGTCAGGAATACGGTATACTCTTTCAAATCGCTGTAATAAGCAACGGTCTGCAGAATATCTTCGAGCAGCGGATTACCCTGAACCGCATTGTCTTCGAGAACTGCTTTGGCGGTTTCCTGAACCACACCCGTGAGATTCGTGCTCTCGGTCACAGTCTGCCAGGTGGTCTTGTCCACCGTCCACATGTAGCTGATTTCTGCGCGGCGAATGCCCTTGTCCAGATACTTCATCACATTCTTCTGGAATTCTGCATCATCGGCCGTGCCCTTGTCTGCAGGATTGGCCTTATTATAGGCGGCCACTGCATCTGCTACCTTATTGCTGTCCAATTTCACGAACATGGTGCGCTCGGTGTTGGACTCCCGCACCACCTTCACGTCCTTCACCATGGCAATCGTCTCAGCAATTTCCTTGCTGTTTGGCGTGGCAATCGCATCGGTAAGAACAGCGGCCAGACTCGGTGCCTCAAATTTTTCCCACTTCTTGCCCATCTTGTAATAGATGGTCATATTCTTCTTGTCCTGTTCGATGAAGAAGGGGACCTTTTCCGTCAGGGTGCCGCCATCTGCATCATGGAACAGTACATCAAAAGCACCGGCCATACACCAGCCATTTTTTTGATGCTGCGCCATGACATCGAGCTTGGCCTGCCCGGAAGGCACAAAGAAGCTGATGTTCTCACGCATGATGCGGGTATCCTGCGTGACCGGTTTGGTCAGCGCCTCCCGAAAGGCTGCCATATCATCAGCGGCGGCCGCCGGGGCAAAATAGGAACAGCCACAGACCATGGCGCCCAGCAAGGCCCGGGAACCGATTTTGAAGAGTTTGTTCATAATCTTCCCTCTTTCCTTAAACGACTTTCACATTGTCCATGGCTATTTAATTCTACTTTTTTTGCCAAAAACCTTTATATTTTTCTGCCGTCAGCCTGCAAAGGCTTATTTATAGATGCGCTTTTCGATGGCTTGGGCCGTTGCCGTAGTGGCCAGGCCCCCTTCACTCGTCTCGCGCAGGCTCTTGGGCAGCGCCTTGCCGATACGATTCATTGCATCGATGACCTCATCCACCGGGATGACGGATTCAATCCCTGCCAGCGTCATATCCGCCGCCAGCATAGCTTCAATAGCGGCAAAGCCGTTGCGCTTCACGCAGGGAACTTCCACCAGCCCGGCCACCGGGTCGCAGACCAATCCCAAAAGATTCTTGATGGACAGGGCCACGGCGTTGCCGATTTGCGCAGGCGTTCCTCCGGCAAGTTCCACCAGAGCACCAGCGGCCATGCCTGCGGCTGTGCCGCATTCTGCCTGACAGCCACCCGCTGCCCCGGCAATGCTGGCGTTCTGGTCAACCACCATGCCAATGCCTGCCGCAGTGAAAAGCGCCTTGACAATATCTTCATCCGCCAGCTTTCGCTCCATTTTCGCCGCGTAGAGCGCCGCCGGCACAATGCCGCAGGAACCTGCCGTCGGACAGGCCACAATCCGGCCCATTACGGCGTTGACCTCACTGATGCCCACAGCGTAAGCGGCGGCTTTGAGCACCTCATCCCCCATATAGCCTTTACCGGCATAATGGTAGAGTTTCTTGGCATCACCGCCCGTAAGACCGCTAAGGGATTTTTCCGTATTGCTGATGCCCCGCTCAATGGAGGCCTGCATGACCTGCCAATTAGCCTCCATCGCCGCAATGATTTCGACCCTTGTCTTTTGACTGTCATGAATTTCCCGCTGAATCACGATTTCATGAAGGGGACAGTGCTGCTCCTCCGCTCTGTCCACCATTTCCTGTATGGTATTGAAGTTTAACATAGCTTCCTAACTCTCCTAAGACTCAAATGGCCGGAATGGCAAAAGCGTATTGCACATTAGCCGCCTGCTGGCATTCGTTGATGACTTCCGGCGTGGGTTCCTCATCCAATTCCATAATCATCATGGCGGTTTCGCCTCGGTTCTGGCGGGACACACGCATAAAGGCGATGTTCACGGCCGCATGGGCCAGAATCTGCGTGACCTTGGTGATAACCCCCGGACAGTCATGGTGAATTGTAATCAACGCCGGATATTGACCGGTCAGTTCCACGTTATAGCCATCGATATTGGAAATCATGATGTTGCCGCCGCCTACCGAAGCACCGCGCACTCTGGCCATGCGGCCGGACTTGCCCACCAGATAGATGACCGCCGTATTGGGATGGGCTTCCTCCAAATTCACTGTCTGGAAGCTGAATTCCAGGCCTGTGCCAGATGCGATATTCAGAGCATCCCGGATGCGCTCATCCTCCGGAGCAAAGCCTAAGATGCCCGCAATCAGGGCCTTATCCGTACCATGACCCCGATAGGTGCGGGCAAAGGAGCCATGCAGATTGATTTCCGCCCGCACGGCTTCCTCGCCTAAAATCTTCCGGGCCATTAGCCCCAAGCGCACCGCTCCTGCCGTATGGGAGCTGGAAGGGCCAATCATCACCGGCCCGACGATATCAAATACTCCGTGCATAATGTTTCCTTCCTTACGTGAAAAAAAGCCTTCCCTTCTGGGGAAGGCTTAATGTTTTTACTGAATCAGCCCATGGTTGCGCAGGGCATCTTCCAGCTGTTTTTCGTGCTGGGGTTCCATTTCTGAGAGAGGCATGCGCAGGGGGCCGGCGTTATAGCCCAACTTGCGCATCGCGACCTTAACGGGAATGGGGTTGACCTCGCAGAACAGTGCGTCGATGAGGTCTGCGTATTCCACCTGCAGCTTTTCTGCTTTCTTGGTGTCACCGTCAAAGAAGGCCTGGCACATATCATGGGTCTGCTGCGGTGCCACATTGGAAAGCACGGAGATTACGCCCTGACCGCCCAGAGAAAGAATCGGCACAATCTGGTCGTCGTTGCCGGAATAAATCACCAGGTCGTTGCCCACAGCGGCGCGCAGGCGCAGAATCTTGGACAGGTCACCATTGGCTTCCTTCACAGCCACGATGTTGGGATGCTTAGCCAGTTCCACATAAGTAGAAGTAGCAATGGCAACCCCGGTACGGGAAGGTACATCATAGAGGATGATGGGGATATTCACCGCATCGGCAATAGCCGTGTAATGAGCAATCAGCCCCTTCTGGGTGCATTTGTTGTAATACGGCGTTACCACCAGCAGGGCATCCGCGCCCACACTTTCCGCGTATTTCGAAAGCTCCACTGCATAGCTGGTTTCGTTGGAGCCAGTACCTGCGATGACAGGAATCCGTCCCTTCACATGGTCTACGGCAAACTTAATGGCAGCACGGTGTTCCTCGTCGCTCATGGTAGCGGATTCACCAGTGGTACCCGTAATGATGATGGCATCCGTATGCTTCTCTATCTGGTCATCAATAATCCGGCCCAGTTCTTCAAAGTTAATGCCATCTTCCGTATACGGAGTGATGATTGCTACACCTGCGCCACGAAAAATCGGTTTTTTCATGAAAAAGCCTCCCCTGCGAGTCATATAACCCGTTCATTGCTCATCTAATTTTAACTGTCTTTAATTATCACATTAAACCGTGGTAAAGTCAACGCCCCTGATACACTTCCTGCAAAATCATCAGGCGCTGACAGCAGCCATAGCCTGCTTCACCACATCAGCCGGCACATCATTGCGGCAGATGACCTGACCGATTTTCTTCATCAGCACCCAGGTCACCTTGCCCCCGACCGTTTTTTTGTCGTGGAAAATATCACCGTACATGCCATCCACTGTTACACCACCGGCCTGCAAGGGCAGCTTGTAGGCGGCCACGAGCTTTTTGACACGTTCAAAGGCTTCGTCATCAATGAGTCCCAGCTGGCGGCTGATATGGACAGCGCCAATCATGCCGGTGGCTACAGCTTCGCCATGATTGTAGCGCACATACTCCGTCTCCTTCTCAATGGCGTGGCCAATGGTATGTCCAAAGTTCAAAATGCGGCGCAGGCCTGCTTCCTTCTCGTCCTCACTGACCACGGCCGCCTTGATTTCACAGGAGCGCGCAATCATATGCACCAGGGCTTTCGGCTCCAGGGAGAGTACCTGTTCCTTGTTCTCCTCCAAAAATGCAAAGAAATCCGCATCATAAATGATGCCGTATTTGATGATTTCCCCAAGCCCCGTATAAATTTCCCGCGGGGGCAGCGTCTTCATGCAGTTGAGTTCCATAAAGACCGCCTGCGGCTGGTAGAAGGCCCCGATGAGGTTCTTGCCCAATTCGTGGTTCACCGCCACCTTGCCGCCTACGCTGGAATCCACCTGCGCGAGCAAACTTGTCGGCAGCTGTACAAAGGGCACGCCCCGCATGTAGGTGGCCGCCACAAAACCGGCCAAGTCACCGACCACACCGCCGCCTAAAGCAAAGATGGGCGACTTGCGGTCCAGCCCCAATTCAATGGCGCGGGTGAACACCTCATTGGCCACCGTGAGATTCTTGGAGCTTTCCCCGGCAGGAATCTGCACCATGGTCACCGTAAGGCCTGTCTCGCTCAAAAGTTCCTGCACCTTTTTGCCGTAGAGAGGCCCCACATGCGTATCGGTGATGAGCAATGCCTTGGAACTATAACCAGCGCTCGTGACAAAATCCTTTATCTCCTGTTCAATGCCGTAACCGATGACGATATCGTAACTCTTTTCTCCTAAATCAACACGCACCTTACGCATGAAGTACACCTCTTGTCTTTAATGTCTTGGCGATGATTTCCACCACCTGCAGGGGAGACAGTTCACTCGTGTCCACGGCAAAATCCGCCTGCTTGTATAGTTCCGCCCGCTCGGCCAAAAGTTTTTCCACAGCCTGACGGCGGTCGCCCTTATCCTCTTTGTCCAGCACAGGACGGGTGCCCCGGTTCTGGGTCCGTTCCAGCACCGTGTCCGCATTGGCTTTTAGGCAGACCATGACGCCGCTCTTCTTCAAAGCCTCCACGTTGGCAGGATTTTTCACCGTACCGCCGCCCGTCGAAATCACCGCATTGCGGCGAGCTGAAAGTTTGAGTGCCAGCTCATGCTCCAACTTGCGGAAATGTTCTTCGCCGAACTTAGCAAAAATCTCCGGGATGCTCATGCCTGCTTCCTCTTCGATTTTCACATCCATATCAATAAAGGCACAGCCAAGCTTCTGGGCCAGCATCTTGCCGGTGCTGGTCTTGCCGGTGCCCATGAAGCCAATCAAAATGACATTACGCATGCGCGCACCAATCCTTTCCAATGCGCTTGTTGTAAGCAGCCATGGCCGCCTTCACATCCGTCAAGGCATCCCCGCCAAACTTTTCGCAGATGGCCTGCGCCACGACAAAAGCGGTCATGGCTTCCCCGACCACGGAAGCGGCAGACACGGCACAGGTATCGCTGCGCTCCTTGCAGGCCAGCACCGCCTCACGGCTTTCAATGTCAATGGACTTGAGCGGCGTCATCAGCGTGGGAATGGGCTTCATTGCCGCCCGCAGGACGATGTTCTCGCCATTGGTCATGCCGCCTTCGAGTCCGCCTGCGCGGTTGGTCTTTCTCTGCACGCGGCCATCCGCCAAAAAGATTTCATCATGAATTTGACTGCCGGGAAGGACGGCACATTCAAAACCTGCGCCAATCTCTACACCCTTGATAGCCTGAATGGACATCATCGCCGCAGACAAGCGCGCATCGAGTCTTCTATCCCATTGGATATGACTGCCGAGCCCCACAGGCGCACCCTGAACGATGACTTCAAAGATGCCCCCCAAGGTATCCCCGGCGGCCTTGGCCTCGTCAATGCGGGCCTTCATCTTAACTTCGGCCTCGCTGTCATAACAATTGAGCTCTGAGCCCACATCCTCACCAATTTTTGACATGTCAATTTTTGACATGTCAACTGCAACGCCGCCAATATTTACCACATGGGATACGACCTTAATGCCCAATTCCTGCAAAAAGGCCTTGCACACAGCGCCTACCGCCACCCGCATGGTGGTTTCCCGGGCACTGGAGCGCTCCAATATATCCCGCACATCCTGACGGTCGTATTTCAATATCCCCGTCAAATCCGCATGACCGGGACGGGCCGCCGTAACCTTTTCCCCTTCGGGCTCACCAAAAGCCGCCATGCGGCCATTCCAGTTGGCAAAATCCTTATTGATGACCTGCAGGGTCAGCGGGCCGCCCAGGGTTTCATTAAAACGCATCCCCGAGAGCACTTCCACCTTGTCCGTCTCTATCTTCATGCGGCCGCCCCGGCCATAGCCCTGCTGACGGCGGGCCAGTTCCTTATCGATGTCTTCCTTCTCCAGTTTCAGCCCTGCCGGCAGCCCTTCCAAAATCGCTGTCAGCCTTGGCCCATGGGATTCCCCCGCCGTCATAAAACGCAGTTCGCTCATACTATACACCTCATCGTAGCAAATTTTCACATTAATTTACATTTTAATGTATCATTATGTATAATGCAAGTTCTCTGCGCGGTATTTTTGTCTATTCATCAGGTACAGAAAAGATACTAAGTCCCAATTCTGCCGTCAAAGCATCTTCCCTGTCCTTCCCTTGCTTGACCGTAAGGCTGTTTATGACCACCAGACGTTCTCCCTGCTGGAGCCCCTGCAGGAAATGCAGCAAGGAAAAGTAATTGCCTGCCAGTTGTAATTTGACTGGCAGACAGTGCCTGCCTTCATCAGCGGCGGCTTTTCCCGGCACCACGGACAATATTCGCAAATGGCTCCGCACCGCCAGCCTGTCCAGCGCCACCAGAAACTCACCCTGTTCCATACTTCCCGGCAGGGCCTGCCGTGCCCGCCTTTCCCGCCTGCCAAGTTCCCTTTGATAATCATGCAAAGGCAAATGGGCATTCTGGAAATTGGCAATCGCTGTCACCGTTTTTTCTGCATGCGCCCCCTGCTGACGGAAGTCCGCCGCCGCCATCTGCAGGGGACGATGCAGCACAATATAAAAACACAGCGGCAAAAGCAGGGTTCCTGCCAGAGCCAAAACGAAAAACCGCTGCCCGCGGCTACCGGGAATTTTCAATTTTCCCCCGAGCTTTTCCATGTTCATCCGACTCCCCATTTATCCGCAGGGAAAACTGAATTCTATCCGCTTCCCCTGACTTTCCCTTGGCCAGCGAAGAATTATCGAGGTTCACCGCAGAAAAATAGTCCTGGTCTGCCTCCAGCCGTCCCATAAAATCCATCAGACAATCATAATTTACTGCCTGACCTTCCAGCAAAATTCCCTCGCCTTCAACACCTGTATGTATCCGGGTAAGACAGACACCCTCCCCGATGCTCGTTCCCAAATGCACCAGCAGACTGTAGCCGGATATTCCCTGTTGGCCCAGCTGCTGCCAAAGACCTTCCCGCCGTTCAACAGCGGCACGTTTAGCTGTCAATTCAGCCATCTGCTTGCGCTCCTGCTCCATAAGCACCAGTTCCGCCTGTCTTTCTGCCGCAAAACTTTTGGCCTGCTGATACGCAAAAACATCCCAAGCGGCAAGGCAGGTACAGATGAGCAGCAATAAGGCCAGCCAGATAGACAATAATCGCCCATAAGCAAGTTCAGAACCATTCCGTCCGCAAAAGCCCGCCCCTTCCCGCTGCGGATTTTGCAGATAGTTAAGCAGCCCCTGCAGTTCTTCCCCACCGGCAGGAATTATATCCACAAGCTTCAATTCCGCCTGGGCAAAAGCCTGTCTCACCGCCTGCAAATACCCCTTGCGTACGGCGGTTACCAGACACTTGCCATCCATTTCCTTGCCTGGCTGGCAAAGACAGGCAAAATCCTCACCGCTAAGCCCCCTGGCCAGCAATTTATCATCAAGTTCCCAATACGCGGCCTCCCGCTGTTCCTCTCTTGACAGGTCAGGCGGCAGCTGCAGGGCATAGCGGATAAGTTCCGCCTCCGGCACCACATAAACCACAGGCAAATCCTGCCAGCCCTTCTTGGCAATTTCCATCGCCGCCTGACTGGCCAGCTCTGTCAACGTCCCGTCTTCCTCCGCGCCTGCCGCATAGACCGCATCCCCTGACGCTGTGCTTTCCGCCACTTTCTGCCAAGAACCGCCCTGCCAGATAAAGTGCCAGACCTTTGCTGCAGGGCCTTTTGCCACAAACAGATACGCCCGCTCCGTGGTGAAAACAAAATCTCTAAGGCGCCCAGCCCAGCCACTTATACTGCTCTCCATCTTTTTTCAACACCCCTTTGACCAGAAAATGCGGTTCCGTGCGTTTGTCCCATTCAGATTCCCGGCAAAAGGTATACGCCATGATATAGTACCTATCCCCCTGCCACCTGCCATAAATTCGATAGGACAGGCCATCATAATCGCCCCGCTCCAAAAGGCTGTCCGTCTTTTCCGCCAAAGATGCCAGCGGACTGCTGTCCTGCTTCAGGCGAAACACCTGCTGCTCCACCAGACTTTCCCCGGCCAGACGCAGCTGCATTTCCTGATGATAGATGCGGGCACTTTCTGCCCCCTGCCGGGAAAAATAAACCAGCCCCCGCCCCATAAAGGCCAGCACCAATAATAGGCACAGGGCTGTAAAAGAGGCAAAGCCCTGCTGACTTCTACGGCCCCGGCAGGTACACGGCACTTTCCAGAGTATACGCATGCTGCGTCACCTCACTTCTTCCCCTGATGTGCAGCTTGTAAATTCCGGGACAACTGCCATCCGCCTCCGCCCAAAGTTCTTCTATGGTCACGCGGGCCAGTGCGTGGTCACCAGTCAGCGGCGCTTCGAGCTGGTCGCCGCGAATCAGCTTTTTGGTTCCAGCCATGGTATGGAGGCCGTACGTTATCACAAACTTTCCATCCGGCCTTTTTTCCTCCTTGCTGGTATGCTTCCCCAAAGGGTCGGCCTTGCTTATGAAGGCAAAGCTCTGTTCCGTATGGCCCGTCTGCTCGATGGCTTCTCCGCGCAACGCATCTTCCATAATCTGCGCAAAAGCTCCCTGCACTTCCTGCACGAGTTCCTCATCGGCCAGATTGATGAAATAGCAGCGCATACACCAAAAGAATAATGTCATTATGCCCATGAGCAGCATCACCAGCATGGGCAGGGCTATCAGCACCTCCATGAAGATAAAACCGCCCTCAGCCGTGCCGCGCCAGATACCGCTTGTAGACCCGCCTGCCTTGCCCATGTTCTGCCTCCCAGGATATTTCCACCGTTAGCTGCCAGAGTCCATCCTCTGCCCAAGCCTGTGCTGCCACCTCATAACGGATGCCATTTTGCCGAAGGTCATCATCGTTCCCCAGATAGGCCATGCTCTCCGGCAGGGAACCATTACGCTCCAGCCAGGCCTCGGCATAGGCAAATTCCGCCCGGGCGATAAAAACTGCGCCGCCCTGCGCTGCTGTCGCAGTTTTAACTTCAGCCACTTTAACATACATCCCTGCCGTCACAGCCATAGCCAGCAGCAGAAAACTCAGTACCACCGTTTCCCAAAGGAAAAAACCTGCCTGCCTATCGTCTGTCAACCTTGCCACGCTCCATTCTGATGCGGCCGCCCTTGCTGACCATAATCTCCCGCCCCTCCTGCGGATAGCCGTCATAATAAATCAATACCGTAATCAGAGCCTTGGGCTTTTCCTTGTCATCAAATTTGATATCGGCCTGCCCCTCCACCAAAGTGCCATTTTCCTTTTCCTTGCTTGCCCGAATCCCCGGCAAATAATAGTTGCGCCCGCGAAGAACGTCCGCCTCCCCGACGTAAATGCAGTTATAGCCGGAATACAAGCGCACAAACAAATTATGCTTGTCTGAGGATTGCGCGCCATGATTCCAGGCCGACTCCGCTGTCAGCCGATTCGCATTCCGGCAATAGCGGATATCGGCCAGCAATTTCTCAGCCTCATACTCCACTGCCGCCTGCCGATAAAACTTAAAAGCCTGCGGCAAAACCTGCGCTGCCAAAATGAGCATAACGACGAGCGCCAGCATGAGTTCGAGCAGCATGCTGCCCCGTTGACCATCCTTTCTCACCATAACACCTGCTCCATAAAACTGCGGACACAATCCCCTTCGCTCCAAGCAAGCCATGCCCCTATAGCCAGGAATGGTCCAAAGGGAATGGGCGTATTGCGTTCCAGCCTGTGACAGAGCAGCATCCCGCTGCCGTACAGCACACCCAGCATTGATGCAACCAGCAGACAGAGCAGTATATTTTCCCAGCCCAGCCAGAGCCCCAAAGCTGCGACCATTTTGACATCCCCCAGCCCTAGGCCGCCATGGGATGCCCAACGCAAAATCCACAGCAAGCCACAGCCCAAAGCGCTGCCCAGACAGGCATTTTGCCAATTCATTTGACCTTCCAGCAGAGGAACCAAACTCAATAACGCCAGCAGCACGACCAGCCAGTCATAAATCAAACCGTAACGGATATCACAGATGGCAATGAGCACGAGCACACCAGCAATCATTTTAATGACCATTGCCAAAGTCACCTGCCTTATAGGTGCCGCAAACCGCCCGGGCGCCTTCCAGATTATCCTTGCCAGCAGACTCTATACTATAGTTGTCAATTTCGAGCGTAATAATCTTGCCATCTTTAAGCCTGCATTTTCCCTTTGGCGGCTTCACGCTGTCGATATCATTGACATAATCGCTTAAATCTTTCAAAGTTGCAGGTGACGTCCCTTTTTCCAGCTGATAGACCGCAATGGCTGCATCAAGTGTGGTCAAATCGCTCTGCACCTTAGCCGTGTTCGCCGTGGCAATAGCTGAATTAAAGCGAGGCACCGCCATACTGGCCATAATTCCGATCAAACATAGCGCTATGAGCACCCCCAATAAAGAAAAACCTGCCTGACTTGAACTCCGCATACAAACGCCTCCATTTCTGTACACCAACTCTCATATTTCTTTAATCAAAAAGTTCTTCTATAAATAACATTTAATTCCTGCTAACCCCAATAAAAAAATCCGAGCGCTTAATCACTCGGATTTTTATAATTGCTGAATAAAGGCCAACGACTTCAACGGCCTGCCCAAAAGACTCTGCAGGTAGGTCAAGAACAAATGCTCGGCCTGCATCAAAAGGCTGCCGGTTATCTTTAGTTCCACAGGATTTTCCCAGTCATAGTCCCGGAGCGCCAGAATGAAGCGGCGCAAATCGTCAGGAAAAGGCACAGCGCCCGGCTCCTGACATTCCGAACACAAAATACCGCCGGCACTAAGGCTGAAAAAAGCATCATCATCCACCGTCTGTCCACAATGGACGCAATGCTCGAAATGCAGCTGCATCCCTGTGAACTCCAGCAGCTGAATCATGGCCATCAACGCCGTGACTCTGGGATTGCGCACCTCAAAGGAATCGAGAACATACAGCAGCCGCCCAAACATCTGCGGTTCTGCCTGCCCCGGCGGCAGAAATTCCCGCAGGAACTCTGCCACAAAGCTGCCGTAGGCCATGACTTCCAAATCCTCGGTGAGCTTCTTGTAATGGCGCTTCAAGGTACACTGCCGCACAGTGTCCACCCGCTTGCCTTCCGAAAGCTGCACTTCAATGCTCGAAAACATCTGCATGCCTGCGGCCAAGGGGCTGCGGGGACGGCGGCAGCCAAAAGCCGCGGCCTCCACAAGGCCGCGGTCATAGGTAAAGAGCGTCACTATCTTATCCGCTTCGCCCCAGTTTTTAGAGCCGAGCACCACGGCGGCGGTCTGATAGCTGGCCATTACTTTTTCTCCTCAGCTTTCGGCATATCACTGATGCGCTTGGGCATAACAGCGCCTGCCGTCAGCATGTACTGCAGGGCTGACTCGCTGCTGATGTCCAAATAAGTCACATCACTTTTCTTCACAAAGAGATTGGTGCCGGAGGTCATGTTAAGACTCCAGGGCACGAATACGCAGACGTAATCATCCCCGAGCTTGTCCTTCAAAGTCTGGGGCACATCTGCCATGATGAAGCCCAACGCCTGGGACTGATGGAAGGGCACGAGCACCACATGGTCAAACATATTGTTGGACTCAAATACCGCCGTGGACAGGTGCTTGACGCTGTTGTAGATGAACTTTATCACGGGAATCTTGCCCAGCAGGGTTTCCCCGATATAAATCAGACGGCGGGCCGCCCAATAACCAGAAGCCCAGCCCGTCAGATAGATGAACAATAACAGGGTAACAATTCCCATGCCCGGAAAATAGAACGGGAGGTGCTTGCCCAGCACCCCTTCCGTAAAATTCAGCGTTTCCAGTACCACAAAGACCGTGATAGCCAAAGGCACGAGAATAATCAGGCCGTTAATGAAACGGCGGGAAATACGTTTCGAGCAGCTTTCCTTCATCGCTCGTCACCAAAGCCGAAATTGCGCAGGATACCATCCCGGTCACGCCAGTCCTTCTTGACCTTAACCCAGAGGTCGAGGAATACCTTGGAACCTAAGAGATTCTGAATATCCGTGCGGGCCAGTGCGCCGATTTCCTTGAGCATAGCCCCCTTAGCACCAATCACAATGCCCTTCTGGGAATCGCGCTCCACATAGATGGTCGCGCGGATATAAACATCATCATTGGGACGGGTAGTCATTTCGTCCACATCCACGGCAATGGCATGGGGAATTTCGTCGCGCGTGAGCTGCAGGGCCTTTTCGCGGATGAGTTCAGCTACAATCAGGCGTTCCGGCTGGTCGGTGACCATATCCTCCGGATAATACTGCGGGCCTTCGGGCAGATATTTCTTGGCTTCCGTCAGCAGGCTGTCCAGATTCATTTCCTCTTTGGCAGAAATGGGCACCACACCGGCAAACTCATACTTGGAGGTATAGTTCGAGATAATGGGCAACGCCTGCTCCCGCTCAATCAAATCCAGTTTGTTAACCACAAGGATAACCGGACGTTTCGTGGCCTGCAGGCGCTCTAAGATATAATGTTCCCCCGGGCCCATCTTTTCCGTAGCATCCACCACGAAGAAGATAGCGTCCACTTCGCGCAGGGTGCCTTCGGCAGCCTTGACCATGTACTCGCCCAATTTATGCTTGGGCTTATGGATGCCCGGCGTGTCAAGGAACACAATCTGGGCGTCCGGCTGGGTCAGGATGCACAAAATACGATTGCGGGTGGTCTGTGGTTTATCACTCATGATGGCGATTTTCTGCCCAATCAGGGTGTTGATAAGCGTGGACTTGCCCACATTGGGACGGCCAATAACGGCGATAAAGCCGGATTTCATCTTCTGCTCCATATATGCCTCTTTCCTATTTCTCAATCTCTGCTAATACCTAATTTATCCATAACGAAGCGCTGTTCCGCTTCCATTTCTTCCCGTTCTTCATCTTCCATATGGTCATAGCCCAAAAGGTGCAGCATGCCATGCACGGTCAAAAAGGCCACTTCACGGCGCACACTATGACCGTAATCGGCAGCCTGTTCCTCCGCCCGCTCCAAGGAGATAATCAAATCCCCGAGCATATTGACGGTACTGCCACCTACCACTTCCGGCTCCTCGCTTTCGTTGAAGGCAAAGGAAATCACGTCGGTGGGTCTGTCCACACCGCGGTACTGCCGGTTAATCACATGGATATGCTCGTTGTCTGTGAGGGTCACGCTGACTTCGCTGTCCTCCACACCATAAAGTTTCCCCACCGTCTCGATGGCGGTGCGGATATTGTCGATATATTCTTCCGGTACTTCCAACTCTTCCGGTTCGTTGCTGATGATGATTTCCATGTTACTTTTCCTGTTTCGCCTTTTCCTTCTCTTTTTCCGCCTTGCGCTTTTCTTCGTAGGCACCATAAGCCTCGACAATGCGGGTAACCACTTCGTGACGGATGACATCCAACGGTGCCAGCCGCACAATGCCAACGCCCTTGACGTGTTCGAGGACTTTGGCCGCTTCCCTAAGACCTGACGTTACGCCCCGCGGCAAGTCCACCTGACCTAAATCGCCGGTAACCACCATGCGGGAACCAAATCCCAGGCGGGTCAAAAACATCTTCATCTGCTTGTCCGTAGTGTTCTGGGCCTCGTCGAGGATGATGAAGGCATCTTCCAACGTGCGGCCGCGCATATAAGCCAGCGGCGCAATCTCGATAAAGCCTTTGGCCATGAATTTCGTATAGGTGTCCTGACCTAAAATATCCTGCAGGGCATCATAGAGCGGGCGCAGATACGGGTCAACCTTATCCTGCAAATCGCCGGGCAAAAAGCCCAGCCGTTCCCCGGCTTCCACGGCCGGACGCGTCAGGATAATCTTGCGCACTTCCCGGTTCCGCAGGGCCGCCACGGCCATAACCACCGCCAGATACGTCTTGCCGGTACCGGCAGGGCCGATGCCGAAGGTGATGGAATTATGACGAATCGTATCCAAATAACGCCGCTGCCCCAAGGTCTTGGGACGCACATGACGGCCCCGGGCGGTAACGAGAATCGTATCGCCAAAGAGCGTGTGCAGGGCTTCCCCCTTGCCGCCTTTTACAAGGCCAATCCCATAGCGCACCTCGTGCATGGTGATGGTTGTCCCCTGACGATAGAGATAGAGAAGCTCCTCCATCACCTTGGCCGCCATCTCTACCTGCGCGCCTTCCCCCAGAATTTCCACCTGAGTTCCCCGGCTGATAAACTGACAGTCAAATTCACTGCGAAACACCTGTAAAAACTCATCGCCTTCACCCAAAAGAGCGAAGGCTTCATGATTGTCCTGAAAAATAATTTTTCGTTCTAATGCCTGCTGCAAAAAATCTGTTCACCTCTAGCGTATTAGCAAATCAATCTGCGATATACTTCGCATTGTACTTTTCAATCATCTTTTCCGGTTTGTAGGACTCCTTGGCCTTGCGCAGGCCTTCCTGCCCCATATCTTCCTCGCGGTTGATATAGGTCATGCCGCTCCATTCATGCTCAACAAAGCCCTGATTGATGGCCGGATATGCTCCCCGGATATTGGGGTCAGCCTTTTCCACATGCACCACCACGGAATCGCGGTTGAGCTGCTCACCGAAGGTAAAGGCAATGATTCGCCCGTCCAGACAGATTGCCCCGCCCTTCAGCTGGAAGTAATCCCAGTCAGCAAAGAGTTCCAAAATGGCATCCCGCTCCCAGGGAATGAACTCCGACTCCGGCATGGCCTCAATATGAGCTGCATACCATTTCTCCAGCTCGGCCTTGCAGGCAGGCAGGATTTCCGGCGTGATTTCCATATACTCTGCCTCCGGATAAAGTTTCCGAAAGGCATTCAGATGGTTCTTCTTGGAATGCAGTTTGCGCCCGGACAGCGTGATGAGCTTTTCCGCCAGATAAACGTAGTCAAAATTATCCCGGTCAGCCTCAAGGGCAAACTGCCCCGGATACTGCTGCTGCAAAAAATCAGCGAACTGCTTCTCCACACCGGTAAAGGCCAGCGTCTTCTCCTGACTGGCAAAATAAGCGCGGAAAGTATCCACCGCTTCCTGCCAACGCCCTTCCTCACAGACCGGCTGCAAGGCATAGAGCTGCCCTTCCCATTCACAGGTGAGATAGAGAATCTCCCCCTGCTCACAAATCTCTACATGATAGGGCTTGCGCCACATAAAGAGATTGGTGAAATTGAAATGGGAATTTTCATAGTAACCGCTGCGGTAATATCTATCCAATAAACTCTTGTCATCTTTGGTTAATTCTTTGAACTTAATAATATTCAGCCTCCTATTGAAAATGGCTTTCTATTACCCATTATAGATGACATGTCAATACTTGGCCGTGACCTGAGTCACGCTAACTTCTTCTGACCGCAGGTGGCTTCCGCTGCCGCTACGACTTCTTCCAGGTTGCCGCCGTTAGCTGCCACCACAGCTGCCTGCATGGTGCCTTCGAGCAGCGGGCAATCCGCCATGCGTACCGCATCATCTTTTAAGTTTTCCAGCACCAGTTCCGTAGTCATAATGGCGCTGCCCATATCCATAATCACCACAGCCCCATCCCGGCCGCAGACAAATTCCACTGCTTTGCTGATTTTCTCGTAACTGGTGCCCATGATACCATCATCGAGGCCTCCGGCTGCAGCAATCTGCACGCCGCCCGCCATCATCTCAGCCATTTCCTTGACACCTTCGGCAAGTTTTACATTATGGGATACCACAACAATCCCTACCAAAACAGTAACCTCCCTCTTATAGGTAAATGCGGCCAGCTATAAATAGACCGACCGCACCCCTGTTATTTTATTTTTAACAATTACTGATAATAAGCTACCCCAGCCTCAAAGAGCTGCTGGTCTTTTTTCCCCGGCACATTGCGGGCAATATCCTTGCCGATGCGCTCGGAATGTCCCATCTTACCCAATACACGGCCATCGGGGCTCGTAATGCCCTCCACCGCACTGACGGAGCCGTTGGGATTATAGGGAATATACAAGGACGGATTCTCATTTGCATCCACATACTGGGTGGCAATCTGACCACGCACCCGCATGCGGGCGAGAATTTCCTTGTCGGCTACAAAGCGTCCCTCACCATGGGAAACCGCAATGGTATGTACATCCCCCACATTGACATTGTTGAACCACGGGGAAAGATTAGATACCACCTTGGTCTTGACCATGCAGGAAACATGCCGACCTATGTTATTATACGTCAAAGTTGGCGAACTGTCTACCAAATCACGAATTTCTCCGTATGGAACAAGTCCCAGTTTGATCAAAGCCTGGAAACCGTTGCAGATCCCCAGCATCAAACCATCCCGCTTAAAGAGAAGTTTGTGGACTTCTTCCTTGATGCGCGGATTGCGGAACATGGCCGCAATGAACTTGCCGGAACCATCCGGTTCGTCACCGCCGCTGAAACCGCCCGGCAGCATGATGATGTTGGCTTCCTTGATGCCCTTGACGATGGCTTCCACCGATTCCTCAACGGCGCGTGGCGTAAGGTTGCGAATGACCAGCGTTTCCGCTTTGGCACCGGCACGTTCCCAAGCCCGTGCCGAATCGTATTCGCAGTTTGTACCGGGGAATACAGGGATAAAAACCTGCGGCTTAGCCAACTTTGTATGCGAACGAATGGCCACACCCTCGGTGTAAGTCATATCCATGATTCTTTCCTTGGGATACTGCTTCACCTGCGTGGGGAAAATCTTTTCCAAAGGCTTGGTGTAGGCCGTCTCGATATCCGCCAGCATGATGACCGCATCATCACAGACCACGCTGGGGCCTGCGGTGGTTTCACCAATCAGTTGGCAGCCTGCCTCTGCCAGGATTTTTTCCAACCGCTCGGAATCAGCCACTTCAAGCAGCAACGCACCGTAGTCCGGCGTAAAGAGTTCATTCCGCATCATGGGCTTGGTGAACTTGAAGCCCACGCCATTGCCCAGCACCATCTTGGATACAGCGGCAGCTATACCGCCCACACCAATGCTCTGTGCCGCAAAGACGCGATGCTTTTCCATGAGGTCCGTAACTAGCGACCAACGCTTCCGCATCTTGGAGAATTCCGGCAAATCCTGCTCGTCCTTCGGAGCCGGCACGAGATAAACCTTGTTGCCGGGATACTTGAATTCCGGCGAAACCGCATCGCTGGCCTTCAACGTCGTAACGGCAAAAGCTGCCAGCGTCGGCGGTACATGGATATCTTCAAAGGTGCCGGACATGGAATCCTTGCCGCCGATGGCAGGAATCTCCAGTTCATGCTGTGCCCAAAGTGCACCCAGAAGGGCAGCGAAGGGCTTGCCCCATTTTTCTTCGTCCTTGCCCAGGCTCTCGAAGTATTCCTGGAAGGTCAAGCGAATCTTATCCGCCCGGCCGCCCAAGGCCACCATCTTAGCAGCCGCTTCTACCACTGCATAGATGGCACCATGGAAGGGGCTCCATTCCGTCAGCGCCGGATTCAGGCCAAAAGTCATAGCCGTGGCCGTGTTGGTTTCTGCACCTTCTACGGGCAGTTTTGCCACCATGCCTTCAGCAGGGGTCAACTGACGCTTGCCACCAAAGGGCATCAGCACAGAATTGCCGCCAATGGTGGAGTCAAAGCGCTCAGCCAAGCCTTTCTGACTGCAGACATTCAAATCCTTGAGGTTGGTAAGCCAGCTCTGCTCCAGATTCTTTTTCTCCGCCTCAACGGCCGCCGGAATCGTTCTTAAATAGCGGTTCTTTTCGTCCGGGCTGGTGATTTTGGCCTTTACATGCTGACGCACACCGTTGGTATCCAAGAAGGAACGGTTCATCTGCACAATGGCATTGCCCCGCCATTTCATAATCAGTCGTGGTTCCTTGGTGATTTCCGCCACTTTCGTCGCTTCGAGGTTTTCTTCATCAGCCAACTGGGCGAATTTCCCCAAATGCTCGGGACGGATAACCACGGCCATGCGCTCCTGCGATTCGGAGATGGCCAGTTCCGTACCGTCAAGGCCCTTGTACTTTTTCTTCACCGCATCCAGATTGATGGTGAGGCCCGGTGCCAATTCGCCGATAGCCACGGCCACACCGCCCGCACCAAAGTCGTTGCAGCGCTTAATCATGCGGCTGACAACCGGATTGCGGAACAGGCGCTGAATCTTGCGCTCCGTGGGCGGATTGCCCTTCTGCACCTCGGCACCGCAGGAGGTCAGGGATTCTTCCGTATGTTCCTTCGAGGAACCGGTGGCACCGCCGCAACCATCACGGCCGGTACGTCCACCGACCAGCACGACGATATCACCGGCAGCCGGCACTTCCCGTACCACGTTTTCCTTGGGGGCAGCAGCGATAACCGCACCGATTTCCATGCGCTTGGCCATGTAGCCTTCATGGTAAACTTCCCGCACTTGCCCCGTAGCCAGACCAATCTGATTGCCGTAGGAGCTGTAACCAGCAGCAGCGCCCAAGGTGATTTTCTTCTGGGGCAGCTTGCCCGGCAGGGTGTCTTTGAGCAGGCGGCGCGGGTCAGCAGCACCGGTGACGCGCATGGCCTGATAAACATAGGAACGGCCGGACAGCGGGTCGCGGATAGCACCGCCCAGACAGGTAGCAGCACCGCCGAACGGCTCGATTTCCGTAGGATGGTTGTGGGTTTCATTCTTGAACATCACCAACCAGTCTTCTTTTTTGCCGTCGATATCTGCTTCCACCACGATGGAGCAGGCATTGATTTCCTCGGATTTATCCAAATCTGCCAGCTTGCCGTCCTTGCGCAGGGCCTTCATGCCGATAACCGCAATATCCATCAACGTCACATCACGGTTTTCCCCAGCATAGAGTTCTTCCCTGTCCTGCAAGTATTTCGTATAAGCCTTGGCAATGCTCGGCGTATAATAGCCTTTAGCAATCTGCACTTCATCCACCGCCGTAGTAAAGGTGGTATGACGGCAGTGGTCGGACCAATATGTATCAATTACTCTAAGTTCTGTAATGGTAGGAGGACGCTTTTCCGTATCCCGGAAGTAAATCTGACAGAACGCCATATCCGCCAGACTCATAGCAAAGCCCTTGGACTGCCAAAAATCCTGCAAAGCTTCGGCATCCAGATTGTTGAAGTTTTCCAACACTTCAACATCAGCAGGCTCCTCGTATTCACTAATCAGGGATTCCGGCTTCTCAAGGCTGGCCTCACGGCTTTCCACCTTGTTGATGCAGTAATCCTTTATTTTGCCAAAGGTTTCTCTGTCCACATCACCGACAATGACGATAACCTTGGCCACCCGGATTTCCGGGCGTTCCTTCTGGGTAATCAGCTGCACGCACTGGGCTGCCGAGTCCGCCGTCTGGTCATACTGCCCCGGTAAAAATTCCACCGCAAAGACCCGGGAATTGGGGAACTTGGGCAATTTTTCCTCATAGACAACATCTACCGGCGGTTCGGAGAAAACGACATTTTTCACCGCAGCGTATTCCTCATCGCTAAGGCCTTCAATGTCATAACGCCGGATAATGCGGACGGCCTTCAGCTCGTCCAGGCGAAATGTCTCCTTGAGGTCATCGCACAGCTGCTGGGCAGGAATATCAAAATACCCCTGTCGTTTTTCTACGAAAATTCTTCTCACAGTCATGAATCTTCTTTTCCTCCAGACACTAAATAGAATAAATACATAAAGCTATATAGACAAACAGGCATAGAGACACCTACGCAAATAGGGTCTCTATGCCTGTATATCACAAACTGTCAATGGCGACTTTCACAACTACCTTGGTTACCTTGCCCGGCGCGTCCTCCACGACCGACGCCTGCGGACGGTGTACGTCCTCAGGATAAAGCACGGCAAAGCAGCCCGGCGAGAGCACAATGCTGCTATCGGGAACCAGGGCTTTATAGAAGGTTACATCCCGCTCCGCATCATAGGGAGCTTCTTCTTCCAAATCGGGGCTTAAGGGGCACCAGCCCATAAACTCCTCGCCTTCCGCTATAAACTGAATGTCCACGAATTTTCGATGGGTCTCCGGCTTACAATCTTTCTCCGGACGCGTCGTATAGCGCTGCACATTAGCAAAACACTTATCCCCTGCAATAGGATATTTGCCATCTGCCATCTGGGTGAAATCATGCTCACGCAAATAGTCAAGCGCCTTTTGGATAATCGCCGGATAATCTACATGATTTTCGTCCAATGTATCCATACTGCCGATAATCATTTCGTAACCCTCTCCTGTCGTACATTCTGTAAAAAACAACCGTTCATACACATTTTACCTAAAACTACTGTATTATGCAAGGAAACATCCTCACATTTCTAAAAAAAAGCTAGGGAACATTGCAACTCATTTGTTTGCCGAGGCTGGACAGAATGTAATTATCCCTTGTTCGCCATGCGGCAATATGATATAATTGTTGCGTGTGAAAATCTGGTAAGCAGTCCTCGTCCATTGCCGGACGAGGATTTTCCTGTATTTAGTGTGGAAAGGGGTTTATATATGCGAGAACTTTTGGAACTTTTGGAGCATGATGCGCGCCGTCCTGTAGGAGAGCTGGCAGCCATGCTCAAACGCAGCGAATACGAAGTCGAAAAAAACATCAAGGATTTGGAGAAGAACAAAATCATTCTCTCCTATAACACCCTGATCAACTGGGAAAAATTCGGTGACGACACCGTGACCGCCATTATCGAAATCAATTTGACACCCCAACGGGAAGTCGGCTTTGACGCCATTGCCGAACGCATATACCGCTTCGACGAAGTACGCACGGTATATCTCATGAGCGGCAGCTTTGACCTGCTGGTTATCATCGAAGGCAAGTCCCTTAACGACGTAGCAAACTTCGTAGCAACCCGTTTGGCTACCATTGAGGGGGTTACGGCTACCCGCAGCCACTTCATGCTGAAACCCTACAAAAAAGACGGCGTCATCATCAATGATGAAGAACGCGACCGCAGATTGGTGGTGTCTCCCTGATGGCTGATAACATGAATTGGCAGCAGCGCCTTTCTCCGGGAGTAAACGCCATTGCGCCTTCGGGCATCCGCAAGTTCTTTGACATCGCCGCCCAGATGGACGATGTAATTTCTCTGGGCGTAGGCGAGCCGGACTTTGTAACGCCCTGGTCCATCCGTGAAAGCTGTGTCTATGGTCTGGAGCAGGGCTACACCTCCTACACTGCCAACCGGGGCATGCCGGAGCTGCGTCAGGAAATCGTCAATCTCTTCAAGCGCCGCTACAATGTGGACTACGACGCCAACACCGATGTGCTGGTGACGGTAGGCGTCAGTGAAGCACTGGATATTGCCATGCGTGCCGTGCTGGCTCCCGGTGATGAAGTGCTGATTCCTGAGCCTTGCTACGTTTCCTATCAGGCCTGCACCATTCTGGCCGGTGGTGTGCCGGTAGCCGTGCCTGCCAAAATCGAAAACGAATTCCGCATCACGCCGGAAGAACTCGAAGAACATGTCACCGACAAGACCAAGGTACTCTTGATTGGCTACCCCAACAACCCCACCGGGGCCATTATGACTCGCAAGGATTTGGAAGCCGTGGCCGACTTTGCCGAAAAGCATGACCTCATTGTCATCTCGGATGAAATCTACGGCGATTTGACCTATGGCGGCGAAGAGCATGTCTGCTTCTCCTCCCTGCCCCGCATGAAGGACCGCACCATTCTCTTAAACGGCTTCTCCAAGGCCTATGCCATGACGGGCTGGCGCATTGGTTATGCCCTGGGCAATCCCACGGTCATTGCCGCTATGACGAAAATCCATCAGTACACCATGCTCTGCGCTCCCATCACGGCACAGGTCGCTGCCGTAGAAGCCCTGCGCCATGGCGAAAAGTACATGAAGAAGATGGTTGCCGAATACGATAGACGCCGCCGTCTTATCTACGATGGACTGACCAAGATGGGTTTGGAATGCTTTGAGCCGAAAGGTGCGTTCTACATTTTCCCGTCCATCAAGTCCACTGGCTACACCTCCGACGAGTTTGCCGAAAAGCTCCTGACCACGGAACATGTGGCGCTTGTGCCCGGCAGCGCCTTCGGTGCCTGCGGTGAAGGTCATGTGCGCTGCTCTTATGCCACGGCCATCGACAAGATTTCCGAGGCTCTGAGCCGCATTGAAAACTTCCTCAAGAACCATCGCAAGTAAGACTGTGAAAAATTTATAAAAAAGTGTTGACAAGAAGCTGTTATATCCGTATAATATTTCTTGTGACTGCGGGATGTGGCACAGTTTGGTAGCGCGCTTCGTTCGGGACGAAGAGGCCGCAGGTTCGAATCCTGTCATCCCGACCATTGAGATTTTAAGCCAGTGACTTTTTGTTGCTGGCTTTTTTGCTATGAAAATTTCCTGCATATTTTTATCAGCCGTGTTCGTGAGTCGGTTACATAAAAATTGACATGTCAACTGCTATAATAAGAGCACAAAGAAAAACTTAGCAGCATTAGGAGGAAACACTATGGCAACGACAGTTATTACCAAAGATAATTTCCAAAGCGAGGTATTGGATTATTCCGGCACGGTTCTCATCGACTTCTGGGCTGACTGGTGCGGCCCCTGCCGCATGCTCTCCCCTGTCATCGACGAGGTATCAGCGGAAAATCCTGCCATCAAGGTCGGCAAGGTCAATGTGGACGCGGAACAGGAACTGGCTGCCCAGTTCGGCATCATGAGCATTCCCACCCTGCTGGTCTTTAAGAACGGCCAGAAAAGCGGCGAGTCCGTGGGCCTGATTCCCAAGGAACAGGTCGAAAAACTCATCGGCTAAGGAGCACAGACAAAAAGCCCGGAGTATCTTTTCACCAAAGATGCTCCGGGCTTTTCCATTTCTCTATTCTTCTTTTTCTCCGGCCAGGTCAGACAGGGCTTCCCTGTCGATGATTTTGATGCAGCCCCGGGAGTTCTTGATGAAGCCCTCCTGGTTGAAGTACTTCACCAGACGGCTCACCACTTCGCGTGCAGTGCCCATATAGCGGGCAATCTGCTCATGGGTCAGATGGATTTCATCCGCGCCATTTTTCGCGCTTTCCTCCAGCAGGAAGATAGCCAGCCTGCGGTCAGCGGAGAAGAACAGCACCTGCTGCATCTTCCAGAGCATATCCGACAGACGGCTCGTAGCCATCTGATAGCCATAACAGCGCACGTTGATATTGCCGTCAGACAGTTTGCGGAACGTCGGCGATTTTATAAGCAGTGCCTCCGTATCCTCCTCTGCATCTACGTGGACATCAAAGGTCAATGATTCGAGCACACAGGGCGCCGACAGGATCCCCACATCATCCGCAAAGAGCCGGTACAGTGTCACCTCACGGCCGTCCTCGGACATGGTATAAACTCGCAGCTGGCCCTTTTTCAGCAAATGCACGCCAATGCAGTCCAAGGTTCCCTGATGGACATGCGTTCCCTTGGGATAATGTACCAGCTGAGTGCCCTCCATCAGGAGTTCCTTTTCAGCCGCCGACAACTGCGCCCAAAAATCAAAGTGCTGAATAAATAAATCCATCATGGATGATTCTGAAGCCAAGCTAATCCCCTCCCCTAATCGTAAAAAAAGCCCCCCAAAAGGGGGGCTTTCACTTGCTTCTTCCCAATCCCTGTAAGACTTAACGGAAGAGCTGGCTTACAGAGCGATGGCTCTGAATACGCATGATTACATCACCGATAGCATCTGCCAGAGACAGGGTAACAATCTTGTCGGACTGTTTTTCCGGCGGCAGCGGAATGGTGTTGGTAATCACCAGCTTTTCAATGCAGGATTCGTTGATGCGCTGTACAGCAGGGTCGCTCAGGATAGCATGGGAGCAGGAAGCGAACACGCGCTTTGCACCACGTTTTTCCAGGGCCTTGGCACCTTCGCAGAGGGAACCTGCCGTATCAACAATATCGTCAATGATGATGGCCGTCTTGCCTTCCACATCACCGATGAGATTCATAACCTCAGCACAGCCCGGTTTCGGACGGCGCTTTTCAATGATGGCGATGGGAGCCTGCAGGTGGTCAGCGAGAACGCGGGCACGGGTTACACCGCCCAGGTCTGGGGAAACCACCACGACATCTTCCAGCTTCTGCGAGCGGAAGTAGTTGGCAATAACGGGAGCTGCTGCCAGATGATCCACGGGGATATCAAAGAAGCCCTGAATCTGGCCAGCATGGAGGTCAACGGTAACAACACGGGTAACACCAGCAGTCGTCATGAGGTTAGCAACCAGTTTTGCGGAAATGGGCTCACGGCCGCGGGTCTTGCGGTCCTGACGGGCATAAGCGTAGTAAGGAACAACTGCCGTTACGCTATGAGCGGATGCACGCTTGCAGGCATCTGCCATAATCAGGAGTTCCATCAGGTTGTCGTTTACCGGGTAAGACGTCGGCTGAATGATGAAAATATCCTTGCCGCGGATGCTTTCGCTGATCATAACCTGCGTCTCACCATTGTTGAAATGACCGACATATGCATCGCAAAGATTTACACCGATGTGGTCAGCAATCTCTTTTGCCAGCTCCGGGTTAGCGTTACCGGTCAGGATGCATAAGTTTCCAGTGTCTAAAGCCATTTTGTAAAAATCCTCCAAATCTTTCTTTTCCTACAAATTAACTCATCTCGGGGAAGTGACATGCGTCACTCTCTATCTACAACAGTATAACACTGATTGTATGTAACATAAAGCCTTATTTATGATTGTTTGCACAATTCATTAGGAATTATTTGCGCTTGTCCACCCAGCCTTCGATATTCGTCTGGCGGGCACGGGCAATAGCCAAATTGTTGCTGGGCACTTTCTTGGTAATGGTGGAACCGGCACCGATATATGCACCATCCTCTACTTCCACGGGCGCTACCAGATTGGAGTTGCAGCCAACGAAGACATCGTTGCCAATCTTCGTGCGGAACTTGGTCTTGCCATCATAGTTGACCGTAATCGTACCGCAGCCCATGTTGACGCCAGAGCCCATGTCCGTGTCGCCGATATAGGACAGATGCGGCAGCTTGGAGCCTTCGCCAATCACGGAGTTCTTGACTTCCACGAAGTTGCCCATCTTGACACCAGCCATCAGGTGGGAATCCGGACGGATGTGATTGAACTGGCCGAGAATTACGCCATCATCAATCACACAGTCATGGTAGTAGCCAAACTGACCCATAACCTTGTTGCCCATCTTGACATTCTGCAGACGGACGCAGGGGCCCACTTCGCAGTCTTCACCGATTACCGTATTGCCTTCAATCCAGGTCTGCGGATAGATAACCGTATCGCGGCCAATTTTTACATCCGCATCCACATAGGTGGTATCGGGGTCCATAATCGTAACACCTTCCGCCATGAGTTCTTCATTCTTGCGGCGGCGCAGGATTTTTTCGGCACCGGAGAGCTGCAGGCGGGAGTTGATGCCCAGCGTGGATTCATAATCGTCAGCTGCTACAGCCCAAATCTTTTCGCCCTGCTTCTGGAGAATTTCCAGTACGTCCGGCAGGTAGTATTCGCCCTGGGCGTTGTCATTGGTAACCTGTTTCAGGGAGTCAAAGAGCGCACGGGCATCAAAGCAGTAGATGCCGGAATTTACTTCCTTGACTGCGCGTTCTGCTTCCGTGGCGTCCTTATGCTCCACAATCTTGAGCACGCTGCCGTCTTCGGCACGAATGATGCGGCCATAGCCCGTAGCATCCGGCATGATGGCCGTCAGCACCGTAGCCTTGGCCTGGGCTTTCACATGGGATTCGTAGAGGTTCTTGAGCAAATCCCCGGTCAAAAGCGGCGTATCGCCGCAGAGAACCATAACTGTGCCCTGCTCGTCCTTTAAGAGCTCTGCCGTCTGGAGTACAGCATGCCCCGTGCCCAGCTGTTCCTTCTGCTCGGCAAACTCGATTTCACTGCCCAGAGCCTGGCGCACTTCTTCACCGCCAAAGCCCGTGACCACAATATTGCGCTTGGCACCGGCAGCCTTGGCGGCATCGATGACATGCTGCACCATGGACTTGCCTGCAGCCTTGTGCAGAACCTTCGGGAGTTTGGATTTCATACGGGTGCCCTTGCCGGCGGCAAGGATTACAGTTACTAAATCAGACATTTTATCTGTGTCTCCTTAAAATTTATTTCTTTTATTTTTTCGCTTTTTTTGCCTTGGACTTTTTTTCGCGTTCGAGTGCTTCCATGGCTTTTAAGAGAGTCTTCTCCGAATTTTCCATATGGCGCTCTGCTGCCTTGCTGGCCGCCTTGCGGTCACCATTGGCAATGGCTTCCACAATCAGGCGATGTTCATCCAGAGTTTCCTCCAGACGGCCGGGATAGGACATGGACAGCGTGCGGAAACGGGTGAGCTGGTCACGCAGATTGGAGATAATCCCCACCAACCGCTCATTGCGGGCCGCATGATACATGAGGTCATGGAACTCAATATCCGTTTCCACGATTTTTTCGATATTGCCTTCTTTGATATAACCGCCGATAATCACCAGCAGACGCTGCAAGTGCTCAAGTTCATCATCGGTAATATGGTCAGCAGCCAGCCCATTGGACAGGGATTCGAGTGCCGTGCGGATTTCAAAAATCTCATTGATATCCCGGATGGACATGCTGGCCACATAGGTTCCCCGGCGGGGCATCATCACCACATAGCCCTCAAGTTCGAGCTTGCGAATGGCTTCCCGCACCGGAGTACGGCTGACACCTAATTCCTCAGCCAGCTGGATTTCCATAATTCGCTCACCGGGCTTCAGCACACCATTGCGAATGGCCTCCCGGAGGGATTCGCACACCACTTCCCGCAAAGGCTGGTAGCTGTCAAGCTTTATCGGGGCTAATCTGTTTGTCATATAGGCCTACCTCTTTTGCAAAAAATTACGCTTTCCTTCGGTTCATCTGAAATGTACGGGTGACAAAGACATCCGCATTGGTATTCTGCCGCAGGACGTTGGCAATGGCTTCTGCCTGTTCCCGGTTGCGGGCCAGACCAAATACGGTAGGGCCGCTACCGGACATCATGCTGGCCATGGCGCCCTTGTCGAGCATCATCTGCTTGTAGTCTGCTATCACGTCATACTTCTTTATAGTAACACTTTCCAGCACATTACACAATAACCCGGCCACGGCTTTTCGGTTGCCGCGGGCAATGGCTTTCTTGATGGCCTCGTTGTCCGGATGGCGCTCGGCCCCCTGCTCATCATAATTCTGATAAGCCCAGGCCGTGGACACGGAGATGCGGGGCTTGGCGAGCACCACCCAGGTCTCCGGCATATCGGCAAGGCGCGTCAAAACTTCCCCGCGTCCCGTGGCCAGCATCGTGCCGCCCATCAGGCAGAAGGGAATATCCGAACCGAGCCTTGCGCCCAATTCGCAAAGTCTTGCCTCGCTCATCTGCAAATTGTAAAGCTCATTCATGCCCTTGAGCACCGCTGCCGCGTCGGCGCTGCCTCCGGCCAGGCCTGCCGCAATGGGAATGCGCTTGGTAAGCTCCATGCGCACGCCCCCCGTAAGGCCGTATTCCTGACGTACAAGTTCCGCCGCCCGCCAGGCCAGATTCTTTTCGTCCGCCTTAAGCCAGGGCACGTTGATGGACAGCGCAATCTCCCCATCCGTCTTTTCCATGGTCAAAGTGTCGTGCAGGCCAATGGACTGCATAACCATGGCCACTTCGTGAAAACCATCCGGACGCTTGCCCAAAATATCCAGCGTCAAATTTATCTTGGCATTTGCTTCTACTGTTACCATCTGCACACTCCCATTCAATCAGCTTCTAATAGAATAACAATTTTTCACCCATAACGCAAGAAATCCCCCACCTCTAGGCAGGAAAATTTGACGAACTGTCTAATTATCAATTATAATATAGTTTATGACGTAAAAAGGAGAAGACAATATGAAAATCTTAGCCCGCCATTTGACCGCGGATTTATTTAATTGCCAGAACCACCAGTTAGACGATAACGAACTCATTTTAGATATGCTCAAAAAAATTCTGCAGGATTTGGAATTGCAGCTGATGAGCTTCTCCGCTGAAGCATTGGACAACGGCCACAATGCTTTGATGCTGACTCTCGCTGACGGTCACATCACCCTGCACGTTTATCCCGAAATGAAATATGTCGCTTTGGATGTCTTCCTCTGCCAGGAAAATGCCGAGCCGGATAAATTAGGGCAGGCCATCCGCGCCTTCTTTAAGCCCGACAAAACCAAGACCACTGTCTTAAAGCGTGGCGACTTCGGTGCTCCTAAGGAAATCAAACCCAAGGTGAAAACAAAAGTTGCGCCCCTGCGCAAGATTCATAACACCGGCGCCAAGGTCATCCGCATCCTGGCCCGCCGCAACAACAACCAGCAGTAAAAAACAGCGTGTACGCTCACCACGAGCAGTACACGCTGTTTTTTTAACAAAATTTACGCACGGCCTTGCCGTTCAGATAATCGCAGAGCCGTCCCTGATAGCGCCCCTCCTGCCGCATCACGTTGATGATATGGTCGCGGATTTTCCACCAGCCCGTGTGCCAGTTGGAAAAGAGCGTGTTCTCCTCCGGCGCCCGGCCGATAATCCGCTGCAGGACAATCTCCGGCGACAGATGTTCCAAAAACTTTATGACCCTATCCTCATACTCCGGCAGGGTAATCATTTTGATTTTGCCCGCTTCATAGTCTTTGGCCATGGCTGTGCCCTTGACGATGTAGAGGGCATGCAGCTTCACCTGGTCAACGCCTAAAGCCGACAAAATCTTGGCATCCTCAATCACGTCCAGCTCATCATCCCAGGGAAGATTGAGAATCAGATGGACGCAGGACTGCAGGCCGAATTTCTTAATGCGCAAAATGGCATCGATAAGTTCAGCCAACGTATGACCGCGGTTAATCTCCACAAGTGTGTGAACATTGGTACTCTGCAGCCCCAGTTCCACGCAAATGTCAATATTGTGCTTCTCCTTCTGTGCCTGCAGAACTGCCAGATGCTCGTCACTTACACAGTCGGGACGGGTGGCAATATAAACCGCCACTACATCCTCCGGCGCCCCGGCTTCATCCACCCAGGCCGCCAATTTTTCCGGCGTGGTGTAGGTGTTGCTGAAATTCTGCAGATAGGGAATAAACTTCTTCGCCTTGTACTTCGGCACAATATGCGCCCTGTTGGCCTCCATCTGCTCCGTAATCGTCATCGACGCGGGCAGGTTCTCATAGCCCGTGCCAATCTCCCCGCAAAACGTACAGCCTGCCCCGCCATTTCCACAAGTGCCGTCCCGATTCGGACAGGTCACAGGCAGTGCTATCGGCAGTTTATAGACCTTCTCGCCGTAGCGGTCTTTTAGATAATCGGAAAATGCCCGATATATTGTCTGTTCCATTTATAGCCTTTCAAATATCTTATATGCTTTCTTATACACCATCTTGTGCCGATGAACCAATTTCCAGCTCAATCCGCTGGCATACTGGCTCATCGGCGGTATAGTCAAACAACAGGGCGGTCGGTTGACAAGTCAGTTTTTGACATGTCAAATCTTGACTTATCAACATCATGTTATAGGCAAAGACCTCAATATGGTATTTCTTATTCACATCCCGCCAGTTGGTGAATTCGTAATCCGGCAGATAGGCCCGCACGCGGCTCGGGGCGCCCTTCCAGAAGTCGGCGGTGATATCCTGATACTGCAGGCGGTTCCAGTTGAGGTTTTCGGGGCGGATTTTACCGCCGTCGGAGAGCAGGGCATCATAGCGCAGTAAATTATCCATAAGCTCTGCTGACAGTTCATACGCCGCTAACGCAAAATCCCGCAGATAGCCGTAGAGATTTTTCGTACTATGGCCGATTTTATGGAAGCCCTGCTCCTCCCACCAGTCAGTAAACTTCTGCCAAAAGACAAAAGCA
Source organism: Selenomonas ruminantium AC2024 (assembly GCF_000687995.1). Classification (NCBI taxonomy): domain Bacteria; kingdom Bacillati; phylum Bacillota; class Negativicutes; order Selenomonadales; family Selenomonadaceae; genus Pseudoselenomonas; species Pseudoselenomonas ruminantium. Next base: position 2,318,221 of record NZ_JIAC01000001.1, read on the forward strand.
TCGCCCTGCTCACATTCCCTGATGAGATAGTTTGCCGTCTGACGGCAGCGCCCTGCATTGTAATAGAGTTCAAAGACCTGTTCAAAACTGTGGAACCAACGGATTTCACCATAGCTCAAAGCATCACTTCGCAGCACTTCATAGGGCGCCATAGGCATATAGCGGTAATGATAGGGCTGAACCAAGTTCATCATCGCGGCCCCTTTGAGGAATTTCAAAAAGCCCAGCTGCAGCATATCCGTCTGCAAAGCATAAACATCATTAAAGGATTTACGGAAGGATTCCATGCCTTCACCTGGCAGGCCGATAATCAAGTCCACATGCAGGTGCATATTGTGAAAGCCCATTATCCTTTTGATATGGTCAGCAATATCCTGCCAATGATTTACGCGGGAAACAGCTTTTAGCGTCGCTGGATTGGTAGACTGAATGCCGATTTCGAGCTGCACACGTCCTTTGGGCAGCTGCGCAAGCACCTGCATGACTTCTTCATCCAGATAATCAATCGCTACCTCAAAATGGAAGTTCGTGCGGCAGTCAGCCGGCAGCTTGAGCAGATACTGCAGGATAGGCAAAAAATGGGATTTCTTGGCATTAAACGTGCGGTCAACGAATTTCACCTGCCGCACATCATGGGCAACAAAGAAATCCAGTTCCTTAAACACCCGCTCTAACGGCAAAAAGCGCACGCCCGCCGTGGCACAGGACAGGCAATAGGCACAGGAAAAAGGACAGCCGCGGCTAGTTTCATAGTAGAGAATCCGCTCCTTGATATCTGCCATTTCCTCTGCCCGATAGGCAAAAGGCACCTTGCCCGCAAAGTCAGCCACCGTCACATCCTGCCCCTCATTGATTTGACCTGACAAACTGCGCCAGGCAATGCCAGGAATATTTGACATATCAAGCTGACTGTTGACTTTTGACTGGTCAAAAGCGGCCGTCTGGAGCTGCTCTACCAGCTTCGGCAAAGCCTCCTCTCCTTCCCCACGGCAGACAAAATCCACCATGGGAAAATCCGTCATAAAATCTGTTACGCCATAGGAAACCTCTGGCCCACCACAGATAATGATGGTGTCCGGCAAGGCCGCAGGCAGAAGTTTTAACAGCGATTTTACCAGCTCAATATTCCAGATATAACAGGAAATCCCGAGCACCTTCGGCTGGGCACTATAAATTTCCCCAAGCATCGCGAGCAGCTGATGATTGATGGTCAGCTCCATGATTTCCGACCCCGGCACCGCCTCGCGCAGATAGCGGACAGATAACGATGTATGGGAATACTTGGCGTTAAGAGCCAGCCAAAGAATTTTATTTTCGTCCATGTACAAGTCTCCTAATTGAATAAAGATGCTGTGAAATTGCAGTTTGTTTGTTAGTTCGTGGTAAAGGTATCTTGTTCATACGTAGTTTGGGACGGACGGGGAAGTAATTTTTCTGTTTTCCGCTAAACGACCCCTTCGCAAAGTAGAGCTGTCCAGTTACTCGCGCTGGGCAGGCCAACGGCGCTGCTTTCAGCGTATTTGCTTAGCTGGGGACTACATGGGGCCGGCCTTCACTTCGTTCAGGCAGTCGCTCCCTACAGAAAAATCACTCCCCCGTCCGTCCCAAGTTACGCCCTATACTATTGCCACGAACTCGTCTCTCCCGTAACAAGAACATCGATGTACTTGACGCTTATCAGCGAGAAAAATACATTTAATGCAGATGCAACTTAGGGCGGAGGTGGTGATGCTTTTCGCCGTGGAACGACTGTCCGAACGCAGTGAGGACTGGCCCACAAACGGCATAGACTAAATACTGCGTTGAACATACGCGCCGCCGGTCTTGCCCGGCGCAGGTAACTAAAAAGCCCATACATTTACTTGTGGGTCATTCAGTGCAACGGCGAAAAGTATTACCACCTCCGCCCAAACTGAGCTGTAACAAATTAGTTCAATCTCGTAATAACATCGATAAACTGCAATTTGCAAAAAGTGCGTTGATAATTTATGTCAACGCACTTTCTGCTAGGTAAAGGGATATTTCACAGCCCCTTCTTATGTTCTCTTACATTTTTGCAATCTCGTGCAGGGTTTCCACAATCAAATCCACCTGTGGTTTTACGGTTTCGAGCAGCAGGCGTTCCTTCGGGCTATGGATATCCATGGTCGTTACGCCGATGGACACCATATCAAGCTGCGGATTCTTGCGGAAATGCCAGCCACATTCAAGGCCTGCGTGAATGGTTTCCACCTTCATATCTTTGCCATTCTGCTTCTTGAAGGTATCGGCCATGATTTTAGCCAGCTTGCTGTCCTTGTTTTCCTTCCAGCCCGGGGACTGCGTGCCGATATGCGCCGTAAAGCCGGTGAGTGCGCCCCATTCTTCAGCCATAAAGCGGAATTCGTCGAGCTTCTGGTCTACAGCAGAACGCGGGAAGTACTGCACCTTGACTTCCGTATCCGTGGTTTCGACTACGCCAAGGTTGGCAGACGTTTCCACAAGGCCCGGAATCACCGTGGACATCGCAAAAGTTCCCGTATGCAGAATCGTCATCAGGCGAATCAGGCGGGTCATGTCACCTGCATTCATTACGTGTTCCGGCATATCTACGTTTTTCAGTTCAAAACGGGCATTGGGGTCAACACTGCCATACATCTTATTAAAGCGTTCGAGCTGATCATTGAGCACTTTTTCGATAGCCGCCTTGTCCAAATCCGTCACGATGGTCATACGGGCATCGTCGGGGATAGCATTGCGAGCCTTGCCGCCGTTAAATGCTGCCAGTTCCACTTCGCCTTCAGCGGAAAGTGCCGCCAGCGTCATGGCCAGCGTGCGGATGGCATTGCCGCGACCGTCACCAATGCGCTCGCCGGAGTGGCCGCCCAAAAGGCCCTTAACTTCAATCTGCCAAGCCGACGTCATTTCCGGCTTCACCCATTTGATTTCGCGAGAGAAATCGAGGTTAACACTGCCGGCACTCCCCACCGTCAGTTCATCATAATTTTCCGAATCGCAGTTAATCAGGAACTTGGCATCCTGCAGATGTTTCGCATCGAGATGAATCGCACCTGTCATGCCCTGCTCTTCGTCTACCGTCACAATCATGCGCAGCGGGCCATGGTCCTTGGCATTTTTCATGATGTAGATGGCTTCGGCCACACCAATACCATCATCCGCGCCAAGACTCGTGCCGTCAGCGCGCAGGAATTTTTCATCCCGCACGAGCTTGATGGCATCCTTAAGCGGGTCAAAAGCTACGCCTTCAGCGGCCACGCAAACCATGTCCATATGGCCCTGCAAAATGGTCAGCGGCGCATTTTCAAAGCCTGCGCAGGCCGGCTTATCGGCAATGATATTATTCTTCTCGTCCTGGGTTACAGCAAAGCCCAGCTCCGTCAGATATTTTTTCAGAAAATCGCTGACAGCCTGTTCGTGCCCGGACTTGCGGGGAATTGCCGCCAGTTTTTCGAATTCGCTTAATACGCCTTCCAGTATTTCATTATTCTGTGCCATACTATCTCCATCCTTTACAAAACAAATAGACCAGACAATCCCCGAAGAGACTGCCTGGTCTAACTAAATCAAAATTATCTGCGGGCAGCTGTCAATCCGTAAGTGCCATGGTCATGGCCTCTGCCACATCCACCCCATTGGGCACATAAAGCATAATCTGATTTGAAACGCGTTTTGCCGAGCCATCCAAAACATAGCAAACGCCGTTTACGAAATCACAAATGCGACGCTGTTCCAGCGCTTCAATCTGCTCATAATTGACCACGCAAGCCTTGCCAGCTTTAAGGTCATCGGCAATGGCCGTCACCTGTTCAAAATTGCGCGGTGCATAAATCTGCATCTTGAGCTGTGGCTGTTTCGTGGTATGTACCGTCAGCTGAGGCTGGGATTTTTTCTGCCGGAAGGCACCTTTTTCATTCCCCAAAGCTGGACGCTCCACCCGAATGGAATCACCATTGGATACCTTGTACTCCGCAGCGTAGCTGGCACTGGCCATGCTGCTTCTGCGGCTGGACTTCATAGCAGATTTCTGTTTCTTCTTCTCTGCCAGTTCCTCTTCCATTTCATCCATCTCTTCTTCGTACTCATCATTTAAAGGCATGATGACATCAACCAAGCCCGAAAATTTGTCAGCAATCTTTGCAAATGGCCCCATTTTCAATCGTCCTTCCAGTAGTAATTCAATTTATCAATAATTTCACTGATTCCTAATCCCATTTTACTTTTCTTATGATAACACAGTTCCACAGAAAAAGCAAAACTCCTGCAATAAAATTTTCATATTTTTTTCATTGACGGGTGATGTGATAGGAAAGACTGCTGAGGCCAACGGACAAGTCTTCGTTGACGATATGCATCCCTGCAGGCACTTCCATCTTGATGGGGGCAAAATTCCAAATTCCCTTGACCCCCGCAGAAACCAGTTTATCAGCCACGCCCTGGGCAAAGGCTGCCGGCACGGCGATAATGCCGATATGAATCTGCCGCTCCTTTACAATCTGTTCCAGATTGGCAATGTCCTCCACCTTCACATGATTCACAGTGGTACCAATGACCTCCGGGTCCTCATCAAAGAGCGCCACGAGGTTAAAGCCCAAAGTCACAAAGTTATGGAAGTTGGCCAGCGCTGCACCCAAATGGCCAATGCCGATAATGGCAATGTTCCAATGGTTGTCCAGCCCTAAAATGCCACCCACATTGCGCTTGAGTTCGTTGACGAAATAGCCTACGCCCTTCTTGCCAAACTGGCCAAAGGAGGCCAGGTCTTTGCGAATCTGCTCCGGGGTAATCCCCAGGCGGCGGCCCAGTTCATCGGAGGAAATAATATCCAAGCCCTCGTCCTGAGCTAGCCGCAGGGTGCGAAAATACAAAGGCAGGCGGTCAATGGTCGCCTTTGATATGGTTGTCGGACTTTTCATCTGTTCCCGCCTCCTCTTTTTCGATAATTTCTTCAGCTTCTGCTCCGTCCGTTTCCGTGGATTCTTCCGGGGCAGCTTCTGCTTCTGTTTCTGTTTCTTTTTCAGCGCTTACCGGTTCGCCTTCTTGTTCTTCTGGCTGCACTTCCGACTGCACTTTCGGCAATTCTTCTGCTTTCAGCTCAGTTTCCAAAAACGCCGGTACTTCCCGGGTTGCATCCGCTTCTTTCTCCGCTTCCGCGGCGCCTTCTGCGTCCTTTTCCCGCTTGAGCTCAGCCACGGCTGCAATAAAGGCCAGCATGAGCCAGAGGAACATGGAAGAAGGAATGTTAAAGAGCAAATGGTCCGTCAAGCCGTTCAGCGCAATGGAGATTAACGCCAGCCCCAGACCTGCCGAAGCGCCTGCCAGCAGCCGCCAATCCGGCCACTCGATAAAGTCCTGCCAGATGGGCGTTTCCGTTTTTTCTTCCTCCACCTGCACGCTGTCGGCCACTTTTTTAAGTTCCACATCCGCGGCCGCATCCTCATTATAATCGAAGGGTGTCGGCGCCGGAATCACCGGCTGCGGTGCAGCGAACTTCTGCCGCAGTGCCGTAAACAGGGAACCAAAGAACAGCCACATAAAGGCCAGCATTCCCGGCACGCCGATTTCTGCCGCATAGTTCAAGTACATATTATGGGCATGGACGATACGGATATCGGCCCCCTGCAGATAGAAATCGTATTCGGGGTACACCATCCAGTAGGCGCCCCAGCCAATTCCCAGGAATGGATGGTCCTGAATCATGGCCACGGTGCTTTCCCAGAAGGCCAGCCGCATTTCCGAAGAGGTGTCCACCTTGGTGAACACAGAGGTCAGGCGCTCATAGAGCACAGGGTCAGCCACCAGCAGCAGCACAGCCACGCCAACGCAGGCTGCCAGTACCCGCCAGTCCTTAAGCATACCATAGACGGCAAAAATCACGGCAATAACGAGGCACGCTCCGCGGGCATAGGTCATGGCCAGACAGGCCGCACCTGCCGCCAGCAGCACGCCCAGCACAATGCGCTTCTGTTTGGTTCCGGCCTTGATGAACAGGCCAAAAGCCAGACAGATGATAATATCCAGATACCCGGCCAGAATGTTGGGATTTTCCCAAGTGGAAAACACGCGCTTCCGCAATTCGGGGAAGGCGTCGCCGTCCACCCACTTCATGGCGCTGATATCAATGCCGAAGATGAACTGATAGAAGCCGTAGAGCAGGACGAACACCGCCGCCATCCCAATGACCAGCAGCAGTTCCTTCACCTGCCGGACGCTGCGCACATTCTGTCCTACGACAAAGTAGGTCAGAACATACACGCCCACCAGATTGTACCAATTGTAGAAACTAAAGCCCTTGTCCGGCGAAACCATAATGGAAACGCCGCTCAAGAACACAAAGAGGGCCACAGGCACATCAAAGGGCAGCTGGCGGAACTTAAAATCATCATCCGTGCGAAAATGCAGTACCGTCAACACCGTTGCAATCAGCAAAGCGGCGGTAGCTGCCGGCGGGTGCAGGGCCAGCAGAAAAGCCTCTGCCAGCACGAAATTCCAGGACCATTTGGCAAACCGTCCCCGCCATTTCGCTCTGGATGCCTCCCTCCGCTTGGCTTTCACCATTTCCATTTCCGGGGAAATATTCTTGCTCATGCTTCTCCCCCCTTCTTATCCATCAGGAGCTTGCGCAGGCCGCCCACAAGATAAAGGGAGCCGGCCATAATCAGGAGCTTTTCTCCATTGGCCAGTTCAAGGGCCCGGTTCATGGCTTCATTATTATCGGCAATGGCCTCCACATGCTGCACATGAGCCGCCACCTTCCCCGCCAAAATCTGCGGGTCAGATGCCCTGTCCGAATGCGGTACTGTAACCACCACGGTATCATTGGGACGCAGCAGGATATCGAGCATGGTGTCGATATCCTTGTCCTTCAGAATGCCCAGCAGCAGTACGCGCTCCGGCGCAGGGAAATACAAATCAAGGCTTTCCCGCAGCGCCGTCATGCCAGCGGGATTATGGGCGCCATCGATGATGATTTTCTGCCCATTGTAGTCCGCCTGTTCAAAACGCGCAGGCCAGCTCACGAGCGTCAAGGCATCGTCAATGGTCTTATTCGTAATGCGGCTGTCCAAATTGGAAATGAGTTTAGCGGCCATCACCGCTACGGCTGCATTTTCAATCTGATGTTTGCCCAAAAGATGCAGGGTATAGGGTTCCTTCACCGCTCCCAACAGACCAGAGGAGAATTCCAGCCGCTGGAAATTGCCTTCGTAGCTGATAAAGTCAGCGCTGAAGTCCTCCCCTGCCACAAAGATATCGGCGTTTTTCTCCTCCGCCTGCTGACGGATAATATCGAGGGCAACACCCTGCGCTGCGGTGACCACCGGCACATCATCTTTGATGATGCCCGCCTTATGGTGGGCCACACCTTCCAAGGTGCCGCCGCAACGGTCAGCATGCTCCAAGGTCACGTTGGTAATAACGGAAACCTCGGGAACAACGACATTGGTGGAATCCAGAAGCCCCCCAAGTCCCACTTCAATAACGGCATATTCTACATGCTTAATCGCAAAGTAGAAGAAAGCCAGTGCGGTGAGCACCTCAAACTGGGTTGGACATTCCTCCCCGTCTGCAATCATCTTGTCGATATAGACCTTGATGGAACTCAGGCAATCGGCAAATTCCTGCTCACTGATGGCCTGACCGTCCACCCTTATCCGCTCCGTATAGGACACGAGATGCGGGGAACTGTAAAAGCCCGTATGGATGCCCGAATGGCGCAGGATGCCCGCCAGCATGGCGGACACCGAACCTTTGCCATTGGTGCCGGTTACATGAATCGTGCGATACCGTTCCTGCGGCAGTTCCAAACGCGCCAGCAGTTTTTGAATGCGTTCCAGACCGAGTTTAATACCAAATATATTGAGACTTTCTAAATATGCCAGCGATTCCTGATAATTCATATAGGGTTCTCCTAACGATTATTTCAGTTTGGCCAAATCCTGCATACGGCCTTCCACAGATTTTTTCTTTTCTTCATAACCAGCCAGTTTTTCCTTCTCACCGGCTACCACATCAGCAGGAGCCTTGGCGAGGAAGCCTTCGTTGCCCAGTTTCTTGGCCAGGCGGCTGATTTCCTTGTCGAGTTTTTCCAGTTCCTTCGTGAGACGGGCCGTTTCCTTATCCACATCAATCAGGCCCTTGAGCGGCAGGAATACTTCCACGCCGTTTACCATACCGGCCATGGCATTTTCCGGCTTGTCGGCACCGGCAGGCAGAATGGTAATCGGGTCAGAAGATGCCAGCTTGTCGAGATAGCTCTGATTTTCCGTAAATACGGCACGCAGGGATTCATCCGTGAAGTTCAGAATCAATTCGCTCTTTTTGCTCGGAGCCGCGCCAACTTCCGCACGCATATTGCGGACGGTCTTGATGGTTTCCATGATGGCCGTCATATCGGCTTCGATTTCGTCGCTGATGCACGCAGCCATAACATCCGGCCAGCTGGTTTCCATAATGCTCTTGAGCGCATCATCATGGGGAACCTTCTGCCAGATTTCTTCCGTGAGGAACGGCATGAACGGATGCAGCAGGCGCAGCGTGCCTTCGAGCACCGTGGAGAGCACATACAGTGCCGTATTACGGGCACGGACATTTTCCTTGTCGTAAAGGCGTGCCTTCGTAAGCTCGATATACCAGTCGCAGAACTCATTCCAGATGAATTCATAAATCATGCGGCCAGCTTCGCCGAGCTCAAACTTGTCCAGATTTTCCGTAACGTCACGCACCGTACGGGCATAACGAGACAGAATCCACTTATCGGACAGCGTATAATCTTCCTCAGCCGGCTTGAAGCTCTTATCAAAACCTTCGAGATTCATGAGCATATAGCGGGAAGCGTTCCAAATCTTGTTGGCAAAGTTGCGGGCGCCTTCCACACGTTCCCAGTAGAAACGCATATCGTTGCCCGGCGTGTTGCCCGTAATGAGCATGAAACGCAGGGTATCGGCACCGTATTTTTCGATAACTTCTACCGGGTCAATGCCGTTGCCCAAAGACTTACTCATCTTGCGGCCCTGGCTGTCGCGAACCAAACCGTGGATAAATACATGATGGAACGGAATATCCTTGCCGAATTCCAGGCCCATCATAACCATGCGGGCTACCCAGAAGAAGATGATGTCATAACCGGTTACGAGCGTAGCCGTCGGATAGAAATGTTTGAGTTCTTCCGTCTCGTTCGGCCAGCCCATGGTTTCAAACGGCCAGAGGCCGGAGCTGAACCAGGTGTCGAGTACATCTTCGTCCTGATGGATATGCTTGCTGTGGCAATGCGGGCATTCCGTCAAATCCGTACGGGAAACGCTGGTTTCACCGCAGTCATCGCAGTACCAGGCAGGGATACGATGGCCCCACCAAAGCTGACGGGAGATACACCAGTCGCGGATGTTTTCGAGCCACTGCAGATAAATCTTGCTGAAACGTTCCGGCACAAACTTGATGCGGCCGTCCTTAACAGCTTCCATAGCCGGCTTGGCAAGGCTTTCCATCTTGACAAACCACTGCTTGGATACCATCGGTTCAATCGTGCTATGGCAGCGGGAGCAATGACCAACAGCGTGTTCATGTTCTTCAACGGACACGAGTACGCCGAGTTCTTCGAGCTCTTTGACGAGCGCCTTGCGGCATTCGTAGCGGTCCATGCCGTTGTACTTACCAGCGCCCTCGCCCATCGTGCCATCGTTGTTGATGACCTTAATCTGTTCGAGGTTGTGACGCTGACCCATTTCAAAGTCGTTGGGGTCATGAGCCGGCGTAACCTTAACGGCACCAGTACCGAATTCCTTATCGACATATTCATCGGCAAACAGCGGAATGCGGCGGTTCACAATCGGCAGAATCAAGGTCTTGCCCACGATATCCTTATAGCGTTCATCTTCCGGATGTACCGCTACACCCGTATCACCGAACATCGTTTCGGGGCGGGTCGTGGCGATTTCCACATAGCGTTCCTCACCCTCTACCTGATAGCGCAGATGCCAGAGATGGCCGTTTTCATTTTCATGTTCCACTTCGATATCGGAAATCGCCGTGTTGCAGTTTGGGCACCAGTTGGTAATGCGCGTGCCCTGATAGATAAGGCCCTTGTCGTAGAGGCTTACGAACACCTCGCGGACAGCCGCCGAGCAGCCTTCGTCCATCGTAAAGCGCTGGCGGTCCCAGTCACAGGAGGAACCCAAAGAGCGCAGCTGGGACATGATGCGGTTGCCATACTGTTCCTTCCAGTCCCAAACGCGTTCGAGGAACTTTTCGCGGCCCAGTTCATAGCGGTTCGTGCCCTCTTCGCGCAGGGAAGCCTCAACCTTGGCCTGCGTAGCGATACCGGCATGGTCACAGCCCGGAATCCAAACGGCATTGTAGCCCTGCATGCGGCGGAAACGAATCAAGATATCCTGCAGCGTGTTGTCAAGCGCATGCCCCATGTGCAGCTGCCCCGTGACATTCGGCGGCGGGATAACCATGCTGTACGGCTTCTTGCTCTTGTCCACTTCGGCGTGGAAGAGTTTGTTATCCTCCCAGAACTTATACCATTTCTTTTCAAACGACTGCGGGTCGTAAACCTTCGGAATGTTGTTTTCCTGCGTCATTTCTTCGCTCATCATTATCCTCCTCAATAAACTAAAAAGCGCCTTCGCCCCAAAGGACGAAAGCGCATACTTTCGTGGTACCACCAATGTTTTCTGACCCGTCAATTTGACATGTCAACTTGACAAGTCAGCTCTAAGCCTTAACGCGGCCAGACGTCTGCACCTACTCCATTCAGCACAGAAGCTCCTAAGCGACCTTCAAACCTGCCATGGGGAAACTTCCACCAACCGTTTCCTCTCTATGCCACAGCTGCAGCCCTACTCCTCTTAGTCATTGCCCTGCTATATTTCTAATACGGCGTTAATTCTACCACAAAATCAAGCACTTGACAATGACCCACCAACAATTTGCTCAATCAGCCTGGATTTCTGCTTTCTTAACGCAAAGACAACGTCAAAGTCTCCATCTTCCCCGCTGTCTTTGTCTATCGGCGCTAATTCATCATAACATTTCCATAAAACAGGTATCCCATTTAGGCTTTCTTCAAAGAATTGGCAACCCCACCAACACCTGCGATACTACACCGGCGAAAAACCAGGCCATGGCTTTCCGCAAACTGTGAGAGTTCATATACGCATCATAACCTATACAGAGGTCAACAATCAGCGGCAGCAGAAACAATACAACATACAGGGCTTCCATCGTCAGCATCCTCCTTTTATAAAGTCAGAAATCCAAGCTATACAAAAGTTATTCGTCAGACGAATATCAAATACCTGCTGTTTCTTATGTATACATAGAGATAATCTTAGAATTATTTTCATATATGGTCGAGAGGCAAAAAACTCCCGCAAATCAACTGCCTGATTTGCGGGAGTTCCCTTTAGCCACATATTAAATCATATTTTTGACATAGGAATCGTAAAGGGCTTTGAGCTCTTCCATCTTGTCATACATTTCCACCTGCAGACCGGAAGCGGCGGCGTAATCGCCTTCGTTCAGCGCATTGATAAGCAGGGTGAACAGGGATTTTTCATCGATGCTGTCCTTGGCCAGGTAAGAACGGATGCCGTTAATCTTGTTCCAGTTGTAGGAATCCAAATCCGTCACGAACTCAGCCTTGATTTCCTTGGCAGCGCGGACGATGTCGCGGTTTTCCGGAATGATGCGGGCAATGAGTTCCGTCTTCCAGCGCAGCAGCGCACCGGCACGGAAAGCATTGATAATCGTGTCATTAAGGGCACCGCCAGCCGTGATAACGGCCTTCTTATCCGCATAGTTCTCGAAGTTCTGCATGTTTTCCCAAACCGTTGCGGGAGGTGCACCGAACAGGCGGTCGCGTTCTTCATCCGTGTAGTCTTCGAACACATCATTTTCACTGCGGTAAGCACGGTTCTTCTCCAGATAGAAGCCTTCTTCCCCAGCGTCCTTGGAAAGTTCCGTAAGGAGTTCCGCCGTGGTGTGGTTAACAGCAGTCTTGATGCCGTCAAGGCAAGCGGAGTAAATGGCAGCCAGCACCAGATACGTGTTAGTGTACGGGTTGCAAGCGCGCAGCTCGAAGCGGGTTGCATACGGATTACCCAGGTCGCGAATCAGGCCGGCCAGAATCGTACGGTTACGGGACGGCTGGTCCGGACGATGGCCCAGGGACGTAACGATACATACCGGTGCTTCAAAACCGGGTTTCAGACGATTCAGGGAGTCATTGGTAGCTGATACAAACGGATTGATGGCTTCGTAGTTCTTGAGCATACCCATGAGGGAGCCATAACCGATAGCGCTCATGAAATCCTTATGCTGGTCATCTGCAGTAAAGAGGTTGTGGAGCTTGCCATCTTTGGTGACAGCAGCCATGCCGATATGGGTGTGTTCACCGTTACCAGCCAGACCAATCATCGGTTTTGCCTTGAAGCTTACTTCGAGACCAATGGAACGGAAGGTTTCCTTAACCACCGTGCGCACGAAGATTTCGTTATCAGCAGCCTGCAGGGCATCGGCAAACTTCCAGTCGATTTCCAGCTGTTCGCAAACATGGGTCATGTTACCGCTGCCATCAATCTGCGCTTTGAGTCCGCCGACTTCCTTATGGCCCATTTCGACCTTGAAGCCGTATTTGTCAAGTTCGAGCAGGCAGTTTTCCATTGCCGTGCGCACAGCGCCATGAGTACGTTCCCAATACTGTTCCTGCATGACCTGAGAAGCGGACATTTCTTCGATGGCTGCTTCTTCGAGCGGCGTCTTAACCCAGAATTCCAATTCCGTAGCGGAAGTGAACTGAATGTCAACAACATCATTGCCGTTGATGCTTTCAAGACCGGAAATCTGCGGATGCTTCTTGAAGGTGTCCAACAGTTCCTGCTTTACAAAGTTCAGCGTGTCAGCCAACACAGCACGGGAGTCAACGCGCTTGCCTTCATGCACGAGGAAGGACGGAATGCGCAGGGTACCGACCGGCTTGCCCGTTTCTTCATCGTAGAATTCCATGTTGTAATCCACGAACCAGTTAACGGAGGGGTCAATGGGCATATCAACCTTGGCGTTGTTCAGAGTGGCAATACCCGTCAGCACAACGGAGGAACCGTCAGTCTGTACTGCAGTGCCGGCATAGAAATCATCAATGTCCTTGATGAAGATGCGCACGGGGATTTTTTCATCCGTATCGTTACCGGCCATATCCACACCCACGAGGGATACGAATTTAATTTCCGGATGAGCTTTCAGCTGCTCGATAATATCCTCTTTTTTCGAATTCGCCGGAATCACATACAGTAAATTTTCCACGTAAAACCACCCTTTCAATAATTAAATACGAAAAAGCCATGCAAACACACCCCAAACGGGGATAACGTCTGCATGGCTCCATTGCCAAAAAATATTTTTCTTTACGAGAAAGATATTACCATAGCCAAAGCCTCTTGTAAAGACCTTTTCTATGTATTTTTATGTATACTTTACTTAAGCATGGCGAGCATCGTACCAGCAGCTACTGCCGTACCGATAACACCAGCCACGTTCGGGCCCATAGCATGCATCAGCAGGTAGTTGCCCGGTTTTGCCTTCATGCCGACCACCTGGCTTACGCGGGCAGCCATCGGCACAGCAGATACACCAGCGGAACCAATCAGCGGATTGATCTTCCAACCGGACAGACGGCACATGAGCTTACCAAAGAGCACACCACCGGCCGTACCGGACATAAAGGCAATCAGACCAAGGCCGATAATCAGCAGCGTTGCCGGCTGCAGGAAGTCGTCAGCATTCATGGTCATGCCCGTACCGGTTGCCAGGAAAATCGTTACGATATTGCAGAGAGAATTCTGGGCCGTATCGGAAAGACGGTCCATAACACCGGATTCACGGAAGAGGTTACCCAGCATCAGGCAGCCAAGCAGAGCGGCAATCGGCGGCAGCAGCAGGCTGATGATGATAGCAGCTACAATGGGGAAGCAGACGCGCTCGAACTTCGTTACGGGGCGGAGCTGTTCCATAGCGACTTCACGCTCTTTCTGCGTGGTCAGCACTTTCATAATCGGCGGCTGAATCAGCGGCACCAGAGACATGTAGGAGTACGCTGCTACAGCGATAGCCCCCAGAAGATGCGGAGCCATCTGAATGGACAGGTAGATAGCCGTCGGGCCGTCAGCACCACCGATGATGCCGATAGCACCAGCTTCCTGTACCGTGAAGCCCAGGAGCATAGCCCCCACGAGGGCCACGAACACGCCAATCTGAGCAGCTGCGCCCAAGAGCAGGGTAACCGGACGGGCCAAGAGCGGACCAAAGTCCGTCATAGCGCCGATGCCTAAGAAGATCAGCGGCGGGAAAATTTCATTGGCAATACCATAATGGATGGCCTGCATAAGTCCCGGTTCCTCTAAAAATCCCGTGCGCGGGAAGTTAGCCAGGATACAGCCAAAAGCAATCGGCCCTAAGAGCAACGGCTCAAATTCCTTGACGATTGCCATGTAAAGAAGTACAAGACCCACGAGAATCATGATGCCATTGCCCATGGTGAACGCGGAGAAACCGCTGTCAGCCCAAACGGCCTGCAGGGAAACGGCAAATGCGTTGAATAATTCCATAATAAATCCTCCTCCCCTGCTTTAACCCCGGCTCTGAATTGCCTGACGGCCGGAATTCTTCCAGTTGTTGCGCTCCAGAGGACGAATAGCCCGGACGCTGTCGGCGCCATAACCCATGCTAGCTACGGCAGCGGCAATAACAGCAACCACCTCGGGAGAAATCCCCTCTTCCACAGGTGCAGCCGCTACTGGCTCAGGTTCAGCTACAGGAGCTGGTGCCGCAGGTGCTTCTTCCTTCGGTGCAGCCTTCGGCTTCGTGGGGTCAATATAGTGAATAATATTAATCACCACACCCAAAGCCATCAACACCAAGAACACAACGGTCATGTTGATCAGCATAATAATCAGCGGATTGGTTGTTACTGGTTGTGACATACACTCACCTCATTCATTTTTTAGGCATCCCTTGCCTATTCTCACCTAATATAGACACTTACACTAGGTTATTATAACTCATATTTATAAAAATAGAAATACCCTTTATGTGAATATTATTCATAGCAGAAAGTTATGCAAACGCCGCCTTAAAAATCCCACTCCTGCAGACGCTTGACATATAACTTCTGAAAGGCCGGATATTCGCCCAGACCTTTCAGGCTCACCCGCACGGAAAAACCGGCGGCCTGCAGACGATTAAGCCAGGATTCCGGCTCAGAACCTGCAATATCCTCATTGACATGGGCACCGCCGGAAAGAAGCAACGGGGCAAGAAGCAGTTCTTTTGCGCCCTTGTCCTGCAACCTTGCCAGCACCGCCGCAAAGTCCGGCGTGTCCGTCGGCTCAATCACACCGATATGAACCGGGAAACATGCCGTATCGGCATCCGCCTGCAGATTTTCATAAGCCGGATTATGCCGATGCGGGGAACCATGCCCCACGAGCACCAAATCCTCGCCTGCTTCCAGCGGGAAAATTTCCTGCAATACGGCCAGCATGTCGGCACCATCAGCAGGACGCTCCATCAACGGACGGGAAATCACCAGCCGGTCAAACTTCTGCCGATAAGGTTCTACAACCTGCAAAACCTTCTTCTCATATTCTTCACCGGCTGTAAGATACCCCGGCTGAATGACGACTTCAGCAAAACCATCGGCCAGCAGTCCATCCAGTGCTTCGGTCAGGGAATCCACATGCACACCCTGTTCCGCAAGTTTTTTGCGGATAAACACTGAGGTATAGGCCTGCCGGAGCGTAAACTCCGGATAGGCCGCCTCTATCTGCCGAGCAGCAGCATCAATACAATTTTTGCGTGCCTGCTCATTAATGACACCAAAGCTGGCAAATAAAATGGCTTTTTTCATATCAGCCCTGCTCTTTTTTGACAACATCGGCAATCTCATTGCAGATTCTGTCGAGCTGTGCCTGGTCCGGGCCTTCTGCCATTACACGGATAAGAGGCTCCGTACCGGACGGACGCACGAGAATACGGCCTTCGCTGCCCAGTTCAGCTTCACCCTTGGCAATGGCAGCAGAAATGGCTTCGTTCTTCTCCCAGCCTTCCTTCGTAGCTACGCGTACATTAACCAGAAGCTGCGGATAAGTCGTCATGAGTGCCGTCAGCTCGGAAGCCTTGCGACCGCTGCGCTTCAGGGAAGACAGAACCTGCAGAGCCGTGATGGGGCCGTCACCCGTGGTGCTGTAGTCCGTGAAAATGATATGACCGGACTGCTCGCCGCCGATTTTGTAACCGCTCTTGAGCATGTTTTCCAGTACATAACGGTCGCCAACCTGCGTTACTTCTACGCGGCCGCCAGCTTCCTTGATAGCCTTGTGGAAACCGATGTTGGCCATAACCGTGGAAACAACCGTCTTATGCGGCAGGGTGCCCTTCTTAATCATATCCTGTGCGCACATAACGAGGATGTGGTCACCGTCGATAATCTGACCCTTTTCATCCACGCAGAGGCAGCGGTCAGCATCACCATCGTGAGCGATACCGAAGTCTGCATTGTTTTCCACAACAGCCTTCTGCAGGGATTCCATATGCGTGGAACCGCAGTTGTCGTTGATGTTTACGCCGTTGGGCAGAGCATGGATAACCTTGACCTTGGCGCCCAGTTCACGCAGAACCTTGGGCATCACTTCGTAAGCGGCACCATTGGAGCAATCGAGCACAACCTTCATGCCGTCGAAGCGTTCCGAGCAGGTGCTGATGACAAATTCGATATACTGGTTCAAAAGGTCCGTGCGGTACTCGATATGACCGATTTTTTCACCCGTCGGACGAGCCAGATTGTCGTCATTTTCGAGCTGATGCACGATTTCTTCGAGCTCATCTTCCACAGCATCCGGCAGTTTGTAACCGTCGCCGCCGAAGAACTTAATCCCGTTATCATGGAACGGATTGTGCGAAGCGGAAATCACGATACCAGCCTTAGCCTTATGACGGCGTGCCAGATATGCGATTGCCGGGGTCGGAATTACACCAGCCAGCATAGCACGGCCGCCCGCAGAGCAGATACCAGCCGTCAGTGCTGCTTCAAACATTTCACCGGACAGACGCGTGTCACGGCCAATGAGAATCAGCGGCTGTTCCTCGCTGTCGCGGCCAAAGTAAATCGTAGCTGCCCGGCCCAGGCGGTAAGCCAGCTCCGGCGTCAGGTTGACATTAGCCTCGCCGCGTACACCATCTGTACCAAATAATCTTGCCATAATTAGAAAATCCCCCTAATAATAGCGATTTTTATCGCTGAATTTACACATGCTATTTATATTATCATATTTTTTTCAGAAAATCCACGCTACCACCATTTTCCGCAAAAATTATTAGCCATTACCATAAAGTATGATATAATCTAATTGAGGAGCGTGATGTGTTATGCCAGAGATAACACGTTTTTACGGTATCGTTATAAAAATGTTCTTTAAGCCTAAGGAGCACGAACCTAGCCATATTCATGCACTATATGGCGAATATATGGGAGAGTTCAACATCCTTACCTATGAAATGATTGAGGGTGATTTGCCACCCAAGGCTCAGGAATTAGTAACCGAATGGCTACAAACCTATCAAAAAGAGCTTCAAGAAATGTGGGATACACAGCTAATACGCAAGCTTCCCCCGCTAAAATGAGGAGGTGTATGCAATGATTCCGCGTATAAAACACATTGAATCACAAAACGATTATATTTTACAGGTTGTATTCGATGATGGTAAAATCGTTCGCTATGATGTAAAAGATGATATACGCACGCTACCATCCTATCGCAGCCTCATGACCGAATATGGACTTTTTCAAAACTTCCAACTTGATGCCAGTAGAACCTGTATTTCTTGGAATGATGAAATCGATTTACCCAGCGACATTATTTATGAATATGGCGTACCTTGCTTTGCTAAATAAGGTTTTTCGATGCTTGATAATATTTCAAAAAAATATACAACCAAAACAGGCTGGAGACAACGTGTTGTTAACACATGTCTCCAGCCTGTTTCATTTATCCAACCACTAACCTAGCCAAACAGAGAAATCTGGTCGGATTCGCCCATGCCGTCAAGACAGCCATGGTCACGCAGGATTTCGATATTGGTTTTAGAGATCCCTGTGCGGCGGCGCAAGTCTTCGATACTGGTAAAGATACCATCCTTGCGGGCTTCCACAATGCTTTGGGACGCTTTGGTTCCCATGCCTCCCAAGCTTGCCAACGGCGGCAGCAGGGATTTTTCGTGGATAATGAATTTTTCTGCGTCAGAGGTATAGATATCCACATTCTCGCAGTCAAAGCCACGCAGGTACATTTCCCAAGCCAGCTGCAATACAATCAGGGTTGCATTCTGCTTGGCATCCAGTTTCTTTTCCTTGGAAATCTCCTCAAGTTCGTGAATTTGCTGCCCCACATATTCCTGCCCTTTGGCAATGACGTTGGCATCGAATTCATCGGCGCGGATGGAAAAATACGCCGCATAGTAAGCCAGCGGATAATGCACCTTACAGAACGCAATACGGTAGGCCATCATAACGTAAGCTGTAGCATGGGCACGCGGGAACAGGTATTTGATTTTCTGACAGGAGTCAATATACCACTGGGGAATATCGCCGTCCTGTAATTTTTTGACAACATCTGGGTCAATGCCCTTGCCCTTACGCACCTTTTCCATGGTCTTAAAGGAGAGCAGCGGGTCAATGCCGTGATGAATCAGATACATCATGATATCGTCACGGGCCGAGATGGCGTTTTTGATGGTACACTGGCCGCTGCGGATAAGATCCTGGGCGTTGCCCAGCCACACATCTGTACCATGGGAGAAACCGGAAATACGCACCAGGTCCGAGAACACGTCCGGATTGGTATCGTCAATCATCTGCCGGGTAAACGGCGTACGGAACTCCGGAATACCGAATGTTCCCGAAGTTGCTCCAAGTTCCTCTGGCGTGAGTCCCAAGGCATCCGTGCAATTGAACAGGGACATCGTGGCCACATCATCAAAAGGAATGGTCTTCGGGTCACGGCAGGTCAAATCCTCCAGCATCTTGATTACCGTCGGGTCATCGTGGCCCAGAATATCGAGCTTGACCAGACGGCTGCTGATGGAATGATAATCGAAATGGGTGGTAATCGTACCACAGTTCATATCGTTGGCCGGGTGCTGAATAGGCGTAAAGAAATGCACATCCATATCGCGGGGCACAACCATGATGCCAGCAGGATGCTGGCCGGTCGTGGACTTCACGCCCATACAGCCATGGGCCAGCCTGTCGATATAGGAGATATGTTTCTTTATCCCCTTTTCCTCGAAGTATTTTTTCACATAGCCAAAGGCCGTCTTATCCGCTACAGTCTGAATGGAACCGGCACGGTATACGTTGTCCTTGCCAAAGAGGATTTCTGTGTACTTATGCGCCACCGGCTGATAGGTACCGGAGAAGTTCAAATCGATATCGGGAACCTTATCGCCATCAAAGCCCAGGAATACGGCGAACGGAATATCGTGGCCGTCCTTAATAAGCGGCGTGCCGCAGACCGGACATTCCATATCAGGCAAGTCATAGCCGCAGCCGTAGGAACCGTCGGTGATGAACTTACTATACTGGCAATGCGGGCAGCGCCAATGCGGCGGCAAAGGATTAACCTCGGTAATACCTGTCATAGTAGCGATAAAGGACGAACCTACGGAACCTCGGGAACCTACCAGATAGCCATCGTCATTTGATTTTTTTACGAGGCGCTGGGCGATAAGATAAAGCACCGAGAAACCGTGGCCGATAATCGGCTTGAGTTCCTGCTGCAGACGCGCTTCCACGATTTCCGGCAGATTTTCGCCGTACATGGATTTTGCGCGGTTGTAGGACATGGATTCAATTTCCTCGTCCGCCCCCGGAATCATCGGCGAATACAAATCATCCGGAATGGGCTTGAACTTCTCAATCATGTCGTTTATCTTCCGGGGATTGGTCACCACGGCTTCATAGGCCGCTTCTTCGCCCAGATATTCAAATTCAGCCAGCATTTCCTCGGTGGTGCGCAGGTAAAGAGGCGGCTGCATGTCCGCATCGTCAAAGCCCTTGCCCTTCATCAAAATGGCACGGTAGATGCTGTCCTCAGGATTAAGGAAATGCACGTCGCAGGTAGCCACCAGCATTTTCCCAAGTTTCTTAGCCAGTTCTGCCACCTTCAGGTTGATGTCAATCAAATCCTGGTCCGTGGTGATATGGGGGAATTTATCGCTGCGCTTCAAGAAGTCATTGTTATGGATGGGCTGGATTTCCAGATAATCATAGAAGGAGGCAATCTCGATAAGCTGCTCCTCGCTCTGCCCTTCCACGATAGCTCGAATCAGTTCCCCCGCTTCACAGGCAGAACCAATGATGATGCCGTCCCGGTACTCCTCAATGATTTTCTTGGGCAGGCGGGGCTGACGGTGGAAATATTTGACATGGGACAGGGATACCAGCTGATAGAGGTTGCGCAGACCGTTGGGATTTTTCGCCAAAAAGATGATATGGTTAGCCCGCTTCTGCTCGAAATCGTCACCAGTGAGGTAACCTTCCATGCCGTAAATGACCTTGATATTGAGTTTTTCGGCAGCCTTAGCCGCATCCGGGTAGGCCTGCACCACACCGTGGTCGGTGATGGCAATAGCCGGCCAGCCCCAACTGTCAGCAGTCTTGATGAGGTCTTTTACGGACACTACAGCATCCATTGCACTCATGGTCGTATGGGCATGAAGCTCCACGCGCTTGACTTCGGCATTATCCTCGCGCTTCTTGATTTCTTTCTTGGCTAAAGAATCCACAAAGACCACATACTCATTCATGTAGGTATCAAAGCGCACGGAACCTCGGATGCGGACGGCCATGCCCTCCTTGAGCTTGCCCATGATTTCGTCGAAGTCCTCTTCCTGCCCATTGCGACCCTTGCCGGGCTTAAAGAACTTCTTGCAGGCAATGCCGTCCGATTCATCCGACAGACAGAACGCCAGCATCTTGGTGCCAGTCTTGAATTCGATGGTCTTGAGACCGGAACCGGCACCTTCGCCGATAAAACCTTCCAGAATAACGCTCTTGGTTTCCCCTTCCAAATCGGCAATCAACTGGCGCTCGCCCATGATGCTGCGGCCAAAGATGGTATTGCCCGCACCCTGCACCACCACCGGCTTGGAAAAGTCTTCCCGCTTCTTGGGGGCAGCCTTTGGCTTGGCCTCTTTTTTAGGTGCTGCTGCAGGCGCCAGAGCAGCATCGGCGTGGGTACTCGTCTGCTTTTCCGCCACGCGTTCCTTGTGAAGCGCCGCCTGATATTCCGGCGTATTGAAGCTGTCATCCACAGAAAGATTCTGCAAGACCTCGTCGCTGGCCTCACAGGTTACGGGACAGCGATAGCCCAGCATATCCTTGATGGCCCGACCCATAAGCTGTGTCACCGCATGGGCCCGCATGATTTCGCCGCCGAGTTCCCCGGGAACCTTAATCAACAGTTTGCTGCCGTCTACCACATACTTGGAACGCTTCAAGAGCTGGAACACCGTAGGATTATCCTCGGCCACCGTCGTAACCAGCTGGGGCCAAACCTTGCTGATGCCATCTTCGATATCGATGATATCCTGATAGAAGATAACCTTCTGCAGGCTGCACTTGCCCTTAATCTGCTCCGCAGCCCGCTGCAAGAGGCTGTCCGGAATAAGGGTCTGACTGGTCAGAGCAATCTCCCAAATGCCGGCCTTCACGCTGACTTCCACATGGCGGATGACAGCATTTTTCAGCAGGGTCTTCTCCTCATCATCCAAGGTCATCCCCTGCACCAGATGCCAAAACATATTCTCTTGTTGCGGAACAATGCGATACTTCTGCATAAACTACGCTACACCTCATCCGTCAGCCCCACGAGCTACCACCGTCCGGGGTGTCCACTGGACACCCGCGGCTACGCCGCCCCCTCAAGGGGAAGGCTTCATTCTGGATACAACTCTCTATACTTCTTGCGGTCCCCAATAACCTGTCTTACGTAATCCCGCGTTTCCTTATAGGGAATCGCGTCTATATCATGGAAGGAATAACTCCAATTATTCTCATCCATCCACGCCTTCACATTACCGCGGCCAGCATTATAGGCCGCCAGCGCCAACACATCGTTGCCCTTGAACTCCCGCTGGAGTTCGGCAAGATACCAGGTGCCATAGCGGATATTCCGGTCCGGTTCGTGGAGGCTTTCCACATTGTAACTCTTGTCCCCTATCTGCCCGGCAATCCACTCGGCCGTCTCCGGCATCAGCTGCATAAGCCCCACAGCCCCGCGATGGGACAGAGCCGTATGCTTGAACTTGCTCTCGCTCTTGATGACGGCGGCGGTAAGGTTGCTGTCCACATGGTAGATTTCCGCATACTTCATCACCGTATCATGATAGGGATAGACATAAAAATACTTCCGCTGTACCGGCTCAAATTGCAGTACAAAAAACGCACTGAGACTTACGATTAAAATAAATAAAGCAACGCAAAAGCAGGTTGCCATGCGTCGCTGAATACGCCGATTCTGCTGGACCCTGTCACGAAATCCCTGCATGGGTCCACTCCTTCCAAAGTTTTTCTGCCTGCAGGAAACTCTCCTCCAGGCTGCCATTATTATCAATAAAGGTGTCTGCCCGCTTTTTCTTTTCCGAAAGGGGCATCTGGGCGGCAATGCGCGCCCGGGCCTCGGCCTCCGTGTAGCCATTGCGCCGCATCAGACGCGTGAGCTGGGTGGCCTCATCCACAAACACCAAACAATTCTCCTCTGTCATTTTATCCCATCCGGCTTCAAAGAGCAATGGCACATCCAGGATTATTACGGGAAAATTTTTTGCCTGCTTCACCGCAATCTGCCGGCGCATGGCCCGCTCCAAAATGGGATGGGTCGTTTCGTCGAGCCACTGACGCTCGGCGTCATTATCGAACACAAGACGGCCAATGGCCCGGCGGTCCAAAGTGCCATCCGCCTGCAAAATTTTCTCGCCAAAATGCGCCACATAGAGCCGGTAGAGAATCTGTCTAGGCTTTGCCAGCGCAAAGGCAATGGTATCGGCGCTCAACACCGCCGCACCCTTATCCCGGAAAAATCTTGCCATGGTGCTCTTGCCGCTGGCAATGCCTCCGGTAAGACCGATAACCCGTGCCATCACTCAGCCTCCTGACATTTGGGACAGAAATGTGTTCCCCGTCCCCCTACGGTAATGCGTTCAATGGGACGGCCACAGCGGCGGCAGGGCTCGCCCTTGCGGCCATAGACATAGAGATGTTCCTGATGGCTTCCCTGACCGCCCTCACCATTCTGGTAATCACGAAAAGTTGTGCCACCGTCTTCAATGCCCGCCGCTATAACCTTGTTGACACTTTCCCAAAGGCGCTCACACTCTTCCCGGCTCAAAGACTGGGCCGGACGCAGCGGATGAAGCCCTGCCAAAAACAGCGCCTCATCGGCATAGATATTGCCAATGCCGCCGATATATTTCTGATTGAGCAGGAAGGACTTAATAGCCACCTTGCGCTTACTAGCCGTCTCGTAAAGATAAGCCGGCGTAAATTCTGCCGACAGAGGTTCCGGCCCCATTTCCGCCAGACCTTTGAGCATGGCCCGCTCCTCGGGGCGGATGCCATGAATGGTTCCGAGCGTGCGGGTATCCCCATAGACGAGGCTCGCACCCCCCTGCAGATGGAAAATTACTCGTGCATGGCTGT
The DNA here is from genome assembly GCF_000687995.1 of Selenomonas ruminantium AC2024. Taxonomy (NCBI): domain Bacteria; kingdom Bacillati; phylum Bacillota; class Negativicutes; order Selenomonadales; family Selenomonadaceae; genus Pseudoselenomonas; species Pseudoselenomonas ruminantium. The sequence continues at coordinate 2,341,973 of NZ_JIAC01000001.1, forward strand.
CGCTTGTCTTTCCTGTGGGTTCATAAACCAGCCGTCCCGTCATGCGCAGATGGAACACCACTTCACTACCGTTATCGAGTTCCAGCAAGAGATACTTGCCCCGGCGGTTCATAGCCTTGATGGTACGGCCCGTGACGAGGGCCCGAAATCCCTCGGTATCCGGCCACTTAATCATGCGGGGCAGGCGAATATCCAAATCCATGATTCTTTTCCCCGCCGTCATCTTGTCGAGATAACGGCGGATGATTTCTACTTCCGGCATTTCCGGCATCTTACTTCGCCTCCGCCCAGTTCTTCCCTGCGTGCATATCAATGAGCAGCGGCACGGAAAGTTTCACGACGTTTTCCATGGTCTCCTTAAGGATAGCCTCCACCTGCTCACGCTCACTGTTTACCACTTCGAGCACCAGTTCATCGTGTACCTGAACCAGCACACGACTCTTGACACCCGCCGCCTGCAGTTTATGATATACCGCAATCATGGCCAGCTTGATGATATCGGCAGCCGCCCCCTGAATCGGGGTATTCATGGCCATGCGCTCTGCCAGAGAACGCTGCATGAAATTGCGGCTGTTGATGGCCGGCAAATCCCGACGGCGGTTGAAGATGGTGGTTACAAAACCGTCCTTATGGGCCTTTTCCACCGTGTCATCAATAAATTTCTTAACCCCGGTATAGCGGGCAAAGTAATTATCAATATAACTCTTGGCGTCCTTGCGGGCGATGTGCAAATCCTTGGCCAGACCGAAGTCGCTGATGCCATAGACGATGCCGAAGTTTACCGCCTTGGCATGGCGGCGCTGCTCCCCGGTCACCTGTTCCAAGGGTGTGCCAAAGACTTCTGACGCCGTGCGGGCATGGATATCCTGATTCTGCCTAAAGGCATCCATAAAGAGCTCGTCCTGCGACACATGCGCTAAGATGCGCAGTTCAATCTGGGAATAATCCGCCGACAGCAGGCAGTCATAACCTGCGCCCGGCTCAAAAAGTGCGCGGATGGTCTTACCCTCTTCGGTGCGCACAGGAATGTTCTGCAGATTGGGGTCCGAACTCGAAAGGCGGCCCGTTGCCGTAACCGTCTGATTAAAGCTCGTATAGATGCGGCCTTCTGCTCCGATCAACTCCTGCAAACCGTCAATATAGGTAGATTTCAGCTTGCTCAACGTGCGGTAATGGAGCACCTGCTCCACCACAGGATGCTTATCCCGCAGAGATTCCAAAACCTCTGCGTTGGTAGAATAGCCTGTCTTGGTCTTTTTCACCGGCGGAAGTTCGAGCCGTTCAAAGAGCACTTCGCCGAGCTGCTTCGGCGAGTTGATATTAAACTCCGTACCAGCGAGCACATAGATATCCTGCTGCAGGGACTGGAGGCGAGCCTCTAGTTCCTCGCTCTTCTTCATGAGTTCTTCCCGATTGATATAAATGCCGTTCTGCTCCATGGCCGCCAATACTTCCACCAAGGGAAGTTCAATCTCCTCATAGAGCTTATCCATCTGCAATTCTTTGAGCTTTGCAGCCAGTACCGGCTGCAGGCTGGCCAAGGCATACGCCTCCCAGACAAACTCTGCCTCAGCACCGGATAAATTCTCCGGCTTGCGCAGCGCGGGCAGATATTCCTGCACCAGACGGTCCAGTTCATACTTATTGGCTTCGGGGCTTAAAAGATAAGCTGCCAGTTCAATATCAAAGAAGCTATCCGCAGGCTTCACACCTGCCTGATAATAAGCCTTTAAGCCTTTTACAACAGCAGGCTTTTCCGCCATAACCTCCTGCAGTACAGCCAGGCCTTCTGCCTCTGCAATATAGCCCAGCTTTTTTGCAGGCCAGAGGCAAACTGCTGCCCCAGTAAGCTTTACAAAAGGCGCCTTGCCGCTGAACAGGCCGCAGACGGCCACGGACTCTGCCGCTGCCAGTTCCTTTGCCGCAGTCTCCTTATCCCAAACCGCATAGGACAAATCTACGTCAAGAGCAGGAGCCGAAAAATCCAATACAAGCTCGGCTTCTCCTTCGCCGTAAATCTTCACGAAGTTTTTCCAGACAGCCTTGAGTTCATAGCCGTCACAGAACGACTTCATGCGTTCATGGTCGGGGGTAATGCCGTAGCTTTCCCATTCCAGTTCCATCTCCGGCACGTTGAGTTCAATGGTGGCCAGTTCCTTGGAGAGAATGGCCTGCTCCTTATTTTCCGTCAAGCGCTCCTTGAGCTTCTTGCCGGAAATATTTTCAATATTGTTCAGAACTTCTTCCAACGAGCCATACTCCAGCAAGAGTTTACTGGCCGTCTTTGGCCCCACCCCGGGCACACCGGGGATGTTGTCGGAAGTATCGCCCATAAGCCCCTTCAAGTCGATGAGTTTAATGGGCTCGAAGCCATATTCTTCCTGAAAGGCTGCCTCATCATATTCCTTTAACTCGGAGATGCCTTTCTTCGTCAGTAACACCTTTAGATTCGGCCGCACGAGCTGCAGGGCATCACGGTCCCCCGTGACCACCATAACCTCATGACCTGCTCCTGCCGCCTTTACCGCCAAGGTGCCAATGATATCATCAGCCTCATAGCGTTCCTTTTCGATAAATGAGATACCAAAAGCTGCTGCAAATTCATGCAGCAGCGGAATCTGGGCGAGGAGCTCTTCCGGTGTTTTGTCACGGGTTCCCTTGTATTCGGCATACCGTTCCGTGCGGAAAGTGGTTCTGCCCTTGTCGAAGGCAATGACCAGTTTATCCGGCTGCAGCTCTCCCAACAGCTTCGTGAGCATATTGGAGAAACCGAAAATGGCATTAGTCGGCCGACCTTGGGAATCCGTCAGAGGCGGCAGTGCATAAAAAGCACGATACATCAAACTGCTGCCATCCAAAATTACAAAACGCTGGCTCAAGCGAATTCCTCCCTATTTTGTTCGTCTAAATTACTTCTGTTTCGTTTTTTCCTGTTTGCCCGTTTTATCAGCTTTGTCAGCCTTGCCCTGGCCGGCTATCTTAGCCACTTCGGCGGCCTCGCTCTTAGCTTCATTCTTATGCTCTAACTTCTTGGTGGCATCCACCTTTTCCTCACGGGCTTCCAACTTGGATTTTTTCTCCTCAGGGATGGTCTTCATGACGAAGCTGTTCTTCTCCAAAGTTCCATCGAGTCTGAACAAAGCCTTAGCATCAGCCAGCTTGCAGTAAAGCACATCCTTCTTGTCCACGCCGTCAGCTACGCCAATGGTGCTGACGAGTTTCCTCGTCTTAGCATTCCAGCCCAGGTCCACATGCGCAGCATCTGCCAAATCAATGGCAGGCAGATACATGGTGCCGCCCTGCTCAATAGCCTTGTTCTTCAATTTCACGCCATTGACATAGAGCGGATAAACCTTGGCTACATAAGTGGGTTCGCCATCCGATTCATTGATTTTCTTTTCGATTTCCTCGTTGCTGACAAAATTAGCCACGCCATAACCGGCCAGCCATTTGTTCACATCTTCCACCGTCAGCTTCTGCCAGCCATAACCGTCGGGATAGATATAGTAAGCCACCGTGTTATCCGCCAGCTTTTCTACCACCACGCGATTGTATGTGATTTCCACCGGCGTGCCGATTTCCACCAAATCAAAGAGGGCTTCCACATCCGCTTCATGCATGCGGATACAGCCATTGGAAACATAATGACCGATGGAATCCGGACGGTTGGTACCATGGATGCCATAGTTGCCCTGAATCTCCATCCAGCGATAGCCCAGCGGGCACTGCGGGCCGGAAGGAATCGTTTCCCCGGTACTCGGGTCCGTCCAGGAAGGGTTCACATCCTTGGAACGAATCTTATAATAGCCCACTGGTGTCGGCGAACTGGTCTTGCCGGGTCCAATGGGATACAGACGGATTTTTTCCGTGCCTGCAAAGAGGGCCAGGGAGCGTGCCGCCAGATTAATGGAAATCTTCTTTTCCAAAGATTTCTTCTCCGTTGCGGGAGCTTCCTTCGCTTCCTGCTTTTCTGCTGCCGGCGTTTCTGTCTTCTGCGCCTTTTCCGGTTCAGCTGCCGGAGCCACGGGCGCAGACATAACTGTCTTGCCCGTTTCCTTGGCCAGTTCCTGTTCCCGTACAGTCGGTTCCTTCACCTGCACGGACATATCCGCCAGGGTTGGCACATGCATGGGTGCAGCCCCTGCATAGGAAGCTGCCCCGCCAGTTAACAATGCGGCCGTCACCAGGCCAGCACAAATATTCTTGAGCATACCTAAAATCTCTTTTCTCTCCAAAATTTGACATGTCAATCTGACTTGTCAATTTGACATGTCACTTCTATATCCTATCATTTAAGCAGGCAATTTTCAATACACAAGCAGGGGATTTTCCCACCTAAATAGTATAAGGATAACCTCTACGCAATCAGAGGTTATCCTTACATACGCCAGTGGTATCCCGGCTTACCAATACATTGTCCAGCATAATGCGCTTGCTCTTGCCCCCGCGAATCGTTTCAATCAGCAGCTGGGCTGCACTCTTGCCGAGCTGGAACATATTCTGGTCCATGGTGGTGATTTTAGGTTCCACCAAACGGGACAATGCAATATTATCATAGCCCATGATGGAAATTTCGTCCGGCACGGCCAGCCCCAAACGCTTACAAGCATTCATGGCACCTACCGCCATCAAATCGTTACAACAGAATATCGCCGTGGGCTGCAGCTGTGGCAATTTGAGTTTCAGCGTCTCCGTGGTGGCATCCACGGTTTCCACACCATTACCTTCACCGATATTCAAAATGTAGTCCTCGCTGAAAAGTTCCCGCTTCGTCATAAACTCCCGGTAAGTATCTTCTTTGATATCGTAGGAATCGGAATTGCACCCGCGCACAAACAAAATTCGCTTATGCCCGAGGCCTGCCAGATATTCGAGCGCCGTCTGCGAGCCCATCTGCTCATCATTGCCCACATAAGACACGCCCCGTATACGATGATAACCGTTGATGAACACGAGCGGCACCCGCTGTACAAGTTCCTCATAAAAGGATTCGCTTATGTTCTTGGTATTGGGGCTGATGACGATAATTCCCGACACATTGCGGGCCACCAATGTATTGATGGCCTGCATTTCCTGCACGGGGTCGTTCTGCGCGCAGTTCAGCAGAAAGGAAAATCCATCCTGCCGAACGGCATCCTCGATACCGTCAATAACTTCCGCAAAGAACATATTGTGCAGGCCCGGCACCACGACACCAATGGTCGAAGACCTGCGGGTATTGAGTTCCCGGGCCTGTACATTGGGCACATAATTAAGACTGCTGATGGCCGCCTTAACCTTTTCCTTGGTTTCTACTTTCACGGGGTAATTCCCGTTGACTACACGGGATACGGTCGCAACAGAAACACCTGCCGCTTTGGCCACATCCACGATGGTAGCTTGTTTCTTTTCTTCCATAAAAACCTGCTTTCTTCGGCATTAGTCCTCAGAAACAGTCTGCATAAACTTATCAAAGGCCGCCATGCCTTCAGCATCGCGCTTATAGACACCGGCATGTGTGAGCACGGTTGCAAAGACCTTGCCGATTTCCTCTTTCAGGATGTCATGGACCTGATTTTCCTGCACATGCGGGTATTTTTCCCGCAGCATCTTATACCAGTCACTGTGTTTGGCCAGTTCTTCGCTAGCGGAGATATCTTCCGTCCCGCGCACGAGTTCCTCGCCCAAAAGATGCATTTCCTGCTTCAGACGGGCCGGCAGTACAGCCAGTCCCATGACTTCAATCAGGCCGATATTTTCCTTCTTGATATGATGCACTTCGGCATGGGGATGGAAAATGCCCAGCGGATGCTCTGCACTCGTGCGGTTGTTGCGCAGAACCAAATCCAGCTCATAGGCTGCGCCCCGGCGGCGGGCAATCGGCGTGATGGTATTGTGGGGCTGACCGTCACTTTCGGCCAGAATCCCGACGCTTTCATCACTGTAATTGCGCCACTTGTCCAGAATCTTTTCTGCAAGGTCAGCCAGTTCTTCCCGGTCATCCCCCGTCAGGCGGATAGTGGACATAGGCCATTTGACTCGGCCAATTTTTACATGCGGAAAGCCTGCTGCACTGTACGTCTTTTCTACAGGGGCCTTGGCCATGGCAAAGTCATAGCGCCCCCCCTGATAATGGTCATGGGAAAGAATAGAACCGCCCACTATGGGTAAATCCGCATTAGAGCCCAAGAAATAATGGGGGAAAATCGTCACGAAATCCAAGAGGTTCTCGAAACTCTTGCGGTTTACCTTCATGGGAATGTGTTTTCGGTTCAGGACAATGCAATGCTCATTGTAATAGGTATAAGGGGAATATTGCATAAACCAGCGATGGGAGGCCAGCCGCAAGGGGATTAAGCGGTGGGTCTGCCGTGCCGGATGTCCTGCATGACCAGCAAAGCCTTCGTTTTCCCGGCAAAGAAGGCACTTCGGATAAGAACTGGACTTAACGAGTTTTGCCTTGGCGATATCCCGCGGGTCCTTTTCCGGCTTGGACAGATTGATGGTGACATCCAAATCACCATACTCTGTAGCCGTCTGCCAAACGATGTTTTTATCGATTCTGTCCTTGCGGATGTAGTTGGAGGCAATGCTCATCTTGTAGAAATTGTCCGTGGCCGCCTTGGGTGCGCGGGCATAGTCGCTTTGGAATCTGCGCACCACTTCCGAGGGGCGGGGCATGACACAGTTCATGATGCGGGTATCAAACAAATCCCGTTCACTCGTCGTGCCTTCGATAAGTTTTTCCTGCACCGCATAATCAAGCATCTGCTCTAAAATGGGGGCAGCTGTTTCTAAGGTTTCGTTTATCTCTTCGGGCTCAAATTCACTCACCTGTAAAACATCAATGAGCAAATTGGCACTGTAGTAGTAATCGTCTTCGCTGATAAGTCCGCGCTGCTTAGCGAAATTCAGCAGGCGGTTGATTTCTGTGTTGATGTTCATTTCTATTTCACCGCTTATTTTTCATAACCATTGGGATGTTTCTGATGCCAGTTCCAGGCTGTGCCAATTACCTGCTTCACATCGGTGTAGCGGGGATTCCAGCCCAGAATCTTTCTGGCTTTTTCACTCGAAGCAATAAGCTGTGCCGGGTCACCAGCGCGGCGGGCACCCATTTCCACCTTGATGTCCTTGCCCGTGGCTTCTTTGGCAGCTTCAATCATTTCCTTTACGGAGAAGCCCTGACCATTGCCCAGGTTAAAGATATTGCTGTCGCCGCCCTTGCGCAGATACTCGAGCGCCAGTACATGGGCATCGGCGAGGTCGATTACATGGATGTAGTCGCGCAGGCAGGTGCCATCCGGCGTTGCATAATCATCGCCAAAGATGGTGATATGGTCACGCTTGCCCAGCGGAACCTGCAGGATGAGCGGAATCAGATGCGTTTCCGGATGATGGTCCTCACCGATGGAACCATCGTCCAAAGCACCTGCGGCATTGAAGTAGCGCAGGGACACATAGCGGATGCCATCGGCCCGGCTGACCCACTTCATCATCTTTTCCATGGTGAGCTTGCTCTCGCCATAGGTATTGGTCGGGCAGGTTTCATCATCTTCCATGATGGGGATTTTCTTGGGTTCGCCATAGACAGCAGCTGTCGAGGAGAACACAATCTTATCCACATGATGGCGCACCATGGCTTCGAGCAGCACCTGCATACCATAAACATTATTATTGAAGTATTTAAGCGGCTTTTCCATGCTCTCGCCGACCAGCGAGTTGGCTGCGAAGTGAATGACCGCTTCAATTTGATTCTCGGTAAAAATCTTGTCGAGAACCGCTGCTTCACGGATATCCCCTTCGTAGAATTTTGCCTTGGGATTCAGGGCATCACGATGACCAGTCTGCAGGTTATCCACGATAACCACATCTTCGCCCTTTTCCACTAACTGATGTACGGCATGGGAGCCGATGTAACCGGCACCGCCGCAAACAAGAATTGACATGTCAATGCGCTCCTTTATCATCAAACAGAAATCGCTTTCTATTTTAACATCTTTTCTATGGATTTACTATGCGTTTTCTATCATTTTACCCGATGGGTACCATCTGCAATGTTAGCCACGTAGAAGCTCGGTGCATAGCCGATTTTTTCCGTGTACACCTTACCTACTTTTTCCTTGAAGGCTTCTATGGCTTCATTCTTGACGAGGCTCACCGTGCAACCGCCAAAGCCGGCGCCGGTCATGCGGGAACCGATTACACCATCCACCTGCCAGGCAAGCTCTGCCAGCGTATCGAGCTCTTTGCCCGTTACATCGTAATCATCACGCAGGGAATAATGGGATTCATTCATCAGCTTGCCAAACTTAGCTACATCATTTGCTTCCAGAGCCTCAACGGCTTCCAGCGTGCGGTTGTTTTCCAGTACCGCATGACGGGCACGCTGACGTTCCAATGGTTCGGAAATGGCACCGGCCAGCTGATTGAACTCTTCATTGGAAAGCTCGCCCAGAGCATTCAATTCCGGCTTTACTTCCTTGAGTTCATTCAGCGCATGCTCACACTGGGCACGGCGTACATTGTAGGCGCTAGAAGCCAGGCTGTGCGGCTTGTTGGTGTTGGTAATAACGATGCTGGCACCGTCCAGAGCGATTTTGCTGTAACGGTAGGAAAGCGTGTTGCAGTCGAGAAGAATTGCGCAATCCTTCTTGCCCATGCCCACAGCGAACTGGTCCATAATGCCGCAGTTGACACCAACAAAGGTGTTTTCGGCTTTCTGGGAAAGTTTTACCATTTCGACCATATCCAGACCGAAGTCAAAGGCATCGTTCAGGATAAGGGCCGTCAGCACTTCGATAGAAGCCGAGGAAGAAAGACCGGAGCCATTGGGCAGCGTGCCGAAAATCAGAATATCAAAGCCGTGACCAGCCTTAAATCCTGCATCTTCAAAAACCTTTACCACGCCCATGGGGTAATTGGCCCAATCCTTAGCCTTGTCATAGCTCAGGCCGCTCATCGGGAACTCGATTACGCCCTTGTCTGCCATATTCATGGAGTAAATCTGCGTCTTGCTGTCCTGACGGTCAGCCACCAGTGCATAGGTTCCCAGCGAAATTGCACAGGGGAATACATGACCACCATTGTAGTCCGTATGCTCACCGATTAAGTTCACACGGCCTGGTGAGAAATAGCTGCGCGTCTCTCTGGCAGCATCAGCACCGAATTTAGCAGCAAACTCTGCCTGCATTTTCGCGAGAATTTCATTTTCTTTTTCCATGTTCAAGGCCTCCTATATATGTAAACGTTTTCTTTTGTTTTGAAAAATTAAGGCGCAACTCTGTGCTTCGCTTACAAAGTTGCGCCGCATTTCCCTTTGTTATCTCTAGTTTACTCCTGAACGCCGGGAATGTCAAGATTTTTTGAAAACGTTTTCTTTGACATTTTCTTACGTTTTTTACTTATTCATGTCTTCCCATTTTTCTTCCAGTTCTTCCACAATGCGGGCATGTTCTTCTTCCGTCAGCGTCACCTTGCCACGATAAACGAAGGCAGCGATAACCAGCAGCAGTACCGGAATAGCGAACATGATGAGCTGGAATTTCAGCAGGCCGCCTGCCGTGATGTCAGCAGCCGTTGCACCACCGGTCATGCCAACCCATACAGCTGTCAGACCAACGATACCGCCCGTAATGGCACCAGAGAGTTTATCCACCAGCGGACGCACGCAGAGGCAGACCGCTTCATCACGATGGCCGAGTTTCAGCTGGCCATATTCAACAGAGTCTGTAATGGTCATGAGAACCACGAGGAAGATCAGCGGCTGCGGCAGGTTGAAGAGACCAGCAGCGACCAGTGCCATCCAAACATTGGTACCGGAAACCGCATAGAGAATCAGAGCAGCCGTCATGATAGCCAAAGAGCTGAAAAACAACTTGCGGCGGCTGAATTTCGTCGTGAGTACCGGGAACAAAGCCACAGCCATCAGACCGATAACCACGTTGATTATACCTAAGATGGAGAATTTCGTTGCATCACCGATAACATAGATGAAATAGTAAAGATTGAAGTTATTTACAATATTCTGTCCTAAACCCAAAATCAAATAAGCGCAGGCTATCCACAGCAGCTGGTCATTCTTGGCCAGAACTTTGAATACATCTTTGAAGGACGTTTCCACCTTGTTTTCACGCAGAGCAGATTCCTGTTCCTTGGTGCCTATGCCCAGGATAATTGCGCCCAGCGTTGCGATACCGCCGCCGATGCAGGCAAAGGCAAACCAGCCCTGCGGGTCACCAGCACCGCCATTCTGATTAACGGAGAAATAGAGCACAATCGGCATAACCATGATGGTTACGAGCTGGCCGCCGAATACCGAACCGATACGGGCAACCGTAGCCGTGATTTCACGTTCGTGAGAATCAAAGGAAAGCGCCGGAATCATGGACCAGATAGCTACGTCCTTAGCGGAGTAGAACACATCCATGATAAAGTAAACGATTGCGAAAAGAATCAGATAAAGGGTCGGATTCGTTACGGTAAGACCGCCAAAATCCGTAAAGAGTGCTGCCAGCGTAATCGCTGCTACAAACGCACCTACGATAACCCAGGGCTTAAACCGGCCCCAACGAGTTTTCGTCTTGTCGATGATGTTGCCCATAAACGGGTCAATGAAAAGTTCTGCCACACGCAGTACCATGATGATGGTCGTAACTACACCAATCATGTACGCATCCCGGCTGGGATTATTGGATGAAAAAAGATTACTGGTAACAAAAATCATAAAATACGTTGCCAGCATGGCGTAAAATACGTCATGTCCAAAGGTACCGCAAGCATAAGCGATGCGCGGCCACATGCTGCTTTTCTTCTCTGCCACTGCTACTGCCTCCATTGTCCGAGCCTCCTAAAATCAACCTTTAATCGTCCGCATATAGGCGATTAAGCCATCAGCAATTTTTTCCAAATCTCCGGAGCTGGTATTGACAACCAAGTCGTAATTTTCACCAGCGCCCCAGGTACGTCCCGTGTAGTAGTTGTAGTAACGGGCACGCTTTTCGTCTTCCTTGTCCAGTTCCTTCAGGCTCTTGCCGTCATAGACTTCCTGACCACGTTTCTCACGGAAATCATCGTCAGCGCAGACAAAAATTGAGAAAACGTTATCTTTTTTCCGCAGAGCATAATCGGCGCTGCGTCCCAGGAAAATACAAGGAGCATCCTCCGCCAGTTTGCGGATGGCAGCCGACTCGCTCATAAACATTTCCTGACTGCTGCTGCCCATATGAGTACCAAAGGAATGGAACGGAATAAAGCTCATGGACAGGGGCTTAACCTGATTTTCCATTTCTAACAGCTCTTCTTCACTCAAATCATCAATCCCCAGCTTTGCTGCGGCGATGTGGACAATCTGGCGGTCATAAAGCTTGATGTCTAATTTCTTCGCCATAATCTCCGCCAGCTCACGCCCGCCAGCACCATACTGACGGCTGATGGTGATAACCGTATTTTCCATTAATAGTCCCCCTTGTTTTGTGTGGAAAATAATGTAAACGTTTTCTTTAGATCTAAAAAATAAATATCGACTTACTATCGTTACTCAAACAATAGTAAACGATTTCCTTATCTATTATTATAGCGTGTTTTGTAGATAATGCAATATGTTTGGTAAAAATAGTAATTTTCAGTTTATTTGTTGGTTCGTGCTGAAATCGTTTTGTTACAGCTCAGTTTGGGCGGAGGTGGTAATACTTTTCGCCGTTGCACTGAATGACCCACATGCAAATTTATAGCTTTCTAGCTACCTGCGCCGGGCAAGACCAGCGGCGCGTATGTTCAGCTCAGTGTTTAGTCTGTGCCGTTTGTGGGCCAGTCCTCACTGCGTTCGGACAGTCGTTCCACAGCGAAAAGTATTACCACCTCCACCCTAAGTTGCATCTGCATAAACTGTATTTTTCTCGGCGATATGCAACAATTACATCGATGTTCTTGTTACGGGAGCAACGAGTTCGTGGAGATAGGCTAATTCGTAACTTGGGGCGGACGGGGAGTGCTTTTTCTGTTAGGAGCGACTGCCTGAACGTAGTGAAGGCCGGCCCCTGTAGGAAGCCGCTAAGCAAATACGCTGAAAGCAGCGCCGTTGGCCTGCCCGGCGCAGGTAACTGGACATCTCTCTTTATCGAGGGGGTCGTTTAGCGGGAAACAGAAAAAGCACTCCCCGTTTGCCCCTGACAACGTATGAACTGGATACCTTTACCACGAACTGAACTCCCCAACAAACTGCAATAAAAAGCCCGCTGACCTATTCGTCAGCGGACTCTTTAGAAAGCGAAAGCATAGCTTATTTTTTTGTCAGCACCCACATATAAGCTGCAAAGTCCGTGTCAATCTTCTCCACGCCCAATCCGTTATACATGAGCTCATCCCCATAGAAAACCTGCCCTTTCATATCCAGGGATTTTTCCCCGCCAAAGTCCATGCTCAAACGCTGGGCGGGCAGGTAATCGGTCAGTTCATATTCCGCATCTGCGTCCAGTTCCGTCAACTGCAGCTTCCGAATCGGCGTAGCCGGTTCGGCCAGAGTCTTGAAGTAGAGCACGACCACTTCTTTACCATCTTCGCTGACAAACTGCCAAGCCGTTTCGTTTTTCGTCCCGGCAAAGGGCGTCAGCAGGCGGTAGAACTTACCAAGCTGCAGGGTCGGACGCAGTTTCTTATACAGGGCAACATGCTTTTTGACCTGTTCCTTTTCTGCGGCGCTCATGCGGGTAATATCAAGCTCGTAGCCAAAATCTCCCGCAAAGGCACAGAGTGTTCTCGTCTGCAGGCTCGTCACACGGCCCACCTGATGATTCGGTGTCACTGATACATGGGCGCCCATGCTAATCGGCGGGAACACCAGGCTCGTGCCGCTCTGAATGGACAGGCGGCAGATGGCATCGGTGTTGTCACTCGTCCAGGTCTGCGGCATGTAGTAGAGCATGCCCGCATCAAAGCGGCCGCCGCCGCCGGAGCAGCTTTCAAAGAGTACCTGCGGGAATTTTGCCGTCAGGCGTTCGAGAACATCATAAAGACCGAGCACAAAGCGCGTCTTGGTTTCGCCCTGACGTTCTGCTGGCAGTGCTGCTGAAAAAGCCTCGCTCAAATGGCGGTTGAAGTCCCATTTTACATAGTCGATTTCTGCCGATTCCAGTACATCACCGACGGCTTTCACCACATAATCACAGACCTCCGGGCGGGACAAATCCAGCACGAGCTGATGGCGGCTGAAGCTGTTCTTGTAATCGGGCACATGCAAAATCCAGTCCGGATGCGCGCGGAAAAGCTCGGAATCCTCGGAAATCATCTCCGGCTCGAACCACAGGCCGAATTTCAGCCCCCGCTTATGGGCAGAAGCCGACACGCCTTTTAAGCCCTGCTTTAATTTATTCGTATTGACAAACCAATCCCCCAGACTGCTGTTGTCGTCATTGCGTTTGCCAAACCAGCCGTCATCGAGAACTAAGAGTTCCAGTCCCAAATCGGCAGCAGACTGTGCCAGATTGTCAATTTTTTCCTCATCAAAGTCAAAGTAGGTAGCTTCCCAGTTGTTTACTAAGATAGGACGCAGTTCATGCTGATATTTGCCGCGTACAATATGTTCCCGCACCGTCTGATGGAAAACCTGGCTCATGCCGTTAAGGCCCTTATCGCTGTATACCAGCATCGCTTCCGGTGTCTGGAAAGTTTCACCGGCACTTAAATGCCACTTGAATTCAAAGGGATTGATGCCGCCGATAACCCTGGTCGTACCAAACTGCTCCACTTCGGTTACAAAGGATGCTTCACCGCTCCAAATCAGACTGAAACCATAGACTTCACCGCTCGTTTCGCCGGCATCCTTTCTGGCCAGGGCCAGGAACGGGGACTGCTGATGTGAGCTGGCCCCGCGGCGGCTGCCCGTCTCCTGTACACCGCGCATAAGGGGCACGCGTTCCAAGCTGCGTTCAGCGGCATGGCCGCCATAGAGGCTCAAACGGTCAAAGTCATGGTCAGCAAAATCCAGTGCCAAGCTGGCCGCATTGGTCAGGTCAAAGGCTTCACGGCCGCAGTTCGTAATCCTTGCACTGCGGGTCAGCATGGCCGAATCCTGCAGCAGCGTATATAAGAGCTCCACTGCCAGTTTTCCCTGACTGTCCTTCAGGTAGATATGCAGGGTTTCAGCTTCCTTTTCCCCGGCATATACGGCGGGGAGGCCTTTAAGTTTTGGCTTCCCTGCCGTGATTTCGTAATGGTCATAGAAGAGTTCCGTTACGGTCGTGCCGTTTGCCAGGCGCACTTCATAGGCGGGCAGGCGATAGTCCCCATGGCCATAAGCGGGGTATTCCTGCGGCAGGACGTCGAGCGAGAACGTGCGTTCATTTGGCCAGGCCGCCGGCTGTGGCGAAAAGGCGCGGTCAATGGCCTGCATAGGCGAGCTGTCCCGGAACGTCTTCAGGGGACGGCCCCAATAGCGGTGCAGAACATAGCGGTCTCTTACCACCTGCAGCACATAGCTTACCTGCGCATTATGCAGATGAAAAATCCCATTTTCTTTATCAATCGTAATCATGGCATGGCCTCCTTAAATGGCTTTAAGCGAAAATTCCAGATGCATCGTTTCATTCTTCATGCGGTATTCGTCCAGTACCGGTGCGCCCCAGGTATCGTCACCGCCTACGCCGCACTGGCCGGCCGATGCCCGCAGGAAGGTATGATGTACCTGCGGCAGGTCGTAGCTATGGCGGGCGTTTTCGAGTTCATGGGCGCTGTACGGCAGTGCCGAAGCAGCGAGCGGAATATCGCCGCTAATCCGCACGCCCCTGCCCCGCTTGTCGGTAACTTCCAGCCAGCGGACGCCGTTATGGTTGCCGCATTCCTGTGGCAGCAGGTAGTCTTCCATTTCATCCTGCACGGTAGATATATAGAGGCCCAGCTTTGCGCCTTCCTGACGGTCTGCGTAGTTGGCCTGCGGGCCATAGCCGTAGTAGCGCAGCTCGCTGTAATCTGCGGGCAGGGTAAAGAGCATGGCAAAGTCGGGAATCTCCGGCAGGCCTTTCACCTGCTCATAGTCGAGTTCCGTCTTCAGGCTGCCATCAGCACATACCGTATAGGTAATCTGGCAGCTGGACACCGGCTGGGTAGCCAGCTCATAGGTAAAGCGAACCTTGACTTCATCTGCCGCATATTCCTTGATGCCAAGCTGACCGAACCAGTTGAATTCCTGCCATTTGCCGTCTGCCAGCATTTCCTTTTTGACGCAGCGGCGGTAAAGGCTGGCCAGTTTCCACTGGGCTACGGCAAAATCACGGCGGCAACCGTAGTCGTTATCCACCGGTGCCCGCCAGAAGGAAGGTCTGGGCATTTCTTCTAAGAGTTCCACGCCGTTGAACTTATACGAAACGATATTGCCCTGCGCGCTGGAGAACAGGATTTGCCCACCGGCAAACTGCACGCCCAAATTGATATCGCCCTGCACGACATGCAGGGAATCCATCCCGTCCGCCCGCAGTTGGGGTGTATAATGCACAGGTTCGCTGACCTCTGCTTCAGTCACGGCTTCGGCAGGCGTTAAGACATCCACTTCCTCAACCTGCCATACACCCTGCCCAAAGGCCACTTCATGACCTTTTCTGGCCCAGGCCGTATCTTCCTTCATCAGGAGCGAAACCGTCAGGCTTTCCTCACCGGCATCGGTCACCGGCAGCTCGCTAAGTTCTATCCGCAGTTTTTCACCTGGCTTGACACTGGGCGCAGCCTCCGTCTTTTCCCAGATTTTATGGCCGTCCAGCAACAGTTCATAATGCAGGTCATATTCGCTGGCATCCGTGAACAAGCTGATGTTTTCAATGGTCACGGCATCGGCTTCCACCTGCAGATGGAAATTCTGATAGTTGAACTTCACATCCTGCAATTTGGCCGTAAGCTTCCGGTCGGCATATAAAATGCCATCCCCGCTGAAATTATAGTCGCTGGAACGGTCACCGAAATCGCCGCCATAAGCCAAAAATTCCTTGCCATAGCGGTCTTTTTTCACAATGGCCTGATCGACAAAATCCCAGATAAAGCCGCCCTGATACCGCGGTTCGCGTTCCGTAAGTTCCGTATACTTGTGCATGCCGCCGTTGCTGTTGCCCATGCTATGCGTGTACTCACAGCAGAGGAACGGCTTTTCGGGGTGCTCTTTCAGGAACTTTTCAATGTCGGCGACCTTGGTATACATCTGGCTTTCCATATCGCTGGTATCGTTATAGCGTCTATCCCAGAAGATGCTCTCATAATGCACGAGGCGGGTGGGGTCGGTCTTGCGGAAATACTCGCTCATGGCGAAAATATCCTTGCCGCCGCAGGACTCATTGCCGCAGGACCAGATGATGATGGCCGCATGGTTCTTGTCGCGTTCGAGCATGGACTTGGCTCTATCTAAGATAACGGCCTGCCATTCATCGTGGTCATTGGGAACGGTATTCTCATCACGGGCCAGCACGCCATTCTTCTGCCAGGTGCCATGGGTCTCAAGATTCGTCTCGTCAATCACATAGAGTCCATAGCGGTCACAGAGTTCATAGATATAACTGCTATTCGGATAATGCGAACAGCGCAAGGCGTTGATATTCTGCTGCTTCATCGTGATGATATCCTGCTCAAATTCCGCCGGATTCATGGCCCGCCCGCGATAGCAGTCAAACTCATGGCGGTTCACACCCTTAAAGACAATGCGCTGGCCATTGATTTTCATGAGGCCGTCTTCCAGTTTGAACTCACGGAAGCCCACATGATAGGGAATGACCTCCTGCAGATTGTCCGCGTCATCATAAACAGCCAAAAGGAGTTTATACAGATGCGGATGCTCCGCACTCCACAGCTTGGCCTCCTTCACCGACAGGATAAATTCATCCTCGCCTGCAGCCCCGCTGATGTCCTCCTCAGCAATAAGCGCCCCTGCTGCATCGAGCAGGCTGACCTTGACCTTCTTGGCATGCGCCCCTGACCAGCGGATTTCGCCCGTCAGCTCGCCATCATGGTAATCGTTTACCGGAAGTGCCGTAAGGTGCAAATCCTCCACATGGATGCGCGGCTTCGTATAGATACGCACTTCTCGAAAAATCCCGCCAAAGCGCCAAAAATCCTGGTCCTCAATCCAGCTGCCCGAGGAAAAGCGGAACACCCGCAGGGCCAGTTTATTCTCGCCTTGCACCAGATACGGCGTCAGGTCAAAATCCGCCGGCGTAAAGCTGTCCTCACTATAGCCCACGTAATGACCATTCAGATAGACTGCCACGGCCGATTCCACACCAGCCAGCGACAGATACAGATTCTCCCAGCCCTGCGGCAGGCGGAAGTACTTCACATAAGAACCCGTGGGATTGAAATGCTCCGGTACCTGACCGGGAACCACTGCTTCCTGCCCGTCCCACGGGTAAGTCTGGTTGGTGTACTGCGGCACGCCATAGCCTTCCATCTGGAAATGCGCCGGCACGCGGATGGTATCCCAATCATGGCAGTCAAAATCCAACTGCTCAAAGCCTGCGGGCGCGAGCTTCGGATTCTTCGCATAATGGAAATGCCACAGTCCGTCCAGACTGCGCACATAAGAAGATTCGCCGCGCGTAAGCTCGGCCATATCGGCATAATAATGGTGGTCGCTATGGGCTGGCAGACGGTTCTCCTGGAAAAATTCGGGGTCAGCCAGGCTGGCCAATGAAAATCTGGACTCTGACATGTGATTTCCTCCTTAATCGCTTATAGTAAACGATTTCTTTTCTAAACTACGCTCATTATACACGCAAAAACAAGATAAAACAAGGGGCTGTGATAAATAAAGCCGCAAAAAACTGCCTGTAAAAATCACAGACAGTTTTTTGCGGCTGCGGTTATGCCCTCTAGCTTCCCATCATCAGCTCTTTTTCTTCATGGCTGACTGGGTGTCATGCTCGGCACTATTTATGTCTTTACTCATATCGAAAAAAAGATGCGTCACTAGCATAAGCGACGCATCTTTTTGGGGACTCAGCCCACCAGTTCGTAACCAGCTTCGGTAATGACCTGCGCAAACTCCGTTTGGGGAATCTCCCGTTCAGCCGTTACCTTAGCCGTACCGGCTTCCAGATTTACATCCACAGACGTAACCCCCGGCATCTTAGACAGCGCATCCGTTACATGCTTCTGGCAGTGTGCGCACATCATACCTTCGATTTTCAGTTCTTTTTCCATAGCCATTTTTCTCTCTTCCTTTCTGTCCATTGCTGCTTCTTCTGCATTGTCCAGCGAAGCTGCCGTCACGGCGTTCTCCTGCTCCGGCTTAAAATAGCGCAGCCGCAGGGCATTCATGACCACACAGACGCTGGACATGCTCATAGCCGCCGCCCCAATCATGGGGGAAAGCTTTATTCCAAAAGCGGGGTATAAAATACCTGCCGCTAGTGGTATGCCAATAATATTGTAAATAAAGGTCCAGAAGAGATTTTCCTTGATATTGCGGATTACGGCCTTGGACAGTTTGATGGCACTTACGGCATCCAAGAGATTGCTGCGGATGAGCACCGCATCCGCGCTTTCCATCGCCACATCCGTGCCAGCACCAATGGCAATGCCAATATCCGCCCGGACCAAGGCAGGCGCATCATTGATACCATCGCCAATCATGGCCACCTTATGGCCCTGCTCCTGCAGTTTTGCAATATGGGCTTCTTTATTAGCCGGGAGCACCCCGGCAATGAATTTCTGCAGGCCTAACCGCCGGCTGACCGCCTTAGCAGTGCGCTCGTTGTCACCAGTAAGCATGATGACATCCAGCCCCATAGCGGTAAGTTTGCGGATGGCCTCGACACTAGAGGCTTTTTCCTTATCCGCGGCAGCAATAATACCGGCCAATTCTCCTGCCACGGCAAAGAACAGCAAGGACTTGCCTTCAGCCGCCCATTTCGCCACCAGCTCACGATGCGGCGAAATATCAATGCCCTGCTCCAGCATAAAATCTTCACTGCCAGCCAGACAGGGCTTATCCTGAACCTGAGCCTGCAGGCCGCGTCCAACGACCGCCTGAAAGCGTTCTACTTGCAATGGGGAAATCTCTTTACTCTTGGCATAAGCCAGTACAGCCTCAGCCAGTGGGTGTTCGCTTTGCGCTTCCATCCCCGCCGCCAAAGCCAACAATTCCTGCTCCGTTCTCGTAAACGCTGCCACATCCGTCACCACCGGTTTGCCCTCAGTGATGGTGCCGGTCTTATCCATAACCACGGTGTCTACACTCTGAGCTACCTCAAGAGCTTCCCCGGATTTAATCAGGATGCCGTTTTCTGCTCCCTTGCCGGTTCCTACCATGATGGCTACAGGTGTTGCTAGCCCCAGCGCACAGGGACAAGAGATAACCAGTATGGATATCGCAATGGAAAAGGCAAACTCCACGCTTTCGCCCAGGGCCAGCCAGCTGGCACCTGCCACAACTGCCAACAGGATAACCACTGGCACGAAGATGCCGGAAATCTTATCTGCCAGTCGGGCCATCGGCGCCTTGCTGGCGCTGGCTTCATCGACCAGCCGAATTATCTGGCTGATGGCCGTATCGCCGCCCACCTTCTCAGCCCGGAAATGGATTGCTCCGGCCTTGTTCAAGGTAGCAGAGGTCACACGAGCACCTGCCGCCTTGAATACCGGTAGGCTTTCTCCTGTAATCGCCGACTCATCCACGCTGGTCTGTCCCGAAAGTACCACGCCATCGGCAGGAATCCGCTCACCGGGGCGCACGATGATTTCATCCCCCACCTGCAGTTCTGCTGCCGGCACGGATATTTCCCGCCCCTCGCGCAGGACATTGGCCTGCTGCGGCGCCAATTCCATAAGCCTTGCCAAAGCCGTTCCTGTTTTCCCCTTGGCCCTGGCCTCCAGATATTTCCCAACGGTAATCAACGTGACAATCATACCGGCAGACTCAAAATAGAGATTGCGGCTGTATTCTTCCACCAGCGCCCAATCGCCATGCCCCATTCCATAACCAATGCGGAACACGGCAAAAGCGCCAAACAGCGCCGCCGCCATGGAGCCCATCCCCACCAGACTGTCCATGTTGGGCGCACCCTGCAGGAGATTCCGAAAACCATTGATATAGTATTTCCGGTTCTCATACATAATGGGCAGAATCAAAAGAAACTGCGCAAAGGAAAAAGTCAGCGCATTTTCCACACCGTCAAACAATTCTGCCACCAGAGCCGGAACCGGCAGGCCCAGCCATGCCGCATACATTTGATGCATGGCAATATACATAACGGGAAGGAGAAAGAACAACGACCACAGCAGCCGTTTTTTCAAAGCCGCCGCTTCCTTTTCCAGAGGGGATTCTTCCTTTTGGGGAGCAGCATTTTCCTGTCCTTTAACGCTGGCACCATAGCCGGCACTTTCCACCGCCGCAATAATGGTACCTGCATCCAATTTTCCTTCATCATAAGCCAACTGCATGGAATTGGTCAGTAGATTTACGCTGACATCTGCCGTCCCCTCCAGTTTCGTCACAGCTTTTTCGACTCTGGCCGAACACGCCGAACAGGTCATACCGGTTATGGTGAATCGTTCTTTTTTCATAAGCCCATCACCTCACCATCTTGCTGAGCAGCATCACGAGTTCATCTACCACCGCATCGTCCCCCTCGCGAATGTCGTGAACCACACAGCTCTTGATATGCTGGGACAGCAGTTCCTTATTAAAAGCTCCCAAAGCCGCCTGAATGGCGCTGACCTGGGTCATGATATCCACACAGTAACGGTCGTCCTCCACCATACGGCGGATGCCCCGCACCTGTCCTTCAATCCGGTTGAGCCGGGAAACAAGGCTTTTGTATTCCTTGCCATCCTTATCGCGGTGCTTATGCTTTACCTCTCCGCAACAACAACCGCCATCTATTCTATCCATAAATCCACCTCCTGGGAATCTTTCTCAAAAACATACCCCTTATGGGTATACATAATATACCCATAAGGGGTATCTGTCAAGCCACAGCTGACAGAAAAAGACGGCGGGAATCAGGACGCTCATCCAAGTTCCCGCCGTCTTTTCTTGATAAAGTTTCGGCATTTATTCAGTTCAATAATATTCTTAGCTAAGTTTATGTCCCTGCCAGCGCCAGACGATATAGCTTCCCAGAAAAGCCAGCAGCATTCCCGTCAGCACATCCGAGGGATAATGGACGCCCACATACAAGCGGGAGAAGGCCATCAACAGCGCAAAGATAAACACGGCATAGCGGATGGCCTTGCGCTCCCGCGACCACAGGAGAATCCAGGCTACGGAAAAGGAAGATACCGTATGGACAGAAGGAAAGGAATACGACTGTGGCGGCTTAACGAGCGGCACAAGTTCTGCTATATCCAAAAAGGGCCGGGGACGCATCACGAGATTTTTGATGACTTCTGCAACGCCAACACAAAGCAGGAAGGAAAGCCCTGCCACCATTCCCAGCTTGCGGGTTTTCGGATAGATGAGCAACAACAGCAGCAAAACCAGCCAAATAAGCCCATTGTCCCCCATAAGAGTAATGGCGCAGATTATGTCCGTCAGCCAGTCGCAGCGTATCGAATCCTGTATAAACAGCAAAATCATCTGGTCTAAAGTCATAGAAACCTCCCGTAATTTCCTAACGCCATTTTCGAAAGTCATTATTATAGCATGAAAGCGGATACATTTCTATGACAGATGTGACGCAAGCAGGGAAAAACCACCGTCTCAGGCGAAGTATTTCTTTTCGTCCAGCATATTGTTCTCCCTGGCCAGAATGAAGGTGGTGGCAATATTGGCACTTTCATTGCAGACACCGTTGAACATGGCCGCAATGGGCTCGACACAGAGAATGACCGAAATCGCTTCCGCGGGAACGCCCACCACCGTAAACAGATAGGCGATACAGATAATACCGCCGCAGGGAATGGGCGGTTTGGCAATGGCCATAATGCACACGGAAACCCACAAGGTAAGGAAAAGGCTGGTTGACATGTCAATCGCATACACCCGCATCAACATCAGTGTTACCAACGAGAAGAAAATGCAGTTTCCCGCCTTGTTCAGCTGAACGCCTACGGGAATGGAAAAAGCCGCCAGTTTGGCATCAATGCCTAAGTTCTCCGCGCAGAATTTCAATACAAAAGGCAACCTGGCATGGGAACTGGACACTGTGAAAATCAAGGGGCTTAGCCCCATGATTTTTCTGGTCATGGAAAAAGGCGTTATGCGGCCAAACAACAGAATAGTCATGGCGCCCACCAGCCAGACCACGGCAACGCCGATAAACAGACCGCCGAACAAACCGCTAAAGGTCAGCAGGGATTCAATACCGGTGCTGGCCAAAAGCGATGCCATCGAGAGGAACACCACCAAAGGAATGGCCTTGACGATAACTTTGAGCGTGACAATGGCGAAGCGGAACACGAAATCAATGCACTCCACCGCGCCTTTGGCTTTGTCCCCCATCTTATTGAGAATCAGACCAAAGAAAATCGCCAGGAACATGACCTGCAGAATCTTGTCACCCTTGAAGGGTTCCACCAAATCGCGGGGAACAATGTCAAATACCATATCCTTGAGGGAGCCATACTGAACAGCGGCGGCATTTCCTGCCGCCGGCGCAATACCGGCCTGCATATAGGACAGGTCACCAGCAAAAAGCAGCAGGCCAAGGCCTAACCCCAGCAGAGCCGTAATGACCTGCATAAACAGAGAAACGACCACCATCCGCCCCCCAAGTTTTCCGATAAGCGCCGCATCCGAAATATTGGTTATGCCGGCGATAATCGCAAAGAATGTAACCGGCGCCATCATCATATGCAGGGCATTCAAAAATACATTGCGCACCGGTGCGATAAGGCTGTCATTGATTGCCTTGATAACATCCGCTCCGAGAAAAGCCTGCATGAACAGGCCGCAGATACAGCCCAGCACCAGCCCGCTCAGCGTATAAATCAGCTGCCGCTTGGTGGAATCCAGCTCATGCACCTTGATGGTGACGATGTTCAGACCATTCTTGCGGACATAACCCATCTTCTGGCGGTTCGTCTTGAGGATGGCCAGTTGATACGCATCCTCCTCGGCTTCGTCTGTCAGTGTTTCGGTCACGGCAGGAATGGGATTGTACTCTGCCCCTCTTGCCATCAGGCGCAGTTCCGTATCGCCCCACATGCGGCGAAGCGCCATGCGGATGGAAAAATCCGCGCCTGCCTCCATGCCTTTTTGCAGGCGAAAAAACATTTCTTCCAGAAGCAGCTGGGCCAAGGTGATTTCCCTTGCGGGAATCCCGCGCTGCTTCAATTCTTCAGCTAAAGCCTGCCGCCCCTGACGCAGTTCCGGTGCGGTAATGGTACGAATATTTTTTTCCATACAACAACATCCTATTTGAACCATTCCGACAAGCGGCTGGCTGCAGCCAGCGCCTTATCCATATTGGGGAAGAGATATTTCCGGGTTTCCTCCACATGGAAGGCTTTGAGCTCCGAAGCAATCTGCACGTGTTTCATGGGGAAGAGTGCCCCCCGCAACAGGCCGAAGTAATCGCAGAGCGCCTTGATTTCCGCCAGCTTCTGCGCATCTTCCGTCTCGAAGTAAAGGGACAGGAGTTTATCCCAGAAGCGGAGCATATTTTCCTGATTCATGCCATGAACCTGCTGGCGGGTGGCACTGCCACTGTAACGTGCATGGAAGGCACCGGCGGCCAAATCGAAAATCGGATGGCCATAGCCGATATCCGCCATATCAATGACCACGATTTCTCCCTGCTGATACATCACATTGCCAGCATGGAAATCGCAATGCACCATGGTGGAGCGATTGGGAACCGCCGCAATCAGCTTCTTGAGCAGTCCCGTTTCCTCCTGCGTAAAGGAACCATTCGCCTCCATGCCCTCTGCCCATTTATTCCAGGTATCCTTGAGGGAGGTAAAGCCCTTCATGCCCTCAATATCCATGCTATGAATGGTCTTGTAGACCTCTGTGAACTTTTCCATGATTTCAGCAAACTGCTCCGGATGCGCCGTGATGGTCCGCCCTACCGTATCGGCATTATCCAGCATCTCAAAGACTACACCATAGGCTCCATCTACCGTCACCAAATCATAGGAAATCGCGGTAGGCACACCGGCCACGAAAGCCTTTTTGGCCAAAGCCATCTCCTGCTTGATTTTTTCCAGCGGAACACCTGCCGCATACAGCTTGACGATATTTTCAACACCAATGCGGTAGACGGTGCTGCTGCGGCCTTTGCCTACCACAGTGGCTCCCGTCACGTCAATCTCCCGCAGCGCCTTTTCGACCTGCATAAGGTCTGTAAATTTCGTCATCGCAAAGATATCATAGACATCACCAGATACGTTGCGAATGGTAAGCTTGTTTTTCCCCATCATTTTCTGCACACTGAGCAGCAGACGCAGGCCGGCACTGGAAATATAGTTAAGCTCTTTGGCATCAAAAGCAATCTCCATGCCGGGATTCGCGGCCAGAAGTTCTTCCACTTCCGCCTGCAAGGCAGGTGCATTCTGGGCATTTATTTCCCCTTCCAGAAAAATGATGCAGGTATTATTTCCTTTCGCTGTTTTCATATCAATCCATCCTTTCTGATGAACCGTAATAAACAAGTTCCAACATGGTAATATCATCTGATGGAGCGGCCTCGCCAGCGTATTCGCGAACAGCCTGATATACGCTCTCTATCCCCTGTTCCGCACGGCCGCCAGCCGCAGATAATGTCCTGAGCAGACGCTGCTCGCCAAAGAACTTCCGCCCCTCATTTCTAGCTTCTGTAACACCATCCGTATAGAGGAAGATGGCATCGCCTTCTTGCAGATGCAGCCGCTCTGTGCAATATGGCAAATCCTCCAATGCCCCCATAACGGGATGCTGCGCCTTTTCCAGATAACGGTATCTGCCGGATTGGCGGATAAGCGGAGGATTATGCCCGGCATTCACATAGATAAATTCCCCACTAAGGGTATCGAGCACGCCGCAGAAAACCGTCACAAACATGTTCTCCTTATTGCTCCGAATCAGGGAGTTATTCGTCTTGACGAAAACATCGCCCAACCGTTCCGGAGAACCGGCGAACAGAAGATTCTCCTTGAGCATGGTCTTGGCAATGACCATAAAGAGCGCCGCTGGAACGCCTTTATCGGAAACATCTGCCACCGTGATGGCCAGATGGTGCTCATCCAAAAAATAAAAATCGTAGAAGTCCCCGCCTACTTCCCGGGCAGGCTTCATCATAGCCGCCAAATCAAAATCCTTCCGCTTAGGAAAAGGATTCTGCCCAGCGGGCAAAAGTCCCGTCTGAATACGGGTGCCCACGGAAAGCTCCGTCTCGATACGCTCCTTTTGCGCGGTGGTTTTAGCCAGCCTTTCCATGGAGGCCGTAAGCTCCTCCGTCATATGATTGAAGCTTTCCGCCAACGTTTCCAGCTCATCCCCCGTCTTGAGGTATAGCTTGCGCTGCAGATTACCTGCCGCAATCTCCCGGACGCCATCCGTGAGGAAATTAATCGGCACCGCAAACCCTCTGGCCATCTGCACATTGCGCTTTAGAATTAGATACAAAAGCATGACAAAAAGAATTACCACGCCAACCACAATGAACAAAAAATAATCCCGCAGAACCATGCTGTACTGCTTAAAATCAGCCACCACAGCGGCCTCAGCCTGGTCCCCCTTAGCGGTGATTCCCGCCGTGTCGATAACGGTACCCAAGCTCCACTCCGACCCTGGCAAGGGAGCATAGGCCAGATAGTATTCGATGCCGTCAGCCTCCACCAACGCAATGCCCTTCTCCCCGGCTATCATGCGTTCCGCCGTGGCAGCCAGCGCCGAATTTTCAGCCTGCCGGAGATTCTTATTCATGCCATCCGCCGCAAACGCTCCCTCCTGTTTGGGCGAAATGATGACCACACCTTCCTTGTCCATGACAAAGCTGAATTCGGAATCATCCACCTCATCACTCTGCATGCGCCGGCAGATATAATCTGTGTCAACATCCGCCACCACTACACCGGCAATCCCCTCTGCATCATGATAAGGCGCGCAGATGGAGATACATTTCTTGCCATACGAAGCCATATACGGCTCCGTAAATATCAGCTTGCCAGCCTTGACAGTTTCCTGATACCACTCCCTGCTCAGGTAATTGTAACTGCTGCGCAAAGGTTCATGACATAAAAGCCCGCCCATTTTATCCCCATCCAGCATGTCCATGCGAATGAGGTAGCCATGCTTAGATGCAGCCAAAATACTGCCGTAATACCGATGGCTGACATGCTTGAATTCATTCTCAATGGCTGACACCGCAGCAATCTCCTGCTGCAGCTTCGGCGAAATGCCCTGCTTTACCAACTCTGGACTATAGTACACATAAGGGACATAATCCGCAACTTCCTCATCATTGGCCACGGGCAGGGTCTTCGGTATATACGTCTCTCTGTGCTGCAGAATATCCCCCATCTTATTGGCCAAAAGTTCCACACTATACGAGCAGCCTAGCAGCAGTCTCTGTACCAGACGGGCACGCAATACGGTTGTCTCCGTCAGCCCGTCCTTCACTTCCTCCTGCACGGCCGCTTCCACATAGTCCCCTACTTTTTCGGAAAGAGCCCGGTTCTGCTCTTGCAGTTCGCTTTGCAGGACAAATATACTGGCCAGGAATATTCCGCCCATGACCACGAATGTCACACAGCTGCCCCAAAGAGCCGTGCGCAGAATACGACGGTAGATGTTCATCTTCCGCTGAAAAATCAGTTCCAGAAGTATCTTTATCTTCTTCATTGCCAGCCGCTCCTAGACGCCCTTAACTTCCATCAGATACTGAAAGCCTGCCATCCGAAAAATTTCCAGCACTTCAGGAGAAAGATTGATGATGGAAATTTTACGGTCTGCCTCTTTTTGTACCGTAAGCATGACACGCAGTCCGGCACTGGAAATATACATTAGCTCCCGGGCATCGAACACGAGTGCAGAATCCGCTTGGCACTTTACGATTTCTCTGATTTCCTGCTGAATATCTGCCGCATTCTGCGCATCAATATCTCCCGCAAGAAAAATGGTAAGGATGCCCTCACTGTTCTCACTTCGCAAAGCCTCTCTCTCCTTTCCGTCAAAGTATAATATCTGGCCCCGCTATCAGCTAACAGGACCTGCACCTTCCTGTATCATAAAACGCTTAACTAAAGAATTCTCCCCGATAGCAGACGAATCCCCCTTGCCCCAAAAATTATTTTTATTTATCTATTGATTTTCATTCTCAATGATGCTATATTATATACAGGCTTTCGTTAAAGCTCTCCTAAAATATAATACACAGCAAAGAACCGGACGTACTGCTCATACGTCCGGTTCTTTGTCTTGTCATACAGGAGATGAAAACTCCTGTTCCATATCAATTTGTGCGGAACTTGTTCACGCTTTCTTTCAGGGAATCCGAGAAATTGGACAGCTCCGTACTGGAAGCGGCACATTCCTCCGATACGGCGCTGTTGTCCGTAACCACGCCCAAAATATCCGTGGACAGGGAATTGACAGCTTCCATCTTCACCTGCTGAGCAGCGCTCTGTTCTTTCAATTTGCGGAAGGCTTCGTCAACCACCTCTGTATTCTGACCGGTGCTGGCTAGGGATTCGGCAGCGGCATTGACCACTTGCGTGCCTCTGTCAATCGCCGACAGGGCCCGGCTGATGAGCTGCTGAATATTTTGCGTAGAATCCGCCGACTGTTCTGCCAGCTTTCTGACATTTTCTGCTACTACCGCAAACCCCCGGCCAGCTTCCCCAGCCCTGGCTGCCTCAATGGAAGCATTCAGCGACAACAGCGCCGTCTGTCCGGTGATTTCATCCAACGTGCCCAATATGGAGCGGATTTCATTGGAAGCATCACTGATTTCCTGCATGGCAGTAACCACATTATTCATCTGTTCCTGCGTTGCCGCAATGCTGTTCTTTGTCTGCATACGAGCCGACAGAGCATTGTCCACCAGCGTATCCACTTTGGCATTTTCTTCTATGGCTTCGCCAATCTTATTCTGCAAATCCTGCACCGTTTCATTCTGGCTCATGGCACCTTCCGCCAGGCTCTGGGAAACCTTGGACACTTCCCCAGCACTAACGGCCACCATGCTGGCCATTTCCCCCATGTTCTGCATCTCCTGACAAAGGGTCTGGCGAATATGGTTGATATTCTGCTGAATCGGTGCGTAATCCCCAATGTACTGCATATCCGTAGTGCTGACCAAATCGCCGCCCGCCATGGTATCCAGATTTTTTTCGATATCCTTGACATACCCTAGAATTTCCTGACGCATTTCGTTCAAGAGTTTGTACAAAGCACCAATTTCATCCTGACGGGGATAGCTGAATTTCTGCGACATATGGCCCTGTGCCAGTTGATTGACGCTGCCTTCCAATGCAGACAGGGGCTGTACCACCCGTTCTTCAAACGTATTCGTCACCCGCTTGAGAACCAGATAAACTGCGGCAATGAAGGCCAGCAACAGAATGTAGAGAATCACCGCCATCACATCCACCATAGTCTGGGCCGCATCCACCATGGCATTGGTCTTGTCAAAATAAGTCTCACTGACTTCCAGCAGATGGGCTGGATTCTTCGACTGCTGATATTCGGCAATGGCCGGTTTCACCTCACCCTGCCAATATTTTTCCACCTCATCCCGCTTGGCAGGAAAACTGCCAATATGCATACGGCTGCCCATCCCGGAAAGCAGTCCTTCAATCTTGGCGGTAGTCTTGCTGGCATCCGCTCCGGCTAAAACCTGCTTCACAATACGCTGACTACCGCCACGCACAACACCGGCATCATTGACCAGTGCCACATAGCTGGTGAACAGGTACAGGCTGAAGCCCACAATGGCCACCACAGCCACCACCATGATGAAAACCCGCTTTAAGAGCGTACGAATCACTCCAGCAATTGTTTCTTGTCCATTCAATTTTCACACTTCCTTTTCATCCAATTTATCCTTATCATCTTATAAAATCCCCATTTTGACATATTATAGCAGGAAAAATCTCACCATGTTGTGACTCATGTTACATTCATGGTGAGATTTCATTGCTGTTTACGAAGCCTTGCTAATCTGTACCGCACATACCTTATATTCTGGTTGTTTGGAACCAGGGTCAAAAGCATCCAAGAGTACCTTGTTAATCAAGCGGTCATCTTCTTTATCGTGGAAGGACACATACACCAGCCCTGGCATAGGCTTGCCGCGTCCATTGATTTTCGCCTTGAACTTGCAGGTTGCCCGGCGGGAGGTAATGTTGACCAAGTCGCCATCGCTGATACCTAAACGCTTGGCATCTTCTTCGTTGATTTCCACGTACATCTCCGGTGCCGCGTTTTTGAGTTCCGGCACATTTCCTGTCATGGTGGCGGTGTGCCAATGCTCCAGCATGCGGCCTGTGGTCAGGAAGAAGGGATATTCAGCATCCGGCATCTCCTGTGCATCAATCTGCGGCCGTGCATAGATAACCGCGCGATTGTTCTTCCGGCAGTAGAACTTAATGCCCTCACCCTTTTTCACATAAGGGTCATAACCTTCGGCGTAGCGGATATAGGTCTCCGGCGAATTGTCATCCGGCACCGGCCAGGTGAAACCGTGACCTTCCCGCAGACGCTTGTAGGACGCCATCTGCATATCCGTGCCTGCCTGGCATTTCTGATATTCTGCCCATACCTCTTCCGGGGTCTTAAAGGGCACCAGTTTTTCAAAGCCCATGCGTTTGGCAAAGTCAATGATGGTATCCAAATCCGGCCGAGCTTCTCCTGGCGGGTCCACCGCTTTGGCGATATGGTTGGTACGGCGCTCGCCATTGCCGTAAACGCCTTCCTTTTCCATCCAAAGAGCTGCGGGCAACACCACATCCGCCAGTTCCGAAGTACGGGTGGGATGATAGGTTTCCGACACCACCAGGAATGTCTTTTCCATGCCGGGACGATAGTAATTGAGATTGGGCAGGGACTGACCAGGATTGGTGGTCATGACCCAAAGGCATTTGAGGTCGCCGGTAACCGCCGCCTTGAACATTTCCAAAGTATGGTATCCCGGCTTAGAGGGCAGCGTTCCCTTGGGTACCCCCCATATTTCTTCCAATTCGTTGCGGTGCTTTTCATTGGCCACAAAGCGATGCGCTGGCAGGATATGGGATAGACCGCCGGTCTCACGGACACTGCCACAGGCACTGGGCTGCCCGGTAAGTGAGAACGGCGTATTGCCCGGCGTACAGATTTTACCCGTCAGCAGGTGAAGATTATGCACCAGATTGTTGGCCCATACACCACGGGTACGCTGATTAAAGCCCATGCACCACATGGACATGGTCTTTCGGTTCGGGTCAGCAAACAGTCTGGCCACTTCGCGAATGGTTGCCGCCGGAATTCCGCAAGCTGTCTCGACCTTTTCCGGCGTGTAATCCTGCAGGAACGCCTTGTATTCATCATAGGTCAGCTTATCACTGGCCCCCTTCATAAATTCCGTATGGTCGGCAATGAATTTCTCATTGGTCAGCCCTTCCTCAATGATGACATAAGCCATGGCATTCATCAGCGCCAAATCACGGCTCGGAATGAAGGGCAGATAATAGTCCGCAATATCAGCCGTACGGGTCTTTCTGGGGTCAGCTACGATAATCTTGACATTTGGGTCGCTATTCTTCCGGTCAATAATGCGGGAGAACAGTACCGGATGCGCTTCGGCAGAATTAGAACCAATCAGGAAAAAGGTATCTGCCGCCTCAATGTCAGCATAAGTACCCATGGGTTCATCAGCGCCGTAGGTAGTCACAAACCCGGCCACGGCACTAGCCATACAGGTACGCGGATTGCCTTCCACATTATTGGTGCCGATACCAGCACGGAATATCTTCTGCATGGTGTAAGTTTCTTCGGCATAAGTCTGACCGGAACCATAGAATCCCACAGAGTCCGGTCCATACTTCTCAATGGATTCCTTGAACTTCGATACCACCAGATTCATGGCTTCATCCCAGCTGGCCTCCACCAATTTGCCGTCTTTCCGAATCAGCGGATGCAGCAGTCTGTCCGGGGTATTCATAATCTTGGGCAGCAAGATGCCTTTAACGCAGAGTCTGCCCTTATTTACCGCACAGTCCGGGTCACCCTTTACGGCCACAATCTTGCCGCCGGTAACCCCTGCCAGCACACCACACCCGGTGCCGCAATAGCGACAGACACCTTTGACCCATTTTTCCGCATCTTTCTGGTCAACCGGGCCTTTATGGGTATCCCGCTTCGTTCCGCAGCCTGCTGTAAACATGGCCGCTGAAATAGCCATGGCCTTCAAAAAATCTCGTCTGGTAAACTTCATATCCATAATCGACCCTCCTTAAAGCGACCCCATGGCATCAAGATGACAGGTATAGCAGCGTTCACGGCTGGGCAGCGTCTTGTTCACAGCGTCATTATGCACAATACCCGTATGGCAGGTAACGCAGTTCATACCGTTCTCAAAATGCTTGGCCGTATGTGGGTCTTTGCGTGGCCCTGCAATTTCTGCATCCTTGATTTTATCCTGATGGCATTGGTAGCAGTTCACCTCATTGGTGTTATGCACCTTAATGGGGTCGGGAATATTGCCTGTCACATGCAGGAACAGTTCCTTGGTGCCCTTCATCTTGGACTGTACCATTCCGGTAAAGCCCGGCTGTTCATGGCAATCCGCACAATCCACATTCTTGTGGTTGGAATGCTTCCAGGTCACATACATAGGGTCCATCTCATGGCAGGTCTCTCCACAAAAAGGGCTCTGATTGGTGGCCTCAATCATGCCGTAAGCCCCTGCAAAGGCGGCAATGCAGACAAAGCCCGCTATGGCTAGATGTTTCAGTTTAATCTTTTTCTCTCCTAAACTCATAGTTCTCCCTCCTCCTTGGTTATCGGCCTATTTCTTCGTTTTCCCTTTTAACGTATACCCAATTGCTCCTTCTTGGCAAACATCTATGCAATCACCGCAATTTGTACAGAGCATAGAATCTTCCCACTTGCCTCTCTCTGGAGCAGTTCCCATGGAACATACGGCTGCACACTTGCCGCAATGGGTGCATTTTGACGCATCCACCTGAACGGCCAGCAGCTTCCTGCTGCCTAACACCCCGTAAAGTGCGCCTAACGGGCATAGCGTACGGCACCAAATTTTCTGCCCCCAAAGAAAGGCTGCACATACGACAAAAAGCAACAGCACAATTTCCATTCCCACGCCAAAGAGCAGCATCCGCATCAAGGCAAAAACGGGTGACACCGTATTAAAAACCGGCAATGCCGTAACGAGTGACAATAGCAGCGTGATTCCCAAAGCTGCTAAAGGATATTTCTTTTCCTGCAGTGGCTTCTTTTTCTTCACCGGAATCAGCTCTAAGAGAAAATTCAGCGGACAGACAAAGCTGCAAAACAATCTACCGCCCAGCACGGCTGCCACGGTCAAAGGCAGTGCCGATACCATCAGCGGCATCCAAAGACTCCTGCCCGCCAGTGTAATTTCCAGTGCCGTCAACGGGTCAGTCAGGGCCACCCCCAGCAAATCCGCCGAAATGTACGTACCATACCAAAAAAGGTCCACATACCAGATAGGCAGGAGCAGTACAATAATAAAGAAGATTTGGATAATTTTGCGAATTATTTTTACTGGCATCTTCATCCTGCCCCCTTATTCTTTTCTCGGCTTCACGGTTGCCGCCTTTTGCGGACTGGCAATGCAAACGTATTCGCAACGCCCGCAGCCGGTACAATAATCCGGGTCCACCGTGGGGTACTTATAATTCTCCAGCTTTATGGCTTTGTCATAAAACGGACAATTCGCATGACATACCCGGCAATCTTCCCCTTTTCTGGCTAGGCAGATATCTTTGTCAATCTCTGCCAGCCCCATGCGTACCTTTTCCTTGGCGACAGGCTTCAAGGCGCCTGTCGTACAGACCTCCGTACATTTCATGCAGAGGTCACAGTAGCCTTCCACAGGCACGATATAGGGGGTACCAATGGCCAGCCCCTGTTCCCCATGCGCTATCTTGATGCAGCCCAACGGACAGACTTCCGCACATTTCCCACAACGGGCACAAGTTGCCAGAAACAGTTCTTCAGGTTCAGCTCCTGGGGGACGAATCAAGCCTGTTTCTGCCTTTCCTGATTTGCTGTTTTCCAGGAAAAGCCCCAACAGACCGCCGCCCAGCAGCATCTTGATAAGAGACCGCCTCTCCATAAACGCCCTCCTTTATGTGATTTTTGTCACCATTACTATTATTATATCTGATTTAACCACCTGCTTATGTTGCCAGAGTCACCAACCACAAATTATTTTTCTGCCGCCATGGCTTCATCTTCTGTTGTGATATAACTCGGATATACCCCCAGCACCCCTTCCATGCCTTCCATCTCCATGCATTGCTTGTGTAGCTCATTGATATCAGCACTCTCCACCAGTACAATCAGTTCACCGCTCGGTGCCTTGCTCTCCACGCTGACACCTGGAATCTTCGCCAAACTCATGCACAGATTTTTCTCCGCACCATCCTTCATTTTCAATAAAACACTTCCCATGGCCATAAACAATCATCCCTTCACTTATTATTGCAAAAATAGTCAAACTCTTCCTCCCATTCTATGCTATTTCCCATCATTTGTCACGCGGAAAAATCCCCTCCCACTGACAGCAGGAAAATTTACAAAAATGCGGAATAATTATAACCGATAGAAAGGAGATGCTAGAATGCAGACGATAGCTTTAATCGCTCATGACAAGAAAAAAGATGAGATGTTGGATTTTGCCTCCCATCATAAGGAACTGCTGTCAAAGTTTCATCTGGTAGCTACCCGCACCACGGGAACCCTGCTCAAGGAAAAGCTGGGACTCAACGTGGAAACCATGATGTCCGGCCCCTTGGGCGGCGACCAGCAGATTGGCGCCCTGGTGGCAACGGAAAAGGTACAGTAT
Source organism: Selenomonas ruminantium AC2024 (assembly GCF_000687995.1). NCBI lineage: Bacteria > Bacillati > Bacillota > Negativicutes > Selenomonadales > Selenomonadaceae > Pseudoselenomonas > Pseudoselenomonas ruminantium. Next base: position 2,375,878 of record NZ_JIAC01000001.1, read on the forward strand.
GTTATCTTCCTGCGTGACCCGCTGACCTCTCAGCCCCACGAACCGGATATCAACGCTCTGCTGCGCCTCTGTGATGTCCACGACATCCCCCTGGCCACCAATCGCAAGAGTGGCCACATCCTGCTGGAATATGCCGCCAAAAAATTGCCCAGCAACTCCTAAAACGAAAACCGCTGACTCGTTGTGAGCCAGCGGTTTCTTTTGGTCAAGCCTGACGCTTATCGGTTGTTTTGCTGATTGCCCCAGTAGCAGCCACCGTGTCCTCCACGGTGACGACGGCCGCAGTAATAGCCATCATCGGACTGGCTCCCATCTGCCTGCCAGCAGTAGCCGGGACGATAATTATCGGAACCTGCGCCCGTTTCTGCGGCCATGGCGGGCACGGCACTGGCGATAATCAAACCGGCGGCAAGGGATGCAAATATCTTTTTCATCATGAAAACCTCCTACATAAATCTGTTTGTTGATGGTTTCATTATGCCATACATTTGTGACGAAAATGTTACGATTTTAGAAAAAATATTTTTTGCCGCAAGGGATTTTTTCTGCTAAACTGTAGGCAATCACGAGGAGGGATGTACATGACACGGCTTTTGATTGCAGATGACAATGCTGCCATCCGGGAGATACTCAACATCGCCGCTAACGCGGCAGGTTTTGATACCGTTCCTGCCATCGACGGTGCGGATGCCTGGCAGAAATTTTCCAGCGAAAACATTGACCTGATTCTGCTGGATGTGATGCTGCCCAAAATGGACGGCTTTACCCTGTGCCGCAAAATCCGTCAGGAATCGGCGGTGCCCATCATCATGATAACCGCCCGCGGTGACGATTATGACCGCATCATGGGGCTGGATTTAGGCGCCGACGATTATGTGGTCAAACCATTTTCCACCGCCGAGGTCATGGCCCGGGTCAAGGCCGTGCTGCGGCGCTGGCAGAAGGACGCTACAGCTAACGATACACTTACCTGCGGCAATCTTTGCCTGCATGAACAGCAGGGACGAGTAGAGATTGAAGGTTCCCCCCTGCCCCTCACCCACAAGGAATACGACCTGCTGCATTTATTTCTGACCCATCCGCAGCAGATTTTTTCCCGAGAGCAGCTGCTTGATTTACTCTGGGGTTATGACTACAGCGGCGACACCCGCACCGTGGACACCCATATCCGCCGCCTGCGGGCCAAGTTGGATAAAGCAGGACTTCAAGGCGGCAGCATCGCCACCGTCTGGGGCCGTGGCTATCGCTGGGAGCTTGGAGGCAGCAAACCATGAAACAATCCCTGCTAAAAAAAATGCTGCTGTATTTTTCCGCGGTGCTGTTATTGTTCTCCCTGCTGATGGGCGTTCTCTTTTCCCTGCTATTTGCCCGGCACAGCCAGGAAATCCATCAGGAAGAAATGCAAAAACGCGCTTTGGCGCTGGCGGCGGCGATTCCTGCCATGGAAGAAGCCACGAAAATTTTGCAGGCCGAAGATGACAGCTCCGCCAATACCAGCAGGCCGGCCGTAAATTTCTCCGGCCGAGGCCACGGACGTCATGGTTCCATGATGCAGCAAGGGCAGGGCTGGTGCCGCAGACAATACAGTGAACCAGACAACAACGCGACGGCTTTTTTCCAACAGCTCAATGAACTCGGCGAAGGCGAGGTCTGGCTGGTATCAGCGGGCAGCCATATGATTCGTTCTTACGGCGCTGAAAATAAAGATATCCTGACCGACCTGCCGCCGGAAGCCGAAGAACTTATCGCCGAAGTGCTGCAGGGTCAGGCCGTTCATAGCCGGGCCTTTTCCCCGCTTCTCGGAACTCCCGCCATAACCGTTGCAGCTCCCATCTACCAGAATGGCCGGATAAGCGGTGCCGTACTATTGCATCACTCCCTGAAAAATATGGAAGCCAGTCAATGGCAGGGCATACGGCTTCTGGGGATTTCCCTGCTGCTGGCGCTATTGCTCACAGCCGTGCTGGCTGCGATTCTGGCCAGACACTTCACCCGTCCCCTGCTAAAAATGCAGCAGACGGCCCGCGCCTTTGCCAGCGGAGATTTGACAGCCCGCACGGGCATCCATCAGCAGGACGAGATTGGCCAGCTGGCCGCCGACCTTGATACCTTGGGCACGGAACTGGAACAATCCCGCACCGAACGGCAGGATTTCCTGACTGCCATTTCCCATGAACTGCGCACGCCGCTGACCGTTTTGCGGGGAACCCTCGAACTTCTCTGGCAGGATTTAACGTCCACACCAGAGCAAAAAAGCCGCTGCCAAGCGCAGGCCATGAGCAGTCTGACCACTTTGGAACGGCTGGTAGGGGATTTATTGGAGCTCACGCGGCTGCAAAATCCCGGTTTCACCCTGCAAAAGGAAACACTTGATGTCACCGAGGCTTTTCAGGACGCCGTGCGGCAAATGCAGATTATGGCAGCAGCCAAGCAGATTAAAATCGTCACGGATTTTCACCAGCCCCAGATTATCGAGGGCGACTATGGACGTCTGCGGCAGCTGCTTGTCATTTTGCTGGATAACGCCATAAAATTTTCTCCTGAAGAAACTTCCATCACTGTTGCGCAGGAAATCACGCCCCAAGGCTGGCAGTTCAGCGTGACCGACCAGGGCTGCGGTATCCCACCGGAGGAACTGCCCCATATCTTTGCTAAGTTCCGCAGCAGCCGGGGACAAGCAAACCGGCAGGGCACCGGCCTTGGCCTGGCCATCGCGCAGGAGATTGCCCAGCGCCACGGGCTACAGCTGACCTGTGAAAGCCAAATCAGCCAGGGCAGCAAGTTCATCATCATCGCGGAATAAAAAAATTTTAGTACAAAGGCAATATCTTTTTGACATGTCATTTCATTTTCTTACTTCAAACCATTTCTCATTTTATTTGACATATGTCTAAAACATGTTATAATCTGATTAAGACATATGTCAAAAACTATGGAGGTTAGAAGATGAGCAGGCCATTGAAGAAACGGCGTGTCTGTGCCCTGCCGATTAGTTCCTGCTTTAAGCCGGAAATTGACACAGAGCATCCACCCGTATACATTTCTCTGGAAGAATATGAATGCATTCGTCTCATGGATTATGAAGGCATGGGACAGGAGGAATGTGCCCAAAGCATGGGCGTTGCCCGTACAACCGTACAGGCACTCTATGCTGCAGCCCGCAAGCGGATTGCCGGCTGTCTGGTCGAAGCCCGCCCGCTAATCATTACCGGCGGTAACTTCGAATTGTGCCCCGCTTATCAGCATAGCCGCCATCCCGTGAGATTTGCCAGACAGAAAGGAAGTAACACCATCATGAAAATTGCCGTTACCTATGAAAATGGCCTTATCTTTCAGCACTTTGGTCATACCAGCCAGTTCAAAATCTATACTGTAGAAAACAATCAGGTTCAGGAATCCCATATTCTGGACAGCAACGGTGCCGGTCATGGCGCTTTGGCCACACTGCTGCAGGAAGAAAAAATCGATACCCTCATCTGTGGCGGTATCGGTGGCGGCGCCCAGAATGCACTGGCTCAGGTTGGCGTAACCCTCTATGGCGGTGTACAGGGCGAAGCCGATAAAGCCGTAAGTGATTTCCTGGCCGGCAATCTTGCCTATGACCCGGCTGTACATTGCAACCATCATGGCCATGGCGAAGGCCATACCTGCGGCAGCCACGGCTGCGGCGGTCATCACGCATAAACCGATAAAAATAAAGCACCTGCTATCCAATGGTTCGTCATTGGTATAGCAGGTGCTTTTATTTGCTTATTTAGCTTATTTAGCTTTCTTGTTTTTTTCTGCTTTGGCCGCTACCGTGTCATACCATTCCTGCACAACAGACAATGCCTCAGCATGCTCTTCTACCGGCGTGGCCTTGTAAAGATTACTCTGCTGGCCCTCGCGTTTTTCGAGCACATAGGTTGTCCCTTTGCGCTGGAAGAAGTACAGCTCTGTTTTATCCCTTGGAATCGTCAGTTTTACATAATCGCCTTTGAGCGTCGTATCGCCCTTGACCATCTCATAGGTATTGCCATAGAGAAGTTTTTCGCCAAAGGGCAGCGACCAGACACCCTCCCCGGAACAATCTGCCGCAGACTTCTTCCCCAGCGAATATTTCGTTCCTGACCGGTAACTGAGGTTGGCCAGACAGATGCCAATATTGCTATTGTCAGCAGTCAGCGGCGAAAGCCCCGGATTATCCTTCAGGAAATTCTTCCGCACATCAGACCAGGCCCAGGCAGATAGCTTGCTCCACTGCTCCTGGTCCCGCTTCATGGCTTCTGGCGTCTCCCGCATATAGCGCACATCCGTGGGATGCTCGAAAATGAAATAGCCGCCTTTATCATCCCGGGCAAAGAGCGTTCTGCCCGACATATCTCCACAAAGCATCTGCTTGAGCTCGGCTTTATTCACCTTGCTGATGGCAAAGAGCCAGCCCGCTCCGGAACATTCTCCGGCCGCCTTGTGGGACGCTTCTATTGAAGCTTTTTCTGCAACGGAAAAGAGCCGCTTGCCATCCTGGAATTTTGTCTGCGTCAGCACAAGCTTGGCATATTTTTGCGGCAGGCGCAGGCGGTACTCTGCATGTTCAAACACGCGGGGTACCGGATAGAACTGCACAGTTTCTGCAGCTGCCTTGACCGCGGCCTCGCAGCCTCCCCAAGAGCCCATTAAAACACAGGCTGTCAAAGATGCTGCTGTGGCCATTTTGCCATATTTCATCTGTCCTCATCCTTTCCATAAAATAACCCATAAGCATCTATATCGGTTATTCTACAAAGGATGTTTTTTCCCTGCCACTTTTTTACGGGCGTAAATAGTTTCAGGTTAAAGTGCCGGACGGACTTCGCCAAACACGTCTTTATGTTCGTTGATTTTCTCCTGCCCGCCGAATACGCAAATCACATTCTGTTCCATGCAGTCTTTGACCATGTCGGCCAGCTTCTGCACATCCTTCTGCCGGGTATCGAGGATTTCATCCCGGGACTTCTGACGGTCCGCTTCGGTAATGCCCCGCAGCCAGCAGGTGGCCGCGGCACTGCCCTTCATCTGGGGCGTCAGCGGCGTATCGATATTGCTCATCGTGCCGATGATGTACTTGTCCATCTCCCGCTCGGAAGCTGCAAAATTTCTGAGGTAATCCGCTGTGCCGTCAAACACAGCAAGCGTCTCCGTCAAATTCGGGTCGCGGTAGGAACCGAAATACATCATGCCGTTGCGGTTGAAGCTTGTGAACGCGCCATAGGCACCGCCCTGCACGCGGATTTTCGTCCAGAAGTAATCGTAGCGCAGAATGGTTTCCAGCACATGCATGGTCCCCGTAAACGCATGGCCCAGTTTCAGGAAGTTCGCGCCCTTGCCGACATACTGCACGCGGCTGGAGGATGTCAGGCCTTCATTCTTAGCCTGCAAATCCCACTGGTATTCCTGCGCCGGATAACTTTCCGTCCCCAGTTTCTGCTGGAACTTGTCAAATTCCGCTGCGAATTCATCATAATGCGCAGCCCTGTCCGTTACGCTGACAATGAGATTGTTGCGGGTAAAGAGCATCTTTGCCAGCTCGCTGAGCTTGGCGCTGATGGTGGGCAGATTGGCGGGGAAGTCAGCCAGCAGTCCCTTGATAAAGGGATAGAATGGCAGTCCGCCTTCGTCAGCATAGCGGCCGGCAGGCGTCAGATAACCAGCTAGACGAGCGCTGACCACCTGATGCGCACTGCGCTGCAGATTGAGTTCAATCGTGGCCTGTTCCTGTTCCAAGAGCTCCCGCATACGCTTTTCATCGCTGAACTTGCTGGTCATCAGAATTTCCTGCAGGAGTTCCAGCAGCTGCGGCAGTTTTTCCCGCAAAACCTTCGCCTTGACCTTGAACTTCGGCGTTGACGAATCCGGCTCATTCTTCTTCGTATAGGTCACGATATCATAGGCAATACCACCGGTATGAAGGTTCTTGCGGTTAGCCAGCTCTCCATAGGTGCTTGTTTCCGTATCCACATTGCCGATAAGTTCACTCAGCAGGAACGCATAAGGAATATCCTCCTGCGGCACCATCTGCGCATCAAATAGCAGACTCAAATAGGTAATACCGCTGGTTTCCACATCGCTGAACAAAATCTTTGTTCCCGCCAAATCCTTTTCTTCCAACGGAAGTTCATAAGCCTTGCGGCGGATATCACTGAGTTTCAGAAGAGGAATCGTCTTTAAGGCTTCTTCCGTATCTTCACTCTGCTGACGTTCCTTCAGCGCCTTATTATCGGCAATAAGCTGCTGAATTTCCGCCGCGCTGAGTTTTTCCTTGCAGGCGGCCAGTTCTTCCACCTGCTTTTTCTCACGCTCTGCCGCCATGGTCTTGGACGGGGCCATGGTGATGAGCGCTGCATGATTGTTGTTCAGGAAGTAACGGCGGATGAGTTCTTCAAAATAGCCATTATCAAGGCCTTCCTTCATGGCCTGAATGGCCTCTTCATAGCCAAGTACACTTTCCGGTGCACCGTCATAGAGCCAAGTCTTCATCACGCGGATACCATAGATAAGGCCCTTGGGCGCAGAACCGAAGTCGGATTCGCGCAGGCGGAACTCGAGCAGGTTAATGGACGCTTCCAGCAGCGTGCGGTCAATGCCCTTATCGGCAAGCTGCTGCAGGGTATCCTGCACAATGCTGTAGAATTTCTCGACCCGGTCGGCCTCGGAATTGCTGATGACAATGCTGAAGAAGGGCTGCAGCATATCATCCTCGAAGGAAGAATCCACATCCTTGCCCAGCTGGGCATCAATCAGCGCCTTGCGCAAAGGAGCCGCCGGCGTTCTGAGCAGGGCATGCTCTAAGATTTCCAAGCCCATCATATCGACGGGATTCAAAGATTCTCCCGTGACCCAGTTCAGGGACAGGAAGGTCTTTTCTGCCGTGTCCTCATCCGGGCTGGCCGGATATTCCAGCGCCTGACGCTGCAAGCCGGCAAAAGGTGCCTGCTTTTCGATATGGGAGTCAATGGCAATGCGGTCAAAATGGGACAGATATTCCTCGTCCAGATAAGCCAGCTTTTCTTCAATATCCATATCACCATAGAGATAGATATAGCTGTTGCTGGGATGATAGTAACGCTGATGGAAGTTCTTGAACATCTCATAGGTCAGCTGCGGAATGGCCTCCGGGTCACCGCCGGACTCATAGCCATAGGTCGTATCCGGATAGAGCGCAGCCATAATGCGGCTTTCAAGCAAATCATCCGGTGCCGACAGCGCACCCTTCATTTCATTATAAACGACACCACTATATACCAGCGGCGCATCAGCGCTGTCAATTTCGTAATGCCAGCCCTCCTGCATCAGAATCTGCGGATTTTCCAGCATGGCCGGATAGAATACTGCATCGAGGTAGACATCCATGAGATTCTGGAAGTCCTTGTCGTTGCGGCTGGCCACCGGATACATGGTCTTATCGGGATAGGTCATGGCGTTGAGGAACGTATTTAAGGAACCCTTCACGAGCTCCACAAACGGTTCCTTCAAGGGATACTTGCGGCTGCCGCAGAGGGTGGAATGTTCCACGATATGGGCCACGCCGGTATCATCAAAGGGCGGCGTGCGGAAGCTGATGGAAAACACCTTGTTATCATCATCATTCTGCAGGAAGAAAAGGCGGGCACCGCTCTTTTCGTGCTCCATCGTCCAGGCAATGGAGCGGGTCTCCTTGCTTTCGCTGCGATTTATAATCTTAAATCCATGAATATGGTCATTCACCTTCACAAAATCACTCCTGTAATTGGCATCAAAATCTACTATATAAACAACATAATATTATATCACTGTGAGAGCATGCTCTCAAGTTCCTCACGGGTAACGGCATAGGTACCCAAGCGGGTCACTACGCGGCTGGCAGCCAGATTTGCCATATAAGCGCCCAAGGCTGGCGGCAGCCCGCCGGCGAGCGCCATGCCAAAGACAGCCGTCACCGCATCCGTTGCCCCCAATACATCGAAGAGTTCCTGGGCGGTCGTGGGAATATGCACCGTTTCATTTTCCCGTACCAGTACCATGCCTTTCTGCGAACGGGTGGCAATGATGTTCTTGATATGGAACTTGCGCATGAGATAATGGCAAGCCTTCTCTACGGCGGCATCCTCGTTTTCAATGGGCTGCAGCAGAGCATTGTTAATGCGCTTGAGATTGGCCACCACATAATCGGCATTGCGGTAGTTTACCCAGCAGGCGGAACTTAAATCCACCACCACCGGCACCCCGTGATTATGGCACTTTTCGATAATCCAGCTGCAGGAAGCATCGGTGCAGGCGCCGTTCGCATGGTCGGAAATGATGACGCAATCCAGACTTTCGCTTAATTTTTCCCCGATATACTGCTCGAAGCGGGCCATGTCCTGCAGTTCCACCGCCTGATTCGCCTCAAAGTCCAGACGGAACATCTGCTGGTTGTTGCTGACAATACGCACCTTGGTCGTCGTGGGACGGCTCGTGTAGATGAGGCCGCTGGCATCAATGCCATAGTGTGCAAATTTTTCCACCAGACTCTCGCAGTGAGAGTCCTTGCCCACGAAGCCGGCAATGCTGACCTTGCAGCCGAGCACCGCCAAACTGTAAGCGATGTTGGCGCTGCCGCCCAGCTTTTCCGATGATGAGTGCACCCGCGTGACGGGCACCGGCGCCTCGCCGGATATACGGGTAACCTCCCCATAGTAATACTTATCCAGCATGATATCTCCGACCACCAGCACCTTGCACTGACTCGGTTTCGTGGCCAAAAATTCCCGTAATCGCTGCCCTTCCATACTGCCGCCTCCTTATATTCTGTAACATATTCATACATTCGCGGTGAAGCAGGAAAATCCTCCTATACAACTTTACACTTATCTACTATCAAAAGACAGAGATTCATGCTATAATGATAGACAAGCAGTTATTATACATAAACAGATAGGAGATGTTGCGCTATGATGGCTTTGAACTTTCAAGCCGCCAAGCATAAGAAAATGTTGATGGAACGCACGAAAAATTGCACCGTGCGCTTAGGCGATGTCAGCCAGCTTTATCCCGAAGGTTCCATCGTCTGGATTACCACCGGCGTCAAGGGCGAACCCAAGCACAAGCTCTATCCTGCTTATCTGGACAAAGTCCGGGTAAAAACCATGGGCACCCTTACCTCCAATGATTTGGGCCATCAGAACCCCGAAATCAACTCCCAGGAGGAACTGGTAGCGGATTTTGAAAAAATCTACAAGCGCCGGATTCTCATGGAAGATACCGTAACGGTTATCTACTTCACCGAAGTCCACGAGGATTTGTAAAAAAATACGCTTGGCTCATGAGCCAAGCGTATTTTTGTGCCTAAATGTCAATGTTTGGCGCTATGACAACCAGAACAGCCGCAACCGCAGCCGGAGCTTTCATTGCCACAGCAGTCATTGTGCCCCGTGCGGAAGTTGTTGTACACATGCCGCAGGGCGAAGAACAGGGCAACCGCCAGGATTGCTCCTACCACATAAGTTGCCATAAGGATTCCTCCAATCAGAAGCCCAGGAGGCGGCCAATCTGGTAAACCAGCAGGGATACTACCCAGGCAATCACAAACATGTAAACAGCGGAGAAGCCCATCCACTTCCAGCCGCCAGCTTCTTTCTTAATCGTACCCAGAGCCGTTACGCAAGGCGTGTAGAGCTGGGAGAAAATCATGAAGGCGAAGGCGGACAGAGCCGTAAAGCTCGTTGCCATGCCCGTCTGCAGCAGAGTGCCAGCCGTTTCCACAGCTTCTTCCGCTTCCGTGGACACATCAGCAGCACCATAGAGCACACCGATGGTTGCTACTACGGTTTCCTTAGCCATGATACCGGAGAGCAGAGCGGCGCCGGCTTCCCAGGTGGCAAAACCATGGAAGACAAAGAGCGTGCTCATCCAGTTGCCCAGCGTAGCCAGGATGGATTCGTTGATTTCGCAGGGGCCTTCGAAGTTGTAGTTGGACATAACCCAGAGAAGAACGGAAGCGGCAAAGATAATAGTACCGGCTTTAATGAGGTAGCCCTTGCCCTTATCCCAAGTTTCCAACAGAACCGTCTTCATATCCGGCATACGATACGGCGGAAGTTCGAGCAGGAACGTGGAACCGCCATCCTTAAACACAGAGCTGCCGAGGATTTTAGCAGCAACAATCGCCATGACTACACCGATGATGTACATCGCAAATACCACATTTGCAGCATTATCCGGGAAGAACATCGCCGCAAACAGCGCCATAATCGGCAGTTTTGCACCACAGGTCAAAAACGGCGTAACCATGATGGAAACCATGCGGTCTTTTTCCGAATCCAAAGCGCGCGCACCCATAACGGCCGGCACAGCGCAGCCAAAGCCCATCATCAGCGGCATAACGCCTTTCCCCGTGAGGCCACAACGGCGCATAATCGGGTCCATGATGAAAGCGATACGGGCCATATAACCCGTGCCATCGAGGAAGGACAGGCAGAAGAACAGCACGAAAATCAGCGGTACGAAGGTCAGTACGGCGCCCACACCGGCAATAACACCATCGCAGACGAGGGATACCATCCAGTCAGCCACACCGGCTGCTTCCAGAGATTCCTTGGCAAAGTCGAGGAAATCTTCATTGATGGCTGCATCCAGAGCATCGGCAATGGGCTGGCCAATCCATTCAAAGGTGATGTTGAACACCGCATACATGATGCCGAGGAAAATCGGCAGCGCCAGAATGCCGTTGGCCAGGAACTTATCCATCTTCTCGGACATATCCGAGCCGACGCTATTAACGGTAACGGCATCGGCCATAACCGTGTCAATCAAAGCATAACGGGCTTCGATGATTTCTTCATTCTTCTGGTCATCGCTCTTGCTGCTGGCTTTGATTTCCTCCACCTTGGCGATATGGGCTTTGACCCTATCGCTGGGCTCGTAGTTGTCCATCACCGTGCTGGTGAACACATCCAGCAGTTTCTTGGTGCTCTTGCTGCTGCGGCCAATGCTTTCTACAACCGGCATGCCGAAGGCATCTTCCATCTTGCGGCAGTCCACCTTGATGCCGCGGCGTTCTGCATCATCTTTCATGTTGAGGTCGATGAGCACAGGAATCCCCTGCTCCAACAGCTGCACCGTCAGGAACAAATTACGCTCGAGGTTGGAGCTGTCCACCACATCCACCACAAGGTCAAGTTTATTGTTCAGAAGATAGTCGATAACGATTTTTTCTTCCGGAGAACGGGCATTGATGCTGTAGGTACCCGGCAGGTCCACAATGGAAATGGCTCTATCGTTATGACGGGTATAACCGACCTTCTTATCGACCGTAACCCCCGGCCAGTTACCGATTTTCTGACGGGCGCCAGTGAGTTCGTTGAAAATCGTGGATTTACCGACGTTTGGATTGCCGGTAAGTGCTACTGCTAATGTTGACATTGTATTCACTACATCTCCTCTATCCATTTTGTCAATCTCCATGACGATTAATTTACCTGCTGCACCTGAACTTTGGCTGCATCATCACGACGCAGAGCCAGATTGTAGGAACGAACACCAATCGCAATCGGGTCGCCTAAGGGTGCACTGCGGAGTACCTTTACCTTGGTACCAGGAGTGAGGCCCATAGTCATCAGTCTTTCCTTGAGGTCGGAATCGCCAATCTGCTGAATCTTCAGCGTCATGCCGGTCTTACCGTCTTTCAATGTCAAAATCAACGCCTCCTAATGAGTTCTCGAATAATAATGATAATGATAATGAGATTATTTCTACTTAATTTATGATAACGCATATCAATCACACTTGTCAAGGATTCTCATTTACAAATGGAAAATATTATCTTTAGCAAATTTTATGACAACTTATCAAGACAAAAAATTGACAAGTCAAATTTGACTTGTCAATCTGCATGCTATTTCACAAGCTCAATCGGTGACAACACCGTCTTGCCCTGACTGTTAGTGAAGATGTCCGCCCGGACGCCGAAGGTGTCCGCCAAACGTTCCACGGTCATTACCTCCTGGGGCATCCCCTGGGCTTTCAAGCATCCGTCCTTCACAATCATGATTTCATCGGCGTATTGCAAAGCGTGGTTGATATCGTGAAGCACCATGATAATGGTCATCTTGTACTCGCTATTAAGGCGCGCCACAATATCCATAACCTCCAGCTGATGAGCGATGTCAAGATAAGTGGTCGGCTCGTCCAGCAGCAAAATCTCCGGCTGCTGAGCCAGCACCATGGCCAGAAACACCCGCTGCCGTTCACCGCCGGAGAGTGTCTGCACCTGACGCTGCGAGAGCGCCTGCACATGTGTAGCCTGCATGGCCCACTCCACCACTTCCCGGTCGGTTTTGGCATCCCGCGAAAATAGACTGCGATAGGGAAAGCGGCCGTAATCTACCAGCTGCTGTACCGTGGTATCGGGAGGCGCTGCCGCCCCCTGCGGCAGAATGCCGATTCGCTTGGCGATTTCCTTGCGCCCCAGCTCACGGATTTCCTGCCCGTCCAGCAGGACTTCGCCCGCGTAATCCGTATTGATAGCCGCCAGCGCCTTAAGGAGCGTAGACTTACCTGCGCCGTTTGGGCCGATAATGGCCGTGCGCCGCCCCGCAGAAAAAGTGGCCGATATGCCATGGAGGATTTCCTTGCCGTCAATGGCCACTTTTAAGTTGGCTGTTTTCAGTTCCATCCTCAAAGCTCCCTTCTCAGCAAATACAGGAAAAAGGGCGCGCCCAGCACGGCCATGATGATGCCCACGGGCAGTTCCACCGGCGCCACAATGGTACGGGCAATGGTATCACAGAACGTCACCGTTCCTGCACCTAACAAAAGTGTAGCCGGCAGTAATACGCGATAGTCCGAGCCGACTAAAAGACGTGCCGTATGCGGAACAATCAAGCCTACAAAGCCCAACAGACCCACCACGGACACGGCGCTGGCTGCCAGCAATGCCGCCAAAGCCGAGAGCATAATGCGCGTTAAACCCACACGCAGCCCCAGCCCCTTAGCCAATTCATCCCCTAACTGCAGGATGTTCAGATGACGCGCGGCCAAAAGTGCCAATACTGCACAGATAAGCGTATAGGGCCAGAGCATTTCCACCTGGGGCCAGCTGCGGGCCGACAGGCCGCCCACCATCCACATCAAGGCGCTATGTACACGGTCACTGTAGAAAATCAGCAGCGCAGAAATGCCCGCGCTCAAAAACGCTGACACGGCCACACCGGCCAAAATAATGCGGATGGGACGAATCCCATTTTTCCAGGCCAATATGTAAATAAGCAAGGCCGCTCCCATAGCGCCGATAAAGGCCGCCGGCGTCACCAGATAAGCAAATCCCGGGAAAGCCAGCATCACGAGAATACCCAGAAGCCCTGCCCCTGAGGATATGCCGATGATATGCGGGTCGGCCAGCGGATTTTTCATCACAGCCTGCAGGATTGCTCCGGAGAGCGCCAGATTGATGCCCACCAATGCCGCTACGATACTGCGGGGCAGACGGATATTATAGATGATTTGTCCATGGGGACTGCTGCCTGCGCTGGTGAGAAACTCTGCGATTTCCGTAAGCGGAATATCCACGGAGCCTTTCACCATGCTGACGAGCAGCCCTAAACAGGCAAAAGCGGCCAACGCTAAGAGCATTAGCGTCCGCCGTTTCCTGCCTGCAGAAAACTCTGCTTCCTTCATTATATTTTTCCTTTACTTTGCCTGCGGATAAACACATTTGGCCATTTCAGCCACAGCCTCGGGATAATGAATACCGGGGCTCAGCAGGAAGAGTTCCTGGGGCAGATAATAAACTTTCTTATCCCGCACAGCCGGGATACTCTGCCAGGCCGGGCCTTGCATGGTTTCCTCCATGCTGGCCTTGATGGCCGAAAGCTTGCCCATGCTCGTGACAAAGATGATTTCCGGATTCTGCTCCACTAAAGTTTCCATGCTGTAAGGTGCCGCATCGGGATTTTTCTCCAAAGGCTTGCTGCCGCTGGCCACATTCTCCCAGCCGAGCATTTTCGCCACAGAACCTGCAATACTGCCATCGAGCTGTACCGACAGGCCCTGACTCGTGCTATGGATGATGGACACGCGCCGCTTGTCTGCAGGAATGCTGTTTTTTACGGCCGCAATCTTTTCATCCATGTCCTTAATCAGCGCTTCGCCCTTTTCCTTGTTGCCGGTAACGGCAGCGAGCGTATTTACTTCCCGCTTCACATCCTCGTAGCTTTTCATATCGAGCACCAAGGTCTTGATGCCGCTTCCTTCCAGCGCTTCCACGAGCTTTTCATTCATGCCCTTGTTGATGATGACCAAGTCCGGCTGGCAGGAGAGCACCTTTTCCGTATCAATCTGATAAACCTTGCCGACGCTGGTAATGTCTTTGGCATAATCCGGCATCTTCGTCTTGGAATCCGGACGGCCCACCACTAAATCGGCACCGCCCACAGCTTCCAAGGGTTCCAAAAAGGAAGCCGAGGTCACCACAATGCGGGCAGGTTTCGCCTTGAGTTCTACCTGACGGCCCAAATCGTCCGTTACCGTAACAAACGCTGACTGGTCAGCGGCCTTCTGCTGCTCACTGCCACAACCGGTCAGCAGGAGTGCCAATACCATAACTGCCGCCAGCAATACGCACAGCTGACGCTTCATAATATCATCCCCTATTATTTTTTGCGCGTCAAAATCGTGGAGAGATAGTTCAGCTTATCCTTCTTATGGGCCAGGACATCATAGATGATTTTCTCATCATCGAGACCGGCACGGCTCACGAGTACAGCCTGTTCAGCCATTTCGTTTTTGTCCAGCATGTCGGCCACTTCTTCGAAGTTCTTGTAGACCTTCATGAGCACCACATTATCCGCTGCCTGCATGGCTTTTTCCACCTTTTCGGGGCTGGCGGTTGCCGGAATGATGGAGAGCACATCGTCCCCTTCCACAATGGGGTAACCGAGCTGGCTGCCGATAGCGGCAAATGCGGGAATGCCGGGAATGGTCTGAATGTCCACACCCTCATTTTCGAGCAGGCGGAACACGTAGATATAGGTGCTGTAGAACATGGGGTCACCGATGGTCAGGAAGGCCACGTTCTTACCAGAGCGCAGCAGTTCCAGAATCTCCTGCTTGTTGGATTCCCAGGCATCCGTGCTGTTTTCCGCAAAGCCCTTCACCATGGGGAATACCTGATAGACGATTTCCACATCCTTCTTGAGATAGGGTTTGGCTACCGTCAGCGCCACGCTGCCGTCTTTCTTCTCCGTCTTAGGAGCGATAAGCACGTCCACCTGTTCAATGGCCTTAATGGCCTTCACCGTCAAAAGTTCCGGGTCGCCAGGGCCCACACCGATACCATAAAAGATTCCACTCATGAATCATTAACCTCCATACAATAGTGTCTTAGCCTATCATACTATGCTGACTATCACCTGTCAAATAAACCTCTAAGTGTGTTTAAGCCGCCCGCCCCAATCTCAGGCAGGGCAGACGGCTTAACACAGCGATGAATATAGATAAAATAGATGAATATGGTGAAATCTTATTTTTCGAGAGCGTTCCAGGCATCTTCCGCACGTTTTACGTAGAGGTCGCGGATAGCCTTGTTTTCGCCAATACCGTGAATGTAGGCGTTAACCTTGTAGCCGGCTTTTTCCAGAATGGATTTATGGGAATCTTCTTCCTTACCAGCCATATCGTTGTTGGCATGGTCACCAGCAACCATCATCATCGGCATGAGCGTGATGTTCTTGATGCCGTTCTTCTTGAGCTTGGGCATAACCGTTTCGAGGTTCGGCCAGCCTTCTACCGTGTAAACGTAAACATTCTTGTAACCGGCTTCGTCGAGCTTAGCCTGAATTACGGAATAGTAAGCGTTGGAAACCTGCGGCGTACCATGAGCCATAATCAGGATGGCATCATCCTTGCCCTGTTTCGGGAACTGGGTGGACAGCGCCTTGATGGTTTCAGCCACATCATCAGCCTGTTCTTCCTGACCCTGCCAGTACATCAGAGAAGTGCCCAGCGTCATCTTCTTGAACTGGTCTTTGTAATTGTGATATACGCCGATATCATAGTTGTATTCCATGCCCGGAATAACATCGAGAGATGCCAGTGCTACGCGGGTGTAGCCTTCTTTTTTCAGCTGTTCCAAGGCTTCTTCCGGCGTCGGGAAGGTAATGCCTTCGTTTTTCTTCACGCGGTTAATGATGATATGGGAAGTATACGCTGTTACCACCTTGGTATTCGGATGCTTAGCCTGAATGGCCTTTACCGTAGCATCGATGGTCTTAGCGCGGGTATCTTTGAACGTCGTACCAAAAGTCATCACCACAATGGCGTCCTTGTTGGCCTTGTTAGCCATAGCCGGGTTTTCGTTCTTGAGCACGCCGATTTCCGAAGCCTGCTTGAGCGCCTTGGTCGGAGCCTTGACTTCCTCGTTGAGCTGATAAGCTGCTTCTGCCGGTACATAGCTTGCGGAGAAAGCTGCCCCGCAGGCGATAGCTGCTGCTAACATTTTCTGCCAGTTTTTCATAAATAAAAAACCTCCCTAAATACTCCCCTGCATCAGAAAAAGCACCTCTCTGCAAAAAAGCGCAGAAAGATGCTCCCATCTCAAAAGACGAAATCCCCTTCCCATCGCTCGCAGGTTCAGCAGCCTCCCAACAGCTGCTACGGTGATTGTCAAACAGGCAGTTCTCCTGGCTCGGTTCATCGCTTACCTGCGCCTTCCCAAAAGCTTCGCTTTCAGTGACTTAACTATGCAGGCTTACTCCCCTTACAGTGGCGGGACCGCGCTGGCCTTTAACCAGCTTCTCTTTTCAGCAGCCGGATGTGCGCCGGCTTGCACCTGTTCCTCTTATGCAGTTTATAAATAAATGTGAAATCACTCACATTTTTAATTATAATCACTAAGATATATGCTGTCAATCACAGCATAAAAGAATTTCATTTATGCGGCCAGCTTGTCAAAGGCACGGCGGCTCAGATAGAATCCTACCAAGGCATACGCAGCCAGTACGAGCAGGGATAGGATTTGCCCTTCGCCACCACCGGCCAGACTTCGCAGCAGCATGCTCGTATGCGTCAACGGCAGGGCTTCAATCACCCAGCGCAGAACAGTCGGCAAGGCCTGTGTGGTAAAAAAGGTGCCACAGAGAAAGGACATGGGCAGCAGTATATAAGTGTTCACCTGACTCATTTCCTCATAGGTGCTGATTTTCATGGCAGCAAAGAAGCCTACCTCCGCAAAGATAACGGCATTGAGCACCAGCACCAGCAGCATCTGGCCGGAAAGCTCCAGCCGGGCGCCAAAACCATAGGCCAGTACCAGAATGATGGCGCTGGAGATAAGGCTGCGGAGGACCGCCGCCAAGACCTTCCCCAACACATAGGCGGAAGGCTTAATCGGAGCCAGAATGTATTCTTCCAAACTCTTATGGTAAATGCGCTCGGCATGCACCGGCGTGATGCTGTTGAAGCTGATATTCATGGAATTAAGCGCCAGAATCCCCGGCACGAGAAAGTCCAGATAACTGCCGCTGCCCACGTTGATACTGCGCCCCAGCCCCCAGCCGAAGGCCACCAAATAAAGCATGGGCGCCACCATACGGGCCAGAATGAACTTGGTCAGACGCCGCTTGAGTACCACCCAGTCCCGCCAGAATACCGTCCAGGTATCGTATAAAACTTGCAAAATCACAGGCCTCCTTTATGCCCGGTAAGTTCAATAAACACATCTTCGAGATTCGTGGGGCGGATAAGGATGCCGCCAGCCGCCTCCTGACTGCCGGCAAAGGCCGCCGCCTCCTGTTTTTCTCCGAAGAAGCGGTATTCCCGCCCCTCGCTGCCATCCCATTCCACGGTGAATTTTCCGAGCCGTTCCTTGAAGTTTTCCGGCGTGTCAAGTGCCGTAAGTTTCCCCTTGTTTAAGATGGCCACCCGCTGGCAGAGATTTTCCGCCTCCTCGATATAATGCGTGGTCAAAAACACTGTCACGCCGTCCCGGGCAAGGCCGCGTACCAAGTCCCAGATGCGCCGCCGCACCTGCGGGTCAAGGGCTACGGTCGGCTCATCCATAAAGAGAATCTTGGGCTTATGAATCAGCGCCCGGGCAATAAGCAAGCGCCGCTTCATTCCCCCGGACAAGCGGCGCACATTGTCGTTTATGACCTCGGTCAGTTCCACATAGTTCAAGAGTTCCGCAATCCGCTGCTGGCGTTCCCTTTTTTCCATATGATGCAGGCGGGCATGGAGCTCCATGTTCTCCCCCACCGTCAAATCCTGGTCAAAGTTCACATGCTGGGGCACCACGCCAATCAAAGACTTGACCCGCTGGGCTTCCCCGGAACTGAAGATATCCCGCCCGCCATAGGCAATTTTACCTGCGGTGGGCTTAAGCTGCATGGTCAGCATGCGGATGGTCGTGGTCTTGCCTGCCCCATTGGGCCCCAGCAGGCCAAAGACCTCTCCGGGACGGACATGCAGGGACAGCGCATCGACGGCAGTCTTTTCCGTCTTTTGCCCCTTCTTATCCTTATGCGGAAATTTTTTGGTCAGTTTATCAATAACAATCATCGGGTCTAATTTCTTCCCCCTCGTTATTCGTGGCGTTCATTCACCCATTAGTATAGCATCATTACGTCCTTTTGGCGAACCTTCAGTGTGTTTCCGCCTGTTCGCCCCTGACTGCTTTCCGCTGTACATCATACGCGCCAATCTGCTGCCGCATACTGGCCAGCAAAAGTTCCGGCTCCACCGGCTTCGTCAGATGGTCATTCATCCCCGCCTTCCGGGAATCCTCTACATCCTCCTGGAACGCATTAGCAGACAGGGCAATGATGGGCACAAGCCCCGCATCCTTCCTGTCCAGCTGGCGAATCTGTGCCGCCGCCGTCAAACCGTCCATCACCGGCATTCGGATATCCATCAGAATCACATCAATGCTATAGGGCGGCGACTCCAAGAACTGCAGCACGCCCTGTTCGCCGTTTTCAGCGGTAATGACCTGCAGATTATTCATTTCCAAAATGGTGGTCACAATCTCCCGGTTCAGCTCATTATCCTCGCAGACGAGAACCTGACGGCCTTCCAAATCGACCGCCTCACTATCCGGCAGCTGCTTTTGCTGCCCCTCATCACTGGCCCTTTCTATCTCCAGTTCCACCGTAAAGGTTGTGCCCTTCCCCAGTTCACTTTCCACCACCACAGTACCGCCTAAGATATCCAGCAGCCCCTTGGCAATGGAAAGCCCCAACCCTGTGCCCATAACGCCCTGCGCAGACAGAGCATCTTCCTGCTCAAAGGGTTCAAACAGCTTGGGAATGAAATGGGCGGATATGCCCCTACCGGTATCCTTTACCATAAAGCGGCACTTACAATGGCAGTCATCGCTTTCAAGCACCTTGCCCTCAAACCATACATCCCCGCCTGCCTCCGTGAACTTCACAGCATTGGACAGGAAATTCAGCAGGATTTTGGAAAGCTTCAGCCTGTCCAGCCGGACAAAGCCCACCTCTGCAAAATCCATATTGACATGAAAATTGACCCCCTTCTGCTCCGCCGTTGGACGGATGGAGGCAATCAAGCGGTCCAGCATATGGTTGGCTTCCACCACTTCATAATCCAGCTGCTTTTTCGCGGAGCCTATCCGGGAAAGCTCCAATGTATCGTTAATCAAATCCTTCAGCAAAGAACCGGCCGTCATAATCTTCTGCAGGTATTCATGCACCTTGTCGATTTCCTGACATTGCAAGGCCAGCTCTGCCACACCCAAAATACCGTTCAAGGGAGTCCGCATATCATGGCTTACATTGGAGAGGAACGCCGACTTGGCCCGATTGGCACTTTCAGCCTTCTCCAAAGCCTGCCGCAGCTGTTCGTTGAGCTTTTCCATTTGCTCCTGATGGCGAATTTCATCTGTAACATCCTCAAAGCTGCCCACCAGCCCCACAATTTCGCCATTTTCAATCAGTGGCCGTTTGCTGGCCACAATATCCCGCATTTCGCCATGACTCATGCATTTGCCACGGACGCGGTAAGTCGATTCTCCCTTATGCAGAACGCGCCACTCATCACTTTTGAACGGCTCTTCCTCCGCATGCCAGCCCATTTCCTCATCGGTTTTCCCTAAGATGACCTGCTCCGAAGGAAAATCATAATAATCCAAAAAGGCCTTGTTCGCTCCCTGAAAGCGCCGTTCCTTATCCTTCCAGAAAAGCGCCGTCTGCGTGGTATCCAAAATCCGTTCCAAGAGCGCATTCGTATGGGTAAACACTGCCGCCTGCTTTTCCTGTTCTTCCCGTTCGGCCGTTATATCCATGCTGGCAATATACTGCAAAACCGAACCATCAGCCAATTTTCTGCCATAAATGGTCGACATCAGCCAGATAAATTTATCCTTTTCTTGCGGCAGAAACATGCGGTAAGTAAACTGCAACAGCTCCTCCGGATTATGAAAAACACGCTGTACCATACGCAATACGCGTACCAAATCATCCGGATGAATCTGTTCATTTATCGGCAGCATAAAGAAATCATAGAGTTCTTCGCGGCTCATTTTGAACATACGACAAAGTCCTGCAGAAATATGCAGGACTTCAAGGGCGTCAGGATACCTCCGGCAAACCAAAACCGGCGCATAGGCATCATCAATATTAGCAAATTTATATTTCGAATCGGCTAACATTTGCGCTCCCTCCAGCAGTGACTTAATCTTTCACTAGATATTCTGTAAGAAGCGTCAATTTTCCTTCTATAAAATGGTTAACCAATAAAAAATTTTGTCACCATCCAGAGAAGCGGAACGGCCACCAAGGTGCGTTCCAAAAAAATCACAAACAGGCGCTTGATATCCAAGCCTACATCACTCTTGACGATGATGCTGCCCACCTCGGTCAGATAGATAATCTGCACCAGCGACAATGCCGAGATAAAGAAGCGAATCTGTTCCGGTGCTTCGGGATTCGTGATGAGCGCCGGAATAAACATGTCGATAAAGCCCACCAACGTAGCCGGTGCCAGCGTGAAAGCATCGGGAATACCGATAGCCCACATATAAAGTCCCATGGGATAGGCAATCCATTGGAAGATGGGCGTTTCATTGACGAGCAGTGTGCCGATGGTTCCCCACGCAATGACGATGGGAATCAGGTCAAAGAGAATGCCAATGGCCATCTCGAGGCCCACCTTCACCGCTACGGACAGACGGAACTTTGCCGCCCGTTCCAAGGCCGCGGCAATGGCCCAGCTGACGAGGGAATTACCTTGCGGCACTTCTTCTTTTAGCTGCGGCTCACCGCGATAATCCTCGGCCACCGCAGCCAGAGGTGGAATGCGCACGGCAATTACCGCCAGCAAGAGGCCCACCACCGTTACCGTCAGATAGAGCAGCGGAAATAAATGCTCCACATGGAGCGTGCCCGCTACCACCATGCAGAAGGGAATGGACACCAAAGAGAAGTTCGTCATAATGGTGGCTGCTTCGCGGCGGCTGTAGTAACCGCTGTTGTACTGACCGGCCGTTATGAGCACCGCCGTGTTGGACGAAGCCAGCCAGGAGGCAATGAGGTCAACCGATGCCCGCCCCGGCACATGAAACAGCGGACGGATAAGCGGCTTTAAGAGCACACCCGTAAACTCCATAATGCCTGTATCCGTCAAGAAGGGCAATACAAAGCTCAACGAAAAAGCCAAAGCCACCAAGGTCTGGGAAAGTCCCACCATGCTGCCGCCCACGTCAGCGCCGCGAATCCATTCGGGGCCTATTTCACCGCCCACGGCAATGACAACGAGCAATGCCACCAGCCGCGTAAGCAGATAAGGCCAGGACACATTGAAAAGCCCCATGGCCCACTTGCGCGTCGTGATAAAAGACGGCTGACAGAACCGGCAAGCTAGCGCACCCAGAGCAGACAACGCCACCAAGAGATACAAGAACCAGGGAACATTGGCGGTAATGAGCTTCTCCAGCCACTCCGTCAGCATCCCCACGGGAGTTGAAAAGCCCTCCCCGCCCCCAACAGGCAGGAGAAACATGCCCATGCCAAACAGGGCACCAACCACAAACTTAATCCATGTCATGTATTTTTCCTCACTTTTAATGCATAAATTTACAACAGCACCTATTTTACACGGTTTTTGTCCTCTTGTCACGCATTTTTTTGCCCGATTCTTATAGCCCAGCCCTTGTTGACAAGTCAATCTGACAAGTCAAATGTCAGGGCCAATTCACTCCCCCCGGACGATTAAAATCTGCGGTTCACTTCGTCAGCAACATTTCAGAAAGCCTTGGCGCCTCCCGCTTCATGCCTTTTATGATGACGATTTGGAAGACAAAGGCACAAAGTATGACGATAAGTCCCATTATTATCCAGAAGGCCATGCTTTCATCATCCATTCCCACAGCCGCTATGGCCGGATTGTAGACCGTCAGGGCATCGTAGATGGTATGGATGAGTACAGGAACGGCCAACGCGATCACATAGGAGGACTTATATAGCAAACCGTTTTCCCTGTTGTATTTTCCCAGCCCAAGATATTTGCCCATGATGATGCCCATTGACATATGCATCGCTACATCGGTAAGGCGGAAAAGCGTCATGATACTTTCTCCATACACCATCTCTTCGAGCAAGGTGAAGCCAAAACCTGTCGCGCCGCCTATCAGGGCGTATTCGTAGACATTTTTCGGCTTCAGCATGCAGATGGCCCAGAGTATCATCAATAGCTTGGCAAATTCCTCAGTGAGCCCGGCCCGCAGAAAAGCTGAGACAAAAGCTTTCAAAAACGGGTCCTGTATATCGTTTAGGCTATAGCCCTCCACCGTCAAGCCATAGCCGATGGCCAGCGTAACAGCAAAGGCCAGGATGGTTGAAAGCACCCCCAGGCCGATAGGAAGCAGGGCCTGCTTTTTACCGATGGATGCGCCGACCTCCCATTTGCGCATTTTCTTGTAGATTATGCCTAGTATAATTGCGGCTAAAAGCATCTGAATAAGTTCCATGATACGTCCCCCCTTTCGTCACGGAATTACAACGACCAGCCTATACCTATGCATTTGCGCAGGTAGTTCTTTATATATTTCCCGCTATGTTTAAAAAATCCTTTTCCCAGACAAAAATACCCCGCAGAGCCGACATCTTTGCAACTAAGGCAAACGTGCCAACCCCACGGGGTATCTAAAAATCGAACCTGCCATGCAGGATATATTCAATTATGGAGCTGATAACCAGGATTGAACTGGTGACCTTATCCTTACCAAGGATACGCTCTACCGACTGAGCTATATCAGCAACAACTCGTATAATATAGCATTTAACAGGGTATCCTGTCAACACTTTTTTTAATCTTCGGCGGCGAGTCTAAAACGGAACATTGACATGTCAAATTCCCCTTCCTACTTGAACAGGTCCCAAACCTTAGCCAGGAATCCTCTGTCTTCATAGCGCCTTAACTTCTGCTGCAGATTATGGATTTCATCCTCCAGCACTTTTATCTTATCGCTATCCGAGATATTGGTATTGCGGAAGTACAACGCGTTTATCCCCTTGATGGCATCGGTCGGCGTCAGCCAGGTTTCACTGGCTACCTTGGCGGCATAATGCATATCATAGGCATGCCCTAGTGCCAGCGTCACAGGTGTTTCACTTTTGGCAATCGCTTCGATTACCTCCGGATGGTAAAAGGGCGTAAAATCTGCCCTATCCCCGCCGCCGCGCACGATACAGATAAAATCATACTTATCCGCTTCATCATTTATCGCTTGAATGGTTTGCACGATTTCCTCTGGGGAACTTATGGTGATATCATAGGATTTTATGCTGTAATTGCCCTTGCGCAAGGCGTAAAAGTCAGCCTTGCCGGCACTGCCGCCAGCGGTAATCAAAGCCATCCGATTTTCTGTGATTTTGATTTCCGGCGGCGCCGCATTCGTCCATTCATCCTTGTATTCAGCCTGCCACTGCTTGAGCTGATTTATCCACTCAGATTCCCGTGCCTCGCCGTTTTCCAGACGGGACAGGCCGATATATTCTGCCTTGATTTGAAATTCGTTCTTGCGTTCATGCCAAATCTGCAGGATACCGCGGACATCCACCACCGCACCTTCGACGATCGCATCCCTATCTGCAATTTCAATATGTGCCGGTATCCAGACGGAAAGTTTCTTCTTTTCCTCGATGCCGCAGGTCATGATCATAAAGGTCTTTTTCTCATTTATGTAATGAACGGTTCCATACAGCGTACGGACTTCCTTGAGCTCATCCCCCAATTCCACGTTGTCATATAGCAAATCCAGATAATCATCCATGGGGATAGGCTTTCGCTTATTGTATTCCTGGATGATGTAGGAAACCGCCTCCGGAAATTCTTTTTCATGTTTTTGGCGCAGCTGTTCTGTGTTCAGCTTTTGGGCATCAATGCACCACATCCAATTATGGTTAACATTTCCCACATTAATTCCGGGAAATCTTTCCGTTTTCAGCGTCTCCCAAAAGTTGCGGTTCTGATAAGGGTCTTTCTGGTTCTCTTGTTGCTTAATCTTAAATTCCATGTATCTTCCTTCATCAATGAGCAGAGTTTCAAACATCTATTGATGATATAGCATATCGTCTGGAAATACAATTAAAGCAAGATTAAAAATTGCTCCTTAATCCGTCCCGAGCCCCTTATCGTTGCGCAGCTGTATTGCCTCGGCAATATGCGGCGCTGCGATATTTTCCGCCCCGGCCAAGTCTGCTATGGTTCTGGCCACTTTGATAATCCTATCATAGGAACGGGCGGAAAGATGCTTCTGCCGGAATGCCTGCTCCAACATGGCTTTTGCCTGTGGTTCCAATGGACAGAGCTTCTGCAGCATGGCATGATTCATCTGGGCATTGCAAAAGATATGATAGTTTTTGAGCCGCTGCAGCTGTATCTTTCTGGCTGCTGCCACCCGCTGACGGATTTTCGCCGACGATTCCGCCCGCTTGGCTGAGGAAAGCTCCTCATACTTCACCTGCGGCACCTGAATGTGAATATCGATTCGATCGAGCAGCGGCCCGGAAATCCGCTGCGTATAGCGCTTGATTTCATAAGGCGTGCACTTGCATTCCCTGTCCGGAGAACCGGCATAGCCACAAGGACATGGATTGGCCGCAGCAATCAGAATCAGATTGGCCGGGAATGTCATGGTACCATGTGCTCTGGCTATCGTTATCTTCCTGTCTTCCACAGGCTCGCGGAGAACTTCCAACGACTTCTTGCCAAACTCCGGCAGTTCATCGAGAAACAACACGCCATTATGCGCCAGCGTCACTTCCCCGGGCCTTGGCACACTGCCACCGCCAATCATGGCCACCATCGATGTCGTATGATGGGGACTGCGGAAAGGACGTTCCTTGATGAGTCCGCCTCCTTTGAGCAGACCTGCCACACTGTATATCTTCGTCACCTCAAGGGCTTCTTCCGGCGTCATTTCCGGCAGGATGGAACTCATGCGCCGCGCCAGCATGGTCTTGCCAGCATCTGGAACGCCGACCAGCAGCACATTATGACCGCCGGCTGCGGCAATTTCCAAGGCTCTTTTCGCCTGAAACTGCCCCTGCACATCGGCAAAGTCATCGCTAAAAACACCTTCCTCTTCAGCAGCCACTTGCGGTTTGGCAGGCACGAGTCGTTCCTGACCGGTCAAAAAGCCCACGAGCTGCGCAAGGTTATCCACCGCATAGACTTCAAGCCCCTCCACCAACAAGGCCTCATTGACATTATCTCTGGCCACAAACATGGCGGTAAAGCCCTCTTCCTTGGCCTTTACCGCCATGGGCAGGATGCCGCGAATCCCTCGGCAGTCACCTTCCAATGACAACTCCGCCGCAAAGAGGTACTTGTCCAAGGTCGCGGCCGACACCAATCCATACGCCGCCAACAGTCCCACCGCAATGGGCAAATCCAGCCCGGAACTGTCCTTGCGCACATCGGCAGGCGCCAGATTGATGGTGACTTTCTCCTGCCGCAGTTTGATGCCCGAATTGCGGATGGCCGTGCGCACCCGCTCCTTGGCTTCCTTAACCAAAGCATCGGCCAATCCCACAATATCAAAGCCTGGCAACCCCGCCGCTGAATCCACTTCCACATGGATAATCAGCCCGTCAACGCCCAAAGTTGTCGCCCCAAAAGTCCGCGCAAACATCCAATCCCCTCCCTAACATTCAAAGGCCCCCGGCAGATGGTGCACCTGCCATTTCCCCTCCGGCAGGGCATAGACCTCCACCACATCAAAACGGCAGAAACACTTATCCTCCGATAAACGTTTCTGCCGTAAAAACCATTGAGCGGTCTGAATTATTTTCTTTTGTTTGTGAAAATTCACTGCCTGCGCAGGAGTTCCATAGCGATTGCCATGACGTGTCTTGACCTCGACAAAGGCCAACACATCCCCCTTTTGGGCAATGATGTCAATCTCTCCTACCGGCACCCGAAAATTACGGGCACAAATCCCATAGCCCTGCCGCTGCAAAAATTCAACAGCTACCTGTTCTCCCTGACGGCCAAGAATCTGATTACGCATAGACAGCCCTTCTTTAACCTGAAATTAAAGTTTAGGCCCAGGCTGATTCTTCTTCGCTTTCTTGTCAATACGATAGACATAGGCCATGACTTCTGCAATGGTGCGATAGAGCTCCGGGGGAATCTCCCGGTCAATCTCCAAGGCCATGAGCATATTGACCAGCGTCTTGTTCTGGTAAACGGGAACGGCATTTTTCTGAGCAGCAGCCAGGATATTTTCCGCCACATGACCGCGGCCCTTGGCTACGACCTTCGGCGCCGTATCGCGCTCCATATCATACTTCAATGCCACCGCCTGCTGGGGGACATTGGGGTCCGTTTCCGGTTCTGTCTTTAGTGGTACCCGCTGCTTCTGCATTCCTGTTCACCTGCCTGAGTGTTCCTTCACCATTAATATTTTATGCCACAACCGTCCATGTGTCAAGGACATTATTGTATCATTTACATAAACCGCCGCTCTCCTACAGCCCCTACTTTCAGTTCTTTGAGCTTTAGGCTGCTGTCCCGCAAAGAGCTCCGCAAAGCATCCACCTGCGAGCGGAATTCGTTGGCAATTTCCGTATTAGAGAAAAAGAGCCGCATATCGAGCTGATTTTCATGATAGACCCTGCAGGTCAGCTCCACCGCCCCGATATTATCCGTAAGCACACAGAGCCGCAGCCAGGTTTCCTTCTTCATTTCGCCCGTTTCGGGGTCCGGCTGTTTTTCATCGTATACATGGATATAAGCGGGATAGGTACTCTCCTCCCCCATATACATGGGCAACATGAAATTCAGGGAGCGCTGGCCGGGAACAATGCTGTTGTCCCCTTCCATGGAGCCCCGCATGGAGAGCACAAAGGTCGCCACATCCTTGCCCGCCTTCTTTAACTGCCGGGCCGTCATATTCCTGGTATAAGTCATATCGCAAAGCTGCATAAAGGCCCAAAGCCGTGGCAAATCGGGAATATTCTGCTGCAGCGCCGCCTGTTGGATGGTGGCCGGCACATTGGCCTGACAGAGGCGAATCAGCTGCTGTAACTGCTGGGTTTCCTTGGCGCTTAAAAGTGCCTCCTTGCCGTTGACAAAACTCTGCATGAGCAAGGCATCCTTTTGGGTCAGATTGCCATCTTTCAGGAGCAGCTGCGCCAAATCCCGCATGACATTCATGGTTTGCGGCGTATTTTCCATCACCTGATTCATCAGCTGGTTCTTGGCCTGCTGCATAGCTGTCTGCTGCGGCCGCTGTACCACTTCCGACTGTACCATACTTTCCCGGGCCATACCCTGACCGAGATTTGCCCGGACATCCTGCAAGTGGCCAGATTGGCTATTAGGCGCAGCGGGCTGATTTCCGCCAGACTGCTGTACGGTGTTTCCCAAAGCCGTGTTTCCCTGATCGGGGCCCTGTGCCTGTGAAGCCGTTTGACCGGCACCGGCTGAAACATTGCCGGCCTGTCCGCCTGCTGCCTGTCCTGCAGGATTGGACGAAAGGCCTGACTGATTGGCCTGTGCCGGCTGTCCTCCACTTTGTGGAGCACTTTGACTTGTCAGATTTTGACCGTTCGCCGCATTTTGACTTGTCAATTGGTTTTGACTTGTCAAATTTGCCTGCCCGGCTGGCTGGTTACCAGCCATGGTATTGGCATTCAGCGGCGCATTCTGTCCGGCAGCGGGATTGCCGCCCGCCGATGCATTGGCGGTCTGTCCTGGCTGTGTAGCAGTGGTATTCGGTTGTGTTGCAGCATTGGCATTTTGTCCCGCTGCATTCTGCGCCATTGGCTGCCCCTGCTGACCTTGAGCGGCAGCCTGTCCCGGCGGATTGGCCTGCGGCTGCGCCCCACTGCCATCACTAGCTGGCCGCGGCATAAAGTACTGCACGAGCTGTTTCAGGAAGTTCGTAGCCGAGCCTTCCCCTGCAGGCAGCGGCTGAACCATACCTTGTGGCTGCATGGTCAGGAGCAGCTGCTGAACATCCTTGGGCAGTTCAGCAAAGGGTTTGCCATCGAGCAGTTCAAAGGCCGCCTTGGTCAGGAGAACCGGCTCCAAGGCCGCTCCCTGCTCCACACTGGCCAGATTCTTGAGATTGGTCAGCAAAGCCTGCATGGTATCGCTGACTTCCATGGTCATGCCCCGGTCCATGAGCTTACCCATCTGCGTCAGCATGCGGGAAAAGGAACTTAACTGCTCCATGGAAAAGCGCTGGCTTTCCAGAGTACTCCCTAGCCCTTGCGCCAAAGTCTCTTCTAACGAGAAGGCCTGCTTCATGACATTTTGAATGAGTTTTTGCAAATCCGCGGGCATCTTTTCCACAGCGTCAGTTTGGTTGCTCGCGATTTTGGCCAAAATGCCTGCCATATCATCCACGGCATTTTGGATGGCCACATTTGTTTTGGGACTAAATGCCGCCGAAGAGCCACCGCCATCACCACGACGGCCGACACCTTCCCCCGCACTGGGGGCCTGGGGTCGTTCTACGGGGCGGATTCCCACATTCATTGAGGCTTCCATTGGCATTTCCCATCACAACCTTCTCTAAAATAAAGTCCTAAAACGGAACGTTCATCTCAATATCCACCATGGAGCGAATCGGTTCAAAAGACTGACGATGTATGGGGCAAGGTCCATACTGCCGCAGGGCGGCGATATGCTCTGCCGTACCATACCCCTTATGGTGAGCAAATCCATACTGCGGATATTCCTTGTCGTATTTATCCATCAGCCGGTCACGGTTGACCTTGGCGATAATCGAGGCCGCCGCAATGGAAGCGGACTTGGCATCCCCCTTGATGATGGACAGGGAGGGCACATTGAGGTTCTCCAACTTCACAGCATCGATGAGCACGGCATTTGCTTCCTGCTCCAACCCAAAGATAGACTCGTACATGCCATTGATGGTGGCCTGATAGATGTTCACCCGGTCAATGGTCTTGGCATCCACAAAGGCCGCCTTCACCGCAATGGCCTTGGCCATGATTTCATCGTAAAGCTCTTCGCGGACCTTGGCGGAAATCTTCTTGGAATCGTTGATTTTCGGCAGGTACAAATCATGGGGCAGAATCACTGCCGCCACGGACACCGGCCCGGCCAGCGGTCCACGTCCTGCTTCGTCCACACCGGCCACAAACTCGCAGCCCTTGGCCCAGAACTCCCGCTCAAAGCTATAGAGTTCTGCCACCCGCTTTCTGTCTGCCTGCTCGCGCTGATAACGGCGCAGAAGCGTGCCCACAGCCTTTCTTGTATCATTCGCGCAGGCGGACAGAAATTCCTCCGTCACCTGTCCCTGCGCGAAAAACTCCTCTACTTGTTTTATCGTATATTTGCTTAAATCATTCACTACTTTTTTCACCATCTTCTGCGGAATCATCTGCAGGCACTTCATCCAGCGTCACAAGCCCGAGTTTGCCTGCCCGGAATTCATTCAGTACGATGTTCTGGGCCTTTTCCAAATCCACCAGCCCGCCTTTGACAAGGCAGCCACGCTTGCGGCCGATAAGCTCGAGAATTTCCAGACCGTCTTCCGGCACATCCCCCGTGAGCTTAAAGCGTTCAGCCAAACGCTCCGGATAATCGCGGCGCATGATGCCCAACAGCAGTGCCGTGACCTTTTCGCGGTCATAGATATCATCGTTGATGGCGCCCGTAAAGGCGAGCTTTAATCCAACCGTCTGGTCTTCAAACTTCGGCCAGAGAATCCCCGGCGTATCCAAAAGATCAAGATTCGTACCAATCTTAATCCACTGCTTGGCGCGGGTCACACCGGGCTTATCGGCAGCCTTGGCCTTTACGGCACCGGCCAGACGATTGATAAGCGAAGATTTGCCGACATTTGGGATGCCCAGAATCATGCAGCGGGCAGCCCGCGGCTTTGCTCCCTTGCTGACAAATTTTTCCGTCTTGGGACGGGCCAAATCTTCAGCCACCTTCACGAGCTGCTTCATGCCCTTGCCCTTCATCGAGTCAATGGCGACTGCCGGTACATTCTGGCTCTTGAAATAATCCAGCCACTTTTTCGTACTGGCACTGTCAGCTAAGTCCGCCTTGTTCAGCGCAATCATGCGAGGCTTGCCCTTGATGATTTCCGCCAGCATGGGATTGGCACTGCTCAGAGGAATCCGCGCATCCAAGAGCTCGATGACCACATCCACCAGTTTCAAATTTTCCTCAATCAGCCGCTGGGCTTTCTTCATATGCCCCGGGAACCATTGCAAATTGGGAATATCCTGTTTTTCCATTAATATAATTCTCCTGTCTTACATAAATATCTGTGCTTACCATTGTATCATATTTCCCCGCTGAAAAAAATTCAGCAAAAAAATTAAAAAAGCTGTTGACAAGGATAGCATTATCCCGTATACTGATATTCGTTGATGACACACGAGGTCACAACAACCCATGGGGGCATAGCTCAGCTGGGAGAGCGCTTGCATGGCATGCAAGAGGTCAGGAGTTCGATCCTCCTTGTCTCCACCATAAGAGAATGTTACGGTCGCTGTTCGCGGCCGTTTTATTTTTGTCCGTCCGTGTCAGAAAATTATTGACTTTGTGTTTATTCTGTGTTATTATTACTTCAAGCTAAAGGTTGAACCAACCGGAAAAGGTAATAGCTAGCCGTAGGGGAAGTTCAAACCTGATGTTGTTACATGGCTCGTGAAGGAGGGGAGTCCAATGGGCCCGTAAGATTGGTACCCATAAACAAGATGAAAATAGAATATTTGAACATAAACTAGCAGCTTGACCGAAAAAGGCAAGCTGCTAGTTCTTTGTATAAGTGTAAAGTTGTAACATAAATTTTAATTTCTGATTGACACAAGCCCTATCCATATATTAATATATTACACAATATACACGGCGGCTGACGCCTGTAAAGCTATATCGTAGATTATCAGTATCAAGAAAGAAGGGGTTACGTTGGCATTCTATTTTGAAGAACCATCACACACTTTTGGCGAGTATCTTCTCGTTCCCGGCTATTCCTCGGACAAATGCATCCCAGCAAATGTCTCCTTGAAGACGCCGCTGGTCAAGTTCCGCAAGGGCGAGGAGCCGAAGATTTCCATGAACATCCCCATGACCTCTGCCATCATGCAGGCGGTTTCCGATGACAACATGGCGATTGCACTGGCCAAAGAGGGCGGTGTGTCCTTCATTTACGGCTCCCAGAGCATCGAAGACGAAGCTGCTATGGTTTCCCGGGTAAAGCATTACAAATCCGGTTTTGTCAGCAGTGACTCCAACATCAAGCCCTCCACCACTCTGGGCGAAATCTTAGACCTCTTGCAGGATACGGGCCACTCCACCATGGCAGTAACGGAAGACGGCACGGCTAACGGCAAGCTGCTGGGTATTGTGACCAGCCGTGACTATCGCGTTTCCCGCATGTCCATGGACACCCCGGCCAGCGAATTTATGACGGCATTCGAAAATCTCGTTTATGCCAAGGCCGAAGAAGTAACCACCATTGGTCAGGCCAACGATATCATCTGGGAAAACAAGCTCAACATGCTCCCGATTATCGACAAGAACCAGCGCCTGCGCTACATGGTTTTCCGTAAAGACTACAATGCCAACAAAGACAATGAGCTCGAACTCATTGATGACAACAAGCGCTATATCGTCGGCGCCGGTATCAACACCCGCGACTATGCAGAACGTGTTCCTGCCCTCATCAAGGCTGGTGCTGATGTTCTCTGCATCGACTCTTCGGAAGGTTTCTCCGAATGGCAGCGCATCACCCTCAAATACATCCACGAAAACTTCGGCGAAGATGTCAAAGTCGGCGCCGGCAACGTGGTTGACGCCGAAGGCTTCCGCTTCCTGGCTGAAGCTGGCGCTGACTTCATCAAGGTCGGCATCGGCGGCGGCTCCATCTGCATCACCCGCGAAACCAAGGGCATCGGCCGCGGTCAGGCTACGGCTCTTATCGATGTCTGCCGTGAACGCGATAAGTATTATGAAGAAACGGGCATCTACATCCCGGTTTGCTCCGACGGCGGTATCGTTCACGATTACCACATGACGCTGGCTTTGGCTATGGGCGCAGACTTCCTGATGCTTGGCCGCTACTTCTCCCGCTTTGACGAAAGCCCGACGGACAAGGTTAAAGTCAACGGCACCTACTACAAGGAATACTGGGGCGAAGGTTCCAACCGTGCCCGCAACTGGCAGCGCTACGACTTGGGCGGCTCCAAGAAGCTTTCCTTCGAAGAAGGCGTGGACTCCTATGTTCCGTACGCCGGCCCCCTCAAGGACAATGTGGGCACGACGCTTGCCAAAATCCGCAGCACCATGTGCAACTGCGGTTCCCTGTCCCTCCCCGAATTCCGCGACAAGGCAAAACTCACGCTGGTTTCCGCAACCAGTATCGTGGAAGGCGGTTCCCATGACGTAATCCTGCGCGACCGTCTGGGCAGAGATTAATAAACATATCGGACAATAAAAATCCGCTGAAGCAGCTGCTTCAGCGGATTTTTTGTTATCCTCTTATTCCTTGGCAAAGAGTGCCTTGGCAAAGTCCTCTGCTACAAAGGGACGCAAATCCTCAATGCCCTCACCTACGCCAATCCACTTAACCGGCATGGAAAGCTGGCTCTTGATGCCAATAACCACACCGCCCTTGGCCGTGCCATCCAATTTCGTCAGCACTACGCCGGAAATCGGGGCAGCTTTCGTGAAAAGTTCGGCCTGACTGATGGCATTCTGCCCCGTGGTGGCATCGAGCACCAACAGGGTTTCATGGGGCGCACCGGGGATTTCACGGCCGATGACGCGGTTGATTTTCTCCAATTCCTGCATGAGGTTGGACTTATTCTGCAAACGGCCGGCGGTGTCGATAAGCAGAACATCGATATTGCGGGCCGTGGCCGCCTTCACCGCATCATAGGCAACAGCTGCCGGGTCAGAACCTTCCTCGTGCTTGATGAACTGCGCACCGCTGCGCTGCGCCCATACTTCGAGCTGGTCAATAGCTGCCGCACGGAAGGTATCGGCCGCTGCCAACATAACGGTTTTACCCTGTGCCTTGTAATAAGCTGCCAGTTTGCCAATGGTCGTAGTCTTACCGGCGCCGTTTACACCGATAACCAGATGCACCGTGGGGCCATTTTCAGCCGTGCGGGTAGTATCCTCACCGGCATTGAGAATTTCGGCGATTTCCTTTTCCAGGAAGGGCTTCAAATCTTCGGGGCTGTTGATTTCCTTTTTCTTAATGCCCTTGCGCACAGCCGTCATGAGCTTTTCGGTGGTCTGCACGCCCACATCAGCCATAATCAGCGTTTCTTCCAGTTCATCGAGGAAGTCATCATCGATATCGGCATAGCCGATAACCAGCTTTTCAATCTTATTGGTCAGGTTTTCGCGGGTCTTATTCAGGCCCTTTTTCAATTTATCAAAAAATCCCATCGTTTACTCCTTATTCTACTTCGTCTATTTTTACGGACAGTATCTTGGACACGCCGGCGTCCTCAATGGTGACACCGTAAAGGGTATCCACAGCTTCCATGGTTCCCTTACGGTGGGTTACCACGATGAACTGGGTGTTCTCGGCAAATTCCTTGAGGAAGGAGCCAAAACGTACGACGTTGGCTTCATCCAAAGGCGCATCGATTTCGTCCAGCACCGAGAAGGGCGACGGACGATAGCGCAGGAAGGAAAAGAGCAGCGCGATAACCGTCAGCGCACGCTCGCCGCCGGACAGGGCCGAGAGGTTCTGCCGCTTCTTCTGCGGCAGGGTCACGAGAATATCCACACCGGAGTTAAGCACATCCTCTTCATCCAGCAATTTCAATTCCGCCTTGCCGCCGCCAAAGAGCCGCACAAAGATATCGGCAAAATACACCTGAATCTGGGCAAAGGCCTCCTTGAACTGCTTGGTCATGGCTTCATCCATATCCGCCAGGATGCGTTCCAAATCCTCCTTGGCACTATTGAGGTCGCCTGCCTGCTTTTCCATAAAGTCATGGCGCTTGGAAAGTTCCTCGTATTCTTCCAAGGCGTTGGGGTTGACCGGCCCGAGTTCCTTGAGCTTGCGCTCTAAGGTCTGCATCTGGCTGCGGATTTCTGCCGGCTCCCCTTCCATGGCTTCCTCGGCCGCCCGCTCCGGGGTCAGGCCGTAATCTGCCAGAATGGTTTCCTGCAGCTGTTCTAAGTGCATCTGCAGCTTGTTGTCCGCCACCTCATGCTTTTGGATGGCTTCCTGCAGGCGGTTGCGCTTCTGCGCGACCTCATGTGCCTTGCGGTCTGCCGCCTGGCCAGCTTCCAGCTTGTCCATGCGCTGTTTATACAGCCCGTCATGACTGACCTGGCCTTCGTCATAAACATCCTGCCAAGCCCGCTGCTGGTCCTCCAGCACCTTCAAACGGTCTACACTGTCAGCCAGACTGCTGTCCAAATCCCGTTCTTCCCGTTCATTGTCCCGCAGGGCATTTTCACTGTTGGCCTTGGCTTGCTGCCGCAGTTCGAGGAACTGGCGGTTGCCCATGGCCTCCTGCTCCAAAGTAGCCCGCTTGACTTCCCTATCGTGAATGTACTGGGCCAAATCGTCTGCATCCTGCTCAATATCCGTAAGCCCCTCGCGGATTTCTGCTTCCTGCCAGGCCAGCTCATTGTACTGGGCTTCAGCCGCTGCCGCTGCCCGCTTGGCCATCACCTTCTTCTCCTGCAGCTTCGCAAAGGTCTCCTGCATGGCCGCCATAGCCTGCTCCAAGTCGCCAATCTGCACCTTCTGTTCGGTCAGATTTTCGCCCAGACGCTCCAGATTGGTGCTAAGCTCCGCCTTGCGGATATGCTGCGCCTGCAGTTCCTTCTGCAGTTCGAGCTGTTTGTTTTCCGCCGCCGTCACCGCCTGTTCTCTAGTAGCGCGGCTCTGTTTGAGCTCCTGTTGTTTTGCCGTCAGCTCCGCTAATTTTGCTTTCAGTTCTTCAATCTCGCCGCTGCGGTTTAAGAAGCTGGCTTCCGCATGCTGGCGGCTGCCGCCGGACAGCGAACCGCCGGGATTTAAGAGTTCACCAGTCAGGGTCACGATGCGCAGCCGCTGTTCATGGGCCTTGGCAATCTGCAAGGCATTATCCAGCGTATCCACCACCAGTGTCCGAGACAGTAAAAAGTCCACGGCTTTCTCGTATTGGCTGTCCACCTTCACCAGAGTATTTGCCCAGCCAATCACGCCGTCACTTTTTCCTTCCCGGATGCTCTGGGGTTGCCGCACCACCAAGGTAGACAGTGGCAAGAAAGTCACACGGCCCTGCCGTTCCCGCTTCAAGTAAGCGATGGCGGCTTTGGCCGTATCGGTGTCCTGCGTCACCACATTCTGCAGATTGCCCCCCAGGGCCACTTCTACGGCGGTGATGTAATCCTTGGGCACATCAATGAGTTCGGCCACGGCACCGGCCACACCACTGCGCCATTTTTCATTGGCCTTCAGCACAGCCTTAACGGCCTTGCCGAAACCTTCATAGGCCTGCTGCATTTTCACGAGGAATTGCAGCTTGCTCTCGCCGCTCTTTAACTGCTGTACCGTGTCATTAAATTGGCGGATTGCCGCCTGCTGCGCTTCCACAGCAGCATTCTTCTCTGCCTCGGCATCCTTTGCCTGGTGCTGGCCTGCCTGAATGGTTTCCACCGTTGCCTGCAGTTCCGCCGTGAGCCGGGTCTGCAAGTCCTCCAATTCCGCCAGCTTTTCCTTGGCCTGCGTCAGCTCCCGTTCCCGGTCTTCCTGACCATCCGTGCCGTTTTGCAAATCACGTTCCGCCAGCGCAAATTCCTGCTGTTTGGCATTCCAGATAGTTTGCTGTTCTTCCCGCTTTTTTTGCAAGGCCCGGGCCTTGTCTTCTTCTTCGTGAATCCGCTTGGCCAGTTTCTTTTCCTTGGCCCGCTCAGTCTGCAGAAGTTCATCCAAGAGCGCCAAATCCTGCTTATGCTGGCTGGCCTGCTCCGTAAGCCGGGCAATATCGGCAACAGCCTGAGCAATCTCATGGTTGAGTTCCTGCCGCCGGTCCAAAATCTTCTGACGGGCGCCATCACTCTGGTCCTGCCGCTCATGGAGCTTCGCCAGTTCCTGGGCGGCCCCTTCCATTTTCTGGCGCAGGGCTTCATTCTTTTCCGCCTGCTCTTTAAGCGCCCGCTCCAAGTCAATGATTTCCTTGCCCAGCCGTTCCTTTTCTGCCGCCACAGCCTGCACGGCCGTTTCCGCCGCCAGAGCATCATCACGCAGGGAAGCCAATTTTTCGTCATTTTCCTGCTTCTGCGCCGCTTCCTTGGCATAATCATGCGCCAGACGGGTCAGCTTGCACCGCTGATATTCCTCGTTGAGGCCATTGTAAATCCGCGTCTTTTCCGCATGGCGGGCCAGAGGTTCAAGCTGATTTTCAATCTCGTGGATGATATCCTGCACACGCACGAGGTTGTTTTCCGTATCCGTAAGCTTTCTAACCGACTCGCGCTTACGGTTGCGGTACTTCGTAATCCCTGCCGTTTCCTCGAAGAACGCCCGACGGTCTTCGGGACGGCTGTTTAAGATATCGTCAATGCGGTTCTGACCGATGATGCTCATACCATCATGGCCGATGCCCGTGTCAGCAAAGAGGTTATAGATATCCTTCAACCGGCAGCGAGAGCGATTGATGTAAAACTCGCTCTCCCCACTGCGGTAAAGACGGCGGGTCACAACCACTTCGCGGAAATCCACAGGCAGGGTGCCGTCATTAGCAAAGAACAGGGAAACCTCCGCTACGCCCAAGGGCTTACGGGAGGCCGAACCGGTGAAGATGATATCTTCGGCCTTGGTGCCGCGCAGGTTGCGGACATTCTGCTCCCCGAGCACCCAGCGGATGGCATCGGTAATATTGCTCTTGCCGCTGCCGTTCGGGCCGACGATAGCTGTTATCCCCTGGTCAAAATCTATGGTTATCTTATCTGCAAAGGACTTAAATCCATAAGCCTCCAAGCGTTTTAACTGCAAAATCTACACCTCATTCACGATTCACACATATCCTATATCATACCATATTTACGTCTATTGCGAAACCGTGTATAATAGATGGCAGATATATCTGAATTTTCATCTATTATATTATCCATGAGGAGGAGAGCTTATGAACCCCAAGGCCATGTTCAACATTTCCTACGGTCTTTACGTCCTGACCGCCAATCTGGATGGCAAGGACAATGGCTGTATCATCAACACCGTCACGCAGGTAACCTCCGACCCGAATCAGATAAGTATTGCGGTCAATAAACTCAACCACACCCGCGATATGATTGCCGCCAGCAAAAAATTCACCGCCTCCATTATCAGCCAGAATGCGAACTTTGAGTTGTTCAAGCGCTTCGGTTTCCAATCCGGGAAAAACGTGGATAAATTCGCCGGCTTTACGGCCGCACAAAGAGGGGCCAATGAGGCCATGATTATCAATGAAGGCACCAATGCCTATATTGCCGGCTGGGTCACGCAGGAAATCGATTTGGGCACCCACAGCCTCTTTATCGCCAGAGTCACCGATATGGACGTGCTGAATGATACGCCTGCTGCAACCTATGCCTACTACCATCAGAACATCAAACCGAAACCACAGGCCCCCGCCCCCAGCAAGAGCGGCAAAACCATCTGGCGCTGCAAGATTTGCGGTTATGAATACGAAGGCGATGAACTCCCCGCAGATTTCATCTGCCCACTCTGCAAACACCCGGCTTCGGATTTTGAACGCGTGAACTAAACCGCCAAAATAGGCTGAAAAAAACTTAACCTGAAAAGCCCGCTGACAAAAATGCCAGCGGGCTTTTGCGTAAATTACAGTTTGCCAATACGTGCTAATTTTTTTTGTTACAGCTCAGTTTGGGCGGAGGTGGTAATACTTTTCGCCGTTGCACTGAATGACCCACAAGTAAATGTATGGGCTTTTAGCTGCCTGCGCCGGGCTAGACCGGCGGCGCGTATGTTCAGCCCAGTATTTAGTTTATGCCGTTTGTGGGCCAGTCCTCACTGCGTTCGGACAGTCGTTCCACGGCGAAAAGCATCACCACCTCCCCCCGAAGCGATGTCCGTATAAGACGGCATTTTCGTAGTGACAAGCAACAAGCACATCGATGTTCTTGTTACGAGAGCAACGCGTTCGTGGCAATAGCATAGGCTGTATCTTGGGGCGAACGAGGGAGTGATTTTTCTGTAGGGAGCGACTGCCTGAACGCAGTGAAGGCCGGCCCCTGTAGGACGCAGCTAAGTAAATACGCTGAAAACAGCGCCGTTGGCCTGCCCGGCACGAGTAACTGGACAGCTCTCTTGTACGAAGGGGTCGTTTAGCGGAAAACAGAAAAATTACTCCCCGTTCGCCCCTAACAACGCATGGACGGGATACCTTGCGCACGAACTAACGAATTAACCTACAAGCTGCGATTCATTCAAACAATGCCGCCAATTCTTCTGCCGTAAGTCCTGTGATAGCCTTATCCCCTTTGGCAATGCACCCCAGAACCGGCAGTCCGGTCATTTCCTCACACATGCGCCGATTGTCCTCTTCCATCACATCCCCTTCATGGAAATGATTGAAGAGGATGCCTTTCAGTGGCAGTCCCTTTTGCCCCATATAGGCATGGGTAAGGACCACACCGTTGATGGTTCCAAGCCCGGCGTCTGCCACTATGACGCTGGGCAGGTGCAAACTGCTGACGATATCCTCTAGCTGGATGCGTTCTTCATCATAGCCAATGGGGCAGGTAATGCCGCCGCTGCCCTCCACCACTACATAATCATGCTCCCAGTTGAGCGCCTGGAATTTTTCTTCCACCACGGCCATGCGCACGGGATTGCCTTCGATGCGTGACGCAAGATGCGGAGAAACCGCATGTTCATAAACATAGGGGCACATGCTCTCAAGACTCTGGGAAATCCCGGCAAATTCCTTGACAAACAGGGCATCACCGGGAATCAGCGTGCCGTCTGGCCGACGCTCATTGCCGCTCATGGCGGCCTTATAATAAGCCACATCCATCCCGGCATCATGCAGCATCTTCACGATAAGTCCCGCCACATAGGTCTTGCCTATCTCGGTCCCCGTCCCTGTGACAAAAAGATTCCGGCTCATGCGCACACCTCCTTATGCAGGGCAGTATGCTTTTCCTCCACTATCCAGACACCGCTCCGATAGCAGCGCAAACCGATGCCCGCTGCCGCCAGACACAGCAGGAAATCCGGCGGCGCCTGCAGGATGCCGCAGTAAAGTATAGCCGTCCAGAGGGGAATCGGCGCAGCAATTACATAATTGGAAACCAGATAAAACCAGGCTATGCCAATCAGGTAGACGATAACCATGCCGCCTAAATTGGCCAACAGCAGCCGCCCATAGGATATGGCCGCCCCACGGCGGGCATAGTAACCGCCAAACCAGGCCTGCAGAATAAACGCCAGCAGATAGCCAAAGGTGGGCTGCAGCACATAGGCCGGGCCGCCGCCGGAAGCAAAGACCGGTACGCCCAAAAGCCCCAGCAGCACATAAGCCGCTACCGCCACCGCTCCCAAACGGGCGCCGAGCACCAGCCCTGCCAGCAAGGTGAACAGGAATTGCAGCGTATAGACATCCGTTCCCACCGGAATGCGAATAAAAGTTCCCGCCGTAATCAGGGCGATAAACAAACCACATAGCACAATTTCACGAACCGTAAGATGTTTCATTGACATTTTCCTCCAAAAAGCCACCGCTTACCCGCACCGGAACCATTCCTTCATGACCGCAAAGATATGGACAAGCTCATCATCCGTAAGGATATAGGGCACCATGGAATAAAGATAATTCAGGAAGGGCCGCGCAAAGACGCCCCGTTCATAGGCAAACTGCTGATAGCCTGCCAAAGTCTGGGCATCATATACTTCAATGCAGGCACAGCCGCCCATGATGCGGACTTCGCGGATACGCGGGTCGGTAAAGCCCTCAAGTTCCCGCCGTGTAATCTCTTCAATATGCGCAACCCTTGCCATGACATCGAGCTCGTCAAACAGTTCAATCGAGGCCTTGGCCGCCGCACATGCCAGAGCATTGCCCATAAAGGTTGGGCCATGCATCAAGGCTTTTTCCGGTGCATCATCATAGAACGCCGTAAAGACCTTCTTATTGGCCACAGTAACCGCATGACCAATATGACCGCCGGTAAGCCCCTTGCCCAGTACCAGAATATCCGGCAGTACCTCATCTGCCACAAAGCGATGCCCCGTCCGGCCAAAGCCTGTTGCCACCTCATCAAAAATCAACAATACACCGTACTTATCGCAAAGCTCCCGCGCCCGCTTGAGGAAGGCCATATCGTACATCCGCATACCGCCCGCCCCCTGCAGCAGAGGTTCCACGATAAAGCAGTTCAGCTCATCCTGATAACGGGCAAAGGCTTCCTCCAACGCAGCAATCTCCGTGGGGATATGAATGACATAGGGATTTTTGCCATAGACCTGCAGGACGAAGTGATAGTCCTCATCATCTCCTACCGCCATGGTTTTGAAGGTATCCCCATGATAGGCATGTTCTAGCGCCAATACCCGCGTGCGGCCGTTCTCTCCCCGATTCACATAATACTGCAGGGCCATTTTCAGCGCGACTTCTACCGCCACACTGCCTGAATCGGAGAAAAAGCAGTAATCCAAATCCCCCGGCAGCCAGGCGGCCAGTTTTTCGGACAATTCCTGCGCGGGCTTATGGGTAAGGCCGCCCAGCATCACATGAGAAAATTTATTGGCCTGCTGACAGATAGCTTCCGTAATCTTGGGCTGATGGTAACCATAGATTACACTCCACCAGGAGGAAATCGAATCCAGCAGCTTCGCATCCTTTGTGTAAAGATAAGGGCCTTCTGCATCGACAATTTCGTAAGGTGCTTTCATGGTCTTCATCTGTTCGTAGGGGTACCAAATCATTGGCAGTACCTCCCTTTTGACTTCGTATTTTTTTGCATCGTCATAGCTCCTTTCCCAATCATCACGGTTAACACGATACTCCTCTCCGCCCTTATTGTCAACCTATATTTTGTAATAAGTTAACCAAACTATGATAAATGCGCACGAAACTTCGTGCGAAACAGTGTTTCGCACTTCGCCCTTACACGAAATCTAAGCAATTCTGCGCCCTACGGGTTTGACTTGCAAAAATTTCATAGTAAAAACAGGCCTGACTTGTCAAAAATTGACATGTCAAGCCTGCTTCCTTTAGGTCGCTATGAAATTAGAATTCTTCGCTCTTGCTGGCGATTTTTTCCTGAACGTATTTAATGAAGTCGTCAACCTTCATGGTTTCGCTGTCCTTCACGCCGCGTTTGCGGACAGCTGCCGTACCGTCAGCCATTTCCTGGTCACCAACAACCAGCGTGTACGGGGTCTTCTTGACCTGACTTTCACGAATCTTGTAGCCCGTCTTTTCGTTGCGGTCATCCACTTCAACGCGCAGGCCGAGGTCAAACATTTTCTTCTTGAGCTCGTAAGCATAATCGGCATGTTTGTCCGTAATCGGCAGGATGCGAACCTGAACCGGAGCCAGCCAAGTCGGGAACGCACCGGCATAGTTTTCAATCAGGATGCCGATAAAGCGTTCAATGGAGCCGTAAACCACGCGATGCAGCATGACCGGACGATGCTTTTCGCCGTCTTCACCAACATACGTCAGGTCGAATTTTTCCGGCATCAGCATATCGAGCTGAATCGTACCGCACTGCCACGTACGGCCGATGGAATCGCGCAGATGGAAGTCAATCTTTGGGCCGTAGAACGCGCCGTCACCTTCGTTGATGACATACTTGAGACCGCGGTGTTCCAAAGCATTGCGCAGAGCATTCGTAGCATTTTCCCAGATTTCGTCAGACCCCATGGAGTCCTCCGGACGCGTGGAGAGTTCTGCCGTGTACTTCAGACCAAACGTGCTGTAGACTTCATCGAAGAGGTCAATCGTATGCTGGATTTCATCCTCAATCTGTGCCGGCGTGATGAAGAGATGCGCATCATCCTGCGTGAAGTTGCGGACACGGAACAAGCCGTGGAGCGCACCGGAGAGCTCGTGGCGATGAACAAGACCAAGCTCGCCCATACGCAGCGGCAGGTCACGATAGCTATGCTGATGGGATTTATACACCAGCATACCGCCCGGGCAGTTCATGGGTTTTACTGCATAATCTTCATCGTCAATCTTCGTGAAGTACATGTTTTCTTTATAATGATCCCAGTGACCGGAAGTCTCCCAGAGCTTGCGGTTCATGATCATCGGGGTCTTGATTTCCTGATAGCCATAACGGCGATGTACTTCGCGCCAGTAGTTGATGAGCTCGTTGCGGACAACCATGCCATTCGGATGGAAGAACGGGAAGCCCGGACCTTCTTCGTGCAGGCTGAACAGGTCAAGTTCCTTGCCCAGTTTACGGTGGTCGCGCTTAGCTGCTTCTTCGAGCATATGCAGGTATTCATCGAGGTCAGCCTGCTTTTCAAAAGCCGTACCATAGATGCGCTGCAGCATCTTGTTCTTCTCGCTGCCGCGCCAGTAAGCACCAGCTACGCTCTGCAGTTTGAGTGCCTTAACCTTGCCCGTGGATAATACATGAGGGCCAGCGCAGAGGTCGGTGAATTCTCCCTGCGTATAGAGCGTAATCAGCGCATCTTCCGGCAGGTCGTTGATGAGTTCCACCTTGTAGCTTTCGCCCATTTCCTCAAACATCTTGAGGGCATCGGCACGGCTGACTTCCTTGCGTTCAAGCTTGAGGTTTTCCTTGACGATTTTCTTCATTTCCTTTTCGATATCCTTGAGGTCAGCTTCGCTGAGCTGGCGGTCCATGTCGATATCGTAGTAGAAGCCATTGTCAATAGCCGGGCCGATAGCCAGCTTTACATTGTCTTCCTTGTAGAGGCGTTTTACAGCCTGTGCCAGGATATGGGAAGCCGTGTGTCTGAGTGCCCAGCGGCCATCTGCTTCTTCAAACGTCAGAAACTCTACCGTGCAGTCCTTATTAAGAACAGCCGTCAGGTCCTTCGTTTCGCCGTCAACCTTAGCAGCCAGTACCTTCTTGGCCAGGCTGTTGCTGACCTGTTTTACAAAATCCAAAATGCTCGTGCCGGCCTCAACCTCGCGCAGAGCACCGTCCTTCAACGTAATCTTCAGCATTGTATTTCCCTCCTAAAACTAAAAAAACTTCGTCCCTGAATAGGGACGAAGCTATAACCTCGTGGTTCCACCCTGATTGCCACAGACTATGCCCATGGCCACTCAGCGCTTGTAACGATAGCGTAACCGTCTGCCAATACTGATGGGCCCAGCCCACGTTCCTGCCAGCAGCTCCAAAGTGGTAACAGCAACAACTAACCCAGAACCCTTGCACCATACAGGTTCCTCTCTAAGAGCCGTTTCCTCACTGTCATGTCTTTGTCTTTGCCTTTAACTGATAGACATATTATAGGTTGCCCAAGTTGACATGTCAAGGGATAACATCAAATTCCCCTGTAAAAAATTCCCCTGCCCTTTTCACTTGCCATGGCAGGGTTATGAGCTGCCAAAGTTGAATAAGTATAGCATAAATCTAAAGGAGGCAGTAAAAATGAGTATTATCAGCGGACTAATCGGCAATGCGGCGGAAACGGATATCGAAGATGTAAAAAAAGACTACGGCAAACTATTGGGCATGAGTGAACAGGTAATCCAGGCCTACCAATGGGTGCGTGACCTGCTTATCTTCACTGACTACAGGCTGATACTGGTGGATATACAGGGTGCTACCGGCAAAAAAGTCGACTACCACTCCATTCCCTACAAGAGTATCCGCCACTTCGCCGTAGAATCCACCGGACACTTTGACCTGGAGGCGGAACTCAAAATCTGGGTAGCCGGTCTTGGTGCTGAACCACTGGTCTACACCTTCAGCAAGGACGCCGACGTCTACCGCGTACAAGCCCTGCTGGCAGAATGCGTCGGCAAATAAGCAAAAAGAACGGATAAAAAACAGGAGCTGATTCACGTGTATAAAACTTTAATATCACTGGCAGCGGTGCTCGTCATGAGTACCAGCCTGTGCTTTGCCCGGGAACTGCCAACGGATAAACTGGTGGAAAAGCCGTCCACAGAAGTACAGCAGCCGCTGTTCCTGCAGCATGAGCATACATCTAAATGTATTCTTACCTCTGCCGAACCCGTGCAGATAATCTGCATTCTTGACCGTTCCGGCTCAATGCGCAAGGTAGCCGAAGATACAATCGGCGGCTATAACACTTTCATAGAAAAACAGAAACAGAAAAAAGGACGCGCCGAAGTTACCACCGTCCTTTTCGATGACAGATACGAAAAAATCGTGGACGCCAAAGATATCCAAAAAGTGCCGGAACTGACCAATAAGAATTACTACCCCCGTGGCATGACGGCCCTGCTTGACGCTGTCGGCCGCACCATCACCGGCACCATGGATAAAATGAATCAGAACGGCATCTGCCCG
The DNA here is from genome assembly GCF_000687995.1 of Selenomonas ruminantium AC2024. Taxonomy (NCBI): domain Bacteria; kingdom Bacillati; phylum Bacillota; class Negativicutes; order Selenomonadales; family Selenomonadaceae; genus Pseudoselenomonas; species Pseudoselenomonas ruminantium. Next base: position 2,420,791 of record NZ_JIAC01000001.1, read on the forward strand.
GCCAAACGGCGCGTGCTGTTCCTCATTATGACCGATGGCAAAGAAAACAACAGTGTAGAATACACCAAAGCTGATGTAAAAGCCATGATTGATACGGCCTCTAAAGAATATAAATGGAATTTCATCTTCATGGGAGCCAATATCGACTCTGTATCTGAGGCCGCAGCCCTAGGTATCGGCGCTAACCATGCCGTGAATTATAAACACGACGCCGGCGGCGTAAGACAATCCTTCTCCCGCATGGACGCCGCCGCCAGCGAAATGCGCGACAAAGGCAGCGTCGGCGAAAGTTGGAAACAAGCCGGCGAACAGCCACAGTAAATCCTTTAAACATCTCCCCATCGCTTACTGACAAAATTTTCATAGCAAAAGGCAGTGACAAAATGCTTGCGCATCTTGTCACTGCCTTTAGGTTTTTATATGCAGTTAGTTCGGGTCGAATTTGTTTTGGGCGTTTTCGAGCAGGGCGTCACGGCGTTTCTTGGAGGCTGTGAAGTAGTCGTAGACGGCCTGTCTGTCCTGATTTTCGCAGGCTGTAATCACGCTGCCGATAATTTCCTGCAAGGTCCTGAGGTTGGCGGCAATGGCCTTGCCGTTGGTCATGCAGATATCTGCCCACATATCGGCATTGGACGAGGCGATACGGGTGGTATCCTTGAAACCGCCGCCAATGAGTTTGATACAGGACTCCATATCACCGCCGGACTGGTTGAGGAGTGTTACCAGCGCTGCCGCCGCTACATGGGGCACGTGGCTGATAACGGAGGCACAGCGGTCATGTTTGGCGATATCGAGCGTTGTAAAGTTGGCGCCGGTATGCTTTAACAGCGCCATAAGCTTTGCATGCGCCTCAGGCGGTGCGCCTGTGTCCTCCACGATGACGTAGGCCTTGCCCACGAACAAGTCTTTTTTCGCTGCGGTTACGCCGCTTTTTTCCCGGCCGGTCATGGGGTGGCCGGCGATGTAGTAGATATCCGGGGGCAGAATCTTTTGCAGGTGCTCCCAGATATACTGCTTAGTACTGCCGGCGTCGGTGATAATCGCGCCTTTTTTCAGATAGGGCAGTATCTTTTCCACCATGGGCACGATTTGCAGCACCGGCGGACTCAAAAAGATGATATCCGCCTGCTCCACAACGGCTTTTACGTCCGGTGAGGCAAAGTCCACAGCTCCGAGTTCCATAGCCTTGTCCATGGAGGCCTGGCTGCGGCACAGGCCGGTGATGTAGATATCATCGCCGAGCTTGTCCTTCAGGCACAGCCCCAAAGAACCGCCGATGAGGCCTACACCGATAATGGCCAGCGTTGTTTTTTCCCGTGCCATTTATACAGTGCGCTCCATTACCGCCGCAATTTTGCCCAGGTCCTCCATCAGGCGGTTGAAATTCTTCGGCGTCAAGCTCTGGTCGCCATCGGAAAGCGCCACCTCCGGATGAGGATGTACTTCGATGATAAGGCCGTCACAGCCGGCAGCCACAGCCGCGCGGGCCATGGGCTGAACCATCTGCCAGCGGCCGGTGCCGTGGCTGGGGTCCACGATGATGGGCAAGTGGGAAAGTTCCTTGACGGCGGCTACCGCACTAAGGTCAAGGGTATTACGCGTAAAAGTTTCATACGTACGGATACCACGCTCGCAGAGAATGACCTGCTCATTGCCGCCCGCCATAATGTACTCGGCAGCATTGAGCCATTCGCTGATGGTAGCCGACAGTCCGCGCTTGAGCATGACAGGCTTATTGGCCTTGCCCAAAGCCTTCAAGAGCTGGAAGTTCTGCATGTTGCGGGCGCCGACCTGATAGAGGTCAGCGTATTTGCCCACCAGTTCCAAATCGTCCTTGTCCACGATTTCCGTCACGACCTTGAGGCCTTCCTCGTCCGCTACTTGACGCAGCATCTTGAGGCCGTCTTCGGCAAGGCCCTGAAAATCATAGGGGCTGGTACGTGGCTTAAAAGCACCACCGCGCAGGAACTGCGCACCGCCAGCTTTCACAGCCTTAGCTGCTTCCCTAAGCTGCTCGATGCTTTCCACCGAGCAGGGACCTGCCATAACCACAATCTGCTTGCCGCCGACCTTCACGCCGTCCACGTCCACGATGGTATCTTCCGGATGGAAATTGCGGCTGACCAATTTATATTTTTCCGTGATGCGGACGGTCTTTTCCACGCCCTCCATCATATTCATTTCCAAGTTTGCGATTTTCTTCTGATCGCCAATCACACCTACGATGGTTACTTCCTCGCCTTCTGATATATGGGTTCTAAGTCCAGCGGATTCCACTTTTTTGATGACTTTTTCTAAATTTTCTTTTGTAGCACTGGGGCTCATTACGATAATCATGTTCATTCCTCCATAATAACATAATAAAGTCAAAGTTCAAATAGAAAAAGCCCGCCCCCTCACAGGGACGAGCTGTTATACCCGTGGTACCACCCTGCTTGCTGATGCAAGCCTCTCTATTCGGATACATACATATCCTAGCCTCTGATAACGGTGGCATTCCGGCGCGGCCTACTAATCTGTACATCAGTTGTTCAACCGGCTGCTCAGGAGTGTATTTCAAAGGTTCCATCTGCGGCGTTACACCAGCCCGCCGCTCTCTGTAAGACTTCTGCCTCTTACTTCTCTCCGTCTTTGCATTTACTCTTGTTGCTTGATACTATAGCAGTTTGTAGCCATATTGTCAACCGCAATTTGTAAAATCATACAGTATTTCCACCACAGAAAAACTTTTTCTTCAGACTTTTACCATGGCGATTTCATCACAGTTGGGGAATTTGGGGCAGTCGATACATTCCTTCCAAACTTTATGCGGAAGTTCTTCCTTATTGATGACCTCAAAGCCTAAAGCCTTAAAAAACTCCGGCTGATAAGTCAGGGTAAAATACTTTTCAATACCTAAGACTTCGCCATCTTCTATCAGACGGCGCACAATCTCGGCACCAATGCCCCGGCGGCGCTTGTCCGGCGCTACCGCCATGGTGCGCACCTCCGCCAGCCTGTCCCAGATTATATGGAGCCCGCCCACACCGGCGATACTGCCATCATCATCCACGGCTACCACCATATCCCGCAGGGTTTCATAGAGCGTATTGCGGGAACGGGCCAGCATTACCCCCTGTCCGGCGTAATCGGCCACCAGTTCATAAATGGCTTCCACATCTTCAAATTTTGCTTTCCGGTAAATCATGCTCTCATCTCACTTGCTCTATATTAGGTATTTCCACCTCATCCGAGCGCTTCGCGCCCACCTTCCCCTCAAGGGGAAGGCTGAAAATCTATTGCTGTTGGGCACACATCTGCTAAAGGACACTTGCTACACAACGGCTTGCGGGCTTTGCAGATATTCCGTCCATGCCAAATCAGCCAATGATGGGCTGCGGACCATTTATCCTTGGGGATGGCCTTCATGAGGCCCTGCTCCACCGCTAAGGGCGTATCCCCTGCCGCCAGTTTCAGCCGGTTGCTGACCCGGAACACATGGGTGTCCACCGCAATGGCCGGGGCATTAAAGCCCACACTCATGACCACATTGGCCGTCTTGCGCCCCACGCCGGGCAGTTCCTGCAGTTTTGCAAAATCAGCGGGGACCTCCCCGCCATACTGCTCGCAGAGAATCTGGCAGGTCGCCATGATGTTTTTAGCCTTATTACGAAAGAGCCCGCAGTCCCGGATTTCCTCCTCCAAAGCCGCCAGTCCCAATGAGAGAATAGCCTCCGGCGTGGCCGCTTTCTGAAACAGCCGGGCCGTAGTCACATTCACCCGCTTATCGGTACATTGAGCCGACAGAATCACCGCAATCAAGAGTTCAAAGGGATTGCGGAAAATCAAAGCCGGCTTGGTATCCTTATAGACTTCCCCTAAAATGCGTATCTGTTCTTCCTTAATTTTTTTCGTAACACGCATAATGCTCTCCTATACATAAGCCTTCCCCTCTGGGGAAGGTGGGCGCGCAGCGCTCGGATGAGGTCGTTCTTTCGCTATACCTCATCCGCCCCTAACGGGGCACCTTCTCCATAGGAGAAGGCTGTTTTTTAGTTCGTCAAGCTCCGAATTGGCGCTGGGATACGGCCGCCGCGGGCAATAAAGGCATCCGAGCTGTACTGGTTGCGTACCGGTACAATGGGGCAGTAGCCCAAAAGGCCACCAAATTCTACCATGTCTCCGACTTTCTTGCCCGGCACAGGGATAACACGTACCGCCGTGGTCTTGTTGTTAATCATGCCGATAGCCGCTTCATCGGCAATAATGCCGGAAATCGTTGCCGCACTCGTGTCGCCTTCAATGGCAATCATATCGAGGCCCACAGAGCAGACGCAGGTCATGGCTTCGAGTTTCTCCAAGGACAGGCTGCCGGTCTTGATGGCGTTAATCATGCCTTCATCTTCACTTACCGGAATGAAAGCACCGGAGAGGCCGCCGACATGAGATGAAGCCATCAGGCCGCCCTTCTTCACCGCGTCATTAAGGAGTGCCAGAGCCGCCGTCGTGCCCGGAGCACCGCAGCTTTCAATGCCCATTTCCTCGATAATGCGGGCCACACTGTCGCCTACTGCCGGCGTGGGTGCCAACGACAGGTCGATGATACCGAAGGGTACGCCCAGACGCTTGGACGCTTCACGAGCCACCAGTTGGCCTACGCGGGTAATCTTGAAAGCCGTCTTTTTGATGGTTTCCGCAATCTCCGTGAAATCAGCGCCTTTCTTGGCTTCCAGAGCATGTTTTACCACGCCTGGGCCGCTGACGCCGACACTTACGACTTTGTCCGCTTCGCTGACACCATGGAAGGCACCAGCCATAAAAGGATTATCCCCGGGAGCATTACAGAATACGACGAGCTTAGCACAACCCAGCGCGTCATTATCGCGGGTAAGTTCTGCCGTACGCTTGATGACCTCGCCCATTTCCCGGACGCAGTCCATATTAATACCAGTCTTGGTGGAACCAAGATTTACAGACGAACAGACGACATCCGTCGTTGCCAGTGCCTGCGGAATCGAGTTAATCAGAATGCGGTCACCGTTGGTAAAGCCCTTTTCCACCAGAGCAGAAAAACCACCGATGAAGTTGACACCGATTTCCTTGGCGGCCCTGTCCATGGCTTCTGCCACCGGCACATAGGAATCCGTCTTGCAGGCATCCGCTGCAATGGCAATCGGCGTAACGGATACGCGCTTATGGATGATGGGGATACCGTATTCCGCTTCAATATCCTCCCCCGTCTTTACGAGGAACTCCGCCGACTTGGTAATCTTGTCATACACATTGCGGCAAAACTGGTCCATATTCGGATGCGCACAATCCCGCAGGGAAATGCCCATGGTAATGGTACGCACGTCCAGTTTGTTCTCAGTAATCATCTCATTTGTTTCAATGATATTGTCTATGCTAATCAAAAACTTATCCTCCTAAAGGTCACATCAGATGTTGTGCATTACATTGAAGATATCGGCATGCTGCGCCTTGATATCCACGTTGATTTCCTGACCGCTTTCCTTGAGCTTCTTCTGCAGATCCACCAGCTTAATCTTGCTGCTGCTGATTTCCGCAATCAGAATCATATTAAAGTAGCCATCCAGGATGTTCTGATTGATAGACAGAATGTTGACATTGTTCTCGGCGAGAATCTGGCTAACCATGGCGATAATGCCTACACGGTCTTTGCCTACAACGGTTACTACAAGTTTCATTTACACATTTCTCCTTCAATTCCAAATTCACCTGCACATTGTGTAAATATAGAACAATGTGTCAACACAAACAAACTCATAAAACTACATTTCCAATTATATCAGTGTCTGCACCAAAAACCAATAGCTCATAAAAAAAACTTTAACGCCTGTTCCTGTCAATTCAACCATGCCTAAATTGTATACATTTTACGATAATCTCCATCTATTATTCCAATTAGTTATAGTTTGAGAAAAAAATCACGCTTTACATTGACAAAGCAATAATTAGCACCTATACTATGCTTGTGATGTTAAATCTTGTGATGCTCCAAAAACCTAGTATTTACGCCGTTCTACAAGGCTTTATTATTTCGTTTTTCCAGCTCGTCACGAGTTAGTACGCATAATCGTTGTTTATGCGTTAATAATTTAGAGGAGAGTGTTAGTTATGGCAAAGAAACCTGTCAAAATCATGGAAACCGTTCTGCGTGACGGTCATCAGTCTCTGTGTGCTACCCGCATGCGCATTGAAGACATGCTTCCCCAGCTCAAAGCCTTGGATTCCGTAGGCTACAAAGCATTGGAAGCATGGGGCGGTGCTACTTTTGATACCTGCCTGCGTTTCCTGAACGAAGATCCCTGGGAACGTCTGGACACCCTGAAAGCTAACCTCAAGACTCCGATTCAGATGCTGCTGCGCGGCCAGAATCTTCTTGGCTATAACCACTACTCCAATGACGTGGTAGAAAAATTCGTCCGTCACGCTTCCGCCCATGGTGTTGGCGTATTCCGTATCTTCGATGCCCTCAACGATGTACGCAATCTGAAAGTTGCCATTGAAGCTGCACTGGCTTGCCCGGAAAAACCGGAAGTTCAGGGCTGCCTCGTATACACCATCAGCCCGGTTCATACCAATGAAAAATTCGTAGAATTGGCCAAAGAACTGCAGGATATGGGTTGCCATTCCGTCTGCATCAAGGATATGTCCGGCCTCTTGAAACCGTATGTAGCAGAAGACCTGGTTAAGAAGCTCAAAGCTGCTCTGGACATTCCTGTGGAACTGCACACCCACTGCACCTCCGGTTTCGGCCATGCTACTTATCTCAAAGCTATTGAAGCTGGCGTGGACATCATCGACACGGCTTTGGCTCCCTTCTCCTCTGACACTTCCCAGCCCTGCACGGAAACCATGGTTCGCGCTCTCGAAGGCACGGAATATGATACCGGCATTGACGTTCAGAAACTCACGCCGATTTCCAAACACTTCCTCGAAGTTAAAAAACGCGTTATCAACGAATTCAACCTCAAGGGTTATTTCGATATCAACCCCAACGTACTGGACTTCCAGATTCCGGGCGGTATGCTCTCCAACCTGGCTAACCAGCTCAAGGAAGCTGGCATGGAAGACAAGTATCAGGACCTCTTGGATGAAATGCCTCGCGTTCGCAAAGACCTGGGCTATCCTCCTCTCGTTACACCGTCCTCTCAGATTGTCGGCACCATGGCAACCTTCAATGTCATGAGCGGCGAACGCTACAAGATGGTACCGAAGGAATTCAAAGACCTTGCCCGCGGCAAATTCGGCCGTACGCCGGTTGCTATCGACCGCGATTTCCTGACTAAGACGCTGGGCATTGCTCCGGAAGACATCATCGAAGACTGCTCCATCGAAGATGCAAAGGCTAAGACCTTCGCAGAATTTGAAGCAGAACTCAAGGAAAAAGGCTATCTTAATCCTTCCGAAGAAGATGTCCTCTCCTACGCTCTGTTCCCGCAGGTTGCAGAAGAATTCTTCCAGAAACATTATCAGAAGGTAACGGCTTACAAACGTTCCTGAGCTGCTTCGCCCACCTGAATATCACTAAGTCAAAGATGACTACGCTTCGCTGTGCGTAGTCATCTTTTCTTTTTCTCCCTATTGATTTGTTATAGAAACATGGTATAATATACCCAAAAGTTATATTGAGAATAATTCTTTTGGAGGTTTATATGGCTACAATCAACGACAACTACCTGAAACTCCCTGGCAGCTATCTCTTTGCCGAAATCGCCCGCCGGGTGGCAGCCTTTAAGGAAGCACATCCTGAAGCAGACATCATTCGCCTGGGCATTGGCGATGTGACCCAACCTCTGCCCCCTGCCTGCATCGAGGCCATGCACAAAGCTGTAGATGAACTGGCCAGCGCCGATACCTTCCGCGGATATGGTCCGGAACAGGGCTACAGTTTCCTCACCGATGCCATCATCGAGCACAACTACAAGGCCCGCGGCATTGAGATTGCCAGTGACGAAATCTTCATCAGCGACGGCTCCAAGAGCGACTGCGGCAACATTCAGGAAATCTTCGGTACCGATAACAAGGTCGCTATCACTGACCCGGTTTATCCGGTCTATCTGGACACCAATGTTATGGCAGGCCGCACGGGCACACTGCAGGAGGACGGCCACTTTGCAGGTGTCACCTACCTGCCCTGTGATGCCAGCAACAACTTCGCACCGGAACTGCCTGCGGAACGCGTAGACATGATTTACCTCTGCTGCCCCAACAATCCTACGGGGACGACCCTTTCCCGCGCAGAATTGAAGAAATGGGTGGACTACGCCCGCGAAAATCAGTCCGTCATCCTCTTTGATGCAGCTTATGCCGCCTATATCACCGAAGAGGATGTGCCCCGCTCCATCTACGAAATCGAAGGAGCCAAGGATGTAGCCATCGAGTTCCGTTCCTTCTCCAAGACCGCGGGTTTCACGGGTACCCGCTGCGGTTACACCATCATCCCCAAAACTGTCAAAGGCCGTGCCGCTGACGGCAGTCTGGTGGAATTCAACAAACTTTGGAACCGCCGCCATACTACCAAATTCAACGGCACCGCTTACATCGTTCAGCGTGGCGCTGCCGCCATCTACACGGAGGAAGGCCAAAAACAGGTCAAGGAAACCATTGCCTACTACATGGAAAATGCCCGTATCATCCGCGAGGGGCTGCAGGCGGCTGGTATCGAAGCCTACGGCGGCATCAACGCCCCCTATATCTGGCTCAAAACACCAAACAACATGCCCTCTTGGGATTTCTTCGATAAACTCCTGACCGAAGTCCACATCGTGGGCACCCCGGGTGCCGGCTTCGGCCCCTGTGGCGAAGGCTACTTCCGTCTCACCGCCTTCGGTGACCGTGAAAACACACTGCGGGCTGTGGAGCGCATCAAGACTAAACTACATATCTGATTGTAAAATCGCACATACAAAAGTGGAGAGCTCTGGGCCCTCCACTTTTTATTTGCCTGTAAAATTTTAGAATTTGAATTTCCGCAGGGAATTCTGCAAATCCTGTGCGAGATTTGCCAAGGCCGTGCTGGCATCGGCAATCTCAGCAGCGGAAGCAGACTGCTCTTCGGAGGCAGCGGAAACGCTTTCCATTTCCGAAGCCACCATGCCGCCCTTCTGCAGAATACCGCTGGATTTTTCCTTGATATTCTGGGTATCCTGTTCCACAACATGCAGTTCCTTGGTCATTTCTTCAGCCTGTTTAGCAACTCCTAAAGCGGCATCGTAAATGCTCTTAAAGGTATCACGAAGCTGTTCAACGGATGCAGTGCCTTCTTTCACTGCGGCACTACCCTTTTGCATGGAGGAAACGGCCTCGGCGGTTTCCGACTGAATCCCGCTGATAAGACCAGTAATCTGCTTGGCTGCTTCCTGGGAAGCCTCGGCGAGCTTACGGACTTCATCAGCAACTACGGCAAAGCCACGGCCATGTTCACCAGCACGGGCTGCTTCGATAGCTGCATTCAAGGCCAGCAGATTGGTCTGTTCGGCAATCGAAGAAATCGTCTCCACAATCTGACCGATTTCCTGGGAACTCTGCCCCAGCTTATCGACGGTCTCGGCGGAGCTGTTGACAATCTGCGCCACACTGTTAATCTGGTTAACGGCCAGTTTCACCGCATCATTGCCTTCCACTGCCGCCTTATTGCTGGTGTTGGCATGTTCCGAAACCATATTGGCGGTACGGCTCAGCCGCTCGATAGCCTGCACGGCATTCTCAATGGAATCCATGGCACCGGTGACATCTACCTGCTGTTCCGCTACAGCACCGGCTGCGTTGGTGACAGACTGTGCCACCTGTTCCGAAGCCTGTGCCGACTGCTGGGAGCTGGCCGTAAGTTCTTCGGAGGAAGCCGCCAGCTGTTCGGCAGTAGCACTGGTACTGCGCATGAGCTTATTCAAGGTCATACGCACTTCTGCAACTTTATCGGCCATTTCACCGAATTCATCACCACGGATAATCGTACGGGGATGTTCGCTGAAATCACCACCACGCAGACGTTCCAGGGAACGCATCATAGCCTGAACAGGGTTAACCATTTCGCGGGTAATCCACATTGCTACGGCAACCATAATAATCAGCCCCAGCAAAAGCTGAATAATCATATTGCGGATAGCAGCTTCCGTGTCCGCATCATTCTGCGTATTGAGTTCTTCCGCATGGCTGTTTTCCAGTTCCGTCATCTTATTGATATGCGGGCGCATCTGATCCAGCAATTTGGCGCCTTCACGATTATAGAGCGCCCTGCCTTCTTCCATCTGGCCGGCCTGACAAAGTTTTACCGCATCGTTCAGATTTTTTCGCAGCGCTGCCCAGCTACTTTTATACGATTCGAGTTCTTTCTTAATCACGTCCGGCTTACCTGGTATGGCTTCATAGTTTTTGATTCCATCATCCACAAATTGCAAACCTTCCTGGAATTTCTTGTCTAAATTCTGCATGCGCTGTGGGTCATCCTTTACCGTAGTCATGATAATCATCATGCCCTGCGCATAGCGTGTACCATAGCGCATATCGCTAAGATAACCGATGGATCTGACCGAGCTGGAATACATTTCTTCCATATCGACCTGTGCTTTTTTTGCCGTGGAATAGCCCTGATAGCCGATAACCAGCATACCGATTACGGCAAATGCTGCTAGTATCAGCATCTTATAGGCTACCCGCAGGTTTTTAATAAATCCCATTCTTTACCCACTCCTTTGAAGTAAAAATATAACCCGTAAAGTTAATACCTATATCTTTACGGGTTATATTCGTGAGCAAAGGAAATTTTCCTGCTATTATTCAGTTATTTTTCATCCAGAAGGTCTACAAGTTCGTCGTAGTCTTTCTTGAGCTTATAATATTCCTCTGCGATTTGCAAAGTGGTGAGCACGGCAATCTTGCGCTCATCAAAGCTGCGCACCGAGCGGGACATGGCTTTCATCTTCTTGTCCACCGCTGCCGCCAGCATCTTCATGTGCTGCGGGTCGTCGGTTTTCAGCGGATAGCTGTTGCCGTAAATCTCCACCACCACGCGCTCAGCGGGGCGGTTATTTTTTTCTTCTGCCATACGATCACCTGCTTATGCACGCAATTCGGCACCGAACTGTTTTTCCACAGATTTGAGGATATTATTGAAGGCCGTATCGGCTTCCTCATCGGTCAGTGTCTTGTCCTTGGACTGGAACTGCAGGTTGAAGGCAAGGCTCTTCTTACCTTCAGCTACATGTTCGCCGGTGTACACATCGAAAAGCGTTACGGACTTGAAGTGCTTGCCGCCGTTCTTCGTGATAACCTGCTCAATCTTGCCAGCTTCGGCATCTGTATCCACCACAATAGCCAAATCGCGGGAAGTTGCCGGGAACTTGGGCAGGCTATCGAAATGGAAGTTCTTGGCGGTGTACTTCATGAGCACTTCCACGTCCATCTCAAAGAGATAAACTTTCTGCTTGATGCCGAAGTTTTCGGCAGCCTGCGGATGCAATTCGCCCAGGGTGGCGATGACTTCACGGCCCTTCTTGAAGAGTGCGGTCTTGCCCGGATGCAGGGCGAAGTGTTCACCGGCTTCTACAGTATACTTGGAGATGGAAAGGCTGGCGAGCAGTTCTTCGACCAAGCCCTTCATATCGTAGAAGTCAATCATGTCATTTGTCTGGTTCCAGCCCACCGTATTACGGCGGCCCGTCATCAGACCAACGAGTTTTACGACTTCTTCCGGCTGTTCCGTTACGGGCAGCTGTTTCGGGAAGAATACGGGAGCTACATCAAAGAGACGCAAATCCATATTCTTGCGGGAGAAGTTGCGCACAGCATTTTCCATGATGGAGGTCAGAAGGCTCGTGCGCACGAGCGGATAGTCATCTGTCAGCGGGTTCATGATGGGCACAGCCTTGCGCAGTTCGCTGTCAGCCGGCACCAGCATCTTGTCCAGCAGGTCGGTATTCGTGAAGCTGAAGGACAGCTCCTCGGTCATGCCCAGACCGACGAGGATTTCCTTAATCTTGTCGATGAAATCCTGACGAGGGCTCTGCTTGCCCTGCATTACAGCACCCCAAGGCAGGGTCGGCGCGATATTGTCAAAGCCGTAGATGCGGGAAATTTCCTCAGAGAGGTCTTCCATGCAGGTGCAGTCATTGCGCCAAGTGGGAACCTTAGCCACAAAGCCTTCGCCTTCCGTCCGTACGGCAAAGCCAAGACTCGTGAGGATTTCCATCATCTTGCTGGCACTGAGCTGCGTACCCAGACGAGCATTAATCTGCTCGGCCGTATAATGGATTTCCGTCTGTTCTTTCGGTGCCGGATATACATCCACCATGCCCTGCGTTACCGTGCAAGCACCCATTTCCTGCAGGAGCTGACAGGCGCGATCGAGCGCGCGGGGAATTGCCGTCACGTCTACGCCGCGTTCAAAACGTCCCGAAGCTTCGGAGTGCAGACCGCAGGCACGGGAAGTGCGGCGGATGCTGGCACCATTAAAGGAAGCTGCTTCGAGCACGATGGTCGTGGTCTTTTCCGTCACTTCGGATTCAAGGCCGCCCATTACACCGGCAAGGCCAGCTGGCTTTTCGCAGTCGGCAATGACGAGTTCCGTGCCCTTGGCAATGCGGGAGCTGTCATCCAAAGTATGGAGGTTTTCGCCTTCTTTAGCCAGACGGGCCGTCAGGCTGTGACCGGCGATTTCATCATAATCATAGGCGTGCATGGGCTGGCCCAGTTCCACCATGACAAAGTTGGTCACATCGACCACGTTGTTGATGGCACGGATGCCTGCACCTTCGAGACGCTGCTGCATCCATTCCGGAGATGGACCAACCTTGACATTCTTGATCACGCGGGCAGCAAAACGGTCGCAGAGGTCGCTTTCAATGCCAATCTTAATCATATCGGCAGCCTTGGCTTCGTCATCTTCCTTGACGGAGATTTCCGGATAGTGCGGCTCATTCCCCGTGAGCACTGCGGCTTCACGCACAAGACCGACAACGCTGAAGCAATCGGCACGGTTAGCTGTCAATTCAAATTCGAGCACGACATCATCAAGGCCGAGCACATCCTTGGCGGGCACACCGACCGGCGTATCAGCAGGCAGGATGTAGATGCCGTTCTTTTCTTCTTCCGTCAGCTTGGTGAGGTCCATCTTGAGTTCTTCCGCGGAGCACAGCATACCATTGGACGGCAGGCCGCGCAGCTTGCCCTTCTTGATGTGGAGGCCGTTAGGAAGATGCGCACCAACCATAGCCACCGGCACCACCTGGCCTTCGGCCACATTCTGCGCACCCGTGATAATCTGAATGAGTTCCGGCTCGCCCACATTCATCTGGCAAATCTGCAGATGGTCGGAATCCGGATGGGCTTCGAGCTTTTCAATACGGCCCGTTACCACTTTATCAAGTCCTTCGTCCGCGCGGATAACATTTTCCACGGGAACACCGGACATTGTGTATTTGTCGGCCAATTCCTCAGCCGTTTCGTTGAACTTTATATAATCGTTTAACCATTTAATGGAAACCTGCATATGTAAACCTCCCTAATCAGAACTGCTGCAAGAAACGCACGTCATTATCGTAGAACAGACGCAGGTCGTCAATGCCGTAAGACAGCATGGCGATACGTTCCACGCCCAGACCGAAAGCAAAACCACTGACCACCTTCGGGTCGTAGCCGCTCATTTCCAGCACATGGGGATGAACCATGCCGGCGCCCAGGATTTCGAGCCAGCCCGTGCCCTTGCAGACCTTGCAGCCTTCACCGTGGCACATCACACAGGAGATATCCACTTCGGCAGAGGGTTCCGTGAACGGGAAGAAGCTCGGACGGAAACGCACGCCTACATTTTCGTTGAAAATCTGATGCAGGAAGAGTTCGAGCGTACCTTTGAGGTCAGCAAAGCTGATGCCCTTGTCGATAACGAGACCTTCCACCTGCGTGAACATCGGCGAATGCGTCGCATCGTATTCGTCACGGCGATAAACACGGCCCGGCGCAATCATGCGAATCGGCTTGTTCGGCTCGTTAGACTGCATCGTGCGGGCCTGTACTGGCGAAGTCTGGGAGCGCATGAGGATTTCGTCCGTGATGTAGAAGGAATCCTGCATATCGCGTGCCGGATGATCTTTCGGCAGGTTCAGTGCTTCAAAGTTGAAGTAGTCGCGCTCGATTTCCGGGCCTTCTTCTACGCTAAAGCCCATATGTACGAAAATATCTTTAATACGCTGCATCGTCAGCGTCAGCGGATGCAGATGGCCCTGCGGCACATTGCGGCCCGGCAGAGTAACGTCAATCTTTTCGCTAGCCAGGCGTACGGAAAGTTCCTTGGCTTTAAGCTCACCAGTCTGCGCATTGATGGCTTCTTCCACTTCTGCCTTGGCTACGTTGACAATCTTGCCGACTTTCGGACGTTCCTCAGCGGACAAGTTGCCCATACCACGCAGGATAGCCGTGAACTCGCCCTTCTTGCCCAAATACTTTACACGGATATCGTTAAGTGCCGTCATATCGCTTGCGGCTTTGACTTCAGCTACGGCAGCTGCCTTCAGCTCCGAAATCTTTTCTTCCATTTATTTACCTCCTGCCTTATGAAAAGCAAACTATAAAAGCCCTCGCCCCCGCACAATATGTGCACGAGGGGCGAAGGCTGAATTTCGCGGTACCACCCTGATTTATCACTTGCATCTTCTTAACGCGAAGCACACGTCCGGCATTTCCTCCGAAAAGCTCCCAAGCGAACTTTCAAAATCCGGCATTATCTCCATCCCAGCAGCGGAGACTCTCTAAAAATGCCCGCGAAGTTTACTCTTCTTGTTCATCGCCACAATACATAGAATTGTAGCATAAAGACCGCGGGATTGCAAACAAAAATGCTGCAAAGTGAAGGAGGATGAAATATTGATAGCCCCTGCAATCTCTGTTATACTTATAGATTGGGACTATATAATAAAAAATCATATCCAAAAGGAGTTTGTTTTTAGATGTTATTAAATCGTAAATCCGTAGAACTGCTGGCACCTGCCGGCACCTGGGACGCCCTGGTGGCTGGTGTGGAATCCGGCGCTGATGCCTGCTACCTCGGCGGCAAACATTTCAATATGCGCATGCATGAGGGCGATTTCAACTTTGATGACGAGATGCTCAAGAAGGCCATTGCCTACACCCATGAGCATGGCGTTAAGCTCTACATCACACTCAACAACCTGATCAGTGACGAGGAAATTCCCGCTCTGCGTGAATACCTCACCTACCTCAACGAAATCCGCCCGGATGCTATCCTCGTACAGGACTTTGCGGTACTCGAACTCATTCACGAAATGGGCATCAAAATTCCAGTGCACACCTCCGTTATGATGAATACCCATAACGAGCACGCTATCGAAAAGCTCAAGGAATACGGCATTACCCGCGTTGTTGTGGGCCGCGAGATGACGCTCTCCGAGCTCTCCCTGTTCCGTGAGCGCACGGGTATTGAAGTGGAATACTTCATGCACGGCGATATGTGCATCAGCGAAAGCGGTCAGTGCATTCACTCCGGCGTGGTCTTTGGCCAGAGCGGCAACCGTGGCCGCTGCCTGAAACCATGCCGCTGGGCTTATCAGCTGATTGATGAAAAGACGGGCGAAGTGCTCGACAAGGACAGCGACGGTGCCTATAAGCTGGCGCTCAAGGATATGTGCATGTACCGCCATATCCCCCAGCTCATTCAGGCTGGCGTGTTCTCCTTCAAAATCGAAGGCCGTATGCGCCCCGCTCCCTTTATCCGCCGCATTGTCAGCACCTACCGCAAGGCCATTGATGCCTATATCGCTGACCCGACGGGCTGGCAGCCGGATGAAGAAGGCTGGAAAAGCCTCTATGAAAACCGTGCCCGCGACTTTACGACCACCTTTGCCTTCGGTTCCCCGGATAAAAAGGACATCGGCTTCGATGGCACGCGTGAACCGCGCTTCTTCAGCGATGCCGTGAAGGAAGCCGGTTTCCAGGACGAAATCCTAAAGCAGGAACGCGATATTGACAAGTCAAATCCCGACCACCGCACATTAAGCGTCCGCGTAAACACCGTCGGTGCAGCCTGCGCCGTTATTGACAATGGTGCCGATATCGTCTATGTCGGCGGCGAAACCTTCCGCCCCAACAAGCCTTGGAGCCTCAAAGATTTTGCTGAAGTTATCGCCTACAACAAGGGCCGCGCCAAAATCATCATCAACACGCCGCGCACGACCATGCGCCGGGAATGCGGCGAACTGGAACAGTTCTTCACGGCGCTGAAACAGCGTGAACTCAAAGCCGACGGCATCATGGTCAGCAACCTTGGCTCGTTGAAGCTGGCCAAGCGTCTGACGGATTTACCAGTGCAGGCGGATGTGTCCTTTAACCTCTTTAACCATCTGGCCGCCAAGTTCCTCAAGGAAAATGGCCTGACCATGGGTACGGCTTCTTATGAGCTTTCGTTTGAGCAGCTGCGCGAAATCGTCGAAAGCTCCGAGCTGCCCATCGAAGTTGTGGTACACGGTTCCTATGAATCCATGATTTGCGACCACAATATTCCGGGCATGAGCCTGCCATTCTTCAACGAACTCAACAATCCCGAAGTTCTCGACCGCCGCTATGCCCTGCTCGACAAAGCTGGCGAAAAGCATTCCCTGCGCGTTGACCAGTTTGGCCGCAACCACATTTACTTTGCCAAGGACCTCTGTCTCTATCCGTACCTTGCGAAGTTTAACGGCTTGGGCGCTTACCGCATTGAGGCGCAGGATTACGCACCGGAATTTGCCGGCATGGTCACCCGCATTTACCGCACGGCTTTGGACAACCTCACGGCAGGCAAAGAGGCCTTCCACGCCGATGACCTCGAAACGCTCAAAAAAGGCCCGCGGCAGCTTGGTCTTGGCACCTACCGTTTCCGCCGGAGCCGCAACTCCATCTAATCTGTTTATATTTTAGGGGGAAGTTATGGAAAGCAAAAAATTCATCGGCCCTGAGGCCATTATCGAAAAGAAGAAAAAATACATCATGCCCTGCTTAGGTCATTTCTACAAGGAACCGGCCCAGATGGTCAAAGGTTCCATGCAGTACCTCTGGGACAGCACGGGCAAGAAATATCTGGATATGTACGCCGGCGTGTCCGTTATGAACTGCGGCCACTGCAATCCGGAAATCCTGGAGAAGATGAAGGCTCAGATTGACGAGCTGCAGCATGTCTGCAACATCTACCTCACGGAAAACTTCGTGAACCTGGCAGAAAAGCTGGCCCAGGTCACTCCTGGCGATTTGCAGAAGTCCTTCTTCTGCTCCACGGGTTCCGAAGCTACGGAAGGTGCCTTCCTGCTGGCTTCCGTCTACACAGGCAACAGCGAAATCATCGCCCTGCGCCACGGCCTGCACGGCCGCACAAAGCTGGGCATGAGCGTAACGGGCCTTACCATGTGGCGCACCGACCCCAATCCCGTTGGCGGCATTCACTTTGCCCCCAACCCGAACTGCTATCGCTGCCCCATGAACAAAAAATTCCCGGAATGCGATTACGCCTGCGCCAATGCCATCGAGGATTTGATTAAATCCTCCACCTCCGGCCATCCCGGTGCCTTTATCGCCGAAACCATTCAGGGCAACGCCGGCTGCGTAGTGCCGCCCAAAGGCTACTTCAAGCGCGTCAAAGAAATCCTTGACCAGTACAATACCCTGCTGATTATCGACGAAGTACAGACGGGCTTTGCCCGCAGCGGCAAGATGTTTGCCATCGAAAATTACGATGTCGTCCCCGATATCATGTGCATGGCCAAAGCCTTGGGCAACGGCGCCCCGATTTCCGCCTTTATCTCCACGGCTAAGATTGCTGATACCTACACCCGCCCCGGCGCTTCGACGCTCGGCGGCAATCCGGTATCCTCCACGACAGCCATGGCGGTTCTCGACTATATCGAAGAACACAAGCTTATGGAAAATGCTCAGGCACGCGGTGAGCAACTTAGAAGCGGCCTGCGTGAGCTGCAGCAGAAACATCCCGTTATCGGCGATGTGCGTGGCCTCGGCCTGATGGATGGCGCAGAATTCATCCATGCGGACGGCAGTCCTGCTCCGGAAATCCTTGACGATGTACTCGAAGTCCTCAAAGACCGCGGCTTTATCATCGGCAAGAACGGCGTAGACCGCAACGTCATGGCCTTCCAGCCGCCTTTGGTGATTACGGAAGAAAATGTCAACGACGTACTGAACGCCCTGGACATAGTCTTAACCGAAAAAAATCTCTAAAACAATAAAACAACAAAGCCCGCCCCGCTGGGTATATCTTCCTGCAGCGTTTGACAAGCTTGCGCGCAAGAAAGATATCCCCCGCGGGGCGGGCGGCTTACTATAAAGCACTATTTCACTGGTGTATTGATTTCTTTGACGA
The DNA here is from genome assembly GCF_000687995.1 of Selenomonas ruminantium AC2024. NCBI lineage: Bacteria > Bacillati > Bacillota > Negativicutes > Selenomonadales > Selenomonadaceae > Pseudoselenomonas > Pseudoselenomonas ruminantium. The sequence goes on from NZ_JIAC01000001.1 coordinate 2,439,152, forward strand.
TTTTTGCCTCTTCGCGGCCCAGACACCAGCCCAAGGTCTTGATTTCCGAATACAGCATCACGCGCTGTTCCCGGTTGTCCACCTGCGCCTGCATCAAATCTTGATACTGGCTGATGGCTTGATTGTAGCGGGCCAGTATGGCCTGCACCGTTCTGGGCTTTTCCGGACGCTGTTCCTTGTGGCGGCGGATCAAATCTTCGGCAGCATTTACCGTTTCGTTGTCCGTGATAATCATAGCGGTCTTCCTTTCTGCAAATATCTTCTTAAAGAAGCATATTCGCCCTTTATCGGGAAAATCCTCTATTGACCATGAACCGCCGTCAAAAACCTTTAGCCCTCGGCACCGAAAGCTGCTTCAACAGGAGGCGGTCCTCCCTGCGGGCCACCATGCTGGCCGCCCTTTTTGAAATCCGGACGCAGTTTGCTCGCGTCTACGCCCAATTTCTTGGCGATATCGCTCCAACGGTTATTGATTTTCTTCATATCCAGGACCGCCTGCAAATCCTTGCCGCTGAGTTTGGCAATCTTGGCAGCCATGCTGATATCCTGAGCCCGATAGCCGTTGTTAAGAAGCGCCAAAGCCTTAGCCTTGTCAATATCGCCGCGCTTAGCCATGCGATCGGCCGTCATCTCGTTCATCTGCTTGCGGAACTGTTCCGGCGTAACCCCCAGAGCTTTGCCCACATCCGGCCAGCGCTTGTCTGCCGTCTTCATGGCCAGCACATCCTTAAAGGATTTGCCGGAAATCTTGGACAGCATCGCCGCCTGACCGATGTCCTGGAAGTCCCGCTTGTTGTTGACGGCCTCTTTCACCTCTGCTTCGCTAACGCCGAAGGCCTCATGCAGTCGTTTGGCCACATCATCAGCATTCATATTCATCATGGGGTGCTGGCCACCCTTATGCCCCTGCATCATATGCGGAGGAGCCTGACGTTCGCCGCCCTTGGCCACCGTCTCCGCAGCCTGAGCCTGACCGCTCAGCAGGCCAAAGCCCGTACCAACCATCAGAGCGCCGGCCACAATACCAGCTAACATTTTCTTACGCATAATATATACCTCCATTCAACATTAGAACCTATTTCGTTATCCTGCTTATACTATATCGCATGATTCTTATAGTTGCTTTAGATTACCATTAATTTTTCGTAAAAAATCGCTGAAATTAAGCTGAAATGTAGAGACCCCCATAAGTTAGACCAAGAAATCTAACTTATGGGGGTCTTTTTATGGCAAAATATAGTGCAGAATTTAAATTTGAAGTAGTCCAAGAGTATTTGAACGGACATATAGGATATACTGACTTAACAAAAAAATATGACATCCCTTCAAAAAAATGTATTCAAGAATGGGTCGGAAAATATCGTAGAGTGGGGAAAGATGGACTTCAACGGTCAAGAAAAAATGGAACCTATTCTTTCCAATTCAAGGTAAATGCTGTAGAGTTATATTTAAGTACAGAGATTTCTTACCAAGAATTGGCACTTCGACTAAATTTGAAATCTGCGGGCCTTTTAGCTAACTGGGTTCGACGCTATCGTGCTGTTGGTATAGAAGGTCTCAAACCGCAACGGAAAGGCAGGCGGCCAAAGATGCCAGATAAAGCCAGTATTACACCAGAATGCAATATAAATCAAGATGAGAAGCTTAAACAGCTGGAAGAAGAAAATCTCAAGCTTCGTATTGAGGTGGCTTATTTAAAAGGACTGAGGAGATTGCGCCTGGAGCAAGAGGCGCAGAAGCGAAAGCAAGGATCGCCCACAGTCTCCGAGGATCATTCAAATTAAAAGACATCCTTGCAGTTATAAAACTCCCTAAAGCCACTTACATGTATTGGCAACAGCGATTCGACCGCCAAAATCCGGATGCTGAGTTAGAATCAAAAATCAAAGCTATTCGGCAGAACAACAAGGACTTTGGTTATCGTCGAATCTGGGGTAAGCTCCGCAAAGAGGGCCTTTTAGTCAATCGCAAGAAAGTTCAGCGACTTGTCCAGAAATTAGGGCTACAGGTAAAAGCTTTCTCTCACAAGAGCCGCAAGTACAGTTCCTACAAAGGTACTGTTGGGCGTATTGCACCCAATCGGCTGCGTCGCCGCTTCGATACCTGTATCCCACATCAAAAAATCACCACAGATACCACTGAATTTAAGTATTATGAAATGGACACCAAAGGGAATATTCTTACACGCAAGGCATATCTAGACCCGTTCCTTGACCTTTATAATCGTGAAATCATTAGCTTTAGTATCACCAAACGGCCATCATCACAAGGCATTATGTCTGCTTTGGATAAGGCAATTGCCATTACCAGCGACTGCCCTTATCGTCGAACGTTCCATTCCGACCAGGGATGGGCTTACCAAATGGGTAGCTATGTAGGTCGATTAAAGGAAGAACGAATTTTTCAAAGTATGTCTCGCAAAGGTACTTGTCTGGATAATAGCGTGATGGAAAATTTCTTTGGCCTGCTAAAACAGGAAATCTATTATGGGCATACCTATCACAGCTTCGAAGAACTTGAACGAGCTATACGGCATTACATCACATATTACAATAAGCACAGAATCAAAGCTAAGCTGGGGTGGCTCAGCCCAGTAGATTACCGATTACGTCATGCCGCAGCGTAAAAAAACCGGTAGCAGCAAATAATTGCTACTACCGGTAAGGTCTAACTTTATGGGGTCACTACAAAATAATGCTGATGATAAATATATTTTATTTTCTTTGCGAAAAAAAGAGGAAAAATCGCCGCACATGTAGTATTATATGTTATGTGATAATTATGGAAAGAGGTGTATTCGATGACAGATCAGGAAATCGAGAAACTCGTTCAGGATAAACTCAACGAGGCTTATCAGGCAGAGGAACATCCCAAGAAGTTCTTCGTCACGGAAAACGGACGCGGTGTTTGCGATGGCGGCGACCTTTACAACGCTCTCCTCGGCGACATGATGCGCATTTCCCAGAAAGCTCTGACGGAAATTCTCAAGGAAGCACTGAAGAAATAAGCAAAGTGTCAAATTCCCGGCAACAGATGGTTGCCGGGAATTTTTCTTTTTATTCACATCGTTATCTGCAGACAGGCAAAGAGCAGCAGACCAATGCCCGCCCCCACAATGGAACCGTTCATGCGTATCCAGAGCAAATCCGGTTCAACCTTGTCATAGACCAGATGATTGAGCTGCTCATCGGTAAGCCGGGAGAGTACATCGGTGACGATAACCCCCACCAAAGTCTGGGCATGCAGGGCAGAACGCCCCAGCAGGTCGAAGAGGAAGCTATCCACAGTCTCGTGGAGCAGCTCATCATTTTCCACCAGATACAGCATGCGCCTGTATTCTTCACGAATAAGTTCCTCCAGCCGGGAACGCAGGGCCGGCAGATGCTCTGCCAGCGGGTCCACATCCCGCGCCTTATCCTCCAGAAAGTGCAGGCGCAGATGGTCAAACATCTCCACCACTGCCGTTTCCAAAGGCAAATCCTTGAGCAGGCTGTCCTTTAATTCATGCGTCAGCTGATGGAACTGCGGCTCCCGATTGAGTTCTGCCGCCTTTTCGTAGAAGAGGGCCAGCATTTCCTGCTGCAAGGGCGAATCCTGTGTGCCCAGCTCGTCCAGCATGGCCAGCAGCTGCCGTTGAATCAATTCGGCAGCCTCCTCGTAGTTAATCAAATCCACAGCCTGAGCAAAGCCAGCCAGCAGCTGCGCAAAGACATTCTCGCCGGTCTTTTCCTCCTCGTAGGCTTCGAGCAGGGCCTTGATTTGCTGGCGGGCAGCAGCCGTAGAGGCCTGTGCACGCCAATAGGCGGCTATCCGCTGGACAAACTCCTTATCCTTGCCGGTCTTCTGCAGCCATTTTCCCCAGAGGGCAAAGAAATCCTCCGGCTCGACTTTTGCCAGAGCTTCCCGCATCTTCGAAGCGATAACGCCAGCCTGCGCCTTAGACTGCTGCATCAGAAAATCCCGTACATAATCCACGAGCTGGCCTACCAGCCGAGCTTCGTTAGCCGGTTCCCTTAGCCAGCCCAACAGCATGGGCATGATATGCAGCCGCTCCAAATGGCGGAAAATCTTGCGCTTGGAGAAAAACTCCTTCTGCACCAGCGTAACAGATGCTTTGATAAAGGCATCCCGCCGCCGGGGCAGAATCGCCGTGTGATAGGGAAAGCCCAACGGCTTGCGGAACAAAGCCGTCACGGCGAACCAGTCGGCAATGCCCCCGACCAAAGCCGCCTCGCTGGCAAAGAGCAGCGCGTCACTAACCAGACTGTAAGGATAGCGCAGATGAAGATACAAAGCCAGCAGGAACAGGCCAAAGACAATCAGCAGGGTTTTGTCCGCCTTGTTTAAGCCACGCTTCACAGCCCCCACATCCTTTCTGTCAGGGTAATGAGCACATAGAGGCCCATCCCCACCAACGCCCCCACTACCGAGCCATTGATACGAATCATCTGCAGATCATCCTGTACCTTGTCCTCCACAAAAGTCACCAGTTCATCATCTGAGAATTCGTCCAGCCGCTCGCGGATAATGCCCGGAATCAGTCCATGATGCTTAGTCAATTCATCCCGCAGGAAATCCTTGACGGAGCGGTCAAATTTTGCCTGCCACTGCGCCGAGCCGATAAACTTATCGATGAGGCCATCCACATAAGCCTGCACATGCGGCAGCCAAAAGGGCTCCTCCCCCTTGATATTCTCTTCGAGCCAACGGGCTATCATGCTGGTCAAATCCACCTGCTCCAAGAGCTTTTCTTTCTTATCCCGCAGTAAATCCCGCAGCCGTTCATCCTGACTGAGGCTGTAGAGCATGGTCACAAGCCCGGTATGCAAATCACTGCCTGCCGTCACACCATGCTGCTGAAGCTGGGCGAGTCTTGCCTTGACCCGCGTCACGAGCATGGTGAGAATCTTTTCATCCGTCACCCCCATGGAGGCCAATACAAAGGCCCGGCCTGCCGAATCCTTCTCATAGCTTTCCCGCAGCACGCGGATATGAGCCAGCAGGGCCTGCCGCAGGGCAGGCGAGTCAATGACCTGACCACTGATGGCGGCCAGACTATTTACCAGCTGCTCCGTATGTTCCTTTTTCGTCAGGAGGTGCAGGATTTCCGGCAAAATATCCTCAAAGGCAAAGGAACTCAGCCCCTGATGAATCGCAGGCGCCAATTCCTCGGCTATGCGGCAAGAATCCAAATCGTTAACGGCCTTCAACAGCACACCTTTTACCACCTGATGAACCCGCTCCCGGCCTCCACGATGGATAAAATATTCTGCCAGCAGCTGGGCAGTATTCTGTTTTTCCAGCACACTCATAATATTTTCCGTGCTCAGCAGGTCCTCACTGGCATAGACGACCAGGGCTTCCATGATACGGCTGCGGTTGCGCCGCAGGATGTCCGTACGATAGGCGATGCCCAAGGGCTTACGAAAAATGGCGGTCACGGCAAACCAATCTGCCAGACCGCCAATCGTTGCCGCCAAAAAGCCATGATGCACCATGCCGGCCACAAAACTTTCCGGCAGGGCAAAGGTGCCCAGAAAACCTGCCGCACTGAGCCCTAATGCCAGATTGGCTTTATTTTTTTTCTGCATGTCAATTCATTTTCCCTATAAGTTCCTTCAGATAGGACTGGAAGCTTGCCCCCAAATCCTCCCGGCGCAGGGCAAATTCCACCGTGGCCTTCAAAAAGCCCAGCTTATCCCCCACGTCATAGCGCTGACCTTCAAAGTCATAGGCATAGACCGCATCCTGACGAGCCAGCACCTTCAAGGCATCGGTGAGCTGAATCTCGCCGCCCTTGCCCGGCTGGGTCTTTTCCAGAATGTCAAAAATCTGGGGCTTGATGATATATCGGCCCAATACAGCCATCTGGCTGGGAGCTTCTTCCACGGCCGGTTTTTCCACCATGTCCGCTACGCGCATCAGACGGCTGTTATCCGTCTGCGTGCCCGCTACGATACCATAAGCTGAAACTTTCTCCTGCGGCACATTCTGGCACCCCAACACCGAACCGCCGGTAGCTTCGTAAATATCAATGAGCTGCGCCAGCGCCGGCTTAGCGGGATTGTAAACCACATCATCACCCAGCAGCACCGCAAAGGGCTCACTCCCCATAAAGGAGCGGGCACAGAGAATGGCATCCCCCAGCCCCCGCATATAGCGCTGACGGATGTAATGGATATTGATGTCTGCCGTTTCTCTCACGATTGCCAGCAAATCATCCTTGCCCTTTTCCTGCAAAGCCATCTCCAATGCCGGAGCACTGTCGAAATGGTCCTCGATGGCGCGCTTGCCATGACCGCTGATAATCAGAATATCTTCAATGCCGCTGGCCTTGGCCTCCTCCACGATGTATTGGATGGTCGGCTTATCTACAATCGGCAGCATCTCCTTAGGCGTTGCCTTGGTAGCGGGCAAAAATCTCGTCCCGTAACCTGCTGCCGGAATTACGGCCTTTTTGATCTTCTGCATTGCTAAATCCCCTTACTGTATATATTTCGTCAATTTATTATTATTATACACAAATTTGTAAAATCCTGCCACAATTCCATATGAAAAGAGCAGCCTCTTGCGAGACTGCTCCCTAATGCCGCATAGTGCAGCGAATACTCTTTAATTAGAGGTTTTCTTTAGCAACAGCAACGAGCTGAGCGAAAGCCTTCTCATCGGAGATGGCCAGATCTGCCAGCATCTTGCGGTTAACTTCAACGCCAGCCTTGGTCAGGCCGCAAACGAGACGGCTGTAGGAAATGCCGTTTACACGTGCAGCAGCGTTGATACGAGCGATCCAGAGACGACGGAAGTTGCCCTTCTTCGCACGACGGTCACGACGAGCGTAGTAGAGAGCCTTCATTACGGTCTCGTTAGCTTTCTTAAACTGTTTGCTCTTGGAACCTTTGTAACCCTTAGCGAGCTTCAGGATTTTCTTATGACGTCTATGTGCAGTCACGCCTACTTTTACTCTTGGCATGGTTTCATCCTCCTAAAAAATCAAATTAAACGATAAAATTACGGTTTAGCTTATGCGTAGGGAAGCATGTTCTTTACGCGGCCGAAATCAGCAGCGGTAACGAGAGCTGCCTTGCGCAGGTTGCGCTTGCGCTTCGGAGACTTCTTCTCCAGAATGTGGCTCTTGAAAGCCTTGTTACGTTTGAATTCACCACTACCAGTTGCGGTAAAGCGTTTAGCTGCTGCTCTGCGAGTCTTAATCTTTGGCATTACATTTTCCTCCTTAAATTAGCCTTTGCACTTAGGATTCCTGTGCAGGCTGTTTGGGCTTCGATGCTTTCTGCACTTTCGGTGCAACAATCATCGTCATATTTTTTCCTTCAAGTTTGGCATTGCGTTCAATGGAAACACGGTCGCCCAGTGCTTCTGCCACACGGCCCAGGACAGTTTTGCCCAGTTCCGGATGGGAGAGCTCACGGCCACGGAACATAATCGTCACTTTGACTTTGTTCCCTTCCTCTACGAAACGAAGTGCATTCTTCAACTTGACGTCAAAATCGTGTTGTTCAATATTGGGGCGAAGCTTCACTTCTTTGATGTTAATGACCTTCTGCTTCTTCTTCGCTTCCTTTTCGCGCTTCTGCTGCTCATAACGGTACTTACCGAAGTCCATGATGCGGCAGACCGGCGGCTTAGCCTTCGGGGCAATCTCGACGAGGTCAAGATGCTGTTCCTCAGCCATGCGCAGTGCGTCCCGGGTAGCCATGATGCCCAGCTGTTCGCCTTCGGCACTGGTTACGCGCACTTCGCGGATGCGAATCTCCTCATTGATGCGTAAGGATTCTCTGCTAATAGTAAAACACCTCCTGCTTAAAGTCTACATCTCTTATCTAAACAAGAAAGAGGCGGCACAAAGCCACCTCTAAAAACTCAATGCTATAAACCCGTCTGACTCATGTTAACCGTCAGCAGGTGAGAAGCGGTGGCTTCTTCTTGTTCACGACTTTGATAGTTTAGCATAGAATTTCCCGGCTGTCAAATATTTTTTCCAATACTTTCCTGAATAACGGCCGAAGGTGTGGTATCCAGATAGCGGCGAAAGACCTGACAGAAATTCTTGTAATCGCCAAAGCCCGTCTGCTCCGCCACCTCATATACCCGCCAGGTGCCCGCCCGCAGGAGCTTCACGGCCTGCTGCAGACGGTACTTGGCCAGAAGTGTGCCAAAGGTCTGGCCGGTTTCTTCCTTCAACTTGCGGGAAATATAGCTTAGTGAAACAAGCTGGTCTGCGGCTATCTGCTCCAAGCTGATATGCTGCCGGTAGTTTTCCACCACAGCCTGCCAGACCGCCTGCACATAGGGATTCCGGCTCTCCTTGGCCGCAGACAGTTCCTCGGCAAAGGGCAGATTATCTTCCGCCGCCTCGCTGCCGCCAATTTTTTGCAGCAATCTTGCCAGTTCCTCATCATCCACAGGCTTCAAAAGATAATCCGCGGCCTGCAGGCGCAGGGCCTCCCGCACATAGTCAAAATCAGCAAAACTCGTAAGGTACACCAGCTTGGGCAGGATGTTTTCCTCCTGCAGCACTCTGGCCAGTTCCAGCCCATCCATATTGGGCATGCGGATATCCGTGAGCAGCACATCCGGGTGCAGGCTGCGAATAAGTGGCAGAGCCTCGGCGCCGTCAGCAGCCTCTCCCACGACTTCGGCGCCTACCGCTTCCCAGTCAAAGGTGGCGATAAGTCCCTGCCGGATGATATCCTCGTCTTCTACAATCACAATGCGCAACATGAATCCTACTCCCCTTTTGCCCTTTGATATGGCAGGCAGATGGTCACGCAGTTCTGCCCAGCCTCCTCCCGGATGCTTACCCCATAATCCCGGCCATAGAGCAGCTGTATCCGGCGGTGAATGTTAAAGAGCCCTGTATGCTCCGTAATGTTTTCCTCCATCTGCAGCATTTTCTGCCAATCGGCCAAGGCCTCTGACGAAAAGCCCGGCCCCTTATCGCAGACAGCGACCTGCAGATTTTCGCCCTGCCGGGAAATGACCAAACGGATATGCTTTATTCCGCTTTTATCGGCGCCATACTTTATGGCATTTTCCAATACCGGCTGGAATAGCAGTTTGGGTATCTCTGCCTCCCAGACCTCCGAGTCAATCTCCTCGGTAAAATCCAGCCGCTTGCCAAAACGGTACTGCTGAATTTCCAAATAGCGGTGAACGTAATCCAAATCATCCGCCAGACGCACCTGCTGAACGGAATTGTTGATGCTGTAGCGCAGCAAAGCCGACAGGGCCATCACCATTTTCACCGCCGCTGCCGGGTTCAGCTTAACCATATACTTGATGTTTTCCAGCGTATTAAACAGAAAATGCGGATTGAACTGGGACACGAGTTCCCGCATCTCTGCTTTCGAGGTGAGTTTTTCCACGGTCTGAGCCCGCAGGCGGCTCTCGCGCTGCACACTCCAAAAGATGACCGGCAGCAGCACCGCCAGCAGGATGAGTAGCAGCATACCGCCCATAAAGTAGCGCACGAGCAGGCTGCGCACCGGCGTGATGGCGAGCACCCGCACGCCATAGGGCAAATGGCTCTGCGTCACATAGTAGACCTCCTGCTCCACTTCCGCCAGACCACCATTCAGCCCACAGACCAGCGGCAGCAATTTTCCCTGACCGTCCACTGGCACACTTCCCTGGGCAGCTGCCTGATTGTAATATGCATCCGTCACCACCAGCTTGATGCCCGGCTTTTGTCCCTGCGCCAGCATATTTTCTCCGGCAATAGCCAGCAGGAGATAGCCTTGCAATTCATTGTTCTTATAGAGAGCCTTGCCCCGGACAAAATCCTGCTGGCGCTCCCCCATGCGCACAAATTCTGCCACTGGCTCCTGCCTTTGCCGCAAGCGCTCCATAAAGCCCCAGTTCCTATCCTGCAATGGCAGGGGCAGCTGCCTGCGGCTGCCCAAAAGCAAATTGCCCTCTGCATCCGTCAGATAAAATTCCAGCGGCAGGCTGCTCTGATTGACCGTTTCATAAACCACACCATAGAGTGCTGCCCGGGCTTCGACGTCCTGCACCTGCCCCGTTAAAGGCAGTGCACTGGCATTGATGCGGTTTTCCAGCTGCTTCATGATTTCATCACTGTCCACCAGCAGGCGCTCAATGCGCTCAGCAGCCCCCTGACGGGCCGTATAATTTCCCGTCAGCACGTAATGATGCCAGCTGTAGACGATTAAGAGCAGGCTGATAAGGGACAGCAAAATTGCCGGCAGCAGCGCATATTTCAGCAGTGCCCGCCGCAGTTCATCCTGAAAGTTATACATCTATTATTCCCGTCCTTCTGACACCGCTTCGTAATACTGCCGGAATCTGGCCAGCAGTTCTCCCTGCACTTCCCAGCCCGCCTGTTCACCAATGGATAACAGGTCCGGGCCGCCCGCAGGGACCGCCACATCCTGCCGAACACTACGGCGGCGGAGATGATTTACAATATACTGCTGGGTCCTGCGGCTCAGCATAAAATCCACAAAAGCCTGCGCCGCCTGCTCATGGCGGGTATTCTTTAAGATGTAGATACCGTCCGGCTCACTGACCACACCTTCCTGCATGTAGACAATCTTCACCGGTCGTCCCTGGGCAGTTTCATAAAGCGCCGCTTCCTCAAAGGTGCAGCCCGCCACACATTTTCCCTTGGCCACCGCTTCGCTGACCTCCTGACTGTCCGCCAGCAGGCGGCCGTTCAGATTCCGGCAGAACTTGCGGATGTACGTCCAGCCATCTTCCGGCTCCTCCTTCCCCATGACCGCCAGCATATTCAGCAAATGGGCATAGGAAGAAGAGGATGCCGCGGGGTCTGCAAAGGCGATGCGCCCGGCCAAGGACTTGTTGAGCAAATCCTTATAGCCGCGGATTTCCATATTTCCCAGCAGATTGGTATTCACCAGCAGCACGCTGGGCACATTCGTAAAAGGAGTCATCCGGCCATCTTCGTTGCGGAACTGCGGCAAAAGCATCTCCTCCTCGGGAGAGTGATAGACCGCAAATAAATCCCGCTGCTCTGACACTTTGGAAATGGAACCGCCCCAGAGGACATCGGCCTGACCGGGTTGTTCCTGTGCAATCCGCTCCAACAGTTCTCCGGTTCCTCCAGTCACTATCCGCACGGAAATCCCTGTCTGCCCCTCGAATTCATCCACCAATGGCTGGATAAAACTTTGCGGATGCGGTGAATACACCACCAGTTCCTCTCCTGCTTCATCCGCCGCTTGCCCGCAGCCGTCCGCCCACAGGGCGCAGCATAATATCATTATATAACAAATTATTTTTCGCATATCCCAGCCTCCTTCCCTATAGTACCATAAACTCCTCCCGGATGATACCAATCCAGCCCAACTGTTCAAAATCTAGGATAATTATCCGTTTTTCACGATTGTAAAAGCAAGAACAACTCGTTATAATCAATACGTAATCATTCAAAAAGCCAAAGGGGATTGATGAAAAATGATGAAACTGAGCAAGAAAAAAATTCTGGCCTGCGCGCTGGCCGCTTCCATGAGCTGGGGATTTGCTTATCATGCAGACGCTGCCACCCGCAGCGAAATCGCCGCCATCCATGTGGAAAAGGCCAAGGACTTCAAATATTGGAGTGACAACGCACCGGCTAAGAAGCAGCTCATTGAATATGTGCAGGACGTTACCAACAAGAAGAGCCCCAACTACATTCCGGTTGAAGACCGCATTGCCGTCTTCGACTGTGACGGCACTCTGATGTGCGAAACGGCGCCCTTCTACTTCGACTGGATGCTCTGCCTCCACCGCATGCAGAACGACCCGACTTATAAACCCTCTGCCGAAGAAAAGAAACTGGCGCAGGAATTTGCCACCGCCATTGCCAATCACAAAGTCACCGACGAAATGGATGAGCTGAAAAACAACAAGATTTTCCCGAAAATCTTTGCCGGCATGACGCCGGAAGCTTATCAGGCTTACGTGGACAAATACATGAAGAACAGTAATGTGCAGGGCCTCACCAACCTCAAGACCGGTGAAGCCTTCTATCTGCCCATGGCCGAAGTGGTTTCCTATCTGGACAAGCATAACTTCACCGTCTATGTCGTGTCCGGCTGCGAGCGTGATACCGTCCGCACCTTGGTCAAGGACATCATGCCCATCCAGCCCAACCATGTGATTGGCTCTGACCACAGCTACCGCATGGAAAAACAGCCGGAAAATGTTCGGGCTGACTTCTATCAGTACACGCCTGGCGACAAACTGGTACGAGGCGACAAGCTCGTCGGCATCAATGTCAAGAGCAACAAGGTTGTCCTCATTCACCGCGAAATCGGCAAGAAACCAGTCCTGGCCTTCGGCAACAGCTCCGGTGATGCCAGCATGTTCGACTACACCATCACGGACAACAAGTACAAGGCTGCTGCCTTCACCCTGCTCTGCGACGATACGGAACGCGAGCTGGGCAACAAGGCCAAAGCAGACAAGATGAAAGCCTCCGCTCAAAAACACGGCTGGACTTCCATCTCCATGAAGGACGACTTCAAAACCATCTATGGCGACAACGTAAAACGTTCGAAATAAAGCAAGATGAAAAATCATTCGATTTTTCATCAGCCCTTACACGAAATCTAAGCGATTCTACGCCTTGCAGGCTTGACTCGCAAAGATTTTGTAGTAAAAACTTCCCCAATGAAAAGAGGATGTGGCGAAATCACTTCGTTCACATCCTCTTTTATTATAAAATCATTTATCCGTCAACGCCTGGTGCAGGGCTTCCTGCATGCAGCTCAGGTCCGGCTCAATGCCAGTCCACATTTTCAGCGCCGCAGCTCCCTGCCCGGCCAGCATTTCCTCGCCATTCACCGTCTTATGGCCATGCTCACGGGCTTCCCGCAGGAAGCGTGTCTCTGCCGGCGTATAGATGATGTCATAGACAAAAGCATCGGCTTTGACTTTTGACCAGTCAACCGGCGGGCATTCCTCCACCTTGGGCGTCATACCCAAAGGCGTAGTGTTGACCAGAAGGTCTGCGGCTTGCAGCTTTTCAGCAAAAGCAGCATCTTCCCAATGGCAGACCGTCACCTTGCCATAAGCGGAAAACTCGTCTGCCAAGGGCTGGGCCTTGGCAGGATTGCGCACACCGAGCACCACTTCGCCGGCACCGGCCTTGATAAGCCCCCAGATAACGGCACGGGCCGCGCCGCCTGCCCCTAAGAGCACGGCCAGCTTATTTGACATGTCAATTTTACGGGAAACGAGTGCCCCCATAAAGCCCAGACAGTCCGTATTATACCCCGTCAATTTTCCCTTATCGTTGACCACGGTATTGACAGCCCCGATAATCTTCGCCGCCTCGTCAATCTCGTCCAGCAAGGGCATAATGGCGGACTTATGGGGAATGGTCACATTCCAGCCCCGATAATGCAAGGCTTTAAGTCCGGCCACCGCCGCCGGCAAATCCTCTGGCTGCACAGGCAGAGCTGTATAATTATAGTCAAGATTTGACTTGTCAATCGCTGCATTCTGCAGTACGGGCGACAGGGAATGGGCAATAGGCCAGCCGATAACGCCTAGGTTCTGGGTGGTTCCGGTAATCATCAGGCATGCTCCTCACGGGTTTTGGACAGAAGTTCCATCTTGAGCTCATAATAATCCGGTGTCATATCGAGATAATGACGGTGCGGATTTTCAAAGCGCTGCTCCTCTTCCCAAATCTCGCCATCGAGCTGTGCTTTTACATAGTCACGAATTTCATCGAGATTTGGCAGTTCTTCTACACGCTTGCCCTGACGCACATAGAGCTTGCGCAGGTTTTTGAGCGTGCAGTTTTCAAAGGTGCGATTCTTCCAAGGTTTCTGCGGGTCCACATAGCGGAAAGGCTCGCTCATGTCAATCGGCTCACCGCAGATGGCCATCATATCCGCCACAGCCTTGCCATCGGCATCATAGACACGGTACAAATCCTTCAGTCCCGGATTCGTAATCTTCTCCACGTTTTCCGAAACCTTGATGCGCGGCGCAAACTCACCGTTTTCCCCGACTGCCGCGAGTTTATAGACTGCACCAAACACCGGCTCGGACTTGGCCGTAATCAGGCGCTCGCCGATGCCGAAACTGTCAATGCAGGCACCCTGATTCAGCAGAGAAGCCACGGTGAATTCATCGAGGCTGTTGGACACGACAATCATGCAGTCCTCAAGGCCTGCCGCATCGAGCATCTTGCGGACTTTCTTGGAGAGATACGCCAGGTCACCGGAATCAATGCGGATGCCCTTGAGGCGTTTGCCCATGGGCTCTAAAATCTCATGCGCCACGCGGATGGCATTGGGAATGCCGGAGTGAATGACATCGTAAGTATCGACCAAGAGCACCGTGGCATCCGGATAGGTTTCTGCATAGGTCTTGAAGGCCGTGAACTCATCCCCGTAGAACATCACCCAGCTATGCGCCATCGTGCCGGAGATGGGAATGTTAAACATCTGACCGGCAGATACCGTAGCCGTTCCCACTACGCCGCCGATATAGGCCGCACGGGCACCATACGTTGCCGCATCCATGTTATGGGCACGGCGGGCACCGAAGTCTGACACCGCCCGGCCCTGCGCTGCTTTGACAATGCGGCGCGCTTTGGTCGCAATCAGCGACTGATGGTTAACCTGTGCCAGAATAGCCGTTTCCACCAGCTGGGCATCAATCAGCGGCGCTACGACCGTAATGCAGGGCTCGTTTGGATACATAATCGTGCCTTCGGGCATAGCATAGATATCCCCGCTGAAGTGGAAGTTTTCCAGATAGTTCAAGAACTCTTCCGAAAACATTTTCTGCTGACGGAAATACTCTACATCCTCCTTGGAGAACTCCATGTTCTCCACATACTCAATGACCTGCTCCAGCCCGGCAAAGATGGCAAAGCCCCCCTTGTCCGGATTGGCCCGGTAGAATACATCAAAGGCCACCTGTACATCTTTATCGTGGTCCTGAAAATAACCATTGGCCATGGTCATTTCATAGAAATCCATCATCATGGTTATATTGCGTTTATCAAACTGTGTCAAAAGGACACCTCCAGTATGCGGCAAAGCCGTTATCGATTAAATCATACCTTTGTATTATACCATTTTAAGACCAGGTAAGCAAAAGCAAAAAGCACATGTTCCTCGCGCAAAGGAACATGTGCTTTTCTAACGCTTATTTCACAACGATATTTACCAGTTTCTTGGGTACGCAGATAACCTTGACGATGGTCTTGCCTTCGGTGAGTTCTTTTGCCCTAGGCAGTTCCTTGACGGCTGCTTCCATGGCCGTCTTGTCGATGTCAGCCGGCAGGGTGATGCGGTCTCTTACCTTGCCGTTAATCTGCAGAACGATTTCGATTTCCGCAAGTTTCGTGGCTTCTTCTTCGTATTTCGGCCACTGCTGCTGATGAACACTGCCTTCGCCGAAGAGATTATGCCAGAGTTCCTCGGTGATATGCGGCGCAAAAGGAGCGAGCATCTTGATAAGTGCTGCGGCAAATTCTCTTGCCAGACCGGCATTGAGTTCCTTGTCCTGGAAGGCATAAGCGGCGTTCACAAGTTCCATAATGGAGGAAATCGCCGTATTGAACATGAAGCGGTCGCGAATGTCTTCGGTAACCTTCTTGATGGTTACATGGAGAACGCGGCGCAGTTCTTTTTCTTCCTTGGTCAGCGCGGACACATCATAGCTGTCCTTGCCAGCCTTGACCATATCTTCGAAGTGGTCGAGGATACGCCATACACGGCCCAGGAAGCGGAACGCGCCTTCTACGCCCTGGTCGCTCCACTCAAGGTCACGGTCAACCGGAGCGGCGAACAGGATGAAGAGTCTTGCCGTATCCGCACCGTATTTGCCGATGATTTCTTCCGGCGAAACCACATTGCCCTTGGACTTGCTCATCTTGGAGCCGTCTTTTAAGACCATGCCCTGCGTGAGCAGGTTGGCGAACGGTTCGTCAAAGTCTACGAGGCCGGCATCATGGAGCACCTTGGTGAAGAAACGGGAGTACAGGAGATGCAGGATGGCATGCTCAATACCGCCGATATACTGGTCAACGGGTGCCCAGTAGTTGACTTTATCTTTGGCAAAAGGTGCCTTATCGTTTTTCGGGTCGGTGTAGCGCAGGTAATACCAGGAGGAGCAGATAAAGGTGTCCATGGTATCCGTTTCGCGCTTGGCATCGGCACCGCACTTCGGGCACTTGCAGTTGACGAACGCTTCGCTCGTAGCGAGCGGAGACAGAGCGCCGCTGTCGAAAGAAACATCTTCCGGCAGTCTAACCGGCAAATCTTCTTCCGGCACGAGCACTTCGCCGCAGTGCGGGCAGTGGATAACCGGAATCGGTGCGCCCCAATAACGCTGACGGGAAATCAGCCAATCGCGCAGACGGTAGTTGACCTTGCGCTTACCAAAGCCCTGTGCTTCGGCTTCATCAATGATGCCGCTCATAGCCTTGTGGATTTCCATGCCCGTGAACTTACCGGAGTTGACCAGTACGCCGTCCTTATCCGTGTAGGCAGCGTCCATTTCCTCGAGTTTGAGTTCCTTGTCCTTCGGCTGCAAAGTCAGGATAATCGGCAGGTCATACTTCTTGGCAAACATCCAGTCGCGCTGGTCGCCGGAGGGCACACCCATAACGGCACCCGTACCATAGTCAGCCAGTACATAGTTGGTCACCCAAAGCTGTGCCTTGTTGCCGTTGAACGGATTGATGGCGTAAACGCCCGTGAAGATACCTTCTTTTTCCGATTCGCTGGAGGTACGCTCCATTTCGGACTGGTTGCGAACCTTGTCGCAGAACGCCTTGATTTCGGCGGCTTTCGGGTTGTTCTCGCAGATTTTTTCCACGAGCGGATTTTCGGCAGCCAGAGCCACGAAGGTGATACCATAAGCCGTATCGGGACGGGTCGTGTAGACGGAAAGCTTTTCATCCATGCCCTCTACAGGCATCTCGAATTCGAGGCCTTCGCTGCGGCCAATCCAGTTGTCCTGCATGGTCTTAACGCGTTCCGGCCAGCCCTTGAGCTTGTCGAGGTCTTTCAGGAGCACATCGGCATAGTCCGTGATTTTGAGGAACCACTGGGAGAGGTCTTTTTTCTGTACTTCGGAGTCGCAGCGCCAGCATTTGCCGTCGATAACCTGCTCATTGGCCAGTACCGTACCGCAGGTGTCGCACCAGTTAACGGAGGCCTTTTTCTTGTAAGCCAGGCCCTTCTTGTAGAAGAGTTCAAAGAGCCACTGCGTCCACTTGTAGTATTCCGGCGTGCAGGTGATGGCTTCTCTGTCCCAATCGTAGGACAGGCCCATGGAGCGCTGCTGGCGCTTCATGTTTTCGATATTGGAGAACGTCCAGTCCGAGGGTTTTACATTGTTCTTGATGGCGGCGTTTTCGGCCGGCATACCAAAGGAGTCAAAGCCCATGGGATGAAGCACATTGAAGCCCTCCATGGTCTTGTAGCGGGCCATAACATCACCGATGGAGTAGTTACGGACATGGCCCATATGCAAATTGCCCGAGGGGTACGGGAACATCTCCAGCGCGTAATATTTCGGGCGATTTTCGTCCATCTCCGTCTTAAAGGCAGCATCTTTTTCCCATTTATCCTGCCATTTTTTTTCTATCTCCTGGGGTGAGTATTTATCCAAAGCAATCTCCTCCTACGTTGTTTCACAATTAGATGTATTATAGCGCAATATTACAAAAATCGCAACCTATGCTTAGAGTTGTCCACTCTCAATTTCCTTTTGTCTTTCCTGTTCCTCCAGCCATCTGGCCCGCGCATCCTGATAAGTCTCGCAGGCCAGCGTAAAGCCCTTGCCGGACACTTCGGAAGTATCGGAGACAATCATAAAGGCCTGCGGGTCGTAATGGTCCACAATGGCCTTAACCCGGCTGACCTGTGTCAGCCGCACCACAATGAACAGCACTTCCTTATGCTCCCGGGCAAAGCCGCCCTTGCCTTCGAGATAAGTCACGCCGCGATGGACGTTTTCCATGATTTCCTGACAGATTTGCTCCGCTGCCGGAGACACGATAAAGATGGACTTTTCACGGTTAAGGCCTGCGGCTACACGATTGGTAAGCTCCGCCGTCACATAGATGGACACGAGCGTGTAAAGAGCTTCATCCATATTGAACATCCAAGCCGAGGCCATGACAATGACGAAGTTCATCACAAAGATGCAGGTTCCCATGTCCAGCGAGTAAAACTTCTTGGCCACGGCGCCCAGCACATCCAGGCCGCCGGTGTTGGCATTGGCCCGGAAGATGATACCAAAGCCGATACCGGCCATCACGCCGCCGAAGATGGCGTTGAGCATGCCATCCTGGGTGACATTCCAATCCACCATAAAGTGCGTGGCATCGAGAATAATCGAGAGCACCACCGTGCCCACAACAGTATCCCAGGCGTAAAGGCGGCCAAAGACCCGATAGGCCAGATACAAAATCGGCAGGTTGTAGACGATATTCTGCATACCGACAGGCAAATCGGTCAGATAGTAGATAATCAGCGCAATACCGCTGAGGCCCCCGGTCAGCAGATGGGCCGGGATGATAAAGAGATTGAAACCCAAACAGACAATCAGCGCCCCCAGGGTAATCTGCAGGTAGCGCTTGGCCTGTTTTGCAAATTCATTTCTCAACATACATTCATTCCTATAATTTATTTTCTTATATTACGGTAAAGAAATCCTGGGAGGACTGGTCGGCGATAACCTCCATCTGATACTCCGCCAGTTCCTCGGTCAGACGCTTCCGCAGGACTTCAACCACCGGGAATTCCGTGGCAAAATGGCCCGCATCAATCACATGCATGCCCAGTTCCACAGCCGTCTGTGCTTCGTGATACTTCACATCCCCCGTCACATAGACATCAGCCCCCATAAAGGCGGCCTTCTGGATGAATTCCGCGCCACTGCCGCTGCAAAGTGCCACCTTGCGCACAGGACGAGCCCCGGCGTGAACCAGCCGCACATGCTCGGCAGGCAGAGCCTCCCGCACCTGTTTGGCAAAATCTTCCACTGCCATGGGCACAGGCAGACTGCCGATACGGCCCAGACTTTCCACCGTGCCATCTTCCTGTTGGGAAGTTATCACGAACGTAGACAGCTTGCTCAGGCCAATGGCTTCTGCCAGTACATCATTGACACCGCCCACGGCAATATCAAGATTTGTATGGGCAGCGGCCACGGCAATATCATGCTTTAAGAGCTGCTGGAGTCTCGCCCCCAAGGGCAAATCCGTACGAATTTTTTTGAGGCCTTTGAATATCAGCGGATGATGGGCCACAATCATATTGGCCCCGGCCGCAATGGCCTGCTCCACTACGTTATCGCTGACATCAAGGCAGACGAGAATCTTGCGGATATCCTGATTGAATGCCCCCACGAGCAGACCGGGATTATCCCAATCCTCGGCCAGCCGCTTGGGCGCAATGCGCTCCAGAGCATCCATAACCACCTGGCATTTTACCATTTCAACCGTTCCTCCAATGCTCTCACCCGGCGTTTTATCTGGCCGAAGCGCTTATCGCCCTTGGCCCGTTCACTCTTTTCCATACCGCTGAGTATCCGCCGCTGCTGAAACAGCAGGGCCTCGATATGATGTCTTAAGAGCGGCGGTTTCTTCTGCCAAAGTTTTGGTCCCACCAGCAAATCAAGGCCCGACGGTTTCCTGCGGGAACCTTTTTCGGCTTTGATGATTTCATAGATACGGCCGTCATCAATGACCAGATTTTCATCCACGATATGCCAGTCATGTTCATAGAGCCATTCCCGCAGTTGCGGGGCACCATTCATGGGCTGGAGCACCAAGGTTTTAAGCTCTGCTGTGATTTCCGGGCTGGCCTCCAGGATGTTGTTCATCAGGATGCCGCCCATGCCGGCAATGCAGACGGTATCCACTTCACCAGGCTGCAGAACCTTCAGGCCATCACCTATGCGCACGGAAATCTGTTCTTCGCCGATGGCGTTTTCGTGGACGGTACGCTTCGCGGCTTCATAGGGGCCGCGATTCAAGTCACCGGCTACCACAAAATCGGCTTTGCCCTGCTGCAAAAGGGCAACGGCCAGATAACCATGGTCGGTGCCGATATCTGCAGCCCGGCTGCCTTCCGGCACGAAGTCAGCCAACGCCTGTAATCTGTCATCTAAATGCATAAGGATGCCTCCTTTTCATTGCAATAAGAAAAGGGTGCAACACAAGTTACACCCTTGATATTCATGGTCTTAGTCCAGGAAATCCTTGAGCTTGCGGCTGCGGCTGGGGTGACGAAGTTTCCGCAGCGCCTTGGCCTCAATCTGGCGGATACGCTCACGGGTAACGCCAAAGTTCTGGCCCACTTCTTCCAGCGTCCGTGCCCGGCCATCATCAAGGCCGAAACGCAGGCGCAGGACTTTTTCCTCACGCGGTGTCAAGGTATCGAGGACTTCTTCGAGCTGTTCCTTCAAAAGCATGAAGGAAGCGGCATCTGCCGGTGCCGGAGCATCCTGGTCTTCGATGAAGTCGCCCAGATGGGAATCTTCCTCTTCGCCGATTGGCGTTTCCAGGGATACCGGCTCCTGAGCGATTTTCATAATCTCGCGGACGCGTTCCACGCTGATGTCCATCTCCTTGGCGATTTCCTCCGGAGACGGTTCACGGCCCAGCTGCTGCAGGAGCTGGCGGGACACGCGAATCAGCTTGTTGATGGTTTCCACCATGTGCACCGGAATACGGATGGTACGGGCCTGGTCCGCAATGGCGCGGGTGATGGCCTGACGAATCCACCAGGTAGCATAGGTACTGAACTTATAGCCCTTGGTGTAATCGAATTTTTCTACGGCCTTGATAAGGCCCAGATTGCCTTCCTGAATTAAATCCAAGAACAACATGCCACGGCCCACATAACGCTTGGCGATGCTGACTACCAATCGCAGGTTAGCTTCCGCCAGACGCTTCTGGGCGATTTCGTCACCATCCTGCATGCGCTTGGCTAGCGCCACTTCTTCATCAGCCGTGAGCAGAGGTACGCGGCCGATTTCCTTGAGGTACATGCGAACGGGGTCATCAATGCTGATGCCTTCGGGAACGGAGAGGTCAATCTCCACTTCCTCCGTGTCCTTGTCGTCCACATCAATATCTTCATCCCCTACATCAGTAGTAGAGGAATCGTCTACGATTTCAATGCCCTGCTGGCTGAAGGTGTCATACATGCGGTCAATTTCATCAGGGGTCAGGTCTTCCTGCTGAAGAGCTTCCACAAGCTCTCCATATGTCAATGTACCACCGTTTTTATTTCCTTTGGACAAAAGATTTTCCACAATCTCCGAACTGTGGTTTTTACTTCCAGCCTCAGCCTGTGCGACTTTCCTCTTTTTCGCCTCAGCCATTCAGCATTCCCCTTTCCTCGACCTCGATGTTCGATACAAATTCATTCAAACTGTAATTCTTCCATTTCACTTTTTATTTTTTGCGCCTGATTGAGTTCTGCCACATAGGCACTATCCCCGGCCCGGGCAAGGCTTTCCGCCCGCTGGGAATGTTCGATATAGCACCTGTTCAAATAGGCCTTGCGCAAAACCCGCAATGCGTTATCATACGCTTCGGTTTCACTGAGAACGCCCAGTTCCTCCACCATGGCCCGGGATAATTCCGCCACAGCTTCCTCACTGAGTTTGCTATTTATCTCAGCATCATTAATTTTCTGCCCTTGGGCCGCTATCTCCTGCAAGATAAGCAAAATTTCCCGCTGGGAATTGTCGCCAATGCTTTCCAAAGGCACCATCGTGGCAAAATGCTGCAATATGCCGCTATCCTGCCAGGCCAGCCGGATAACAACCCGGCCTGCCCGCTGCAAGGCAGTATCGGTACGCCGCACAGCCTGCCTTATGGGCTCGCGTTGTGCGGGGCCACTGTCCTCCGGCAGAGACTGATGACCAAACCGCCGCAGCTCATCCCGCACAATGCCTTCATCAAGAAGCAGACTCTGAGCCAGCCGCTTGATGTACTCGCCCAGCACCGCCGGTTCCCGAATCCCGGTAAGCACCGGCAGCATGGCATGCAGGGCTTTGACCTTACCCTCCAACGTAGCATGGTCATAATTCTTCAGCACATACTGCAGACGGTATTCCACCAAAGGCAAAGCCTTCTTCACCAACTGCTGAAACGCTTCCGCGCCATGCTTGCGGATATACTCGTCTGGATCCTTGCCATCGGGCACCACAATGACCCGCACCGCAGCTCCGGTGCCCTGCACAATCGACAGCGCCCGGATGGTGGCCTTCTGCCCGGCATCATCACTGTCATAACAGAAGTAGATAGCCGGAGCATAGCGCAGCAAGAGCTTGCAATGCTCTGCCGTAAAGGCTGTGCCCAAGGATGCCACGACATTTTTGACCCCCGCACTGAACACGGAGATGGCATCCATATAGCCTTCCACCACAATGGCATAGCCTGCCTGTTTGATGGCCCGGTGCGCCCTGTCCAAACCGAACAGGATGCGCCGCTTATTAAAGAGCACGGTTTCGGGTGTATTCAGATACTTGGGTGTGCTGTCATCCAGTACCCGGCCGCCGAAGCCAACCACCCGGCCCCGCTCGTCGGCAATGGGAATCATGACGCGGTTGCGGAACCGGTCATAGATACCCCCGCCGTTTTGACGCTCGGCTGCCAGCCCCCCAGCCAGTAAAAATTCCTGCTTCACTCCACGCTTCAAAAAAGCGGTGGACAACTTATCCCAAGCCTGTGGGGCATAACCGAGCTTAAATTCTTCAATTGTCTCAGCCGAAATGGCCCGGCCTGCAAAATAAGCCTTCCCCGGCTCGCCCAGACGCGTCAGCGTCAGGCAGTTATGAAAGAAGTCCCGGGCCATCTCGTTAACCTTACGCAAGTCTGCAATTTCCCTGTCCCTGGCGATTTCCTGAGGCGTCTTCTGCCGTTGCGGCATAGGAATGCCCAGCTTCTCTGCCTGCAGCTTAATCGCTTCAAAATAGGAAATGTTTTCCATCAGGGATATGAACTTAAAGACATTTCCTCCGGCGTGGCAGCCAAAGCAATAGAAAAAGCCCTTGTCGGGAACCACAGAAAAAGAAGGGGTCTTTTCGCCATGAAAGGGGCAACAGCCCCAATACCTGTTTCCCTTGCGTTTCAAAGGAACATAGCTTTGCACAACTTGCAGGAGGTCGGACTGGGCAGTAACCTGCTCCACAAATTCATCCATATCCTCTCTGTGCATAAAAATCCCCTTACCTGCGTTGTTAATATAAAAGACACTTGTATACAATTCGCTACTTTTTTGCGATATCCTTCTTTTTTACAAAAATTTCTACATAAACTATAACATTTTTTGCATACAGTTCTTTTACATTATAGTATTCTACTCTGTTTGTCAATATCCTTTTTTATTTTTTTCTAAGGCACGGCCCATGGGAGGCATGAAAATTTCTTCAAACAGGGCCACTGCATAACTGTCGGTAAGCCCCGCCACATAGTCCGTGACAATCTTCTGCCGGCCCCAGCAGGGCTCCCTGTTAATGAATTCCTGCGGCAGCTGGTCAAAGTTCTCCAGGAAGTAATGGTAAAGCTCTCGCAGCACAAAGGAAGCCTGCTCACGCTCGCGGAAAAGTTTATCCGAGTGATAGATATGCGTGAACATAAATTCGCGGAATACATCCATTGCCTGCTTTATCACCGCCGACTGCAAAATATCATCCGCATCCTGAGAAGTGACAATCATATCCGCGACCATGCTCGTAATCATCTGGGAGGTATCGTGACCGAGCTTGTCATAAACCTCCTGCGGCAAATCGCCGGGCTTTAGGAGGCCTGCGCGCAGACTGTCATCATAGTCGTGACAGAGATAGGCAATGCGGTCTGCCGTGCGCACAATGCGCCCTTCCAAGGTCTGGGGCAGATTTTTCCCCGTGTGGTTCACAATGCCGTCCTTGACCTCATAGGTCAGATTGAGGCCCTGACCGCCACGCTCCAGGAATTCCACCACCCGCAGGCTCTGCTCGTTGTGGGTGAAGTGCCCCGTAAGCTCATCCATCACCGACTCACCGGCATGGCCGAAGGGCGTATGGCCCACATCATGGCCCAGAGCAATGGCTTCCGTCAAATCTTCATTGAGCCGCAGCCCTCGCGCAATGGTGCGGGAAATCTGGGAAACCTCCAGACTGTGGGTCATGCGGGTGCGGTAATGGTCACCGGCCACGATATAGACCTGGGTTTTATGTTTCAGGCGGCGAAAGGATTTAGAATGAAGAATCCTGTCCCGGTCACGCTGGAACTTCGTGCGGAAGGCGCACTCCTCCATGGGATATTTTCGCTTAGCTTCCCGGCTCTTGGCCGCAAAGGGCGAAAGGATTTGATACTCCTGTTCTTCAATTCTTTCTCTCACGTTCATCATCACGCCACCTCCATGTTCACATCTTATCTATAAGTATAACCCATTTAAGCAATTTTTGCCAAACAGACAATTTTGCGGTAAAATAAAAGCAAGCAATAAATAAAACAGGGAGTGATTTTATGAAATGTATACGCATACCCTTGTTGTTGATTGGTATGTTTTTCAGCCTGCTCACCCTCTGCTATGCCAAAGACATAGAAGGCGGGCACACCCTCAATGCCGACATGGCCAAAAGCAAGTATCAACCTGTGGTCAGCGCAGACCACAGCCAGTATAACGAAGACAATGGACTCTACGAACTCACCGGCAATGTCCGCATCCAATGCCAGGACCGGCTGATTACCGCCGCCAACGCCAAAATCAACGCCACTACCCTGCAGGTCTGGGCAGATGGCGGCACCGCCATCCATGAAGGCGAGCTGACCTTCACCGGCGATGCCCTGTATGCTGAACTGACCGAAAGCACCGCCTGGTTCTTCGGCACCCGCTGCGGCTGTGAGCGTCCCGGTCTGGCTATCCACAGCGACAACATGCGCTACAACTGGCAGACCCACATTGTGATTTTTGATGGCCATGTGCTCTGGGTGCAGAAAGGCAAGAGCAATACCTCCAGCCATTTGGAATTTGACCTCAATAAAAACGACGTCGTAAGATAGTACGCACCATTTTAGGTTCGTTTACATCGTAACGGAAAAGCCCGGTACAACTATTTCTTCCGCTTAGACAAGCTTGTCAAACGCTACAGAAATAGTTGTACCGGGCTTTTTTGTCAATTTCGAGGTATTTTACTTTTCATATTACTGCTAAAACCAAGCCCGCCCCGCTGATGATGTTTTCCCGCAGCTTTTGACAAGCCTGTCTATGGCGAAGGGAAAATATTATCAGCGGGGCGGGCGTCTTAGCATTACGATGTAATCTAAAAAATTATTCGCAGCTCATATCCACAACTTCACCCTTCTTCTCCTTGACCACTACCTCACGCTGGAATTCAAAACATTCATCAGCGATATCCTTGTTGAGCCACAGGAGGCAGATAAGGTTCGGGATAGCCATCAGGCCGTTCATGGTGTCGGAGAAGTTCCAGACCACTTCGAGCGCCGTGGTAGCACCTACGAAAGTCACAAGGCCGAAGAGGATGCGATAGCCCATGATGACGGGGCGCTTCTTAATCAGATATTCCAGCGCTTTTTCACCGTAGTATTCCCAACCCAGAATGGTGGAGAAGGCAAAGAGGCTCAAAGAAATCGAAATAATCAGCTTGCCGTAATCACCAAATACCGTGCTGAACGCTGCAATGGTGAGCTCAGCTCCGGAGAACAATTCACCAGTAGCCGGATTGATGGTGCCCAGCACACCGGAGGAACAAATCACAAGTCCCGTCAGCATGCAGACAATCATCGTATCGAAGAAGGTGCCCGTCATGTTAACGTAACCCTGACGGGAAGCATGGTCGGTCCGGGCTGCCGCTGCCGCAATCGGAGCAGAACCTAAGCCTGCCTCGTTGGAGAACACGCCGCGGGCCACACCCCAACGCATGGAGGTCAGCATGGACGCCACAATGGAGCCGCCTACACCACCGGCCACCGAATCAAAGGAAAAGGCCATGCGGAACATTTCTACAATACCGGCGGGCACAGCTGCGATATTGACCACAATCACGATGCCAGCTGTCACAAAATAGAATGCCGCCATTGCGGGAACGACCACGCTGGACACCTTGCCAATACTGCGAATGCCCCGAATGAGAACAGCCAGTGCCAAAACCATAATCACAGCACCAGTGACATAGCTGGGCACGCCATAACTATGGGACAGCGCCGCCGCAATGGAATTGGCCTGCGTCATGTTGCCGATGCCGAAAGAAGCCAATGTCACGAACAGCGCAAAGAGAAAGGCCAAGGTGCGGCCGGCAAACTTATTCTTGATGCCGTACTTCATGGCATACATGGGGCCGCCGGACATTTCACCTACAGAGTTGGTTTCCCGATACTTCACCGCCAGAACAGACTCTGCGTATTTCGTGGACAGGCCGAAGGCGGCGCTAATCCACATCCAGACCAGGGCACCAGGTCCCCCCAGTACCATGGCCGTGGCCACACCGACGATATTACCGGTACCCACCGTAGCCGACAAAGCTGTCATCAGAGACTGGAAGGGCGAGATATCGCCTTCATGCTCATCCCGATGACGGAAAATCATGCGAATGGCATAAACCAGATTGCGCCAAGGCAAGAAGTGCAGGCGCACCGTCAGGAAGATACCCGTTCCCACCAGCAGAGCCAGCATTACCGGCCCCCAGACAAAATTATTAATGTCCGCCATTAATGTTGCAAAATCCATAAATCCACACATCCCTTTTAAGCATAAGAAAACTCTTCTGCTGTAAAGCACGCAGAAGAGCGTCTTTCGTTGACGTCTATGTGTAGTATTATAATCGACTCTTGTTAAGTTGTAAATAAACGCGGCAAAAAATTCCCTTCTACATAAATGTATACATTTAACAGGAAAAACTTTTTCGGATGACGAATATCCTAATTAAGAAAACGAGGAGATGCCTATGAAGAAAAATTTTAGCAATCTTTATTTATTCCTTCCAACGGTCGCCCTCGCGGGTGGTATCGGTTATTACTGGCACACGACAGGCCTTGAGGACACGCTCGTGCTCAACGCAGCCGCGGCGGTTTTCATTGCCGCCCTGCCCTTGCCCTACATGCTGGGAAAAATTCTGCCCTATGCCCGCGGTGCCCGGCAGGCGAAAAAGCAGGACATCGAGCTTGCCAGCGACAGCCAGCTGCAGGAAATCAGCAACATTGATACTCTGATTTTGGCCCGCCATGGAGTTGTCACCGAAGGCCATCCCTATGTGGCCAACCTTTTTCCAGCAGGAGTCAGCCAAAACGCCCTGCTTTCCCTGGCCGCTTCGGCAGAAAAACAGGCCAACCATCCTTTGGGCAAAGCCATCTACGAAACCGCCAGCCAACGCGGTCTGCAGTTATTGGAGGCCAGCACCTTCACGGAAATTCCCGGCTGCGGCGTGGAAGCCATCGTGGGGCGCAACTCCCTGCGAGTGGGCAGCCTTGCCTGGCTCAAACGGGAAGGCATTGACATCAGCGCCGAGCTCGTCACCAAAAATGACCAACTGACCCAAAGAGGTCACAGTACCGTCTTCGTGGCCAACGGCAAATACTGCCGCGGCATCATCGCCATTGATGATGCCCTGTCCGAAGATACCTTAAAGGCCATTCGCAAATTACAGCGGCAAAAAATCCAGACCGTGATGCTGACCCGCGAGAACAAACGCACAGCTGCCGCCATTGGCAAGGAAGCCGGTATGAGCGCGGCTCACGGCCAGCTGACCACCGAAGGCAAGCTGCGGGAAATTCAACTGTTAAAGGCTAGAGGCACCGGTACAGCCATTGTGGACCGGGAAAAGGTCGATGACTCTCTGGCCAGTGCCGTAGATGCCGTCATCGAGCTGGCTCCGGTGAAGAACGAAAAGGATCCGCAGCCTGACCAACCGCTTCAGCGGCATAATCCCCATGCCATCTTCCTAAAAAGCGGCCTTCTCTGGGATTTTGCCGCCCTGCAGGAAATCGGCCAGCAGACCATCGCCCGCATCAAGCTCAACATCGCGATTTCTCTGGTCACCTTCGCGCTGGTGCTCCCGCTCGCCGCCGGAGCCCTCTATCCCTTCGGCCTCCCCTTCCTCCCCGCCTGGGGCGCATTGGCAGGCCAAGGACTGGCCCTGATACTGGTGACCGTCAACTCCCTACGCTGATTGACAAGTCAAATTTGACATGTCAACTCCCCTTGGAATCAACATATAGCAGCTTTTAGAACTATTGCTAATGAAAACAGCCCGGTGGCTGATGATTACTTTCCGTAGCGTTTGACAAGCCTGTCTAAGCGAAGGAAAGCAATTATCAGCCACCGGGCGTCTTACTGCCACGATGTAAACTTATGCTTTAACGTATAATGTTTTCACCTGGATGTTGACTTCATGCACAATCATCCCCGTCATAAACTCCACCGCATCCCGCACATCCTTCTGTGCCTGGGCCAGCAAAGTGGGAATATGATTGCCATACGTGAGCACAACCCCGCAGACGATTTTCAGCCCCAGGTCCTCATCACCCTGCATAAGATGTTTCACCTGCAGGCCATCGACCTTGGTAATGGCCTCGATTTTCTTCAACGCCGCACCGACAATGGACTTGATGGCCATATCGTCAATGGACAGCTTACCATAATAGCTGAATACCGGCCGCACAATGGACTTTTCGCCCAGACGGCGGCGCTTGGTAGATGACCGCTTGAACAGCGTCTGCAAGGGGTCAACCAGATAACCCGAAAAATGCGGTTTGAGCTCAATGGTGGGTACAGGAATGATATGCTTGCCCTCTTTCAGGCGGTGAAACTGGGCCATAGCCATTTCCTGTTTGGTTGCCACGTCCTCAATGTGAATGATTTTGGCAATCTGCGGCAGATGCAGCGCCTTGGCAATCTTAAACACCATGTTCTCCGAAGTGCCTAAAATTAAAATGCGGTGAGGCTTTGCCTCCTTGATGGCCGCCTGCACCTCTTCGGCATGTCCCGGCAGGACAAAAATCGCCCGCCGTACCGCCATGATTTTACTTTGTTCTTTCTTCGCGGAATGACCGCCCACTATCTTGCCGTCCTTAATCAGGATTCCATCATCGATAATGGCGTCCGCCTTATGCTTATGCGCCACAATCAGCGCGTGGTGACTTTTGCCGGTGCCGCTGGGCCCGACCAAAGCAATCACATCCATATACAGCTCTCCTGACTAACTATTAAACTTGCCTAAAGGACGATAAAAAGCCTCTGCCCACTTGTCCTCCATAGTGAATACGCCCACCTCCGAAGGATAGCGGGTCGGATAACCATGAAAATCGGAACCACCTGCAGGCAGCAGGTTAAACTCTTTGGCCATCATGTAATAACGGGCCGTATCATCAGCATCATGACGGGGATAGAATACCTCTATCCCCTCAATGCCGCGCTGACAGATATCCCGCACCAGCTCATCATCACCCACCAGCTTTGGATGGGCCAGAACCGGCGTACCGCCAGCGTCCTTGATGAGCGCAATGATTTCCTCCACTTCCAGATGGTAATGGGGCACATAAGCCGGCTTGCCCTTTTCGAGCACGGCCGCAAAGGCATCCCGCACAGAGGGAAAGAAGCCCTTCCGCACCAAAATCCGGGCAATATGGGAACGACTGATGGATTTGCTGGCACCAGCCAAAGTGAGCACTTCCGCTTCGGTAATAGGATAGCCCAATTCCTGCAGCTTGCCCACCATATCGCTGAAGCGTGTCCAGCGTGCCTCCGTTACATCATTCAGCTTATCAATCAAATCAGGATAATAAATATCCACATTATAGCCCAGAATATGAACTTCATGCACCGGATGATGGGCGCTGAATTCAATCCCCGGAATTAGATGTATCCCCCGCGTGGGGTATACTCCGTTCTCGTAGAGATAGCTCACCCCGTCCACCGTATCGTGGTCGGTGATGGCTATGTATTTGAGACCGGCAGCTTTTGCCGCTGCCACAAGCTCCTCCGGCGTAAGTTTTCCGTCTGAGAAGGTCGTGTGCATGTGCAAATCACTTGCCATTTATTGTCACTCCTATGCCGAATCAGCGACACTCAACGAGGTTCCACGATAAGCTTAATCGCCGTACGCTCTTCCCCCTCGATATTGATATCGGTAAAGGCCGGAATGCAGATGAGGTCAATGCCATGAGGAGCCACAAAACCGCGAGCAATGGCTACCGCCTTGACCGCCTGATTAAGGGCGCCGGCACCAATGGCCTGCATTTCTGCACTGGAATGCTCCCGGAGCACACCAGCCAATGCACCAGCTACTGAATTCGGATTCGATTTGGCAGATACTTTCAAGATTTCCATGACTTTACACGTCCTCTCTTGCAACAAAACTGCAACAATGTTCTACATTTTCCTATGACATATCTAACTGATACTAAGTTAGTATTCTGCACATAAGGAAAAATTCCTGCCATGAGAAAAAATCTTTAAAAGTAATGCCTGTTATTATTCTTTTATCAGGATGCGCTCCACATTGGTGGTGCGGTTCGTGCTGTCGTCAATGTCCACAATCAGCGCCGAGTACACCATGGGGCCGCTTTCCTCCAAGTCAAAACGGCAGGGCATGGCCGTGGTAAACTTCTGCAGAATGATTTCCGTCTTGACGCCCAGAATGGAATTCCAGGGCCCGACCATGCCCAAGTCGGTGATGTAGGCCGTACCCTGCGGCAGTATGCGCTCATCTGCCGTCTGGATATGGGTATGAGTGCCTACTACGGCATTGACCCGACCATCCAGATACCAGCCCATGGCCATCTTTTCCGAAGTGGTCTCCGCATGGAAGTCCAAAAAAATAACATCGCATTCCTTGTTGAGTTCCCGCAGGATTTCTTCAATCTTCTGGAACGGGCAGTCCAGTGCCGGCATAAAGGCCCGGCCCGAAAGATTTACCACGCCGATGTTCTTGGCCTTGAAGGGGTAGATGCAGTAGCCCTTGCCCGGCGTTCCCTCGGGATAGTTGGCTGGACGAATCAGGAAAGGCTCCTGGTCGATAAACTCAAAGACATCCTTCTTGTCCCAGACATGATTGCCGGAGGTGATGATGTCTGCCCCGCCATGGTAAAGACCATCCAGTGACTTTCTCGTATAGCCCTTGCCTCCGGCCGAATTCTCTCCGTTGACAATGACCACGTCAATATTCTTTTCGGCCTTGAGCTGGGCCGTGAATTTCTGAAACGCCTTGCGGCCGGGCTTGCCCACAACGTCCCCTGTCAGCATTACGCGCATATTTTACTCCTCTCAGCGGTTGTAGACCACAACCTTGTCCTTATCCCGCATACCAATCATCTTTTCGCGGATACGGCTGCTCTGAGCCATATCAAACATCTGGTCCAGTACATTGCTCTGCATGGTGGAAAAATCCGGCTCCAATGAATCCAATGTGTGTACATCAATCTGCAGGTCGTCACCGAATTTGTCACAGAACAACTCTGCCAATAAGTCCAGCTCGCCCCGCAGCATGGTGGCCAGCTGACGGCGCACGTGCACCGTCATGCGGGAGCCGTTGACATCAGCGTCCAGCGCCAGCCACACAGGGCCGCTGCCATGCAAATCATGATAGGTCTGCACGCTCTTGTCCACCAGATTGGCAAATTCTTCCATTTCCTCATGGGCAATCTTCTTCTTCACCACAAAGTCCAGAGTTATCTCCGTATCCTGCGGCTCATAGGCCACGGCATAGAGTTCGGGATAACATACGAGCATCGAGGCCAGCAGCTGTACCCCGGTGTTCATTTCCTTGCGGCTGCCGGAAGTTTTCCCACTAAGATTAAATCCTAACATAGTCGATTCCTCTCATGTACGAAGAGGGCGCAAGGCTCACGCCCTGCACCCTCCTAACATGCGCTTTCACATTATTTTGCATAATCGACGACGCGGGTCTCACGGATAATCGTGGCCTTAATCTGACCAGGATATTCGAGTTCGTCTTCGATTTTCTTGACAATGTTATGAGCCAAAGCTGCTGCTTCAGCATCGTCCACCTTGTCCGGTTTAACCATTACGCGGATTTCGCGGCCTGCCTGAATGGCAAAGCAGCGCTCAACACCGTCGTAGGACTCGGCGATTTCCTCCAGGCTCTTAAGGCGCTTGAGGTAGGATTCCAGGCTTTCACGGCGGGCACCGGGACGGGCTGCCGATACTGCATCAGCGGCTGCGACAAGCACTGCTTCAACGCTGGTAGCTTCCACATCACCATGATGGGCGGCAATGCAGTTGATGACGTCCTTGGACTCCCGGAA
Source organism: Selenomonas ruminantium AC2024 (assembly GCF_000687995.1). Classification (NCBI taxonomy): domain Bacteria; kingdom Bacillati; phylum Bacillota; class Negativicutes; order Selenomonadales; family Selenomonadaceae; genus Pseudoselenomonas; species Pseudoselenomonas ruminantium. The sequence goes on from NZ_JIAC01000001.1 coordinate 2,471,397, forward strand.
CTTGCGGGCGATATCCGCACCAATGGTGGTGTGGCTGCCTTCCACTTCATGGTCAATGGACTTGCCGATGTCGTGGAGGAGACCGCCGCGCTTGGCCAGCGTAACATCACAGCCCAGTTCAGAAGCCATGACACCAGCCAGATGGGAAACCTCAATGGAATGATTCAGCACATTCTGCCCGTAGCTTGTACGGTAACGCAGACGGCCCAGAAGCTTGATAAGCTCCGGATGGATACCGTGCACACCGGTATCGAAGGTTGCCTGTTCACCGGCTTCCTTGATGCGCATATCCACTTCCCGCTTGGCTTTTTCCACCATTTCTTCGATGCGGGCAGGATGGATACGGCCGTCCTGAATGAGCTTTTCGAGTGCGATACGGGCGGTTTCGCGGCGTACCGGGTCAAAGCCCGACAGGATAACGGCTTCCGGCGTATCATCGATGATGAGGTCAATGCCCGTCAGCGTTTCGAGCGTCCGGATATTGCGGCCCTCACGGCCGATGATGCGGCCTTTCATCTCATCGTTGGGCAGGGCCACCACGGATACGGTGGTTTCTGCCACATGGTCAGCGGCGCAGCGCTGGATGGCCTGGCTCAGGATATCCCGGGCCTTCTTGTCGGACTCATCCTTAATCTGCTGCTCGTACTCTTTGATTTTCATGGCCTTTTCGTGCTTCAGTTCTTCCTCGGCTTCGGCCATGAGCATTACCCTTGCTTCTTCAGCAGTCAGGCTGGAAATGCGTTCCAGTTCCGATTTCTGCTGTTCGTGCATCTCATCAATCGCCTGCTGGGTCTTGTCGATGCGGGCCTCCTTGCGGGAAAGGCTCTCTTCTTTCTTCTCCAGAGAATCCAGCTTGCGGTCAAGATTTTCTTCTTTCTGTACTACGCGGCGTTCCTGACGCTGAAGTTCGCTGCGACGTTCTTTCGTCTCACGGTCAAGTTCCTGACGCTGGCGATGGATTTCTTCCTTCGCTTCGAGCAGGGCTTCCTTCTTCTTCGTCTCGCCTTTTTCTTCCGCGTCCGCTACAATGCGTTTTGCTTCTTCTTCAGCGGAGCCAATCTGGGCTTCAGCCGTGCGCTTGCGCATGGTATAGCCTAAGCCGGCACCGATGACTGCTGCGATTATTACCGCTACTACTATTTCGATAACGATAATACTCACCCCCTTGTTACTTATTTGCGTTCATGCATGATTTATTTGTCTGGATAGTTCTTCAACTATACCCTACTATTTTAATGTTTTTCTCCATAAGTGTCAAGAAATCCTAGCCAAAACGACCTAAATGAAGTAGAATGAATAAGGTATTGATTTTTGGACTTATTTGGGGGTAATGATATGTTGAAATGCTCAGAGTGCCAGCGCGATTTGCCGGAAAAAGAGGCACTTGTGAATAAAAACGAAGAAGGAGAACAGCGGATTATCTGTCCCGAGTGCTTTCAGAAGCTCACCGGCGTGGATTACAAGACGTTTGCCTTCCGCAAGGAAAATGCCAAGCAGACCTTCTGGGCTGTGCTCTTCTGTCTGGGCGCTACGGTTTACGCCTTTATGGAGAAAGGCGTAGAGTGGGGTATCGGCGGCATTGTGCTGACGGTGCTGGTTTACTTGTTCTCCAGCAAAGTAAAATAACTGCGAATTACAGTTTACATCGTGGTGCTAAGACGCCCGGTGGTTGGTAATATACATCACCAGCCACCGGGCTTTACTTTTACACCATCACTTAATGATATCCTTGAACTCCTCCGCACTCACCTGGAAGGTATCCAAAATGGCTTTGCTGCTCATGGTGCCGCTTTCGTAGAGTTTCTTTAGGATGACTTTTCTGGCCTCCTCCATGCCTTTGGCATATCCTTCATCATAGAGAGGCGGCTGCAGTCCCTGTTCGGCATTGCGCGTGTTGAGTCCACCGAGCAGGGTGTTTCTTATCTGCACATCCGGCTTCTTCCAAAGTGCATCCCGGTCCACCATTCTAGTGGGCATAATCTTATTCTTGAGCTGATAGTCGCCGTCCGCGAGCATCTGCCAGGTTTCATCGGCAGGCCAGGATTTTTTGAGGCACCGCTCCACGTTGAGCCGGTCGCTTTTCTGATAGAACTTCTTGGCCGCTTCCATGGTGCTGCCGCCGGCAATCTTGCGGCGAATCAGACGCTCTTTCAAATCCTGCGGCTCGGCGCTGACAAAGAGACTGTAGTCGGCAAAGGAGCGGACATTCTGCCACTTGTCCTCGCCTAAGAGCAGCCAGTTGCCCTCCAAAATCACGATGGGCCGCTTCACCGTCACCATATCCTCCAGCACATCATGGATGGTCCTATCGTAAATTGGCCAGCGCACATTGTTCTTGCGCGCATCCGTCAATTTGCCCATGAGCTTTTCCACGGCAAACGTCTCAGGCGCTCCCTTGATGGCACTTAGGGGAATCACTTTGCCATCCCGTTCAATGCTATGGGATGCCAGATACGAATTGGGATAATGAAAACCATCCAACCCCAGAGCCTGCACCGGCACGATTTCCTCATCGGTATTGGACAGCCGCTCCAGAAACAAAGCCAACGTGGACTTGCCTACGCCCGGCGGCGCCGCTAGAAAAACAATCATCCGCCGGCCCAATTTTTGCTGCATCTTGCTCATGCGCCGCAAAAAGGGCAGGAACAATGTGTCAATGGTTGCCTGATTGTACTGTACTTTATGCGCCAGGCCGTTAATCATCAGCCTGCAGGTGCGCCAAACTTTATCATTCATCATCTTGCCTCCCTGCCTTTCTCTAAACAGAATAACAGTCTTTCCCTGACTGTGCAAGCTAAGCCTCACATCTTTATTATCGTTAAATTTCTATTAAAAATTAAGGAAGATTAACACAATGTTGATTTTTTTCGCTATAATAATGATAGATAAAAAATTTGACCGATGGAGGATTTTGACCATGAATAACAAGACTTTGAAACGCAAGATACTCACCGGACTCACAGCCCTCTGCCTTTCCCTGCCGCTGGCCTATGTTCCCTCTGCAGCTCCGGCGGCAGAAGCCAGCACTGCCAGCATCATCGGTGCCGTAATCTCCGGTGCCGTTGCCCACAGCCAGCTGGACAGCACCATCCGCAAATACAACAATGACCCGCAGGGCCGTCAGCAGCTGTTTCAGCAGATGAAGGCACAGTACGGCGTCAATGAAGACCCTTATCTGAATGCGCAGCTCGACCGAATCATGCAGAATCTGACTGCCGGTATCGGCGCTGTTGACTCCTCGATTTACGATAAACCCTATAATTATTTCATCAACAATCAGGGCAGCTTCAATGCCTTCTGCACGCTGGGTCACAACCTCAGCGTCAACACAGGCCTATACAAGATGCTGACCAACGAAGATGAAATTGCTGTCGTGTTGGGCCACGAAATGGGCCACGGCCAGAAGGACCATCCGGCCAAAGGTGCACGCCAGTCCTTGAACATGCAGATTCTTGGCGCAGCTACCGGTTCCCAGCTCGGCGTCATCATGGCCAACGTCGTCAACAACCGCCATATCACCAAACCCATGGAACGCGAAGCCGACAAGCTGGCCTTTGACTACATCACCCATACCAATTACAATCCCGGTGCCTGTGCCGCCGTTTGGCAGCGCGTTATGGACAAGTCCAAGAGCCGCCCCTCCGACTTCCAGCAGTTCATGTCCGACCATCCGGCCAACGATGACCGCCGCGATACTTACGCCAAACTGCTGAACCAGTACAGCGGCGGCCATGTCACCAACAAGGACGGCACCATCAAAATCAACACCAAGGACTTCTGCACCCCCGCAGCCCACGGTGACATGAGTGCCAAGGAACGTGCCTACTTTGTCATGGGCAATCTGGCTGCCGCTTACCATAACGGCCACAACAAAGCCAATGCTTATGCTGACGGCAACACGGTAATGATGGGCCAGCAGCCCATCATCACCTGCAACAGCAGTGATGAAAGCGCCAGCGTTCTGGCTGACCGCCTCAATAAAATCAAATAATAAGGAGAGAAGTCTCCATGGCCTTCAAAAAATACCGCACCTCTATCCTGCTGGCCGTCACCTTTACGATACTGCTGTCCACCTTCTGGTATATGCCGCAGCTGGCTTTTATCATCTTTATTTCGTTACTTCTGCAGCTGCTGCTCCTGCCGCTGACGAACAGACTGGCCCGCAAAATTCCGCGGGCTCTGGCGGCAGGCTTGGTACTGTTGGGCTTTCTAAGCCTTGCCCTGCTGCTTATCGGATTGGTGTCCAAGAGTTTCATTCCGACATTCAGCCGTTTCGTCACAGATTTTCCGCAGCTTACGGAACAGATACAAAACATTCCCTGGCTGCGGGAATCTGACTTTCTACAGGGGCAGCTCTCGGACATCTGGTCGGAAATGAAAAATGCCAGCACCGAAGTGCTCAAATCTTCGCTGACCCTGCTGCTGTCCTTCTTCAGCAAGGCCATTGATTTGGTGATTATCCTGTTTGTGACCTTCTACCTGTTAAAGGACGGCGAGCAAATCCAAAAATATCTCGCGAGCCTCTTCCCCGCCCGGGACTATGAACGGGTCATGCATCTTTTTGACAAAATCTTAAGCGCCCTGCGGACTTACATCTGCAGCCAGCTGGTCATCTGCTGCATCACCGCCGTGATTGTCTTTCTCTACTTCACGATTCGCCACCTGCCCTATGCTTCGGTCTTCGCCGTCGTATCCGGCATCTGCGAGTTCATCCCGGTGCTGGGGCCGACGGTGGCTTCCGCCTTCGGTACCCTGTTAACGGCCACCGTCAATCCCATGGTAGCCCTGCAGACTGCAGGCTTTTACCTCCTGCTCACGCAGGTCAATCACAACTTCGTCTATCCAACGCTTATCGGCAAATCCTTAAATCTCCATCCCATTGCCATCATCCTTGGCATCGTACTGGGTGGCGAGCTTCTAGGTGCCGCCGGCATGTTCCTGGCCGTGCCCTTCATCGTCATCTGCAAGCTGGTAATCGAGGATATCTATAAAGACCGGATGCTGACCCGCGAAAAAGAACAGGCCTCCCGCTGGCTGGCCAAGAAAAGTGAACAGGCAAAATAAAAAAGTTGACATGTCAGATTTTGACATGTCAACTTTTTTATTTCCATCCGCCCCCAGCACTATTCATTTTGTAAATAAGACTTCTATCATTTCATTTTCAAATTCATCTATCTTTTCTTGACTTGAATAATAATACCGCTCAAACTCCTCCGGCCTAACTTTACAAAAATAAATTTTAGCATCACAATACTCATCTAATGACACACTTAAAATAATACATATTTTTTCCAGAGGATACTCCTTACGCAATCTCATTCTAAGACAATCGGCTATACGTCTGGCGACATACACTTTTTTCCCAAGATTTTTAGTCTTTATATACGTCTCCACATATATTTCATTTTCATATAATTCAAAACCAGTTTTGTTTTCATATTCCTGGATTATATATTCCCAATCAAGATTTTTCGTTTCTATTTCATGCAACAATATGCATCCGGAATCGCTTTTAATTTTCAAATTCCAAAAGGATTTTTTTATCATCTTGGCCACATTCAGCTCATCAATATATATCTTTTCTTTTATGTAATCGGCCATTTTTTTATTAATCCACACTTTGTTTCCTCTTTCTGATTATTGCCCTGTTCGCTCTAATATCTTTGGTAGCATTTAATTTAATAAAAAGATACTTTCACCTGTACCTAGGATACGAGATGAAAGTATCTTTTTCAATAGGACTTCGGTCCTTTTTATATGAACTTATTTTGCCATGAGCTTAGCTACCTTATTGGCGAAGTCCACCGGGTTCTCCGGCAGGATGCCTTCGATAAGGAGGGCCTGAGTGTAAAGCAGGTCGCAGTAATCCTTAAAGTCAGCGCTTTCCTTGCCGCCATCATGGAGGCTCTGCAGACGCGTGAAGAGTTCATGGTGCGGGTTGATTTCGAGGATGCGCTTAGCCTTGAACATCGGATTGTTCATTTCGGCAAAGGTCTGTTCCATGGAAAGGGACGGGCCAGCTTCGTCAGCTACAAGGCAGACAGCGCTGGATTTCAGACGGGCCGAAACTTTAACGTCAGCTACCTTTTCGCCCAAAGCTTCCTTGATGTCCTTCAAAAGGTCATCATTCTTCTTCTGGATGTCTTCCGTTTCCTTCTTGACTTCCTGGCTTTCGGCATCGTCGAGGTCGAGGTCGCCGCGGCTGATGGAATGGAAGCTCTTGCCCTCGTATTCACGCAGGGTTTCAATGCAGAATTCGTCTACCGGGTCAAGGAGATACAGCACTTCGAGGCCCTTATCGCGCAGGGTTTCCATCTGCGGCAGATGCTCGATGGTTTCCTTATCCTTGGCCGTTGCATAGTAGATTTTCTTCTGACTTTCCGGCATACGCTCTACATATTCCTTCAGCGTAACCAGTTTGCCTTCCTTGGAGCTCATGAAGAGCAGCAAGTCTTTGAGTTTGTCAATGGTATCGCTGCCGGCATACATGCTGTTGTAAACGCCAATCTTGAGGGATTTGCCGAACTCGTTCCAGAATTTTTCATAGTCCTCACGCTTGTTCTTGAGCTTGCGGGCCAAGGACTTGAGGATATTCTTTTCGAGAGCCTTGCCGATAACCTTGAGTTCACGGCTCTGCTGCAGAAGTTCACGGGAGATATTCAGGGAGAGATCCGGAGAATCCACAAGGCCCTTCATAAAGCGCAGGTAATCCGGCAGCAGGTCCTTGCATTTGTCCATGATGAATACATGACGGGAATAGAGTTGTACACCCGGTTCATAATCCGTATGATAGAGATTGAACGGTGCGCGGGAAGGAATGGCGAGCAGCGCCGTGTATTCCACGGAACCTTCGGCCTTGGTATGGAATACTTCCATGGGCTTTTCCCATTCATGGAACTGATTCTTGAAGAACTCATCGTATTCTTCCTCTTTGATGTCGGACTTATTCTTCGTCCAAAGCGGCTGCATGGAGTTCAGCGTGCGGCATTCAATGGTCTTAACCTTCTCTGCGCCTTCGATTTCCTTGCCTTCATCATCCTTCGGCGTTTCTTCATGCTCGAAGTTCATCTTGATGGGGTAGCGCACATAGTCGCTGTACTTCTTGACCAGACGTTCAAGCGTGTAATTTTCCGTGAAGTCATTTTCGGCGTCATCACCGAAGAATTCCTTGCCCAGCGTAATCGTGATGCTCGTGCCGCGCTTGTCACGGTCGCATTCTTCAATGCTGTAGGAACCGTCGCCCGTGGATTCCCAGCGGGTGCCTTCCGTTTCACCAGCCTTGCGGGTTTCGATAACCACCTTTTCGGCTACCATGAAAGCGGAGTAGAAACCTACACCGAACTGACCAATAAGTTCCTTGTCGGTATTGCCCTCAGCGCCTTCGCTGGCTTCCTTGGCCTTCTTGAGCTGTTCCATGAATGCCTTGGTGCCAGATTTAGCGATGGTACCAATGTTTTCAATCACTTCCTGACGGCTCATGCCGATACCATTATCGCGAATGGTCAGCGTATGGTTTTCCTTGTCCGGTTCGAGGAAGATTTCGTAGCTGTCATCCCCTTCGAGGATGTCGCGATTCGTCAGGCTGGCAAAATGCACCTTATCAATCGCATCGGATGCGTTGGAGATAAGCTCCCGCAGGAAAATCTCATGATTCGTGTAAATGGAATGAATCATGAGGTCTAACAGTTGTTTGGTTTCCGCTTGAAATTCATGGGTTTCTTTAGCCATGTGTTTACGCCTCTCTTTATGTAAAATATTGAGTTACCTAAGATTTAGCACTCTTTCACTCGGAGTGCTAACGTACATGGCTTAGTATACGCTAAAAACGGCAAAAAGTCAAATTTGACATTTCGCACAGAAAAAAGCCAGGGAGCAGCTTTGACTTGTCAAAATTGACAAGTCAGCCGCCTCCTGGCGTCAATTATTCTTCTTTCTGCAGGGCCGCTAATTTGGCCGCCTGTTTGGCTAGAAACTTTTTCTTCAATTCCAATTTGCGCTCCATGCGGGGCACCAACTCCCGGGCGTTTGCCAAATCCTGTTCATTGGGATGGCTGGCGGCCTGCTGCCAGCGTTTCTGACTTTCAGCACCGCCATGCGGATCATCAGCTCCGGCATGCTTGCGCTTTTCCAGCAAGGCCGGATTGATTTTTCCCTGACAGCCGAAGGTTCCAAGAATCTCACAGCCCGGCCCGAGGTTATAACCCGCCCGGGCAAAAGAGGTAATGGCATGTTCACTGGTTGGTTCCGCGCCGTGGGTCTGGAAGAATACCACCTTGCTGTCCTGAACCTTGGCCAGATACTTCAACGTCAAAGGGTCCGGCTGGCCCAGCCGCAGCCAGTAACCAATGGCCACAATGTCATAGGCTGACAAGTCAACAGGAGCATCCTGCACCCGAAAGATATCCGCTTCCTCTGCCGCCTGAGCAATAGCCTCCGCCACCATTTTCGTATTGCCTGTCACCGAGGAATAAATCACTGCCCATTTACTCAAAATACCGCCTCCAAAAATTTATTCCCGTTTATTGTAACAGAATTCTACGGACTCAGCTGTAATCATTGTTACAAGAATAAGTTGTGAAATTGCATTTTGTTGGTGCGAGCTTAAATTAATCTGTTACAACTCAGTAGGGCGGAGGTGGGAATACTTTTGCGCCGCTCGCTAAAATGCCCCGCCAGCATAAAAAGCGCTTTCTAGTCACCAGCGCCGGGCAGGCCGGCGGCGCATATGCTCAGCTCAACATCCAGTAACAAATGTTTGCGGGCCATCCCTCACTGCGTTCGGGCAGTCGCTCGTTTGCGCCAAAGCATCCCCACCTCCGCCCAAAGTTACGGTTATATATGTTTGCCACGTTTCGGCTGAAAGCCACAATCACATCGATGTTCTTGTTACGAGAGCAACGAGTTCGTGGCAATAGGCTAATCCGCATCTTGGGACGAACGGGGAGTGATTTTTCTGTAGGGAGCGACTGCCTGAACGCAGTGAAGGCCGGCCCCATGTAGAACGAGGCTAAGCAAATACGCTGATAGCAGCGCCGTTGGCCTGCCCGGCGCAGGTAACTGGACATCGCTATTTAACGAGGGGGTCGTTTAGCGGAAAACAGAAAAATTACTCCCCGTTCGTCCCTGACTACGCATGAACGAGATACCATAAGCACGAACTGTCAAACTGGAAATATACGAAGGGATTTCCCTATTTGTTTCTTACGAATGAACCGGCATCATTTTTTCCACCAATCGCTTGACGGGCAATACTTTCAGAATCAGACAGCAGATGGCAAATTCCGTCAGCAGGAAGGAGCCATTAAAGGTCAGAGAGTACAACACGGGACTCATGCCCTCCGGCGCATAGCTGCCGAAGAACACCACGCCGGAAATGAAATGGCACAGAAACCGCCCGCCGAAGGCCAGCGCCGTTCCCCCATACAGATGATTGCGGCAGAGACCTGCCAGCCCCATGGCCATAAAGGGCAGCGGATAATCAAAAAGTACCTGCACCGGATGGAGGATAAAGGGGTCCTGTATGATATTAATCATGCCATAGACAAAACCTGCCAATACTCCAGTGCCCACACCAAAGCGATAGGCAATCAGAATCAACGGCAGCATTGCGCCCGCCGTCACACTTCCCCCCTGCGGGAGATGAAAGATATGCAGCTGGTGCAGAACCACCGCCAGCGCTAGCAGCAGCGCCGAAGTAACCATCGTGTGCGTGTCAAAGGACTCATGACGGACACGCATAAGGCCAATGGCCAGTATCAATACGCCCAGCAGCGCCAACAGCACCACTGGCTGTGCAACAATTTCCAACAAAACTTTTCCCTGCCTTCCCCAACCATATACAATGAACAACTGCGCCCATCTAGGACAAGTTGCCCCGTCAATATCATCATAATACATACATTTATGATTATAAACCACTCACCGTTATTTTTCTACCGCAATCTCAACAAAACCTTTGACCAAAGGCATCTTGCTCCTGGCGGGCAAACATGCTATAATTGCTCATCACTAAAATATCATCAAGGAAAGGCAATCATGATGAACAATGACAAGACCTGGTGGCAGCGTTTATTTTTAGGGCTCGGAATCCTGGCTGCCAGTACAGCAACCCTGTCGGGCAGCGAAGCCTCTGCTCCCGCCCGCTATGACACCGCCATGGTAGGGCTTCTGGGGGAACTCCACGACTACGCGCACAGACACAATCCCCGGTTCCAGCTGCTGGCCAATGGCGGCTCCTCCTTATATCTGCCCATCGATGGCAATACGCCTGCCAATGTCGGCAAGATGCTGCAGGTTGTGGATGGACAGCTGGCAGAATCCGTCCATTATGGCTTTGACATGAAAGATGGCGAGAAAACGCCTCCCGAGGAAAAGGAATTTTTCCTGCAAACCTTGGATGCCGCCAAAGCAGGCGGCCTGCCCGTATTCGTGCTGGACTATGTAAAAGACGCCCCTCAGGCGGCAGATGCTGCGCAGCAATGCCTAACCAAGGGCTACATTCCGCTGGCCACCCCCTATCGCGATTTAGACCAACTGCCCCCGTACCCATCTGCCAATATAAATACGGCAGATGTTACTCGGCTGCAGGATGTCAAAAATTATTTGATTCTCCTCAATCCCGGTAAATTTTCTTCCCGCGAAGAATACCTTTCCCAGCTGCAAGCTACCGACTACGATATGCTGATTATCGACCTCTACGCCGGCGATACATTGCTGACTGCTGGTGAGGTGGAAAAACTGAAGCACAAAGCCCAAGGCGGGCGCCGCCTGGTGCTGGCCTATATGAGCGTCGGCGAAGCGGAAACCTATCGTCACTATTGGCAGCCGGAATGGAAAAAGAAGCGGCCCCATTGGCTGGACGCCCCCAACGATGACTGGGAGGATAACTACCGCGTAAAATTCTGGATGCCGGAGTGGAAACACCTGCTCTATGGCAATCCTAATGCCTATCTGGATGAAATTTTGGCCGCCGGCTTTGACGGCGCTTTTCTCGATGTCATTGATGTCTACCAGTATTTCAAAAATGGAAACGAATAAAAATAATCCCCTTGGCGGTTCTGATATACCTCCAAGGGGATTATTATATATATGCACTTAAAAGGATTGATTCCACATCAGGCTCATCTTCCAGCCCTGGTATGAATCTGTCGCACTGCCCTGGATATAATAGCGTTCGACTTTGGCCCGCAGTTCCGAGGTATCATCGATGCGATACGCATAGCCAAGCGTCAACGCATACAAATGACGATTGCCCCGCCAGGTATTCGTGCGCCAATTGTAGCTTTGTCCGTAGCTTCCGCCACCGTTAAGGAGTACATAGCCCCGCTGCTTTTCATCAAACTGATGTGTTAAGCCCCAACCGCCATAATAGCGATAGATGTCCTCGACATCACCCGCCTGATAATTTCCCCATAGGTAATACTGCCAGGAATTGCGCTCGTCGATATTCTGACTACCGTAAAGCTGTAAAGTCCAATCCTCGCCATCTTCAAAGCGCCCGCTGCTATATCGGTTGCGATAGTAAGCGCTAACGGCATTTACATGGGTCAGTTTCGCCGAAAACTGCTGCTGCTCGCCGATATGACGATATTCGATTTCCTGCTGGAACTTATTGCGGGGAGATATTTCCATGGCAACATCCGGGTCATAAAGTCCTTTCTCTGTATCTTCATATTCTATCCGATAACTGTAATCCCGCCTAATCGTGTAGCTTAACCTGCCTGTCAGACTGTCCCTTTCCGTAATTCTATGGGTTGCCTCAATTTCCGGCGTAAACTGCCAGCCTTCACTGAAAGAATTAAAGGCCGCCAAATTGTCCGCCATCATGGCATTTTGATGCGCATTTTGCTCTCCTGTCGGCGCGTTGACGGTCAGCTTATAATGCACATCGTTGATTTTATGGTCATTTTTATAGGTAAGGCCCAGCTGCGTATCCGTCCAGCCACTGACGCGGCCATGCGGAAGGCCGGTATCGGAAACCAGCCAGCCGGTAGACAGGGAAACATCCCATTTTTTCTCCGTCGCATAAAATTCAACAGGCTGATACAGCTGGTATCCTCTGGGCAAACCAGCCCCATGCCAGGTGTAATATTCAAAGCCGGTGCTAATCCCCTTGCCTTCCCCAAAGTGCGCCAAATCATAATCGGCTTTTGTCTTCCAGTTTTGGGTTTCTGTTAAATTATTTTCCGCAATTGCAACACCGCGTATGGCTTCCTCATGCCAGTTTTCAGCCTCCGTTACATCATTGGTACTTTCCTTCACATCTATTTCTGCTTCGGCCTGCTCAGCCGTTAAATCCCGCACCAGTTCCCGGGCATCCTGTTCGGCATCTTCCGCAGCCATACGGGCATCCTGCAGGTCATCGAGCTGGCTGTTCAGTGCATCCAGCAAGGCCTCGGCATCATCCACCTCAGCATCCAGGGATTCCAGCTGCTTTTCATAGGCCTCCCATTGGGCTTCTTCAGCCTGCCGCTCCGGTGCAGCTGCCTGTGCCCCATTCACCATGGCCATAACATCGTTCAGCCGGTTTTGTGCATATCCCACACTTTCCCAAGCCTGACGGATACGTTCTTCCAGTCCATCGTTTTCCGTCCGCAGATGCCCCAGTTCCCTGCCGAGTCGTTCATAGGCTGCCTGTGTGCTGTTGCGGCGGGACTGCGCCTCTGCCACAGCCCCCTCCTGCGCCCATACCTGCGGGGCAAAATCTGCCACCGCCTGTTGGGCGGCAATGGCCTCCCGAGTGCGCTGAGCACTTTCCAGCTGCGCATTCGCCAATTCCTGAGCGATACGCTGCAGATTCAGGCTGGCCTTCTCCAAATTCTGCTGTGCTTCCCGAAGGGCGCTGGCCGCATTTTCCTTATCTGCTTTTGCCTGCTGCAAATCAGCTTTAGCCTCGAGCAAGGCCTGGGCCGCTTCTGCAGCATTCTGCTGCGCCTCCTTGAAATCCCTTATTCTGTCCCTGTCATTGCGCAGGGATTCCAAAGCCGCCGGAATATCATTCATGGCATTGCTGATACCTGCCGCTTCCCCGGCCATAGGCGGCAATAAAGCCAAAGCACTGATGGAAGCCGCTTTCGCGGTCTGCCGCAGGGCCGCCTCCTCCCGCATCTTCCGCTTACGGCTGCGAGTCATGCGCATTTGCTGCAGAACAAATCTTTTGAGGCGGGGTTCTTCCCCCACTTGTGCCTTAGCCAACCTTTTACGGCGCTTGCGGCTCATGCGAAAGGCCACTGCGCCCCAGCGCTTCCGGCCCTCCTCTTCCAGCTGAGCTGCTTCTGCCAGCCGCTGTCTTGCCCTACGGCTTGTTCTCATGGTTATCGCTCCTTGCCGTTTCCAGATTTACATACTTATCCCCGTAAAGCCACAGAGTGAACCTCGTCAGAATCCCGCTGGTGGAACGGTAAAACACCGGCTGGGAACAGAACACCAGATAATTAATCCGCTGCGCAAAATGATTCAGCTTGACAAAGGCCCAGATAAACGACAGCGCCGCCGCCAAAAAGAAAGTGAACCCGTAACTGTAGCTGCCGCCATAGTAGAGTCCCCAGAGCCCGAGCAGCAGATTGGACAGAAAAAACACTGCCGACAAACTCTGAACGCTTTTTTGATAGTCAAAGTAAACCAGCAGAATATACACCAGCTGCAGCAATCCGGTAAAGAAGGCCCCAAAGAGCAGTACATTATACATATTCACCTGATTGTAGGTAATACCCGACCAGCTCAGAAGATAGTTGCCCACTGCCAGCGCCACCAGCGTGAACACCAACTGAAACTCCGTAATATGCCGCAGCTCAAACCAGAGTGTATGCAGCAAATCCTTCCGGGCATCATCAATCTCCCGAAAGTTGCCCTTCTGGGTAATATAAGCAAAGTAATGCGCATAGCGCTCATAAAAATTCGTCTCCACCGTCACCACAAACATGGTCATGAGCGGCAAAATGGACAGGAAGGCGTAAAAGGTCACCACATCATAGATGGGTGAGTAAAGATACGTACCACCTACCATTACACCCCAATCCCCCTGCCAGATGATGATATTGGGCAAAAAGAGTCCCAGCATATAACAGGTTGCCGTAAGAAAGAGCCGCCAATGACGTTCAAAATACGGCAGAAAGGCAAAATTCTGCCCACCTTTGTTCAGGCCAAAGTAACTGGTAATGTGCAGCAAAAAGAGCAGATTGATAAGCCCCATCCCTATATCCATGGCGAGCAGCCCGGACTGTTCCGGCTGCAGGCTGGTCTGGCTCAAAAAAATCCAGACCAGAAAAACACTCACGAGCACACCGGCCAAATAGCTGATGAGCAGGCGGGAATATCGCTTCACTGCCGACAGATAAACGCTTTCCGTCCAGGCCAGCAATAGTTCCGCAAAAAAGAGATACCCAAGCCACTTGGTCAGAAGCGGCAAGGGCTTATCCCAAAAGAAAATCCCCGCAGCCACAGCTCCCAGCACCGTGATGATAGCCCCCATGCCAAAGAGGGACGCAGTCACATTTTCAAAGCGGCCCAAGGACAGGGAATCGGCCAAATAACGGGTCAAAACCATGATAAAGCCGGCCGATAGAATCTGGGAAAACACAAAGGCGTATACCACCGAAGCCACAAAGACCTGACTGGCTTCCCCCTCAATGCCATAATAGGCAAAGAGGCTCTGCACGGCCAAGACCATACTGGTCATCAGGGCAAAGGGGCCGGCCGTGATGATGGCCGAATAGGAATATGCTTTTATATGGCCTGCCGCCGTGCGGGCCGTAAACAATTTCTTTAACTCAAAACCTACGCCTGCCACTTTCCCTTATGCCTCCTGCACATACATCTGATAAATCTCCCGGTACCGTTCGATGAACAGCTCATAGGTATAGCCGCGCCGGGTGCGCTCATAACCAATGTTGCCCATTTGCCGCCGCAGCTTAAAATCCTTGCCCAGACGAATCATTTCCCGAGCCATGGCTTCAAAATCCATCGGGGCCACCACAGCTCCTGCCGTGCCCAAATCATCCTGACTGTCCCCATAGATAAGTTCCCGGCAGCAGCCCACATCCGTAGCCACAAAGGGACGATGCGCCGCAAAGCCCTCCAAAATCGCCAATGGCTGCCCCTCACTGATGCTGGACAGCATTAAGAAATCCATTTTAGGCAGATACTCTGCCACATTGACGGAGCCCGCAAACTCCACATGATTTATGCCCAACATGGAAACCGTCTGCTGGCATAATTCGTAATATTCCTTGTCCTCCCCATAGCCCCCCATAATCACCAGGCGGGCATCGGGAAATTCTTCCTGAAACAGGAAAAACGCCCGGAGCAAGGTCACAATATCCTTAATCGGCACGACCCGCACCACCGCACCGATGGTTAACGGCCCCTCATGGGGCTGCAACTCCCCGATTCCGGCGAAGCGCTCCATATGCACACCATTGGGCACAATGCCAATCTTATGCGGGGCACAGCCCAAATCCTGCTCAATTTCGGCATTGTGTTCAAAAAGGGTATACACCCTGTCCGCCGTCTTATACGACAGCTTTGCCAAATTATAAAAATACTGAATCCAGACGGACTTAAAATCCCCCTGCGCCCAGTCACTTTTGATGATTTCCACTTCCCGCTCCCGGGAGTAGATGCCATGCTCCGTGATGATAAAAGGTTTATGGTAAATTTCGGCCGCCATGGCGCCAATCACGCCGCAGTACCCTGTAGCCACACTGTGATAGACATCTGCTTTCGGCAGTTCCTGCTGCAACAGATAAAGCAGGGGCAGCAGCATGGAGCGAATGGTCCAGAAAAAATCCGTAAAGGGCAGATAACTGTATTTTTCCATATAGACCCGCTGAATGATGTCAAAGAAATCACTGGACATAAATATATCCAGTGAGCTGGCAAAGCGGCGGCGCTCACGGAAAATCGAAGCCAGCTTATGGATATCGAGCGGCCTGCCACCCATAACCAAATCATAGATGGCTTCCCGCTCTTCTGCCGTCAGGATATTCTCCAGCATATCCTGCGAACGCTGGTTCAAAATCTCATCGAGAAATTCTTCCTGTATTCCCTTTAAGTTGGGTGGAAACTTATACTTGAAAGCGCCTCTATCCTTGGATTCAGCCCCGATGGAATAGATGAAGAATTCATGCTGGGGAAGCCCCTGAATGAGCATCTGGCACCAGGAGGACACGCCCCCCACCACATAGGGATAGGAACCTTCCGTCAACAGACAGATTCTCATTTGGCTTTCTCCTTCCATTGAATGATGGTTTCCGGTTTTTCCGTTTCAATCATATAGGCATCATCACCGATTTTACGGACACTTCCCCCGGTAACTTCTGCAATCTCTCTTGAAGAACGCAGCACAAACCGCAAGGGATAATGATAATTCCAGCAGTTCAGTATCAGCTTATCCTGTTCCCGCGTCACCCGGTAATCCATGTCCAGATAATCGGCAAAATAAGCCACACATTCAGAATCTGTTACAGGGCGCAGCCAGCCAAAGCGGTCATTTATCTCCGCCAGGAAGTTATGGAAGCCCTGCACCATCATCGCCCAAGTCAAATCCTTGCTTTCCTCGTAGAATAGTTCATCGGGATGCACAAAATGCGAAAAAACGCCAATGTAATTAATCACGCTGATATTTTCCCACATGTTCTGCCTATCTGGCGCATAGCCGGAGGTAAACCGGGGAATCTCATAGGTTCCATCCGCATTGCGCCCAAAGTCCTGATAATAGCCCCGCTCCGAATAAAGGCCATCAAAGAGAGACGAATACACTTTAAGCTCTGGAAATACTTCCTTTACTGCTTCGTGGCCCTCAGGGCTTAAAATATCCGAAGGCGGCACATAGGACTGAAAATCGTAGTCCGGATAGGCGCTCTTGATATAACGGCGCAATTCCTGCAGGCTCTCCACCATATCTTCCTTGCTTTCCCAAGGCACATAATCCAGTTCGTCCTGATTATATCCTGCAGGTGCCAGCGACTGATGATTGTAGCCATGCAAGCCCAATTCGCCACCCATGTCGAGAAGTTCCCGGCCATAGACGATTAAGTTGTCCCGGGCCTGTCTTCCCTGCGTCGGCACAAACGGCCCCTTTACCTGGTCCCCATAGGACTCAATAATCAGCCCGGTATACTTCAAGGAATACTTATCTGCACACTCCCTCATAAAGGGCCACCAGATATGACGAAAAAAATCGGCCGTATCTACATGCAGTTCGTCATATATCTTATCAAAGTTGCCCTCCGGCACAGGCGCAGGAAAATCGTCGATAAAAAACAGCTTGGTGCCCACTACGGGATAAATGCTATCTTCACCGCAATGAGCCAGCATTGCCGTCAGCACGCCAATATTGGTCTTGTCATCCCGCACAGCGCCATTGTAGAACAGGCATTTTCCCTGACCATAAGCATGCTCCCATAACAAGGGACTGCCATCCAAGGCAGCTATATGCACCACATCATCATCCTGCAAGGTTACCGACAGGGTATCCGTATGGTACTGCGTCCCCTCGCCAAAGGAAAAGCCCTTACCCGCAAAGAGAAAATCTGTATGCAGGCGGATGCCCAGAACACTCTTTTGCCCACCGGCCACCGTAAAGCCTGCCATTTCCTGGCAGATATCCGGCACGCCCACGCCAGCCTCCACTTCCGGATGCATCATAAAGGCCACCGTGCCGCCTTGGGCCGCATAGTCTGCCAGCTTAGGCAGAACGACGGTTTTATTCCAGTTGCCGGCAGCCAATAATACGCCGCGATAGGAGGCATCCACCGCTGTATCCTCGTAGATGGAGCAGGAAACCGCTTCTTTCTTCTGCTGTTCCAGGAGCCAAGCCAGGCGGTGATTGGCAAAGACGCTGGGCACATCCCGCGGGTCATAGAGGATAAGGTACTTCTCTTTCTCTCCTTGCGTATGCGTACCCTGAAGGATATTCTGCGGCACGAAATTCAGATTACGGAAATAATCCAGTTTCAAAAAGCCATCCATTCTGCTGAACTGAAAGAAACAGCCCAACAGGATAACCAGGACAATAACGCCTGCAATACCGCGCTTATCCATGGATTGCCTCCTCCTGTCTGTGTCCATCTTTGTCCCAATAGCGTATAGCCCGCAAGGCCTCCTGCGACAACTCAATCGGGCAGGCCTTTAGTTCCCGGATTTTCTGCTGTAATTGTCGGGGCTTACGCCAGCTCTGATAGAGCCGGATATACATCATATAGCTTTCCTCGTTCTCTGGAAAACGTTCCTTCAATTCCGCACAAACCAGCTCTGCCTCCACATAATTCTTCGTAGCCAAAAGATGGTCTATTTCTTCAATATAATATTCCATCTTATCCGGGCAGGCTTTTTTCAAATAATCCAATAAACCGATATAATCTCCCTGCTTCTTGGCATAGGTTACATGGTCGATAAATTTCTCCTGTGCCAGATAGTTCTTTAGCAGCTGGGCGTATTCCTCCAGCCGGGGCACATTCTCCTGCCCTTCACCACTTACCATCATGGTTTCGCGGGAAAACAGTTCATTTTCCAGTTTTTCCATGCGGGCCGTCAGCAGTGCCACCGCATAATAGGCGATTTCCCTGTCCCGGTCGTGCATGGCCATTTGCAAAATGCTTTCATTATCCACCACAGCCTGCTTGATGGCTCCGGTAAAAAACTGGCGCTTCTTCTGGACATCATCCACCAGAAAGGCATCGTTCAAAGGAATGATATCCGCATTCAGATGGGTTCCCTGAAAGAACGCCTCTCCCTCCTGCTCTGCTTCAGCCTGGCGGCCTCCATTCAACGCCAGCAGCAGGCAGCAAAGACGATAGCTCACCATCAGCAACACACCAAAGAAGGGAATGGCCAAAGCGATTACCGTTTCCGTCACCACCTGCAAGCGGGGCTTGCGCCATGAGTTCCCGAGAAAATAAATCAAGGTCACAGCCAGATGCAGCAATAAAATTGCATAAAAATCCATCAGCCCACCGCCTCACAAACCGTTGTTGCCACACCAGCTCCCTGCAAGCGCTCCTGCACCATGGCTGTAATCTTCTTATCCGCATCCGGCAGCAGGATGTAGACACCATCGCCGCCTACCCCCACAAAATCCTCGTTACGGATAACATGCCCCAGGCGTCTGTCAAGGCCTTCGTAATCCAAATCTCCCATAACCACTTTCAACACGGCCACAGTCAAATCCTCCTGCAGCGTACGCCGGTTTTGCAGTTCCTGAATGATTTTCCGGAACTCTTCCGCCTGCAGGATACGGGTTCCTGCCACGAAGCGCTTCTCCTGCACCTCCTGCTCATAGCGGTAAGCTCTGGCCATAGACGCCGAAATCAGGCGCGTGGTAATGGATAACAGATTCTGCTGATAAAGGCTCCACTGCTCGAAGCCCAGACCAAAAATGGTAATAACGGCAATGACCTTATCCTGATATACGATGGGAGCGGCCAAATCCGGTGTATCCTTGAGCAAATCCTTATTCACAAAAATCGTCTGTTCCTGTAACAGAACCTGCAGATAGGAATAGTCCTCCACGCGCAAAGAACGGGGCTGACGTCCGGCCAGCTTGCCCATGCGCACCTTTTGCCGCAAAAAGTGGCCGTCTGTTCCCACCACATAGATGGCAATATCGTCCACATTGAGGATTTGCGCGGTTACCGCCGTTGCCTGCGTGAAGATATTTTCCTGCTCCACACTGTCGAGCTGCTTGATAATGCGGTACAAGCGTCCGATACTGTCATCAGTATTGACAATCTGCCGATAGAGCTTATCCTTTACCGCCAGATTATCCTCATAGAGCTCCTTCATAAAGGACTGGCGCTCCTGACTCTGGCGCTTCTGCCACTCCACAGCCTCTCGCTCAAAACGCCGGGCATCGGCAAAGTATCCGGTCAGGGCCGCCGTAAAGAGATAGGCCGTCAGATGCAGGATATTTTCCGGTACATAGGTAAGGGAAATAAGCTCCCCGCCACGAGCCAGGGAGCCCATAATAAAGATAAACGCCGCCGCCACCATGGCGATAAAGGACTGTCTCTTGCCGTAGAGCAGTCCCATGGCACCGATATAGACAAAATTCAAATCCAGCTGCGTCTGCGGATTTACCGTGGTCCCCTGCTGCCAATAAGCAATACCTGCCATCAGAATTGCTCCTACGGCATTTTCCACATAGGGAATGATTTCCCTGCCCAAAACCCGCCATTTAATCCGCTGCTTCCGGGCCTGTGCCTCCAGCTGGTCAGCTTCCACCTTGGCCTGAATATAGTCCCAGGTTTGGGCCAGGCCGGACTTCCGGTCATACTTTAACCGCCAGCCCAATTCATGCTGAGCCTTTTTACTCTCCAACACCGGCTGCACATAGGAAAAGGATTTGAAGCTGGCCGCATCATCATAAATATCCGGGATTTCCGTTACATTTCTGACCCAATCCGCAAAGCCTCTTGCCGACAGGCCTTCCCCCGTGCCAAGGTTCAGTTCCTCCCCCTGGCAGCCACGGGCCACCGCCCGATAGATGCCGTATACGGCATCTGCCGAATACAAAAAGTCGCGGGGTGTTGTTTCATCATCCATGCGCGGCAGGACTTTCTTTTTCAAGCTGGCATAGAGTGTACGCGCCACCAGTCCGTCCTGCGGGCCACTGTCCGGGCCATAGACCTCCGGCAGGCGGATAATGGTCAACGGAATAACGGCCCACTCCGACCAGACCTTAACAGCCTTTTCCGCCACCAGCGCCATGCCATCAGCCGCCCGTTCAGACGTTTCACCTCGTACAGCAGCTGCCGTGGAAATAAAATACACCGCTTCCACCGCATACTCATAGGCCAGTGCCAAGACATCCGCCAGCCGCTGCAGGGCATTCATGCGCTCAGCTGCCTGCCGTTCCGCCGGCCACACATAAATGAGCACAGGTATATTGTAAATGCGCAACATTTCCCGAGTCTGTTCCAGACTATCCGTGCCCCGGAAAAATTCCCAATTTTCCTTGATGAACAGCCGTTCCAGCTGCTCATCCCAGAAAGGTTTTACACCTGTCAGGATAACTCTGCGTTTTAGCTGATTAACCTTCTCCTCAGCCATAAAAACATTCGCTCCTTTTCCTATGCCTCCCCACGGCATAAGTCAATCACTATGTGCTCTAAAACTTCGTCTCCTGCTTGTCCTGTTTTCAAAAAATAATCTGCGTCTATTAGTTCTAACATATTGCGTTTGAGCACGGCAGCGGGAAACTGCATAGCCGCCCGCCCCAACTTCTCGGCAATAAAGGGATTCAGCTCCAAAGGCTTGGCCAATGCTTTTCCCCGGATGCCCTGTTGCTGCAGTACCTGCGCCTGCCAAAGCTGCCGCACATGGCGGGTAAGCAGTGCCAGAATCACCGTAAAATAAGTGCCATCATTTAACTGCCGCCGCAAAAGCTGCAAGGCCTTTTTCGCCTTGCGCTCGCTGATGGCATCCAACAGGGCAAATACCGACACCTCTGGCAACCCCGCAAAGACCTTTTCCAAAAGCGCCCGGGTGATGCGCCTGTCCTGGGAAAACAGCGCCAGCTTGTCAAACTCCCTGTCCAAAAATTCCAGGGAAATCGTCTGCATGGTGCTGACGACACCACTGAAATAGGCCATGGCCTCTCCATCCATATCCTTGTTAATGGTTTGGAGCTTGCCTTGCAGCCAGTCATTGATGTTCCAAGCCCGGATAGCTTCTGCCTCCAGCACCATGCCATTTTTTTCTATGGTCTTGTAAATTTTCCGCCGCTTATCGGCCTTGCCATTCTGGACAAAAATCACATAGCTGAACTCCGGCATATCCGCCAAAGTGGCCAGCAGCCGTTCCAGCTTTTTGTCCTTGCCAGCTTTTTTCTCCTCCCCCTCGTTCTTATCCTTGAACAAGCTCGTGTCCTGCAGCAGCAGCACATTCTTGCTGGCAAAAAAAGGCGCGGTCTCGATAAGCCCCACTAAATCATCAGAGTCAACAACCCCCGATATTTTCTGCATTGCCTCACCCTGCTCCTGCGGGTTGGCAAACAATCGTGAAAGAATTCGCTCCTGCGCCTTTTCAATATAATAATGTTCCTCGCCTGCCAGTAAATAAACGTGTTTCAGTTCACCCCGCTGCAGGCTGGCCATAAAATCGCCAAATTTCAACGTTTCTACCTCAACATTAAGATTATCTTAGTATTATAGCGTAGTCTGAGAAGTTTTTCCATTAAAAAAAGATTAAAAAATGACCGGCCAACAAATTGACCGGTCAGAGGAAAATCACGTATTACTATCAGACTAACCCATGAGCCAGCATAACATTAGCCACCTTGACAAAGGCGGTGATGTTGGCACCGGCTACCAAATCGTCGGGGTCAGCATATTTTTCAGCATTGGCCTTGGCATTCTTGTAGATGTTGGCCATGATGTCCTGCAGCTTGCCATCAACTTCTTCAAACGTCCACTGGAGTCTTTCGGAGTTCTGGGCCATTTCGAGAGCGGATACGGATACGCCGCCGGCATTGGCTGCCTTGCCCGGTGCAAAGAGCACCTTGTTCTGCTGGAAGTAAGCGATAGCATCCAGCGTGGACGGCATATTGGCACCTTCACCAACAGCGATTACGCCGTTAGCCACAAGGGCCTTCGCACTTTCGAGGTCGATTTCGCCCTGGGTTGCACACGGCAGAGCCACATCGCATTTGACCGTCCAAACGCCCTTGCAGCCTTCATGGTATTCAGCCTGCGGATGCGTTTCCACATATTCCTTGATGCGGCCGCGGCGAACCTGCTTGATTTCCTTAACGGCATCGAGGTCAATGCCATTCGGGTCATAGACATAGCCGTTGGAGTCGGAGCAGGTAACAACCTTGGCACCGAAAGCCTGTGCCTTTTCGATGGCGTAGGTTGCCACGTTACCGGAACCGGAAACTACAACCGTCTTATCCTTAAGGCTGATATCCTTGGCATCGAGCATATTCTTGACGAAATAGAGCAGGCCGTAACCGGTAGCTTCGGTACGGGCAAGGCTGCCCCAATAGTCCACGCGCTTACCCGTCAGGACGCCTGCATCATAGCTGTCGCGGATGCGCTTGTACTGACCGTAGAGATAGCCGACTTCACGGCCACCTACGCCGATATCACCAGCCGGAACGTCCACATCCGGGCCAATATGGCGATAGAGCTCGGTCATAAAGCTCTGGCAGAAATGCATGACTTCATTGTCGGATTTGCCATGCGGGTCAAAATCCGAGCCGCCTTTGGCACCGCCAATCGGCAGACCGGACAGGGCATTCTTGAACACCTGCTCAAAGGCCAGGAATTTCAAAATATCGAGATTTACGCTGGGATGGAAACGCAGACCGCCTTTGTAGGGGCCAATGGCGCTGCTCATCTGCACGCGGAAGCCGCGGTTTACATGAACTTCGCCCTTATCGTCCTGCCAGGGTACGCGGAAGGTAATCACGCGTTCTGGCTCGATAATACGTTCCAAAATCTTCTGTTCCTTGAATTCAGGATGTGCTTCCAGCACAGGAATAACGCTTTCCAGAACCTTCGATACCGTATTTTTGAACTGCGGCTGGTCCGGGTCGCGTTTTGCAATCAGGTCTAATGTGTCTTGTACATACTGTTTCATGTCTGCCAAAGTAATCGCTCCTTTGTCATTTGCCTATAAAACTCATACAATCTTACCAACAAACAATAGTATACTACAAACCCGCCTAAATGTACATAATTTTGTCATAAAAGAGAAAATATCCAAAACACTGTATACAAGGCAGAATATTTGTATCAGCCATTTTGCAGATATTTCCGCGGGATATTCTTCACGAGTCCGCTCATATGGCGATAACGGCCATAAAGAGTCTGCGACCAGGACAGGAACAGACGCTTTTTGGCCCGGGTCATCGCCACATAGAAGAGGCGAGATTCCTCGGCCAGCCGCCCGCTTTTCTCCGCCTGAAAGCCCGGGAAGGTTCCTTCCTGCAGCCCTGCTAAAAACACGTAATCAAACTCCGAGCCCTTGGCCTGATGAATGGTGATAATGGGAATCTGCTGGCGGCGGGTCAGCGTATCCAGCTCCGTATTGGACAAGGTTGTATAACGCAGGAACCGCTCAATGGCATCCAAGGGACGGATGGCTTCATCATCAAGCTCCTTGGCCTGCCGGAATAAATCCCGCAGATGTTCTACCCTCTGAGGCTCCTTATGGGCTTCGTAATAATCCTTCATGCCGCAGTCGAGCACAATCTGCCCTAGCAGCTGCCAGGGGCGAAGCCGTCTTGCCTCACGGCGGATAACGGTCAACTTCTCCCCCCACTCGCTAAACAGCTCTTGATACTTTTCCATGATTTCCCGCCGTGCTTCCACCTTGGGCCGCAAATCCCGCTCCACCGCATAGAGCAAAATTTCCGCCGTGGCCAAAATATCATCCAGCGCATCATGGGAGGAAGGATGGCTGACCTGGCAATACTTGCCCAAAAATTCCAGCTTGTGATTGGGCAAATTCGGATAGAACCGCCGGAAGATATCCAAAGTATCATAGAACTGAGGATATTCAAGCGGCGGCATCTCCAGCCGCGAAAGCTCGCTGCCCAGAATCCGCAAGTCATAGGTCACATTATGCCCCACCAGCACAGCACCGTGTGCAAAGGCACAAAACTCCTGCAAAACCTTGCGCGGGTCGTCCCCATTTTCCGCCAGAAATTCATCGGAAAGGCCATGAACATGCACAGAATCGCCCACTTTGGAGAGGGGCTTAATGAGCCGTACGAACTCTTCCTTGACGCCGCCGTTTTTATCCAGCCGAATGCCGGCAATCTGGATGATTTCATCCCGCGTGGTGTCAACACCGGTGGACTCCACATCGAAAACCACCACATTTTCAGCCTCCAGTGCCGCAAGCAGCCCCGCATAGGGGTCGCCGCTCCTGCGGGCATCTTCATCCACAAAATCCGTCAGCCGAATACCCACACCGCGGATTTCATCGCTGGAGAGTTTCTTGATGGTGGCAGGGCCAATGCCCTTGGCATAGCGGTTCAGCACCCGCACCAGACTCGACACATCATGCTTGTTCACCGCTAATTTGAGCACCGCCAGCGCGTCCTTTATCTCCTGCCGCCGGAAGAACTTCTGCTCGTCAATGAGCATAAAGGGCAGACGCTCATTTTCCGGCAGCAGCCGCCCCAAAGAGCGGAACTGCGCCGATAAATCCTTGTTATAGCGGTTGCTGCGGGTCAAAATGCAGACCCGGCTGTAATCGGTCACCGGCAGCTGCTGGATGGCATAGTAAATCCACTGGGCCTCCTCGGCAAAATCCATGGCGCCCTTCAGCACGATAGGTTCCCCATGGTCAGGACTCACCGCCTGCAAACCGTCCGGATAGAGCAGATTCACCCGCTCGGGAAAGGAATTGCGCAGCCAGTCAAAGGAAGCGTTCAACAGCACCTGCGTAGCCCGGTAATTCTCGTGCAGCACAATGCGCCGGGGATTGTAGTCCTGCTGATATTTGCGCAGCACGAGCTCCGGATGGGAGCCCCGCCATTCGTAGATAGTCTGGAAGTAATCCCCGCACAACAGCAGATGGCTGGCCCCAAAAATCTGCGAGATTATGCGGTATTCCAAAAGACTGGTATCCTGCACCTCGTCAATATTGATGTAGACAAAACGCCTAGCCCATTTGGAAGCCACACTGTCCTGACGAAACAGTTCATCCACCTGCACCAGTAAATCCGCAAAGTCCAAACCGTGGAGCTCATGCAGCCTTTCATCATAAAGGGCCGCCGTCTGCGGCCCCCACTGCTGCCAGCCCTCAAACAGCCGCTGATGGAATTGGTAGCTGTCATCCAAGGCCAAGGCCTTGACACTTTGCCCATCTTCCTTTAGCAGGCGCTTCAAGGTATCTTCGTAATCCTTAACCAAATCCCCACTGTTTACGGCAAACTCCGCCTTTTTCTCCTTGAGTTGGTTCACCAGATTCTGCACCGCCCGCAGCGGCCACTCCTCGGCCACGATTTCCTTCAACAGCCCCTGACAGTCCGTCTCATCAAAGATGGTAAAATCCGTAAACAAATCCGAATGGCGCTTGGCCTCGGTCTTAATCACCTCATAACAGAAGCCATGAAAGGTCTTGACCATCACCTGGCTGCCATTGTCCCCGGCCCGGGCCTCCACCCGTTCCCGCATCTCGCGGCAGGCCTTGTTGGTAAAGGTCAGACAGAGAATTTCCTCCGGCAGCGCGCGATTTTCGGCGATAATATGTGCAATGCGGCAGGCCAGGGTATTGGTTTTGCCCGTCCCTGCGGGAGCCAGAAGCAAGATATTTGCCTCCAGCTCCTCCACTGCCTGCCGCTGTTCTTTATTCAGTTCTATCTCAGCCATTTACGCCCAGCGCCGCCTCGAACACTTCCACACAGGATTTCTTCTGCTTCGCTGCCAGTATCTCCTCATAGCTGGCCGGAGTCATGCCCATGCGCAGAAACTTCTCGTGCAGTTCAATGGCCTGGTCAGCTGCCGCTTCCGTAATGCCCAGCTTTCTAGCTTCATCTTTGAATTCTTCTGCTGTCATAAAAATCATCCCTTCTGCTGTTTCATACTAACACTATTTTTAACAATTCCACATTCTGAGGCAAAATCCTGCCCGTTCCCCGCAAAAACTTCATACCACCATGTTTAGCATCTTTGGTGTCAGTTATAGGTTTCCACCCGCATTCTCTCCCCATCCGTATAAAACACCACAGCACCATCTTCATCCGTGCGGTATGTCTTGATTCCCAGCTGGCGGAAGCGCTTGACAATCTCCGGCTTTGGATGGCCGAAGGAGTTATCGGCACCCGCGCAAAAAATACCGAACTTAGGGTGGACGGCCTCTAAAAATTCCGGCGAACTTGACGTATCACTGCCATGATGGCCTGCCTTCAACACAGTGCTTTGCGAATTTATTCCTGCCGCCAAAAGTTCTGCTTCCCGTTCTTTGGTCAAATCCCCGGTAAAGAGAAAACTGGCTTTTCCGTAGCTCACGCGATAGACATTCGAGGCTTCGTTGCCGGTCTTGTTTTCTCCGCCACTGACACTTGGCGCATAGAGGACTTCAATCCGCACACCATCAACCGTGAGTTCCTCCCCCTGCCGGGCAGTATGGAACTTATGCAACAGCGGGTCATTGTCCCCCAACCGCATACTGCGGGCATAATCGCTAATTCCCTCATCTGCCGTGACCACCTGCTTCACCGGGATTTTTTTCATCAGCGAGCCGCAGCCTGCCGCATGGTCCTCATGGGCATGGGTAAGGAATACAGCATCCAGCTTCAAAACACCATAATGCAGCAGATAGGGCACATCCACCTTGGCTCCCACATCAAAGGCCCCATCTCTGGTGCCGCCACAGTCAAACATAAAAGCATGACCATGCGGCGTGATGAGAAGCGCCGCATCTCCCTGCCCCACATCGATAAAATGCACCTGCATTTCCTTGGGTCTTGCCATTTGCCAGCTGACGACAAAGACCAATAAGACCAGCGCCCCCATCCCCAGCACTTTACGCCGGGCTTTCAGTCCCTCCCATAATTTTTCCCGCTGTTCTGCCGTCAACAAAAACAGCCCCAGCCAAACGTAGTAAAGCAATCCCCCGCTGAAATGCAAAGAAGGAATCCAAATGGCACTAGCTGGCAGAGCCGCGATTAGGGCGGTCAATTCTTCCACAACACCTAGGAGCAGACTGTCACAGGCAAAGACCACACTGCCAGCAAACGGCAGGACGAAGGCCAACATGCCGGCAAAGAGTCCTAGCACAATCAAAATCTCCACCAAGGGCACCACCACCAGATTGGCCAGCAATGAGGACAGGGACAGCTGATTGAAATACCAGGCTAGTATAGGCAGGGTAGCCAGCTGCGCCGCTAGCGTAATCGAAAGCCCCGCCGCCACAAAAGAGTTTACGCCGCGCTCCCGCAGAAAACTCTGCCATTTCGGTGCCAAATACAACAAGCCCGCCGTAGCCAAAAAAGACAGCTGAAAACTGATATGAAAGAGCAATAACGGCCAGATTACGAGCATCACCAACCCAGTTACGAGCAAAATCCGCTGGGCATCCCGTTCCCTGTCCAACGCCAAAGCCACAAAGGCCAGTCCGCCCATAATCGCAGAACGGATAACCGGCGGTACCGCCCCAGCCAGCAGACTATAGATAACGATAAGCCCAACCACCAGCACTGCCGTTGCGGCTCTAGGCAGGCGCAGCAATGTGCCCAGCCCTGCCATCACCGCCGCCAGCAGACTGATATGCGAGCCGGATACCGAAAGCAGATGAATGAGTCCTGTGAGCGTAAAATTCTGCACCAAATCTTCATTAACACCATCATAGCCGCCAAAGAGCATGGCAAAGATAGCCGCCACATCCTCTTTGGGCATGACCGCCTGCATTCGTTCCCGATAATGGCTGCGCACTTCTGCCAGCTTGCGAGCAAAAGCGGCGGTTTCCACCGGTTCTACTTTGATGCCTTGCTTGCCTGCTGACAATGAAGCCGTTATTCCCTGACTCTTGAGCAGCAGTTTCGTATCCAGCTGGCCGGGATTTTGATAGCCATGCGGCGAGCGCACCTTTCCCGCAGCCGTCACCTTATCGCCAATGCGCACGGCAGGCGCCTCACGATGGCGGGCATAGACATAGATTCCCCCGCTGGCTTTCTGCCATTCCTGCCCTTTAAGTCTTACCCGCGTCACATCCAGCAGATAACGCTGCTTCTTCTGTCCCTGATTGTCTTCCGTCAGCCGCGGTTCCTCCCGCAGAATCCCCTCCACCTTCACCGTCTCTCGCGCAAAATTGCCGATATCCTGCTCCGACAGATAATCCGCCGCCATAAAGCGCAGCATACCCACGCAAAAAAACGCAGCCAGCACGGCTAGCCACGTCCATTGCCGTCCCTGCCAAGCGCCAAAGATAGATAAGCTCAATGCCAAGAGCAGCAACGGCAGAATGATGCTTCCAGGCAATGTCAGCAGGCTCGCACAACCAATCCCTGCACCCAAGGCTACGAGCAGTCCCGCTAAAAATATCTCCTGCCCCTGACCGATTTTCATGGCCTCACATCCCACATCAAATGCAAATCTTATCCTTCAGCTTCTCGAACTTGGCATCGCCAATGCCCCGAATCTTTTTGATATCCTCGATGGACTGGAACAGACCTTCCGTCTCCCGGTACTCGATAATCCGTTTGGCCATGGCAGGGCCAATGCCCGGCAGGGTGTCCAAAACCTTTTCATCCGCGGTATTGATGTTGACCAGTTCGCCGCTGCCGCCATTCTTTGACATGTCAGCTTTTGACTTGTCAATTTTTGACTTGTCAACATTGCTATTTGACCGTTCTTTTTCCGGCACTTTTAACTGCTGGCCATCCTTCAGATTCTGGGCCAGATTGATTTTCTCGCTGTCCGCGATGGGCAGCAGTCCCCCGCAGGCATTGATGGCATCAGCGGCCCGCGCACCTTCGGCCACTTTCACCAATCCCGGTTTATTGACCGCCCCTGTGACATAGATGGTTATTTCCTTAACAGGCAATGCATTCTCAGCAGGCGGAGATGATTCCAGCACTGCAGACTGCTCCTCGCTATACAAGCCGTAATAAGTGCCGCCAATAGCCGCCAGCAGAATAATTATTAAGACAAACAGCTGCTTCTTGTACATTGGCATAATACAACCACCATCCTTTATCCCCTGTCATTATACATCAATGCTTCGCGGGCAATAAAAAAACTCCTGCTAACTGCAGAAGTTTTTGCATAAAATATAATGATTGCTTATGATTACGCGATTTCCGTGCGGAAGAAATCTTCCACCCAGCTGTTCCAGCCCAAATCGTAGATATTATCCTCGCCCAGTTCGTTCTGGTATTCTGCCAGAGCAATGGACATCAAAGAGTCTGCCACGCAGCCATCGTCAGCATTCCCCGCTTCGGCGTAGCCGTCATAGACAGTCGTTACTACCTCCGCCAGACGCTCCGGACGCATGTAGGAAATCCCCTCATACATGGCATCCAGATAGTCCCGCGTATCCTTGCGGAAATCGCCCGGGCTTTCCAGCACCGCCTCCCCAATCTGACGAATCCGGCTCAGAGCAATCAGTTTAATTCTCGTTATATAAAGTTCTTTTGTATACATACACAGCACCTCCTACCGTGGATATATAATAGCACAAGTTTACACTGTACGCAAATTGTATGCATGTATACTTAAAATTTTGTTTACTGAATTGTGTGAATGTTAGCGATGCGTATACATAATGCAAACCTTCCCAAACAACAAAGCTCTGTGTCCATTGAACACAGAGCTTTGTTTTAGCTTTATATACAGTTTTGACTTGTCAAATGGCGTAGAAATTGACCAGCTTGGCATCAATGATGCCGTCAATGCCCTTGACATCTTTGAGCACACTTGCCGGAATGTCATGGTCAACGGTCAGCACCATCAGGCTCGTGCCTTCGACTTCCGTCTTGCCCACCTGCATGCCGGAGATGTTGATGCCATGCACGCCGAGGAAGGTACCAATCGTACCGATAACGCCGGGCTTGTTGATATGCGGGCACACGAGAATGCGAGCCTGCGGGTCAACATCCACACGGAACTTGTTGATGCGCACAATGCGGGCTTCACTGCCAAAGAGTGTGCCCTGCACTGTGAGGTTCTTGCCACCGCCAATATCGGCTTTGACCGTAATGAGGTTGGCAAAGTCTTCGGCTTCTTTCTTCTTGACTTCCGTCACTTTGATGCCGCGTTCTTTAGCCAAGCCAGGAGCGTTGACGTAGTTCACATCGTTTTCCATAATGGGATTCAAGAGGCCTTTGATTACGGCCGTGGTCAGCATGCCCGTGTTGACTTCCGTAATCTCGCCGTTGTAGGTAACCTCCACCTTCTTGACGGGAGCTTCAGCCAAAGATGCCACAGTGCCGCCCAGGCGTTCAGCCAGCGTAAGATACGGCGCAATAACCTTCATAACCTGCGGGGAAACCGGCGCCATATTGACTGCCGTTGCCACCGGCTCACCCTTGAGGGCTGCCAAGATACCTTCGGATACATCCAGAGATACACCGACCTGCGCTTCTACCGTGGATGCACCCAGATGCGGCGTCAGCACAATGCCCGGCACACCGACGAGCGGATGGTCAGCACCGACAGGCTCGCTGGTGAATACGTCGATGGCTGCACCGGCCACAATCCCCTGCTTCACGGCTTCGGCCAAATCTTCCTCGACGATAATGCCGCCACGGGCGCAGTTCACCAGACGCACGCCCTTTTTCATCTTCTTCATCTGTTCCATGCCAATCATGCCCTTGGTGTCAGGCGTCAGCGGCATATGCACCGTGATGAAGTCCGACTGCGTGATGACATCGTCGAGCGTGCCGACCGTCACACCCAAATCTTTGGCACGGTCTTCGTTGATATAGGGGTCATAGGCGATGACATTCATATCGAAGGCCATGGCGCGTTTGGCCACCCCAGAACCGATACGCCCCATGCCGATAACGCCCAGCGTCTTATTCCGCAGTTCCACACCCACATACTGCTTGCGATTCCACTCGCCCTTCTGCATGGTTTCATTGGCAATGGGAATATTGCGGGACATGGCCAGCATCATGGCCATGGTATGTTCCGTAGCGGCGATGGTGTTGCCGCCGGGAGAGTTAATAACGATAATGCCCTTGGCCGTAGCTGCCGGAATGTCGATATTATCCACGCCAACACCAGCACGGCCGATTATCTTGAGCTTCTCTGCCCGATTGATGACTTCAGCCGTCACCTTAGAGGCAGAGCGCACCATCAATGCATCATACTGCGGAATTACTTCCAACAGTTCCTCAGCGGAAATCTTGTCCCGCACATCTACTTCAAACTCCTTCTGCAAAAGCTCAATGCCCTTGGGCGAAATGCCATCAGCAGCCAAAACCTTCATGTCCATCGCTCCTTATAATCAAAATAACACTATTCCATTATAGTTTATCCACTTTATATCAGCAAGTGTATTTTGCAGAAAAACAAGATTTATTTTTTGTTTTAGTCTTATGCTATTAATTTATTCTTTATGTAACTATCCCCTGCCCGCATAATTCAGCGCCACCATGGTGATATCATCCGACTGCTCCGCCGCCCCTGCATGACGCTGAACCTCCAGCAGCACATCTTCTATGACTTCACCTGGCTCCGCCTTGACAGATAGCAGGGACAGTTTCCTTTCCAGACGCTCCTTGGTAAACATCTGCCCACTCACATCCATGGCCTCTGTCACACCATCTGTATAAAGGAAGAGCCGGGTGCCTTTGCCCAGGCACATCTTTTTTTCCTCGAAGGGAATTCCTTCCATCATGCCCAGAACAGGACTTTTCTTGGTCAGAGGCAAATAGGACAAAGCATCTCCCTCCAACAGCAATGGCGGATTATGACCGCCATTGACATAGGTAAAATCTCCCGTGTTCAGCTCTAAAATGCCCGCAAACACCGTCACAAAGAGTCCCTCTTCATTTTCGGCCGACAGTTGGTCATTGGCCAGAGCCACAGCTTCAGCCAAACTGCTTTCCGTCTTGCCCGACAAGATGGAATTTTTGAGCACCGTTTTGGCCACGGCCATGAACAGGGCGGCTGATACGCCTTTATCCGACACATCCGCAATGATTACTGCCAGATGATTCTGGTCAACGTAAAAGAAATCATAGAAATCGCCGCCCACTTCCTTCGCAGGATACATGGCCGCGGCCAGCTGAAACGCCTCATTTTTTGGCAGCGGTGCCGGCAGCAGACTGATTTGAATTTGAGCTGCCGCAGCCAGCTCTGCCTCGATGCGGGAAGTTTCAAAGGATATGCGGGCAATTTCATCTTCGTAGCGTTCCAGCTCATCCGTCATGCCGTTGAAGCAGGCGGCCAGATGATTGATTTCATCCCCCTCGGGTATCACATCCAATTTATGCGAAAAATTCCCCTTAGCAATTTCTTTGGCCGCCTCCATTAACTTGCGCAGCGGGCGGCAGAAGAATTCCGATGCACGGGCACTTCCATAGGATACCAAGGCTACAGCCAGCATTACACTGATAATCAGCAGCCCGGCGAAAAGCGCCACCATTCGCTGCAACGAGGCATTCAGTTCATCCATCTTGCCCATCATCCGTCCCTGGGCATCCTTAGCTGCCTTTGTCACCCTGGCTTTCTCCATCAAGGTGCCTACACTCCAAGTCTGCCTTGGCACAGGTGCATACGAAAGATAATATTCCTCCCCCTCAAAATTTAATTTTCGATAGCCAATATTGCCCTTCACCATACGGCGGGCTGCAAAGGACAAACTGGTGATATTGCTTTTCTGCAAATCCTGTCCCAAGGGAAAGTCCGCAGTAAATTTCTCTTCTAACTCCTTTAATAGAACTTCGCCGTTGCTCCCCAAGGCAAAGAAATTAATATTGCCTTCCTCTTCAACCGGCAGAAAGTTGTCGGGTTTGCAATCCACGCCTACCACACCTGCAATACCATCGGCATCATAATAAGGCGTGACGCAGGGCAGCACCAACTCGCCATCCGTCCCCAGGTAACTCTCGGTATACGCAGGTGACGAATGTTTTAAGCCGCTGCTATACCAATTTCCCTTTCTGGCATCATACGTATGCCGCCAAGGTTCTTTACTCAGCTGCGAAATAGCATCTGCTTCTTTTTTCGCATCGAAGCGGATAATATAACCATGTTTGGAAACCACAAATACGCATTGATAATATTCGCCCAGTTTGGTCATGGTCGTCGCGATATTGGCGACTCTCCGTATTTCCTGCTCCAACTCCGGCGAAACACCTTTCTGTACCAGTTCGGGGCTAAAATGGACATAAACCGTCCCCCGCGGAACCTCCTCATAAAGTGCATTGGGAATTGTCTTGGGCGAATACTTGCCGGGTTCCTGCAGAATGCTGTTCAATTCATCGCAAATATACTGCACATCTGCCTGCACCATCCCCGCTTCATACCCCATTATGCCGGCACGGATTTCCGCTTCCCCCTCAATCTGTTCCTGCGCCTGCTCCTTGGCAAAATCCGTTGTATAGTAGGAAACGGCGCGTGAGATAATCTCGTCTTTCCCGCTAACCAGGGATTGCATTTCATAAATGCCATAAAGCATAGGCATTCCCAAAAAGAGAATGCCCAAAGTACACCCCAATAACATGAGCAGGAACAGCCGCTTTCTTATGCCCGGCCTCATTGTCAACACATCCTTTTCCCACCAGTCTGTCATGATTTTCACCCGTTCCAGCGCAGTACCATCAGGGCAATATCGCCTTCCTGCCCGGACTTCTGCCGATAAGATTTCATGGCCGCTTCCATGGTAAGCGTAATATTCTCGGCAGATTCAGCGGCAATCGGCGCCATTATCTTTTGGAACCAGGCCAAATCCAAATGGCTCCTGTCCGCTCCGCTATGGCTCCATACATTGTCCGTATAGAGGAAAAGTACATTGCCCTGCGCAAGAACTGCCCTGCCTTGCTTTAACTCGCCCACATCTTCCCGCTTAGCCAGTTCCTCAATATCCTCCCCATGACATAAGAGCGCCGGCGTCGGCGAAGTATTGGCATATGAAAGCTCGCCTGTCCCGGTATCGAGAATCCCGACAAAAACATTGACGGATAATTTTTCCACATTTTCCTCCGCCAGCCGTTCCATGGCCTGCTGCAAGGCAGCCGCTGGATTTTTTCCCCGACTCGTATTCAGACAATTTCTGAGAATATTCTTTGCTACCGCCATAAAGAGTGCCGCAGGTATGCCCTTCCCCATATCATGGGAACTGCTATCGACACTGGCCATAGTCAGAACCAGACGATTTTTGTCCAGATAGTAAAAATCATAAAAATCCCCGCCCACTTCTTTAGCCGGTTCCATGCGGGCAAACAAAGAAAATTTTTCGCTTTTAGGGAACGCTTTAGGCAGCAGGCCCTTTTGAATGCCAATGGCCACGTCCAGCCCTGCTGCAGCCTGGGCCTTTTTCGCCTGTGCCTCAGAAAGCTCCTGCATATATACGTTCAAGTCATCTGTCATGGCATTGAAACTATCTGCCAATTTCTCGATCTCATCCCCGGTGGAAATATGGATTTTCTCATCGAAATGACCACCTGCCACCCGGCGCATACCTTCTGCCAGTTCCGTAAAGGGCCGCGTAAAATTCTTTGCCCAGCGCCAGCTCACCCAAAATAATACCACAAGCAAAATGCCCATAGCGCAGAATAAATAAATGCGAATTTTTTCCAGCAACGGCGCCGCTATCCCCTGCAGTTCCTGCAGTTCCTTTTTCGTCGAAAGGCCAATGAACTGCGCATCCGACCGGACTTCCTCCAGCTTCACCAGTTCCCCATAACTCCAGCCCTTATCGCCCACATGGGCATATACGAGATAACAATCTTCCCCGTCAACCTGCACACGCTTTGAATTATTGTTCCCGGCAATCATATCCTCTGCTGCCTGCGAAAGCGCCTGATTATCCGTTTTCCGCAAGTCAAAGTCGGGACGATTCGGTGCAAAGGTTCCCTCTTTTGCGGAGGATAAGACAATCTGCCCTTGAGGATTTATGAGAAAACTGATATTGTCCTCAGTGAGTACCTCTTTTTTTATTTCCTGCTGCAAAACAACAGGTGCGATGGAAATACCCACCACACCGGCAAAGCCGTCTGCATCCTCATAAGGCATGACACAGGCCAGCAGTGTCTCACCACCCAGAGACGCGTATATGGGAATAATCTCCGCCACATCTTTGCCCACGGCTTCCTTCCCCAGCTTATACCAATACCTGTCTCTGGTATCATAAGCAGGCGTAAGAGCCTCCGCAGGCAGAACAATCAATTCATCCGGATTCGACATAAAATCCATGCGCAGGCTCCAGCCATCCTTGGAACCAATATAGAACAGCATGGGAGCTGCCTCATAACTTTTGGCCAAGCGATGCATAACATCACCAATATTGGCACTTTGCAAGGCCTTTGGTGAAGGACTGCCTCCGGAAGCGCCTGCGAGAAAATACAGCTGCCCGGAGCGCACATTCTCCTGTCGCGGGTCATAGATACGGTATGTGGAAGCAGCGCTATTCTCCTGCGTAAGATTTGTCATGCTCTTGGCCAGGATAGCGACATCGCCTTCCAGTTCCTGCATAAATATTTCCACATAATAGGCCTTTTGCAAAATGACAGATTCCATGCGCTTCCGCACTTCGTCTTCGGCAAAGTTCTCTGCTTCCTGCGTAATATTCCCCGCCAGAGTGACCACCTGACGGTCGAGCAGATTCTCCGCTTCTTTCAGCCCTAGGAAGAACATACTCCCCAGCAACAAGGAAGTGGAAATACCTGCCGCACAAATAAAGAGCAGGGCCTTGCCGTGGATATTCATCTTCATCGCCCCTGCCCCCTATCTTTTAATAGTTTCTGCCCTATGTTCAGGCCAATTCATCCAGACTATCATAAACTTTGACCAGCATATCCATATTGGAATCTTCCAGCACTTCTTTCACAAAGCCGTCCCCGCAGCAAAGAGCAAATTCCTTGCCCTCCGCTTTTGCCTTTTTGGACAGGCGCAGCAAAATCCGAATGCCCGCACTGGAAAGATAATCCATTTCGGAAAGCTCCAGAACCATTTTCTGGCTTTCTTCCTGAATCTTCTCCCACTCCACGCTGACATCGGCAGCGTTCAATCTGTCCAGCCGCCCCTTGGCTTTCACCACTACCCAATCGTTCTGCTTGCCCGTTTCAAATTCCAGTGTATCCATCTTCATTTCCTCCGTTCCAAAAGCAGAGCCAATTTGCTATTTGGCTCTGCTTTTTATCCTATTCATTTTATTTTTCCTTCTTTTTTTCCTGACATCCAGGAGTGCCTGCAGCTGCTGCATAGTCCAGTTCGTCCTCGCTGAGTCTCTTATCGTTCCACTTGGAGCGGAAGGACAGGACGGTTTGATTATCCCGGCGGTGCATGGCCAGAAGTTTGTCTTTCAGATTATCTTTAACAGTATCCAATGTCGTATAATCAAAGGCTCTCAGTTTCTGTTCCAGTTCCATTTCGTTCATCTTTCTCCCTCCTTTGCTTGTTCTCTATCTTTCTTGTCCTTTATATCCCTGGCAGCAAAAACTGTGAGGGGTTTTCAAAAAAAATTAATTTTCTTTCGCCGACAATAGCACCCGCAGCTTCTTCCGGGCCTCCATGAGCACATGCCGCACGTTATCCGGGGTCATGCCGAGCGCTTTGGCCACTTCTCCCGACTTCATGTCCAGCCAGTAGGTCATCTCCAAAATTCTCTGTTCGCGCTCAGAGAGCTGCATAATGGCCTCGCGCAATTCCGTCATTTCCTCCGTGTTAAGCGTCTGCTGCTCCGGGGTAGCCGTATCTGCGGCCGGGTCGAAATTATCTTCCCAGGTAGCGTGCATGGTGACAGCCTTGCTACCAAAATGTTTGTTCAGCGCATTCTGGGCAATGCGGAAAAGCCAGGTAGAGAAAGCGCCCTTGTCCGGGTCGTACTGGGAGAGTTTCTCATACATGCTGATGAAGGTTTTTTCCACCAGTTCGTCTGCCAGATGATGGTCACAGGTTTTCTTCAAAAGATACTGGTAGACTCTGGGGAAATAATGCTCATACAGCTCCGTGAAGGCCTGCTCATCCTTGACGGCGTTCTGGGCCACCTGGCTCCAATAAGCAATATCCTTGGTCATGTATGTTCCTCCTTTGCCTGGATGTCCTCTGTCCGGTTTCTCTCCTTATCAGAGCGTATCACAGGGATTCCCATGGCCTTTTCCAACGTCGCACGGTAGAGATTATATTGATAAAGAGCTGTGCTGTAGTTTGACCGGGCCTGCGTGAGCTTTTCCTGCGCATCTGCGACACTCAGCAGGATGTCCACACCTTCTTCATAGCGCACCTGCGCTATGGTATAGCTTTCTTCAGCCTGCTTCACTGCTGCCGCCGCCGCTTTTATATTATCCTCCGCCGTCTTCATCTGAATGTAGGCCGAGCGTGTTTCGAGCTGAATGGTCTTTTTGATGCGGTTGGCCTCAGCCTGATATTGGTTAACATCGGCCTTGGCCTGCTGTACCTTCGCTGCCGTGACGCCGTTATCAAAGATGTTCCAGGACAGGGTAATCCCCGCCTCCCAGCTGTCACTGCGCTCATTTTGGAAAGCATTGGTGCCGGTAATGCTCTTGCCTGCCACACCATTGACTCTGGGGCGGTAGCCGGACTTGGCCGCATCTTTTTCCGCTTCGGCACTCTTGACTGCCAGTTCAGCTGCCTTGCCATCCGGACGGTGCGCCAGCGCATATGCCTCACAGGCTGGCAAATCTTTTTCATACGGCTCATAGGAAAAGACATCCACGGCTTCGATATCTGTATTCTGGGGCAGCCCCAGCTTGCTGGCCAGAGTTGACTCTGCCACTTCCAAGGCCGCCTGGGCTGAATTGAGATTCTGCTGGTAATTGGCCAGCCGGACCTGCATCAAGAGCACATCAGCCTTGGCTACCGCCCCTTCGGTGTACTGATCGTTGATGAGTTTCAGCTGGGCGCCCCCCATGTCCACCGCCTTTTGGGCAATGCGTTCCAGATTGACCCGATGAACCAGATTGGCGTAAGCCTCCGCCGCCTGAAAGCGCACGGTCTGCCGGGTATTCTCCAGCGTCATGTCCGCCCGGTTCAGCGCATAGCCCTTGGCTTCCTGCTGATTTTCCAGCTGGCCGCCGGTATAGAGGGGCACCGTGAGGTTCCAACTGTTGGCAAAGGTGCTGCGAAAGCCGGAAAGCCTGTAGTTTTCGCCGCCGATGCGGTAGGCCTGGCTGTTCCATGTGACACTTGGCCCTGTGGACCGCCGCGTGGCCGACAGGTTCCACTTGGCAGCATCCCTGCCCGCCTGGGCCGCCTCAATGCGCTCATCCGTTGCCAGCGCCATCTCGATGGATTGGGCCAGAGTCAGCTGCACCGGCTCATTGTTCTCCCCGTACATCTCCCCGTAGGGTACGGCACTAACCGGAGTCATAACACAGGACAGCGCCGTCAATGTCAGTAAAATCGTCTTTTTCATGGGAAGTCTCACCTTCTAAATCTATCTGCTATAACTTTTGTGTCAATCATGCTACCTGGCGTTTTACCAATTCTGAGAACAGACCGCCCTTTTCCAATAGCTCATTGAAAGTCCCCTGTTCGGCTACCTTGCCATCATCCATGACGATGATGCGGTCACAATTTCGGATGGTAGAAAGACGATGCGCCACGATGATGCGGGTTGCTCTGAGGCGGTCCAGACTCTTGGTAACAATGGCCTGCGAGCGGTTGTCCAAAGCACTCGTTGCCTCATCAAAAATCAACAGGCGGGGTTTTCCCACCAGAGCACGGGCAATGAGCAAGCGCTGGCGCTGACCGCCGGAAATATTGCTGCTGCCCTCGCTGATGACCGTCTGCATGCCCATGGGCATCTCGGCGATGTCCTCGGCAATGCCCGCCGCTTCCGCTGCCTGCCAGGCATCTTCCTGCGTCAGCAGCCGCGTCCCGACAATATTGGTATAAATATCTCCTGTCATGAGCTGGCCATTCTGCAGCACTACGCCCATCTGCGAGCGCACGGAGGGCAGGGACAGTTCCGATAAATCCTGCCCATCAAAAGAAACGCTGCCCCGCTTGGGTTCCTCGAAGCCCAGCAGCAGACGCACCAAAGTGCTCTTGCCACTGCCGGATTTGCCCACGATGGCCACGTTTTCTCCTGCCGCCACAGAAAAACTCACATCCGAAAGCACTTCCTTGCCCTCGACTTCCTTGACGCCGCCCTTATCATCAGGCACCATATGGGTATAGGCAAAGGAGACATGGCTGACTTCGAGAGCGCCGGTAAGGCGGCCGGCCTCATGCTTTTCCTCACCGCTTTCCGGCACGGCCTCCAAAATGGGCCGCAGGTTCTCCAGCTGTGGCTGGATGGCAAAATACTGGCTCACGAGGCCAATCACACCGCCTACGACTCCGTTGAAGCTGGAGTAAGCGGCGTTAAAGGCGATGAACTGCGCATAGCCGATGCCCTGCTTCACGGTCCTGCCGTCCGGTCCTACTTCATTCATGCCATAGACGGCGATCCAGTAGAGAATCAGGGTGAGAATAAAGGGCTGGATGCTGGAAATTATGCTCGTGTAATTGTTCTGCCAGCGCAGCTTGAGGCTCCAATTCCAGTGCTCACCAAAGGCACGCGTCCAGAGATTGTACGCCTGTTCCTCGGCCCCCTGCACCCGGAATTTGGACAGTCCGGCGAAAATCTGCTGCACAGTGCCCGCAGACTTGTTGCCCGCCTCGATAATCTTCCGCTGGAAAAACAGCACCCGTCTGAGCACCAAGGCCACGAACAAGCTATAGACAATCCAGACACCAATGGCCGCCGCCGTGAGCTTCAGGCTGTAGTAACACATGAGGAAAATGCTCCAGAAGGAGAAGATAAAGCTGAGAATGGAGCCTACAAACTCTCCAGAAGCCAGATTCTTGGCGATGCCAATACCGGCCATGCGGCTGGCCAGTTCTCCCACGGTGAACCGGCGGAAGAACTTCGTCGGCAGACTCATGAGCCTGCCCCACATGGCAGCTTCGGCGGAAATCTCAATGCGGCTGGATATGCGCATCACCGCCACGGAGCGCACGATGCCCAGCGCCGCCGTGGTGAAGCTCGTCACCATCAGCGCCTGCGTGACTGTAGCAAGTCCCTGCCTGTCTAAAATCGGTATAATGTCCTGAAATATGGTTTCCGTGATAATCGGTGTCGCCAAAGGAATAAGTCCCGCAAACAGGCTGCAAATGATAATCGTGCGATAGTCTGCCTTCCAGCACTGGTGAAACATGAACTTCACCAAATCCCACAGTTTCAGCGCACGGGACGGGAAGCCCGCATAGCATTGGAAGGCATCCTTGGCTATGTTCTTCACCTCCGCATCCGTAAGCGGGATGCCCTCCGGCTTTTCCCGCAGCAGAATGTGATAGCTTTCCGGGCTGTCGGGAATAAAAGCCGCCAACAGCTTCTCATGATGCCCAGGCGGAGTGTAGAAGCCAATCATGACACCTGTGTCCTTCTTGTACCAGCCCTCGGGCAAGCTCACCAGGCGCATCTGCATATTGCCCTGTTGGATGAAGCGGCGCAATAGCGCTACAGGCTCCTTGTCCTGCACCTTATCCTTCATATTGCCCAGAAACGACGTCGGCATGGAAAGGGCCTTGGCGACCTGCTCCACCACATATTCCACTTCCGAAAGCAGATGGTTGCTGCGGTTTTGCGCCCACGTCCCGGCAAAGAGCTGTTCCTCTCCCAAAAGACTCCGGATGCCGTTTTCCACCATCGTCTTCTTGGCATTCTTCTTCTGCAAAATGCGGCGGGAGTGACGCTCATCCTCCGCTCCGAAACGCATTCCAAGCAGCGTGGATAAAAGCTCCTCATGCTGGACGAACTCCTCCAGCAGGGATTCCCTGTCTGTAAAGTCTGCCAGCATATCTGCCTGCTGCCACTGCCGGAGCATATCATCGCCCTTGTCGGCGATAAGACGCAGCCAGGGAATACGCACCAGACTCCTGAACCAGTGCTCCATCAGCGGGCGAAGTTCAGCGGGCTCTGCCCCGGACAAGGTAGTGCAACTCAGCACAGCGTCGTTTACGGCATAAATCTGTATACGGACTTCCTCGAACTCATCCATGGCCGGAAATACTGCTTCCCCAGAGGTCAGCTCCATCAGATAACAGCGGCGGAAAGAAAGCTTGCCGCTGCTGGGCACCGCATAGACTTCCACCTGTCCGGAAAGCACCTGCCAAAAGCTCTTATCATCCTCAAGAAGAAAGCGCTGCCCTGCTAATAAACGCATATTTTCCTTCATGGGCATTACCTCCTTCATTCATCCATAGTTTCCATTTCTTCTTTCTCCCGCTCCTCGATAAGCCTACGGTAGGGGCCGTCATGCTGCACCATTTCCCGATGGATGCCACGCTCCACTATCTTGCCATGGGAGAGGACGATGATTTCATCGCAGTCCCGGATAGTGGACAACCTGTGGGCCACAATCAGACAGGTGCAGCCACGATGCCGGATATTTTCTAGCACCTTCTTTTCCGTAATGGGGTCGAGGGCGCTGGTGGCCTCGTCCAGCACGAGAATCGAGGGATTCACGGCTAACGCGCGGGCGATTTCGAGCCGCTGGCGCTGACCGCCGGAGAAATTCACGCCGCCTTCCGCCACCTGGGCCTCATAGCCACCATCCAGCTGCAGGATATCCTCATGTATGCAGGCATCCTTGGCCGCCGCGATGATGTCGCTCTTGCGCACAGTGCTGTCAAAGAGGGCAATATTTTCTGCCACCGTGCCGGTAATCAGAAAGATGTCCTGGTCTACTGCTGCCAGCGAGCTCGTGATAACCTGCCGCGGCACCTGCCGCCGAGGTGTGCCATCAAAGGCCAGCGTGCCAGACCATTCCTCATAAAGTCCCGTGATGATTTTCGCAAAAGTGGACTTCCCGCTGCCGGAGGCACCCACAACCGCTACCCAGTCGCCAGGGCTGGCATGGAGGTTAAAATGTTCCAGCAGGGGCGGCTCCAACGGACTGTAACCAAAGCTCACATCATCAAGGGTTACCTCCCCCGAAAGCCTATCCATGGGAAATTTTTTGCTCTTTTCTTCCTCATCTGCAGGAAAGTTCAGGCTGTCCACTTCATAGCAGCGCACATCATTGAGCCTCTGCATCTGCATTTCTGTGGTCTGCAGGGTGCTCCCGAGCCCCACCAATGCATTGACAGGAGCTTCAAAGCTGCGCATGAGATGCTGGAAAGCCATAAACATACCGGCAGTCATGGCGCCCTCCATGATGGAGAAGCCACCGATGGTCATGATGAGGGCACCGTTGATACCCGAGAGCAATGTGGGCAGCATCTTCACGGACATGGCCCAAAGAGCCGTCTCCTGGGAGGCGGTAAGGACTTTCGTCTGATAGCCTGCCCATTTAGTGAAGAAGTCCGACTCATCACCATTGGCCTTGATGGTCTCAATCATGCGCAATCCATTCATGGCCACACCATAAGCCTTGCCTGCATCCTGCTGTATACGCATATTGAGGTCGGTCAGATGCCGCCGCATAGCCAGGAACAACACGATTTCCACCGAGCTGAAGAGTACGCCGATAATGGTCAGGGTCACATTGTACTGCAGCAGCAGCAACAGATAGAATAACGCTACGAAAAAGTCCAGCACAGCCGTAGCTGCAGGCCCTGAAAGGACACCAGCAATGGATTCATTGAAACCCACACGACCCGCCACTTCAGCAGCATAGCGCTGATGAAAAAATTGCATGGGCAGCTTCAACAGATGCCAGAAATAGCTGGAAGAATCCGCCAGTGTCAGCTTTCTCTGCCACTGGGTGAGCACAACCGCCCGCAGCCAGGTCATGATGCCCGACAGAATAAAGGAGGCCGTCATGGCCATACAAAAACTCGTCATCCAGTTCAGATGCTTCCGTGTCAGAATTTCATCCAGAAAAATCTGGCTCATGACCGGCCCGGCCAGACCGGGAATAATGGCGCAAAATTCCAGTATGAGAATGAACAGGGCTGCCCAATGGTCCTCCATGAGCTTTTTGCCCAAGTCTTTAAAAACATTGTAGCGGTGACCGGCTTTTACAAAGTCCTCTCCCGGCTCGATATAGAGAGATACGCCCGTATAGGAGGTACGAAACTCCTCTAGTGGCACGGTACGCCGCCCCATGGCGGGGTCGTTGAGATAGGCTTTGCCGTTTTTGATACCTTCCAGCACCACAAAATGATTGAATTCCCAATGAATAATCAAGGGAAAGGGATTTTCCGGCAGGAGCTCCAACAGGTCATCCGTTGACCAGCGGTAACCATCTGCCTGACACTTTCTATTCCGTGCCGCCCGTATGACACAGCTGGCTTTCGAACCATCGCGGTTTACACCGCACTCAGCCCGAAGCTTTTCCAGCGGTATCCAAAGGCCGTAATGAGCCAGCACCATGGCCAGAGCCGCCGCGCCACATTCCGTAGCCTCCATCTGCAGGATGGTCGGAACTTTTACCCGGCTGCAGTCCCTTGTGAATATGCGTTTCACTTTCTCTAACATGGCCTCACCTGTTCCTCAGCCATTGGCTCAATTTATAGAAAACCTTCTCGATGGGCGGACGCCGCTCGATGATGATGGAACCGGTGCAGAAACTGCCCGGCGTTATGGGCTTATGCTCGCCTACGGAAGAAGTCCAGAGATAACCCGACTGCGAACCAGGGTCTTTTACCAAATCAAAGTTCACT
Organism: Selenomonas ruminantium AC2024; assembly: GCF_000687995.1. Taxonomy (NCBI): domain Bacteria; kingdom Bacillati; phylum Bacillota; class Negativicutes; order Selenomonadales; family Selenomonadaceae; genus Pseudoselenomonas; species Pseudoselenomonas ruminantium. The sequence goes on from NZ_JIAC01000001.1 coordinate 2,515,637, forward strand.
TCCATCACTGCACTCTGCTGACTTTGGAGAATCCACTGCGCCAGTTGTTCATTGCCGAGTTCCTTCTGCATGGCCTGCGGCGAAATGGGATACTCGGAGACGGAGCGCACAATGCCCAACAGGCTGCCCGACTGGGAAACATCCACGCCATTGGGGGCCAGCTGTATTGTCTGTCCTTTCTCCACCCGTTTGCCGCCCTTGTCCACGGGGATATAGAGCACGCCTCGAAGGTCGCCGCTGGTATTTTCCACGCGCACGTTGACGATGGGCACCCCGCCGCCTACCACAGAACCGGCAGCCACGAGGACTTCACTCACTGTCCCGTCATAGGGGGAGTGGATATACTCCGCCGCCTCCTTCTGATTGCGCCGCGAATCGAACTCATGCACCCGATTCACTGCATCCCGGCTGTTGGCAGCCAATTCCGGCCCATACTGGGCCATGCGGGCAGCCGTTGTCTCCTGGGACTGGTAAAGATGCGCGACAATCTCCCCTTTTTTCACCTTGACACCGGGACGGACAAAGAGTTCATCAATGGTGCCGCCGGATACCGTGGAAATCTTTGCCACGCCGGAAACATCCATGATAAGCCCCATGCCGTCAGCCTTGACGGTAAAGGAACCAAAAACAGACCAGATAACCACTGCAAAAACCATTACTGCTACTGCCACCAGTCCCATCCAACCGAGTGGAGTGGTGATGGGCAGCACTGTATCCAGTTTCTCCGGGGAGCGCATCTTGTCTAGCGCCTCCTGGCTGAAAATCTGATTGTTGCTGCGCGTCCAGCGCTCTGCTGCGCCCTCTGGGGATTTATTATCCTTTTCCTGCTTGTCCATCAGCTATTCTCCCCTTCCAGCACAATTTCCGCCTTCATGCCATCCTCCAGGCCCTCGAAGTTGCCCACTAGCACGATATCTCCTTCAGACAGGCCCTCGCGTATCTCGATATACTTGTCATCATCCGCTCCGGTCACCACGGAACGCAGATGGATAATGCCGTCTCCATCCACGACAAAAACCGCATTGCGCGCGTTGTCATACATGGCACTTAATGGCACGGTCAGGCACTTATAAGGATTAACAGCCTGCATAATGACGCCCGTATAGGTCAATGGCTCCAACAGATGCGTGCGGTTGTCCACTTCCCATACGGCCCGCCGCACATCAGCAGGCTCGGACAGCGGCGGCACGATTTCCCGGAGCGTCGCCTTCACCTTCTGATTCCAGCCCTGATTGCCAGCGCCAAACTCCGTATCATAAGCCTTGCCCATACTCCAGCGGTTGGGGAATTTCAGTTCGAAAGACTCTCCCAGCTCCATCCGCCGGGTACTGCTGTCTGCTACCGTCAGTGCAAAGGTCAACCGGTCGAAATTGCCCACCAGCGCCACGGGCGTGCCCGCCTGTACATAAGCACCTTCCCGCTGATAGATAAGGAGCACATCCCCATCCACCGGTGAGGTCACAGAGAGCCAGTTCTTCTGCACCAGATACTGATCCCGCTGGCTTTCAGCCTCGCGCAGAGCCTCCTTGGCAGCCAGGTAGCGGGCCTCTGCCTCCTCATATTTCTCATGGGAAGTAGCGTCCTTGGCCATAAGCCGTTGCTGCCGACGGTATGAGCTATTGGCCTGCGCCAGGGCTGCCTCGGCGCGGCTTACCGCACTGGTAGCCTGCTGTATCTTCAGCGGAATCTGGTCATTAGCCATGGAGAGCAATACCTGCCCCTTATTCACGTTGCTGTTCTTCTCCACATACCACTGCAGGATACGTCCATCCGTGAGGGCCACCGCATCCGTCATACGCTCACTGACAAAGCGCACCGTCTCCATGGTAATGCTGGGCTGCATCTCCCGAACTTCCGCCTTGGCCGCCTTGAGCTGCAGCGTTCTGTTGTCCATGCGACTGGCTATCTGATTCTCATCACTGTAATTAAGCCATGCCCCATAACCAACAATAGCCAGAGATATCATGAGGATAACGACAATACCAATATAAAAATATTTTTTCATAATCATCTATATCCTTTCCCAATCCATTTCTCCGCGGTGTTTCCCCTATTCTATAAAAATATAAAATTATCTTTATTAGTTAATAATTTTCTCTTTAATTCGTAAAATTCCTGCTTTTAGGACATCATTCCAGATTCCTGCACATAAGAAAAACCCGTTGACAAGTCAATTTGACATGTCAACGGGCAGCTCAGCCTAGCCAGCTAATCCCAGTGTGATTCTATCTTCTGGCTACCATTTTGAACTTACAGCAGATTTCGCGGATGCATAGACTTCACATAAGCTCCCACATACTCCGGCGCATCCTTCCCGTATTTTTCGAGCAATTTCACAATTGCCGACCCCACAATCACGCCGTCGGCAATCTGTGCCATGCGCTTAGACTGGTCGGGATTGGCAATGCCAAAGCCAATGGCACAGGGCACATCCGTAACCTTGCGGATTTCCTCCACCATTTCCGTCAGATTCGTGGTGATTTCCTTGCGCACACCAGTAACCCCCAGACTGCTGACCACATAGATAAAGCCCGTGGCTTCCTTGGCAATCATGGCGATGCGCTCATGAGACGTCGGCGCAATCATGGAAATCAAATCCACACCGTACTTTTCGCTGAGTGCTGAGAATTCCTCTTTTTCCTCATAGGGCAAGTCCGGCAGGATAATGCCATCAATGCCCACTTCCTGACATTTGACAAAGAAATCCTCCCCGCCATAGGAGAACACCACATTGGCATAGGTCATAAAGACCAGCGGAATCGTGACGTCCTGCCGCAGTTCCTTGACCATTTTGAAAATCTTGTTGGTATTGACACCATTTTTTAACGCGCCCAAAGTGGAACGCTGAATCACCGGCCCTTCGGCAGTCGGGTCAGAGAAGGGAATCCCCAGTTCGATAAGGTCAGCGCCGTTATCCACAGCCGCCTTAATCGCGGCCTTGCTCGTTTCCATATCGGGGAAACCGCAGGTAAAAAAGGGTATAAAGGCTTTGCCGTTCTTGAATGCATTTGCAATATTACTCATGAATATCCTCCCCCCGATAGCGGGCAATGGCGGCACAGTCTTTGTCGCCCCGTCCGGATACCGTTACAACGATGATTTTATCCTTGTCCAACTGCGGTGCCAGTTTCATGGCATGGGCGATGGCATGGGAGGACTCAATCGCAGGGATAATGCCCTCCGTCCGCGAGAGGTATTCAAACGCCTCCACCGCTTCATCATCGGTAATCGCCACATACTCTGCCCGCCCGATATCGTGCAGGTGGGCATGTTCCGGGCCGACACCGGGATAGTCAAGCCCTGCTGAAATGGAATACACTGGTGCAATCTGACCATTTTCATCCTGACAGAAATAGGATTTCATGCCATGGAAAATCCCCACACGGCCTGTATTGATGGTCGCCGCCGTTTCAAAGGTGTCAATGCCCCGGCCGGCAGCTTCACAGCCAATCAGCCGTACCTGCTCATCCTCAATGAAGTGATAGAAACTGCCGATGGCGTTGGAGCCGCCGCCCACACAGGCCAGCACCGCATCCGGCAGGCGGCCTTCTTTCTCTAACATCTGACTTTTGATTTCCTGCGAGATAACCGCCTGGAAATCACGGACAATCGTCGGGAACGGATGCGGCCCCATAACGGAACCCAAGCAATAATGCGTGTCGCTGATACGGGTCGTCCATTCGCGCATGGCTTCGGATACGGCATCTTTAAGCGTTGCCGTACCGGAAGTAACCGCTACAACCTTGGCACCGAGCAAACGCATGCGGTAGACATTGAGCGCCTGCCGCTCCGTGTCCTCCTTGCCCATAAAGACCACGCAATCCATACCCATAAGTGCGGCCGCCGTAGCCGTAGCCACACCATGCTGACCCGCGCCGGTTTCAGCAATCAGGCGAGTCTTGCCCATCTTCTTGGCCAGGAGTGCCTGCCCCAGCACATTGTTGATTTTATGGGCGCCGGTATGGTTTAAGTCCTCACGCTTGAGGTAGATTTTGGCGCCGCCCAAGTCACGGGTCATCTTCTCTGCATAATAGAGCCGTGACGGACGCCCGGCATAGTCATTTAAGAGTTCCGTGAGTTCCTTCTGGAACTGCGGGTCATTTTTATAGTGGTTATAGGCTTCTTCTAATTCGATAACGGCATTCATCAAGGTTTCGGGAATATACTGCCCGCCATGAATGCCAAATCTTCCCTGAGGATTGGTCATTGCAAACTCTCCTTTACTCTATCCGCAGCGGCATAAAACTCCGCTAGTTTTCCATTCTTATCTTCCGCCCGCATCAGGGCTTCTCCCACCAACACAGCGCTGGCGCCCATCTTCACAGCGGCTTTGACATCTTCTGCATCTTTGATGCCGCTTTCGGCTACAAAGATGATATCTGCAGGCACCAGTTCACGCAAGTTGGCACTATTATTGAGGTCTACGGAAAAATCCTTGAGATTGCGGTTATTGACGCCGATTATCCGCGCCCCCGCATTTAAGGCCATCTTTACTTCTGCTTCATCATGGACTTCCACCAGCGCCGACAGCCCCAGCTTATCGCAGATGGCCAAGTATTTCCGAATCTGCTCCTCCGTAAGCAGGGAGCAAATCAAGAGCACCGCTGCCGCGCCCAAAAGTTTGGCTTCATAAATCATATATTCATCCACAGTGAAATCCTTGCGCAGACAGGGAATATTCACCGTCGCCGCAATCTCCCGCAGATAAGCATCACGGCCTAAAAACTCGCGTGGCTCCGTCAATACGGAAATTGCATCCGCGCCAGCAGCCTCGTATTCCTTGGCAATCTGCAAATAGGGAAAGTCCGGAGCAATCAGACCCTTGGACGGCGAAGCCTTCTTGCATTCGCAGATAAAGGACATGTCCTTTTTCCGCAAAGCCTGTTCAAAGGCAAAATCCCCTTTGGGCAAAGCCATTGCCTCCTCACGGATTTGCGCGAGCGGCTTTTCTGCTTTCGCTGCCTCCACCCGTTCGCGGGCGTAACCTGCTAATCTCTCTAATACATTCATGCCACCGCCTGCGCTTTCTGGCTTACTTCAATGAGTTTCTCCAATGTTGCCATGGCCTTGCCGGAGTCGATAAGCGCTGCCGCAAGTTTTATGCCTTCCGCCAAAGTCGGTGCTTTGTCGTTAATATAGAGCGCCGCTCCGGCGTTTAGGAGCACGGCATTGCGTTTATGCCCGCGCTCGCCCTGCAAAATACTGCGGGTAATCGCGGCGTTTTCTGCGGGCGTGCCGCCCACCAAATCATCCTTCGTGCATCGCTCCATGCCGAAGTCCTCCGGTTTAATGGTATACGCCTTGACCCAGCCATCGCGGATTTCACAGACCGCCGTAGGCGCTGACAGGGAAATCTCATCCAATTTATCCTTGCCGTAAACCACCATGCCCCGTTTAACACCAAGACTGCTGAGCACATGCGCGAGCGGTGCCACGAGGTATTCATCATAAACACCTAAAAGCTGGCGGGTCGGACTGCCGGGATTGGTCAGCGGGCCTAAGATATTGAACACCGTCCGCACACCGAGTTCCTTGCGGATAGCGCCGACATATTTCATCGAAGTATGATACTTCTGCGCAAAGAAGAAGCACATGCCCACTTCATTGAGAAGTTTCTTGCACATCTCCGGGCTTTGCTCGATATTGACGCCCAGCGCCTCCAGACAATCTGCCGTGCCGCATTTGGAGGATGCTGCCCGATTTCCATGCTTGGCGACTTTTACCCCGCCCGCAGCCGCCACTAAACTTGCCGTCGTGGAGATATTGAAGCTTTGGGAATGGTCGCCGCCAGTGCCGACAATATCGCAGATATCCATGCCCGTGTCCACTTTTGTCGCATGGTCACGCATGGCCGCCGCACAGCCGGCGATTTCTTCGGTAGTTTCCGCGCGGGCACTCTTAGTGGAAAGTGCCGCGAGAAACGCCGCATTCTGCGTGGGTGAAGTCTTGCCGCTCATAATCTCATTCATCACAGCGTAAGCTTCATCATAAGTCAAATCCTCTTTGCTGACAATCTTTACAATAGCCTGCTCAATCATGGTAAATCCTCCTTCGATACAAAAACTCCGGCACGGTTCTGCCATAACTCAGGCAATAGAAAACGCCCTTGACAGAACAATCCATTCTATCAAGGACGAAAAGCTTTCACACTATCCGCGGTGCCACCTTGTTTTCATGGCTTTCAGCCATGCGCTTTGCAGGATACAACCATATCCCCGGAAACTCACGCGTTCCTCACGTTGCAGAATACTCTGGCCTGACAGGTCAAACCATTTGACTGCACCCTCGGCGGTCCATTTGACAATTCGTTTCTTGCCTGACTTCCAGCAACGCAGGCTCTCTGTAAAGGCGTAAAAGCCGTTATCTCCGCTTCATCGGTTTTATATTGTTTAATTTTGAAATTGATGTAAGCTTATCATTATTCCGCAGGTATGTCAAGATATTTTTCGTAAATCTGTAAAATTTATCTTTTCAGTTTCGCCATCTGTATTTTATAGAGGAACAATATTTGTTTTTGCCCTTGCTTTTATAAAAAATTAGGGGTAAAATAGAGAAAAATATCCGCTATATGTAACATTGTAAGTTTTTTACTTTTAGGAGGTACTCCATGGAAGCAAATCGCGTATATAACTTTAACCCCGGCCCGGCAACCCTGCCCCTGTCGGTACTCAAAGAAGCTCAGGCTGAATTTCTGAACTTCGGTGACAGCGGCATGTCCATTCTGGAAATCAGCCACCGTGCTAAGCCCTATGCTGCTGTGCACGCGCAGGCAAAAGCCGACATCAAGGAACTCATGGGCCTCGGTGATGATTACGAAGTCCTGTTCTGTCAGGGCGGTGCCAGCCAGCAGTTCGCCATGATTCCGCTGAACTTTGCAAGCAAAGACCATCCCGGCAGCTATGTCCTGTCCGGCAGTTTTGCCTCCAAGGCCTACAAAGAAGCGGAACTCTTAGGGGTAGGTGAAATCGCCGCTTCCAGCAAGGACCGCGACTTCAAGCACATTCCCATTCAGGAAGAACTCAAAATCAATCCGAATGCCGCCTATGTACATCTTTGTTACAACAACACCATTTACGGCACGGAATATCACTACATTCCCGAAACCAATGGCGTGCCCCTTTTCGCCGATATGTCCTCGGACATGCTCTCCCGCCCGCTCGATTTCAAGAAGTTTGACTTCATCTATGCCGGCGTGCAGAAGAACTTAGGCCCGGCTGGTGTCGTGCTCGTCGTTGCCAAAAAAGAACTGCTCGCCAAGAGCCCCAAGACTCTGCCGACCATGTTCCGCTACAGCACCTTCCTCGAAAAGGATTCCCTCTACAACACACCGCCTGCTTTCTGCATCTACATGGTCGGTAAAGTTGCCGCCTGGATTAAGGCTGAAGGCGGCCTTGAGGAAATGGCTAAACGCAACAAGAAGAAAGCCGCAGTAGTCTACGATGCCATCGACAATTCTGACGGCTTCTACAAAGGCCATGCCGACAAGGACAGCCGTTCCTTCATGAATGTCACCTTCCGCCTGCCCTCTGAAGAACTCGAAGCAAAATTCGTAAAAGAAGCTTTAGCGCAGGGCCTTAGTGGTGTCAAAGGCCACCGCAGCGTTGGCGGCATGCGTGCCTCCATCTACAACGCCATGCCGTATGAGGGTGCTGAAAAACTCGCCCAGTTCATGGATAATTTCCGCAAAGAAAACGCATAAGTTCCCTTTTTTCATAACTGACTCGTCAATTGACGGGTCAGTTTTTAAGTTGCAATTGCAGTTTGTAGGAGAGTTCAGTTCGTGATAAAGGTACCCTGTTCATACGTTGTCAGGGGCAAACGAGGGAGTAATTTTTCTGTTTTCCGCTAAACGACCCCTTCGCAAGATAGAGCTGTCCAGTTACTCGCGCCGGGCAGGCCAACGGCGCTGCTTTCAGCGTATTTGCTTAGCTAATTTCTACAGGGGCCGGCCTTCACTGCGTTCAGGCAGTCGCTCCCTACAGAAAAATCACTCCCTCGTTCGCCCCAAGTTACGGATTAGGCAATTGCCACGAACTCGTCTCTCCCGTAACAAAAACATCGATGTACTTGCTGCTTGTCACTACGAAAATGCCGTCTTATACGGGCATCGCTTAGGGCGGAGGTGGTGATGCTTTTCGCCGTGGAACGACTGTCCGAACGTAGTGAGGACTGGCCCACAAACGGCATCAGCTAGACACTGAGCTGAATATACGCGCCGCCGGTCCTGCCCGGCGCAGGTAACTAAAAAGCCCATATATTTGCTTGTGGGTCATTCAGTGCAACGGCGAAAAGTATTACCACCTCCGCCCAAACTGAGCTGTAACAAAAAATTTCAGCACGTACTGGCAAATTGTAATTAACGCAAAAGCCCGATGACTGAAAAACTCTTCAGCCATCGGGCGTCTTAGTATATAAATGTTACTTCATTGTAATGCGTCCAAGCTCAATCCCCTGCAACCCATTTTTCTGCAAATACTCCACAAAAATGCTTTCCAGCGGACCAAAGTCACCTTTCATCTGTGCGCCCTTCAGCATATCATAACCATCGCCTCCGGCCGCGGTGAAATCATTAAGCGCCAACGTATAGATTTTGTTCTCCTCTAACGGCTGTTCCTGCACCTTGATTTCACTGACACGCTTACCTGCAGGTGCCTTGGTATCTACCGTAAAGGTCATGCCGCTGACATCCAAAAAGCCACCAAAAGTCGCCGGCAGATACTGCACGGATAATTCCAGCATGGACTTGAGCGTTTTGCCATCCACCGCCAAGGTTATCACCCGATTGTTAAACGGGAAAATATTCAGCACGTCCCCCTTGGTAATCTTTCCTGCGGGAAGACTGGTACGCAGGCCACCGCCATTGACCACAGCTGCATCCGCGCCCGTTGCCTGCCGCAGAGCATCCGCCGTAAGGTTGCCCAGTTCCGACTCCTGCGTACGCACAAGCTCCCGCGCACCGTTAAGTTCCCGCGGACTTTCAGCCACTACAGTTTCGGTTTCCATTTTCACCTGCGTATTGATTTCCTGCAAAGCCTGCGCTACACCTTCATCCGGCTTTTGCGCCAGTTTTTCTACGCCCTGACGATTTAACAAGGAAGCATGTACCTTACGCAGTTTATGGTCTTTTACCACCAGTTCCACTTTGCCCAGGGCATGACCATGCCAACCGGTCTGACAAATCAACGTCTTACCCACCTTCATACCTTTGGGCAGGCTCGTATGACTGTGGCCGTCAATGATGACATCAAAGCCCGGCACCGCCTTAACAATCTGGTCCGTAGTCACCACGGAGCTCTTATCAATCCCGATATGCACAAGGCCGATTACCACATCATGCGTTGCCCGCAGCTTCGGCACCAGCTCTTTGGCCACCGCAATAGGGTCAGCAAAAGCAACATCTTTTACATTGAACGGGTTGGTCTTATAGGCAGTTTCCGGCGTCGTCAGTCCCACCACCGCTACCTTGACGCCATTAAACTCATAGCTCTTATAAGGGCGGAAGACATACTGCTTCTGCTCCTTATCCATGAGGTTTGCACTCAACACAGGAAAATTCAACATACTGGCCAATTCCACCAGCCGCTGGCTGCCAAAGTTAAAATCGTGATTTCCCGGCGTCATGGCATCATAGCCGGACAGATTCATCAGCATGGCCATATTGCTGCCCCGGCTTAGGTTGATTAACGTCACACCATGAAAAGTATCTCCGGCATCGAGCACCAGCGTATCCGCATCGGCACCCTTCTGGTTCCAAATTGCACCGGCCAGCCAGTCCATACCAATGGTCTTGCCCTCATCATCCGAACTCTGTACACGGGCATGCATATCATTGGTGTGGAGCACCGTGATATGAACCCCATCCTTCTGCACCGATGCATAGGCCGGCAACGGCAAAGCCAGCACCATGCTCAGCAATGTTGCCGCTAATTTCTTTCTCCAGTTAAACATTTAATCCTCGCTCCTTTTGCGCACTTTTTCCACCACATAGGCGTAAGGGGCCGTCCTGCTATGGTTGAGCAGTCGGTAACAGCCCACCGTATAATCCTGCTTCGCCAAAGCAGACAGATAATCCTCCAACATTGCCGCTTCCTGTTCCCCTGCTTCATGGCCGGGATAAACCACCAGCACGCAGACACCATTTAGACTCAATTTCGCCAGCACCTGCCGGAGCGCTTCCTTGGTACTTTCAACCTGGGTGGTAACATTATGCCCCTCACCCGGCAGATACCCCAGATTGAACATCGCCAAGTCAATATCTTCCGCCACAACACAATCAAGCTCCGCATGACTGCGCAGCACATACACAATCCTCTGCGCATAAGCTGCCGTCTTCATCCGGGTATTATCCAGCGCCGCCTGCTGAATGTCAAAGGCATAAATTTTTGCCTCGTCACCAGTATGCTCGGCCAAAAACAACGTATCGTTGCCATTGCCCGCCGTAGCATCTACCACCACCTTAGCCTTAGCCAAAGCCGGTAATATTGCCGCCTTAACCAAATTCAGCACATTGCTGACTGTTTGCACATACCTCACCGTCCTTTCCCTCACCTCTCCTATTCTAACAAAAAATAACGATTCCGCAACTACATAAAAGCGTAAAGCTTTAAGATTAGTCATTAATCATTAAGCATTGCACATTGAGCGGGGCCAGGGCGTTGACTGTCCGCAGCGTATGGCGCTTAGCGTAAAGAAACCGATTTTTGCCTACATCCGTTATATCTGTAAAAGTCTACTGTCTGAGCACAGCGAGTTTTGACTTTTACAGATACATAATTGAAAGGCAAAAATCGGTTTTAGCTAAGCACCATAGCGAAGGACAGCCAATGCCCCGGCCCCGCGTCAACTGCCGCGAATCCAATGGTGCGTATTATTATTCGTTCTTTTCTTCCAAGAGCGGCTTCAAGAACTTCCCAGTATACGAAGCCGGAACCTTCACAATATCTTCAGGTCTGCCAGAGGCCACAATAGTACCGCCCTTGTCGCCGCCTTCCGGCCCCAAATCGATAATATAATCAGCCGTCTTAATCACATCGAGATTATGCTCAATGACCACGACCGTATCGCCACCATCGACCAGCCGCTGCAAAATGCCCAGCAGCTTATGAATATCCGCTGAATGCAGACCTGTAGTCGGTTCATCCAAAATATAAAGCGTCTTGCCCGTACTGCGGCGGGAAAGTTCCGTAGCCAATTTTACGCGCTGCGCCTCACCACCAGACAGCGTAGTTGCCGGCTGCCCTAGCTTGATATAACCTAAACCCACATCCTGAATCACCTGCAGCTTGCGGGCAATCTTCGGCACATTGGCAAAGAACACCACGGCTTCATCAATGGTCATATCGAGCACATCGGCAATGGTCTTGCCCTTGTAGCGGACTTCAAGCGTTTCGCGATTGTACCGCGCCCCTTTGCAGACTTCGCAGGGCACATAGACATCCGGCAGAAAGTGCATTTCAATCTTCAAAATGCCGTCGCCCTTGCAGGCTTCACAGCGGCCCCCCTTGACGTTAAAACTGAACCGTCCGGCTTTATAGCCGCGCACCTTGGACTCACTGGTCTGACTGAACAACTCCCGAATCGCATCAAAAACGCCGGTATAGGTGGCCGGATTGGAACGCGGCGTGCGGCCAATGGGCTGCTGGTCGATATCGATAATCTTATCGATATGCTCCAAACCCTTGATTTTCTTATGTTTGCCCGGTTTGCCCTTGGCATGGTAGAGCCGTGAGGCAATGCCCTTGTAGAGGATTTCATTGACCAGCGTACTCTTGCCCGAACCGGACACGCCCGTGACCAGCGTCAGCGTTCCCAAGGGGAACTTCACATTGATATCCTTGAGGTTGTTTTCCGCAGCCCCTACAACTTCCAGACATTTGCCATTTCCCGGACGGCGGCGGGAGGGAACGGGAATATACTTCTTGCGGGAAAGATACTGCCCCGTCACCGATTCGGGCACCTGCATGATTTCCTGCGCTGTTCCCTGCGCTACCACCTGCCCGCCATGTTCACCGGCCCCTGGGCCGATATCGATGATATGGTCAGCGGCATACATCGTGTCTTCATCATGTTCTACCACGAGCAGGGTATTGCCCAAATCCCGCAGATTTTTGAGCGTTTCAAGCAGGCGGTTGTTGTCCCGCTGATGCAGGCCGATACTGGGCTCGTCGAGTACATAGAGCACGCCTTGCAACCCCGATCCAATCTGCGTAGCCAAACGGATGCGCTGGGCCTCGCCGCCAGAGAGCGTACCTGCCGCCCGCGACAGCGTCAGATAATCCAGGCCGACATTTAAGAGAAAGTTCAGCCGCGCATGGATTTCCTTCAAAATCTGTTTGGCAATCTTGGCCTCCCGCGGCGTCAGTTCCAAATTCAAAAAGAAACTTTCTGCCTCGCGGATATTCATATCCGTCACTTCATGGATATTCTTGCCGCCGACTAGAACCGACAAGGTTTCCGGCTTTAAGCGCGCCCCATGGCAGGCCGAGCAGGGAATCTCGGTCATGTAATTCTCATAGGACTCCCGCATTTCATCCGAATCCGTTTCGTGGTAACGGCGGGCCAGCAGAGGCATAACACCTTCAAATTCCACATTGTATTCCTTGTTTTCACCAAACATATTGGTGTAATGGAAGCGGAATTTTTCGTCCTTGGAACCGTAGAGCAGTACCTTCTGCGTCTTTTTGTCCATATCCTTCCACGGCGTATCGAGATCATAGCCATAATCCTTGAGCACAGCTCCCATAGCACACATGGCATAGGAATGGACGTTCTTCGACAGAGGCGCAAAGACACCGCCACCCACCGACAGCTTCGGGTCGGGAATCACGAGTTCCTCGTCAAATTCCATATGGCTGCCGAGCCCCATACACACAGGACAGGCACCGTATGGATTATTGAAGGAAAACATGCGCGGCGTGATTTCCGGCAGGCTGATGCCGCAGTCCACACAGGCAAAGTTTTCGCTGAACATCAAGAGTTCACCGTCCACCACCTGCACATAGACCACACCTTCACCGAGTTTAAGAGCGGTTTCGAGGGAATCAGCGAGCCGCTGGTCCATACCTTCCCGCACGACCAAACGGTCAATCACGACTTCAATGGTATGTTTCTTGTTCTTCTCCAAATTGATATCATCGTTGATATCGAAGATTTCCCCATCAATGCGCACGCGCACATAGCCCTCATGACGGATATGGTCGAGAATCTTGCGGTGCTCGCCCTTCTTGCCCCGCACGACCTGTGCCATGATGAGCAGCTTCGTGCGCTCGGGCAAATCTTTTATCTGGTCCACCATCTGGTCCACCGTCTGCTGGGTAATGGGCTTGCCGCACTTGGGACAGTGAGGCCTTCCCGCCCGCGCAAAGAGCAGGCGCAGATAGTCATAGATTTCCGTAACCGTCCCCACCGTGGAGCGCGGATTATGGCTCGTGGTCTTTTGGTCAATGGAAATTGCCGGCGAAAGGCCGTCAATATTATCCACATCCGGTTTATCCATCTGCCCCAAAAACTGCCGGGCGTAAGAGGACAGCGACTCCACATAACGCCGCTGACCTTCCGCATAGACCGTATCAAAGGCCAGCGAGGACTTCCCCGAACCGGACAGGCCAGTGACGACCACTAATTTATCCCGCGGGATATCCACATTGATGTTTTTTAAGTTATGGGCTCTTGCCCCCTTGATTCTGATATATTGTTCCATTATTTGACTCCTTGTTTTGGCAGCGTGCCATCGAGTTCCAATATCATATCCCTAAGCTCTGCCGCCCGCTCAAATTCCATAGCACGGGAGGCCTGCTGCATTTCACGCAGCAGCGTCTTGACGAGATTTTCCTTGTCCTTCTTGGAAAGTTTTTTCTTCTTTTTGCCATTCTCCGCAGTATAACTTGCCGCCGACTCCGCAACCAACGTGGTTTCAATCAGCGGTTTAATCGGCTTGATAATCGTCTTAGGCACAATGCCGTGCTCTTTGTTGTAGGCCTGCTGGATTTCCCGGCGACGTTCCGTCTCATCCATGGCCCGCTTCATGGAATCCGTTATCCGGTCGGCATACATAATGACCCGGCCATTGGCATTGCGGGCGGCACGGCCGATAATCTGAATCAGGGACGTATCGGAACGCAGGAAACCTTCCTTATCCGCATCCAGTATGGCAATCAAAGACACCTCCGGCATATCCAGACCTTCACGCAAGAGATTGATACCCACCAGCACATCAAATTCCCCGGCCCGCAAATCGTGGATGATTTCCGCGCGCTCAATGGTCGCAATATCGGAATGCAGATAGCGTACCTTTACGCCTGCCTCTTTCAGAAAATCGGTGAGATTTTCCGCCATCTTCTTGGTCAGGGTCGTGACGAGCACACGCTCATTGCGCTCAATGCGCAGACGGATTTCCGACAGCAAATCATCAATCTGCCCCTCCAACGGCCGCACTTCGATTTCTGGGTCAATGAGTCCCGTCGGACGGATAACCTGTTGGGCCACCTGCTGGGCCTGTTCCTTTTCGTACTTGCCCGGCGTAGCCGACACATAGATAATCTGATTGATGCGGGCCGCAAATTCCTCAAAGGTCAGCGGCCGGTTGTCAAAAGCGGACGGCAGGCGGAAGCCATTTTCCACCAAGGACACCTTGCGGCTTCTGTCACCGGCATACATGGCATGCACCTGCGGCAGAGTCACATGGGACTCGTCCACCACAATCAGGAAATCTTCGGGAAAGTAATCGAGCAGGGTATAAGGCGCTTCGCCCGCCTTGCGGTGCGTCAAATGACGGGAGTAATTTTCAATGCCCGAACAGTAGCCCATTTCCTGCATCATTTCCAAATCGTAGTTGGTGCGCTGTTCAATGCGCTGAGCTTCGAGCAATTTGCCATTTTCACGGAACATTTTGAGCTGCACATCGAGCTCATCGCGGATATCCTGCATGGCAATCTTCATATCCTCGTCTTCGGTGACATAATGGGACGCAGGGAACACCATCAGATGGGTGCGCTCGCCATAGACCTCGCCTGTCACCACATCGAACTCCACCATGCGGTCGATTTCATCACCGAAGAGTTCAATGCGCACCGCCCGGTTATTGTAGCCTGCGGGGAACACTTCGATGACATCGCCCCGCACGCGGAACCGCCCGCGTTCAAAGGCAATGTCATTGCGCTCATAGCGAATCTGCACCAGCTTGTGCAAAATATCCTCCCGCGGCACCTCCTGCCCCTTGTGCAGGGACAATACCATTTCATGGTAGCTTTCCGGCGAGCCCAGGCCATAGATACAGGACACGGACGCGACGATAATCACATCCCGCCGCTCAAACAGCGAGCAGGTAGCCGAATGACGCAGTTCATCAATCTCATCATTGATGGACGAATCCTTTTCGATATAGGTGTCCGTAGAAGCAATATAGGCCTCCGGCTGATAGTAGTCATAGTAGCTGACAAAATAGCCCACATAATTTTCCGGGAAGAAGGCCTTGAACTCACTGGCCAGCTGTGCCGCCAATGTCTTGTTATGGGCAATGACCAGTGTGGGCTTCTGCACCTTCTCAATGACCTTGGCAATGGTGTATGTTTTGCCGGTGCCCGTCGCGCCCAGAAGCACCTGCGCCTGTTGGCCGTTTTCGATGCCTGCCGCCAAATCCTCAATGGCTTTTGGCTGGTCGCCCATGGGCTCGAAGGGAGCCACTACCTTGAAGGGTATCTCTTTATCAAACTGCATCGTATTTAATTTCGGCACCATAGCCATAGTCCATCCTCCCTGCTGATTTTCTTGGATTCTTTCATTATAACGCAAAGATTAAAAGGGCTCAATGGAATTCCATTGAGCCTCAGTCATTTTCTCTTTTCGCCAGCCTCACACTTCGTTGGCCGTGAGAATGCACTCTACCTTGATATCCCTGTTCTTGTTCAGGTCGATGAACTCGCCCTTTTCCGTCTGCACCACGGGCAGGGAACGCACACGGCTTTCATCGAGATAAACAATCTGCCCCTTCTCGCCATTGCTTAAGCGCACCCAGTTGCCATTCAGGGCATGACAGAGATGCTTGATGAAGAGTACACCGTATTCCGTATCCAGCTTGCCGTCCAGAATATCATCATAAAGGGTGGCAAACACATCAAAGGGAGAACGGCGTTTGGCAAAGACACGGTCGCTGGCCATGGCATCATACATATCCAAAATGGCCAGAATCCTGCCGAAGCGGGAAATGGTTTCCTTCTTAAGATGCAGCGGATACCCGGAACCATCACAGCGCTCGTGATGCTGCAGGATACCCTGCATGATATCCTGATTGGCATTCAGCGTGGTACCGGCCAGCAGGTCATGACCATACTGGGAATGACGCTTGACCTGTTCAAACTCCTCATCGGTAAGTTTGCCCTGCTTCTCCAGCACTTCTTTCGGCACCTGCATCTTGCCGATATCGAGGAACAGACCGGCAATGACCAAATTGTACTGGTCGAGCATCGACCAGCCCAGCCAGCGACCCATAAGCCCGGCCAGAATCCCTACATGGAGACAGTGATGCACCAGATAAGAGCCCTCCTGTCCCATATTGTGAATCTGTGACACCGCCTTGGCACCATCGCAAAGCTCGTTAAAATTCTTCTCATCCATGATGCGCTGCAAAGCATTGGCACTGAACTCGCCCCGCTGCACCAGCCCATCAAAGATAACTTCCAGCTGCTGATAAACCCACTCATAGCAGTTGAGGTAATCATCATCCAGCAAGTTTTCCTTGCTCGGAACTCCAACCACTGGGTCCTCTTCTTCCACATACACGGAAAAAATCGGCCTGTCCAGCAGCCCGTAAATCATTTCCTTCGTCAATGTGGTTCCCGTACTGATGAGGGCATTTCCCTGTTCATCCACAATATCCCGGCCGACAACCATGCCAGCCCGCAAGCCTTCCACTGCATATACCTTCAACACTCGTCCTCATCCTCTCCCACTAAAATCCGATTCTATCGGTATTATTCTTCTTCGATTATAGCGCATTCCCTGCCGTATTGCCACAAAAATATTTAGGCAGCGGGATTTTTGTCCTAATATTTTGCGGGCACCTTAGCATAATAGATATGTAATGCACGAAATAAGCCCGGGGGCTGATGATACTTTTCCGTCGCGTTAGGCAAGCCTGCATAAGCAAAGGAAAAGTATTATCAGCCCCCGGGCGTCTTATTCAATCAGATGTAAACCAACACCTGAGTCTTATTTATTGTCGCTGACAACCTTGCGCACAACTTCAGCCACATGGTCAACCGTGAAGCCGAACTTCTCGAAGAGCACAGCTGCCGGAGCGGAAGCGCCGAAGCCTTCCATGGAAACCGTTGCACCATCCAGGCCAACGTATTTGCCCCAGCCAAAGTCGCTGAGAGCTTCCACAGCTACGCGGGCGCGAACCTTCTTGGGCAGGATGCTTTCCTTGTAGTCAGCACTCTGCTTCTCAAAGAGGTCCATGCAGGGCATGGAAACAACGCGGACATCCACGCCTTCGCCAGCCAGTTTAGCCTGCGTATCAACAGCCAGGGAAACTTCGGAACCGGAAGCGATGATGATGCCGTCCATCTTAGCAACATCTTTTGCTTCGGATACCACATAAGCACCCTTGAGGGCTTCCTTGGAGGAACCAGCCAGCTGCGGCAGATTCTGACGGGTCAGTACCAGAGCCGTCGGCGTCTTTTCGCTGGTCACAGCCAGATACCAACCAGCAGCCGTTTCCGTAGCATCTGCCGGGCGGAATACGTTGATGTTCGGCTGGGAACGGAGCATAGCCAGCTGTTCAATCGGTTCATGCGTCGGGCCATCTTCGCCAACACCGATGGAGTCATGCGTGAGGACATAAGTCACAGGCAGACCCATCAGAGCAGCCAGACGAGCCATCGGTTTGATGTAATCGCTGAACACGAAGAAGGTTGCGACATAGTTACGCAGACCGCCATGGAGAGTGATACCGTTAGCCATAGCTGCCATAGCCAGTTCACGTACACCAAAGTGCAGGTTGCGGCCAGCATAGTTAGCCTTGGAGAAATCACCGGCATCCTTCATGTCCGTCTTGTTGGACGGAGCCAGGTCAGCACTGCCGCCGAAGAGGTTCGGCAGGATATCCTTGAGACGGTTAATCATCGTGCCGGAAACAGCTCGCGTTGCCTGAGCCTTATCTTCATAAGCCCAGAAGCTTTCATCGTTCAGCAGAGCCTGCGCGTCAACCGGTGCATGGAACTTATCCCATTTTGCCTTGAGTTCCGGGAACTTAGCGCAGTAATCTGCAAAGAGCTTATTCCAGGCAGCTTCTGCTTCTGCACCCTTGGCAGCCTTTTCCTGATAATGGTCATAAACATTCTGCGGAATGTTGAAGGTTGCTTCCGGTTCCGGCCAGCCCAGGTTTTCCTTGAGGGCTTTGACGTTATCCACGCCCAGCGGTTCGCCATGAGCGCTGGCCTTGCCCTGCTTAGCCGGGCAGCCGTAACCAATCTGAGTCTTAACGGTGATGAAGGACGGATGTTCCTTATCTGCCTTAGCAGCTTCGATAGCCTTGCCGATAGCATCGAGGTCGGTACCATCTTCAACCGTCAGCGTCTGGAAGCCGAAAGCCTGCATGCGTTTTTCCACATTTTCCGTGAAGGCGATATCCGTGCTGCCTTCGATGGAAATGTTGTTGGAATCGTAGAGGATGATGAGTTTGGAGAGACCCAGCGTGCCGGCCAAAGAGAACGCTTCGGAGGAGATACCTTCCATCATGCAGCCGTCGCCGCCCAGGGCGAAGGTGTAATGGTCAACTACATCGTAACCGGGCTGATTGAATTCAGCAGCCAAATGTGCCTCTGCCATAGCCATACCAACAGCCATACCCATGCCTGCACCGAGGGGGCCAGTGGTAGCTTCTACACCGATCGTATGACCGTACTCCGGATGACCCGGCGTAAGCGAACCATCCTGACGGAAGTTCTTCATGTCATCCATGGTCAGACCATAACCGAAGAAGTGCAGCAGAGAATACAGCAGCGTAGAACCATGACCACCGGACAGAATGAAACGGTCGCGGTTAGCCCACTGGGGGTTCTTCGGATTGTGGTTCATATGGTTAGCCCAAAGCTCATAAGCCATGGGAGCACTGCCGAGCGGCAGGCCGGGATGACCGGAATTTGCTTTCTGAACAGCGTCAGCTGCCAGAACGCGGATAGCATTTACACAAGTGGTATCGATGTTACTCAATGTGTATCTCTCCTTACCTGAAAAAAGATTCTTTTACATACAAACACCATTCTACAAAAAAAAATGGGAAATGTACAGACCCTTTGCGCATTTCCCATTAATTTCTTTTATAATATTTTAACAAACGATTATTGATAATTACGTTTTCAAAAAACGAAACTTAGAAGTTCCGCAAATCCGGGCGTAATTCCTGTGCTTTGCCCATATAAACATGCTGAATATCTGCCTGCTTGATGTCTGTATCGACCAACAAAAGTACACGGATGCAGCGCTCCATGGATTCATCCACCTCCGGCACGCGAGTGTCAAACAGAGGCACTTTATCGAAGCCATCCATCTGGCGTGCTCCCGTTGCGGGGAAACCAGCCGTCAAATCGCTGGTGGAACTGAAAATGCAAGCCCCAATATCCTCCGGCTTCACCTTGTTGCGCCGCAAAATCTGTGACAACAGCATCTTAGCCGCCTGCCAAATCTCTTCCTTTTTGTTTTCACCTACGACAATCGCGCCGCGAATACCTCTCATAAGTCATTCCTCCTATGCTCCCTTATGAATTTCCCAAATAATTCTTAGACTGAGTACAAATGCTATCAAATATCCTAAAAAGCCCAATAGAGGGATTTCCATGATTTTCGGTGTCATCTGGGTGGTACATATGGTACTGGACCCCAACAGCAACGCTGCCACCAGCACCGCGAGTATCACCTTGTTAATCATACGGTCGAGATGCCGCAAGGGTTCTTCCGAACCGGTCACATCGAGATTCACCTTGGTCTGACCGCTCATGGTCATCTTGAGGATATCGGAAATCTGCTCCGGCAGCTGGGCTGATTTTTTGAGCAGCATCAAGCCCTCCTGCTTGGCCTTTTCGATTTCGTCCTTCCAGTCAAAATTCTTCTTGTAATCCACCGCCAGGCTCCGGGCAAAAATCTCCACAAAGCTGACCTTGGGGCAACAGAGTCGCATGACCCCTTCGACCGTCAGCACACCCCGCGCAAACATGGAGAGTCCCTGCGGGCAGGCGATTTTATGCACCCGCATGAGGTTCATAATCTGACGGGTCAGAACACCCATCTGGAGTTCGCTGAAATCCAGACTGCTGTACTGGGCCAGCATAGCATCAATATCCTGATAGAGGGCCGTATGGTTGATTTTCCCCTTGGCAATCCCTAAGGAAAGCACCGCTGCCTTCATCTCGAATGTATCGTGGTGGGCCAGCGAATACACCGCCTTGCGGATAGCCGCCCGGTCACGGCCGGAAAGCCTGCCCATCATGCCCAAGTCCAGCCAGACAATGCGGCCATTGCGAATCCAGATATTGCCAGGATGCGGGTCAGCGTGGAAGAAACCGTCCTCGATAATCTGCCGCACGTAATTTTCCCCCAAGCGGCGGCCCAGGGTATTGATATCATAGCCCCGTTCCTTGAGTTTGGCAAAGTCATCAATGCAGATACCGTCCACATACTCCATGACCAAAATATGCTGCATGGATAGATTGCGGAACACCCGGGGACATGTCACATAGTCCACATCCCGATTGAGGTGGGAAAATTCTTCAATATGGTCAGCCTCCATGAGGAAGTCCATTTCCTGTTTGGCAATGGTCCACATCTCATCGAGCACCATATTGAAGTCGATAACATCCTGAGAACGGCTGACCACCTTTAGCAGTGTGGCCGCCCGCTTCAAGAGGACGATATCCTTGCTCATGATTTCGTAGATTCCCGGCCGCTGCACCTTCACCACTACTTTTTCGCCTGTGGTGAGCACCGCCCGATGAACCTGGGCAATGCTGGCAGAACCAATGGCTTCCTCGTCAATAAAGGAGAACACCTGATTCCAGCGGCGGTTGTATTCCCGCTCAATGACCTCCACCACGGTGGAAAAGGGCATGGGCTTGGCCTCAGTCTGCAGCTTCATCAGTTCATCGCAGTACTCCGGCGGCAAAAAGTCCGGACGCATACTCATGACCTGCCC
This sequence comes from Selenomonas ruminantium AC2024, assembly GCF_000687995.1. NCBI lineage: Bacteria > Bacillati > Bacillota > Negativicutes > Selenomonadales > Selenomonadaceae > Pseudoselenomonas > Pseudoselenomonas ruminantium. The sequence goes on from NZ_JIAC01000001.1 coordinate 2,536,821, forward strand.
CAGCTTCACATAAGTCGGCCCCAGGTCCTCCAGAATCTGCCGCAGCTTTTCAGGAGTTACCCCCTTGACCACATCCCGCTTCCGCAGGACCGCCACCATTTCCTTCAACCGATTGGCGGTACCAGCATCTTCACTTTTCTTAAAGAATTGTCCCAGCATAGCACTGGCTCCTTTAGTCGTAGATCTGATTGTATGTTGCTTACTTCTTGCCGTATTTCTCTGCTAACTGCTGTTTTACCGTTTCATTAGCCAGGAAGTCATCATAAGTCGTTACACGGTCTACCACACCATCCGGCGTAATGTCGATGATGCGGTTGGCAATGGTCTGCACGAACTCATGGTCATGGGATACGAACAGAGCCGTGCCGCCGAAGGCGATAAGGCCGTTGTTGAGTGCGGTAATGGATTCCAAATCCAGATGGTTGGTGGGCTCGTCCATCAGCAGGACATTAGCGCCGGAGAGCATCATCTTAGACAGCATGCAGCGCACGCGCTCACCACCGGAAAGTACCGATGCTTTCTTGAGGCTTTCCTCACCGGAGAAGAGCATACGGCCTAAGAAACCGCGTACAAAGGTTTCATCCGGGTCCTTGGAATACTGACGCAGCCAGTCCACGAGCGACAGGGACACGCCGTCAAAGTAAGCAGAGTTATCTGCCGGCAGATAAGCCTGCGTAGTCGTTACGCCCCATTTGAACGTACCTTCATCCGGTTCTTCCTCGCCCATGAGAATCTTGAAGAGCATGGTCTTACCAATGCTGTTGGGACCAACGAAGGCCACCTTGTCGCCGCGCTTCAGCGTGAAGCTGACATTCTTGAGCACCTGCTCACCGTCAACGGTCTTGGAAATGCCGTCCACCTGCAGGAGCTGGTCACCAGCTTCGCGGTCCGGCGTAAAGGCAATGTATGGATATCGGCGGGAAGACGGCTTGATGTCCTCCACCTTGATTTTATCGAGCAGCTTCTTACGGCTGGTAGCCTGCTTGGATTTAGCAGCATTAGCCGCAAAGCGGGCGATAAAGTTCTGCAGTTCCTTGATTTTTTCCTCGGCCTTCTTGTTCTGCTCTTTCTGCAGCTGCAGAGCCAGCTGACTGGACTGATACCAGAAGTCATAGTTGCCGGCGTAGAGCTGAATGGCGCCAAAGTCCACATCACAGATATAGGTGCAGACCTGATTGAGGAAGTGACGGTCATGGGATACCACGATAACGGTATTTTCAAAACCGGCCAGGAAATCTTCCAGCCAGTTAATGGACTCTACGTCCAAATGGTTGGTCGGCTCGTCCAACAGCAGGATATCCGGATTGCCAAAGAGTGCCTGTGCCAGAAGTACACGCACCTTTTCCTTGGCCGTGAGGTCTGCCATCTTCATGGTGTGTTCCTCTTCGGGAATGCCCAGACCATTTAAGAGGCGGGCCGCTTCGGATTCTGCATCCCAGCCGTTGAGTTCCGCAAATTCAGCTTCAAGTTCCGAAGCCTTCATGCCGTCTTCTTCCGAGAAATCCGGCTTGGCATAGAGGGCATCTTTTTCCTCCATGATTTCCACCAGACGCTTATGACCCATGATAACCGTGCGCAGCACTTCGTAATCATCAAAGGCATAATGGTCCTGCTGCAGTACAGCCAGGCGCTCACCCGGGGTAATTTCGATATTGCCGCCGGTCGGTTCAATTTCCCCGGACAACAGCTTCAAGAAAGTGGATTTACCGGCACCATTGGCACCGATAATGCCGTAGCAGTTACCCGGCGTAAATTTCAAGTTTACGTCCTTGTACAGGACACGCTTGCCGAACTGTAAGCTTACATTGTTTGTCGTAATCATAAAGTATTAATTATCCTCTCTATATCAAACTTATTTCGATAACATTTCCCGGAACATGCTCATAATGCTCTGGCCATAAGAATAGCCCGGCACAGCCCAACGGCCATTCAAATCAGTCCAGCTGTTCAGGGTCTGCGCACCATAAGAGCTGCGCACGAGTCCATAGCGGGGGTCCACCACCGGCTCGCTTGGTTTGCGGGTGGAAGCATAGGCCAGCAGATGCTGAATCTGGGCACGCACCCCCATCTGTGCAGAGCTGAAATACGCTCCTTTGACATCACTGCTGGTGGTTCCTAAGCCGCAGTAATTATTCTGGTCAGGCGTTACCGTGCCGCCGTAACGGAAAAAGCCCGTTTCCTTCAAGGCCTGCGCAAAGGCCACATCCGGACGAATTCCTTCCCGTGCTCCTTCCTCATAGTAGTAGGAAACAAGTTCCTTGGGCGATACGGAAATATCCGGCTGGGGATTGACGCTCAAAAGGTATTTTACGCACTGTTCCTGACTGGCCAGCGGCGTACCGATAATGGCATCATCATAGGCCGACATGGTCTGTGGCACCCGAAAGCCAGTCTCCTGCTTCTCCACAGGAGGATGCAGAATGGACGCAATGCGCTCCTCAAGACTCTGCTTCCCGCGTTCCACGGTGCGGGTGCTGCTGCCTCCCATTTTGAGTTTGTGATTGGTATCCACTTTGGTTTCCATTTCCGGATTCATAGCCAGATGACGAGCCTCTGTATAATGTGGCAGCGCCAATGCCAGACTGCCAGCAAAAAGGCCAGCCATAACCACTCTTGAACAACGGTTAAAAATCACGAACAGTACACTCCTTAACTTACTCAAAACATACTTCCATAGCTATAATAAAGGGCAAAAATGCCACTTATTAACCAGACTATTTTCGTCACCTGCCGTGCCTTGCCTGCCATGGTCATAAACAAAGCGTAGCCAATAACAGCACTGCCTAAAGCCGTGGTAAAATTCCCGGTCAAAGGCAGAAGCAAAACCATGACACAAACAGACAGAACTTCTGCCCTTCTGTCCGCTTCCGCTTGCGATAGCGTACAGGACTTTACAGTTTCCAGCAACAGCAAAAAGCCGCTGCCCACCAACACCGGCACCACCATGGCCGGAAAATCAGCAATGGCCGCAATTACCGGTTCACAGAAGATAGCCAGTGCAAAAACAGCTCCGGCTGCCAGTACCGCCTGCCGGCTGTTTTCCGCTTCAACCTTGGCCGCCGAAGCCGGTGACGCCACCAAAGGCGAACTCCCACACAGAGCGCCAAGCGCTCCGAGGACAAAGAGTTTTTTTACGCCCACAGCTGTTTCCTTCTCCCGGCAAAATGCCTGCAAAGTGCTCCCATGAATAACACTTAGCATAACTGTCAGGCTCAGCACCGTAATCCAGAAAAACACTGTGTCCTGACTGTTCGCAGCTGCAAAATCCAGCTGGCCGAGTACCTTATCCAGACCTGCTGGCAGGAAAAACGGCGCGGCAGGAATCACCCAAAAGCCTTCGCCGAAGGTGACCAGTCCCGTAACAGCCATACCAGCAAACAGAGCACTGCGCCAGCCTGCGGCAATCAGTGCCACCGTCAGCACGATTCCCGCCATGCTCCAAAACATCAAGGGGTCAGCGGCATCCCCGAGCATGGTCACCTGCCAGGGAGAAGTGATGACGATGCGCCCCAGCTTGAGCCCCAAACTGATGATAAAGACAGCCAGCGCGAGCTGAATTCCCCAGGAAAAAATTTGCGGCCAGCCCCTGCGCAGAGCAGAGCCCGCAAAATGCCACAATGCCCAGCCCAGCAAAGACGCCAAAGCACAGCTGCCCAAAACCGTCTGCCATCCCAAGCCATGCGAAACAGCGGCGATAAATACCAGATAGCCTGTCACCGTCAAAGACGGCGTCAGCACCAAATCATAGCCGCCATGCGCCAGCCACAATGTTCCCACCAGAGACAGCAACACGCTGACGATAAAGCTGGCGGCAAAATCCATGCCGGCCAGCTGCCACATGAAGGCGGTTGCCGTAAAAGCCGCCAAGGATGACATCGCCATGGTTGCCCCCGCGAAAATATCCCGGCTAAATTTCATAAACGGCTCACCCTCCACATAGTATATCAATCCTATTTTACCACAGGAAAGAGAAAAATGACAGTTTCACCATATCTTTTTCATAAATTCTGCCCCCATTCGTGCTATACTAAACATAACTTCGATTAAATCTTGTCTGGGAGGAATTTCTTTGTCAAATACGAAATCCTTGAACGTGGTAAAACTCGGCGCATTCGCTGCTATTATTTTGCTCTTTGTCATCATCCATCTGCTGAATCCTGCCTTCCTGCCGCATATGTGCGGCCTGCTGGCCCGGGGTGATATTCAGGAGACCGCCAGCTACATTGCCTCGTTTGGCTCCGGAGCAGTGGTGTTCAGCTTTTTGCTGACCCTCTTTGTCAACGCGCTGGGCTTTCCGCCTGCCATTATCTTTTCCACCGCCAACACTTTGATTTTCGGCATCGGCTGGGGAATCTTTCTGTCGGTAGTGGCCGAGACTGTCGGCGTGGCCTTCAGCTTCATCCTGCTGCGCTTCTTCTTTCGCGAAGCGGCAGAAAAAATCATCAACCGTCACAAGACCTTGTCCGATCTTGACAAGTACAGCGGCAGCCGGGGCTTTGTCGTCATGCTCATCGCCCGCATGGTTCCCTATCTGCCTTCGGTGATGCTCAACGCCATCGGCGCACTGTCCGCCATGAAGTTCCGGGATTATGTCATCGCCTCCTTCGTGGGCAAATTTCCCTCCACAGGTATCGAAGCCATCATCGGCCACGATGCCATCACCCATCAGGAGGACCCCACGCGGATGATTGTCGTGATTATCTTTGCCATCGTTCTTATCGTCGGCGCCTGGCTCTATGAGCGCCACGAACAGAGAAAGAAGTGATTACTTTGCAGCTTTCACGCCGTAGGTTTCTTTTTTTAACTGGAAAAATAATTCTCCTGCTGGGTCTTGGCGGCTTCTTCCCCCGGCTGGCTGCTGCCGCCGATTATTCTCTGCCTATTGAAGCACTGCGCCAGTTAATCACCAGCGACCCCCGCACGTCCCGCACCATCATGTGGCAGAGCAAAACGCCGCTCGAGGACTGCCGCCTGCAATATCAGGCTGACGGGGCGCCGAGCCAAAGCCTGCCCGTCGCCATGGAAAGCCTGACCGAAGACCGCGTTACCAATTATTATTACACCGTTTACCTGCAGAGCCTGACACCGGGAACGACTTACCATTATCGCATTTGGCAGGGGAACGTGGCCACACCTTGGCAGGAATTTGTCACAGCACCGGCAGAGATTACGGATTTTTCCGCGCTGATTTTCTGCGATTCCCAATGCGGGCAGACTTACGCCGGTTGGGGCGAAAACTTCCGCACCGCATGGCAGCGTCATCCGGAAGCCCATTTCTTTACCATTAACGGCGATATCGTAGACAATGGCCAGCAGGAATGGCAATGGCAGAATTTCTTTGCCGCTGTCGCAGATGAGTTACCCGGCCATCTCTTTGTTCCGGTGATGGGCAACCACGAATGTTACAGCCTGATTTGGAAATTCTGCCGCCCGCGCCGCTATGAACTCAGCTATAACCTGCCTGCCAACGGCACTCTGGAGCTGCAGAATTATTATTACTCCTACGATTACGGCCCGGTGCATTTCATCGTGCTGAATACCCAGATGTTGGAACTTCAAGACCTTCATCCGGATATGCTCGAAAAACAAAAAACCTGGCTGCGCCAAGATGTAAAAGAGCACCCGGCCCGCTGGCGGGTGGTACTCATGCACAAAGATGTACTGGCCTATGATGAATACCAGCGAGGCTCCAGAAGCATGATGAGCATCAGCGATGTTGGCTACGCCTTTATGCCCCTCTTCGACAAGCTCAACATCGACTTGGTGCTGACCGGTCATATGCACACCTACCGCAACCGCGGTCATATCTACCAGCTGGAGCCAGCCGACAAGGGGCCTGTCTACATCATGAGCGGTCCCATGGGCAACCAGCAGTACAACGTCCCCGCCGACAAGAATTTTGACAAGTCAGCCATCTACCAGCCCACCCCCAACAACTACCTGCTGCTCACCGCCAGTCAGGAGAAGCTGACCGTCACCTGCTACACCATAGCAGGTGAACACGTCGAAACCACTGAAATCGTTCATGCCTAAGCCATCTTAAACAAAACTAAGCCCGGTAACTGATAAAGATAAGATTATCAGCCACCGGGCGTCTTTTCTTTTTATGTAGAACGTTATCTTACCGGCTGAATCGCAGGCAGTTCCACACTATTGTTCGTGATATCATTGATTACCAACTCGATGCTGGTAGACTCCACAATGGCATCCATAATGGTTTCCACCGGCACTGCCGACTGCCCCACCGGCGTTATCGGCGGCAGTTCTGCCGTTTCCTGTGCCTTAACCTGCGGCTTAGCCTGTTGCTGCGGTGCAGCGCTTACCGGCTGAATCGGTGGCAGTTCCAAAGCATCAGCAGGTACAGACGGAGTCGCTGGCTTTTTCGGCGCTGGCTGCTGTACCGGCGTTATCTGTGGCGGCTGAATGGGCCGTGGCGAAATCAGCGCAGGGGTATCCGTCTTTTCCCCTTTCTTCTTCGCCTTCCGTTCCTTGTCGATATCCGCTGCTGTGATAATTATGGGAATGGCCTTTTTCTGTCGCTGCGCAGCCTTTTTTTCTTCTTCAAGCTCCGCCGGAGTTTTCACCGCCGACCACCGCAGCCGGGAATTGAGCTGGGGCAGATTGCTCACTGCCTCATCCACCGCCTTAGCCGCCTGTGGTGCATTGGAGCCCTTGTTATCCGTGACCAAGCGGGAACGGAACAGTTCCTGGGAATCCACAGTAGACACCGTTCCCTCTGCCGCCTGAACAAGACTTCCTGCCATTATCATGCCAATGAACACGGCCATACCAGCCGCTTTGCTGCGATACATCATTATAACCATATCCCCCAATGGCTTGCGCCTAAATTTTTCTCTAACACAAACTAAAATTCGGCAGGACAATCAAAAAGTCCTGCCGAATTTATGACAAATTATGTTATTTTTCCGTGAAGCTGGCAAATCCCTGCTGGAAAGAATCCACTGCCTCGCTCCGCAGTTCAGGATTATCCATCAGCCGCATGGAGTAGCAGCCGCCCTTGTTGCCGCGGAAGAAGGTAACAATCTCCTGATTGTCTGCCTTGGCTATCGAATCCGGCTTGCCATCGCCAGTGCTGTCAAAGGCAATCTCTTTAGCCGTAAAGGCATAGACAGCTCGTTCCTTGCCGGTGCGATTGACAATTACCACACTCTCATAAGGATTGGTGGCCATCAGGTTAGCCAGATACTGCTTGGCCTCTTCCTCTTTGAGGCTGTTCAAATCCGGCACATTCTTATCATCAAAGGCATTCTTGATGATGACCCAGGCATTTTTGATATTGTAGCCTTCATTGTCAAAAACCAGAATTTCCCCTTCCTTGCCTTCATACAAAGCGCTGGCAGGAATGACATTGGGTTTCTTCGGACATTTTAGCGTATAGCCAAATTCCTTGCTGGTGTACACATAGCTGTTCTTAACCTGGCTTGCATTCGAAGTTTTCTTCGCCTGCTGCTCCGTCTTTGCCGGTGCCTTGTCCTTGGCATCAGCCTGCTGCATACCAGTTCCCATAAACAGAACTCCCATAAGACCTAAGGCTGTAATAGTCTTTGCTTTCTTATTCATCTTGCATTACCTCTTTCTATCGTACAGTAATGGGGATTCCTAAATTCATTCTCTAATTATAACGCGATTGCTCCCATTTTGCCAATGACAAAATACATATTCCCGTTATAGCTGATTCTATCAACGCTTGCGGGCAGGCTCTACATTCACCTTATAGCCCTTCACCGTATTGCGGTGCATCGTGTTCATAACCCGTTCTGCCACATCTTCCGGCACTTCCACAAAGGTGAACTTGTCGTAGATGTTGATGACTCCGATGGTAGCCCCCGGAATGTCCGCTTCGTCAGCAATGGCCCGCACGATATCTGCCGGACGGATTTTCTGGCTGCGGCCGATGTTCAGGAACAGGCGCACCATGCCCGGCGCTCCGCCGGTATCACCAAAGCCGTTATTATCGCTCTTTTCATCCTTAAAGCCTTCCAAGGAAAGTTTCAAAGCCGCAGCGGCAATGTCCACCATATCAAAGCCTTCGGCAGCCACATCCGAAATGATTTCATGGTAATCATCATAATGATTCTGCTGCAGGGTCTTAATCAGACGCTCCTGCACCAAGTCCTTCTGCCGTTCCAGCATATCCGAAGCCGTCGGCAGTTCCTTGCGCTGAATCTTCGTATGCGCTAGCTTCATGATAAGACGCAGCTGACGGTATTCCTTGGGCTCGATAAAGGTCATGGCCACACCCTTGCGGCCGGCACGGCCCGTACGGCCAATGCGATGCACATAGGATTCATGGTCCTGCGGAATATCGTAGTTGATGACATGGGTGATATCGTCAATATCAATGCCGCGGGCCGCCACATCCGTCGCAATCAGAATGTCGATGCGCCCTTCGCGGAAACGCTTCATCACGCGGTCACGCTGAATCTGGGAAAGGTCACCATGGAGGCCGCCGGCAGAATAGCCGCGGGCATCCAGCGATGCCGTCAAATCATCAACAGCACGCTTCGTGCGGCAGAAGATGATGAGCTTGCCGGTTTCTTCCACATCCAGCACCCGGCAGAGGCCTTCAAACTTTTCGCGGGTTTCGTAATAAAGCTGGTCAATCAGAGGAACCGTAAGGTTCTCCTTGGTGATGGTAATGCGCTGCGGATGCTGCATATAGCGGCGGGAGAGCTTTTCAATGGGCGCCGGCATCGTTGCGGAGAACAGCAGAGTCTGCCGGCCATCCGGAATCTGACGGATGATATTTTCAATATCATCAATAAAGCCCATATCGAGCATTTCATCGGCTTCATCCAGCACCAAAGTCTGGACATTGGTAAGGTCTAACGTGCCCCGGTTCAAATGGTCCAACAGACGCCCCGGCGTACCCACTACTGCATGAACACCGCGTTTCAGCGAACGAATCTGACGGTCAATGGCCTGCCCGCCGTAGATGGGCAGTGTACGCACGCGCTTGAACTTGCCGATTTTATTGAGTTCCTCGGCAGTCTGAATGGCCAGTTCCCGGGTCGGCGTCAGAATGAGCGCCTGCACCTTATGGAATTTCTCGGCCATCTTTTCCACCGTCGGAATGCCAAACGCCGCCGTCTTGCCCGTCCCCGTCTGCGCCTGACCAATCACATCATGGCCTTCCAGCGTAAGCGGAATGGTCTGCGCCTGAATGGGGGAAGGTTCCTCAAACCCCATCTCTCTAAGCGCCTGCAGCACCTTACGGCTAAGTTCAATCTCACCAAAGTTTTTAAGTTCCTGTTTCAAAAAGTTCCTCCAAAAATCTATAAATAATAAATGCGGGTTTTTACTCTTTTACCGGCTCGCCCACAACATCATAAGTAAAGCCCTGAAGGACTTTTACCTTGATGACATCACCGGGTTTGCTGATAGTATCTCCCTCAATATAAACCTGACCGTCAACCTCCGGTGCCTCACGGTAAGAGCGTCCTACCGCAATATTGGGCTGTTCCTCATCGCGTCCTTCCACAAGGACTTCGATAACCTTTCCTTCGAAGCTCTGGTTGACTTCCTCGGAAATCTTGCTCTGCACACTCATGAGGTCATGGTATCTTTCCTGCATAACCTCTTCGGAAATCTGATTTTCCATATTGTAAGCCGGCGTATCCTCCTCACGCGAATACGTGAATACACCGACCTTGTCCAGGCGCTGCTCGATAAGGAAGTTGCGCAGAGTCTGATACTGCGCATCCGTTTCGCCGGGGAAGCCCACGATAAAGGTCGAACGGATGGTTACGCCGGGGATGCGTTCCCGCAGCTTCTTAATCAGCGTAATCATCTGTTCCTGGGTGTCCGGGCGGTGCATGGATTTGAGCACGGAGTTATGGGCGTGCTGCAAGGGCAGGTCCACATACTTGCATACCTTGGGTTCCGTCGCATACACATCAATGAGTTCATCCGTAAAGAATTTCGGATAGCAATAGAGTGTGCGCACCCATTTGAGTTTCGGCACCTTAACCACTTCCCGCAGAAGTTCTGCCAAAGCCGGACGTTTATAGATGTCCCGGCCATAGTTGGTGCTGTCCTGCGCGATAAAGACTACTTCCCGCACACCATTTTCCGTGAGTTGTTCCACTTCTGCACAGATATCTTCAATCTTGCGGCTGCGGAACTTGCCGCGAATCTGCGGGATGGCACAGAAGGCGCAACGGTTGTCACAGCCTTCGGCAATCTTCACATAAGCGGTATAATCCGGAGTGGTGCGGATGCGGGGAGTCTTGGCATCATAGAGTGTGTCATCTTCCCCAGCCAGTACCACACGATGGCCTTTGAGCGTTTCTTCCACCGCTTCCATAATACGGCCCCAGGCACCGGTACCCAAAATGGCATCGGCTTCCGGCAGTTCGTCCAACAGTTCCTGCTTGTAGCGCTGACCTAAGCACCCTGCCACAATCAGACTGCGGCAACGGCCGGATTCCTTGTAGTCCGCCATATTCAGCACCGTGGTAATGGACTCTTCCTTGGCCGACTGAATAAAGGCGCACGTGTTGACAATCAAAATATCGGCTTCCGCCGGGTTATTGGTCAGTTCAATGCCGTGGTTCTTGAGTTCCCCCAGCATGATTTCCGTATCCACCAGATTCTTGGAACAGCCAAGACTGATAAAACCTGCTTTCACAAAAAGACCTCCTGTAAATACACGCTATGAATTACGAAAGAGGATACAGCCTGCATGTACAGACAGCACCCTCTGCATATCACACAACACAATCTAAAATAAATTACTTAAAGCGGACTTCCTTGACCCAACGGTCCAGAAAATCATGACGCTGCTGGTCCGTGAAGTTCACCGGCTGGTCAAAGAGCAGCATATTCTTTCCCGCAAAGGACTTGTAGGCCAGTGTACCGGGATTGGTAGGTACAAAGTAGAACTCCTGCTTCTGCAGAGCCTGCTGGGCTTCATCCGACAGGAGCCAGTCTGCAAATTCCTTAGCCGTTGCAGCGTCCGCAGGAATTGCCTTGTAGGCAATTCCCGTACCGGTTATCATGGCCGCTGTGCCATCAGCAGGATAGACAATTTTCAAGGGATAGCCCCCCTGCATATAGCGGATAGCCTCGCTTTCCACGGCAATGGCCACATCCACTTCGCCCATGCCCGCCTGACGGACAGGATTGGACAGATACCGGGCATACTGCACCACCTTGGGGTGTATCTGCCTCCAGATATCATAAGTAGCTGCATCGCCGAACTGCGCCACCATGCTCATAAAGAGATTAGCTGACGCGTCAGCCGCCAAAAAGTCCGTAATGCCAATGCGCACCTGAGGCTGAGCCGCCAGTTCCTTCCACGTATCCGGCACCAAGGGCAGGGTCAAAAGGTAATCCTTGTTCATGCAGAACACGATTGGGTCATACCAGACACCGACCCAATAACCGTCACGCTGCCGAAAATTCTCCGGCACCTGATCGCCGGCCTCCGAAAGATAAGGCGTAAAATAACCGGCCACCGCGGCCTTATTTAGCGTATCCTTATCCGCCAGTACCATGGAAGCTGCGCCCTCATCCCCGGCTTCTGCCTGAGCCTGCAAGCGCTTTATGATTTCCCCGGATGATAACGGCACGAAGTTTACCCGCACGTTGTGGGATTGCTCATAAGCATTGGTCAGAATCGACGCATGCTCCGCAGGCAATGTGGTATAGACCACAATCTCCCGCAAAGGCCGGTTCCTGTCATCATGCCGTGCTCCGGCAAAATATGCAGAACCTGCCACAACCAGAATAAACAACAAAAAAGCCGTCAGCAGCAGGGATGTATACCTTCTCATCAAACGATACCTCGCTCACAACTTCAATCATTTCCTATTCTATCATAAGAAATGAAGTGTCGCAATAGATTTCAGCTCTCTTATTCGTAGCGAAAGACGGAGGGAATGGGCGGCAATAACTTTCGTCTGCTTATGCAGGCTTGCCTAACGCGACCGAAAGCCATTGCCGCCCCTTCCCTCCTCAGTTTTTACCTAGACTTGACGCCACGATATCACTGACATTCTATAACACATAAGAGCCGAGAGGACAGATGATGTTTTTCCGATGCGTTAGGCAAGCCTGCATAAGCAAAGGAAAAATATTATCTGTCCTCTCGGCGGCTTTAGCATATCGATGTAATGTACGCAATAAGCCCGCGGAGCTGGTGATGTTTTTCCGTAGCTTTTGACAAACTTGTCTATGGCGAAGGAAAAATATTACCAGCCCCACGGGCGTCTTATAGCCTAGATGTTAACCCATCTTATTCTTCATCCGCATTCGGATCCTTAATCGGCACTCCAAATACGAGATTATCCAAAAGTCCAATCAGCTGATTGATTTCCGGCTTAGCAATCTGTCCGGAAGCACCCAGCTGTTCACCTTTGATGCGCATCTCTTCACTGATTAGGGATGAGAACAGTACCAACGGCACGGCGTTGAGGTTTTCATCCTCACGCACCAGTTTCAGCAGGCGATGACCATCCATCTTGGGCATTTCCACGTCGGAGATGATAACCCGCACATGGTCTTCGATTTTGCCAGGTTTCTGGGCAAGCGTCTGCAGATAATCCCAGGCATCCTGACCATTGCCGAAATCACGGACATAACGGTAGCCGGATTCATGCAGCGTCGTAACCAAGAGGTCACGCAGCATCGGCGAATCTTCTGCTACAACTACATGGACATCGGAACGTTTGCTCTTAACATCCTCGGTAGCTTCTTCGTAAGTCGTCAGCTTGGCATTGATTTCCGGATTGATTTCCGCAATGATGGTCTCAAAGTCAATCAGAAGCACAATGCGGTCTTCCATCTTGATGATACCAACCACGCGGGACTGGTCGCCAACTTCCGGAGCCGGCTCCATATCCTTCCAGGAAATACGATGAATGCGGGAAACATTTTCCACCAGGAAACCGATATTGTAGTTATTGATTTCCGTAACAATGACATTGCGGGGTTCTGCCTTGGACTGCACATTTAAACACCGCGGCAGATTTACCAGCGGAATTGCCTTGCCGCGCAGGGTGAACAGGCCATCGATATAGGGATGAGCCTGCGGCATTGCCGTCACCGGCGGACAGGTAATTACTTCGCGTACCTTTGCCACGTTGATGCCATAGTTAACTTGTCCAATGCTGAATTCCACAATTTCAAACTCATTCGTGCCGGTCTCCAGCAAGATTCCTTTCTTGTCTCCAGTCGTTTCTGCTGCCATCTACTTCGCCCCCATCTATTTTATATCCCATTCGAATTTCATCTCTAGCTTTCTTATTCGCCCTTTGGGTGCAAATTCCTTCAATCCTTGAAAAAATTTGCATGAATTTGCTTAATTTTCTTTGAGATAGGTCCAACCGTCTTCTTCGACAATGCGATTTTCCCGCAGGAGATGGCCCAAAGCCCGCTTGAAGGCGGCCTTGGAAATGCCGAACTTATCGCGGATGACCTCGGGCGAGGACTCGTCACTATAAGGCATTTTGCCATTGCGATTCTGCAAGAGCTCCATAATCTTTTCCGCATCGGTAATGAGTGCCTTTTCCTTGCTCTCCTTCAAGGAAGCATTGAGACGGCCATCATCGCGGATGTAGGTAACGCGGGCCGTAACCACTTCGCCAACCCTTGGACGGGCCTGCGGATTCATTTCCTTGTTGGCGATAAAGACGATATAGCGCTCCTCACTGAACAAGAACGCGCCGGCATCGGTGTAGTTATAGATGGCGCCTTTGACCATCTGTCCCTTTTTCACACCTTTGGCTGGCTGCGAAGCCCGGCGCATTTCATCCTCTACTTCCATGGTGACGGCCAAACGGCCGGATTTATCGGTGTAGAGTTTTGCCCAGACCACTTCCCCAATCTGGGGACGACCGCGCATGCCGGCATAGGGCATGAAGATGCCACGCTCAGCTCCGACATCCACGAAAGCACCATCGCGGCTCACGTTGATGACCTTGAGGCGGGCAATCTGACCTTCGCGCATTTTGGGCACCCGCATGCTGGCGGTCAGTTTGCGTTTGGGGTCAAGATAGAGGAACACTTCCACTTCATCACCGATATTCACCGGATGGGTCTGCTGATTCTTATGCAGGAGAATATCGTCATTGGTGTTGCCGGTTTCCGCATCGAGGAAGGCCCCCAACTCCGACTCACGCACCACCTTCAAAGTTGCTACCGTGCTGGGGCCGTATTTTCTTTTACGCTGTTCTTCCATAAACGCCTCAATCAGTCTTCGTAAACGGACAGCTTAGCATCGCCCCAAAGCTGTTCTAATGCGTAGTACTCACGGGCTTCCTGCATGAAAACATGGGCAACTACATCACCGTAATCGAGCAATACCCATTCGCCTTCGCGGTAGCCTTCCTTATGGAAGAAGTCCACGCCAGCTTCCTGCAACTGTTCTTCAATGCTGTCGGCAATAGCCCGCACCTGAGTTGCCGTGTTGGCAGAGCAGACAACAAAGTAATCCGTGGACGGGGACAATTCCCGCATATCCATCACCACAATATCTCTGGCTTTCTTATCGCTGGCTGCTTTGCAAACTGCCTGGCTCATTTCTTCAATGGTCATCTTGAATCCTCCTAGAATCTATAAAAACAACATTATTTTTCTTCACTTGGTCCCTCTGCCGGGAAAAGTTCCTGTATCCGCTGGGCTGCCGCGGCATCATCCAGCACCCAGATAGAGGGGTCATCCGCTGCCGGTGCACCGGGCAGGATAATACTCTCTGGTGGCACACTGCTCAAATGCCGCAGAGTATTGGCCAGATACACGGAGTCAAAAATCTCCGCGCTGGTTTCCACCCGCTGCTTGATAATCTCCGCAATGGTCGGCAGCTTCGTCAGGGTTCTGAGCTGCAAGAGATTCTGATAAAGCGCCTTACAGAACCGCTGCTGCCGCTGCATGCGGCCCAAGTCATCCAAATCATCACTGCGATACCGCAGGTACTGCTGGGCCTGCTTGCCATTCAGATGTTGATAGCCCTGGGGAAGATGGATGGAGATGTTGCCTTCTGCATCATCGTAGTTCATATCCTCTTCCACATAGATATCCACGCCATCAATGGCATCGATAAGCTCACTGAACACCGCCATATCCAGCACAATGTACTGATGAATGGAAATGCCCAAAAGATTATTGACCTGACGTGTCAGCATGGGAGCCCCCCCCATGGCATAAAGGTATTTTATTTTTGTCTGCTCCTGGCTGCCGGTGACATTCACCCAGGTATCCTGTGGGATATGAATAAAGCGCAGCCTGCCGGTATTGTTTTCAAAACTGGCCACCACGATGCCGTCCGCTTTTTTCTCGGTACTGCCATCAATATCCACACCTTCATCCAGCCCCACAATCAGCACATTGGTATAGCCGTCAAACCGCGGGTCAATGGTGCCCCGCCGCATCTGCTGGCGCTGGGTGTAGCCTTCATACATGGTCTGATACTCCTGATTGAGTTTGGAGCCCAAAGACACCAAAGCGTAACCAGCAAAGAGTACGCCGGTGACGATTACGCCCAGGAACAAGAGGAGAATCAACAGCCTGAGCCTCGCCCGCCGCCTTCTTTGGGCCAAGAGCTTGCGTTTATGTTTTATATTTTGCTGGGTGACATTTATCTTGTCCATCAGCCTGACCTTCTATCTATTAAGCAGTATTTCATTTCTGGCAATGACCGTATCGGGATGAATCAGTCCGCCCTTTTGGAGCACAAAGGCAATGGACTTGGTAAGGCCCGCCAGCATCATCTCATCCAGGCTGGCAGTCCGCGAAAGTTCCCGCAGTTTCTCAACGCCGGGATAATCCCGCTGTGGCTCAATCATATCCGCGAACCAGATGATTTTATCCAGCTCCGTCATCTGCGCCCCGCCCACGGTATGCCGCCAGATGGCCTGCTCCACCGCCTTGTCATTGACGCCGTATTTTTCCACCACCAGATGGGCACCTACATAGGCATGAAGCAACAGGGGCATCTGCTTTTCCACTGGCTCCACTGCAATCTGCCGCTTTTCTGCTTCCTGAATCAAATCCTCATTGGGAAATTCCCGGGCACAGTCGTGGAGAAGTCCTGCCACCTGCGCCTGCTCCCTATCGATGCCGAAACGTTCCGCCAGAAACACCGCCGTCTCCGCTACGCCCACAGAGTGCTGATAGCGGGATGGCTTCAGGCTCTTTGCCAAAAGCTCCCGCATTTCCTCGTATTTCATGGCAAAACTCATTTGTATAAACCTTCTTTTTCGATGTAATCAGCTACATTTTCTGGTACTAAATAGCGGATGGAACGGCCTGCTGCCACCCGCTCCCGAATCTGCGTGGAGGAAATTTCCATCAGCGGCACCTGCAGTTCATGGATATGACTTCTGAGTTCAGGGCCAAAATAGTCCAACAGCAATTTCTCATCAAAGGGAATCTCCGGCCGGGTGGTGCCAATAAACTGACAGGCTCCCACCAATTCCCGGGGATGATTCCAGGTTGGCAGGTCGTTAATGGAATCTGAACCGGTAATAAAGTAAAGCTCAGCATCTTCCCCCAGCTTATGCTGCATCTCCTGCACCATAAGCCAGGAATAAGACGGCCCCTTGCGCTCCATCTCCAGCAAGTCCAGACAAAAACAGGGATTAGCCGCAATGGCCAGCTCCACCATTTTTATCCGCTGCTCTGCTGAAGCGATTTTCCGTCCCAGCTTGTGCGGTGGCTGCGCCGCAGGAATGAAGCGTACTTCGTCCAACTTAAAAGCCTCCCGGGATTCTTCCGCAATATGCAAATGAGCCAGATGAATGGGGTCAAATGTGCCCCCCATCAGCCCTATTCGCTTTTTCATCACCGGATTCCTCCCCACATATAAAGCAACAGATAAACTGCCGCTATTGTCAGAACGATAAGCAATACTGCCCAGGCATAGTCCTTACTGTCATGTGCCCCTTTGGGGGTAGACAGATACTGACGCATAGCTCGGTAGTAACCCTGCAAATGAAACATCAGCGAATCTGCCCCTCACCCATGATGAGATACTTGGAGCTTGTGAGCTCCATAAGCCCCATGGGCCCACGAGCATGAAGTTTCTGCGTGCTGATGCCGATTTCCGCGCCAAAGCCGAACTCAAAACCGTCCGTAAAGCGGGTCGAAGCATTGACATATACTGCCGCTGCATCCACTTCCTTCTGGAAGCGCGCCGCGTTCACGAGGTCACGCGTCACAATCGTTTCCGAATGGCCGGTGTTGTAGCGGTTGATATGTTCTATCGCTGCCGCTGTATCATCTACTACCTTGACGGACAGAATCAAATCACCATATTCCGTGCTCCAGTCAATTTCTTCTGCCGTCTGCATTTCCGGGCAGATGGCGCGCGCCTTATCACAGCCACGCAGTTTCACCTTTTTCGCCGCCATGCCTTCATAAAGCATCGGCAAGAATTTTTCAGCTACATTCTTATGTACGAGCAGGGTTTCCATGGCATTGCAGACCGACGGACGGCTGGTCTTGGCATTAATGGCAATATCGAGTGCCATCTGTAAATCCGCACTTTCGTCCACATAGGTATGGCAGACGCCGGTGCCGGTTTCAATAACAGGTACCGAGCTGTCCTCCACCACCCGCTTGATCAGCCCTGCGCCGCCGCGGGGGATGATGACGTCCAACAGACCGGTCAAATGCGTCATAACGCCCACAGCTTCCCTATCCGTAAAGTCGATAAACTGAATTGCCCCTTCGGGGATACCATGCTTATAGGCTTCTTCGGCCAAGAGTGAACTGATGGCAATATTCGAGCGAATGGCCTCACTGCCGCCGCGCAAGAGCACGGCATTGCCGGATTTCAGGCAGAGCGCCAGAGCATCTGCCGTAACATTGGGGCGGGCTTCATAGATAATGCCCACCACGCCTAACGGCACCCGCACGCGGCGGATTTCCAGCCCATTAGGCCGTACGGTTGAATAATCGCCCTGACCGATGGGGTCAGGCAGAGCCGCCGTCTGCCGCAGGCCTTCAGCCATGCCAGCAATGCGGTTTTCATCGAGCAGCAGGCGGTCCAGATAAGAACGCTTGACGCCCTTTTGCCGGGCTTCTTCCAAGTCCTGCGCATTGGCTGCCAAAATCATGCTGCTGCGCTGTTCTAAGGCATGGGCCATCGCCAGCAAAGCTTCATTCTTCACCTTGGTCGAAAGCGTGCCCAGCTTGTAGGATGCAGCTTTTGCCGCTTCTGCCTTTTTGCGTACTTCTGCCTGAATATCCAATCCGATTCCTCCCCATCAAAAATCAGTCCATTACCAGACCATCACACCATTAACACCATATTATCGCGGTGAATGACCTCTGTGGGCACATCACCGGTTAAAATCCTGGCAATCTCGTCCGTCTGCCGGCCGAGAATCTTTTGCAAATCGTCCGCTGAGAAATTGACAATACCGCGAGCGATTTCCTGCTGGGATGCCGTGAGCACCCGCACGGTACTGCCGGCGGCAAATTCGCCATCACAGGCGGTAACACCTGCCGGCAGGATACTGGCCCCCTGCTCGCGCATGGCTTTAGCACAGCCTGCATCCACGACGATTTCACCCGCCAGACGCTTGCCAAAGGCCAGCCATGACTTGCGCACCCTGAGATGCGATTCCCGTGCGGGGAACACGGTGCCGATATTTTGACCGGTCAAAATATCCCGCAGTACATTTTCCCGCGAGCCGGAGGCAATGACCATTGTCACACCGGCACTCATGGCAATCTGCGCCGCCTGAATCTTGGTCATCATGCCGCCCGTGCCCAGCTTGGAACCGGCACCGCCGGCAATCGCTTCAACCTCGGGCGTAATTTCGGGAATTTCGGCGATAAGCTCGGCTTCCGGATTGGTTGCCGGATTAGCCGTGTAAAGTCCCTCAATATCCGACAGGATAATCAGGGCATCGGCATCCACCAAGGTCGCCACCATAGCCGAAAGGTTATCGTTATCGCCAATCTTGATTTCATCTACCGCTACCGCGTCATTTTCATTGATGACGGGAATAGCACCCATGGAAAGCTGGGCCAACAGGGAATTACGGGAATGGATGTACTGATGGTGCTGAACGGAATTTTCCTTGGTGAGCAGCACCTGTCCCATAACCTGTCCGTATTCGGCAAAAAGTTTCTCATAGATATGCATGAGTACGCCCTGTCCGATGGCTGCTACCGCCTGCTTCTCCGGAATGGAATCCGGCTTTTGGGCAAGGCCGAGTTTCCCCAGGCCTGCGGCAATGGCGCCCGAAGACACGAGAATCATTTCCTTGCCCTGATTTTTGAGGTCAGCGATTTCCCGCAAGAGCAGGTCAATGCGGTGCAGATTCAGTTTTCCCGTTTCATGGGTCAGGGTACTCGTGCCCACCTTGACCACAATGCGCTTGGCTTCACGCAAACGCTCTCTGGCAGTTCCCATGTTCTTCCCTCCGCTCAAGTTTGGTTACGGCAGTTCGATTTTCGGCTTATCGTAGTTGCGCTTAAACAGCAGACCATTGCGGCCGATAATCTGCACGAGATTTACATCCGCACGTTCAGCCAGCATGGTGATGGCATCTTCCGGTTCTTCCATGCAGTTCTGCAATACACGTACCTTGATGAGTTCGCGCTTCTTGATGGCTTCCTGCGCAGCCTGCACAACAGTCGGCGTCACACCTTCCTTACCCATCATGACCACGGGTTCCAACTTCTGCCCCATGGAACGCAAAAAGCTTTTCTGCTTGCCTGTCAATGAATTTCTTAACAAATTTATTCCTCCGTAAATCCTTACTTAATCGCGGAATTCAAATTCCATTTCGCCGATATGGATGGTGTCGCCCTCTTTGGCGCCCTTTTCCCGCAGCTTTTCATCGAGATTCTTGATGCGCCAGATGTATTGGAAGCGGCGCACAGCTTCATCGTTGAGGAAGTTGGTCATCTTCACGAGCTTTTCGATATTCTGACCGGATACCACAAGTTCACCGCTGATGTTGCGAGAAATGGTAATCTTATCCGGATCTTCCTCGTTCTCGTCATAGACCACAACTTCGTCTTCCGTCTCCGGCTCCTCAACATAGTTGTCGAGCCACTCACCGGTATAGTCGATAAGTTCCTGCACGCCTTCGCGGGTAGCGGCGGAAATGGCAAAGAACTTCATGCCGTTTTCCTCCGCCAATTTCTGCAGGCGCGGCAGATTTTCCTGCGCTTCCGGCAGGTCGATTTTATTGGCCACGAGCACCTGCGTGCGGCGGGCAATCTTTTCGCTGTACTTCTTGAGCTCCGCATTGATTTTGTAATAATCGTCAATGGGGTCACGGCCTTCAAGGCCCGAAGCGTCCACGATATGCAGAATCAGCTTCGTGCGCTCCACATGGCGCAGGAAGTCATGACCGAGGCCCACACCGTCAGCCGCACCTTCGATAAGGCCCGGAATATCGGCCATGACAAAGCTCTTTTCGTAGTCTGTCTTGACCACACCAAGCACCGGCGTAATCGTTGTAAAGTGATACTCCGCAATCTCGGGGCGCGCCGCCGAGCAGCTGGCCACCAGACTCGACTTACCCACACTCGGATAACCGACCAGCCCCACATCAGCGAGCAGCTTCAATTCCAAAATCAGATTCTTGGCTTCACCCGGTTCACCGAATTCCGCAAAGGTCGGCGTGCGGTTGGCGGAGTTCGCAAACTTCGCATTGCCGCGGCCGCCACGGCCGCCCTTGCAGACCACAGCCTCCTGACCAATTTCCGTAAGGTCAGCCAAAACTTTGCCTGTAGCCTCGTCCTTCACAATCGTTCCGGGCGGTACCTTGACATAGCAAGCCGGTGCATTGGCGCCATACTGATTCTTGATATCGCCATTCTCGCCGTTCTTCGCCGTAAACTTCCGATGAAAACGGAAATCCAGCAGGGTATTCATATTCTGGTCAACGACAAAAATCACATCGCCGCCCCGGCCACCATCGCCACCAGACGGCCCGCCTTTCGGCACAAACTTTTCCCGGCGGAAAGCAGACTTCCCATGCCCGCCATCGCCCGCTTTAACAATTACACGGGTTCTATCTATAAACTGCATATTTCCTCCACATCAAAACCATAAAACCACTGTATATCGTTGCTCTGCGCCCAAGGATGGGCGCTGGTGGACGTAAATCACGTGATGTGATTTCAGTCCACGTTTTCTTTTGTAACTTTTCTTTGCGCCAAAGAAAAGTTAGGGAACGTCGCCCCTTATAATGAATAAAGGCAAGAGCCGGCATTGCGTTCAATACCGGCTCTTGCCTTTATGCACTACAACGCAACCTAACGCCGTTCCTTATAAACAAATACCTGCGCCGAAAAGCGCAGGTATCCGTTATATGTCTTACATAGCTTCTTCAGCCGTATAAACGCTGACCTGACGCTGGTAGCGGCCTTTGCGCTCGAAAGCAACCTTGCCGGCAACCTTTGCGAACAGGGTATCATCCTTACCGATACCAACATTGTGGCCCGGATGGAAGTGCGTGCCGCGCTGACGAACCAAAATGCTGCCAGCGGTTACAACCGTACCAGCCTGCTCCTTAACGCCGAGACGCTTGGAATGGCTGTCACGACCGTTACGCGTGGAGCTAACACCCTTTTTATGTGCGAACAACTGCAAATCAAAAGTAAACATCGAATTCACCTCCGCTGTTCTTGAATTCGTACACCTTCCGGACTGAGCTTAGCAATCTCCATCAGTCCTAGAAGCATCGTTTGTAAAATCGCTTCGGTCAGTTCATCAGGAGCCCCTTTGAGCTGCATTTTGAGCTTTCCACTCGCTACGGAATAATCCATGTCGCGATGCAGATGCTCACCCAGTCCCAAAAGCGCCGTCTGCGTAAGGGACGAAACCCCGGCACAGACAATGTCCTGACCATGCGCCGCCGTGCCGCTATGGCCGGCAACTTCAAAGCCAACAATGCGACCCGTTGACTCCTTAAAGATTCTCACCTTAATCATGGATTAAGCTTCGATCTTTTCGATAACAACCTTCGTGAACGGCTGACGATGACCCTGACGTTTACGGTAGTTGCTCTTAGCCTTGTACTTGAAGACCAGAATCTTCTTGTCCTTGCCCTGAGCTTCAACCTTGCCCGTTACTTTGGCACCTTCAACAACCGGCTTGCCAACTTTGACATCACCATCGTTTACTACCGTCAGAACTTCGTCAAACACTACAGCTTCGCCTTCAGCAGCGGAGAGCTTCTCCACCATGATTACATCACCTTCAGCGACCTTGTACTGCTTGCCACCAGTTTTGATAATTGCGTACATGAAAACACCTCCCTATAGATTACTCGCCAACTACGGCACTGCCACAAGGCAGATTTTACAGCCTCGCTGTGCGGTTGGGGATGGGTTATAAAACCCAAATCAGACGCACTGCATGCGTCTACAGTTAGTAATAGTAACATAGGCCTAAGGCCTTGTCAAGAAAAATAATTGCATTATCTTCTCCTATGTTCGTATAGGAAAATCCTATCTATTATATTGTGCAAAGTGACATTGAGATTTTCCCGTTTTTTCGTTATAATGTACAAGTGTATAGAATAAGTAACGTTTAGGAGGAATTATCATGATTAGTCCATATACCGCAGGTGCGTTAGTATTGGTTGCTCTGATTGTTTTCGGCCCCAGCAAGCTGCCGGAAATTGGCAAAGCTCTGGGCAAGGGCATCAAGGAATTCAAATCCGGTGTTGTCGATGAAGCTAAGAAGCCGGAAGATACGCAGATGATGAACGTAACGGAACAGCCCAAAGAACTGCCCAAGGCTGAAGACCAGACGAAACAGTAAGCCGGTGGCATAAATGGCAGAAGAACAAAAATACGAAGAAATCGAGGCGCCCAAGCAGATTGGCGCCCCGGCAGATGCCGAAGTGGTCTTAGACGATGGCAGCATGTCCCTGATTGCCCATCTGACCGAGCTTAGAAGCCGCCTGATTAAATGTCTGGTAGCTACGGCGCTTGGAAGCTGTGTGGGCTATTTTTTCATTCAGGATATCATGCACTATCTGACCCTGCCGGCGGGCAAACTCTATTACATGCAGCCCGCTGAAGCATTCTTTACCTATTTAAAGGTAGCCTGCGTGGCCGGTTTCCTTCTGGCACTGCCCATTATCTTTTGGCAGGTCTGGCGTTTTTTCCTGCCCGCCCTGACATCGAGGGAACGTATGGTGCTTGGTATTGTGGTGCCGGCATCCGTCGTTCTTTTTTTCTGTGGACTGGCCTTTTCCTTTTTCCTGGTGCTGCCAGCGGGTATCAAATTCTTCCTGGGCTTCGGCAATGCAGAGCTGGAAGCGCTGCTGTCGGTGAACAAATACTTTGACTTTGTCATCATGTTTGTCCTGCCCTTTGGCTTTATCTTTGAACTGCCGTTGGTCATGACCATTATGGGCAAGATGGGGCTTATCACCTCCGCATTCTTAAAGAAGTATCAGCGGATTATCATCTTCCTGTCCTTCGTCGTCGGCGCGCTCATTACGCCGACCCCGGATGTGTTCACCCAGTCCATGATTGCCCTGCCCATCATCGTACTTTATGAGGTAGGCTATTTCATTGTTCGTTATATTTTACGCAGATAAGAGGAGGTAAAATTCTTGGCTTATAAGGACTTGCGGGAATTTATGGCCGACTTGGAGTCCAAGGGACTCTTAAAGCGCATAAAGACCGAGGTTGACCCGGAACTCGAGATTACGGAAATCACCGACCGGGTATCCAAAATGGAAGGGGACAAAAACGTCGCCCTGCTCTTTGAAAACGTCAAAGGCTCGAAAATGCCCGTGCTCATGAACGCCTTCGGCAGCTATGAACGCATGGCGATGGCCCTCGGTGTGGAAAAGCTCGATGATGTTGCAGACGAGCTACGGGAGATGCTCAAGCTCCCCTACGTTTCCCTGCAAAACAAAATGAACGTTGTGACCATGATTCCCATGATTAAGCGCGCAATTAACTTCCCGAAATACGTGAAGAATGCGCCCTGCCAGGAAGTTGTGGAAACGGAAAATCCGAGTCTTGACGATATTCCCATTCTCAAATGCTGGCCCGATGACGGCGGCCCCTTCGTGACCCTGCCCTTGGTGTTCACCAAGAACCCCAAGACCGGCAAGCGCAATGTGGGCATGTACCGCCTGCAAAAATACGACAGCCGCACCACAGGCATGCACTGGCATATCCACAAGAACGGCGCAGAAAACTTCCGCGATACCAAGGCGCAGGGCGGCGATAGAATCGAAGCGGCAGTAGCCATCGGCACGGACCCGGTGCTTACCTATGCTGCGACCGCTCCTCTGCCCCGCGATATTGATGAAATGGTCTTTGCCGGTTTCCTGCGACATAAATCCGTGGAAATGGTCAAGTGCAAGACCGTGGATATCGAAGTGCCCGCCACGGCCGAAATCATCCTAGAAGGCTATGTGCTGACGGATGAAAAGCGCCGCGAAGGCCCCTTTGGCGACCATACGGGCTATTATTCTTTGGCAGACGATTATCCCGTGTTCCATATCACAGCGATTACCCACCGCAAGGACCCGATTTACTTCTCCACGGTGGTCGGCAAGCCGCCTATGGAGGACTGTTACCTCGCCAAGGCTACGGAACGCATCTTCCTGCCGATTCTACAGCAGATGCAGCCGGAAATCATCGACATCAATATGCCGCTTGAGGGCGTATTCCATGACTGCTGCATCGTATCCATCAAGAAGCAGTACCCCATGCAGGCCCGCAAGGTCATGCACGCACTCTGGGGCATGGGGCAGATGATGAACGTCAAGATGATTATCGTCGTCGATGCCCATGTCAACGTACAGGACCTCAAGGAAGTCTGGTGGCGCGTCTACAACAATATCGACGCCAAGCACGATTTGGAAATCGTCGAAGGCCCGCTGGACGTTCTCGACCACTCCTCCCCCATGGCCAAGTGGGGCGCCAAGCTGGGCATTGATGCCACCAAGACCTGGCCGGAAGAGGGCCACACCCGGGAATGGCCGGAGGAAATCAATATGAGCGAGGAAATCAAGGCAAAAGTTGATGCCAAGTGGAAGGAGCTTGGTCTCGATTGATTGATATAAAAGCCCATATTAACAACGTGGCTTTGCACCACACCATTTTTGATTTGCCCTTTGCCTTTATGGGTGCCGTACTGGCAGCAGGCGGCCAGCCCACTTTCCATGACCTGCTCTGGATTGCGCTGGCCATCACCACGGGCCGGGCGGCAGCCATGGCGCTGGATAACCTGGCGGATTTGAAATACGACAGCCAGCAGCCCCGCATGAGCTACCGGGCGATGGTCAGCGGCCGCATTACCAAGCGGGAAGCCAAGATTTTTATCGTCATCTGCCTCGTGCTGATGGTGCTTTCCGTCATGCAGCTGCAGCCCATTTGCCTGTACCTTCTGCCGCTGGCTGCCCTGCCCTTTTTGATTTACCCCTTCACCAAGCGCTTCACCGGCTGGTGCCATCTCTTCTTAGGCGTAGCCATCGCCATGGCTCCGGCAGGCGGCTGGGTTGGTGTCAGCGGGGAAATCACCACCCCCATGGTGCTCCTGTGCATTGCCGTAGCTCTTTGGATTGGCGCCTTTGACGCCATGTACGGTGCTCAGGACAAGGAATTTGACAAGAGTCAGGGCCTGCATTCTCTGGCCGTAAGTTACGGGGCTGAAAATGCCTTTAAGCTGTCGGCTGCAATGCATGTCATCTGCATTGCCTGCTTCTTTGCCGTGGGCGTCATGATGTCCTTGGGACAGCTTTACTTTATCGGCGTGGGCATTGCGGCAGGTACCCTTATCTATCAGCACCGCATAGTGAGCCCCACGGATTTCAGTCAGGTGACCCAGCGGTACTTTATGCGCAACGGCATCGTGTCCGTAGCCATCTTCGTATGTACCTGGCTTAGTTTCTACTTATAATCAACAAAATTGAGGTGACTCCATGTCCGCAAAAATTCTCGAAGGCAAGTTTTTCGCACAGCAGTTAAAAGACGATGCAGGGCGCCGCGCGGCGGCTTTGCAGGAAAAATATGGCCGCGCTCCGGGGCTGGCCGTTATCCGCGTGGGTAACGACCCGGCTTCTGAAGTCTATGTCCGCAACAAGGACAAGGCCTGCGCCGCTTTGGGGCTTCATTCCGAAGTTATCGCGATGCCCGAAGAAACCAGCAAAGACGAATTAATCGCCAAGATAGATGCCCTCAATGCCGATGAAAAAATCGACGGCATTCTCGTGCAGCTGCCCCTGCCTGCCCAGATTGCGCAGTTTGAGGCCGAAATCCTTAACCGCATTGACCCGTCAAAAGATGTTGACGGCTTCCATCCCGTCAATGTCGGCAAGATGGTGACGGGCGAACCAGCCCTGCTGCCCTGCACGCCGGCAGGCTGCATCCGCATGCTGGAAATGGCCGGCATTGAAATCGCTGGCAAACGTGCCGTGGTCATCGGCCGCAGCAACATCGTGGGCAAACCCATGTTCCATCTACTGATGGCGAAAAACGCGACTGTAACAGTGTGCCATTCCCGCACCGAGAATTTAGCGGAAATCACCCGTCAGGCCGATATTTTGGTCGCGGCCATTGGCAAGCCCAATTTTGTGAAAAAAGATATGGTAAAAAAAGGTGCAACCGTCATTGATGTCGGCATCAACCACATTGCCCCCAAGAAACTTGTGGGCGATGTGGACTTTGAAGCCGTCAGCGAAATTGCCGGCGCCATCACCCCCGTACCGGGCGGTGTAGGTCTCTTGACTGTCGCCATGCTCATGCAGAATGTTGTGCAGGCAGCAGAAACGCACCTACAATGTTAATTATAGCCTTCCCCTCGAGGGGAAGGTGGGCGCGAAGCGCTCGGATGAGGTGCAAAATTCAATACCTCATCCGCCCCTGACGGGGCACCTTCTCCAAGTGGGGAAGGCTATAACTATATAGCTTTATGTAAAGTTTTTATGCAGAGGAGAAGAAAGCTCAATGAAAACCGATGTGGAAATCGCGCAGAGCGCAGAAATGCAGGACATTCGCCGTATTGCGGAGAAACTCAACATCTCCGAGGATGAACTCGAACTCTATGGCAAGTACAAGGCCAAAATCAGTCTGGACGCCTGGCAGCGGGTCAAAGACCAGCCCAACGGCAAGCTGGTGCTGGTGACAGCCATCAATCCGACTCCGGCTGGCGAAGGCAAGACGACCACCAGCGTAGGCCTTGCCGATACCTTCCATAAGCAGGGCAAGAAGGTTGCCGTGGCCCTGCGTGAACCCTCCCTTGGCCCCTGCTTTGGCCTCAAGGGCGGCGCTGCTGGTGGCGGTTATGCACAGGTCGTGCCCATGGAAGACATCAACCTGCACTTTACCGGTGACTTCCATGCCATCACCACGGCCCACAATTTGCTCGCTGCCGTAATCGACAATCATATCCAGCAGGGCAACGCCCTCGATATCGATGTGCGCCGCGTGGTCTGGAAACGCGTGCTCGACCTCAATGACCGCGCCCTGCGCCATGTCGTTATCGGTATGGGCGGCAAGGCTCACGGCGTGCCCCGCGAAACTGGCTTTGACATCACCGTGGCCTCCGAAATGATGGCCATCCTGTGCCTGGCCTCCGACCTCGAAGATATGAAAAAGCGCCTCGGCGAAATCGTTGTCGCCTACACCCGCGATGGCCGCGCCGTAAGAGCCAAGGAACTCAATGTCACAGGCGCCCTGACCCTGCTCTTTAAGGATGCCATCAAGCCGAATCTCGTACAGACCTTAGAAGGTACGCCCGCCTTTATCCACGGCGGCCCGTTTGCCAACATTGCCCATGGCTGCAATAGCGTCATGGCCACGAAATTCGCGCTCAAATTTGCTGACTATGTGGTGACTGAAGCCGGCTTCGGTGCTGACCTCGGCGCCGAAAAATTCCTCGATATCAAATGCCGCTTTGCCGGCATTCATCCGGATGCCGTGGTTATCGTCGCTACTGTCCGCGCCCTCAAAATGCATGGCGGCATGGATAAGAAGGATTTGGGCAAAGTTGACATGTCAGCTTTGGAACGCGGTATGCAGAACCTCGAAAAGCATATTGAAAACATCCATAAATTTGGTCTGCCTGCTGTGGTGGCCATCAATGCCTTCCCCACCGATACCAAGGAAGAACTCGATTTCGTCGAAGCTGCCTGCAACAAGCGCGGCGCCGAAGTTGCCCTCTCCGAGGTCTGGGCCAAAGGCGGCGAAGGCGGCCTGAAGCTCGCCGAAAAAGTCGAAGCAGCCATGAATAAGCCCAACAACTTCCACTTCATCTATGAAACCGAACAGAGCGTAGAAGAAAAAATCACCGCCATCGCCAGGGAAATCTACGGCGCTGACGGTATCAGCTTCACCGCGGCAGCCCAAAAACAGCTCGCCGAAATCAAGGAACTGGGCTTTGACAAAATGCCCGTCTGCATGGCCAAGACCCAGTATTCCCTATCCGACGATGCCACGAAGATTGGCCGCCCCGAAGGCTTTACCGTCACCGTAAGAGAACTGCGCATCTCCGCCGGTGCCGGCTTCATCGTAGCGCTTACCGGCAACATCCTGACCATGCCCGGCCTGCCGAAGAAACCGGCTGCCGAAAACATGGATATCGATAATGAAGGAAAGATTACAGGACTTTTCTAAAATAGTAAAACTGAAACAGCCGCTGTTGGGGATTGCCCCGACAGCGGCTGTTTTATGCATCATTATTTATTCACGTTCAACCGATTTTAAGTTTCGCTTGAGCCGATACATGGCGGTCAAAGCCCATATCTTCCTTGCTCATGCCGAGGGCAAAACCCACGAGCTGCTGCAAGTGCAGGATGGGAACCTCAGCCTGGGAGTGAACGGCTTCGCGGCCCTCCGGCTCGTACATGTCAAGCTGCATCTGGCAGAGCGGGCACGGCGTAGCAATGGCCATAGCACCGGCACGGCCTGCACTGTCTACAATCTGACCGGTAACAGTCAGTACATCATGTTCAGCGGCCAGCTGGGCATGGAAGCCACAGCATTTACGGCTGCCATCAAACCATACGGGTTCTGCACCGAGTTTGCGGATAAGGCGCTCCATATATTCGGGATGCTTGCCATCGCCATGGTTCATAATTTCCTGCGGGCGCAGGATATGGCAGCCATAGTAAGCGGCAATCTTGACGCCATGCAAAGGATTAACCACTTTGCCATCCAGAAGTTCCGGATGTTCGTCCAGAATCCAGAGGAAGTGGGTCACTTTACTCGTGCCTTTGTACTCATAGGGATGGCCAGATTCCTTGAGCACCTTGTTGACTTTTTCCTTGAGTTTGGCATCTTTATCGAGGCGGGCTTTGGCGGTGCGGAGCTGCAGGGTGCAGGTGTTGCACACCGTCATGATATCCAGGCCCATATTCTCGGCAATGGAGATGTTGCGGGCGTTGATAACCAGCGCCGCAAAATCATTGACCCCCTGTGCATGAGATGCGCCGCAGCAGGTCCAGTTGGGGATTTCCTCGATTTCAATGCCTAATTTATCGCAGACTTTGTTCAGCGAAGTATAGGCTTCAGCTGCTGCACCTTCCAGTACGCAGCCCGGAAATAATGCGTATTTCATAATCATTCAGCCTCCTTCGCTGCCGCTTCGGCATTCTTCACAATCTTGCGGATGGTTTCGATTTCAGGATTCACCTTATGCTTATCCAGCGGATTCATCTTGCCTACCCGCATGAGGCGCAGAGCCATGGGCGCGCGCAGACCGGCCATCAGGAAGCCTTCGGATTTGATGTTGAGCTTGGATTCGTCCAGTGTGCCGGATTCGCTGATATCGTCATAGATGGCTTTCGCATGGCGGGCACCGACGTTGTCGTCCAGCTTCTTGGCAAAGGTTGCTTCCTTGAGTTTTTCAATCGCACCGGCCGGGTCAAGACCCTTCGGGCATTTGGCCGTACATTCCTGACAGTTGAAGCAGCGCCAGAGTCCGGCATCCACTACAGCTTTAAGGTGTTCTTCCGGGCTCTTATCACGGGAATCGGCCACGAGTTTTTCGGCTTTGACAAATACAAAGGGGTCAAGGAAGTCAGACTGATTCAGGCTGTTCTTATTGCACTCGGATACGCAGGAGCCGCAGAGAATGCAGCCGGCGTATTTCTTGTATTTGTTGAAATCCTCGGGGGACTGCTTGCAGCCTGTTTCCTTAGAGAACTCAGGCTTGGGCTGAACCACGGGTTTAATCTTCTTGATGCGGGCGTATTTGGGGTCCCAGTCCACCACGAGGTCACGGATGACCTTGAAGTTGCCCAGCGGTTCAATGATGAGTTCGTTGGTATCGTAGCGCTTCACCAGATTTTCTACGAGCATTTCGCAGGCAAGTTCGGCATTGCCGTTGACACGGACAGCGCAGGCACCGCAGATACTCGAGCGGCAGGAGCAGGTAAAGGACAGAGTCGGGTCCTGTTTTTCCTTGATTTCAATCAAGGCTTCGAGAACGGTCATGCCGGTTTTCAAAGTCACGGTGTAATCCTGTTCCCATTTTCTGCCTTCTACGAAGCGATGGATTCTAAGTTTCACATCCATAATCAATACTTCCTTTCTTTCGGCTGGTATTTCGTGATTACGACATCTTTATACTCGGCACGATATTTGCCGGTTTCCTTATCCTTGAAAATCAAGGTGTGTTTGAGGAAGTTCGCATCATCACGTTTCGGGAAGTCTCTGCGGGAATGGCCGCCGCGGCTTTCCTTGCGAGCAAGTGCGCCCTGCACAATCGCATGGGAAATCTGCAGGAGGTTGCCCAGCTCTACATACTGCTCGAAAGCGGTGTTATAGACATGAGAATTATCGCCGACATAGCAATGTTCGTATTCTTTATCCAGCGCATCGAGTTCGGCGCTGGCCTGAGTAAGCTGTGCTTCGTCGCGGAATACACCAGCCTTGTACCACATAGTATTAATCATGGCATCGCGGATTTCCGGCACACTCTTGTTGCCTTCCCGGCCGCGGGTCGTAACCTTATCGAAAGTCGTTTTCCACTTGTCGCAGGCCTTGGCAAGGCTGTCCTGACTGCCTACATAGGAGTTGGCTTTGGCAAATTCAGCGGCACCATCACCGGCGGTATGACCAAATACCAGCACTTCTGACAGGGAGTTTGCGCCTAAGCGGTTGGCACCATGTACGGATACGCAGCTGCATTCACCGGCTACATAAACGCCCTTTACGCGGCTTTCGCCTGTATGGAAGTCAGCCATTTCAAGGCCGCCCATGGAGTAATGGCAGGTCGGTGCAATGGGTACGGGTTCTTTGGTGATATCGACACCGGCAAAGCGGCGGGACAGGTCATATACCTGACCAAGGCGTTCATGGATGCGTTCGGCCGGAATCTTTGTGAAGTCCATGTAAACGCCGGCATGGATGCCTTCGCCGACGCCACGGCCCTGTTCGATTTCCGTGGCAATGGCACGCGCAACGATATCGCGGGTAGCCAGTTCCATTCTCTCCGGTGCGTATTTGCTCATGAAACGCTCGCCGTCCTTGTTGATGAGCAGCGCACCTTCAGCACGGCTGGACTCGGACAGCAGCACGCCGTTGGCCGACAGGCCCGTGGGATGGAACTGCACCATTTCCGGGTCTTTGAAGGGAATGCCCACGTTCATGCCGGCAACGATGCCGTCACCCGTGGAGCTGTACGGATTAGACGTACGCACCCAATACACGCGGCCATAACCGCCGGTGGCAATGATGATGGATTTGGCCGGTACACCAATCAGATTGCCCGTGCGCATATCCATGGCGATTACGCCGTTGAGTTTATCGCCGTCCATGCTGATTTCGAGCATCTGACATTCGGAAATAAAGTCAATGTTGTTTTCCAGGCACTGCTCAAAGAGCGTGTGCACCATGGCATGACCGGCGCGGTCCTCGAAGTAGGAAGCACGCGGATGGCTGTGGCCGCCCATCTTGCGCTGATGGAAGGCACCATCCTTCTGACGGTTATAGGGATAGCCCATATAGTCCATCTCATAGATGTTTTCGCCAGCGCGTTCGGCAAAATATTCCACCGCATCCTGGTCGCAGAGATAGTCGCCGCCCTTGATGGTGTCAAAGACATGGGATTCAACGGTGTCCGTGGGGTCGCTCACGCCCGTAACACCATTCATGCCGCCCTGTGCCATCGTGGAAGCAGAACGGGTCGGAACCAGCTTCGTCATCACGGCTACCTTGAGTTCCTTGCGTTCAGCTGCCGCCAGCGCCGCCCGCATGCCGGCACCACCGCTGCCGATTACCAAAACATCATAGGTCACATCACCCGTTTTTACCTTTTCCGGAATATTCTTTCCATCCCAGGCAAAATACGTGCCTGCTGCCAGCACAACACCGGCCGCAGCCGCCCCTTTGATAAATGTGCGGCGCGAAATTTCCGTTGCCATATTGCTTTTCCCTCCTAATAATACACTAGGCTTCTCAATCATCCCATTATGAGACATTAACTAAGGCTATTATATATAAATAGCAGCTATAAGGAAAATACATAGTCCTTATAGCTGCTATTGAAAAATGCAATACACCTCATCCGTCAGCCTTCGGCTGCCACCTTCCCCTCAAGGGGAAGGCTTAGAATTTGAATTGTTTCAGCGCCTGTTGCTGTTCATGAGCCATATTCGAGAGCGTTTCGCTGGCCGAGGCGATTTCTTCGGACGAGGCTGACTGTTCCTCGGTGGCCGCCGATACGGATTCCATATGCTGGGAGATAACCTGCCCCTTGGCGGTGATATCCTCGACGGAATTGGAAATATTGCCCGCATCTTCGTTAACCACATCGATAGCCCTATCCATCAGCACGGTCTTTTCTGCACCGTTCTCCACCAAATCGCGAATCTGGTCAAAGACACGCTGCAAATCTTCTACGGACTGAGCACCGGCCACTACGGCTTCGCAGCCCTGATTCATGGATTTTACCGCTGCTTCCGTGTCCTTCTGCATGGTCATAATGAGCTGGGAAATCTTTTCGGCCGCTTCTTCCGACTGCTCGGCAAGCTTCCGGACTTCTTCAGCCACGACAGAGAAGCCACGGCCCTGCTCACCGGCGCGGGCTGCTTCAATCGCTGCATTGAGGGCCAGAAGGTTAGTCTGGCTGGCGATATTAGAAATTGTATCGACAATCGCGCCGATTTCTTCGGAGCGGGACCCCAGCTTGCCGACGATTTCCGAGGTATCACTGACAGTCTTTTCGACACCACGAATCTGCGCTACGGATTTTTCCAGAACATCATAACCGCGCTCAGCTTCTTCAGCAGCCTGCTTGGAATTCTGGGAAACATCACCGGCATGGTCACGCATTTCCTGAATGGAACGATTGACCTTGCTCAGCAGCTCCGTATTATTGCTGAGGGCAGCTTCCTGGTCCGCCACGAGCTGGGCGGATTCGCCCACAGCCTCGGCAGACTGCACAGCCGCCTGCGCGGACTGCATGGATGCTTCTTTCAGATTGGCCGATGCTTCATTGATGCTCTGCACAGTTTTATAGATGCCCTGCATATAGGAGGCCATCTTATTCTGCATATCCATCAGCGTTCTGGCTAAATGGCCGAACTCATCCCCGCGGTCAAAGGCAAGCCCTGTAGAGCGGAAGTCGCCATCACGGAGTTTTTCACAGCCTGCCTCCATAAAGCGCAAAGCGTTCGTAATGCTTTTAGCAATAACCTGACTAATACCAGCCTGAATGACCAGCGCGGCCAGCGTTACGATTAGAATTGTTATCGCAGCGGCACCATTGGCGCTGCTGCTGGCTTCATTAGCCGCTGCTGCCGCCTGATTGATTTTGTCCTGCTGGCCATGCAATGCATCCCGCAGACCTCTTGTTGCCGGCGAACCGTCTTTTTCATAGACCGTCAGTGCTTCTTCCGTATTGCCTGCCGCCGCAAGGCTCATGACCTTATTCATCACGCCCTGATACTTCTGCCACTCGCTGTCAATTTCGGGGATATTGGCCAGTTCCGAACCCTTCATGGCTTCTTTATAGGCCGTAATCGCCGCATCAAAATCCTGCTGGGCTTTCTGCTGCTGTCCCTTCACCCGCTGCAGATGCTCCGGATTATCCTTGAGCATGACTGCCTGCAGGGTCTTAACCATCATCACGCGGCTCTGTTCTACCGCTGTGCCGAGATGCTGAACGCCCTGCATTTCCCGATTGTACAGGCTCGCCATCGCATCATCGGCATTGGTCAGTGAGCGGTAGCCCACCAGACTGATGACCACCATGGCGACAGCCGCCACGCCCACTATAAGCAGCAGCTTAAAAGTCACCTTTATGTTGTCAAACATGTAAAAATTCCTCCCTTTTCCATACACCAAAAAGCAGTAAGCCAAAAGTCAGACAACTTCTCACTTACTGCTTTCATTCGCCAAAAATTTTATTCTCCCTGCAAGAGCTCGATAAATTTTCTTGCCGCCTGGGAAAGATGCTTGTTCTTGCCATAGGCCGCTACGAGCTGACGATCGTCCACTTCTTCCTCCAACTGGAAGAAACAGGGCGGCTGTGACCAGCGGCCATTATGCACCACCATATCGGTGACGAGCGTTGCGCCCATGCCAGCCGCGCAGAGTTCCGCAGCATCCACAATGCTGTTGGCCTCAAAGACCACCTCCGGCGTGCATTGCGTCTCCATGCACAGGTCGCTGTAAATCTGGGACATGCGGCGACTTTCCTGCAGACAGATAAAGGGCTGGCCATGCATGCGCGCAAACGACATGACCGGATAAGGCATTCCCGGCACATGATTGTATCCCCGAGCAAAAGGATGTGTTACGGGCAGAGCCAGCAACGTCTTCTCGGATAGGAGCGGAATGCGCTCGTAATTACTCTCCAATGGTTCATAAATCAGCGCAAAATCAACAGCGCCTTCCGCCACCGCCTGTTTTAATTCATGGACACTGCTCTCCTTCACCATCAGCCGAATCCCCGGGTAACGGCGATGAAACTCGATGATGGGCTGTGTCAGATAACAGGTGGAACGGGTGCGGGAACTGCCGATAATGAGTGTACCCGATTTCATCCCCGTAAGGTCTGCCGTCTCCTGCACCAGCTCATGATAAATCCGCTGCATTTCCTTAGCCTTGCGCACATAAATTTCGCCAGCCGCCGTGAGCTGCAAAGGCGTCTGACTGCGGTCAAAGAGCGGCATGCCGATTTCCCCTTCGATTTTCTTTATCGACTGGGATAGCGACGGCTGCGATACAAAGAGCTTTTTCGCTGCCGCAGAAAATGTGCCGTCACTGGCTGCCTGCAAAACATATTTCCATTCATGTTCGTCAATCAAGCTAATGTCCCCTTCCCATAAAAAAAATCCCCTATCTGTTATTATACTACAGATAGGAGATTTTTTTCATTTAATTATTTGCCAGCGAGTACCTTGTAGCCTTCATAACGGCCCTTGGCATCGTTCTGGGTCTTTTCAAAGAGTGCCTCTGCAGCTTCCGGGAAGGAACGCTGGAGGTTGATGTAGCGGTTTTCGCCCATCAGGAATTCCTGGAACTTGTCGAAGTTTGGTTCCTTGGAATCGAGGCTGAACGGGTTCTTGTCCGTGCCCACGAGCTGCGGGTTGTAACGGTAGTTGACCCAGTAGCCGCATTCCACAGCCAGTTTTGCTTCGAGCTGGCTGTTGCCCATGCCCTTGCGGATACCGTGGTTGATGCACGGTGCATAGGCGATAATCAGGGACGGGCCATGATAAGCCTCAGCTTCGGTGATGGCCTTCATGAGCTGGTTGTGGTCAGCGCCCATAGCGACCTGTGCCACATAGACATAGCCGTAGGACTTGGCCATCATGCCGAGGTCCTTCTTCTTCGTCTTCTTACCAGCAGCGGCGAACTGTGCGATAGCTGCAGCCGGCGTGGACTTGGAAGCCTGACCGCCCGTGTTGGAGTAAACTTCGGTATCAAAGACGAGCACGTTGACATCTTCGCCGGAAGCCAGTACATGGTCAAGGCCGCCGTAACCGATATCGTAAGCCCAGCCGTCGCCGCCCAGAATCCACTGGGAACGCTTCACGAAGTAATCCTTGTTGTCGTAGAGCTTATTCAGCAGTTCATCGCTGCCTTTTTCAGCTTCAAGGAGTGCCGTCAGCGCTTCAGCACGTTCACGGGAGCCTTCGCCCTCGTTCATGTTGTCCACCCATTCATTGAGTGCTGCCTGCAGGTCTGCACTGCCCTTGCCGGCTGCCACAGCAGCCTTGGCATCAGCAGCCAAAGCATCACGGACGGATTTCGTGCCCAGGAACATGCCCAGACCGAATTCAGCGTTATCCTCAAACAGGGAGTTTGCCCAAGCCGGGCCATGACCCTTATGGTTCTTGGTGTACGGCATAGCCGGAGCACTGCCGCCCCAGATGGAGGAGCAGCCCGTAGCATTGGCTACCATCATGCGGTCACCAAAGAGCTGGGTCAAAAGTTTAGCATACGGAGTTTCACCGCAGCCGGCGCAGGCACCGGAGAATTCGAGGAGCGGCTGTTCAAACTGGGAGCCCAGAACCGTCGTCTTCTTCATCGGGTTCTGCTTCGGTGCAACCTTCTTGGCATCTACACCATAATCGAAGAACTTCTGTTCGTCTTTGAGCTTATCATCCAGCGGCTTCATATCGAGAGCCTTGACCGGGCAGACCTGTGCGCAGTTGCCGCAGCCCAGGCAGTCCATCGTGGATACAGCTACCGTGAAGTGGTAATCCTTGATGGCCTTCGTCTGCTTGGACGGGAAACCTTCCGGAGCGTTTTTAAGTTCTTCTTCCGTCGTGAGTACCGGACGGATAGCAGCATGCGGGCAGACATAGGAGCACTGGTTACAGCCAATGCACTTGTCCGTATTCCAAACCGGTACATTGATAGCCGTACCGCGTTTTTCGAAAGCAGCACCGCCAACGGGGAAGGTACCATCTACCATGTCTTCCGTAAACTTGGAAACCGGCAGCTTGTCGCCTTCCTGACGGTTCATGACTTCCTGAATTTCGGTGATGAATGCCGGAGCGTCTTTCTTTTCTACTGCTTCGTCTGCAGCATCAGCCCAGGCAGCCGGTACGTCTACGCGATGCAGGGCTTCGATACCTTTGTCGATGGCGCCGTTGTTCATGTTGACAACTTTTTCGCCCTTCTTGCCGTAGGACTTAACCACAGCGTCTTTGAGGTATTCCACCGCCGTTTCGATAGGAATGATGGCAGCAATCTTGAAGAAAGCAGACTGCATAACCATGTTGAAGCGGCCGCCGAGGCCGAGTTCTTTGGCGATATCCACAGCGTTAACCGTGTAGAATTCGATTTCGTTCTTGGCGATATAGCGCTTCATGGCAGCCGGCAGATGCTTGTCGAGGTCTGCATCCGACCAAACCGTATTGAGCAGGAACTTGCCGCCCTTCTTGAGGCCGGCCAGCAAGTCATATTTGTAAACATAGGACTGCTGAGAGCAGGAGATGAAGTCCGCATTGTTGATGAGGTACGGGCTCGTGATGGGCTGCTTGCCGAAACGCAGATGGCTCATCGTGATACCGCCGGACTTCTTGGAGTCATAGGCAAAATAAGCCTGTGCGTACATGTCCGTCTTATCGCCGATAATCTTGATGGCGCTCTTGTTGGCACCAACCGTACCGTCAGAGCCGAGGCCCCAGAACTTGCAGGCCGTCGTGCCAACCGGGGTAAGGTTCACATCGCTCATAACCGGCGTCAGGCTCGTATGGGTTACATCATCATCGATACCGATGGTGAAGCCATCCTTCGGAGCATCCTTCTTGAGTTCTTCGAACACAGCGAAAATCTGGTCCGGCGTGGTGTCCTTGCCGCCCAGACCGAAACGGCCGCCCACGATGATGGGGTTGAGTTCAGAGCCATAGAAGGCAGACTTAACATCGAGGTACAGCGGTTCGCCCAGGGAACCCGGTTCCTTCGTATGGTCGAGAACTGCAACTTTCTTGACCGTCTTCGGCATAAACTGGAAGAAATGCTTGATGGAGAACGGACGATAGAGATGTACACTCATCAGGCCGACTTTTTCGCCCTGCTTGTTGAGGTAATCCACCGTTTCCTGCACAGCCTGGCAGACAGAACCCATGGCGATGATGATGCGGTCTGCATCCTTGGCACCATAGTAGTCAAACAGGTGATGTTCACGGCCCGTAATCTTGGCCAGGTCTGCCATAGCTTCTTCGACGAGTTCCGGCAGAGCTTCATAATACTTGTTGGAGGCTTCGCGTTCCTGGAAGTATACGTCCGGATTCTGTGCGGTGCCGCGGATAACCGGATGGTCCGGATTCAGCGCACGACGGCGGAATTCTTTTACAGCTTCCCAGTCGAGAATCTTGCCCAAATCATCATAATCCACTACTTCGATTTTCTGAATCTCGTGGGAGGTACGGAAACCATCGAAGAAATTGATGAACGGTACACGGCCCTTGATAGCCACGAGATGGGCTACAGCGGCCAAATCCATAACTTCCTGCACGCTGGCTTCGCAGAGCATTGCACAGCCAGTCTGACGTGCAGCCATAACATCCTGATGGTCACCGAAGATGTTCAGGGAGTTCGCAGCCAAAGCACGAGCGGAAACGTGGAACACGCCCGGCAACAATTCGCCGGCTACCTTGTAAAGATTCGGAATCATCAGCAGGAACCCCTGAGATGCCGTATATGTAGTGGTCAGGGCACCAGCCTGCAAGGAACCATGCACGGCACCAGCGGCACCAGCCTCTGACTGCAGTTCGATAACGCGGACCTTCTGACCAAAGAGGTTGGTCTTGCCTTTGGCTGCATCTTCATCCACGTGTTCTGCCATCGGCGAAGACGGCGTGATGGGATAGATTGCAGCAACGTCCGTAAAAGCATAGGAGATGTACGCGGCGGCCTGGTTGCCGTCCATGGTTTTCATCTTTTTGCTCATGTTGTTTTTTGCTCCCCTCTAAAATAGAATACTTGAAAACATACTCCCTATTATACACCGCTCACAAGGGCTTGTAAACAAATGGCCCCGCCCCTCATTATTCATATAATTTATCTTATCATAACTGAAACGATATATTTTTCTTCTGAGAAGGAAATCGCTCC
The DNA here is from genome assembly GCF_000687995.1 of Selenomonas ruminantium AC2024. Taxonomy (NCBI): domain Bacteria; kingdom Bacillati; phylum Bacillota; class Negativicutes; order Selenomonadales; family Selenomonadaceae; genus Pseudoselenomonas; species Pseudoselenomonas ruminantium. Next base: position 2,575,806 of record NZ_JIAC01000001.1, read on the forward strand.
CTCTTGTCGAAGTAAAACGGTAAACCTTGGGATTGTATTTTTTGCCGTAAGTCAATGGGAAAATTGGGAGTGTGATTTACAAATGATTAAGAACATGACCATCTATGTCATCCTCAAACTGGAATATGGCAAGGGCCAGGAAAATGTCTACTCCAGCATCCTCAACGTGTCCTCCAGCAAGAGCACCGCGGAAACCTTCAAGGAACACTATGAGGAACAGTTCGCCGACGAAATCCAGAATGAGCACGATGGCCGCTTCGTCTCCATCCACATGCACAAAGCACTGGTGCAGCTGGATGATGAAATCATTGCCCCGGATATGTTCATCCGCTTTATCGGTGACAAGAAAATCAAGGAAACCTTCTAAGAAAATTCATTAATTGCCGCAATAAATAAAATAAATATATGTAAAAAAAATTCCCGCTGAATCATAAAAATTCAGCGGGAATTATCATTTCATAAGAATGGTCGGGATGACAGGATTCGAACCTGCGGCCTCTTCGTCCCGAACGAAGCGCGCTACCAAACTGTGCCACATCCCGGCAACGAATAATAGTATAGCGTAACTCTGCAGGAAATGCAAGTATTTTTTTCATATTTTATAAAAAAAATTAAAAACCATGTGAGTGGAACGAACTCACATGGTTTTTTCACCGATAAGCAATTACTTATCGTAATGGGTCACATTAAATTTGGGCTCTCTGCCGTTATCGGTTACCCCGCCAACGGGAACCGCTTCTTTTTCCTTTTCCTCTTCGGCCTCCAGCGCTTCATTCTGAGCCTGCTGTGCCAAAGTAGTCGGTGGAATCAGTGCCGGGTCACCGTCTTTCGGACCGTTGTTATCGTCCTTAGGCGGTTCCTTGGTCTCTTCCTCGGAGATTTTGCCCGTTTCGAGCAGTTCTTCGAGCTGCTTGGCCGTGAGCGTTTCACGCTCGATAAGAGCCTGAGCAATAAGTTCCAGCTTGTCGCGGTTTTCCGTAATAATCTGACGGCATGCTTCATAAGCATCTTCCAGGTACTTGCGGACTTCCTTATCGATTTCGCTGGCCACTTCTTCGGAATAGTTGCGTTCCTGATGGAAGTCGCGGCCTAAGAACACCTGATGGTTCTGGCTTTCGCCATATGCCACAGGGCCTAAGACATCGCTCATGCCGTACTGCATGACCATGCCGCGCACCATGCGGGTTGCCTGCTGAATATCCTGCGAAGCACCCGTGCTGATTTCCTTGAGCACGATTTCCTCTGCCACACGGCCGCCCATGGCAACCTTGAGCTTATCAAGCAGCTCGGACTTCGTGGCGTAGTTGCGGTCTTCCTTCGGCAACATCAGCGTATAACCGCCGGCACGGCCGCGGGGAATAATCGTAACCTTATGTACAGGGTCAGCATGCTTGAGCATCATGCCCACGAGGGTATGACCACCTTCGTGATAAGCCGTCAGACGCTTTTCCTCATCGTTCATGATGTGGGATTTGCGCTCTGGGCCGGCCATAACGCGCTCAATGGCTTCTTCCAGTTCCTGCATGTAAATCTTTTTCTTATCCCGGCGGGCAGCCAAGAGAGCTGCTTCGTTCACGAGGTTGCTGAGGTCAGCACCCGTAAAGCCCGGGGTACGGCGGGCCAGAATGTCGAGGTCTGCCCCTTCATCCACCGGCTTGCCGGAGGTATGTACTTTAAGGATAGCCAGACGGCCGCGCACATCGGGTTTATCCACCACAATCTGACGGTCGAAGCGGCCCGGACGCAAGAGCGCGGGGTCGAGGATATCCGGACGGTTGGTTGCCGCGATGATGATGATGCCTTCGTTAGCAGCAAAACCATCCATCTCAACAAGCAACTGGTTCAGCGTCTGCTCGCGTTCATCATGGCCACCGCCTACACCAGCACCACGCTGACGGCCCACTGCATCGATTTCATCGATGAATACGATACAGGGCGCATTCTTCTTGGCCTGGTCAAAGAGGTCACGCACACGAGAAGCACCGACACCGACGAACATCTCCACAAAGTCCGAACCGGAAATGGAGAAGAACGGCACGCCAGCTTCACCGGCAACAGCACGGGCCAAGAGGGTCTTACCAGTACCCGGAGGGCCAAAGAGCAGCACGCCCTTCGGAATGCGGGCACCCAAGTCGTTGTACTTCTTGGGATGCTTCAGGAACTCAACTACTTCTTCCAGTTCCTGCTTGGCTTCATCAGCACCAGCCACGTCTTTGAAGTTGACCTTAATCTTATCCGAGCCACTCATACGGGCACGGCTCTTGCCAAAGGACATCACCCGGCCGCCGCCGCCCTGGGTCTGCTGCATGATGAAGAACCATACACCGACGAGCAGGAGTATCGGCAGCAAGGACGAGAACATCGTGGACCACCAGGGTGGTTCCGGCGGATTTTCCGCATTGATCTCCACTCCCTTGGCCGAGAGTTTATCAAAGAGCTTCGGGTCGCGGTTCGGATTGTCCGGGGTAATCGTCGTAAACTCCGTACCATCGGTCAATGTACCGCGAATGGTGTTTTGAATGAGAACAACTTTAGCTACTTTGCCTTCATCCACTTGTTGCAGGAAGCTGGTGTACCCCACTTCCTGTTTAGTCGTGTTCCTTGTCGAAAAATAATCAATGATGGAGATAGCCACCAGGATAATCAACAAATAGAACCCTACGTTGCGTAGAAACTTATTCAATCCATTGCCCTCCTTCCGAGAGACCTCAGCCCCTCAGGATTTTTAGTTGTCGGCGTAAATCTCAGGTTTCAGCACGCCGATATACGGCAGGTTACGATAAACCTCGGCATAGTCAAGGCCATAGCCCACCAGGAATTCGTCCGGTACTTCAAAGCCGCAGTAGTCGATAGGTACTTCCACCATACGGCGGGACGGCTTGGAGAGCAGCGAGCAAAGTTTTACGGACTTCGGCTTGCGCTCCTTGAAGTACTTGTTCAGATAATTCATCGTAGTACCGGAATCTATTATATCTTCGATAACGATGAGGTGTTTTCCTTCAATGTCGTAGTCCAAATCTTTAAGAATCTTTACAGAACCCGTCGTAGACGTACCATTGCCATAGCTCGACGCAATCATGAAGTCAAAGCGCACAGGCAGTTCCAGACGGCGAACCAAGTCCGTGTAGAACATTACGGCGCCCTTCAAAATGGCTACACAGTAAATTTCTTCCTGAGCATCCTTATAGTCTTCCGTAATCTGCTTTGCCATTTCGGCGATACGGTTCTGAATCTGTTCCTCCGAAAAAACAACTTTCTCGATATCTTCGTGTAACATGCTTAATTTCCTCTCTTCTCTATACCTGAGATACAAAATTCTATGATAATCCGCAGCGCCCTGCAAGCAATTTGCACTGCGCCTGCGGCCAATCATCCAGATTACCTCACTGCCCGCTGCAAGCAGGGGCAGTGTATCCCGCTGTTCATGCGGAATCTTATCGTCAATCATGATTTTCTTGAGCTTCTTGCGCCCGCCGGGAAGGTTCATAAAATCGCCCGGCTGACGCTTTCGCAGAACCAACGGCCCTGTGAAATGTTCCGGATGCAGATAAAGCTCCTCGGGGCTGGTCTTTGCCCCCTGGTATTCTGTCCTATCCTGCCACTGCGCAATCAGCTGAAAATCCCCCCAGCAGGTTACGCCGGGAATATTGACGGTCACCTCTGACATGTCAAGATTTGACTTGTCAATTTGACCGTCAGATTTTGACTTGTCAATGGTCAAATAGCCATAGGCCACATGCGCCAGATAATGGTGAGTGAGTTCCTGCTGGCTGCTGGTTCTGCCGGTCAAAAGTAGCTGGCGCAAAAGCTCCGTCTGGGCAAAACTCAGGTCAAGGCTGCTGCCCGTAACCCTCTCCCAAAGTTTGCGGATAAGGCCCCGCTGCAGCGCCGGGTGAAGTTTAGCCACCGTTTCCTGAACAAGTGCTCCATCCTCCTGCCGCATATAGGCTTCATCCTCACAAAAGCGCGCAATCTCCCCTTGCAGGAAGTCGCTTTCTTCAGCAGCAACCTCAGCGAGCTGGCAGAGCGCCCGCCGGATTTCGGGATTGTATTCCCGTTGCAGCTGGGGCAAAAGCTCCAGCCGCAGACAGTTGCGGGTGCAGTCCGCCTCAAAGTTGGTCGCATCTTCCCGATAGGGAATCTGCTCCTGCTGGCAATAAGCCAACAGCTCCGCCTTGGTGACCTTGAGCAATGGCCGCACAAGATGGCCGTCCTCTCCGCTTTGGGGGCGCATTGCCGCAAGGCCGCTTACTCCGGTTCCCCGCAGGATGCGCATCAGCACCGTTTCCGCTTGGTCGTCGGCATGATGGGCCGTGACGATATAGTCAAAGCCCTGCTCCTGACGCACCCGCTCCAAAAAATCATAGCGCAGGCTGCGGGCTGCCTGTTCGAGCGTATGCGAACCTGCTGCCGCAAGCTCAGGCACATGACCATGCTCCACAAAGCAGGGAATCTGCCGCTCCCGACAAAAATCTTCCACAAAGCGGGCATCGGCCAAAGAATCCTCGCCACGAATGCCATGCTCGTAATGAGCCGCAGCAAGCTGCCACGCATTCTGCGTGGCGAGCTTACTAAGCATAGCGAGCAGCGCCATGGAATCAGCTCCACCGGAACAGGCTATGAGAACCTTGGCCCTTTTGGGCAGTAACGAACAAAAGCACCCTTTGCAGAGTGCTTCCAGTTTATGCCAGACCATCAGTCACGACGGGAGCCACGCCCGCCACGCTTGGAATCAGTCTTGCGGCGCAAGTCCGTCAGGCGCTCATCGCTGTCCTTGAGGAACTTGGAAAGTTTATCCTCAAAGGAAGCCGAAGTAGCACTGTAACGATTCGGTTTTCTAAAGTCACGGCCCCCGAAATTATTTCTGGGTGCACGGAAGGAAGAACGCTCACGAGCTGGGGCTTCGGTGCTTTCCTCGGCCTTTTTCTCCTGCAGCTGCTTGATGGACAGGCCAATCTTGCCTTTCTCATCAATGGCTACTACCTTTACCTTAACCTTGTCTTTCTCTGCCAGGAAATCATGAACATCCTTTACATACTCATCTGCTACTTCCGAAATATGTACAAGTCCTGTTTTCCCCTCTGGCAATTCAATAAATGCTCCAAAATTTGTGATGCCCGATACGACACCATCCAGCACGCTGCCAACTTCAATGGACAAATTAATTCTTCCTCCTTAGAGTATTTGAGAATACAAAATTTATTATACCCTTGACAACTCGCGGGTGTCAAGGCGTACAACGCTTAAAAGCTTATTTGTGACCGGTGCTGTAGGGGAGTTCCCCGGCTCTGGTCATGCCCAGTTCTTCGCGGGCGATTTTTTCGATATAGCCCAGTTCATTGAGCTGGCGGGCTTCCTCTTTGAGGGCGGTATTTTCCTTCTCCGCCGCTTCCAGTCTTGCCTTGGCCGACGCATACTCATCCGCGGCCTGACTGAGATACACCTGCTGGGAAATCAAAATCGAAGCAAAGTAGACAATAATGGCAAGCATAATCAACGCGAACCAATTTATCTCGCGCCTTTCCCGTCTTGCTTTCATCATTATCCCTCCTTGCAAAGATTTCTCAATCTATTCTATAATAACCGCAAATTTTTCCCATGGCAAGGAAAAACTATGTTTCCGACCACTGAAAATAATTCGTGGTGGCAATCCGGCGAAAATAGGCCTGACAGTTAGGACAATGAAAATGGTCTTTGACATTTTCCATATCGGGCCGGCCATTGACCAAAGTCACAGCCCGGCCTTCCACATAATCCATCAGCTCACCACAGCGTGGGCAGACGCATTTGTTATTTTCATCCCGCTTGAGCTCCGTAGGTTTGAGCTCGCCTGTAGGAATCCATTTATCCCGGTTCTTAGGGCCAGCATCCTTGGGTAAATCATGCTCATCATAAAAGCCGGAACCTAAAAGTTCCTGAAAGTACACGCCACAATGGTCACACTCGTGTTTGGGCAAAATGGAGGCCATGTCCGCACGGCCGCCGACAATCTGTACCGCCGTTCCATCCACGAAACGCAATGGACGGCCGCATTTTGGGCATATATAATTATTGGTTTCATTTTTCTGCAGCTGATATACCGCCATATTATCACCAATCTTCCCCATAAATTGCCTATTTGCGGAACCCGCATCTATATTATTCCCTATGGCCTGCCCAAAAACCTGCTGACCGCAAAATTATTTTCACAATTTCCTGGCTGGCTAGTGGCTTGGCACTTTGCAGCGCCTGCTCATGCATCTTTTCCAGACAGCCGCCGTGGAAAATTTCTTCCACCGCGCCTGCCAGCTTCTCACCGGGATGGAGCCAAACTGCCGCACCGTGTTTGGTGGCATAGACAGCGTTCTCCGTCTCGGGCCCGGGGATGGGGTCGTGGAGAAGCATGGGTGTGCCTAAGGCAAAGGCCTCGCTGATGGTCAGAGCACCTGGCTTAGTGATCAGTAGATCCGCCGCCCCCATCAACTTGCGCACTTCTTCGGTATAGCCCCAGACCCGGATGGTATGATGGGAACCTTCGGCAAAATCTTCCGCCTGCTGCTGCAGCTGGCTGTTGCGTCCGGCAATCACCAGCAGGGTCAGCGGCTGTTCGATTTTTTCGAGTTCCTGCAGAGTGCGCTCAATGCCGCCTAGTCCCAGGCCGCCTCCCATCAGCAGGATGACCTTCCGCTCCTGGCCAAAGCCCAATTCCCTGCGCAGTTCAGCTTTGTTCGGCAGGTTCAGCACTTCGCTGCTGATTGGAATGCCGGTGACATGAAGATTTTCTGCCGCAAAGCCCTGCTCCGTCATGGCCTGCCGCATGGCTTCCGTCGCCATGAAATAATTTTCCACGCCGCTGCAGAGCCACATCTGATGCAGAGAATAATCTGTCATCACCACCGACAACGGCAGATTGCTTTGGTGCTTCTCCTTCCAGAGAGACACCGTTCCGGCGGGAAAGGGATGCGTGCAGATGATGCCATCGGGCTGCAGTTCATGCTGCAGTCGTTCAAACACCGGCAGCATGAAATAGGCAAACATATTCTTGCCGCAGCTGCCCCCTGTCTCGCTGGAGGACAATTTATAAAAGACATCATAGAGATTGGGCACGAAGTTCAGCATTTCCAGATAGATTTTCTTCGTGAGCCAATGCCAGAAGGATGTGCTGCGGGCCATAAAGTCCACCGTGACGATTTCCGTTTCCGGCTGCTGGCGTTTGAGCTCCTGCGCCACCGCCTCAGCGGCTTTGATATGGCCGGAACCGATGGATGCCGTCAGTATTAAGATTTTCTTCGCAGCCATCCGCGCCGCCTCCTTGTCCGTAAGATTTCACACCTGCCTATTGTAACACAAATCAAGCAGTGAGGCCACCATCCACAGTCAAAATCGTACCGGTGATGAATGCAGCCTCCGGTGATGCCAAAAATTTAATGGCCGCCGCCGCTTCCTCTGCCGTGCCGATACGCCCCAGCGGATAAACGGAAGCCATTTCCCGCAGGGCATCTTCCCTGTTTGGCGATGCCTGCAGCTGCGCTTCTGTCAAAGGTGTCAGAATATCGCCCGGGGCTATGGCATTGACCCGCACCCCGAAGCCAGCCAGTTCCAAAGCCAAGGCCTTCGTGAACATCACCACAGCCCCCTTGCTGGCACAGTAGAGGCTGCAGTAGTAATTGCCATGAACACCGGCATCGGAAGCCACGTTGACCAGATTGCCCCGCGACTCTTTGAGATAGGGAACCGCGGCCTGACTGAGATAGTACGTGCCCTTGACGTTGATGTCGAGCACTGTGGCAATCTCTTCCTCCGTCATATCTTCAAGGGCCCCTTCCACATAAATGCCTGCGGAATTCACGAGCACATCAAGGCCTGCCCATTTTTCGATAACCTGCTGCAGGGCCTGCCTACAGTCGGCCAGACGGCTGACATCCCCCTGGACAAAGATGGCTCTGTCGCCTGCCTCCAGTTCCTGCAACGCAGTCTTGCCCCGCTGCTCAGACCTGCCCATTAAGGCCACCTTGGCTCCTGCCTGCAAAAATAATTTAGCGGCGGCCAGGCCAATGCCGGAAGTGCCGCCGGAAATCAGAATTCGTTTGTCTCGCATTTATTACACCACCTCATCCGGACGCTTCGCGCCCACTGTCCGGGGAGTCCACCGGACTCCCGCGGCTACGCCGCCCCCACACGGGGAAGGCATACACAAAAACCGTGCCCCGAAGAGCACGGTTTTTCTTATGATTTTAATCAGCCGTTGACTGCATCCTTCAATGCCTTGCCAGCTTTGAAAACCGGATTCTTTGCTGCCGGAATTTCAATTTCTTTGCCCGTCTGGGGGTTACGGCCTTTGCGGGCAGCGCGTTCTTTCACTTCGAAAGTACCGAAGCCGATGAGCTGCACACGGTCGCCCTCAATCAGAGCCTGCTGTACGCTTTCGAAGAAAGCACCCAGAGCTTTTTCAGCATCCTTTTTCGTCAGACCGGATTTTTCTGCAATATTAGCTACCAATTCAGTTTTGTTCATGATCGTAGCCTCCTTAAAGAAGATTATTACTGCTGACGGCCAGCCGCCAGCCCCGCGGTTCAATCCGCTATAAGAGAATTTAACAGAAACCTCCGGAAAAATCAAGGGTTTTCGCTAAAAAAGCCTTGTAAGGCCACATTTTTCGCCTGTTTCAGGCCTTTTTTGCAGAAAGCGGGCGGATGTAAAGGCTGGTCAGGTGGTCCAAATCCGGCTGGCGGTCCAGCTCGAAAAGCGGAATCTGGCGGATGCTTTCGTCCTCCATAGCCAGGTTGTGAATATAGGTAATCTCGTATTCATCGGGATAGAGGTCCATCAGCATCAGTTTGGCATCGCTGGCAATGGGCTGGCTGTAGACCTGTGTGATAATCAGCGACTGCGCCGGTGTTTCTTTCAGCGTCTCAATGTCCAAAGCATCCAAAATAGTAAGGCCCTCCACCGGGTCAATGCCCAAACGGGTGTACATGACCTCCACAAAGCTCATGCCAGGGCGGATGTCCACTTCCACATCCGTCTCCTTGCCCATGTCGCGGAGCAGTACTACAGTGCGTTCTGCCACCAATGGACTGCCCGGCACCACATAGACAAGCTCCCCCCATTCTCTGACTTTTTGCAGCAGGTCAGCGGCAATGCTGCGGTACAGCGCTTCAAAATCCGCCGCTTCCTCGTAAAAGCCATCATAGGTGCTGTAGGTTATCCCCGCTTCATCCAGCGCTGCCACTGTGGGATGGATTTTCGTGCGCAAAATAAGATGCTCAGCCTGCTGCATCAGGTCCCAGCTCTCCCGGGTGATGAGTCCGGCGTGACCTGGGCCCAATCCCACTACAATTATCTTTGCCATATTAGTATCTTCCTCATTTCTTTCCTGCTTTTTCCTTGGCGTCCTTGCTGCCTAAAGCCTTATCTTCCTCACCGCTGGCCAGGAGCAGCAGGCGCAGGACGAAGTTTGTAATCTTCTTTTTCTGGCTGTCTTGCAGGGCAAAGCGGAAACCGTTTTTCCCGGGCAGGGAGCGCATGCTGCGGCCCAGCACCTTGTCCACGGCAATCAAGCCCTTGGCAGGCAGACGATGCCCCGGCAGAATGTAAATATCCAAAGCCTTGGGCAGTTCGCTGATGGTGCGGATTTTGAGTGCCCGCGCATAATTTTTGATTTTGGCGACTTCCAAAAGGTTCATCACCGCAGGAGTGGGCTCGCCAAAGCGGTCAATGAGCTCATCGAGCAGATTTTGTATTTCCTCATTCATGCGGATGCCCGCAATGCGCTGATAAATCTCAATCTTGTGCATGGCATCGCTGACGTAATCTCCGTCAATATAAGCCTCCACCTGCAGGTCGATGATGGGGTCAGGCTGCACTTCTGCCACTTCCTTTTCCCCATGCTGCAGTTTGTCTATCGCCTCTTCCAAGAGCTTGCAGTACATCTCAAAACCGACGCTGGCAATATGACCATGCTGCTGGGAACCCAAGAGGTTGCCCGCACCGCGGATTTCCAAATCCCGCATGGCAATCTTAAAGCCCGCGCCGAGTTCCGCAAATTCCTTCATGGCCTGCAGGCGCTTTTCGGCAGTTTCCGTCAAAATCTTATCCGCCTGGTAGACAAAGTAAGCGAAGGCCATATGATGGGAGCGGCCCACGCGCCCACGCATCTGATAGAGCTGCGAGAGGCCAAAATGGTCCGCATTGTAGACAATGATGGTGTTGGCATTGGCCACATCGAGGCCATTTTCTACGATGCTGGTTGCGAGGAGAATATCGTATTCCCCTTCGTAGAAGTCCATCATCACGCGCTCCAGAAGTTCCTCGGGCATCTGGCCATGGGCAGTCTGCACCCGGGCATCGGGCACCAGCGCCTCCAGCTTTTCCCGCATGCGGTCGATGGTATCCACGCGATTGTAGACAAAGTAGACCTGACCTCCACGCTTCAACTCACGCTTGATGGCACCGGCAATAATGGCGTCGTTATCCTCCACCACATAAGTCTGCACGGGGAATCTGTCCGCCGGCGGCGTTTCGATAATGCTCATATCGCGGGCGCCTACCAAAGACATATGAAGCGTACGGGGAATCGGCGTTGCCGAAAGGGTAAGCACATCAATGCCTGCCGCGAGCTTGCGGATTTTATCCTTCTGCTTGACGCCGAAGCGCTGTTCCTCGTCCACAATCAACAGGCCTAAGTTCTTGAACTGCACCTTGTTCTGATTGAGGATGGCATGGGTGCCAATGAGGATATCCACCTGACCCATCTTGACTTTTTCAATGGTCTGTTTCTGCTCTTTGGCCGTGCGGAAACGGCAGATAACATCCACCTTGGGCACGAAATCCATAAAGCGGGCGTTAAAGGTCTGAAAATGCTGTTGGGCCAGCACCGTGGTCGGCACGAGTACCGCCACCTGCTTGCCGTCCATGGCAGCCTTGTAAGCCGCGCGGATAGCCACTTCCGTCTTGCCAAAGCCCACGTCACCACAGAGCAATCGGTCCATGGGCTTTTCCCGTTCCATATCCTCCTTGATTTCGGAGATGGCCTTTAACTGGTCGTCCGTTTCCTGATAGGGGAACGCATCTTCAAAATCATGCTGGCTGCTGTCGTCCGGGGAGAACGCAAAGCCCTTGGCCTGCTTCCGCTTGGCATAGATTTCAATGAGCTGCTTGGCAATATCCTCGACGGATTTTTTCGCCCTTGCCTTGGCCTTGACCCATTCCGTGCCGCCCATGCGATGCAGGCGGGGGACTTCACCTTCGGCACCGATGTATTTCTGCAGCAAATTGACCTGCTCCGTAGGCACATAGAGCTTATCATCGCCGCCGTATTTGATATGCAGGTAATCCTTGTGGATGCCGCCCACGTCCAAGGTTTCAACACCGATATATTTACCGATACCATGGGCAGCGTGTACCACATAATCTCCGGGCTTAATGTCGCGGAAGTGGGAAAGTTTTTCATCCTTTCCCTGCTTGCGGATGGCCCGCCGCTTGGCATGGCCGAAGATGTCTTTCTCCGTCACCACCACGAGGCTGGAGGCCGCCAGTTCAAAACCGTTGATGAGCCGCCCCACCTGAATGTTGACGCAGTCCGTGCGCAGCTCAGCTCCCTCTTCAATGACCAATGAGGGGTAACGATGCCGCGCCAAAAGTTCCCGCAGGGAGTCAGCCTTGGCCTTTTCCCCCAGCAGGATGAGGATATGCTGTTTCTGCGCCAGCCAGCGGGAGATTTCGTTGACGAGCAAATCCATCTGCCGCTGGAAGCTGGCCACATTCGGAGCCGTAAAGCTGATGGTCTGGGTAGCTTCGGCGCCATGAACCTGCTGCAGCAGCATGGCCGAGTAAATCACCCGATTTTCCCGGGCCGCTTCCTGAATATTTTCCCAGCTGAACACTTTGTTCTTGATGTCGGGATTTTCCCGCACCATGGTACGCATCTGTTCCCTCAGACGCATGGGCTCATCAAAGAGCACCGTGCCCTTCCCTTCCAGATAAGACAGGAACACTTCTGCCTGACCTGTGCTGTCCGTCTGCGCCAGAGGCATGATGGCCGCACTGCTGATGTTTTTCAGGGAGCGCTTAGTGCCCAGGTCAAATTCGCGCAGGGAATCCACTTCGTCGCCAAAGAATTCAATGCGCACAGGATTTTCCGCATTGATGGGATAAACGTCCACAATGCCGCCGCGGGCACTGAACTGGCCGATGCGCTCCACTTCGTCTGCATGTTCATAGCCCAGCTGCACGAGCCGCTGCAGGAGCTTTTCGAGGGGAATTTCCTCGCCCATGCCGATATTCAGGCTCAGCCGGGCAAAGTCCTGACGGCTCATGCCCTTCTGCACCGCCGCCGTGGCCTTGGCCAGTACAATGACATTGTCCTTGCGCATCAGGCGTACCAGCACATCCATGCGGCGGGCGGAGCGCTCCATGCTGCGAGCTTCGGCCTGCACCGTCATCATATCCAGTTCCGGCAGTTCCAGCACTTCCGTCCCCGGCAGCAGGGAGAGCAAATCCTCCCGCCAGTCGGAGATGGCTTCGTTGCTATGAACCAGAATGACCAGCGGCTGGGGCGCCGTGCTGTAGGCGGCCGCCAGTACCACATGTTTCTGGGAACCTGTCAGACCGTAGACCAGTGTTTCCTGGGGCTTGGCCTGCAGGCAGGCCTGCAGTTTCTTAACCCCGGCATTGCTGCTCAAGGCAGCAAATAAAGAATTCATCGTCACACCTCAATATTTCTTATGTGCATATATTACGCGAAAATGGGACTGTCGGCCCTCGCCGATAGTCCCTCGCTCGTATGTCAATATTTTTATATGATAATCCTATTTCTCCCTTACGTCAAGCCATGGGCGCATTCTCCAAGTAAATTTTGTCCCCTGGCCGGGTTTTAGCGCCTGCAAATCCTTGGCAGTCTTTGCCGGCAGCTCGCAGTAGTTGCCGCAGAAGCAGCAATCGAGCCGCACCGAATCCCGTTGCACCGCCGCCTTGATGTCGGCACTGCCGCAGGTACATTCCAGTTCACCGCTGGCGGCCAAATCGTGGATGCGATTGAGCGCCTCCAGCAGGGTCTGCTGATGTTCAATGAAGCAATCGCCATCAGCTGGATGCAAAGCATCGTATTCTGCAACATTGAAGTCCATGAATTCGGCGATATCCTGCCACCGGCCAATGTAGCCCAGTTCAAAATTATCGTGCTGACAGTAAAGTCTGGCAAACCTGAGTCTTCGCAGCTGTCGCCAGGAAAATGTCTGACGGTTGCTGCCTTTGCATATACCGCATTCTGTTTTCAGTTCCAGTCCTTTGCGCGGCCGCAAGGTAATTTTGCCCATCTCGTGCCCACAGTTCCCGCACTCCATAACGAATTGCTTCTGCCCGCTAAAGAGGGGTACATCCTGTAGCTGGATTCGGCCGCAGCGCTGGCAGTAGAACGCCAAAGAACAGGCCGTATCGATAAGCATGGGAAATCCTCCTTTCTTCCCTAAAATCCCAGTTTGCAGTCATTTCCTTACAATTGACTGTATCACCTTTGATAATACAGTATTTCTACAGTATCTATTGCTTATCCTGCTTGTTGAAAAGTTTTTTCGCTAAAAAGACGGCAGTGGCGGGCGGGATTATCCACACTCAGCTACGGTGATGGGCTAAACTTATTTTTTTCTCTCAATTAAGGAAGTGGGCAAAGGTTAAACTCGCTTCGCTCAAACAAAACCTTTGCCCGCTTCCTCTTGAGAAAAAAATAAGTTCTTAACGCCCATCACCTAACGCTTCGCTTAGGATAATCCCGCCCGCCCCTGCCTCACTGCTTTACAGTTGTCAGTTTTATTTCGTACCAGTTGCAAAGACAGAATTTCCATTGCAACTGGTAGCGCAACAGCACAGTCGTATTGCGTTCCACTCATACTCCCTTATACAACATCTCACCCAGCATATTGGCACTTATCCATTCGAAGTATTTGCTAATAAGTAAGTGGGTGGCTTCTGGCGGCTTAGGGAGGTTTGGCAGAGCGAAGCGTATGCCGGCAGGCGTTAAGAAACGATTTTTTGCCTACCACAAAAATCCACGGGAAAAGTCTACTGTCTGAGCGCAGCGAGTTTTGACTTTTCACGCGGATATAAAAGGCAAAAAATAGTTTTAGCCTGACGGCTTAGCGGAGCGTGTCAAACCTCCCTAAGCCGCCAGGCTGTTACTAACTTATCGAATTATTTAACCTGCAATGCCGCTTTCACGAAATCGCGGAACAGCGGATGCGGGTTGTTCGGGCGGGACTTGAGCTCGGGATGAGCCTGGGTTGCCACGAACCAGGGATGGTCCTTAACCTCTACCACTTCTACGAGGCTGTCATCCGGCAGGGTACCGGCAATCACGAGGCCGCGCTCGGTAAGCTGCTGACGGTAGTTATTGTTGAACTCATAGCGATGGCGATGACGTTCCTCAATATTGGCCGTACCATATGCTGCGAGGGAATGCGTACCTTCGCGCAGGGTGCAGGGGTAGGAACCCAGGCGCATCGTGCCGCCCTTGTCCTCGATGCCCTGCTGGGATTCCATCAGGTCGATAACCGGGTGCTTCGTTTCCGCATCGAATTCGGAGCTGTGTGCGTCCGTCATGCCGCAGACGTGGCGGGCAAATTCGATAACGGCGCACTGCATGCCTAAGCACAGGCCGAGGAACGGAATGTTGTTCTCGCGGGCGTACTGGATGGCCTTAATCTTGCCTTCCACACCACGGTCGCCGAAACCGCCCGGCACAAGAATGCCCTTGCAGCCGACAAATACTTCCGAAAGGTCGGTATCCGGGTCTTCGATTTTTTCCGCATTAACCCACTGAATTTTCACCGAAGCATCATTATCGATGCCGCCATGATGGAGTGCTTCCGTTACGGAGATATAAGCATCCGGCAGTTCCACATACTTGCCGACTACGGCAACCTTAACCTTCTTGGACGGATTGTTAATCTTGTAGACCATCTTGTCCCAATCAGACATATCGGCCGGGCCGTAGTCCATGTTGAGTTTCTGCAGGGCAATCTTGTCGAGGCCTTCACGCTGCATCATGAGGGGCACTTCGTAAATCGTGGAGGCCGTGCGGTTTTCGATAACGGCTTCCGGCTGCACGTCGCAGAACATGGCAATCTTTTCCTTCATGTCCTTGGAAATGGTCTTTTCCGTGCGGCACACGAGGATGTCCGGCTGAATACCGATGGCGCGCAGTTCTTTTACGCTGTGCTGGGTCGGCTTCGTTTTGAGTTCACCGGCAGCGGAGATATACGGCAGCAGCGTTACATGGATGTAGAGCGTATCCTTCGGGCCAACTTCTTTCTTGACCTGACGGATGGCTTCGAGGAAGGGCTGGCTTTCGATATCACCTACGGTACCGCCGATTTCCGTGATAACCACATCAGCGCCGTCAGCCTTGGCTACATCATAGACACGCTGCTTGATTTCATTGGTGATATGCGGGATAACCTGCACCGTGGAGCCTAAGTATTCACCGCGGCGTTCCTTGTGGAGCACGGACCAGTACACCTTACCCGTGGTGATGTTGCTGTTCTTGGACAGGTTGATGTCGATGAAGCGCTCGTAATGGCCCAGGTCGAGGTCCGTTTCCGCACCATCATCGGTAACAAATACTTCGCCATGCTGGTAAGGGCTCATCGTACCCGGGTCAATGTTGATATACGGGTCGAACTTCTGAATCGTAACCTTGAGGCCACGGCTCTTTAAGAGACGGCCCAAAGAAGCCGCCGTGATGCCCTTGCCCAGGGACGAAACCACACCACCGGTAACGAAGATATACTTTGCCATGATTTGCCTCCTTATTCCTGAATGCTTTCCAGCTTCTTCTGACGGCTGTTGATTGCCTTGTTGGCAGCCTTGGAGCGGGATGCCGCACCACGGGCAGAATGACGCTTCACTTCAGGCGGATTCCATTCCGTGAGGCCCCACTGCTGGTCGCCTTCATGCTGGAAACGGCTGTCCATATTGATGAGGGTATATACTTCCGAGATAGCTGCCGACAGGGACTGCACCGGCTTATGCTTTTTCTCGATAACGTCGAGAATCAAATCCTTATAGTACATGGTCTGACCTTTTTCCGTCAGCACGTGATACGCGATATCCACTTCCGAGCTATTGATAAAATCCATAATCAAAAGTTCTCCTTCCAAATCCTAAATTACATCTGTTCCGGTGCCGATACTCCAAGGATTCCCAAAGAATGGCGAATCACATGGGCCGTAACCGTAACCAGGGCCAAACGGGCTTCTGCCAGTTTCGGCTCTACGCCGACAATGCGGCATTTATTGTAGAAGCTATGGAAGGCACTGGCCAAATCATAGCTGTAACGGGCAATGCGCTGCGGTGCATAATCACGGGCGGCACGCTCGATTTCTTCGGGGTATTCCTCAATCTTCTTGATGAGGTCAATTTCCGACTCATCGGTCAGCAGGGAAAGTTTCGGCTTATCGCTGAGGGACAGCCCCGTTTCCTTGCACTGACGGAAGATGCTGCAAATGCGCGCATGGGCATACTGAATGTAGTACACCGGGTTGTCGTTGGATTTTTTCTTAGCCAAATCCAAATCGAAGTCGAGCTGGCTGTCGAGCGAACGCATCAGGAAGAAATAACGCGCCGCATCGGTGCCGACTTCTTCCATCAGTTCATTCAGCGTAACGCTCTGACCGGTACGCTTGCTCATCTTCACGAGTTCACCGCCACGGTAAAGAGCAACCATCTGCAAGAGCAGTACCGTAAGTTTCTTGGAATCATGCCCCAGAGCATCCATAGCAGCCTTTACACGGCACACATAGCCATGGTGGTCAGCGCCCCAGATGTTGATGAGTCTGTCAAAGCCGCGCTCATACTTGTTGTGATGGTAAGCGATATCGGCAGCCAGATACGTCGGCACACCGTTGTCGCGAATAACCACGCGGTCCTTATCGTCGCCATAAGCCGTGGACTTGAGCCAGAGTGCGCCGTCCTTTTCGTAGATGTTGCCGTTATCCTGCAGGATTTTCACGGCAGCCTTAACAGCTTCCGGATGCAGCGTGCGCTCGCTGAACCACTTATCAAAGGTTACGTTAAAGGAAGCCAAATCTTCTTTGAGGGTAGCCAGTTTTTCCACATAGGCCAAATCCTTGAAGATTTCCATGCGTTCATCATCATTCATGGAGAGGTATTTGTCGCCTTCCTTGTCGATGATGCGCTGGGCCGTGTCGATGATGTCCTGACCATGATAGCCGTCCTCGGGGAATTCAACTTCCTGTCCCAGGAGTTCCAGATAACGGGCATTTACCGAACGGGCCAGATTGTTCATCTGATTGCCGGCATCGTTGATGTAGTATTCGCTTTCCACGGGGTAACCTGCAGCCCGCAAAAGGTTCACGAGGGCAGAACCAGCAGCAGCGCCGCGGCCATGGCCGACATGCAGCAGACCCGTCGGGTTAGCGCTGACGTATTCCACCTGAATCTTCGGTGCATCTTTTTTCGGCAACTGACCGTATTTTTCGCCTTCACTGAGGATTTTCTGGAAGGAATCGTAGAGCACATTGCCCTTCAGGTAGAAGTTCAAAAAGCCAGGGCCAGCAATCTGGGCATGGTCGAGCCAGTCGCCCTCAATGCGCTTCACCAGTTCTTCTGCAATCTGACGGGGAGCCTTATGGAACACCCGGGCCGACTGCATGGCAAAGTTGGTAGCAAAATCACCAAACTCCTTCTGGGGCGGCACTTCCAATACCACCGTGGGCAATTCCCCTTCCGGGAACACACCATCGGCAATGGCACTTTTCGCAGCCGCTACAATGGCTTCTGTCAGCGTATCTTTAATATCCAATCCAAAATCCTCCTAATTTATTTTGTCGATAACTACATTTAAGGTGTTATGGCCCTGCAGAGCATCGTTCAGATACAGCTCATATTCTGCCTGAACCGTCCCCTGGCCATCCTTAAAGTAAATATCCAGCTTCTGGGTTTCTACTAGCAAATCAAAATTACCGTAGGGTGTCCGATACACACTACGGGTCCTTTCCCCCAGCCGAAATTCCAGCTGCATATCCACAGCTCCACGGCGAATCAGCGTCAGCCCTTCGCCACTGAATTTCAGCACGGTGGGCACCACCTTGTCGTGAAGCGAGGCATCCTCATAACGCACATAATGCTTGCCAGCCCGCGCTGAATACTTACCGCGCGCCGCCGATTTCAACACGGTCTTTTCTCCTGCCGTATCGACCTGCACGCCTTCCACCGTCACCGCAACCATAGCATCCGCCATTTAGCCACCTCTTCAAAACATACTGTTACATATTATAAACCAAACTCACTACCTTGCCAACAGTTTTTTGCGCTTTTTTTGCGGCTTCATCAACCTTTTTTGTTCATATCTGCAAGACGGCGGAGGGGGGAGGCTTTTACGCACTTCGCTTGACCAGTCCGCTAAAAATAATTTTTGTCTTTTAATTAAGTATCCGGGAAAGTCAAAACTCGCTACGCTCAAACAGTAGACTTTCCCAGATAATATTATGGTGGACAAAAATTATTTTCTTCACGCAGACTGGTGCAACGCTTCGCTGGCGCAAAAGCCTCCCCCCTCCGCCGCCCACGATACTGAGCTTTCGTAATGAACCACAAACTCTATATCGCCAAGAAAGAAATCTAGCTAACTTTTCATCAGGCACCTATTCCAACCTAACGAGGGCGGCGCGGCGATAATTTGTCAGAGCGAAGCGTTTGACCTTGAACGTGAAGAAACAAATTTTGACCCACATAAAAATTAGCGCGAAAAGCCATTTGTCTGAACGCAGTGAGTTTATGGCTTTTCGCGCTAAATAAAAGGTCAAAATTTTTTTAGTTCAAGGTCTAAGCGTAGCGTGGCAAATTATCGCCGCGCCGTCAAACCTACAGTAGATTAGCAGTGAGATGTAAATTTAGATTGTGAACTTCTCCACTTCATGTGCCAGCTGTTCCGCCTGCTCAGCAAGCCCGCGGGTTGCGGCTGCAATTTCTTCTGCCGAGGCGGACTGTTCTTCCGTCGTTGACGATACGGCTTCAGCGCGGCTGGCGTTAGCCGTGCTGATATTGGCAATATCCTTAACGGCCTGCTGCATGGAATCCGTACCTTCCGAAACCGACTTGATGCTGCTGGAAACTTCCCGGATACCATCAGCAAGGGCATCAATCGCCACCTTAATGGACTTAAAGATTTCATCAGCCTCATTTACCGAATCAATGCTGCTGGCTACACTTTCCGCACTTTCCTCACTGGCAGCTACCGCCTTTTTCATATCCGTCTGAATCTTGGTCACGAGATTGGCAATCTGCTGCGTGGAGCTGGCAGACTCCTCGGCCAGCTTGCGGACTTCATCAGCCACCACAGCAAAGCCACGACCATATTCACCGGCACGGGCCGCCTCAATCGCGGCATTGAGCGCCAACAGATTCGTCTGTTCCGCAATCCCGGAAATCAGCTCCACGATTCTGCCGATTTCATCCGAGCTCTTCGCCAGTTCCTTAATGGAGTTTTTCACCGTAGTGGTACTGTCACTGATGGCATTCATGGATTCCACCACATTCTGAATGGAATCGCGCCCCGTATTGACACTACCTACGGTTTGTTCCGTAACAATGGCAATCGCATCGGCACTATTGGCCACCAGCGTAGTGCGCTCAGCAATTTCCACAGCCGTTCTATCTGCATCGGCTGCCGAATCCGACTGCGTGGCAATACCTGCAGCAATATCCGTAATCTGCTGCGCAGCCTGCGTAGCTGCATCAGCGGACTGATGGGATGCTGCAGAAAGTTCTTCTGCCGAAGCCGAAACCCTCTCCGCATTCTTCTGAATATGACCGATAAGTTCCCGAATGGTGCGGCGCATCTCCTTGAAGCCCCGGGCCAAATCGCCCAGCTCATCATTGCTGTCAACAGCCAGCGGACGGGAACGCAAATCGCCGGTGTTGATGATGTTGCATTCTTCCCGCAAAGCCTCCACAGGAGCGCAGAGCTTCTTCCCCAGGAACCAGATGATGCCGCTGATAATCAGCACCATGACAACGGCCACGGCGCTCATAATCTTCATCAGCGAATAGGCATCGGCCCGCACTTCAGAAATCGGCGCTACCGATACTGCCACCCAGGTACGATGGGCCAGATGCACCGGCGTGAACACAGCCTGTGATGCTTCTCCTCTGGAGGTGGTATATTCCGTTGAAACCTGCTTATCCTGCTGTATAGCACTGGTAAAACCATTGACTAGCGCAATATCGATTTTCTTACTGGAAACCTCCTTGGTCAAATCCATCTTGCCCACTTCCTCGGGAAGCTGCGCATAAGCGATGCAAAGACCATCCTGGTCGGCCAGATATACACGGCCGGTTTCCTTATACTTAATCTTGCCAACCAGTTCCGTCAAATCATCCAGTTCAACGGTACCATAGACAATACCCGTAAGCTGGCCGTTTTCCAATACCGGGTAAGCCAGAATGGTGATGAGCTTGCCACTGGTGCCCGATACGGATGGTCCCGTCATAACCGGCTTCTTGGTCTCCCGCACCTGCTTGATATAATCGCGGGTAGTACGGTCCATATCCTTATTCTTGTCGCTGATAGCATGGCCTTCCGGGTCTGAATAAGCCAGCATGGTAAAGTTCTTGCGCTTGGCCAAAGTATCAGCCAATACCTTTACCCGTTCTTCCCGCGTACCGCGCATGATAATCGGGTTACTGGCCAGATACTCCACCGTGAGCTCTCGCTGCTGATAGAGTTTTTCCAGCTGCTCGGATGTACTCTTGCCGATTTCCTGTGCCAGCAAATCCGTATTACGGGTCAATGCCGAACTGGACATATAATAGCTGATGGCAAAGAATACCGCAAAACTTCCCACGAACAGAGGTATGAATCCTGCCAGAAACTTAAAGCGTAAACTGTTAAAGTTCATGTTCTCCTCCTTGTTATATAAAATCCCATAAATCCTACATCTGAAAAAAGCATTGCACACATAGAGGTTGCGTACAATGCTAATTTCACTTTAGTATAACTTTATTGTTGTTCGACTGCGATATCTAATTCTACGACGTGACCCGCTAAATCCATTTCCACCGTGAGATAATTATCATCGCTGATCTTCACCTGGAAATTCTCACCGATGGACAGGGATGGTGTGGAAATATCCACTTCAAGCCCCATACCGGTAAGGTTGGTTGCGGCATTAGCTGTAAGCATGTTACTCATTTCCGAGATAGCACTTTGGGCCATAGCATCAAATTCTGCTACAGGCATACCCATCATCATGGTCGATGCAATAAATTTAGCGGTGTCTTCTGACATGTTGTAAACAACGTTGCCACGAATCTGTTTGGTGAAGCCCACGATAACCGAAACCCCCAGGCTCACCGCATTCTTTGTCTTTACTCCCATCTTCAGCCGCTTAGGCTCCGGAAAGCCCATCTGCGGCATTACGGACGTGAATGCATCGACGAACGGATTAACTAATTTTGCATCCATCTTATCATTCTCCTTCCGCAAATCCCACACTCATATTAATATCCCCTAACCGTGTTCTGGCGCATATACGGAAGGTCGTAAGTTTGGGGCTGGCAATGCGGATTTTGCTGCCCACAATAGTCCCCGGCGGCGTAATGCGCATTTCCTTATCCTTGAACACATCATTAATATTGGATACCCCACGGCCCACAATGATGTTCACCGCTTCTTCTACGGATTCACTTGCTTCATCTTCCGTAATCTCGTCATTTTCCTCGGCATCCAGCATCACCGTGGCAAAATCCTTCATGGTTTTGTCATCCATGTACACGATAGCCCGGCCATTGGGAATCCCCGTCAGGCCTACAATGACAGCGATACCGCTGATGTCCAGAAAACTGCGTTCCTCTTCCTGCAGTTCCACTTCACTGTGTACACCGGTCATGCTGAAAATGCCCTGCTGCAATGCCTTCACAAACGGTTTTGCGTAGGACTCACGCAGGACAGCCACCTTCCCTGCCTTGCTCTGGCAAAGAATCATCAATGTATCGATAAGTTCATTGATGCTGACCGGTTTTTGCAAGAAGGCACTGATGCCCACTTCACGGCCCCGGGCCACAAGGCTGGCATCCTTCATGGCACTGATCATAACGATCTTGGCTTCAGGATCCACAGCACGAATCCGGCGGCTGCATTCAAGGCCATCAGCATCCGGAAGATTCATATCCATGGTAACCACAGCCGGCTTGAATTGCTCATAGAGCTCCACTGCTTCAGCAGCATTTTTGGCTTGCGCGCATACTTCGAAGTTCGTCCTTGCCAGATTCCCTTCAATCATCGCACGGCTGACCTTCGAATCATCGACGATCATTACTTTGACTTTCTCCACAAATGCTCACCTGCTTCTCTACATTCCTTACATTTGCCAACACTTAAAAATAGGAACTCGTTACTGTTACAATTTTCATAACTTAACTTTTCGCTATAGTGTGAGAAAATCCCTGCCTGCCAAAAAAATAATTTTAGATTTCGCTTTTGCCTACGGCATCAAAAGTTTTCACGATGGAAGCTGCCGGTTCCTTATCCATTTTGCTGACCACATAAACGGCCAGCAGCGAGAGCAGGAATCCCGGCACGATTTCATAAAGCCCCAGCCAGTCAATCTGCTTCCAGACGAGCACCGTAATGCCCCCCACGATGATACCGGCCAGCACCCCATTGCGGGTGGTACGGCGCCAGAAGAGAGCACACAGCAGAGCCGGCCCGAAGGCAGCACCAAATCCCGCCCAGGCATAGGCCACCATGTCTAAAATAAAGCTGGAAGGATTCAAACCGATAAAAATCGCCAGTGAGGCGATAATCAAAACCGAAGCCCGGCTGATCCAGATAAGTTCCGTAGTCTCCGCTTCCTTGCGCAAAAGCGTGCGGTAAAAATCCTGAGCAAAGGCAGATGCCGCTACCAGAAGCTGTGCCGAAGCCGTACTCATAATGGCTGCCAGTACAGCCGAGAGAATCAAGCCTGCCACAATCGGCGGGAAAAGTTCATTGGTCATCACCAAAAATACCGTTTCCGACTCCGTGCCCGCCAGTTCATGGGACAGGAACACGCGGCCCACCATACCCACAGCGACTGCCGCAGCCAGAGAGAGCACCACCCAGGTCATGGCAATGCGGGTGGCCTGTTTGATTTCCTTGGAACTGGAAATCGCCATAAAACGCACGAGAATATGCGGCTGGCCGAAGTAGCCAATGCCCCAGGCCAGCAGGGAAATCAGTTCAATCGTGCCCAAGGTCGAACCATCCGGTTTGGTGAAAGGTTCCAGCATGGAATGGCTTACGTTGTCAATGGCATTTACCGTAGCCGTATAACCTCCCATCTCCATAGCCGCCGTAATGGGCACCACCAAGATGGCGAAGAACATCATAACACCCTGAATAAAATCCGTGCGGGACACAGCCAAGAAACCGCCCACCAGCGTATAGAACACCACCGAACCGGCACCGATAAAGATGGCATACTCATAAGGCAAACCGAACACCGTTTCAAAGAGACGGCCGGAAGACACAAACCCCGAGGATGTATATATAGTAAAGAAAATCAAAATAAACACCGCCGGGATGGTGCGCAGCAAGCCGCTGTTATCCTCAAAGCGGTTCTCCAAAAATTGGGGCACCGTCAGGGAATTCTTGGCCAGCTCCGTGTACTTTCTAAGGCGGGCCGCCACAAAATGCCAGTTGGCCCAGGTACCGAGGGCAATGCCCACCGCAATCCATCCGGCATTAAGTCCGGCCAGATACGCAAAGCCCGGCACGCCCATAAGCATCCAACCGCTCATGTCGGAAGCCTCGGCACTCATGGAAGTAACCCAGGCTCCTAATTTACGGTTGCCCAAAAAATAATCGCTCATATTGCGGGTACGGCGGTAATAATAAACACCAATGGCCATCATCAGGCCAATGTAGAGAATAAAGGTATTGATAATCGCTAATTGACTTGTCAAAAAGTTTCCTCCTCCTGCTTTCAGGTTTTCAAGTTTACAATAACAGCTTAAATTATACTTGCTTTTACCCCCATTTGGCAACTTTATTTTTATAGGAGCTATAATATTATCGTTATAGTTGACAAAATGCGTCCGATTTTTTCGCGATTTTTTTCATTTTGCAGGAAAAAACACTTGCATTATCGAAAATCTTCCCGTATAATAGCTAAGGTTTTTCGGAAAACGCTAGGAATAAACGCAGATAGCCTTAGTCTAAGTATATCTTGGTACAGGCTGAATCTGCGCTCTTTTCGTGTGTGTAAAATTAGGAGGAAGTACCTATGAAGAAGTATGATGTTGTGATTGTGGGCGGTGGCCCCGCCGGTATCTTTGCCGCTTATGAACTGGCAGAAAAAAGCCCCGAGCTCAAAGTATTGCTGCTCGAGAGCGGTAAGGATATCTATACCCGTGTCTGCCCCATTTCCGCAGGCAAAGTGAAAGGCTGCATTGGCTGCAAGCCCTGCAGCATCATGCGCGGCTTCGGTGGTGCCGGTGCTTTCTCCGATGGCAAATACAACTTCACCACTCAGTTCGGCGGCTGGCTCAATGAATACCTGTCTGACGAAGAAGTCATGGACCTCATCTATTATGTAGATAAAATCAACATGAAGCACGGCGCTCCGGCTCAGGTATTCAGCACGGAAAACAGCGACATCGGCTACAAGGCCATTCAGCATGATTTGCACCTGTTGGCTGCCAGCGTCCGCCATCTGGGCACGGAAAACAATCTGGAAATGCTCAAGGCTACCTATGAATACCTCAAGGACAAAGTGGAATTCCGCTTTGAATGTCCCGTAGCCCATATCCATTCGGACGGTCAGGGTGAAAACGAAGTGGAACTTACGGACGGCGAAAAAATTGCCGCCGAATACCTGATTGTCGCTCCCGGCCGCGCCGGTGCCGAGTGGTTCTCCACGGAATGTGACACCCTTGGCCTCAAGCAGGAAAACAACCGCGTAGATGTCGGTGTCCGTGTGGAAGTTCCCGATGAAATTTGGAACCCCATCACGAGTCAGGTTTATGAAGCCAAGCTCGTATACCGCACCAAACGTTACGGCGACCAGGTGCGCACCTTCTGCATGAACCCGCACGGTCATGTCGTTATGGAAAACACCGACGGCATCATCACCGTCAACGGCCACTCCTACAGCGACCCGAAACTGCAGAGCAAGAACACCAACTTCGCCCTGCTGGTCAGCAACCGCTTCACGGAGCCCTTCCACTCCCCGCATCAGTACGGCAAGCGCATTGCCTCCTTCTCCAACCTCTTAGGCGGCGGCATTATCGTGCAGCGCTTCGGCGATTTGATGAAGGGACGCCGCTCCAACGCCCATCGCATGAGCAAGAGCTTCACCCGTCCGACCCTGCAGGCAACGCCGGGCGACCTTTCTCTGGTTCTGCCCAAGCGCCATGTGGACAACCTCATTGAAATGATTCAGGCGCTCGACAACATCGCGCCGGGCATGACCAATGACGATACCCTGCTCTACGGTGTAGAAGTAAAATTCTACAGCTCCCGCGTAAAACTCACGAATCAGCTGGAAACGGAACTCAAAAACGTCTTCGCCATTGGCGATGGCGCTGGCGTAACCCGCGGTCTTTCTCAGGCAGGTGCCAGCGGTGTCTATGTAGCCCGCCAGATTATTGAACGCAGCAAGAAATAAATTAGCGACA
Source organism: Selenomonas ruminantium AC2024 (assembly GCF_000687995.1). Taxonomy (NCBI): domain Bacteria; kingdom Bacillati; phylum Bacillota; class Negativicutes; order Selenomonadales; family Selenomonadaceae; genus Pseudoselenomonas; species Pseudoselenomonas ruminantium. Next base: position 2,601,459 of record NZ_JIAC01000001.1, read on the forward strand.
ATATGTAAGACATACGAAAACAGCCCGGTGGCTGATGATGCTTTCCCATCTATCAGCCACCGGGCGTCTTTTATTGCACGTTATTCATCTATCTCGTCTTCCTGTCCGGCCAGGAACGCATTCACTGCCCGATAAATCGCCGAGCTCTGATAGCCCCGCCGAAACAGGGCCGCCATGAGTTTCTGCTTATCCTGGCTGCGCTTATACTTGCTCGTAAGTACCCGAAGCGCTTTTTCGTATTCGCGCTCACCAACCGCTTCCCGATCATCGGGAATGCAGGACTTCACCAATGCGGAAGGATAGCCCTTCTGCTTGAGCTTTTCGCAAATCTGCCGCACGGAATAGCTGCTGTCCATGTAGAGATAGTTAAAGCGCCGCGGGCAGGATTCGGCATCATTTAGGTAATGCTTTTCCTGCAGGCGGGCAATGGCTGCAGATGCCTCTTCTTCCTCATAGCCCTTGGCCATGAGTTTTTCAAAGAGACGTTTCTCGCTGTACTCCTGCCGGGCCAGCATATCCACAGCGGTCACGAGGGCAGGTTTCACAGGCTTGCGTTTGGGCTGCCCATAACCTTGGTTTCCCCACATGGATTATTCCTCGTCCATATCGCCACTGGCCTCAGTGGGTGCTGCTTTTTCCAATGCCTCGGCATCGCTGACCAGCTTTTCGCGAACCTTGCGCTCGATTTCTTCGACCATGGCCGGATTGGCTTCGAGTTCCACCTTGGCTTTTTCCTTGCCCTGGCCTAAGCGCGTACCTTCATAGGAATACCAGGCACCGCTCTTGTCCACGATTTCCAGTTCCACGCCCATGTCGATAAGCGTCCCCAGACGGGAAACACCTTCGCCGTACATGATGTCAAATTCTGCGGTCTTGAACGGCGGCGCAATCTTATTCTTGACGATTTTAACTTTGGTACGGTTACCTACCACATCAGCCCCCTGCGTAATCTTTTCACCCTTGCGCACTTCCATGCGTACGGAAGAATAGAACTTCAGCGCACGACCGCCGGTGGTTACTTCCGGGTTACCGTAGGTCACGCCCACTTTTTCACGAATCTGGTTGATGAAAATGGCCACGGTCTGGGACTTATTGATGACACCGGTGAGCTTTCTCATAGCCTGGCTCATGAGGCGGGCATGAAGGCCCACATGACTGTCACCCATTTCGCCGTCAATTTCCGCCTTGGGCACGAGTGCCGCTACGGAGTCCACTACGATGATGTCAATGGCGCCACTGCGCACCAGAGCATCCACAATGTCCAGCGCCTGTTCACCAGTATCCGGCTGAGAAATCAGCAGTTCGTCAATATCGACCCCCAGCTTCTGCGCATATACCGGGTCTAATGCGTGTTCCGCATCGATGAAAGCGGCAATACCGCCATTTCTCTGCGCTTCGGCAATCATATGCAGAGTTACCGTCGTCTTACCGGAAGATTCCGGGCCATAAATCTCAATGATACGGCCGCGGGGAATGCCGCCAGTACCCAAAGCAATATCTATGGGCAAAATCCCTGTGGGGATGACGGACACATTCATCTGGGCCCGGGCATCACCCAAGCGCATGATGGAACCTTTACCAAAATCCTTCTCAATTTTTTTCATGGCGTTAGCCAATGCTAATTTTTTGTTATCATCTACAGCCTTGCGGTCAGTTTTCTCTGCTGCCATTCTATCTGCATCCTTTCTTACATTTCATTACCTGTCACAACAGTTTTTATTATATTAGAAATATCCTTTTTTGACAATACACCATGTGTGAAATATTATTTCACAGTATTTTTTATAATGCGCGCAAAACGAGGCCATCAGCTCTTGTCAGCTGACGACCTCGTTCTTTAACGTTCAATTATTTCTGGTGACGAACCACTTCGACCTCTACATAGTCAATGGGGCCGGAGATGGGTACAGACGGTTTGCGGATTCTGGCCATAGCGGTTTTGAAATGCGGATATTTTGCCAACAGTTTATCACCAATGGCTGCGGACAGGGAGCCCAGCATGGTATAGCGTTTGTTTTCCGTAATATCCTTAACGATGTCATAGACAGCTGCCGTATCAACGCCATCTTTGAGCTCGTCCGACTCTACCAGCTTGTCGTCCTTGGTTTCAATTTCGACATCAATGTAGAATTTCTGCCCCTGCTCACGTTCATACTCGTAAACACCATGGAACCCATAAAACATCATGTTGAGAATTCTCACTTTTGCCATTGTGGTCACTCCTATCACTTGTAATTCAGCTGAACCTGTATCGTTTATTACAGGGCTTTCTACATGTGTATTTCGCTAACCTGTGGCAAAATCCTGCCGAATACGCAAAATATTCTCGTTAATCGTTAAACATTTCTTCCCACATGCCATACGCACAGACTAAAAAAATCAATAACACTACAAATAAGTCACCCATTTGCCTATCCCTCATCATATAGAAAAAGAGGAGAGGCTAAGCCTCTCCCTAAAAGCTCATTACATCACCCGACGGGCACCCAGGTAGCAGCCACCCCAATAGGAGCTGTCCAAAGATGCTACGCTGACCCCGATGCTGGAGGACGCATGAATAAACTGACGGTCGCCGAGGTATATGCCCACATGGGACGCTCCCGGTGCATACGTCGAAAAGAACACTAAATCTCCAGGCATGAGTTCACCAGCAGGCGAACCTACTTCATACTGAACATCTGCCGTACGCGGAAGATGTACACCAGCATGAGCAAATACATACTGTACATAGCCAGAGCAGTCAAAACCGCTAGGGCTGGTACCACCGAATACATACGGTACACCAAGGTACTGCATGGATTCCGAAATGATGGTACGGTTGATGTAGTTGCTGCCATGAGATACCACCGGCATGGATTTGCCGAGAAGCGCCGTATAGGTGGACGGCCCTACCTGTCCATCTGCAGCCATCCCATGGGAAGACTGGAATACCTTAACTGCCTCAGCCGTGGCCGGACCGAAATCCCCATCAGCCGATACATCGTAACCAAGACGGACCAATTGTCCCTGAATCTCGGCTACTTCCGTGCCCTGGTCCCCTACGCGGAATGCAGACGCACTACACACAGAAAACATGGACATAAGGATCATGGACAGCGCAAATACACGCTTTGTTGCTTTTTTGAACAAAAAAGCCAACTCCTCTCTCTGTTCGCTTACGAGGTTAGCTGCCGGGCTCGGGTAGAGAAGACCACCCGCTACAATCCTTACACTGTCAAATAATGTAATCTTGAAGTTCGCCCCGAAAAATTGGTTCCCCCGCTCCTGGGCTGGATTCAGCTTAATCCTATGTATTTTTGAATACCCATTTTATATAATACGACAAAAGTCGTCGTATTCCTGCAAATTTTTTAATAAGATTTTAATTTTTGCACAATTCTAAATCAACTCCGATTTTTTCAGTTTCTTTTCAGAATTCATGCTGACATGAAAAGTGGCTGTCGTGACGACAGCCATCTTATTTACATTTAGGTTGAATAAGCAATCAATAAGCCGAGTTTTGTTCCATCCGCAAGCGGAGGCGACAATCATTTATCTAGGCACGGCAGTTGCCTGCCGGCTCAAGCGACTCAACCCGGAAGGTTCCGCGGGCCGCATCATCCCTTCCCTATTTGGTCTTGCTCCGTGTGGGGTTTACCCAAGCCAGCCAGTCACCTGACTGCTGGTGCGCTCTTACCGCACCTTTCCACCCTTACCTGACATGTCAGGCGGTCTAAATCTCTATGGCACTATCCCTAAGGTCACCCTCGCTGGACGTTATCCAGCACACTGCCCTATGGAGCCCGGACTTTCCTCATCTGGTGTCTAGCACCAGCCGCGATTGTCTTGACAACTTATTTCAACACGAAAAAGTATAACACTTTAAGAGGACTCTGTCAAATCAGGTGCTAATTTGACATTTGTTGCTTTGTCCATGGTAAGTTCATCCCAGGAAATTTCATGCATCATAAGCAGTGGCTGCATTCCCAGCAGGGCGGCCGACAGCATATAATTGCCAAGGTTGAGACTGCAAATCCCATACGCCTTTCCCGCATATTCTATTAACTTTTTTTCAGCCACAGGCATGGTACTGATTTCCCCAGGCGATAACGAAAAACCGTGTCCCTCGCATTTTACCAGACTTTCCTTTCTTGTCCATAAGCGATAAAACCGTTCCTGTCGCTCGCTTTCATCTTTTCCCCGCAGCATCCATTCATATTCCGAGGAAGTCAGTGCCTCCCGTACCCAATCGCCATAGGAAACCATTTTCTCGATATCCACGCCCACAGAGCTGTCTGCCTCAGCCAGCACAGCATATGCTCCACTATGCGATAGATTGAAAAACTTTCCCTCTGCCAAAGGTTTTCCTTCTTCATTATAGGAAATACTGCGACCCTGAGCTGCTTTTTGCAGCAACAGGGAAGACGCAAAGCACCTAAGCCTGTCCTCTTCCTGCCGATAACGCATCATCTTTTCATAGCGCGCTGCCGGCAAAAGTCTTGCAGCATCCCCCAGATGGGAACGCAGACAGTCCACCGGCAAGAGCGTTATCATCACTTCGCGCATACTTCTTCCCCACAATCTTTACTATGCTTCATCAAAATATCCCAAACCGTTCAGCGCGCGCATGAACCTTTGCAAATAATCCCAGGAAGTAACCGGCCAAGCCATCCCCCAGCGATAAAGAACCTGTAGCGTATACTCCCGGCTCATGTTTAAGGATTTCCTTTATTTTTTCGCTATCCAAGATATATTTCCTGCCGTAAAATCCATCTTGCGCCCGCAAAAGCTATTTGCTACAATTTACTATGAGACTGACGGTCAGATGACCTTTTCTTGTTTGTTATTTTTTCTTATAATAACATTATCGTTTGTAATTCATTTCAAAGAAAGAAGGAACTCAACATGGCAACTCCTCATATTGCAGCAGAAAAAGGCGACGTAGCAGAACGCATCCTGCTCCCCGGCGACCCCCTGCGCGCTAAATTCATCGCAGAAAACTTTTTGGAAGATGTAAAGCAGTACACCTCCGTTCGCAATATCCTGGGCTACACGGGTAAGTACAAAGGCGTGCCCGTTTCTGTACAGGGCACGGGCATGGGCATGCCCTCCATCTCCATCTATGTCCATGAGCTCATTCACAGCTTCGGCTGCAAAAAGCTGTTCCGCGTAGGCACCTGCGGCGGCATGCATCCGGATGTTAAGCTCCGTGACGTGCTCATCGCTCAGGCTGCCAGCACGGATTCTTCCATGATTCGCAATATCTTCGGCGGCAACATCAATTACTGCCCCATCGCTGACTACGAGCTGCTGTCCAAGGCCGTTGCCAATACCAAAAAGCTGAACCTCAAAGCCACGGTCGGCAATATCATTTCCGTTGACCGCTTCTATGATGAAGAAATCGACAACGACAAGCTGCGCAAGTACGGCATCCTCGCTGTGGAAATGGAAGCTGCTGCTCTCTACACGCTAGCTGCTGAAGCCCATGTACAGGCACTGGCCCTCTTCACGGTCAGCGACCACCTCGTAACCGGCGAATCCTGCACGGCAGAAGAACGCCAGACCACCTTCAACGATATGATTAAGATTGCCCTCGAAACGGCTATCGAAGATTAAGATTAAAAAGCCCGGACGAACTGCGCTAGAAACAGTTCGTCCGGGCTTTTTCTATTTCTTTAACCAAACGCAATCAATCTTCTTCCGTTCCCAGCAGCGGCATTTTCTTTATCAGGAAAGCCGTGCCAAGAATAGCTCCGACCACCGTAGCCGCCGGGGCAGCGTACCAGATATTGTCCGCACCGAACAGCACCGGGAACAAGTAGATGAAGATAATCGGCGCAATCAGCGACTGACAGACGGCAATGACTGCCGAAATCGTTCCCCGGTCCAGCCCCGTAAAAAAGCCTGAGGTTACAAGGCAAAAACCATACAGGAAAAATTCCAGTGCGCAAATTCTGAGGGCTCTAGTCGCAAAAGCATGTGCTTCCGGGTCGTAGCCGAGATACAAGGTGGCAATGTCATCGGCCAAGGAAACACCGACAGCGGTCATGACGAAGCCCAATCCCAGCGTCAAAACGATGTTCTTCTTCATCAAATCTCTTATGCCGTCAAAATCCCCTGCACCATACTTGTAACCGACCACCGTCACCGTCGTCGTATTGATGGCAAAGAAAACGGATAAAAACACCTCGCCGACATAGCTGTGCACACCGATAGCGGCCACGCCCAATTGTCCCAGCAGCAGCATGAGCTGCAGATTGTAGACAAGCTCCAGAATGTTGACCGAAACGGCATCGACCATCTCGGATATGCCATTGTAGCAAATCTTCGCCAGACGATAGAGGTCAAAGCGGAAACGCACAAAATGCAAGCCGGAGGCATTGGGACGGGAGAAATACCACAAGGTAATGAGCGTGTTCACGATAGTTGCCAGACCGGTTGCCGTCGCCGCTCCCTCAATCTCATATTCCAGCACGACGATGAACAGCCAGTCCAGAATAACATGTGTCACGCCCTGCACCACCGAAAGATAAAAACCTGTCTCCGATTTCTCGGCCATGACCCACAGACTTTGAAATGACGTGGTTATGAGGAGTGGCGCAATGAACAGGAACAGAATGCGCCCATATCGCAGACAATAGGGCACAAGTTCTTCCGATGCCCCCAGCATGCGGACAATCTCCGGCAGGAAGATAACCATCAGGGTACTAAAGAAAGCGCCCCAGATAAATATCACCGCCACCAGCAGCGTAAAATACTGCCGGGCTTTTTCGATATTGCCCTCCCCCTTGAGCTTGGAGATAAAGGCACTGCCGCCCTCACCAATCATGAAGCCCGGCGCCACCAGCATCATCAACAGCGGAAATACCAGATTGACAGCCGCAAAGGAGCTTACCCCCAGCCAGTTGGATACGAAAAAACCATCTGCCATCTGAAACGAAGTAATCGCCAGCATGGTGCCGATATTCGGCAGGCTGTAAAGTAAGATTTTTTTATACGTAAAATGTTCGGAAAGCTCTATTTTCATCCAGCGGTCCCCCTCCCATCATCCATTTACCAACTGTTTGAAATGCTTGATGTAGATATCCAGGAATTTCCGGATACTGCCCTCAGCATAAGCATGGGCCAAATACTCGATATGGATATTGACCTTGCCGTTTTTCTCCTGCAGATAGAGATCGGCATGTCCCATCATGGATTCATCCACACCGGCCAAAGGAACTTCCGTCGGTTCAAAGCCTTCCATATTGGAGGCATCACCCAACTGGGCAACGTAATTGACCACGATGGCATCTTCCTCGGCGATGTTTTCCTTGGCGCTATAGTCGCAAATACTGTTGGCAAAACTCTCAATGACCTGACGGTTCACTTCCTGCAGCAACACTTCCAGGGAAGAATATTGCTGCAAATCCACAGCCAGAGGCAGCATCTTGAAGACCAGTCCTACCGTATTCTGCAGGTATTTTTCCGTACGGTTGCTGTTTAGATAATCGACATTGATTTCGTCCTTATGACAGTATTCCTGCAGGGCGAGCATGGCTGCCGTAATGGCCAAAACAGTACGGGAATAGCCCCGGCGTTTTTCTGCCGCGTCCACCTGCTGAACGGTCACGACGCCATCCTCTGCCTCTATAAGCGATTCCGTCTCCCATGTCTCGAAATCCGGGGTAGGAATCCTGCACCAGTCATGACCGGCCAGGAGATTCTGGAAATAGGCCTTGGCCTCATCAAATTCCTTGGTTCCCTGGGCTTCCCATTCCTGCCGCAGATAGCTGTAATAGTAATCGCGCGCCAGTGGTTTTCCCCAATAGGCCTTGGCAATATCTGCCAGCAATACGCCCTGCGAAGTGCCATCAGAAATCATGTGATGTACATCCATGAAGAGATACAACTTTTCACCGCAGCGGAAAATCTGTGAGCGGAAAAGCGGTGCATTGAAGATACGGAACGGCTGCACCAGCGTTTGGGTAAGCTGTTCCAGTTCCTCTTCTGTAACATCCTTAACAGTCGTTTTTGGCAGAATTCCCGGCTCTATATGCTGTCTGATTTCCCCTTCCCCATCCAAATCTATGGTAAACACGGAGTTGAGGGCGGGATGATGGCTTACCGCCTCATCCACCGCCTTGGCCAGCTTTTCTGCATCCAGTTTTGCATTCAGACGATAGAACACGGGAATATTGTACATAGGCGAACGTACGTCCATGAATTGGTCATCCACCATCAACATCTGCGCCAGTGTTGCCGGGATGGCCTTGCTCCGCGCCTCTTCATCGTATTCCTGCAGATTCCCGAGCATCTGTCCGGAAAGTTCTTCTGCAATACGCCGTGCTGTCTTACACTTGAAGATGGTCTTGGCACTCAATCCTTCAATATCCGCCGTTGCCATGACCCGCATGGATTTTATAGAGTCACCGCCCAAAAGATAGAAATCATCATTTCTACCCACACTGTTTTCTTCCAAGCCTAAGACTTTGGCAAAGACTTCACAGAGTTTTTTCTCTATTTCGTTGGTCGGTGCCTCATAGGCAACGTGCTGGCCCTGCAAGTCCGGCACAGGCAGGATTTTGCGGTTGATTTTGCCATTGGGCGTCAGGGGCATGACTTCAAGCGGTATATAGACGGTTGGCACCATATATTCCGTAAGTGTCCCAGACAGGAAGTGCTTAAACTGTTCTACATCTATCTTGGTACCCTCTGTCTGCGTGTAATAAAGGACAAGCTGCTCCTTTACCACAGCTGCCACGACCTGTTCAATGCCATCATACTGGCTGGCGCAGTTCTCAATCTCACCGAGTTCAATGCGGAAGCCGCGCAGTTTGACCTGATGGTCTATGCGGCCTAAATATTCCAGAACCCCGTCTTCATTGTAGCGAGCCAAATCGCCTGTGCGGTACATCTTCTCACCCTTCAGGAAAGGACAAGGCACAAAGCTTCTGGCCGTGATTTCCGGCTTGTTCCAGTAGCCATCCGCAATCTGGTTTCCGGCCAGACACAGTTCGCCTGCCATGCCCTGTGGCAGCAGATGGCCATAGGCGTCACAGATAAAGGAATAAGTGTTGGGCACGGGACGGCCGATGGGAATATCGATGTCTTTTTCCTGGTCTACCCAGTGGCAGGACGAACAAACGGTGAATTCCGTGGGGCCATAGCCATTGACAATCTGGATATCCGTCTTTCTGCAGGGCAGCATCTTTTCACCGCCCATCAACATATAACGCATGGGCAGTTCCGGATACTGATTAAGCATAGCCATGCCCATCTGCGTGGAAAACGAGGCATGGACGATGCCATGCTCGATGATGTAGTCCTTCATCTCCTCCATATTGCGGCGCAATTCCTCCGACAGGATATGAATTTCAGCCCCAGCGGCGATTGGACAGAGCAAATCCTCCAAAGATGCATCAAAGGAAAAACTCGGATGCACAGCATGAACGCTCTTTTCGGTGATAGCAAAATCAATCAACCGCCATTCCACATAGGCACGCAGGGAACGGTGACTCTGCACGACTCCCTTGGGACGTCCCGTGGAGCCGGAAGTATAAATCATATAGGCGCGCCCCTGCGGCACTGCGCGGTTAACCGACTCTGCCTTTGGATATTTTGCTATGGCCTCCGCCACCGCTTCTTCGGTCAAAACAGCCCGCGCAGCCGAGTCCTCGAGCATGTAAGCAATACGGTCCTCCGGATATGTCGGGTCGATGGGCACATAAGCTGCCCCGAGTTTTTCCACAGCAATCACGCCGGCCAGGAATTCCTTCACACGGTCCATGCGCAGAGCTACAAAGTCGCCCGCTTTTGTCCCCTTTTCACTCAGCCAGGCTGCTATGCTGTTGGACACCTGCTCCAATTCCCCGTAGGTATACTTTCCTGTGCTGTCCACAACGGCCGTATGTTCCGGTCTTTCTTTCACCTGCTTGAGGAACATATCCACCCATGTTTCGGACATATCATACACATAGGTCGGCCCTTTGGACAGAGCTATAAGCTCCGCTTCCTGTTCCTTGTCTAAAAGCGGCATGGAATGAAGTGAACGTTGAGGCTGCTCCACCATGCAGGCAATGTAATGTTCCATAAGGGCAAAGATGCGTTCCATCTCAATCTTGCGGTAACGCTGCGGGTCGAAGGACAGAATCACCTCGATGCTACCATCGGCCAACGCCGTTGCATCAATGCCGACATAACTGCCCACATGCTCTTCCTTGACGAGCATGGGCTTCAGCATGGACAAACCATCCTCATCATCCCCGTAGTTTTCAAAAGAGAGAATGGAATAGACCAAGCCCTCGGACATGCCAATCGCTTTTTGTACATCAGCCAGCGGACAGAAATCAAACGGATTGCCCTCCAGAGACTGTTCATGAAGATTCTGCAGAAGTTCTGCCGCGGTAGAATCCTTGCCCGCCTTGAGCCGTACGGGAACCGTATTGATGAACAGGCCGACCAGGTCGGACACATCGGCGGAGGTATTATCCCTGCCGGAAACCACCTTGCCAAACACCACATCATCCAGACGGCAGACGGTCTGCAGCACCATCCCCCAGGCCAGTTCCATACCACTGGAAAGTGTTGCGCCCGCATTGCGGCACATCTGCTCAAACTGCCCAATCAGCCCGGCATCCAGATGCCTGATAATCCGATTGTCCTTATACCGCTCATGTTCGGCAATCTTGCCATAAGCAGGAATCTCCGCCTGATTCTCATACCCCTCCAAGAGATTGGCAAAGTACTTTGTAGCTGCTTTCCTATCCTTGGCGATGAGTTCCCTGACCATGGTCTCATAAAGCCCAGTCTTGTCGGATAGAATCTCCGGCTGCGCTATACCTTCTCTTGCCATCTGCAGGAAATGCTCGAAGTCTTTCAGATACGTGCCTACACACCAGCCATCGACGATAATATGATGAACTGCCGTAATCAGGCAGGCAGTATTCTCCGAAGTTTTGGCACAGATAATCTGGAACAAAGGTTTTCTCTGCAGGTCAAAGCCCTCATGAAGCATTTTCTCCCGCAGCTTGTTTGCGGCGGCAAAGTTGTCCTGCTCTTTGCTGATATCCACCAGCGAAAGGCCAAGTTTCCTGTCTGTGATGGCCTGGCGATGCACCGCTACCCCCTCATGGATGATGGCCGTACGCAGGACTTCATGCCTCTCAGCCAGTGCATCCAGAGCCAGACGCAGTTCTTTTTCCGTGGGCAGGAAGTTCAGGGCATAGATATCCACCAGACGATAGGCGGAATCATGGGGGTCCATCACATGGGACAGCAGCATCCCTTCCTGCAGCGGCGTCAACGGATAAATCCGCTCGATATGCTCACCTCGTGCGGCGAATTCCTCCACAACAGCGTTGAATTCTTCCTCGCTCCAGGAAGTTTCCCCTAAATCCGAGGCCGTGACCACAGGTTCACGGACACTGTCCAGATGAGCTGTCAGTTCCCCAATCTCCTTCAGAATTCCCTGTGCAAAGGCCTGTGCTGTTTTTTCATCATACAGCCCCGTATTATAATCCAAATAAAGGTTGAAACACCCTCCGTCAATCAGACAGTTAACCGCCAAATCCGGGCCGTCACAATTCTTCACCGCTTGATAGTCCAAGCCCGTGGAAAAACCATCCTTGCTGTCCGGGGCAAAATACGTTCTGTTTTCCTCAGCACCTGCCACATCACCGAGATAGTTGAACACCATTTTCGGGATGAGATTCTTTTCCCAAGCGAGCTTATGCTGCCCCTCCACAAACGCGAGGACATTATAGCCGACACCTTTGTTGGGAATGCGATGCAGAGTCTCCTTCACCCGAATGAGGTCATGCTGCGCTTCCCCATTCAGCTTTTCCAACACGACAGGAAAGATGGAGGTAAACCAACCAATGGTGCGGTCGGTCAAAAGTTCCTTGCCGATGTATTCACGGCCATGACCTTCGAGCTGCAAAGACAGGGAGTCCTTGCCAAAAGTCTGCCGATAGCTTCTGCCGACAGCCGTCAGCAAAAGGTCATTAATTTCCAGCTGATAGGCGGAAAGTTTTGCCGCGAGCATTTTGTCTGTCCCGGGCTTGTCCATAGAGACGGTAAGGTGCGCAAAATGACGGCTGTAGTCTTTCCCCTTGGAGGTCTCCATCGCCAGAACCTTGCGAACCGTTTCCTGCCAATAGGGAATCTCCAGCGACAGGGCATAGCTGTCCCGATACTCCTTCATAGCCTGGGCATAATCCTGATAAGTATGCGTCTTTTCCGGCAGCTTCACGCTTTCTTTTGCCAAAGCCTGCCCATAAGCCGTCTCCAAATCCTCCAGCAGGATACGCCAGGAAATGCCGTCCACAATCGTATGATGCGCCGTAATGAAGAAGAGGTCCCTTGCGCCTGCATGCAGGAGAGCCGCCCGCACTAACGCTTTGTCCACCACCAGATGAGACTGGATATCCTCGCAGAGTTCCTTTATCTTGTCGGTATCATCAGTTAGTGTATACTCTTCCAGCGTCACGCCATGTTCGCCGGCCACTGCAGGCTTTACAAAGAGATGGCCCTGCTCAAACCTAGTGCGGAGCATATCATGCTGGAAGGTGATGCCATCAAAGGCCGCCTGCAAGACTGCCAAATCGGCCTTGCCCTTCCACTCCAACAGGGTGGACTGATTGAAATAGGCACTTTCCGGATAATCAAGGTCCTTGTAGAAGAGGAAGATGCCGCTATCCTCAACCAAGCCTTCTATCGGCTCCTGACTTACCTGCATTTCTTCAGCGCCATATTTGGCAAACTGGGCAATCTTTTCCACCACACGGTGTTTTAATACATCATTAGCCTTCAGCAAAATTCCCTGTGCCCGCAGGAAGCTGACCATACGGATAGCCTTGATGGAGTCGCCGCCAATCTCGAAGAAATTATCGAGCGCGCCAATCTTCACATCTCTTTCCAAAGCCTTCTTCATGCAATCGGCTATCGCCTGCTCCAGTTCATTACGCGGTGCGATGTACTCTACAGAACGCTCCATCACAGGCTCCGGCAGGGCTTTGCGGTCCAATTTACCATTAGGCGTTTCCGGCATCTTATCGAGACGGATGAAGCAGCCGGGAATCATATAATCCGTCAGGCTTTCTTCCATGGCAGACTTCCAGGCCTGTTCGTCGATATCCGTTTCCGCCGTGTAGTAAAGGCAAAGGGTATCGTGCTTCACTTCCGCTGCCACCTGAATGATGCCTGGATATTTCAGCGCCGCACTCTCCACTTCCCCAAGTTCGATGCGGAACCCCCGCAGCTTCACCTGAAAGTCGATGCGTCCGAAGAATTCCAGCTGGCCCTCCTCATTGTAACGGGCCAAATCCCCCGTGCGATAGACGCGCCGCACATCATCATCCGCAATCTTGATGTCAATGAATTTTTCCGCCGTAAGTTCCGGCCGCTTCCAATAGCCCTTGGCCAGCTGCGGGCCGGACAGGCAGAGTTCACCCACTTCCCCTAGCGGCAGCAGTTCCTGTTTTTCGCCTAAGATAAATGCCGCGCAATTGAAAAGCGGACGGCCAATGGGGATGGGATTATATTCTTTCCCCTTCTCCAATTCAAAATACGTAGCATCCACCGTAAATTCCGTGGGGCCATAGGTGTTGTAAACTGCACCGCGCGCTTTGACAGTGCTCGTCATGGCCTCGCCGCCCAGCACAATGTAGTCCACATTCAGCGGCTCATCTCCTGCCAGCATCTGGCCAAAACGGGTCGTATAACAGCCGCCGGTGATACCGTGCTTTTCGATGAACTTTTTCATTTCAAAGATGTCCCGCCGTGCTTCCTCGGGAACAATATAGACACAGCCGCCAGCCGTAAGGGCAGGATACAAATCCTCCACCGAAGCATCAAAAGCAAAATTCGAGTGGCAGGCAATCCGGCTCTTTTCCGTCAAATGCCAGCGTTCCCGAATGAAGTGGACAAAGTTTACGAGCGCCTTGTGCTGTATCATGACTCCTTTGGGCTTTCCCGTGGAGCCGGAGGTATAAATCATATAAGCAAGGCCCTCAGGGGATTGCTTATAATCCTGTGGGGCAAGGGGCGGACACGTTTCTACGGCCTGTTTTACCGTTTTTTCCGTGATGACCATCTTGGCCTCGGAATCTTCCAGCATATAGGTCACACGGCCGGCCGGATAATCCAGGTCAAGAGGAACATAAGCCCCGCCTGCCTTATGCACGCCCAGAGCAGCCGCGATGAATTCCTTGGAGCGTCCCATGCGGATGGCCACAAAGGTATTTTCCTTAAGGCCCTCATCCATGAGATACTTGGCCACCCGGTCAGATGCTTCATCCAGTTCCTTATATGTCATGCCGCCGTTTTCATCAGCCACGGCCATTCCGTCAGGATATTTCTCTGCTTGTTTGCGAAATAAATCCACCCAAGTCTCAGAAGTATCATAAACATACTGCTCCCCTTCTGACACTGCCAAAATTTTTTCCACTTGTATATCCATCTTCATTCCTCCGTTAATCATCCTTCAGAAATCAACGGCCTTACAGTTACTGCTGCAAGTTATTCCTTATTTCTTCTTTTTTCGACATTCCCCGTCTTTCTCCTCTAAATTATCGCCTCACTGCTTCTTTCCTATTTCCGATTAGCAAAAAAGCGGGCGAATTGACATGTCAAATTTGACAGGTCAAACCACCCGCTTTGCGTTTTGCGTATTTAATTATGCTTCCTGCAGGAAGGCCATATAGCCTTTCTTCACTTCGTATACGTCAATCTTGCTGGTCACTTCCCAAGGTGCATGCATACTCATTACACCCACGCCACTGTCAATAACCTGCATGCCATAGAGGCTCATGATGTAGGCGATAGTGCCGCCGCCGCCCAGGTCAACCTTGCCGAGTTCTGCCAGCTGGTAATGGACATTGTGCTTGTCCATCATGGCGCGCAGTTCACCGAGGTATTCCGCATTGGCATCGTTGGAGCCGGATTTGCCACGGGCACCGGTGAACTTGTTGAACACCATGCCCTTGCCCAAGTAGGCCACGTTCTTCTTGTCGTAAGAGCCGACATAGAGCGCATCATAAGCACTGGATACATCCGAGGAGAGCATCTTGCAGTTGGCAAGCAGACGGCGCAGGCCCAATTCGCTGTATGCACCGCAGGCATTCATAACCTCTGCTACCGTGTTCTCAAAGAAGCGGGACTGCATGCCCGTAGCACCGACGCTGCCGATTTCTTCCTTGTCTACAAGTAAGCAGCAAGCCGTGCGCTTAACATCTTTCATATCGAGCATTGCCCGCAGGGAAGTATAAGAGCATACACGGTCATCCTGTCCATAAGCCAAAGTCATGCTGCGGTCAAAGCCGAGTTCTCTGGCTTTGCCTGCCGGCACTAGGCAGAGTTCTGCGGACTGGAAGTCGGCTTCTTCCAAACCGTATTTATCCTTAATCAACTGCAGGACGCCGTCTTTGACACTTTCCTTATCGTCCTTTTTCAGCGGGTAATTGCCCACGAGAATATCGAGGCTTTCCCCTTCAATAACCTTAGCGGCATTTTTCTTCATCTGTTCCTGCGAAAGATGGATGAGCAAATCCGTGACGCAGAATACCGGGTCGTTTTCGTCTTCACCAATGCAGATTTCCACCACAGAGCCGTCTTTTTTCGCTACGACACCATGCATAGCGAGCGGAATCGTCACCCACTGATACTTTTTGATGCCACCGTAATAATGCGTATCCAGGTAAGCCAGGCCGCCATCTTCATAGAGCGGATTCTGCTTGACATCCAGACGGCAGGTGTCGATATGGGCACCTAAGATATTCATGCCCTGTTCCAGCGGTTCCGTACCGATATTGAAGAGGACCAGTGCCTTTTCCATATTGACGGCATAGACCTTGGCGCCTGCCGTGAGTTTTTCGCCGCTTTTGATGATGTCCGTCAGATTGCGGTAGCCAGCAGCTTCCGCCTGCTTTACCGCCTCTTTGACACTTTCCCGCTCGGTCTTGCAGGTGGTCAAAAATTCCCGATAGCCTTTATTCAGGGCTTCTAATTCCTGTTTTTCTGCATCGCTGTACTGGCTCCAGAGGGAGTCTTTTTTTTCGTCGCTCATTTCGATTTCTCCTTATCTTTATGCTTTCAGCAGATATTCGTTGATGATATGGATAAAGTCTTCGCGTTTTTCAGCCTTGTTGAATTTATCGCGGAGAATGGCGCCGTGAGTTATGCCGCGCGTATACCAGGTGGCATGCTTGCGCATTTCCCGCGGGCCGATATAATCGCCCTTGTATTTTAGGAGCAGGTCCAGATGGCGGATAATGACCTCCGCCCGCTCCTGCATGGTCGGTTTGGGCAGAATTTCGCCCGTGCGCAGGAAATGGGTGAGCTGTTTGAAAATCCAGGGATTGCCCTGCGCGCCGCGGCCAATCATCACACCGTCTGCGGAGGTTTCGTCAAGAATCTTTTGCAAATCCTGACAGGTGCGCACATCGCCATTGGCAATGACCGGCACCTTGACCGTCTTTTTGACCTCAGCGATGATATCCCAGTCCGCCTTGCCGCTATAAAACTGTTCACGGGTACGGCCATGAACGGCGATGGCATCAACGCCTGCCGCTTCAGCGATTTTGGCAATTTCCAGCACATTGACGTGTTCATCATCCCAACCCTTGCGCATCTTCACCGTAAAGGGCATTTTCACCGCCTTGCGGATGGCCGAGAGAATAGCATAGGCCTTATCCGGGTCACGCATCAGCGCCGAGCCTTCGCCATTCTTGACGATTTTCGGTGCAGGACAGCCCATATTGAAGTCCAGAATATCCGCCGTGCCCAAATCTTCCACGTATTTTGCCGCTTCCGCCGCCATTTCCGGCGTGTTGGCAAAAATCTGCATGGCCAAGGGGCGTTCACCCGGCTCCGACTCCAACATAGTCAGCGTGCGCTCATTGCGGAAGTGAATGCCCTGCGAGCTAACCATTTCCGCATAGCAGAGCGGACAGCCCATATCGTGGGCGATAATGCGGTAAGCCGTGTCCGTAACGCCCGCCATGGGCGCCAAAAATACCGGCTCGTTGAATGTAAACTTTCCTATCTGCATGTTTTAAGCGTTCCTCTCAGCCGGTTCGCGCTTGTCGGCATTGCGCTCGTAGAGTGCCTGCAGGCCCGTCAGCGTCAGGAAGTGGTCAACCTTGTCAATGGTCGAGGATTCCTTGGCAATCATGCGGGCAAGGCCGCCTGTGGCGATGACCTTCATATCCTTGCCGAACTCGGCCTTGATGCGGCGCACGATTTCATCAATCTGGCCCACATAGCCGAAGATAATCCCGGCCTGCATGCCCTGAATGGTGTTGCGGCAGATAATCTGTCGGGGCGGAACCAGCTCGATACGCGGCAGCTGCGCCGCCGTCTGGAACAGGGCATCGGCGCTCGTGCCGATACCGGGCGCAATCACGCCGCCCATAAAGTCGCCATCATCCCCCACCACATCATAGGTGGTCGCCGTACCGATATCAATGACAATCAACGGGCCACCGTACTGCTCATAAGCACCGACCACGTTCACGATACGGTCAGCACCAATGGAACGGGGATTTTCGTAGTGCAGCTTAATACCCGTCTTAATGCCGGGGCCTACGACCAGCGGCTTTAAGTGGAAGTAACGCTCGCACATCTTGACCATCGGCACCACGAGCGGCGGCACAACCGAGGAAATGATAATCGCATGAATATCGCTCATGCTGATGCCTTGATAGCGGAACAAATCATTCATCAACATGCCGTATTCATCCCCGGTCTTTTGCCTGTCCGTGGAAATACGCCAGTGCTTCATCAACTTCTTGCCTTCATAGGTGCCCATGACAATATTGCTATTGCCGATATCCAAAACTAATAACAAAGGATTTCCTCCTAATAAAATTCACTTACCACTTGCCACTGCGGGGACGAATGGATACATCACCGGCCAACACTTTTTTCCGGCCGTCTTCCGTATCCACGAGCAAAGCGCCATCTTCATCAATATCGACCGCCTTGCCAAAATAAACCTCGCCGTCCCGCACGCCGATAACCTTGACTTCCTGCCCGAGCGTGATGCTGTACTTGCGCCATTCCTGCAGCACCGGTGCAAAGCCTTGTGCCTGCACCTGCGCATATAAATCATCCATAGCCCTGAGCACCGCCTGAAAGAACTTCACGCGCGGCAAAGGTTCGCCCTTCATCATGCACAGCGATGTTGCCACGTCGCGAATATCCTCGGGAAAATCCAACTGGTCAATATTGACGTTAATACCCGTACCGATGACGATGTAATTGATGCCGTCCATCTCAGCACTCATTTCCGTCAAAATGCCCACAAGCTTTTTATTCTCATAAAGCAGGTCATTGGGCCATTTGATGCCCGGTTCAAGGCCAAACTCCTCCATGGCTCTGGCCACGGCTACCGCTGCCATCAACGTGCATTTCGGCGCTTCCTGCGGCAGGAACTTAGGCCGCAGGATGACGGAAAACCAAATGCCCTTGCCCTTGGGCGAAAAGAACTGACGTTCGAGCCGGCCCTTTCCCCCGGTCTGACATTCGGCCACCACCACTGTTCCTTCTGCTGCGCCCTCACGCGCCAGCCGTTTGGCTTCGTTGTTGGTGGAGTCAATTTCCTCATGGCAGATGATGTTCTGCCCGATAACATTTGTCTGCAAATCGTGAGCGATTTCCCCAGTAAGCAGCGCATCCGGCGCTTCTTTCAGCACATAGCCTTTACGGGCATGACTTTCGATATCGTAGCCCTGCGCCCGCATTTCCTTGATGTGCTTCCAGACCGCCGTCCGGGAAACACCCAACTTATCAGCCATTTCCTCGCCGGATATATAATTATCCCTGCTTTCCCGCAGGATTTGCAAAATCTTATTTCGCACAGCAATCCCCCTCGGATTGGTCAATTTTTCACACTATACGATTATACCGCCAATAGGCAAATTTTGCCATAGGCAAAAAAAGAGGAATGTAGAGAATCTCATGGCCGCACGAGCTTCTCTACATTCCCTATAAAATATTTATGGTCAGGATTTCTTCAATCCTTTTTGACTAAGCGTGATATTGGCGGGCAGATTTTCCACCGTATGTGCCTTGATTAACATCGCGCCAATTTTACTCTGAAATTTCTTGGCCTTTGCCGATTGCTGATACTGTTCATAGGCTGCCTTGTCCCGATAGAGCTCCATCGTATGGATGATGTTCGGATTATCGTGCTCAGCCGTCACAAACATGCCCATGACACCGGCATCTTCCCTTACGGCGCGAACCGCCTCTGCCGTTGCCAAATGCTGATATTCCGCCAGCTTTTCCGGTGCCACTTCATAACGGTGCATATAGGCGACAGTCGCTATACCGCTGTCTTTCTGTTCCAAGGCAATGCCGTTAGCTTCCATAATCCGCAAACTCTTTAACATCGGCAACCTTGCCGCCCGGTATTCCTGAAAAGCCTCACTGGTGCTGTGAATACGATAGGCTTCATAGCTTTCGTAAATTTCCAGCAGACGCATTAAGTCATGGTTCTTCACATCAATAGCGCCATAAAGCGCATAAGTACCCGCCTCCTTGGCTGTCTGCGGGCCAACGGTCTTGGCGCCGATTGCGCCCATGGCCTGCATAGTGCCCGGCGTGGATTCCAGTACAGCCCAATGTACCATTGGCATATTGCCTTCCGGCGTGCGGATGGGATGTGCACCAACAACTGAACTAGCCATTAACATTCCTCCCAGACAGAACAGTAAACCTTTTTCCCATACATTCTTCATTTTCCCGTCCTCCTTACTCCATCTTCTTTTCCCATTCGCGAATGGTCGAAACCTCTGCCTTGTCAGCCAGTGTTTCCAACCGCTCGATTTCTTCTGCCGTGAGCACAGCACTTGCTGCTTGTGCCGCATCTTCAACATACTGCACCTTGGTCACGCCAATGATGGGCAGCGTTCCTTTGGCAATGGCCCATGCCGTTCCTACCTGCGCGACCGAAAGCCCATGTTCAGCACAAGCCCCAGCACATACGAAAGCAGCCGCCTGCGTCCGGAAAAATGTTCCATGCGCTTACTTGGCCTCGTAAACTTCCTTTGCCATGCGGAAAGCTCCCCAAGCCTTCGGCCAGCCCGCATAGAAGCCCAACTGGGTGATAGCTTCCACCATCTCGGCCTTGGTCACGCCGTTCGCTTTAGCGGTCTGAATATGGTACTTCAAAGAACTGTCAATGATACCACTGGCTACTAATGCCGAAATCGTAATCAGGCTGCGGTCATGCAGGGAAAGAACATCATTCCGCGACCATACCTCACCAAATAAAATATCATCATTGTAACGGGCAAAATCCGGTGCAAAATCCCCCAACGCATCACGTCCTGCTGTCTGTACGATTTTCTTTGCCATATTTTTTTCTCCTTCCTGATTTGCTGCCATATGCTTACCAGTCACCGCCATCATCATAGGAATCACTGCCCCAGTCGGAGCTGCTGTCATAGCTGTCATCCTCATAGCCTGTGTAATCGTCATCATCATAACTATTGTAGCTGTCATCATCATCCTCGTCGTAAGCCAGCATATCATAGTCATCATCCCAATCCACATCCTCATCCTGTGCCAGATGCTCATGGTCATAGTAGTCATTGTAGACATTGTAATTGTTAACCGTCTCATGAGCCTCCGTCTTGTGGTCACCGCTAAGCATATGCCCCAGGACAGCTCCCGCCACCATTCCGCCTGCTACGTTGCGCAAGGTGTGGTTGCCGCTATTGTTCTCTCTGTGCTGCAGAACAGATGCCACCTGTGGTCTTTGACCAGTCGCCATCTGCTGTTTCGTCTGTTGTTGTTTTGTCAGTTGTTGTTTCTGCGGTAAATCAGCCGAACTCATACGCCTGTTATCATTTTTCGGCCGAAACATCAACCAGCCCAAAAACACACCAATGCCAATCAGCGCTATCGTTCCCATAGAAAGTCCCCCCAAAAACACCATGCTGTAACGTTTATTATTTCGACCTTTCTATCTCATTTCCCTGCAAAAAAATAACCGCGCACCATACTGTACGCGGTTAGAAAAATCATATTTACATGTAATCGGCGGAAGTTTTCTTCTTCTGCTGCTTAAACATACCGAGCTTCGCGGCAATCCATTCCATGGCTACGAAGAACACCGGAATCAGGAAGATACCGAGAGCGGTTGCAAAGAGCATACCACCGACAACGGCCACGCCCATACCATTACGGGCAGCCGCACCGGCACCACTGGCCACAGCCAGCGGCAGGCAGCCGATGATGAACGCAAAGGATGTCATGAGGATAGGACGCAGACGCAGGCCGGCTGCTTCAATAGCGGCCTTGACCGGCTCCATGCCTCTGTCCACACGAACCTTGGCGAACTCTACAATCAGAATAGCGTTCTTGGCTGCCAGACCGATAATCATGATGATACCAATCTGCATGTAAACGCTGTTCTGCAGGCCAGCATTCTGAATGCCGAACATCCCTTCCAGCATGGACAGGCCATACTCGGAGATAAGAGCACCCATAATACCAGTCGGCACCGTCAGTAGGACGGCGAACGGAACACTCCAGCTTTCATAAAGTGCTGCCAGGCACAGGAATACGAATACCAGTGCAAGTGCCAGCACCTGGAAGGTGGAGCTGGTTGCCTTAGCTTCCTCACGGCTCTGGCCGGACCATTCGATGTTGAAGCCGTTGGGCGCATTCTGCTCAACCACTTCTTTGATGGCTGCCATGGCCTGACCGGAGGAATAACCTTCACCGGCATTACCCTGAATGTTGATGGCGCGTGCACCGTTGAAACGGGAAATCGACGTCGGGCCGGAACTTACACGCGGTTTTAAGAGCGTATCGAGCGGCACCATCGTGTTATTGGAGGATTCCACATACACAAACTTCATGCCTTCGGCTTCACTGCGGTAGCTTACATCCGACTGCAGCATAACCTTGTAGGTACGGCCGAACTGGTTGAAGTCGTTGACCTGGGCACCACCGAAGTTCACCTGCATAGCCGTGAACACATCAGACATCTTGACGCCCAACTGCTTGACCTTTTCACGGTCAATATCGTATTCATAGGTCGGTGCCGTCATCTTAAAGGTCGTACGCACGCCCTTAAGTTCCGGACGCTGGTTGGCTGCGGCCACGATTTTGCCCGTGATATCAGCCAATTCTTCATCGGTATGACCGGACATATCCTGCAGCTGCAGGCTCCAGCCGCCTACTGCACCCAAACCAGGCAGAGCCGGCGGGTTCATGGCGATAACCGTAGCTTCCGGTGCCAGTTTTGCCCCGATGCCGAACATAGCACCAACCGCTGCCCCAACGGATTCATCACCGCCGGGACGCTGTGACCAGTCCTTCATGCCCAAAACCACAAGGCCGGCACTCGGCTTAGCGCCGCCGCCCAAGATATCAAAGCCCGTGATGGCCATGACATTTTCTACACCCTTGACGTCTTTAGCTGCCGCAGCCACCTTGTCGATGGACTGCTGGGTGACATTCATGGATGTACCTTCCGGCAGCTGTACTACCGCAAAGAGATAGCCCTGGTCTTCGTCCGGAACGAAGGTGGACGGAAGGACCTTGTAAAGTGCACCGGAAATGATGCACACAATGACCATAAAGAGTATAGCCAGGCGGGTGCGGCGGATAAACTTAGCCACAATGCCCATATAACCACGCTTCGTGCGTTCAAACCAGTTGTTGAACTTCACGAAGAACTGACCGAGAACACCTTCATCATCCTTGGCTTCATGACGCTTCAGAATCATAGCACAGAGCGCCGGTGTCAGCGTCAGAGCCACAAAGGCGGAAAGCGCCATGGACACCGCAATGGTCAAAGCGAACTGACGGTAAAGGATACCCGTCATGCCGCCTAAGAAAGCAACCGGGACGAACACGGCGGCTAGAACGAAGGCGATAGCCACAACCGGGCCCTGCACTTCGGCCATGGCACGCTCGGTGGCATCAATCGGCGTCAAGCCTTCTTCCATGTGCTTTTCGACGTTTTCGATTACGACGATAGCATCATCGACGACAAGGCCGATAGCCAATACCATGGCGAAAAGGGTCAGTGTGTTAATGGAGAACCCTAGCACCACAAACGCCGCTAGAGTACCGATAAGGGATACCGGCACAGCCAACAGCGGAATCAGCGTTGCACGCCAGCTCTGGAGGAACAGGAAGATAACCAGCACCACCAGCAGCAGGGCTTCGACGAAGGTTTCCACTACTTCCTTGATGGAAGCGTTGATATAGTTCGTGGAGTCGAAAATCTGCGCCATTTCAAGTTTCGGCGGCAGGGTCGGCTTAGCTTTTTCAAGCACTTCACGCACACCGGCTACCGTCTGCATGGCGTTGGCATCACTGGTCAGGTTGATACCGAAACCAACGGAAGGATAGCCGTTGAACTTGGAGATAATCGCACTGGATTTTTCCCCGGTTTCCACACGGGCTACGTCCTTCAGGCGGACAAATTTACCTTTATCGGAACGCAGCACAATATTACCGAATTCCTCAGCCGTTACCAGGCGGCCGGAAATCTTACCCGTGTACTGCTTTTCCTGACCATTGTTTACCGGCATAGCGCCGACCGTACCGGCCGGAGCCTGCACGTTCTGTTCCTTAATGGACGAGGTTACATCGGCAACGGTCAGCTTGAGCTCGGCCAGCTTGTCCGGATTGAGCCAGACGCGCATGGCGTAGTCAGAACCGAAAATCTGCACATCACCGACGCCGGATACACGCTTGAGTTCATCGAGCAGATAAATATCGGCGTAGTTTTTCATGTAGGCACGGTCATAAGTGCCGTCCGGAGAATAAAGGGACAGCATGTAGGCCATGTCGTTAGACGATTTTTTGGTCGTAACACCGACCTGCTGTACATCGGAAGGCAGGCTGGCGTTGGCAATGGCGACATTGTTCTGCACCTTTACGGAGTCCATATCGCCATCCGTTCCCGTCTCAAAGACTACAGACAGGCTGTAACGGCCGCTGTCGTCCGAGTTGGAACTCATATAATCCATACCCTGAGTACCATTGACCTGCTGCTCGATTATCTGAGCCACCGTATCGTTGATAACGGAGGCGCTGGCACCGGTATAGCTGGTACCAACGGAAACCGTCGGTGGCGAAATCTGCGGATACTGGGCAATTGGCAGCTGGAAGGCGGCCAAAATACCGACAATCACGATGATAATCGAGATAACAATGGCAAATATCGGGCGGTGAATAAAAAACTTAGACAAATCGCCGCCTCCTTATTTCGTTGAAGAACCTGCTACTTTATTGGAGTCGAACTTGCTCGTATCCGTAATCAGCGAGAAGCCCATATCATCAGCCGTTACCATCGTAACGTTAAGAGGCACTCCTTCCTGCAGGTTGGACAGACCTTCTACCACGACTACATCAGCAGTAGTCAGACCATCCTTAATAATATAGTAGCTGCCTACCTTGTTGCCCAAGGTCACCGGGCGTGCTTCCGACTTGCCATCGCCATTTACAACCATGACAAAGGATTTGCCCAGAAGCTGCTGAACCGCACGCTGCGGTACGAGGATGGCATTTGGAATCGTCTGGCCGGACAGGCGCACGCGGGCGAACATGCCCGGCATCAGCATGCCGTTCGGATTGTCAAAGAGTGCCTTAAATGTCAGCGTACCCGTGCTGTCGGAAAGGGCTCTGTCCTGTTCGACAATTTCGCCTTCCAGCGGATATTCCGTGCCATCCGTCAGGGTGATGTTCACAATCGGTTTAACCTGATTGCCACCCTGCATGATGGCATTCATATAGGTAATGTAATCCGTTTCGGACACGTTGAACTTCGCATACACCGGATTAGAGGAACCAATCGTTACCAGCGCAGTCGTACCCGCCGTAGCAAAAGTTCCCACAGCCACATCATCGACGGCCAGCTGACCGCTCATCGGAGCATAAATCGTGGTATCGGCCAAATCCTGCTGTGCCTTTATGAGCTGCGCATGAGCCGCATCTGCTGCTGCCTGATAAGCGTTCACCGTGGAGAGCTGATTGTCGTAAGTCTGACGGGAAATGGCATTGGAAGCGACCAGCTGTTCATAACGGCCCAAATCATTCTGGGCATTGCTCAGCGTGGCCTGCGACTGGGCAAAGTTAGCCTGTGCCTGCCATACAGCGGACTTATACTGACGGTCATCGATGCGGTAAAGCGGCTGGCCTGCTTCCACCCACTGACCGCCTTTTACATATTTTTCTACCACATTGCCGGAGACCTTGGACTGAACCTTTACTTCGTCCTTGCCAATAATCTGGCCGGCAAACTCACTGGTCAGCGGCGTGTCCTGCTGGATAACCTGCATGGCCTTGACCTGTGCGCCCTGCGTCTGAGCCTGCTGCTGTTTATTGCCACAGCCTGCCACCACAAAGCTTGCAGAAACAGCCAAGGACAGGCCAATCAGCAATGCTTTAGTCTTCTTGTTTTTGGACAAAAACAATTTATGAACCTCCTTTTTTAGCCTAAACACAAAGAAAAGAGCGCACTGCTCCCCTCCCATGTTTATGACAACAATTCATTTCTTATTCCCAAAGGAATAGTAAATAAATGTTTACTATTTGTGTTATCTATAGTATATTATATTCATGTAAAAGTCAAGGAATAAAGGAGTCATATCATGGAAGCCCAAGTATCACCCAGTTTATCCCAGCAATTTGTGGAAATCATGGTGCTCTTGCATAATAATTTCGGCAGACAGACACAGGTGCCGCTGCCCCTCAATCAGTTCGGCGTATTGTGTGTTCTCATGGACACGCAGGGACTGACGATTACGGATATCAGCCGCCAGCTCAATATCTCCAAGCAACAGATGACCAACATCATCGACAAGCTGGTCAGTGCAGGTTATGTAAGCAAGGAACCAGACCCAGTTGACCGGCGCCGCCTGGTCATTACCATCAGCCGCAAGGGCAAGAAACTGCTCGAAGAACATATGGAACAGTTCCGCCAGCGCTTTGAAAGCCACGCCCAGAATTTAACACGGGATGAACGCCAGGAACTGGCCACCATCCTGCGCCGCTACTATGAACTGATTAACAAAATGTTTGCATAAGAACCCCAAAAGCCCGCTGAACAAAAACGTCAGCGGGCTTCTATTAAATTGCAGTTTGTTAGTTCGTGGTAAAGATATCCCGTTCATACGAAGTTGAGGGGTGAACGAGGAGTGATTTTTCTGTTTTCCGCTAAACGACCCCCTCGCAAAAGAGGGATGTCCAGTTACCTGCGCCGGGCAAGCCAACGGCGCTGCTTTCAGCATATTTGCTTAGCTGATTTCTATAGGGGCCGGCCTTCACTTCGTTCAGGCAGTCGCTCCCTACAGAAAAATCACTCCTCGTTCGCCCCAAGCCACAAACTATACTATTGCCACGAACTCGTTACTCCCGTAACAAGAACATCGATGTACTTGCTGCTTATCGCTGCGAAAATGACGGTTTGTACGGACATCACTTAGGGGGAGGTGGTGATGCTTTTCGCCGTGGAACGACTGTCCGAACGCAGTGAGGACTGGCCCACAAACGGCACTGACTAAAAACTAGGATGAACATACGCGCCGCCGGTCTTGCCCGGCGCAGGTAGCTAAAAGTCCATACATTTACTTGTGGGTCATTCAGTGCAACGGCGAAAAGTATTACCACCTCCGCCCAAACTGAGCTGTAACAGATTGCGTTTAAGCTCGTATGGTCGAACTGCAATTTTAGATTTCGATTACATCCAAATCATCCGGCACGAAGATATTGCCGTGATAATATTCCTTAGCTTCAGCGGTGTAATCCGCCTTGCGCGTGGCAATGTGCTTGTCCTCCGTATGGTAGAGCACGAGATTCTTCACGCCCAGTTCTTCAGCCAGTTCGCTGGCTTCTTTGACCGTGCTGTGATTTTTCTCGTAGGGTTTGAACACATCCCGGTCCTTGTACTGACAGAAGGCTTCGGCCAGTAGCCAATCAGCTTTTTCCGCATACTGCCGGGCGTGTTCGTTGTAAGGTTCATCGCCCAGACAGGTGAACTTTAAGCCATCGGCAAACTTGAGTTCATAGCCGAACTGCTTGGCCTTGGTGGACATGATATCAAAAGCCGTCATGCAGAACTGTGGCAGGTCAACACGCTGGCCGTCTGTCACTTCATGAAGCAGGATATCCGTGCCCACCCGCGCAAAGTCTTTTTTCTTGAGCGTCATAGCCGACATCTTTTCGAGCATATCCTTAACTACATCATGGCAGTAGATATGGAACTGGCCCTCGAATTTGCCTTTGTTCATGAGGTCAGCCACCTTGCGGATAATCCAGACCACACCAAGTACATGGTCGGTATGGCCATGGGTTACGAACATATGATGGCATTTATTGTAGTCAAACTTCGTGACTTCGAGCTGGCGCAGAATGCCATTGCCACCGCCGGCATCGGTCAGGAACAGACTGCCGTCCTCCAATTCCAGAAAGAAACAAGTGTTAAAGCATTTCGTGGCCATGGCAAAGCCAGTGCCGAGGATAACCAACTTTCGCATAAAAATCTCCTCCTCCAAGCCTTCCTTTCAAGGGGAAGGCTTTACTGCTTACCTCGTTGGTGCTATCTTTGCCAACGCTTCCTTCGCAGCTTTTTGTTCGGCCTCTTTTTTGCTCCTGCCGGTGCCGGTGCCCATAACCTTGCCGGTAATTTTGACATGAAAGGTAAAGGTCTTGTCATGGTCGGGGCCGGATGTACTCACCAGTTCATAACTGACCGTCTGCTGGGCTTCCTGATAGACCACTTCCTGCAGGATGGTCTTGTAATCCTTGAGGATACCTCCCTGCTCCACCTGTTTGAACAGAGGCATAAGCTGACGAGTGACATAATCCTTGGCAACTTCCCAGCCCTGGTCCAGATAAATAGCACCGATTACCGCTTCGAACACGTCTTCCAAATTGGTCTGGCGGTCGCGGCCGCCGCTCATTTCTTCGCCGTGCCCGAGCAGCAGGTAATCGCCCAAATGAAGCGTCCGCGCAAGTTCCGCAAGGCTGGTGGAGCAGACAATGCTGGCTCTGGTCTTGGTCAGCTGACCTTCGGGCATCTGCGGGAACTGCATATAAAGATAGGTGCTGGAGGCAAGCTCCAGCACCGCATCTCCCAAAAATTCGAGACGTTCATTATGGACGATGTTTTTTTCTTTGGCTTCATTGGCATAGGAAGAATGTATCAAAGCCTTATGCAGCAGGGTTAAGTCCTTAAACTCCACACCCAAACGTGCCGAAAGCTCCAAAAGCTCTCCCTTGCGTTTAGCCGTTAATGTATCTCCCATCGCCCGTTAACCTCTTATTCTGCGTACTTCTTCAGCAGCAGGCAGGCATTGTGGCCGCCGAAACCGAAGGAGTTGGACATAGCGGCACGAACCGTCTTAGCTTTGGCCTTGTTGGGCACATAGTCGAGGTCGAGGCCTTCGTCCGGAGTTTCGTAGTTGATGGTCGGCGGAAGCATATCGTTTTCGATAGCCATAGCCGTAGCGATTGCTTCAACACCACCGGCAGCACCGAGCATATGGCCCGTCATGGACTTAATGGAGGAAACGGAAACATTCTTTGCTGCTTCGCCCCATACAGCCTTGATGGCTTCGGTTTCGCCCTGGTCGTTGAGGTGCGTGGAAGTACCATGTGCATTTACATAGTCAACTTCTTCAGCCTTCATGCCGGCATCATCAAGAGCCAGCTGCATGCACTTAGCCTGGAATTCACCATGGGGTGCCGGGCTCGTCATGTGGTAAGCATCGGAGTTTGCACCATAGCCGACTACTTCAGCGTAGATATGTGCACCGCGAGCTTTTGCATGGTCGAGGCTTTCGAGGATTACGAGGCCTGCGCCTTCGCCCATAACGAAACCGCTGCGGTTCTTGTCGAACGGACGGGAAGCATGCTGCGGGTCATCGTTGTGATCCATGCAGAGTGCCTTCATAGCAGCAAAACCTGCTACAGCAGCTTCGGAAACAGCAGCTTCCGTACCACCAGCTACCATTACATCGGCATCACCGCGCTGAATTACACGGAAAGCATCACCGATGCAGTTGGAACCCGTAGCGCAAGCCGTAACCGTGCAGCTGGACGGACCATGGAGCTTGTAGGTGATAGCCACCTGACCAGCAGCCATGTTCGCAATCATCATCGGCACGAAGAACGGGCTGATGCGGGAAGGTCCTTTGGCAAAGAACTTCTCATACTGGCTATGCATGGTTTCGATACCACCGATACCCGTACCGATGAAGGTACCAACGCGGTCCAGATTTTCCTTTTCAAGATCCAGGCCGGCATCTTTGATGGCGAGATCTGCAGCTGCTACAGCAAACTGCGTGTAACGGTCCATACGCTTGGATTCTTTCTTGTCAATGTACTGGGTCGGGTCAAAGTCCTTAACTTCACCAGCAATCTGCGCCGTGAATTCAGAAGCGTCGAAACGGCTGATCTTATCAATACCGTTGCGGCCTTCCATCAGGCCTTTCCAGAATTCATCCTTGCCCGTACCGATCGGGGTAATGGCACCTACACCAGTGATAACTACGCGATTACTCAAAACGAATAACTCCTCTCATTATATATAGCGATGTCAGTTGGCAGCTTCGGCTTCTGCTACAAGCTGCTCGAAAATTTCATGCACGGTCATAATCTTGTCGATACGCGGCATATATTCGCCCGTAAAGACCAGACCTGTTTCCACATCGCCCTGCTGTGCCCGGGTCAGGGCACGAATGATGCAGAAATTGTGCTTGCACGCCTTCAGGCAGGCATCACACTGCGTCGGAGGTACAGGACCTTCCATAACTCTGGCCGAGAACGGCGTGCGTACAGCACGGCCTGGCAGGCCGACAGGGCTATGGATAACCACAATATCCTCCGGTTTGGATTTCAGATAATATTCTTTGAGGGCCGGTGCCGCATTGCTTTCCTCGCAGGCTGCGAACCGGGAACCCATCTGAACGCCAGCTGCGCCCAGCTTTATAAAATCAACGATGTCCTGGCCATGAAGTGCACCACCAGCTGCAATCACAGGAATCTTTACAGCGGAGCTGACATCAGCGATGAGGTCACGCACCGAAGTATCGGTTCCCAGATGGCCGCCAGCTTCCTTGCCTTCCAGCACGATAGCGGCTGCGCCAAGACGCTCTGAAATTTTAGCTAATTTAACGGAAGAAACGATAGGAACGATCGGCGTTCCGGATTCCTTCCCCAGTGCAAACATATCACGGGAAAAACCAGCTCCGGCTACCACAAGGTCGATGCCTTCATCAATAGCCACCTTCACCACTTCGGCAAAGTCGTTAGCTGCTACCATGATATTGATACCGATGATACCAGACGTAAGCGAACGTGCGAGCCGGATTTCATAACGCAGTTCGTCATGGCTCATGCCCGATGCCGCAATGAGGCCGATACCGCCCTCATTGGCAACTGCTGCCGCCAGACGGGCTGTGGACAAGCGAATCGCCATACCGCCCTGTTGGATAGGAATGCGGGCGACTTTATTGCCTATTTTCAGCTCTGGAAGTTTCAATGTTACTCCTCCAATCAAGCTTACCTACCTTGAAAAATCCCGCGAAAACAAGTTTCACGGGATTTTCAAACAGGTAAGACGCTCAAACTTATTTGTTCTGGTCTATGTAGGTAACTACGTCCTGAACGCTCTTGATCTTCTCAGCAGCTTCGTCCGGAATTTCAATGTTGAATTCTTCTTCGAAAGCCATGATCAGCTCAACAATATCCAGGGAGTCAGCTCCCAGGTCATCGATGAAAGTGGACTCGAGGGCAACCTCGTCAGCCTCAACACCTAACTGCTCAACAACGATATCTCTTACTTTATCAAAAGTCATGAAGTTTCACCTCCTTAAATTGATGTCCTATATAGTTATATCACATTACCATGCCACCGTCTACATTGATGACCTGGCCGGTGATATAGGATGCATTATCCGATACCAGGAACGCTACAGCGTTTGCCACATCTTCCGGCGTACCCATGCGGTTCAAGGGAATCCCCGTCAGCGTCATTTCCTTTGCCTTGTCCGTCATGGCTGCCGTCATATCCGTGTCAATAAAGCCCGGTGCTACCATGTTCACCGTAATGCCGCGAGCCGCCAATTCCTTAGCTGCGGATTTGGAGAACCCAATTACGCCAGCCTTGGCAGCTGCGTAGTTGGTCTGACCTGCGTTACCCATGAGGCCAACGACAGAAGCCATATTGATGATACGGCCGCTGCGCTTCTTCATCATGAGCTTGGAAACAAGCTTCGTGCAGTAGAACACGCCCTTGAGGTTCGTATTGATTACTGCGTCGAAATCCTCATCCTTCATGCGCATCATGAGACCATCACGCGTGATACCGGCATTGTTTACCAGAATATCAATCTGGCCGAAAGCTTCTACCGTGGCATTTACCATGGCTTCAACAGCGGTGCTGTCTGCCACGTCAGCCTGCACGAGAATGGCCTCGCCGCCATTCTTCTCAATTTCCGCCTTGACTTCTTCAGCCTTGGCCGTGTTGCCTGCATAGTTGATGGCAACCTTGGCGCCTTCAGCGGCCAGCTTCAAGGCAATGGCCCGGCCAATGCCTCGGGAAGCACCCGTAACGAGGGCAACTTTTCCGTCTAAAAGCATATTAGCGAACCTCCTTGAAATAGTCAAGAGTTTTTTGCAGGGATTCGATATTTTCCACGTTCATGCTGGTAAGGCTCTTGTCGATACGACGGTTGAAGCCGCAGAGCGTCTTGCCTGGGCCAGCTTCTACGAAGGTATCAGCGCCGAATTCCTGCATGGTCTTCACGCAGTCAATCCACTTAACCGGATGGTCTGCCTGAGCCACGAGGTTAGCCTTGATATCAGCAGCGCTTTCTTCAAGCTTGCCCGTGTAGTTGGAAACTACGGGAATCTTCGCATCGCGGATGTCAACCTTGTCAAGTTCAGCAGCCAGCTTCACAGCTGCAGGTTTCATCAGAGTGGAATGGAACGGAGCGGATACCGGCAGGATAACTGCCTTCTTGGCACCAGCTTCTTTAAGCATTTCCACAGCAGCTTCAACGCCTGCAGTAGTACCGGCGATAACCGTCTGGCCGGGGCAGTTGAAGTTAACAGCCTGCACTTCGCCAGCTTTTTCCGTAGCCTTGGCGCAAGCATCCACGATTACTTCATCGGAAAGGCCGATGATGGCTGCCATGCCGCCCTGACCAACAGGTACAGCTTCCTGCATAAACTGACCGCGCTTATGCACGAGCAACACTGCATCCTGGAAGTTCATGACATCAGCAGCAACGAGAGCGGAATATTCGCCCAGGCTGTGACCGCCAACAACATCCGGCTGAACGCCATGTTCCTTCAAAATTTCATTGGCAATTACGCTCATGGTGAGGATTGCCGGCTGCGTGTTCGCCGTCAGCTTCAAATCCTCTGCCGGACCTTCAAAGCACATGTCCTTAATGGAATAGCCCAGTGCTTCATCCGCTTCCTTAAAGAGCTTCTTCGCTACTTCATACTGCTCACAGAAGTCCTTGCCCATGCCTACGGCCTGAGCACCCTGACCTGGGAATACAAATGCTAATTTATTCAAGAATATAACCCCCAATTAATTACTTGCAATTCCCCTGAATAGAATCTATAACATTTGGCAAACCGCCAACAATGTCTTCAATAATCTGTTTTACGGGCTTAATATCGCTGAGCATACCGGAAATCTCGCCAATCATGACGGAACCATTTTCCACATCACCTTTGTGCGTAGCGAGGTGCAGCGTGCCTGCGCCCAACTTTTCCAGTTCTTCAGCAGATGCACCGGCTGCCTCCATCTCCTCGTACTTGCGGGAGAGTTTGTTGGCGATAATACGTGCCGGATGGCCCAGGCTCTTACCCGTAACAACCGTGGAACGGTCTTTGGCCTTGAGTACCAGCTTCTTGTAGTTCTCATGCGCAATGCACTCCTCACTGAGTACAAAGCGGGAACCCATCTGTACAGCCTGTGCGCCGAGTGCAAAAGCTGCTGCCATACCACGGGAATCACCGATACCGCCAGCACCGATTACCGGTACATCAACAGCATCCACAACCTGCGGCAGCAGGGCCATGGTCGTAATTTCACCGATATGACCGCCAGATTCCGTACCTTCGGCGATAACGGCATCAGCACCAGCACGAACCAGACGCTTAGCCAGAGCAACGGAAGCTACTACCGGAATAACCTTGGTACCGATTTCCTTAAGTGCCGGCATGTATTCGCCAGGGTTACCAGCACCAGTCGTGATGACCGGAACTCTTTCATCGATAACAACCTGCATTACTTCCTTAACAAAGGGGCTCATCAGCATGATGTTCACGCCGAAGGGCTTATCCGTCCAACCCTTGCACTTCTGAATCTCTGCCCGCAGAACATCTGGTGGCATATGGCCGGCACCAATAATGCCGAGACCGCCGGCATTGGATACTGCCGAAGCCAGTTCAGCCGTACCAATCCAAGCCATGCCGCCTTGGAAAATCGGGTACTTTATGTTCAGTAACTTACAGATTGCATTGTTTTCAAACATTAAATACGTCCTCCTTAGCCTCTCTCAACGCTGGATTCCTCGTCCGGCCACGATTAAGACTCTTTCGTTAACATTTCTTCTTGTTCCAGGGTTTCCTTGATATGCTCCAGCACCTTGCCGTTCACATAATCATTGGCTACGCCAATAGCACTGCAAATGGACTTGGCATTGGACGAACCATGGCTGATGATGCAAACGCCGTTAACACCTAAAAGAGGTGCCCCGCCGTATTCGGAAGCATCCAGACGCTTGCCCAGCTTCTTGAGCGTCGGCATCAGGAGCAGCGCTCCAAGCTTTGCCAGAATGCCGCCATCTTTGATGGCTTCCTTAATCAGCTTCATGATGGTCTTTGCTAAGCCCTCTGCAAATTTTAACACAACATTGCCCACAAATCCATCACAAATTACAACATCGAAGTTGCCCTTGGGAATATCACGGCCTTCTGCATTGCCGCAGAAGTTTATACTGTGCAGTTCCTTCAGCAGAGGATAAGTCTCACGGGCCTGTTCGTTGCCCTTCGTCTCCTCCTCGCCGATATTTAAGAGCCCCACCCGGGGATTTTTGATTCCGAACACATACTCGGCATAAATAGAACCCATCATACCGCTCTGTACCAAATGAATGGGCTTGGAGTCCACATTGGCACCGGAGTCGAGCATCAGCGTTACGCCCTTGGTCGTCGGAATCGGCGTTGCAATGGTCGGACGGCCAATGCCCTTGATGCGTTTCAAGATGAGCTGGGCTGCTGTAACGGCTGCCCCTGTACTGCCTGCGGAAAGCACTGCATCACACTGCCCATCCTTGACGAGCCTCGTCGCCACAACCACGGAAGAATCTTTCTTCGTCCGCACTGCATCAGCAGGATGTTCATCCATCTCAATAACCTGACTGGTATGGTGAATCGTAATACCAAGCTTTTCCCAGCCCGTTTCCCGCTTCAATACCTCGCGGATTTTTTCCTCATCACCAACCAGTACGATTTCACAACCGTATTTTTTCGCTGCCCGTACGGCACCGAAAACGATTTGTTCCGGGGCAAAGTCCCCGCCCATTGCATCAACTGCAATTTTCACGAATCTATTTCCCCCTTACTTTTCTCCCCACGAAACCACGATGAATTTCGCTCGGAAAACTTCTTGGGTCTCATTATGGGTCTTGACCCATATAAAATATTTATTGCCGCGTACCTTGACGATTTCCGCCTTGGCAATCAGCTTTTCGCCCACATGAACAGGCACCTTGTACTTCACATTGGCCACACCAGTAACCGCCATTGGCGCATCGACAATGGCCATGGCCAGCGAATCGGCCTGGGAGAACATGAAGTGTCCCTTGGCAATTTGGGTCTTGCCAAAGACCATGTCCTCCGTGATTTTCAACAGGGAAATGCCCGAATGACCAAGCTCCAGGTCGATAAGCTCACCCACCACTTCATTGCTCTGGATGGCCTTTACCTTGTTCTGCGCATTTTCCGCCATCTTCCTGATACGTCCGCGTAATTCAGGAATGCCCAATTCCAGACGATCGAGGCGGATGGTCTGAACGCTGACGTCCAGCTGCTTGGCCAGTTCCTCATCGGTGAGGAAGGGCTTGTTCTTGACCTTCTCAATCAGCTGTTCCTGACGGATTTTCTTCTTCACTCTTGCCATTCGTACACCTCCTTCCGAAATTAGTACCTGCTATTACAATCTCATAACATTGCCTATTATACGTTGTACATACTAAAAATGCAAGGGGCAAATGTCATTTATTTCCAGAAGCCCTTATCCGGCAAAAGAAATAAGCAGGACTATGCCGTCCTGCTTATATATTTTTGCTTATTCAGCTGCAGCAACAACCTCTTTGCCGTCATAGTAGCCGCATTCAGGGCATACATGATGGGGCATCTTCGGTTCGTGGCACTGGGGGCAAG
Source organism: Selenomonas ruminantium AC2024 (assembly GCF_000687995.1). Classification (NCBI taxonomy): domain Bacteria; kingdom Bacillati; phylum Bacillota; class Negativicutes; order Selenomonadales; family Selenomonadaceae; genus Pseudoselenomonas; species Pseudoselenomonas ruminantium. The sequence continues at coordinate 2,636,856 of NZ_JIAC01000001.1, forward strand.
CAACGTAGCCCGGAGCCTCCAGCTTCCAATTAGCACGGCGCTGGTCGCGGCGAGCCTTGGACATTTTTCTCTTTGGAACTGCCATTTCGGATACACCTCCTTGAAACTAGCTTTATGCTTAGTCTTTCTTCAATAATTGCTGTAATGCTGCCATGCGCGGGTCCGGCACAAAGCGGTCACAACCGCAATCGCCTTCATTTAAGTTATGCCCGCACTTCGGGCAAAGCCCCTTGCAATCGGGCTTGCATATATTACTGAGGGACTGGGCCGCCAGCAGGGTATCCCGTACCATATCCTCAATGTCCAACAAATCCCCGCTAAAGACATTTACCGAATCGTCCTCGCCTTCATCACGGGTGAAGTCCTCGGAAAATTCATGTACCTGCTCCTCACGGCAATCTGTCAGACAGCGATTGCAAACGAAAGTCTTAACCACTTCTATCTTGCCGCTGACGCGCCAACGCATGCCTGTATAAACTACAGTCCCTGTGACCTTTATGGGGTCTTCGAACTTGTAATCATCACTTAGGGCATCCAATTCAGCTGCTGTCACCGCAAAAGAAAAGGGCAGCTCCCTGCCTAAATCAGTTTGTAATTCAGCAATATTAATATTCATCATTTCAGCATCAACCTCGAACTATTTTAACAGTTGCTACCCCGTTTGTCAACGCATTTTACTTGACGGCTACCGTATGCTCTGCGTCAATCTGCTTAACCTTTTCTACGCGGCGCACATATTTTTCGGCCGTCAGCGGGTCCGTATGCATCCAGGTCTTCACCGTTTCCATCGCGATAGCGCCGCCAATAATCTTGCCGCCCAGGCAAAGTACGTTGGAATCGTTATGCTGACGAGCCAATGCTGCACAGAACGGGTCCTGGCAGACAACGGCAAAGATGCCGCGCAACTTGTTGGCAATCATAGCACTGCCATAGCCTACGCCATCCACAAAAATGCCGCGCTCACATTCGCCCTTGGCTACAGCCGTTGCTGCCGGCAGGACAAAATCCGACAGGTCGCAGGATTCTTCATCATAAGTACCAAAATCCTTGACCTCATGGCCTTCGCTTTCCAGATACTTCTTGATTTCCTCTTTAAGCCGCGTTCCGGCATGGTCATTGGCCATTGCAATTTTCATTAGAAAAACCTCCCGTTACAATCCATTAACGATAATATGATTGTAGCGAGAGGGAAATTGTTTGTCAATATTTTCAGAGGTTAAGTTCGTGGCACGAGACGGCGGGTAGGGATATGTAATGTACGCAATAAGCCCGGTGACTGATGATGCTTTCCGTCGCGTTAGGCAAGCCTGCATAAGCAGAGGAAAGTATTATCAGCCACCGGGCGTCTTAGAACAGCAATGTTAGCCGAATCCTAAAGCTGTGGTAATTTATGCCTGAGCCCCAGCTGCACTGCTGTCATATTTCTTTTCTTCCTGATCCATCACGATGGTCACTGCACCATCACCCGTGATATTCAGGCAGGTACGGAACATATCAAGAACACGGTCGATACCAGCTACAAGAGCCAGACCTTCAAGTGGCAGGCCTGCCGTCTGCAGTACCATGGCCAGCATGATAAGACCAGCGCCCGGAACACCTGCGGTACCGATGGAAGCCAGCGTACCCGTCAGGATAATCATGAGCATCTGTCCCATGGTCAGGTCAATGCCGAACACATTTGCCACGAACAAGGAACAAACGCCCATGTAAAGAGCCGTGCCGTCCATGTTGATGGTAGCACCCAGCGGCAGAACGAAGGAAGAAACTTCACGGGATACCCCGAGTTTTTCCTGGCAGTTCTTCATGTTAATCGGCAGAGCTGCTGCACTGGAGCAGGTAGTGAAAGCAATCATCATCGCTTCACTCATACCGCGGAAGAATTCCATCGGCGTATGGCCGCCCCAAACGCGGGCCAGCGAGGAGTAAACCACAATGGCATGAATCACGCAGCCAACAGCTACACAGCCGATAACAGACATCAGCGGCAGAAGGACTGCCGGACCATTTTTCGCTACTACCGGCAAAAGCAGGGCAAATACACCAATGGGTGCAAACTGCATGACGATGCCGATGATTTTGTAGGTAACTTCAGCGGCAGCATCAAAGAACTTAATCAAAAGCTGTGCGCGTTCGCCGCCCACCTGGACAATACCAATGCCCACGAACAGGGAAAAGACGATAACCGGCAGAATCTGTGCTTTCGCCATGGCATCAATGGGGTTCGCCGGAATCATTGCCACCAGCACCTGCATAAGGCTAGGAGCTTCTTTCACTTTTACTGCAGCATTACTCGTGAGATCCAGCCCCGTCCCCGGGCTGACAATACCGGCAATACCGAAACCAATCAAAATAGCCACAGCCGTGGTCAGCAGATACAGACATACGGTCTTAGCACCAATACGACCCAGCTTTTTGGTATCCCCCAGGCTGGTCATACCAACCACCAATGAGAAGAACACTACCGGTACAATCATCATCTTAATCAGATTAATGAAGATGGTACCAATCGGTGCAATCCACCAGTTGATGAAGGACAGAGCGGGCTCGCCAGCAATCAGGCCAACCACTACGGAGAGAACCAGAGCGATAAAAATTTTGATGGAAAGATTCATACTATCACTCCCTTTACAATAAAAACTTAATAAATGCGCTTCCATCTGTCTTTATTATACGGAATATTGTAACAACAGTCTAGCATTTACAGTTATGTGTACATGTATACTTGTTCACAATAATCTCTCCAATAAAAAAACTGACATGTCAATTCGGAATTGACATGTCAGGAGAGTATTTCTTTCTATTTACAGAGTTGCCAGTATTTCTTTTACTTTATCGAGATATTCTTCGCGGCTGACGGTGAACATTTCGCCCGTCTTGCGCACCTTGATTTCAATCTGATTTTCTTCCACAGCCTTGGGGCCGACGACTACGCGCAGAGGATAGCCAATGAGGTCACAGTCCTTGAACTTGACACCGGCACGTTCCTTGCGGTCATCGAGCAGCGTATCAAAACCTGCAGCCTTGCATTCCTTGTAGATTTCTTCGGAATAAGCCAGCTGGTCTTCCTTCTTGGCGTTGACGGCTACGACAACGACTTCGAACGGCGCAATGGCACGCGGCCAGATGATGCCGTTTTCATCGTTGTTCTGCTCGATGGCAGCAGCCATCGTACGGCCTACGCCGATACCATAGCAGCCCATGTAGAGCGGCTGCTGCTTACCCTGCTCATCGAGGAACATGGCGCCCATAGCCTGGCTGTACTTCGTGCCCAGCGTGAACACCTGACCAGCTTCAATGCCGCGGGTCATCTTCATCGATGCACCGCAATGCGGGCAGGCGTCGCCTTCCTTGACCATGCGCAGGTCGGTGACGATAATGCCTTCGGCGTTGAAATCACGCTTGGGGTTGACGTTCTTGTAGTGTGCATCCACTTCATTAGCACCGGCTACGGCATTGTGCATATTCATAACCGTCGGGTCAACGAGCACAATTACATCTTCACTCGGCTTAATGCCAATCGCACTCATAAAGCCCGGACAGCCGCCAGCATTCTTGATGGCTTCATCTTCGGCCATCGTGAGTTCCAGCGCACCCTCTACCTGATTGATAACCTTGACTTCATTGACATCATGGTCACCGCGGACAAAGGCCAACACAAGCTTGCCGTTATCAGACTGGTAAGCGACAGCCTTGATGGTCTTTTCGATAGGCACGTTCAAGAACTCTACAAGGCTTTCAATCGTGTTGGTACCCGGCGTAGCCACTTTTTCCAAGGGCAGTTCGTTTTCGTCAGTAGCTTCGATGGGGCTAAGTGCAGCTTTTTCATCGCTGGCCGCGTAGTCACACTTCGTGCAGTATGCAATGTTGGATTCACCGGCTTCAGCCAGCACCGTGAACTCGTGGGAGTGGCCACCACCGATAGCACCGTTATCGGCCTCTACCGGACGGAATTCGAGGCCCATGCGGGTGTAGATGTTCGTATAAGCATCATACATCTTCTGATAGGACACATTCATGCCCTCAATATCCTTATCGAAGGAATACAAATCCTTCATGATGAATTCGCGGCTGCGCATGAGACCGAAACGCGGACGGCGCTCGTCGCGGAACTTATCCTGAATCTGATAGAGCATCAACGGCAGCTGCTTGTAGGAGCTGACTTCGTCACGCACCAAATCCGTAATCATTTCCTCATGCGTCGGGCCAAGGCAGAAATTACGGCCATGACGGTCTTTAATGCGCATCATTTCATCGCCATAAGCTGCCCAGCGGCCGCTTTCTTCCCAAAGCTCGGACGGCTGCAGAATCGGCATACCGATTTCCTGACCACCGGCGGCATCCATTTCCTCGCGGATGATTTCTTCAATCTTACGGATGACGCGCCAGCCCAAAGGCAGGTAGGTATACATACCACCGGCAACTTTACGAATCATACCCGCACGGTACATAAGCTGATGGCTGGCAATCTCGGCTTCTGCCGGCGTATTGCGCAGCGTAGGTGCATATAAATTACTTGCTCGCATTGTTCTTTCGTTCCTCCAATATGGCATCTATTTCTTTGAAGAGTTCTTCTACTAATTTATCTTCCGGCACTTTGCGGATGATTTCCCCCTTGCGGAAAATCAGGCCTTCGCCATTGCCGCCGGCAATGCCCACATCCGCACCGCGGGCTTCGCCCGGGCCATTGACCACGCATCCCATCACGGCTACATCAATGGGGTCTTGAATCCCTTCAAGCTTCTTTTCGATCTGGGCAGCAATGGCCGGCAGGTCGATGCTCGTGCGGCCGCAGGTCGGGCAGGCCACAAGAGTCGGCCCGTATTCTTTGAGGCCCAACGACTTCAAGATTTCATTGGCTACTTTTACTTCCACCACCGGGTCACCGGTCAGCGAAATGCGGAAGGTATCGCCAATGCCTTCTGAAAGCAAAGCACCAATGCCCACAGCGGATTTGATGATGCCTGTGTTCACCGTCCCTGCTTCGGTAATGCCCAAGTGCAGCGGATAATCCACCGTCTTGCTCATCAGACGATAGGCCGCCAGCGTCAAGGGCACATCATGGGCCTTAAGGGAAATCTTGAGGTCATGGAAATCCAAATCCTCCAAAATTTTCACATGCTGCATGGCCGATTCCACCAAAGCCTCCGGCGTAACTTCACCGTATTTGGCCAGAATCTTCTTGTCCAAGGACCCCGCATTTACACCGATACGGATGGGAATATGGGCTTCTTTCGCGGCTTTGACCACAGCCCGCACCTTTTCCTCACCGCCGATATTGCCAGGATTCAGGCGCAGGGCGGAAATCCCCTGCTTGATGGCTTCCAGAGCCAGTTTGTAGTCAAAATGAATATCAGCCACCAGAGGAATGTTGATTTCCTTGATGATATTGCCGAGATTCTGAGCAGCTTCCATATCCGGCACCGCCACCCGCACGATATCGCAGCCCGCATTCTGCAGAGCTTTTATCTGCGCAACCGTGGCTTTCGTATCCGTGGTCTTGGTATTGCACATGGACTGCACGGAAATCGGTGCGCCGCCGCCAATGGCGACATTACCGATATGAATCTGCCGGGTAATCTTGCGTTCAAACATTTATCTTAGCCTCCTGTAAAGACGCGTACTATGTCGTTTTTGGTGGCCAAAACCATGAGCAGGATGAGCAGCACAATGCCCACCTTCTGGGTGTATTCCAAAGCCTTGGGGCTCATGGGTTTGCCCCGCACGGCCTCGACACACAGGGTCACAAAGTGGCCGCCGTCAAGCGCCGGAATCGGGAACAGGTTCACGATACCAAGGTTCAGGCTCAGGAACGCCGCAAAGTTCAAAAGCGGCACAAAGCCCATCTGGGCCACTTCTCCTGCCATCTGCGCCACGCCAATGGGTCCAGCCAGTTCCGAGCCAGAGAGCTTCAGAATAATCTGGGCCAGGGCTTCCAGCATCATAGCCACAATCATGGCCGTTTTCTGCAGAGCCAGTCCCATGGAATCAATGATTCCCGGATGCTGGGTATCCACCGAACTCATAACCCCCACCATGGCCTTCTTCGCCTGCGTATCATACACCGGCGTCATGGTGGTTTCAAAGGTTTCTTCCCCACGCTGTGCAGTCACCTTGATGGGCGTACCTTCGTTATCCTTGATATTATCCACGAACTCGGTCCAGGAGCCAATAGCCTTGCCATCGAGGCTGATAATCCGGTCACCGGCCTGCAGCCCCGCCTGCGCAGCGGCCTTATCGGCCAATACCGTGCCCAGTATCGGTTCAGGATTGGGCGTGCTGACCCCCACAAAGAAAAATATCCCAAAGAAAATCACAATGGGCAGGATGAAGTTCATCACGGAACCTGCCAGAATGACAATCATGCGGGAAAGCACGGGCTTTTCGCAATAGCCGCGGCTCCCTGCTTCATTGTTGCTGGGGTCCATGCCCGCAATATCATTAAAGCCCCCCAGAGGGATAGCCCGCAGGCTGTATACCGTTTCTCCTCTGGTGAAGCTAATCAGTTTCGGTCCAAAGCCAATGGCAAATTCATCCACCCGCATTCCCGTAAGTTTTGCGGTGATGAAATGCCCCAACTCATGTACCAGCACCAGCAGGCCAAAAACAAAGATAGCTGCTGCAATGGTTAATACCATAGTGTCACCGTCCTTTATTTCTTCCGCAGGACTTCAGTAGCAAACTCCCGCGCCCAACGGTCTTCCTCAAAGAGTTCCTCCAAAGTGGGTTCCATAATACATTCCCGCTTCAGCATCGTCTCTTCGATAATATCGTAAATATCCAGGAACTTGATTTCGTCTTTCAAAAATGCCCCAACCGCAATCTCGTTGGCAGCATTGAAGATGCAGGGCATACTGCCGCCCATGGCGCCAGCTTCATAGGCAAATTTGAGGCCCTTGAAGGTGTCCGTATCAGGCTTACTGAAGGTCAAATCCTTCATCTGCCAGAAGTCCAGACGGTCAAAGCTCGACTGCACCCGGTCCGGATAAGTCAAAGCGTACTGAATGGGCAGCTTCATATCCGTAGAGCCGAGCTGGGCAATCACCGCACCGTCACGGAACTGAACCATGGAATGCACAATGCTCTGCGGATGCACGACGACCTGAATCTGGTCATAGCTTACATCATAGAGCCATTTGGCTTCGATAACTTCGAGCCCCTTGTTCACGAGGCTGGCCGAATCCACAGTGATTTTCTGTCCCATATTCCAGGTGGGATGCGCCAGCACCTGCGCCTTCGTGGCATCGAGCAAATCCTCCCGCTTCTTGCCACGGAAGGGACCGCCGGAACAGGTTAACAGAAGCTTTTCGATGGAGTCCATCTTCTCGCCCTGCAGGCACTGGAAGAACGCACAATGCTCACTGTCCACCGGCAGAATCTTTACTCCCTGCTCCTTGGCGCGGCGGGTGACAATTTCCCCGGCTACGACCAAGGTTTCCTTATTGGCCAGTGCGATATTTTTCTTCGCATCGAGCGCCTTCATGGTCGGTTCCAGGCCCGCAAAGCCCATCATAGACGTAACCACCGTGTCCACGCCATCCAAGGCTGCGGCATCAATGAACGCCTGACGGCCGCCAGCCAGTTTCGTCTTGCCGCTGTAACGGCTCTTTAATCGGTTATAGGCATCAACATCAGCCAATACCGCCAGTTCCGGCTCAAACTCACGAATCTGCTTTTCAAAGAGTTCGTCGCTGGAATTGGCCGCGAGTACGCTGATATGGAAAAGCTCCGGGTTGCGGCGCACCACATCCAGAGTCTGGGTGCCGATAGAGCCCGTGGAGCCCAATACTGCAATGTTTTTCATCATCCAATCTCCTTACTTATTTGCCCATAAGATTTACAAACTGGACAAAATAGTAAACCAGCGGTGCCGTAAAGAGCACGCTGTCAAATCTGTCCCAGACACCACCATGGCCGGGAATGATATTGCCGGAATCCTTGATGCCCACGTAACGCTTGGCCACGGATTCCACCAAATCCCCCAAAGTGGCAAGGATGGCAATCAACAGGCCCAATACCGCCATCTCTTCCAAAGGCAAATTCAGGAAATAACCCAAGCCAGCCACTACAGCTGTGGTCCCCAAGAGAGAACCCATAAAGCCTTCAATGGTCTTGTTCGGGCTGATGGACGGGCAGAGCTTATGACGGCCGATGGCCGTGCCCGTAAAGTAAGCAAAGGTATCGCTGGCCCAAGTGCCGATAAACATAATCCACACAAAGGCATTGCCAAAGGTGAACGTGCCGATTTCCGTAGTGAAAACCGTCTCCGGCATAAGGTTGCGCAAAAGCAGCAGGCAGGCAAACGGAAAACCGATATAGATAAGCCCCGCCCCGGATGCCAGCGCATCCAGGATGCTGGTGCCGCCGCGCAGCAGCACACTTTCGAGCAGCATCACCATGATAATCAGCGGGCAGGCAAGTGCCAGAAATTCCGGTCTTTGCCAGGCCGCATACCACATGAGTCCCAAGGCGATAAAGCCCGTAAACAGGGCAATGCCCATGCCCCGCTCCGCAAAGGCCCGGGCATATTCAAACCAGGCCAAAAACATCAGCAGCAACGTAAATCCGGCAAAGACCTCTCCGCCCGTCTGAATCACAAAGGCAGCAGCGGCAATGCCCACTATTCCAGTTATTATTCTCAGTAACAAAAAGCAACGCTCCTATTATTTCTTGTCCTCATTCAGACCGCCAAAGCGGCGGTCACGGCTGGCAAAATCCCGCAGAGCATCCACAAAGCACTCCGGGGAAAACTCCGGCCAGTTCACATCGGTAAAATAGAACTCGGCATAAGCGGCCTGCCATAAAAGGAAATTGGACAGACGCATATCGCCACTGGTGCGGATAACCAAATCCACCGGCAGATTGCCATAGGTGTCCAGATTCTCCTCCACCAATGCTTCATCAATATCTGCCGGAGCCAGTTCACCAGCCTGTACCCGGGCAGCGATTTTCTGCATCGCCCGCACCAGTTCATCCTGCCCGCCATAGTTGGCCGCAATATTGAACTTCACGCCGGTGTTATTTTTCGTCAGTTCCACTGCCTCACGCATCTGCTTCTGCAGGGAATCTGACAGACCATCCAGACGGCCAATGAAGTGAATCTGCACATTGTTTTCATGCATCTCCTGCAATTCCTTGTTCAGATACTCCGAGAACAGATTCATCAGGAAGTCCACTTCCACTTCCGGACGCTTCCAGTTTTCCGTGGAAAAAGCATACACCGTGAGTGCATCCAGTTCCAGACCACTGGCTGTCTTGAGGATGTTCTTGAGCGTCTTGACGCCAGCCTTGTGGCCCGCCGTACGCATGAGCCCCTGGCCTTTCGCCCAACGGCCATTGCCGTCCATAATCACCGCTACATGTTTGGGAAGCTTCTCCCAATCCAAACCTGCAAACAGCGGTGAATCATGCTTGGGAATCGCAAAATCATCACGTCCAGCCAGTGTGGTAACCGCTTTTCCCAATATTTTCTTCAACATATATAATCCCTCACTAGGAAGTAATGACATAATGCAAAACAAGCCCCTCTGCCTAAAGCACCAGAGGGGCTTGCAAAGTCGCGTCAGGGAGCCTCGATAGCAGATACCGGGCAGCCAGCAGCGCAAGCGCCGCACTCTACGCACTTATCCGGGTCGATTTCATAACGTTCTGCACCCTCGCTGATTGCCTCTACCGGGCAAGTAGCAGCGCAGGAACCGCAAGAAATGCAATCCTCACCAATTTTGTAAGCCATGTATTACACCTCCTTTACAGGCAGCTGTTTTGCAGCCAGTGTCAAGAGCAGCTTGCCGTCTGCCTGCTGACGCTGGCGCACAACATAAAGTCTATCCTCGTCCACCGGAAAAAAATTCCGGGTGGAACGGGTTATCTCTGTTTCATAGGAGATATTTGCCTCCCGAAGCTGCTGTTCAGCAGTCTCCCAAGGAAGGGCCATCACATCTAAAGCCATCAGACTTCCATTACTTCCTTTTCCTTGCCGGCACGGGTGGTGTCTACCACTTTAACGTACTTATCGGCCAGTTTCTGCATGGATTCCTGTGCCTTCTTGGACTCGTCTTCGGTAATTTCCTTGCCCTTTTCGAGCTTCTTGATGGCATCATTGCCGTCACGGCGGATGTTGCGGATAGCTACTTTCGCTTCTTCAGCCTTCTTGTTGACGGTCTTTACCAGTTCCTGACGGCGTTCCTGCGTCAGAGCCGGAATAGCCAGACGGATAGCCGTACCGTCGGAGTTCGGGGACAGGCCCAAATCAGACTTCATAATAGCCACTTCCACTTCGTGGAGCATGGTCTTTTCATAGGGCTGAATCATAATCATGCGCGGTTCCGGAACAGCAACCTTGGCAATCTGGTTTACCGGCGTCGGCGTGCCATAGTAATCTACCATTACCTTGTCGAGCAGGGACGGATTCGCACGGCCAGCCCGCAGGGAAGCAAATTCGCGTTTCAGGGCTTCGATGGATTTCTGCATACGCTCTTCGTGGGAGCTAAGAATTTCTTTTACCATTATTTGTTACCTCCTACAGTGGTGCCAATCTCTTCACCCAGAGCCGCACGCACGATATTTTCATGGTCATCAATGTTAAAGACAACGAGAGGAATCTTGTTGTCCATGCAAAGGCTGGTAGCAGTGGTATCCATAACCTGCAGCCCTTTGCTGATGATTTCCAGATAAGTCAGTTCATCAAACTTCTTGGCATCAGGGTTCTTGTTGGGGTCGGAATCATAGATGCCGTCAGTGCCCTTCTTGGCCATGAGAATTACATCGGCCTCGATTTCAGCGGCACGCAGAGCTGCCGTGGTATCCGTGGAGAAGTAGGGGTTACCCGTACCAGCGCCAAAGATAACCACACGGCCCTTTTCCATATGACGGATAGCCTTGCGGCGGATATAGGGTTCAGCGACCTGGCGCATTTCGATAGCGGTCTGCACCCGGGTATCCACGTCCATCTTTTCCAGAGCATCCTGCAGAGCAAGTGCGTTCATTACCGTAGCCATCATGCCCATGTAATCTGCCTGAGCACGGTCCATGCCTTTGGCAGAACCAGCAAGGCCGCGCCAAATATTGCCGCCGCCCACAACTACAGCCACATCTACGCCACGCTCACGGATCGTCTTAATCTGCTTGGCGATATCTTCCACGATAGGCGGGTTAATGCCAAAGCCCTGTTCACCAGCCAGAGATTCACCCGAAAGCTTCAAGACAACACGTTTATATTTCGCTGTTTCCAAAACTAATACCCTCCATACTAGGCTATGCACCTGATTCTTACTCACACTTAGTATATTATACATGAAAACCGCCGAGAACACAAAAGTTTTGTGCTCCCGGCGGGAAAATTATGTACGCCCCGATTCCTTGCCCTGATAGAAGTACAGGAAGATAATCGGAATCACGAGCAGGGTGAATACCGTGGAGGTCAGAAGCCCGCCGATAATCACCCAGGCCATGGAGACGCGGGTCTCGGCGCCATCACTCATAGCCAGCGCCATAGGCATCATGCCCACCATCATGGTAATGGTGGTCATGCAGATGGGCTTCAAGCGAACACAGCCGGCCTCTACAATGGCTTCGAGTGCAGTCTTGCCTCTATCCATCAGGGTCAGCGTATAGTCAATCAACAAGGTGCCGTTCTTGGCTACGATGCCGTCCATCACCAATATGCCAATCATAGAATAAAGATTCAGCGTGTTATGGGTCAGGAACAACAGAAGCACGGAACCAATGAGCCCCAACGGCAGGGAGAACATGCGGATAAACGGCGTCAGCACGGATTCGTAGAGCACTGCTAGCAGCATATAGATAAGCACAAGTGCTAGCAGCAGGGCGCTTAAGAGCTCGCTGAAGGTATCGTTCATACGGCTGGCCTGTCCTTTGAATTTATAGGTGATGCCCTCGCCCAAGTCTGCCTGCTTGAGCGCCTTGCGCACATCACGGATTACATCCCCCACTGGCCTGCCCTGCAGATTCGCGCCCAGACGAATGGAACGCTGTTTATCCACCCGCCGGATGCTCACGGGGCCCCGCCCATCTTTAATGTCGGCCAAATCGCCCAGATAGGCAAGTTTCCCATTTGACCAGACAGGCACGCGGGCCACATCCGACGCCTGATAACCATCGGAACCTTTGAAGCGCACCTTGATATTCGTATCCTGCCCACCGTTTAAGGGGTCATTTTTGAGCGAACCCGCTGAACGGCCGGAAATAGCGGAAGAAAAAGCGGTATCGATATCAGCAATGCTGGCGTTGAACGCCTTGAGCTTATCCCGGTTGACGGTAAGCTGCAATTCCGGCATACCTTCCGTATAGGAACTGTTCACTCCACCAATGCCTTTGATGTCGTTGCGCAGGATTTTTTCCACTTTGTCTGCGGCAGCGCTCAGCTCCTGCATGTTGTTGCCCCGCAGTTCTACCTGCAAGGCACCGCCGCCACCACGGCCACCTCCGCCACCGGAGATACCGGCCACATTGGACTGAGTTTCCGTCACGCGGATATCGGCGCTCTTAATCTGCTGCGCAAACTCGCGCACCTCCTGAGTAATCTCCCAAACAGAACGGCTGCGGTCATGGCGGCCAACCAGTTCCACCTTAATGCGTCCTTCATAGGCACTGGCCGCACCGCCCGCCTGCGTCATATAGTATTTCACCTCGGGAATTTCCGCAAGCTTAGCCTCCAAAAGTTTGGCCACCTTATTGGGTTCCTCGGAGGATGCCCGCACCGGGCACTCAATATTGATGGTAAAGCTGGACTCATCCGTCTGGGGCATATACTCCATGCCCACAATCCCCAACGGAACCATGGCCATAACGCCGACAAAAACAGCCAAAATGGTCAGCAAAAGTTTCTTCTGATGGGCCAGACTCCAATGAAGCGCCCGCCGATAAAGGCCCACCGCCCGTTCCTCAGTCTTATCCATAAACTGCCAAAGGAAACGGTTGTCCACATGATAGCCTTTGCGGAAGAACTTAGCCGCCAGCATGGGCGTCAATGTAAAGGAAACGAACAGGGAAAAAGCCCCGGCAAAGACAATGGTCAAGCCGAACTGGCGGAAGTACTGCCCCGTCATGCCCTCCATAAAGGCAATGGGCATAAAGACCGCCGCATCGCAGAGGGTGATGGCAATAGCCGCCATGCCGATTTCCATACGGCCCCGCTCGGCCGCGACTTCCGGTTCGGCACCGTTTTTCAGATAGCGGATGATGTTTTCCAGCACCACAATGCTGTCGTCCACCAAGATGCCCACGCAGAGAGTCATGCCCATCAAAGACATCATATTGAAGGTGAACCCCGCCAGATACATGACAAAGAATGTAGAAATCAGCGATGTGGGAATGGCAATCATCACCGCCGCGGTGGAACGCCAGCCGCGCAGGAACAGGAAGAGGACCAGACCTGTTGTAATCAAACCTTCCACCAATGTCCCCAAGGTGTCATGGAGGGAGGTTTCCACATACTCCGCATCATTGGACACCACCACGAACTGATAATCCGGGTAATCCTGACGCAGTTTCTTCACGGCTGACAGAATGTTGTTGGCCGTCTCCACCACATTGGCGTCGCTGTTCTTGTAAATCAGCACGTTGACTGCCGGTTCCCCGTTAAGGCGCCCATAGCGCACCTGCCGGGCATCCTGCTCCTTTACCGTGGCGACCGCCGTCAAAGGTATCAGTTCCCCACTGCCGTTAGCAATGCGGATTTTTTCAATATCGCTGGCCTTTTTGTACTCAGCTACCACCCGCACATCGGCCTTGGAGCTATCCGTATACACCGGGCCTGAGGGCAGCAGCTGGTTTTCATTCTTGATGGCGCTGGCAATCTTGGGCAGGGTCAGCTTATAGGCGGTGAGCTTTTCCCTGTCCACCTCCACGGCCACTTCCTTGTCCCGGCCGCCATGCAGTTCAATTTCCGAAACACCGCCCGCCTGCTGCAATACATCCTGAAAGACGTGCTCCGTCATGGCATAGGTGGTCCCCAGCCCCTGCTGGCTCATCACCGCCAGTTCCATAATGGGTTTGGCATTGATATCCCGCTTGATGACTACGGGAGCATCGGCCTCATCGGGGAGTTTATTTTTGATGGCCTCGACTTTTTTCGTGGCTTCGATGGCCGCCAGGTCTGCGTCCGCATCAAAGTTCATTTCCATCATGACCCGTCCCCGCTCATAACTGGCAACGGAGGTGATGGATTTCACATTGGACACGGAGGATACCGCATCTTCCACCGGCTTGATGATTTCCTGTTCCACGGATTCCGCACTGGCGCCGGGATATTTCACCGTCACCGTCACATAGGGCGTATTGAGGGCAGGCAGCAGTTCCACGCCGATGCGGTAGTAACTGTAAAGCCCCAGCACCACGAAAAAGGCCACAATCATGGATATGCCTACCGGGCGGCTGATGGATAAACGAGTGATATTCATGATTCTGCCACCTTGACTTTCATGCCGGACTGCAGCTTATCCTGATTGTTCAGCACCACTTTTTCACCTACGGCAAGGCCCTCGATAATCTCCTCGCTCTCGTCATTGAGGAGCCCGATTTTTACAGCCCGCTGTTCTACGGTGCCATCGGCCAGCAGGACAAAGACGTACTGCATACCATTGCGGGAAAGCACGGCCGACTGGGGCACGAAAATAGTCTGACGCCGCTGCAAAATGTCCACTGCCGTATGCGCAAAGAGCCCCGCCTTGACGGAATCATCCGGGCTGTCCAAGGAAATGCGCACCTTGTAGCTCTTGCTGTCCTCCTCCATGGCAGGACTCACAAAGATGACCTTGCCCGCAAAGTCCCGGCCCAAAGCATCGATGGTGATATTCACCGCCATGCCGGAGCTTAAGATGGCCGCATCATTTTCCCCGATTGTGCAGTCCACATTGATATGGCCCGTGTCCACCAGCGTAAAGGCTTTGGAATTGGCCGCAGCCAAGGCTCCCACTTCCGCATTGCGGTAAGCAATCACGCCGCTGCGGGGTGCTCGCAGAATCATGTCCTCCCGCTGTTTCTGCAAAGCCTCCGTGGCCCGCTCCTGCTTGACGGCCGTCAGTTCCTTGGACTCCACGGCCGCCGGTTCGCCGCCAGACACCTGATTGGCCAGCACCTCATAGGCCGCCCGGGCCGCACTGAATTCTGCTTCCCTGCTGTCCAAGGTATCCTGCGAGATAGCCCCAATGGAGAACAGATACTGCTGCCGCTCGTATTTAGCCTTGGCCAGCTCATAGGCATTGCGCTTGCTGATGATATTGGCATTATAAGCAGCAGCCGCCTCCCGCGCATCAGCCCGGGCCGCGCCTGCTGCCGCCCGGTTCTGGGCAATGGAGATATCCAAATCCCCCAAGTCCTGCACCATGAGCACCTGGCCTTCTTCGACCCAGTCACCCAGATTCACATAGACTTCGGCAATGCGGCCATTGTACTTAGGCGCGAGGTTAATGCTGGCATCGGCCACAGTCTGGCCGGACAGCACGATATGACGCTGCATATCCGCCCGCTGAATTTCCTGCACCTGCACCTCCGGCAGTTCCCGGCGCACGCCACCGTCCTTCTGCTTGCCGCTGCCCATATAAAAATAGAAAGCCACCGCCAATAGCAGCAGGCAGACACCTGCTGCTGTTATTTTTTGCTTTCTGGTCATTGCCGTAAATGTATGGCGCATTATTCTTCCTCATTTCATTCAATTTATATTCGCTGGTTTATCTTGATTAAATTCTGCTTTTCCCGGTCAAAATCCTTTAGCAGGCAGGAAAAACATTACCTGCGCCGAAGTAACGAAATAGGTTTCGTAACCACTGCAGAAAGGAATGACGATTATGCAAGCAATAGAAATCCGGCCAAACATCTACTGGGTAGGAGCCATCGACTGGTCCATGCGCAGTTTCCACGGCTATCAGACAGGGCGCGGCACAACCTACAACGCCTATCTCATCTTAGACGAGAAGATTACCCTCATTGACACGGTGAAGGAAGGCTTCGCCCCGGAACTCCTCGCCCGCATAAAATCCATTATTGACCCGGCTAAGATTGATTATATCATATCCAGCCATGTGGAGCCCGACCATTCGGGGGCCATTCCCTTTATGATGCAACACTGCCCCAAGGCAAAAGTCATCACGAGCCTGCCCAACGGCGAAAAGGGCCTCAAAGCGCATTACGGGGATTTGCCCTATCAAGGCGTTAAGGCCGGGGACAGTCTGAGCATTGGCCAGCGTACCCTCCAGTTCGTACCCACGCCCATGCTTCACTGGCCCGACAGCATGGTGACCTACTGTCCCGAGGAAAAAATTCTCTTCTCCAACGATGCCTTTGGGCAGCATCTGGCCTCCAGTCAGCGCTACGATGATGAAGTTGACAAGTCAATTCTGTTCTTTGAATGTCAGAAATACTACGCCAACATTCTCATGCTCTACGGCAGGCAGGCTCAAACCGCTCTCAAGGCCCTCGCGAGACTCGACATCAGCCTTATCGCCACGGGCCACGGCATTATCTGGCGCTCCTATATCCCAGAAATCATGGCCTGCTATCAGAAATGGTCAACGAACGAAAACGAAGAACGCGCCGTTATCGTCTTTGACAGCATGTGGCACTCCACCGAGAAGATGGCCCGTGCCATTGCCGAAGGCTTTGCCCAAAAGAATATCCCCTTGAGCTTCTACGACCTCAAGGAAAATCATCTTTCCGATATCGTCACGGATATCCTCACGGCAAAATATCTGGCCATAGGCTCTCCCACCATCAACAATCAAATGCTGCCCACCATGGCAGGCTTCCTCTGCTACCTCAAAGGACTTGCTCCCAAGGACAAAAAAGCCTTGGCCTTCGGCTCCTACGGCTGGGGTGGGCAAAGCATCGGCCAGATTGAAGAAGAACTAAAAAACATGGGCTGCGAGATAATCCTCGACAAAATCCGCCTGCTGAATGTGCCTACAGAAGAACAGCTGCAAAACATCACCACACAGATAGCCAGCAGCCTCTAATAGAAAATCGCTGACAGACAAAACTGCCAGCGATTTTTTACTTTATCACCTTGAAATTTTTCAATAGTTTTTTCTTTTCTTCTTCCGATAAAGCCGACGATTTGTTTTCTCCCTTGACCATCTGCAGCTGTACCTTTTTGATTTCCGGCTGCCGCTTGGAGGATGGTTTTACGGTTTTAATATGGGTTTCCTTCTGCAGAAGCTCCGACATGTTCATCTCATCCAGAGCCTCTTTCAGATAGCCGCGGGTGCGGGCCTTGCGCAGGCGATATGCCATGGCCACCGCCGCATCATCCTGCAAATCCAGCAGGCTTCCCTTTAAGAGTTTTTCATCGTCAATATACTTTGCCAGACCAATCCGTTCCAAATACTTAATCAGACTTCCCCGAAAATAGGCCAGCCGCATTCGTTCTTCCAACCGCATAGCCGCTCGCACCAGAATTGCGTCCAATCGTTCATCCAGGCCCGAGTGTTTCATACGCATCCCCCCGGAAACTTTTCCTCATTACTTATTTAAGTTCGTCATCATTTGCCTATTTCCTGCATAAATTCACAGAATTATTAAAACATGTGCAGATTTCTTCCCTTGGTCTTAGCCTTGAGTGTCACCAGGAAGGTCGTTCCCTTGCCCAGTTCACTGTCAATGGCAATGCTGCCATGGTGGAGTTCCACAATTTCCTGCGCGATGGCAAGTCCCAGACCGTTACCTCCCATTTCCCGGGAGCGAGCCTTGTCCACCCGATAGAAGCGGTCAAAGATTTTTTCCTGGTCTTCCTTGGCTATGCCAATCCCCGTATCCTGCACCGCCAGCGTCACCTTGCCCTTTTCCGCCGGGCGGAAATCCACGGTAACTTTGCCGCCGTCGGGGGTGTACTTAACGGCATTGTCCACCAGAATCAGCACCAACTGACGGATTTTTTGCTCATCGGCATGAATCATCGTCTTGGGCAGGTTGTCCGCAACAATATTGATATGCTTCTGCTCGGCCAATGGCTGCATCATGCGGGCAGTCTGCGCTGCCACCGCCCCCAAATCAAATTTGGAAGGTTTCAGCTTCAACGCCTTATTATCGCTGCGGGCCACCACCAACAGGTCGCTGACCAGCTTGGTCATCTTCTTGACTTCGTCATGGACATCTTCGACCACCTGCTTGAGGAAGGGCGATTTGATTTCCGGGTCATTCTGCAGGATTTCTGCAGAAGCCATAACTACAGCGAGCGGCGTGCGCAGCTCATGGGAAGCATCGGCGGCAAACTGGCGCTGCTTTTCATAGGCGGACTTTAGCGGCACCATGGCCTTGCCAGAGAGGATATGGCCCATCATGGTTGCAATAATAAGCGCGAGCAGCCCCAATCCTGCCATGATGGATGTAGCCTTTTCCATACCATTGTAGAGGGCCGTCACATCCTTGCCCACATAGACCATCTGCACCTTGCCGCTGCTGTCGGTGATTTTCTGCGTCGTCATCATGATTTCCGACTTATGGCCGTTTTCCTTGGGCTTGGTCACGACCACCACATCCCCTTCCGGGGCTTTCCATTGGGACATGACATCCAAAATAAAAGGCTCAATGCGGAAAGAAGCCCGCGAAAAGTTCAGCAGCCGGCCGTCCTCGTCAAAGACATAGAAAAACAAGCGGTCATTGGTGTTCTTATAGGCCAGCGTATCATCAATCACCAGTTCCGGATGCTGATTGAGATATTTCTGGGCTTCGGCCACATTATCCGCCGTATCCCAAAGTTCCCTGGCCTGCTCGGAGCGAATCGACCAGTCCATGGACTGATGCATGGCGAAAATCAAAATGGCCAGAAAGATAATCATGACCAGCGAATAGAGCATGGTCAGCCGCTTGCGGCTCTTGCCAAAAAGATTTTCTTTCACTGCCCGCCGACCTCCAGCTTATAGCCAATGCCCCGGACGGTCTTAATGGCGGTTTCCCCGTCTCCCAAATCGAGTTTTTTCCGCAAAATCTTGATGTAGGAGTCGATATTGTTGGAGCTTACATCTGCCTCCATGCCCCAAATTCTGTCCAGCAGAATGTCGCGGGGCACCACAATTCCCAGATTCTGCACCAGCAAATCAAAAATCTGGAACTCACGGGGCGAAAGCTGAATGATTTCGTCTTTCTTCTTCAACACTTTCGTGGTACGGTTCAGTGTAAAGTCGCCCACTTCCACCTTGTCCTGCTGAATCTGCTGCGTGCTGCGGCGGCCCAAAGCCCGCAGGCGCGCCATAAGCTCTGCAAATTCAAATGGCTTCACCAGATAATCGTCTGCCCCGGCATCCAGCCCCGACACCCTGTCTTCCACAGAATCTCTTGCCGTGAGCATGAGAATGGCTTTGGCGTAGCCATCACTGCGCAATCGCTTGCATACGTCAATGCCGTTTTCTCCCGGCATCATCCAATCGAGAATCAATATATCGTAATCGGTGTACATGGCGTACTCATAAACTTCACTGCCATTGGTCACCCAATCGGCTTTTATCTTATTCTGCTCCAGCATATACTGCACTAATTTGCCCAAGCGACGGTCGTCTTCTGCCAATAAAACCCGCATAACCGCACCTCCAAAAATTATTTTCATTTCTATTATAAGCATCTTTTCTTGAAAATCCAATGAAAAGCTGTCTTTTTCTGGATATATAAATATGATTTATCCATCATTGGAATTATCTATAAGATTTTTTATAAAAACCTCTTGCAATTTTTTTAGTACCTGCTATAATGTATTTCTGTTAGCAGGTACTAAGATGTACCATAAATTTCAGGAGGTGAAACAAACCATGCGTGATTGCGAAAAGATTCTTGACCAGAAGCTGGGCAGCCGTGAATTTGCTGAAGCTTTCGAAGCAACTTCCATGGAGTATGATTTTATCGACCGCATTGCTGCTGCTTGCGCAAAACTTTCCAAAGCTGAAAAAGGCGAAAACTAATTTCCTAACATATATCGAAGTACGGCAAGAGGGGCTGACATGTCAAAATTTGACATGTCAGCCCCTCTTTTTCTATCGACTTTTTAATAGCGCTTACGCTTCACCGAAGATGGATAGCCCAAAGCCTCACGGTATTTCATGACCGTGCGGCGGGAAATCTCCATCTTTCTTGTTTTCAAAAGTTCACAGAGTTTTTGGTCGCTCAAGGGCTTCTGCGGATTTTCTCCTTCGATAAGCTCCTTGATGACGTCCTTGGCCTGACTGGCAATGAAATCTTCGCCGTCACCGCTCTTGGCCAGATTCGCGGTAAAGAACTTGCGCAAGGCGATAATGCCCCCCGGCAGTTCGGCGTACTTATTGGCCACAGCGCGGCTGACTGTGGACTCATGGACACCGATGGCATCGGCCACCTCCTGCATGGTCAGGGGGTGGAGTTTTTTCATGCCCTGTTCCAGAAAGTCCTGCTGTACGCGCACGATTTCTTCCACCACCTTCTTGATGGTGCTGCGGCGCTGTTCAATGCTGTTAATGAGCCAGGATGCGGCACTCAGCCGCTTGTTGATGTACTTTTGCGTGTCCTTGTCGTATTCCTCAGCATTTTTGTAGATGGAGGATATTTTGAGCTGCGGAATATATGTATCGTTGAGGTTTACCTGATAGCCGTTCGCGGTCTTGGACACCACCACATCGGGCGTGATGTAACTGGCCGCCTCCCCGCCATAGGCGCTGCCGGGCTTGGGGTCGAGCTTGCGGACGATATCCACGGCCACCTGCACATCAGCAGGCTTGCATTTTTCCGCCGCAGCAATTTCCTTAATGCGGGCATCGGCCACCTCCGGCAGATGCTTGTCGATAACGGCAGCCACCAGCCCCTCATAAATGCCCAAGGCCTTAGCCTGAATCCGCAGGCACTCCGCCAAATCACGGGCGCCAACGCCCAACGGCTCAAAACTCTGAATAACCGCCAGTACCGCCTCAGCCTTTTCCTCCGTCACCTGCATGGTGGCGGCAATTTCCTTTAACGGCAGGGTCAGATATCCCCAATCGTCAATCGAACCAATGATGAAGGTCGCAACGGCCAAATCTTCTTCCGCCTGAAAGGCAAATTCAGCCTGCTCCAACAGTTCCCGCTCCAAAGTCGTACTGACCGGCGTAGCCGATTCAAAAACGTGTTCGCGGGAACTGGCATCACTAAAGCCGCCATTGGAGGTATTGCCATCTCCTTCGAGATACTCGGCTAAAGCAGAAAGATTCTCCGCCCGCAGATTCTCCATCTGCCGCGTATCGGCGCCATCGCCATATTCCATCTCCAGAGCGGGATTTTCCAAGTATTCCTTTTCTATCTCAGCCTTCAAATCCTGCGCCGACAGCTGCAGAATCTGAATAGCCTGCTGCAGCTTCATGGTCATCGCCAGATGCTGCGACAGGTTCATATTTAGTGATTGTTCCTGATGCATGGGAAAAACGCTCCTTCAATGAATAGGCGCACCTATGGTCTTACTTCTGGGACATGGCTGCGGCAATCGCTGCGCCCAGGCCGCTGCCGCCGTTTTCCAGTACCGTATCAATAACTGCGGCTTCCTCACCGAGAAGTTCGGACAGCGCGCGCATAATGTTTTCTTTGGCCAGCGGCATCTTTTCGTAAACCGAACCGTCAATGGCAATGTGCTGTTTCTGTGCCTTGCCGCTGCCAGCCTGCTGCCAGATGATGCCCACAAAGGACGCCGTCACGAGGCGGGCAGAACGGATAACCAGCGTACTGGCCAGTTTCTGCACCTTCTCCACATCTTCGGCTGCAATATCATGGCCCGTCTTAGCCTTGATGATTTCGGCAACCTTATCGGCTTCATTGATGATATTGCTCATATCAATGCTCGTAAAGCCGTAGTTCTGGCCCTTTTCTTCCAGCAGTTCAGCCATAGCCATGCCAAAAAGCTCGCCCATGTAACGGCCGGAAACCATTTTTTCCAAACGCTGTTCGCCCGGCTTTTCGGATGCTTCATCATATTCGATATCCAGACGGCTCGGCACGAGCTTCATGAAGCCGCCGGATTCCAGATTGAGAATCATCGGCGCATCGCCGCTTTCCGCATAGGGTTCGAGGTAGCAGGTATTGTGGCCCGTAGCATAGATGGAACCGATGTAGATATCCGGCTGTTTGTAGGCTGCAGCCAGGAGAACGGCTACCGTATCGTTGATGACAGCCGTCGGTTCAACATTGTCAATACCCTGACGATGCAGAGCTTCTTTTAAGAGGTCATTGACCACCTTGCCCTCAACACCCGGCGTAGCAAATTCCTTCGTCCAGATGATGAGTTTGGCATTGTAAAGGTTCGTCTGTTCCGAGGGGAAAGAGAAGGTATGACCCAAGAGATATTTTTTCTCATGGTCGCCGTCAATGGCTTCATCTACGAGTTCAGCGATGAAGTCAAACATTTCCTCAGCCGTGGAATCTGCGCCGATGAAATCGTATACACCTTCCACCTTCAGCGGCTTAGCCACCTTTTTGAGAACTTCGAACTTGCCTTCGCCCATGAGCTTAATCCGCAAAACACGCAGGTTCGTGCCGCCGAAGTCCAGTGCCAGATATTCGCCAGTCTCCTTGCCGGAGGGCAGGCCCAGATAGGATTTGAGCATACGAAGCGAAGATTCGTCCGGATTCTTGAGCCCCAAACGCAAATCATAACGGAAATCAGCGGCAATCTCCCTAAGCTGCTCGCTGTTCACCGTGAATTCATCAATAAGCTGTGCAAAATGTTCCTGATTAAAAGCCATTTTCTATTCCCCTTTAACATTTTTCTAATAGAAATACATTTCTTATTATAGCGTTTTCCCGCATTTTTTCCTAGTACTTATTCTGAAACTGTTTTCTTATTGCAAAACGCCGGCTCCATTGAAATCCGGCACATATTCTTCCGATGCACTGCGGCGCTCCTGCACATAGACATTTTCCATGCCCAAATCCAGCACATAATCCACCACGGACTCATATTCAAACGTCGTCAGGCGGCGGTTGATTTTCTTATGCTCAGAGGCTTTATACATCGGCGTATACTGATTCATCAAACTCACCTGAATCGTCCGGCCAAAGTTTTCCCAGAGCCATTTCATGAGTTCCATGCTCTCATGGCGATGTCCCGGCAAGACCATATGGCGCACCAAAACGCCTTTTTTCATTTGCCCGTTATCTGCATACTGCACCGGCCCCGTTATTTCCACCATCTTTTTAATGGCTGCACTGGCATGGGAAAAATAATCTGCCGCAGCAGAATACACCCCGCCACTCTCTGCACTCATGTATTTCAAATCCGGCAGAAAAATATCCACATAGCCCCGCAGGGCCTCAACCGTTTCTACCGTTTCATAACCGCTAGAATTATAGACCACAGGCAGGTGAAAGCCCCTCTCCTTTGCCATATCTAGCGCCGCAATAATCTGCGGTACATAATGCGTTGGGGTCACGAGGTCGAGCGTAGCTGCCTCCCGCGCCTGCTGTTCGAGAAAAATCTCTGCCAGCCGCTCCACAGAAACTTCCTGCCCTTTGCCGCCATGACTGATTTCATGGTTTTGACAATATACACAGCGCAGATTGCAGTAGGAGAAAAAGACTGTACCAGCGCCCCGCTCTCCTACTAGACAAGGCTCCTCCCACTGATGCAGGGAAACCAGCGCAATGCACACCTTCTCCCCCGCACCGCAAAAGCCCGCCCGCTGGGTGCGATTGGCACCACAGCGGCGCGGGCAGAGATTACAATTCGTAATATCTAACATTTGCGTTATCTTCCTTTAAATCTGTTTTCATTAAAAAGGCTCGTTTAAGCGTTTACCATTTTTTTATACCAATCTTGTAATAAAGCTTCGTAAACATATATACGCTCTGCCAGCTCTTTTGCCATATCTTCATCATAAGTATGAGCCGTCAGATTGCGGTCGTCTACCATTTTTAATGCCTGCTCTGTTTCCTCATCGCTAAAAATACCAACATCACGAAGGCTGCGAATCACCTTCTTCGGCGAGGCCGCATCCAAACCTTCGCGGTCATACAGATAATCCTTGCCGCATTTCCACATAATTTCAAAACAAAATTCAAACCGCTGAATCAATCCGTCACGCTCGATTTCGCTTAGATTATCCTTGCTTACCGCTTCATGCAGACGTGCCAAAGCTCGAGCCGCCCCTTGAAAACGCTTGCTGTCCATCAGTTCCATCGAATACCATCCTTTCTGATTTCCTCGCGCAATGATTCTGCGGCTCTGCTCATATCTACAATATCCACACGATAAGGAATGGTCGATTCTTCTAGTTGCTCCCGCAGGTCAGCGATTTTCCGCTCATTAGGCACACCCAAAAATTCTACCGCCACATCCACATCCGAACCATGCCGTGCAGTACCTCGTGCCCAGGAGCCGAAAAGATATATATTTACTTCTTCATCAGCCAGCACAGACAGTACCATCTGGCGTATGCGGTCTATGTAAATATTCATAAATATTCTCCCTCAAGAATCTCCTTTCCTGCTTTTTCTTATGGTTTGAACTCCTCTATACTTTGTCTGATGAACGCCACCATGGAATCCATCATAAATTCCACAAATACTGTGCTGTCCTCACTATCCTGACTCATAGCCAACGCTTCAATGTACTTAGCCTTGTTTTCCTTCTTCAAAATGCTAGGAAGCAGCCCCTTCTCCATCTGTATCATATTCATCAGCAGACGGCAGGTGCGCCCGTTGCCATCCACCCACGGATGAATAGATACAAGGCGATAATGCGCTTCAAAGGACAAAGCATAAATTGCAGCCGCATCTATGAATGGCCTTTGTCGTTCAACATTCAGCCATTTACAAAAGTCCTCCAACCGTTGTGGCACTTTCTGATAGCTAAGATAAGACTTTCCGCCCCGGCCTGCGCTGACATTGACCAGCCGCAAATCTCCTGCTGAGGAATCAAAACTTCCCAAAGCTGTAGTATAACTACTGCCCGTATTACGCATGACAAGTGCCGACAAATGCTTTAGAAAGTCCACCGTGATGGAAGGCTTCTTGTCCAATAAGCCATTCACATAATCATAAGCCCGTTTAAGGTCAAGATTCATCATCTGTTCCGTGACATTATGACCGCCAGGAACTATCCCCTCGTCAAACATAAGGGTATTTTCTATCTCTGTTACGGTTGAGCCCTCGATAGCTGTAGAATGGGTAATAATCGAATACAGATAAAGCTTTTGAAAATCAAATTGCTCCGCTATCCCCAAGCGATTAAATTCTTGTAAAACATTATTCAGTTCATTGTAAATTGTATTCATCCTGGATACTCCTCAACCTTCACTGCGCCTCGCTATCCTTCCACATCCAGCCGCAAGTTATTCAGCCGTGCCCGGATTTCCTGCCAATCCGGCATATTCTTTGCCACATAGCCATAAAATCTCGCATTATGGTGTTTCTCAATCAGATGGGTCAATTCGTGAAGAATCACATACTCCAAACATATCGTTGGCTTCTGCGCTAACTGCACGTTGAGCCAAATTCTTTTGGCCACGATATTGCAGGTGCCCCAGCGGGTCTTCATATACTTGGTACGCCATTCCTTAGATTTCAGCCCCGTAATCTTTTCCCATTTAGGCAGCAGCACTTCGACTTTCTTAATCAGCTCCGCCCGATAGACTTCCCGCATAAACTTCTCCCGCCAGTCCACACTGGACTTTTTCGGCAGATACAGCAGAATTTTATCGCCCATGATTTGATAGGCGGGCTTCTGCGACTCGATAACCACAAGGCGATAAGGCTTCCCCCATAGGTAAAACGTCTCCCCTGACACATACTGCCGCTTGGCTGCGCGGGGCTGCTCCTGAAACTTCTTTATCTGCCGCCGAACCCAGGGAAGATTACTGCGGGCAAAGAGTTCAATGGCTTTATTCGGCACACGCAAGGGCGCAGAAATAACCACCCTGCCACAGGGTGGTTTGACATAGAGGTGCATATTCTTGATTTTCTTCTTTTGTACTTCAATGGCAAATTCTGCCACCTGCATCTGCATCAGTAAAACCTCATTCTGCAGCGGTTAACCGCTGTCTCAATTCTTCGCGCAAAGCCTGCAAAGCTGCTATATAAACGGAAAAGACCATTTCCATCACCGTTAATGCCCGTTCTTCATCATAAACATGAATGGCCACATTCCGTTTTTTCAACATATCCAACCAGACTTTTTCATCTTTAAGCCAGCCCAGTTTATACGCTGCCTTAAAAATCTCTCTGGGAGAACCCGTAGTCGCTTCCATCACACCATATAATTCCAATGTTTCCTTCAGCGATTTCCACGCCAGTTCAAAAGTGAGATTAAACTGGCCAATTATCCCCATACGATAGATCTCATTTTTAGCCGCCATTTCCTTGTCTGCCTGTTCCAGCACACTTAAGCAACTAGCAAATGATTCATATTTTTTCATTTCAGCTACTCCCAAATGGTATAAGTCGATTCCATCACTGTCAATCTCGCTGCGCAGAGATTCTGATATGGACTCATCCATATCAACTACATCAAATGATAACAGCGTATTCGTCTTTTCTTCTACGGCCAAAGAAAACCCCAAAATATCTCCGCCCGCCACAGCTAAATCTATATCACTATGTGCGTGATTATCGCCGCGCGCCCTAGAGCCAAACAAAAGAAGTTTCGCTATTTTATAGGACTTCGCTATGCTAATAATTTCTATTAAGATTTCCCTGTCAAGATTATAGTGGCTCATTCTGTTCCCCTTAAATACCTGTTCACAAGTTCTTCTATCTGTACAGCTATCTTCCCTTTTCATCCAAAATCTTCTGGTCGAGTATTGGCCCATATTTTGGCCGCCACCACGATATAGCTCGGATGGCGTTGATATAATCCTGCATGGCCAGGTCGTCGATAACGGGTGTTTCGCCACCCGCAATAGCTTCCGGCACTAATGGTACAGTATCGGCCTTGCCGATGGCTGTCCGTGTAATCCAGAAGCCGTAGTTTACGCCTTTTGTGCTGGTAGTGGTAAGGCTCTGCCCCAATGCTATATAACCTGTGCCTTTAGGCGCAGTGAGTTCCATCAGTGTTGGGAATATATCAATCTGACTGCCCGCACTGTCGGCCAGCAAAGTGCCCTTATGGATATTTTTCCCCGTCACAATAAAAGGAATGCCGTAGCGGGCATACATATCCGGCTGTTTTTCGATATTGTAGCGGTCACCATGGTCGCCGACAATGACAAACAGGCTGTCAGGATATTTTGCCTTGACCTCCCGCACGAATTTGACCAGTTCCCGCTGAGCATACCAGTAATGACCGAGTTCCCGCAGGAGTTCTTCGTCCTGCTGATAAGCCGCAGGCAGTGACACCCGCACCTTTTCCTTGTCAAAGCCCTTGGCCTCTACATCCACATCATAGGGTGAATGATTCGACGCATTGAGGATGATAGTAAAGCTGGGCGCATCTGTCAACCGTTCCATGATATTGGCATAAAGGCATTCATCCTCACAGCCCCAGACACTGCCCGGCACATCACCGAAATCGCCGCGACTGTAGAAATGCTGAAAGCCCTGCGCCTGCGTAAAGGCACCAATGCGCTCCCAAGTGGCCGGCCCAGCATAGAAAAAGTTCGTTTCATAGCCGAGTTTTGCCATCTGCGGTGCACTGGCTGTCGGATAGGGTGCCGCAAAGGATTCCGGCATGGTGGTCAAATAGAGGTTAGCATCCGCTACACCTGCCACCGAACCGGTCACGGCCGATACGGTGCTTGCGCCATTGGGCAGGAAGGTCGGACAATAATCCGTATCCTCAGCCGCCACTAGCCCGCGCAAATCTTCGGCAATCGGAATATCCTTATACTTATCCAACAGCGGCCAGTTGGCCAGACTTTCGGAGAGAATCACAAAGACATGGCGCGGCGGCTGTTCCGTTCCCTGTACCACATTTCTTTGCAGGTAAACATCGAGATTATTCGTATCCGCAGGCTTGCCGCTTAGGTTGGCGGCCAACTGCTGAATATCCTCCATCGTGAAATCCAGCCCATTGCAGGCCATCATACGGCTGTTGAGGTTATAGGCACGGTAGATGGCCTGTGGATTGTCAAGGATTGCTTCATTTAAGAACTCATCCTTGGTCACACCGGCATTTTCCCAATCCACCGCCGTCTGCCAGCCCAAACTGCCGCCGAAGATGCCCAGCAGCACCGCTACATACACGAGCGCAAGGAAGGCGGTACGAATGACCAGCTTTCCCCATAACGGCCAATGGGCAATGGGCAGTAAGGGCATTTGCCAAGCCAGCAGTCTGCGCAAAAGTTGCCAAAGTACAAAGGTCAGCAGCATTGCCCCCGCAAAGCGGGCCGGCAGTGCATACTGGTCAACCATGGTCCAGAAGAGTGCGCCCCAGTCCTCATTCATCCCCGTAAAAATCATCTGATTGAAATTCATGCGGTAGATGCGGTAATAGGGAAAGCTGGCCATATAGAGGATGGATAACGCCATAAGCAACAGACCGTTTATCCCCAGCCATAGATATTTCTCGATTTTGGGCAGGAGATAATGCGCCGTAAAGGCAGGCACAAAGCTAATGAGCGTCAACGCCCCTGCCGTCTGCATACTCAGACGACTGCCCCGCCAGAGAGCCAAGGCAATATCTGCGCTACTTGTCTGTGGCCCCCAATAGTCATTGAGCCACAGAATAAAAAAGAGCCGGAAAAGGGAAAGGACTGCCAGGTAAAAAGCATATACCTTCAGTCCTTCTACAATAACCCTATGAAAATTTTCCCAACTCAAACGTGTAGGGAAATTTATACTCATGGCAGAATGATTTCCACGCCGTAAGAATCAGCGGCCTCCTGAATATCCTGTGCCGGCAGGGTATCGGTAATCAGACCCGAGAGCGTATCGAGGGTCGTATAGTTGTAGTTGCCGTCCGTGCTGAGCTTGCGGGCTTCGGCTACTACATAGGCCTTCTTGCTGTGGCGGATAATGGCGGCCTTGTTGATGCCGTCATCAATATCGTAAGTGGAAACACTGTTTTCCTTGACATCAACGCCTACGGCACCGACAAAAGCGATATCCGGTTTCAGACGGGAGATGAAGTCCAGCGTCATGCCGCCCCAGAAACCATCGCGGCTCTTGTTGATTTTACCGCCGGCAAAGACCACGCGGATTTTCGGATTGCGAGCCAGTACCACGAGAATGTCAATCATGTTGGTCACAACCGTGATATCCTGGTCCATCTTGACCAAGAGTTCTGCAATAGCCAGGTTGCTCGTGGAGATATCGAGGAATACCATATCGCGCTCATGGATGAGCTTTACAGCGGCCTGTGCAATGCGCTGTTTTGCTTCCACGTCGGTGTTGCGGTGCTTGCTGACTTCAAGCATATGGCTGTTCTCGCGAATGCGGACAGCGCCACCGTAAGTACGTTTGAGCTTGCCTTTTTTCTCCAGCGCACCCAAATCCTTGCGGATACAATCTTCGGTTACCTTAAATTTTTCACTGAGGTCGCGGACACGTACCTTGCCATCACGGGCAAGCATGTTCAGGATAATTTCCTGACGTTCTTCCAAAAACATCTGCAATTCACTCCCATTAATTTTTTCCTTACAATACGCTTGGGGAAGAGGTAAGGTATTGTTTGTTATTATTGTTGTACAATTAGTTTACTAGATTTGCGACAAATTATCAAGCCCAAATTACGACAAATTATGCCGGCTTTCCTTAATATAGGTCCGAGCCCTGTCCATCAGCCCTAAACTGCGGTTCAAAAGCATATCGTAAACCGGTTCGCTGCCCGCCCACTCGGCGACCAGAAAGGCCGTCATGGACACCAGCATCAAAGACAGCAGATGCTGGTAGGAGCCGGTCATTTCCATAATCAGAATGGCTCCTGTAACGGGTGATTTGACCACGGCAGAAAAATACGCCGCCATGCCAAAGACAATGCAGGTCACAGCCCACTGGGCATCCATCAGCTGAGCCGCAATGGCCAGTTTCGCAAAGATGGCCCCGCCCAAGGCTCCGAGCACGAGCATCGGCAGAAATATGCCGCCCGGCACGCCAGAGCCGAAACAAAGCATGGTGAAGAAAAATTTTCCCGCCAAAAGCAGCAATAAAAAGCCAATCGCATATTCATGTTCTACGAGCGCATCCACCAAAGGACTTCCGCCCCCTAAAATCTGCGGCAGGAAAAAACCGATTACGCCAGCGGCCAACAGCGGAAGCAACGGCTTTTGCCAGGCTTTCAGCGGCGACTTGGCATAGCTGTCTAGCGAAATGGTGAGCATGCGGTTAAATCCCAGCCCCAATACGCCCACAAAGCCGCCCAGCAAAATCAGCATCACATAGACATTGCCCGCCATCACCACGGGAATCTCGCCCATATGGAACACCGGCTCCATGCCAAAGAAGAACTGGGTTACGGTGGTCGCGGTTACCGTAGCGGCAATGGCTCCCATCAGCACATAGGGCGAAAAATTTTTCGTCAGCTCCTCCAGACAAAAAATCGCTCCCGCCAGCGGTGCATTAAAGGCCGCCGCCAGACCTGCTCCGGCACCGGCCGTAAGCAGGTAATGGTTTTCCTCATAGCTGCGGTGGGTAAGACGCCCTACGCCCTGACCTAAGCAGGCCCCGAGCTGGACGCTGGGGCCTTCCCTGCCCAGCGACAGGCCCGCACCAATGCCCAGCACAGCTCCGGTAAATTTGAGCAGCAGCACCCGCGCCCAGTGCATGTCCATTTTCCCCATGAGCACGCCCTTGATTTGCGGAATGCCGGAGCCGGAAATCATGCCGTCCATCCGCAGCAGCCAATGGAGAATACAACCGATGGCCATAAGCACAATGAACCAGCCGGGAATATAGGCAGGATTTTCCTGCAGTAACTGATAGAGCCGAGGCAGATTCGCCTCGGACAGTTCCAGCAGATAGCGAAACAGGGCGATGGTCAGCCCGGTTAATACGCCAATCACATTGCCTTCGATAAAGAGCCGCAGTTTCAGGCGCTTAGGGTCGGTAAGGGCTTGCAAAATATCTTCGAATCGTTTTTGCATAAACCTCTCCTATAAATGAAAAAGCCTTCCCCGAAGAGAAGGCTTGCATTTTGCTTATTCAGCAGTGAACGGCAGCAATGCGATATTGCGAGCACGTTTGATGGCAACAGTCACCTGGCGCTGATGCTTAGCGCAGTTGCCGGAGATACGGCGGGGCAGGATCTTGCCGCGCTCCGTAATGAAGCGACGGAGTTTTGCCACGTCTTTATAGTCGATATGTTCGACCTTGTCTACGCAGAACGAGCAGACCTTTCTACGAGGTCTTCTGCTTCTGTCACGTCTCATCAAAGTAATTCCCTCCTAACTTAAAACGGAATTTCTTCGTCAGGGATAGACGGGCCGAAACCATCAACAGGCGCAGACTGCGGTGCTGCCGGTGCCGGTGCACCGAATCCGCCAGTCTGAGGAGCAGAACCCTTGGAATCCAGGAATTCTACTTCGTTTGCTACGATTTCCGTCACATAACGCTTCGAGCCATCTTGTGCATCATAGCTTCTAACCTGAATGCGGCCTTCCACAGAAATCCGGCGGCCTTTCACCAAGTTGTTGCCACAAACTTCAGCCAGCTTGCTCCAAACAACAATGGGAATAAAATCCGCCGTCGGCTGACCATCGTTAGCATCCTTACGTGCAAAGCGGCGATCCACTGCCAGCGTAAAGGTGCAGACTGCTGTGCCGGACTGCGTATAACGCACTTCCGGGTCACGGGTCAGGCGGCCAATCAGTATTGCCTTGTTCATGGTACATCCTCCCTGACGCCAAATTGGCGTACTTCTAAATTACTCTTCGTCGTTTTTCACGATCATGTGCTTGAGGATGCTGTCGTTGATCTTCATTACGCGGTCGCATTCTGCAACGCAGGACGGTTCGCAGGTAACGTAGAGCAGTTCATAGAAACCCTCAGTGCAGTCTTTGATCTCATAAGCAAGACGCTTCTTGCCCCAACGATCTTCTTTATCGATAGTACCGCCGTTTTCGGTGATGAGCTTAGTGAACTTGCTGATAACAGCGTTCGTAGCTTCTTCTTCCATCGGTTTCACGATAAAAATGACTTCGTACTTTCTCACGAAATCACCTCCCTCTCTGGTCTTTGGCTCCTGCTCGCACAGGAGCAGAGGTTGAAATGTTATTTCAACTCAAAACTTATTTGTCTCACGACTAGAAGATTATACCATTATTAGCAGACCATTGCAAGAAAAATTTTCCACAATTTCTCCCCTTGTCATTGCATGGTTCCTGCATAAAACTTGGCCAGTTTCTGCATCTTATGGATGGCCTCGACGCGCCCTTCATTGCTGTTGCTTAGCGCCACCAGAATAAAATCTTCCTGCGGCCCATAGAAAATGCCGCCATCGGCATAGACGCCATTGACCTCGCCGGTCTTATGGGCGATATCATAGCCGGATACCACCGCAGGGAAACACTCTTTATCCCGCTGCTGTTTCAGGATATCGAGCATAAAGGCATCTTCTTTTTCGCCAACGAGCTGATGGTAGTAGAGATTCGTCAGCAAATGACCGATATCCCGTACCGAGGAAAGATTCTTATTGCTGGCCTTTTTATTGACCATGAGTTTATGCACCAGCAGGGTATCCTTATAGCCATACTGCTGCAGGTACTGATTGATATTTGCCATGCCCAGTTTATCGATCAGCATATTGGTGGCGGTGTTATCACTTTCCACCACCATCAGCTGAATCAGCTGGGCAATGGTGCGCTTTTCACCGGCATTGTACCAGGTGGTAACCCCGGCGCCGCCCACCACATCCTGCTTGCGGATGGTAAGCTGTTCCTCCAGTGACAATCTGCCATCATGAACATCCTGCATAGTCTTGGCCATCACAAAGAGTTTAATCATGCTGGCCGGAAACATCCGGCGCTGATTGTAGATAAAGGGTTCCACTTCCCGGCCCGGACGCAGGAAGTACACGGCAAGCTGCTTATTATTAGCACCTATAACCTGAGCTGTATAGGCAAAGAGCTCGTCTTCGTCCACTGCCCTGTCTGCCCGTACCAAGGGCATATTTTCTTTTCCCATCATCTCGGCCGCCAAAGCAGCAGCCTCCCGGCCGTCATGGTGCTGCCAGAGGAAGGCCGTTGCCATGCCCCCGGCCTCCAAAATCACGACCAGGCAAAAAAATGTAACGATTCGCTTAAGTTTTGTAGAACGGCTAATCTTCATTTTCATGAGCAAGTCCTTGAATGCTAGAAATTACCAGGGCTGCGGCGTAATGGGCGTCACCACGCCAAAACGGTAGCCCTTGGCCTTGAGATTGTCGATAATTCCCGGCAGCGCTCGCACCGTTTCTTCCTTGCCGCCATTGCAGTGCATGAGCACCAGCGCCATATTATCTTTGAGATGTCCAGCCGCCCGCCGGTCGATATAATCAATCTGCTGCTCTGCCGAAGGTTGTTCCGGTGTAGCATCTTCCGTGAGCACATTCCAGTCGTGTTCCACGTAACCCA
Source organism: Selenomonas ruminantium AC2024 (assembly GCF_000687995.1). Lineage (NCBI taxonomy): Bacteria > Bacillati > Bacillota > Negativicutes > Selenomonadales > Selenomonadaceae > Pseudoselenomonas > Pseudoselenomonas ruminantium. Next base: position 2,670,269 of record NZ_JIAC01000001.1, read on the forward strand.
AGAGATTCAGATGCTTATAATAATCGTCTGCAAACATGCCAACCGTGCCGCCCGGCGCGCGGATGATAAAGGGCCGCATGCCAATGACCTTAAAGACAGCCTCGTCGGTCTGCTCCATCTCCTCCACAAAACTTTCCTTATTGGCGTAGAGTCGCTCATAATCGTGGTCGTAACTGTGATTGCCAATGGCATGACCCTCGGTAAAAATCCGCTTTAACACCGCAGGGTTCTTTTCCACCATGCCGCCTAACACATAGAATGTCGCATGAACCCCCTTAGCCTTGAGCACATCTAAAATGGCCGGGGTATTCACATCATCGGGGCCATCATCAAAGGTCAGGTAAGCCACCTTCTCTGCCGTATAGCGCGGCAGCGCCGGCAGCATGGTGGGCAGCCCCTTGGCCAGCCGCTGTTTCAAGGTATAACGGTCATAAACCGGCCGGTCCACACTGATATTGTCATAAGTGAGATTACTGTAATCACCCTTCGCCAGCGTATAGGCCGCCGATTCCACGCCCGGCTCCGCTTCCACTTCCTGCGGCTGTTCCGTAGCCCGCACCTTCGCATGCCAGGCTGCCCCCGCCATGCCGCCAAATATAACCAAAACCGCCAAGACACCGATAACCTTGGCAAACTTATCACGTTTCACCGTAATCGCGCCCCCACTATTCTTCCTAAATTCTCAGCTTCTTCATTATACTACATCTTTATGACAAAATAAATTCAGCAAAGGCCAAATTCCCATATTTGAAGCCTTTTTCCGTCAAGCGGCAGCCTGCCTGATCAACCACCAATAACCCCTGGCCGCGCAAATCTGCCATGACCTGACCATAGACTTCATCGAGTTCCCGCTGGAATTTATCACGAAACGCCTTGCGCGAAATTCCCTCTGCCGTACGCAGCGCCAGAAAGGCAAATTCTTCCATGGCATGCTCAAAACTCGGTTCTTCCTCCAATTCCCAGATTTCCTGTCCATTTTTTATCCCGACAGTATACGCCTCAATATCCGTCACGGCAGCATAACGCTTCCCCTCCAAATAGGAGTGGGCCGCTGCCCCCAATCCCAGATAGGGCACATCATGCCAATAACTCCGATTATGACGGCTCTCGAAGCCCGCCTTGGCAAAGTTGGACACCTCGTAGCGCTGATAGCCCAGCTGCGGCAACTGCTTGGTCATATAGTCATACATGGCCTCTGCCTCATCCTCTGTTGGCAGAGGCAGTTTGCCCATTTCCTCCATGCGGGCAAAGGCCGTCCCCTCCTCCACCTGCAGACCGTAGATGGAAATATGCTGAATCCCTAGCGTATCTGCCTGCGCCACACTCGCCTGCAAATCCGTTAGATTCTGTCCCGGCAGGCCGTACATCAAATCCACGCTGATATTTACAAAACCTGCCTGCTGCGCCAGCTTCACAGCCTCACAGGCCTCGGCACCACTATGAATCCTGCCGATTTTTTTGAGCAGTGCGTCCTGAAAACTCTGCACGCCAAAACTCAAACGGTTGACACCGCCAGCCTGCAGAATTTTAAAATAATCTCCATCCACCGTACCGGGATTGCATTCCACGGTAAACTCACCAATTTCAGTCCCAAAAGCTTCCGTCACTGCTGCTAGAACTTTTTCCATAAGCGCCTGCGGCAGAGCCGTAGGCGTGCCGCCACCGATATAGATGGTGGCAGGTATTCCCCATTTTTGCCGATAAGAAAGGCCCTGTATCTTCACTTGCTGACACAGGGCCTCCACATAAGCCTCCATGCGATTTTCCTTCCCCGCAAAGGAGGGAAAATCACAGTAGAAGCACTTTTGCCGGCAAAAGGGAATATGTATATAAACTCCCCATTGCATAATCTTACTTCCTTATTTTAGTCAATCTTCAAAATCGCCATAAAGGCTTCCTGCGGCACTTCCACCGAGCCAACGGCTTTCATGCGCTTCTTGCCTTCCTTCTGCTTTTCGAGCAGTTTGCGCTTACGGGAAATATCGCCGCCATAGCATTTGGCCAAAACGTCCTTGCGCCGTGCCCGCACGTTTTCACGCGCGATGACCTTGGAGCCAATCGCCGCCTGAATGGGAATCTCAAACATCTGCTGCGGAATGATTTCCTTGAGCTTGGACGCCAGCTGACGGCCACGGCTCTGGGCTCTATCCTTGTGCACAATCGTCGAGAGCGCATCCACCGGGTCGCCGTTCAAGAGGATATCCACCTTCACGAGCTTCGATTCCTGATAATCTGCCAGTTCATAGTCCAGCGAAGCATAGCCCTTGGTCGCCGATTTCAGACGGTCAAAGTAGTCAAAAATGATTTCGTTCAGCGGAATATGGTAGGTAATCATGACACGGTTGGTATCGAGGTAGTCCATATTCTTGAACACGCCCCGCTTGTCCTGCGAAATCTCCATAACCGCACCGACAAAATCATTGGGCACAATCACCGTTGCCTTCACAAACGGCTCCTCAATATGCTCAATCTCCGTCTGCGGCGGCAATTCTGCCGGATTGCTGACATTTAAGACAGAACCATCCGTCTTAAACACATGGTAGATAACCGAAGGCGCCGTCGTGATAAGTTTCAGATGATACTCACGCTCCAAACGCTCCTGAATAACGTCCATATGCAGCAAGCCCAAGAAGCCACAACGGAAACCAAAGCCCAAAGCCACAGAAGTTTCCGGCTCAAAGACCAAGGCCGCATCATTAATCTGCATCTTTTCGAGAGCGTCCTTGAGGTTGTCGTAATCAGCACTTTCCACCGGATACAGGCCGCAGTAGACCATCGGCGTAACACCACGATAGCCCGGCAGCGGCTCTGCCGCAGGCCTGTCAGCAAAGGTGATGGTATCGCCTACCCGCACATCGCGGACGTCTTTCAGAGAACCGGCCACAAAGCCAACCTCGCCCATATTGAGCTCACCGACATCCACTGGCTGCGGCTTAAAACAGCCCACATCCGTGACCTCAAAAGTCTTGCCCGTAGCCATCATCTTGAGTCGCATGCCCTTCTTGATTTTGCCCTGCTTTACGCGCACATGAGCGATAACACCCTTGTAGGAATCGAAGAAGGAGTCAAAGATAAGCGCCTGCAGGGGTGCCTCTTCATCCCCTTCCGGTGCCGGAATGCGTTCAACGATGGCATCGAGGATTTCTTCAATGCCGATACCAGTTTTGGCCGAAGCCAACACCGCATCCGTGGCATCAAGCCCAATGGTATTTTCGATTTCTTCCTTTACGCGGTCAGGGTCAGCACTAGGCAGGTCAATCTTATTGATAACCGGCACGATTTCCAAATCGTTTTCGAGCGCCATATAGACGTTCGCAAGCGTCTGCGCCTCAACGCCCTGTGCGGCGTCTACTACGAGCAGCGCCCCTTCGCAAGCGGCCAAACTACGGGAAACCTCATAGGTAAAATCCACATGGCCCGGGGTGTCGATGAGATTGAGCTGATACATCTCCCCATCCTTGCCCTTGTAATCGAGGCGCACAGTCTGCGCCTTAATCGTAATGCCGCGCTCACGCTCCAAGTCCATGCTGTCGAGGACCTGGGCTTCCATCTCACGCTGCGTCAGCGTTCCCGTATATTCAATCAATCGGTCCGCAATGGTCGATTTGCCATGGTCGATATGTGCGATAATCGAGAAATTGCGAATATGCTTGTTCTGCATTGTCATTTTCCTTTCGAAAGTTCTATCCATATAAATGACATTATACCCCATCTGCCCCCTCTCCTGCAATAAATATACTTTCCTTTTCCAAAAAACTATTGCATTTTGAAAAAGGGCGTGCTAAAATAGCTAGGTAACGAATCAATTGAGGGGGGTGAACTACTTGCCGAATATTAAAGCATCTATTCTTAGTGTAAAATCTGACGCTAAGCGCCGTGCGAAGAACGCTGCTGAGAAGTCCCGTGTACGCACTGCTTCCCGTCGTGTTCTCGACGCTGTTGAGGCTGGAAACGTTGATGAAGCGAAATCCCTCCTCACGGCTGCTTGCAAGACTATCGACATGGCTGCTGCTAACCACGTGTTCCACAAGAACTGCGCAGCTCGCAAAAAGTCCCGTCTGGCTCGCAAAGTGAATGCACTCGCTAAGTAATTCTCAGAATGAGATAGAAAAGAACCGTCCTTCGGGGCGGTTTTTTTGTTTATCCCTTCTTTTTCTCTTTCATTTGAAATACCTGTAGATTATGATATACTTTATGTAGAAAACATACAGGGGATGATTTTATGCATGTTCGCCATAGCAAGTTACTGAGCCTTGTCAATCAGCACAACCGCATTGCGGTGACGGATTTAGCCAAGGCGTTGGACGTTTCCGAGGTCACCATCCGCAAGGATTTGAATCTGCTGGAAAAAAAGGGCTTATTGCGCCGGGAACACGGTTATGCCCGGCTTACCACCAGTGATGATATCGGCAACCACCTTTCCTTTAACTACGAAGTGAAACTGCGCATTGCCCGCCGGGCAGCAGAGAGCGTCCATAACGGGGAAACCATCATGATTGAATCCGGCAGCTGCTGCGCCCTGCTGGCAGAAGAAATTGCGGCTAACCGCCGGGATGTAACCATCATCACCAACTCCGCTTTTATTGCCGACTACATCCGCAAATATCCCAATGTACGGGTGATTCTTTTGGGCGGCGAGTATCAGAAGGAATCACAGGTCATGGTGGGTCCTATGATTCGCAGCTGTGTCCGGGATTTCTATGTGAGCAAATTCTTCGTGGGCATTGACGGTGTGGATAATCTTGGCTTTATGTCCAATGATTTGATGCGCGCCGAAGCCGCCCGCGTTATGGCTGAACGGGCAGAACAAACCATCATCCTCACCGAGTCCGCCAAATTCAAGGTTCACGGTACGGTAATGCTGCTTCCCTACGCGAATGTCTCCGCCCTCTTTACCGATGACCTGGCCGCAAGCAATACCTTGAGCAACTTACACGAACAGGGCATTCACGTTTATCCGGTAGGCAGCAAATAAACTGCAATAGCCAAAAATAAGGTTTGAAAGCACATTCGGCTTTCAAACCTTATTTTTATTCCAAATCCCGTTTATTCATTTCCTGTAGAAGTTCAATAGCCCCACGGCCCATGCCCGTTTCCCGGGCAGTCTCCTCTATAGAATAGCCGCTCCGCAGCAAGGCTTTTGCCTTGGCCGCATTGGGAGAAATCGCCTTTTCCGGCTTACGCTGTGGCTCTTCTGGTTCCGGCTGTTTTTCTTCCGGTTCTTCCTCAGGCACAAGGGGCTCCGGCATATCCTCCGGGCGACGGTTCATCGCTTCAGCCAGACCTGCGGCCTGCTGCGCATTGATTGCCGGTTCCGCACTTTCTTCCCGGTCCAGGGAATTCTGCAGCACCGTAGCAAAATCCTGTGAGTTCACACGCTGTAAAGGAGCCTGCGCCTGCATCTGCTGCGGCATATTCTGGGTCATGTTCATCACAGGCACAACCGGCTGATGTGGTACCAAAGGAACAGACTGATAAGCCGCAAGTTCAGCAATCGTCTTGCGGGCTTCGGTGAGCTCGCGATTCAGTGCCGCAGAGCGTTCTTCCATCTCGCCTGCCAGCCGCTTGTATTCGTTTAGACCTGCTTCGAGCCGTACATTGCGCTCATCGGCCTGCCGCAAAAGGTTTTCCAAATGCTGGATATGATTACCCATACGGGCGATAACGGCATCGGCAGAGCGGGTCAGTTCCGCCTTGAGCTGTTCTGTGGACTCACGCAGTTCTTCTGTGTCCACGCCTTTCTGCCGCTGGGAGATAAAGCGCACCACCAGGACCAACAGTGCCCCTGCGATAATGAGAAATCCTAATATTTCTGGAACCATAGGCTAAAAATAACACCATCCTCAAAAATTTTCTATTTTATTATACGCTATTTACAGGCTAATGTCTAATAGCTGTCCCCGTGATGGGTCTGTTGCCATCTTCACCGCTGGCTGCTCTTCCATTTCTTCTTCTGGTGCCGTTTCTCCGGCACTGCGTCCTTTGCCCCCCTTGCCACCGCGATTGCGCTGGCGTTCCGGGTCATCCTTTATGCGTCCATCTTCGAGATTTTCTTTTTCCCGCACCTGCTTTTGTTTCAGCTGGTCCTCCCGCTTCTGCTCTACCGCCTGATAATCCGCCTGCAGGGCATTGGCCTGATTGAGATTATGCTGTACCTGACCGGCATCTGTGGCCCGTGGCACTATCATCTGCATACTCATTGGGCTGACATCCATGCTATTCCCTTCTTTCCTGCTTGCTGATACAAACTTGAGGGCATCTAAAAGATGCCCTCCTTGATTTTCTTAGTATGTGCCGATATCGATACGCTCGTCTTTCACCGTGAGCAGGCAGCGCCGGATGCTGCTCTGCACGTTCATAATCACCGAATTGATGGTGATGCGGACACCGGGATAAACCGTATCCGCCACGCGAATCTTGCCATCCTTCATGCGGCCCATAGCTTCTTCCAGACTCTGTATTTCCTTTTCGGCCCGCTTGATTTTCCCTGCCAGTGGGAACTGTGAGCGGGTCAGGACGTTAATCTGGTCTATGCGCTGCTGCGGCAGACGGCTCACATCAATCTTACTCAGAGTATTGAGCATTTGCGTAATCTGTTTAAGCCTGCCGCGGTCTTCCTTGCACTCCCGGCAAATTTCAATATAACGCTGCTGTACCGTGGGGTCAACACCTACGGCCATGCGCGTCACTACAGCGGCAGCATTGCCTACCATCTTGCAGCGAATTTCTTCCCCGGCAGCGACACTGCCGCCTGTGATAATTCCCCGGCGTTCCTCAACGTACACCCGGTTGCCCGCCCGCACGTTGGAATGAAGGATAGCATCTACGATGCTGACATCACGACCGGCTTCGATATTGGCGTTCTCTGCGAACTGGGCCTGCACATCCTCAACGGCTTTGACAATGCCCCGGTTCTGCCCGTTGATACCGCCCTTGATCATCACATTGCGTCCATAGACTTCGGCGCCATTTACCATGCCGCCAATCTCAATATCGCCCGTAGCCTTGACCACAAAACCAGCTTCCACATTTCCCTTGATGGAAACACTCCCTGTAAAGTCAATATTGCCGGTTCCGGTACCTACGCTCGAACGAATATCCAGATGGGGGTCAATGTCTATCTTGCGGGTGGAATCCACAATCTGCCCGTCAATCATGGCATAGAGCTCATTTTCATTGCGGACTTCGGTATTCTTCCCCTGTGGCATAGGAATCGGACGCCCTGTACGGGCCGGCACATCGAGTCCAAAGATGTTCTTTCCGGGCGTGCCTTCCGTCTGAGGAATTCGCACCGCCAGCAGGTCACCCTTTTTGACTAGTACAAAAAGTCCCATGTCCTTATAATCGGCTCGATTGAATTCATCAATCTTCGGCCTGTTTTTCTGCGACAGGTCAAACTTGCGCTCAATGCGGGCATTCTCCCCATGCTGTACCTGTTTGCCTTCAGCTGCCACAAAGGGGGTCAGGCTGGTCACCCCGTTTTTGATGGTCTCTTCGTTAATCCCGTAGACCACCCCTTTTTCTTCCAAAGCAGCCTTAATATCCTCTACTTGCGGCAGTTTCGTACCTTTGCTGGTATCGTAACGCACTGTAGCAATCATCTGATCCCGGCTGATGTCAATTATGATACCAGCCAATTCCTCGTTTTCTGTATCCGCTTCTGTCTCCGGTGCATTTTCCTGGGAGCTAAACTCCTCTTCTTCCTCCGGCATCACTTCCACGAATTCGTCTGCCAGCTTGCGGCGCTCCCCCGCAGCTTCACGGATAATCTTGGACAGTTCGATAACATCGTAGTCGATAACACCATTATCCTGTAAAGTCTGCCGCACATCCGAAAGCTCAAAAAGCATCTCCGTGCCATCACTGGGATATACCGTCACGAAAACGCCATCCTGAAGGAATTCAAGCAGATAACCTGCGTCTGGACCGCCGACTGCTGGGCGTAATGTCTGGTCATCCATGATGTGTCCCCCTTAGGCTATTCTATACTAAGCTTGCCTTCATCCGAGCCAGATACCCCCGCATACGGAAAATCGCTTTCGTATGCAGCTGGGAAATCCTGGCTTCCGATAGGTTAAGGATTAAGCTGATTTCTTTCAAAGTCAATTCTTCGTAGTAGTACAGCGCCACTACCTTTTTTTCTTTTTCTGGCAGGCGCTCAATGGCTGCTGCCAAAGTCTGCCTGAGCTCCTCCCGCTCCATGCGGTCAGAAGGTCCCGGCTCACCTGTGAGCGGCGAATCTGCCCGCAAATAGTCATCCAGAGGGATGACTGTAGCCACACTTATCTGTCCCTCCAGAGCCTGTAATTCCTTCAGCGACAGCGAGAGTTCCTCCGCCAATTCTTCATCCGTAGCAGGTCTGCCCAAACGATTTTCCAAATCATAGACCGCCTGCTCATAGCGCCGGATACGCTGACGTATGGCCACAGGCAGCCAGTCCTTGGCTCTGAGATAATCCAGCATAGCCCCGCGAATGCGGATGCCTGCATAAGTTTCAAACTTGTTCTTGCGCTCGATATCATAGCGGTCAATGGCATCCAACAGGCCAAAGAAACCACTCGACAGCAAATCATCCCTATCCACGTGGGATGGCAGGCTGATGGCGAGCCGCCCGGCAACCAGCCTGACCAAAGGCAAATAAAATTCAGCCAGCTGGTTGCGCAGCTCTACACTCTTACTTTTCAGATAATCTTGCCACAGGGAAGCGACATCAACAGCCGGCGTATCATTTGTAAATTCAAAAGACTCCACCGAACGCCCTCCTCCCATCAACATCTAAGTTCCAAGTTAGGTAAATTTAGCAAAATACGAACTCATTGCGGCGAATCCATACGCGTCAGTTCCTCACTGCTCAAAGGTTCGAACTGCGCGGGTTCACCTGTTTCTGCTGGTTCCGCTTCATCTGCCTCCGGCTGCTCCCCTTCGGCGGCCTCATCATCAGCCGCCGAAGGTTCCGCTCCTTCTACTTCTGCCAATGCCTCTTCGTCCTTTGCCTCAATGAAATCGTCAAAGTCCATGATATCATTGGCAGCCAAAATTCTCAGCACGATGTAGACAATCAAGCCGGCGCTAACAAAACCAACTATGCTGCGAAAAAACACCGTTATAAGCCGCGCATCGCTTGATAGTCCCGTAATCACGATCACCACGGCGGCGATAAAAGCGAAAACCACTGCCACATATAATTTAGCCAAAATCTTTTCACCTGCAAATCTAGTCTAATAATTAAATCTCTTTTTCGCCTTTATCAATAGTCTTAACCTTATACACACCAGTATTCAAGTCGATGGACACCGTGCGACCATAAGTTCCGCCAGTATCTTCGGCAATGATTTTAATTCCCTGGTCCTTTAGAATCTTCTTGGCTGCCTCCGCATTGCGGCTGCCGACACGCATGATATCGGTAGCGTTCTGGAAGGCAAACATCTGCGCTCCGCCGGCGATTTTAGCCACCAGGCGGGTTTTCACCGCGCCCAGAGCCAATACATCCTTGAGCATCAGCGGTAATCCTGTATCCGCAAATTTTGCCGGATTGTCCGTAGGACGAGCCTGCGTACTATCGGGAAGCATGATATGCAGGAGCCCGCCGACTTTCGTCTGCGGGTCATACAGGGAGATCCCGATGCAAGACCCAAGACCATAGCTGATGATTGTTGACGGAGCAGAACCAACTTTATAGTCGGCCATACCGACTCGGATAAGATCTGCCATATCACTCAACTCCTACAGCTTTTATAATCGTCTCCAACGAACCCGGGTCGGGAACCAGGAAGAACTGGCCATTGATGCCATCATCCTCTGAGAGGAATTCCGTTTCAATAACCAAAGCCTGGTCACCCATCTGGCCCAGCTGGGCCAGAACCACATTCAAAAGCGCACCTGCCATATCCATAGCCAAAGCCGGGATAGAGGGCAGCATGGTAATCTTCGTAAAGGTAAAGAAGGCATTGAGATACGCACCGGACAGGATGTTGCCGATTTCCATCAGGGCCGATTCATCCATGAAGTCCAGACTGTTGGTCTGCCCATGGGGTTTGCCCATCAGCGTATCCACCAGATAAAACGCCGACTTCTGAGGAAGCAGGAACAGGATGTTACTGGGAGCCTTGCCATAAACACGAAGGAAAATACCCACTACTACAGCATCGGGGCCGCCCACCAAATCCGGCACCATTTCCAAAGGCACCAGTGCCACCTTGGGCACATTCATATCAATTCTCCGGTTGATGACCTGGGACAGGGCCGTAGCCGAGTTCCCAGCACCAACGTTACCAATCTCGCGTAATGCATCCAGCTGATTGGCGGAAAGGTTTAATTCTTCGGTCATAGTCGACACCTCATTTTTACTTTACTTCCCATCGCCAGTTGCACCAATAATCTCTTCCAGATTCAGCATGATGATAAGTCTGCCATCCACATTGCCGATACCGTTGAGGAAACGGGAACCGCTGCGGTCATTGGTAGCCTTCTTGGTATCCACTGTCTTGCTGCCAATGGTAAGCACTTCCGTCACCGCATCCACCAGCATACCTACATGCAGTTCATCAATCGTCACCGTTACAATGCGGGTATTTTCCGTATAGGGAGTTTCTGCCAGCCCCAGACGCTTTTTCAGGTCGATAACCGGCAGTACCGAACCACGCAGGTTGATAACGCCTTTGATAAAGTCCGCTGCAAAGGGAACGCGGGTGATATCCGTCATGTTGCGGATTTCCTGCACATTCAGAATGCTGACACCATATTCTTCATCACGTAGCTTAAAGGCTACGACCTGCACTTCATCATTCTGTTTGGTTTCTTCGTTTGCCATGGTTACTGCCTCCTTACTGCTGCATCATCGTAGCCACATCGAGAATCAAAGCCACACGGCCATCGCCGAGGACCGTAGCACCGGAGAACATCTTGAGTCCGGTGAAGAGGTTGCCCAGGGTCTTGATTACGATTTCCTGCTGTCCGATAAGGTTGTCCACTACGATACCTGCTTTGGCTTCGCCAGCATGAACAACTACGACGAAAATCTCATCCGAATCCTTCACATGAGGTATCTGCAGGGTTTCTTCCATGCGGATAATCGGAATAATCTCACCGCGCAGAACGATAACTTCACGGTTGCGTACCGTCTTGATGTCCGTGGGCTGAATGTTGATGGTGCTATCGATGGAGCCCAGCGGAATTGCATAAATTTCTTCCTGAACCTTAACCAGCATGGCCTGAATGATAGCCAAGGTCAGCGGCAGTTTAATCTTAAATACCGAACCTTCGTCAATCTTGGTTTCTACGTCAACGTGGCCGGACAGAGATTCAATCTTGCTACGTACAACGTCCATACCTACGCCGCGGCCGGAAATATCGGTAATCTGCTCAGCCGTAGAGAAGCCCGGCAGGAAAATCAGACGAACAGCATCGGCATCATCGAGCTTATCCGCATCTTCCTGCGAAATCATGCCCTTTTCAACGGCCTTTTTGCGAATCTTGCTGGCGTCGATACCTTTACCATCATCTGTAACCATGATGACGACGTTATTGCCTTCATGACGGGCGATAAGTCCGACTTCACCAGTACGGGGTTTGCCCTTGGCTTCACGTTCATCCGGGTGTTCAACACCATGGTCGAGGGAGTTACGCAGCAGGTGCATGATCGGATCGCCGATTTCATCGATAACGGTACGGTCAAGTTCTGTTTCCTCACCTTCGATGGTCAGGTTTATCTCTTTATTCAGTTCCTTGGATACGTCACGCACCATGCGAGGGAAACGGTTAAATACCGCACTTACCGGCACCATGCGGACCTTCATAACGATGTTCTGCAGGTCTGTGGTTACTCTGTCCATCTGCTCCAGCGTTTCTGTGAGTTCGCTTAAGCGGTGAGCCTGGCCAATCTGCTCCAGACGGACCTTATTGATAACCAACTCGCCCATAAGGTTCATAAGCGTATCCAGCTTGTCGATATCTACGCGTACCGACTGGCTCTGATGGCCCTTCTTCTGTGCCGCTGCGGCGGGTTTGGCAGCAGGCTTGGCGGCTGGCTTCGGTGCAGCTGGTTTTGGTGCTACGGCAGCCGGTGCAGGAGCAGCTGGTGCTGCTGCCGGTGCAGGCGCTGCGGCCGGTGCTGCAGCTGCCGGTTTATCGGGGTCAACCACTTCCACGACAATCTTATCGATTTCTGAAATGGTACTCAGCGAATCTTCTACAGCCTTCTTGTCAGCCCCTGTAACCATCAGAATGTCAAAGCTGTGCTCAAATTTTTCTTGTTCCAAATCCTCGGCAGGCGGGATGGATTTAATCACATCACCCAACTCATCCAAAGCATTCATAACCATGTAGGAACGGGCCGACTTCAGCAGGCAGGTTTCCGACAGGGTTACCTGAATATGAACGCCCACCATGCCGCCGGACTTGGCCTGACGAAGCATATCTTTATCCGTATCGGTAAGTTCAATGCCGATGCCAGCATCTGCTGGTGCCGGTGCAGCCTCTGCAGCAGGTGCCGAAGCGGCAGGTGCAGCCGGTGCAGCAGCTGGTGCCGGTTCACCCTTGGAAATGGAGCTGAGTTTTGCCACCAAATCGCTGACATCGACTACATCTTCCGAATCACCATTTGCGACACTGTCAATCATCTGCTCCAGGGAGTCCAGACATTTGAACAGAGTATCGATAATATCTTCATCCAGTTTCAGCTGTTCCTTACGGATAAGGTCCAGCACGTCTTCCATTTCGTGGGTAAGTTCGGCAATCTTATTATATCCCATGGTTGCCGACATGCCCTTAAGTGTATGGGCGTTACGAAAAATATCATTTACTACCGAAATCTCTTCTGGATTTTCCTCCAAGCTTAAAAGGCCTTCGTTCAAGGACTGCAAATGCTCATGAGATTCATCCAAAAACATATCCATATACTGATTGGTATCCATTTGTATTCCCCCTATATCCTTTTATCTCTTTACAGCCTCGACAATAGCCTGGGCTATGTTTTCCACGGGTTTGATTTCATCAGCCAGCCCTGCATCCACTACGGCTTTTGGCATACCGTAAACTACGCATGTTGGCTCATCCTGAGCGATGCTGTAGCCGCCTGCTGCCTTGATTTTCTTCATTCCCTCACAGCCATCACAGCCCATGCCGGTCATGATTACCGCCACCAGATTTTTGCCAATGCCAGCGACGGAATCGTACATGACATTTACTGCAGGGCGGTGATTTCCCACTGGGGGGTCCTGCCCCAAGATAATCTTGCGGCTGCTGCCCTCCTCCTTCACGCGCAGGTGATGACTGCCCGGAGCTATATATACATGACCCGGCTGGATTACATCTCCGTCTTCCGCTTCCTTCACGGACACCTGCGATATGGTGTCCAATCGGTCAGCCAAAGCCTTGGTGAATCCTGCCGGCATATGCTGTACCACGACTACACCGCAGGGCAGGTTTCCCGGCAGGCGGGTTATCACCTGCTGCAATGCCTGTGGCCCGCCAGTTGATGTCCCAATCGCCACCAGTTTCTTCGCGCCATTGCCTGCGCTGGTCATCGTCACAGGTGTTACCTTGCTGGACGCCGGTGGCTGAGGCTTGCCTCTGGCCTGCAGGAAGGGATTCGCACGTCTGATGCCGAAGCCGCTGCCTGAATTTTGTGACGAAGCTATGGATGCCGCGCCGGGAAGTTTCAAGCCTTGCCGTACAGGCAATTCCACCCGCTTCATCACCGGCGGCCCGGACGATGGACTCGGTGTGTTCATCTGCGACAGTTTCTTTTGCGGTGCATACGGCATTTTTCGCACCCTGGCCTTAGCCGCATTGCGGCATTTTTCCAGGAGCTCATCTTCAATGGTATCCAGCTTGGATATACTGCCGCCAGCTTTGCTGATAAAGTCCACCGCTCCCAGACTCAGTGCCCTCACTGTAGCTTCCGTTCCCTGCTGGGTCAGGCTGCTCAGCATCACCACCGGGGTAGGCTGCTTTTCCATGATAACGGCCAAGGCGTTGAGTCCGTCCATAACCGGCATATTCACATCCATGGTCACCAAATCCGGGCTGAGCTCTAAAACCTTGTTAATGGCCTCCTTGCCGTTTATCGCCGCGCCTGCCACTTCAAAATCCGGTTGCTTATTGAAAAAATCCGTTAATATCTTGCGCATGAAAGCAGAGTCATCAGCGATCAAGACTCGAATCATCCCGCTCACCTCTTTTACATCCGGCTTAAAATTCCCTTACACTTTTCTATACGAATTGTCTTATACCCTTATTCTTTGAACCCTTTGGCAATGTTGGCCCGCTGTACGCTAAACAGATAGCGGACCAGCTTATTGACTGTGCTCCGGGGCAAATGCAGAAAGGCCGCACCCACATGATAGACGATGGATTCATCCGACCGCTCTACAGGCGAACAACGCACAATACGGCACATGACATCGATAATCCCTACGCCGGGAATCCCATTAAGTTCCAGCACCGCCTTGGTTTCGGGTTCGACCTCATGCGGAAAGGCCAGACAGATTCCACTGCCGCTCAAATCCACCACGGGTACGTTTTCGCTATCATGGATAGTCCCATCCTCATCCACCAAGCTCACCGTGGCTTTGAGATTCACCTTTACCCGCACGAATTCGCGATTCTGGAAACGCTCCATTTCGCTTGGCCTGTCCACATACCAGACAGGGATTCGGCCATCCTTATAGCCTTTTCCCTGATACACTGTGAAAAAACGAAAACGGCAGTGGTCGCCAACGGCTACACCATACAATTTTTCATGGTCCTTGGGGATGATTGGTACCCCCTGCCGAGTCATGGGCATAGCCACTTCCAGCGTATCCTCGGTCATGTCCTCAATGCGGCTGGCATAACGGGTTTCATCAGCCTCTACATAAAACTCGACCCGCTGGCCAATCTTTAAGTATTCTTTTGCCTTTACTAATTCGCCCGTCATAATCAAGTTCCTCCATGTTTAATGCGCAAAATTAAATATTTGTCGCAAAAATCCCTTCCAGCCGCGCTTAACTTTCATTTTACTGCCAAAAAGCAGGCTGTTTGCCAATCCTTGAATGCAGCGGGAAGCCACGGCTCCCGGCTGAGCAGCCAAAAATGGCTGTTGCTGGCGCACCGACCTCATCACTGCACTATCTTCAAAAACATACCCCAGACAATCTATGGGCATATTCAAAAAACGGGTGGATGTCTGCTGCAGCTTGGCTACCACCTCACGGCTTTCTGCTTCATCGTATACACGGTTCACCAATAGCTTGATGTTCTTACTGGCAGCATACATACTGTAAGCCTTCAGGACTGCATACGCATCCGTCAGGGCCGTAGGTTCAGGTGTGGTTACCAGCAATACTTCATCGGCTGCCAGAATGAAATCCATCACATTCCGGCCCAGCCCCGCACCGGTATCAATGAGGATGATGTCTGCCATCTGCCCGCAGGCCGTAAGCTTCTGCATCAGCCGCTGGCGTTCCTCATAGGTGAAATCCGCTGCTTTTTCAATGCCGGAGCCGCCGGAGATGTAGCGGACACCATAAGGGCCGTCTATCATCACATCCTGCAGCTTTGTATCCTTCTCCAAGAGATTCAGTAAATGTTTCTTTGACATGCTGCCCAGTACCACATCCACATTGGCCATGCCCAGGTCAGCATCAATCACCAGTACCCTTTGTCCAGCCTGCCTTAAAGCAATCGCCAGATTCACCGTAATGTTGGTCTTACCCACGCCGCCTTTGCCACTGGTTACGGCAATTACCCGTGGGCCGAGCGTTGACAGGGTTGGTGCATCGGGCACAACTGACATCTTTACTTCGTATTCACTTTTATCCACTAATTGACGCAGTCTTGCTGCCTGATCACCCATATCATTCCCTCAACAGTAATGCGGCCAGTTTATCAGCAGTAGCAGGTACAATATCATCCGGAACGCTCTGCCCGTTAGTCATAAAGGACAGCGATATATCCTTGTCGGCCAGCAGGTTGACAATCATGCCCAGACTGCTGGTTTCATCGGTCTTGGTAAAGATAACCCGCCCTGGTTCACAAACGGAAAACTTCTGCAAGATGTCTTCCACATCACGGTTCTTCGTAGTGGCACTCATAACCAGATGCTTCTCAATTCGTGAATCCACCGCCAGGAAATCCTGCAATTCCTTCATCTGATATTCATTGTGTTGGCTGCGGCCTGCTGTATCAATCAAAATCAAATCCTTATCCCGGTGCTTGTGAATAGCCACCTTCAATTCATCCGGAGAATACACGATTTCCAGAGGCAGGCCAATAATATCAGAATACGTCTTGAGCTGCTCCACTGCAGAAATGCGGTAGGTATCGGCAGTAATCAGAGCGGCCCGGATATTCTTCTCCAGGACGAAGCGGGCAGCAATCTTAGCCAAGGTCGTGGTCTTGCCCACACCAGTAGCACCGATAAGGGCCACGATGCGCACACCGTGCTTATTGAGCTTGATGCCTTCGGCAAAATTCATCTTGCCTTCCAGATAGCCGGCTACCACTTCCGGAGCCCTTTTGTCCAAAGAGTCCATCAGCATATCCCCAGCGGCCGTCTTGGCAGCCATATCCTTCAGAATATCTTCATCGACTTCCTGACGGCGCAAAGCCTCCTGCAGGGACACTTCATCCTGCGGCTGATCCTTGCTCATCACCTGGGTCAAAAGAGTCTTCATCTGCGCCAGTTCCGCTTCGAGCTTCTGAATCTTTTCTGCATCCTCAGGATTGGAGGCAATCATCACAGGCTGCACGACGGACTGCACATCATTTACGCCATTGGGATTCACTTCTTCATCTTCCTTTGCTGCTACATTTGCTTGGGTTGCTTCTTCGATTGTTTCTGTGGTCAGTACCCTGGGAGCCTTGGGCTGCGCCGTCGGTTTATCGGGTATCAGCGGCTGAAAATCCGGTGCTGCAATAGGCGCTTCTGCCATGCGTACACCGGTTTCTGTGCCATTCGTCTTGTACTGGGACAAAACCGTGTGTGGCATCGGCGCTGCCTTGGACAGGACATCAAAATTGCTTCCCGTGGCAGGCTGGCGCTCCGGCTCAGCATGCAGGCTGCGTCTTGGGCGGCTCTTTACAGGACTTTCCGGGGCATTTTCTTCGATGGCGGCCGTAACCTCCACCACTTCTTTGCCCTTATAGCCCATAAAACCGCCCTCACGGTATTTCTTCGTATGCAAAATGACTGCATCACGGCCCAATTCTTCTTTAACTTGCTCCATGGCCTCCTTCATAGAAGGAGCCTTAACTATTTTTATCTGCAACTTAAATCTTCACCACCCCAAGAATTTGAATCTCTACGCTCTGCTCAATTTCCGCATGGGACAGAATAATAAGCCCCGGTACGGAACGTTCCACCAATTTGCGGAAGTACAGGCGTACAGCCGGGCTGGTCAGCACAATTGGCTGATAGCCCATATTGGTAAGTTTCGGCAGCTCTTCATTGAGTGCCGTAACCAGTTTTTGCATGGAATCCGGGTCGATGCTGACGTAGGAGCCGTGCTCCGTACGCTGTACACCGCCCGCAATGCGGTTTTCCAAAGCCGGGTCCAGCGTGATGCAGGGGAGCGTCCCATTCTGCACATTCTGCTGGGTGATATGACGGGCCATGGCATGACGGACATACTCGGTAAGTATCTCCGTGTCCTTAGTTGCCCGCCCGTAATCGGCCAGCACCTCCAAAATGGTGCTCATATCGCGGATGGAAATGCGCTCCCGCAGGAGATTGGCCAGTACCTTCTGAATCTCACCCACGTTGAGCAGGTCGGGAACAACCTCGTCCACCAATGCCTGATTGGATTTCTTGAGGTTATCGATAAGGTTCTGGGTTTCCTGACGGCCGAGGATTTCATCTGCATGCTGTTTGATGACCTCGGTGAGATGGGTGGCGAGAACCGACACCGCATCTACTACTGTATAACCATTTAATTCTGCCTGCTCACGCTCGTTTTCCGGAATCCATAAAGCAGGCAGGCCAAAGGCCGGCTCTGTGGTTTCAATGCCCGGCACTTCCTCAAAGACCGTACCGGAGTTCATAGCCAGATAATGGTCAAGCATTAACTCGCCCTTGGCAATCTCAATGCCTTTCAATTTGATGATATAGGCATTGGGTTTTATCTGGATATTATCGCGAATGCGGATGGTGGGCACCACAAGGCCCAATTCCAGCGCACACTGACGGCGAATCATGACGATACGGTCCAGCAGGTCACCGCCCTGCCCCGTATCCACCAATGGAATCAGCGAATAGCCAATTTCCAGTTCCATGGGGTCCACCTGCAGGAGAGAAACAATATTCTCCGGCGTGGTGGCCTTGCGTTTTTCCTGTACCTTCTTTTCCTCCTGCTGCACTTCCGTCTTGACTTCGGTCTGCTGCTGCAAAAGTCTGCCAATGAGGAAACAGAACATGGACAACGCAAAGAACGGAATCCCTGGAAGCCCTGGTACCAGCGAGAAGAAAATCAACACGCCGCCCAGGATATAGAAGATGCGGTCATTATGGAAGAGCTGTCCCACAATGTCGCTGCCCAGATTGCCTTCCGCACCGGCACGGGTAACGATAAGGCCCGTAGCCGTGGAAATCAAAAGGGCCGGAATCTGGCTGACCAGACCTTCACCGACGGTCAGCAAAGTATAAGTCTGCAGCGCCTGAATAGCCTCCATGTTGCGCTGCATCATGCCGATGACAAAACCACCGGCAATATTTATCAGCATGATGATGATAGCGGCAATGGCATCCCCTTTGACGAACTTGGAAGCACCGTCCATAGCGCCGAAGAAATCCGCTTCATGCTGGATTTTCTCACGGCGGATTTTTGCTTCTGCATCCGTGATGGCCCCCTGATTGAGGTCGGCATCAATGGACATCTGCTTACCAGGCATAGCATCCAAGGTGAAACGGGCCGATACTTCAGCCACACGTTCGGAACCTTTGGTGATAACAATAAAGTTAACGGCTACCAGGATGACGAACATGATAAACCCGACAACGGGATTACCACCGACAACGAAGTTACCGAATGCGGTAATAACTTCCCCAGCGTAGCCATCCAAAAGGATCAAACGGGTAGAAGAAATATTCAGCGCCAGCCGGAACAAAGTGGTAATCAAAAGCAGGGACGGGAAAATGGATAAATCCAAAGCTTCCTTGTTGTAGATTACCGACATAACCAGCAGCAACGCTATGGTGATATTCAGACAGATCAGCATATCCAGCAGCAGCGTCGGCAGCGGTATAATCATCATGACAACGATAGTGACGATAGCAACCGCTATCATAACATCGCTGTATTTTTGAATGAAACTGCCCTTGCCGAATACGGTATTGGGGGCAGCTGCCTGTTGTGCAGCCATAGTGCTTCTCCTTCAACTTTATTTATGCCCGACGGCGGCGGTTGTTTTTCAGACGATATACATAAGCCAGAACCTCGGCCACAGCCTGATACAGTTCCGCAGGAACAATATCTCCTACATCTACTGCAGCGTAGAGAGCACGGGCCAGTGGTTTATTCTCCACTATAGGTACCCGGTTATCCCTGGCTAAATCCTTAATGCGCTGCGCCACCAAATCCTGCCCCTTGGCCACCACCAACGGTGCCACCATGCCTTTTTCATATTTCAAGGCCACGGCGAAGTGGGTCGGGTTAGTCACGATAACATCGGCCTTCGGCACTTCCTGCATCATACGGGACATAGCCATTTGGCGCTGTTTCTGCTTGATTTTGCCTTTAATCTGCGGGTCACCTTCAGACTGCTTCATTTCATCCTTGACTTCCTGCTTGGACATTTTGAGGTCCTGCGTAGTCTGCCATTTCTGATAAGCATAGTCGATAAAACCAACAATCATAATGACGCCAATGACTTCAAAGGCCATACTGAAAATTATATCAGAAATCTGCGCTAAACTGGTAGGCAAATCAAAATAAATAAACTGAGGCATCTCCATCAAGTGGTCCGATAAAAAATCATAAAGAAAAAATCCAATAATTGCAATCTTCATCAAAGACTTGAAGAGTTCCATCAGGGAGCGTTTGGAAAAGATACGCCCAAAACCATTGATGGGATTAAGCTTGTCCAGCTTGAATTCAATGGCCTCTGTATTGAAATTCAAGCCGACCTGAAACAGGTTTATCGCCAAGCCAATCATCATTATCGCCAACATAATGGGCAACGCCGTCTGTGCCAGCAGTTCAATGATACCGATAAAGATGCGCACCACACTCTCTGTATCCACCGTCTGATTGAGATGGGAAAATACATAGGTCGTGTAAGTTGCTATCTTATGATAGATAAACTCCCAGAGCATCTTGATGATAAAAAAACCCATGAGCAGCACAAAGGCTGCACTCATATCTGTACTGCGGCCTACCTGCCCTTTTTTACGGGCATCGTCGCGTTTTTTCTGCGTTGGTTCTTCCGTCTTATCGTCGCCAGCAAAAAGCTGCAAGTCAAAGACAAAGGAATTTCTATTGCAAGGCCTCCAACGCAATGGTAATGTTTCCATACATTTCATTGAACAACACATCCAGAAACAAGACGTAGAAAGGCAGCACCATGGTCAGAATCAACATTCCCACAGTCAGCTGCATCGGAATGCCCACCACGAAGATATTCATTTGGGGCATTGTTCGCGCCAATATTCCCAGACCAACATTGGTCAGCAAAATGGCAAAGGTTACGGGCATGGCAATTTTCATGCCGGTAAAAAAAATTCCGGTCGTAAAGCGCGCAATAATCAGCGGCAAAGACAGATCCGGATTGGCACCTAAGATAGGCACCAGCTTAAAGCTCTCAAACAGAGCCGAAATAATCATGTGATGGCCGTTGGTCACTACAAAAACAATAATGGCCAAATTATAAAGAAAACTTCCGATAAGCGGCATTTGCTGACCGGAAGTCGGATCCATTACGTTTACAACGGCAAAGCCAGCCTGCATATCCATAACCTTGCCGGCCATGGTGATGGCAGCAAAGGAAATATACGCCACAAACCCGATAAGCCAGCCTACAAAGAGTTCGCTAAGCATTGCTCCTGCATAACCAAGGATGGTAGCTGGAGCAGCCACGCCCTGAAAATTATCCACTACGGGGAAAAGTACCAGCGCAAAGGCAAAGGAAGCCGCCGCCCGAAAATATACCGGTATATTCATACTGCCAAAGAAAGGCGAAATCACAAATATACCACTAACCCGAGTAAGCAGGAGCAAAAACACAGCCGCATGACCTTGCAGAAGTTCATAAAAGTCCATAGACTGCTCCTTTAGCCAATGTAGCCAGGCAAATTAACCAAAATATTGGTCAGATACTCCGTCATAATCCGCAGCATCCAAGGACCAAAAATAAGAATTGCCACAAACACAGCGATAATCTTAGGAATAAATGCCAAGGTCTGTTCCTGAATGGAGGTAGTTGCCTGAAAGACACTGACCATCAGACCTACAATAAGCCCCAGCCCCAGCATCGGAGCTGCAACAATCATTACGATGAACAGGGCTTCCTGCCCCAGCTGTACAACTAAATCACCAGACATACGCACCCGCTCCTTCCGCCTTGCCCCAATGCAACGCTATTTGAAACTGACAATCAGCGACTTTATCAGCAGATGCCAGCCGTCAACCATAACGAAGAGCAAAATCTTGAACGGCAAGGATATCATTACCGGTGGCAGCATCATCATGCCCATAGACATCAAGGTACTGGCCACAATCATATCAATGACGATAAAGGGCACATAAATCATAAAACCGATCTGAAAGGCCGTCTTTAACTCACTGATAACAAAAGCGGGAATCAAGGTAAAGGTCGAAACATCATCCTGTGTTTCCGGGCGTTCATCATCAGCCAAATTCACGAACAATGCCAAATCGGATTCACGGGTCTGCTTGAACATAAACTCGCGAATCGGTGCCACCACATTGGTAATGGCCTCCTCCTGGGTTATCTGCCCAGCCATATAAGGCTGAATGCCGTTTTCATTGGCCTGACTCCAATAAGGAGACATAATATAAAAGGTCAAAAACAGCGATAAAGCGATAACCACCTGATTCGGCGGCACATTCTGGGTAGACAAAGCATTGCGCAAAAAGCCGATAACTACCACAATACGCACAAAGGATGTGGTCATTATGAGGATGCCCGGTGCCAAAGACAAGATGGTCAGGAGCGCCATCACCTGCAGCGTCACCGCTACATCCTGGGGCTTATTTGACGAGCCCACATCGACATTTACCGAGGGTATAAGCGGTGCAGCTAAAGCAGCGTCCTGTGCCATAAACAGCAAGAGGGCTATCCCTCCTAGCATGATAAAAACATTTCGGCGGTTCAACTGCCCACAACTCCTTTATTAACTGTTACTTTGGATGGTCAATCACTTGCGGAATAACGGCGGCACCTTCTGAACCAGTCCCGCCAGCGTACCAAACTGCTGGGAAAACATATCCGGCATCTTGCCAAAGGCCAAATCCTCGCGGTGCAGGCGGTCAATCTCATCAGGATCGGTTATTTCCGACAACAACGTGATGGAATGTTCCGTGACGCCAAGCATAAACACCCGACCACTCATTTCAATCACACACACCGAACGATTTGGTCCCAAAGGCAGATGGGACAGGATTCTGCCACCATAGCCCAACTTCTGCTGGGCAAATTTGCCGCCGATAAACCGGGCAGCAAAATAAGCCAGCCCTACTACAAATACAAAAATAGCAAAGAGGCTGACCAGATAAGCAATCGTTGACCACCAGGAAATCGACGTTGGCCGCGGGTCGCTATTCTCATACCCAGCCAGATACCCGCCCTTGGCAGCCTCTTCGGCTGCCAAGGCTGGATCTGCCATTACTAAAAGTATGAGTATACCCACGAAACACGCCAGAAAAATACGTTTTCTTTCCATCAGCCCACTGCTTTACGGACAGCCTCCAATACACGATCAGCCTGGAAGGGTTTTACAATAAAGTCCCGGGCACCAGCCTGAATGGCTTCAATAACCATGGCCTGCTGGCCCATTGCGCTGCACATAACGATCTTGGCGTTGGGATCAACCTTCTTGATTTCCTTAACGGCACTGATACCATCCATTTCCGGCATCGTGATATCCATGGTAACCAGATCCGGTTTCAGTTCCTGGTATTTTTCCAGAGCCTTCATGCCGTTTTCTGCCTCACCCACGACTTCATAGCCGTTCTTGGACAGAATATCTTTAACCATCATTCTCATAAATGCCGCATCGTCAACGACCAATACTCTTACTGCCATGTTCCATCTCTCCTCATCTTAAAAACATCCGACTTGGTTCAATAATTTAATTATATAAGAAAGTCTTGTTTTAGACAAGAGCCTCTCTACCCTAACGCGGTGTTACTGAAGCTTTGCCGCCCGCTCTGCGGGGCTGGCAATTTCGGTGATTCGCACACCGAAGTTTTCATCAATGACCACCACTTCACCTTTGGCCAGGAATTTACCATTGACATTGATGTCCACTGGCTCACCAGCCAACTTATCAAGTTCCACAATGGAACCATTGGTAAGCTCCAATATATCCTTGATGGATTTATTGGTACGCCCCAATTCCACCGTTACCGACAGGGGTACATCCAAAATAAGGCCAATGTTGGCATCATTCACCTGTACCGGCTGCATATTAAGTGGTGTAAACTGGGCTGGCTGTACCGGAATGTTGGCCGCCATGCCCTGCATGGGCATTCCGTAGCCATACCCTCCGCCCGGAGGCGGTGCCATAACCGGTGGTGCCATCTGTTGGGCAGGTGCAGCCGCCGGCGGGGGCGGTGGTGCTGCCGCTGGCTGTGGTGGCGGTGGTGGTGGCGGAGCTGGCGCTGGAGCCGGTTCCGGCTCTGGTTCTTCTGCCGAACCATTTGTCAGCGATTCCACCATTTCCTTAGCCACTTCCACGGGCAAAATCTGCATGATTTCACTATCGATAAGACCATCTACCTCCATGCGGAAGGAAGTACACACGATAGGATCATCCGTCCCGATTACCTCAGTAACCTTCTCCTCATTGCCAAAATCAATGAGGTTTACCTTAGGCGGGGAAATATCGATTTTCTTATTGAACATCGTGGACAAGGACGTAGCCACGGTACCCATCATCTGGTTCATGGACTCGCCCACGGCGCTCATGGCGATTTCATTAATTTCTGTATCCGGGTTAGTACCATCACCGCCCATCATCAAATCGGCGATAATAGAAGCATCCTGTGCCTGAATGGCGAGGACATTGTTGCCATCAATACCGATGGTATACCCAACTTCCACGATAAGGTAGGGCATGGGGTACTGTTCCTGAATAATACTCATGGAAGAAACAGAAACCGCCGGTGTCGTAATGTTAACCTTATGCCCTAACAACACGGAAAGCGTTGTTGCAGCACTGCCCATGGAGATATTGCCAATCTCTCCCAAGGCATCCTTTTCCACATCCGTAAGTACATCATCAAACTGAGATGAACTACTGTCGGAGCCTGTTGCGGCTTCAGCTAGCGCTTCTGCCGGTGCTTCGGACTCTCCCGCCGGTGCTGGACTGTCGTCTGCTGCTGGTATCCCACCGCCATTAAGCAGGGCGTCAATCTCCTCTTGCGAGATCATATCGTCACTCATCAGTATTTTCATCTCCTTCGCTTATAATTTTGGTAACCTGAACCGCCATTTTCTTGCCCGATTTACCCGGGCGGCAGTAAAACTTTGGCTTTTTGCCTACCAAACATAATAAATTATCATCCACACGGGTGTCCATTTGCAGGACATCCCCAAACCCCAGTGTCAGGAACTCATGAATCGTAAGATGGAGTTCACCGAGCTGTACCACGAAGGGTACCTTAGTACGCTCAATCTTCTTTTGCAGGAGTTTGACCTGCTCGGGGTCATCATCCCTGGATACTGATGCAGCTACCCAGAAGGTAGTTGTGAGTTTTGACATAACCGGCTCAAGCACCAGATAAGGAATACAGATATTCATCATCCCCTCAACTTCCCCCACCTTCATCTGAATGGTGACGATGACCACCATATCACTAGGTGGTACGATTTGGGTGAATTGCGGGTTTGATTCCGTTGTTTCCAATGCGGGGAAAAATTCCACCACATTTATCCAAGCTTCCTTCAAATGGCCCAGCGCTGTATTGATAAAGCGCTGTACCACCACTTCCTCAATTTCTGTAAGGACGCGGGGTTTTATTCCCACTCGTCCTTCGCCACCAAACACGCGGTCGATAAAGGCAAAGGCAATCTCAGTATTGATTTCCATGATGATATTGCCTTTTAGCGGTGGCACAGCCACGATGCTGATAACCGATGGATTTGCCAGTGACTGGACAAATTCCTGATAAGTCAGCTGTTCGACGGATGCCACTTCCACATTCACCAGCGTGCGCAGGTGGGTAGACAAATACGTGTTCAAGAGCCTGGAAAAACTCTCATGAAGCATAAAGAGCGTTCGTATCTGGTCCTTGGAAAATTTGTCTGGTCGCTTGAAGTCGTATGTCTTAACTTTCTTTTGTTCTTCGTCTGCTTTGACTTCTTCTGCCGATACGGTTCCGTCTGACAGTGCGGAAAGCAGTTTATCTATCTCAGATTGAGATAGTACTTCATCTGCCAATCTTACGCCCTCCTCCCTGCTAGAATACGAACACTTTTACTGAAGCAGGAAGCTAGTTATATACACATCATACACCGAACCAGGCCCCAGCTTGTTGTTCAGTTCATCCTTAATCTTCTTTTTCAGCTCATCCTGACGGGTTGCATCAAACTCATCCAGCTTAGCGCTGCGAAGGATTTGCATGGTGGTATCGAGAATCTTCGTCTCGGCCTCCGGCAGCAAAGCGCCTTCCTCCGTCATATTCGCCTTCTTGCCAGGATTCATCTCCAGGACGATTCCCGCTTTCAGGAACTTGCCGGCTTTTTGTCCGCCGACATTGACCATAATGCCATCTTTGGCATCCCCCAGCTTGATAAACTTACCGGGGTCATGGTGTTCATTTACCTGCTCTGTCGCGGTATCTGCCATCATCTTAGTGGTAATAAAGAATGAGATGCCGCCGGCAAGTACCAGTCCAATCAGAACCAGCACCACGACAAGGATTATCGGAGATTTCTTCTTCGGTTCTTCCTCCGCCACTTCCTCTGTGTCTTTTTCTTCGTCAGCCATAGGTTTATCCCTCCATAAAAAGTTACTTTCCCATTATACCAGCTGATGAGGACTTGTCCACATCAAAATCATTGATGAAGCGCCCGGCGGTACTTCATCACCCGGCGGACGATTTCGTCCATGGGTTCCTCCACAATGAACTTTTTGCCGTTAGTCAAAGTTATGACTGTATCTGGCGTTTCTTCTATCGTTTCTATTATTTCGGCATTGAGCACGAATTCTCCTTTTTTATTTGTCTGCGAATTAAACTTTGTCAGCTTAATCATTTTTTCCTTTCCCCCTTACATCCTTGGCATGCTTTCTTATTCTCTTAAATTTCGTCACGAGGCCGCTTTTTCCCTTTTTCAGGTTGAAAGTTTCTTGGAAAAATTCAAAAAAATTTACCTGTTAAGCAGGGGGATAGGCTGTAAAAAATCATTTTCCCTTTTGTACACACATATAATTGCAATTCGTGGGAAGTTCGTGTTAAAGATATCCCGGTCATGCGTTGTCAGGGGCGAATGGGGGAGTAATTTTTCTGTTTTCCGCTAAACGAATTGAGCTATCCAGCTACTCGCGCCGGGCAGGCCAACGGCGCTGCTTTCAGTGTATTTGCTTAGCTGTGTCCTACAGGGGCCGGCCTTCACTGCGTTCAGGCAGTCGCTCCCTACAGAAAAATCACTCCCCCCATTCGCCCCAAGCCACGGCCTATACTATTACCACGAACTCAATGCTCCCGTAACAAGAACATCTATTACAAATGGCTGACTAAACTGCATTTGAAAAGCCCGCTGATACTTTCCATCAGCGGACTTTAGCTGGCAGAGAATAGTCTCAGCCCCTATGATATTAACGTTTCATGTTGATGAGCGTCTCCAGCATCTCGTCACCGACAGTGATAACTTTGGAGTTAGACTGGAAACCACGCTGGGTGATAATCATATCGGAGAATTCGTTGGCGATATCCACGTTGGACATTTCAAGTGCCGATGGCGTAATACTCACACCCAGATCGGCAGCCGTCTTGACATTTGCCGTACCGGAGTTGTTGGATTCCTGATAGAGGCTGCTACCCGTCTTGGTCAGACCGGAGGCATTACTGAACTGCGCAATGGCAATTTGTGCTTCTGACTGACGCACACCATTAGTGTATACACCTGTGATAATACCAGACTGGTCAATAGATACACTCTTCAATGTACCTGCAGCATTACCATTAGCCTCTCCCTTCACTGTGTTGCTACCAGCATATTGGGTAAGGGTAGATAAATCAATAGCAACACTTTGCGTACCCAAAGCACCATTCGTTAAGGTAAGTGTAGTGGAACCAGTACCGCTGTTGTACTTACCGGAAGTCGTAAAATTGATAGTTACTGGTTTCAACGTAAGCGTGGTCGTGGAACCATCCGTCTCTGTAATTGTCGTACTGGTCTTCGTAATATCGGAATCTAGCGATAATGTCCATTCATTACCTGTGGAACTAGAAACCTTCGTCTTAGTAAAGAAAAGATTCAACGTATGGACGTTGCCTAAAGTATCATAGACATTAACAGTTGTCGTAATCGGCAGACTGTATCCAGTAGTGTACGTTCCCGAAGTCTGAGTCACAGTAGAACCATCACTCATAGTCAATGTTACGGGCTTAGTCGTACTGGCCGTGGAGCTTTTCAGGGGACCACTCACACTGTTCACACTAGTAGAAGCAGGAATTGCAGCGGTTGTAGCAGTTGAAAGGGTACATGTTACAGCAGGATTGGTACCATCTGTTATAGTAATGGTAGTGCCACCGGCCGCGACGGCCGCATTCACTGTCCATGTTGCGCTAGTATCTATATTACTTGTAATACCTGTTACTGTATAGGTTGTACCATTAATATCCAAAGTCACTGGATTGGACGCAGATACATCAGCAGCTTGAATAGTACCATTTCCTCCAGATATCTTACTAATAGTTAATGCCGCCGAATTAAGATTGTTCTCATATGTTATCTTTTCCGATGCCTTAGCCGCCATGCTTTTACCGGCCTTGACCACGATATTTTCTATGCCGCCATTTGTAGTCAACACACCGTCTTTAGCCATCCAGCCCTGTACATAGTGGCCGCTTCCCGGCAATACATAGTTACCATCCGCATCGAATTCAAAAGCGCCATCACGAGTATAATAAGTATCTTTGCCGCTCTTTACTACAAATAAGCCATTGCCAGACAAAGCCACGTCCGTATTTTTGCCTGTCTGCTGGGCACTGCCATCGGTAAAAAGCAGGTCAATGCTGGCTACGCCCGTGCCTAAGCCAATCTGCTTGGGGTTCGTGCCGCCCAAAGTATCCCCCGGTGCTGAAGCTGCTGTCTGCGTCTGGCTAAGTGTATCAGCAAAAGTTACACGACTGGACTTAAAGCCCGTGGCATTTACGTTAGCAATATTATTACCAATAACATCCATTCTCGTTTGATGTCCCTTCAAGCCCGAAACACCAGAAAAAAGCGAACGCATCATAATGAATCTTCCTTTCCTTACATGAAAAGATTTTTTCTTATGATGCAGCAATCGCAAGATACCTCAATCGGTCAGTATCTCCAAGTCTCCTTATCGGTCCAACTCTTAGATGATTGCTGCACTGTCAATATTCGTTATTATGTTGTCTGTGCCCTGGAGTTTTTCCAGAGCGGTGATTACCGTGCGATTGGCTACGCTGACCACCAGCGCCACCTCCTGCATGTAGATGAGGGATTCCCTCGCTCCCTTTTGGGCCAGCTTGTCAACGGCTGACTGCAGGCGAGCCAAATCTTCATGGCTCAAATTGATATTCCTTTCTTGCAAGCGGTTCTGCGCATGCACGGAGAAGGCAATCTCTGCGCCTTTGGCAGATTCCTTCTCCTGCGCACTTTGCAGAAAATCTTGAAAGCTGATTTGGCTCGCATTATGCGTCTGTGCAGTACCTTGCAAACTGGTTATTCGTCCTTGAAGCGGAAGGATGGGGTGCATGATTCTCTCCTCCCTTATTCATAGCCAAAATATTTTAGCTTCCCTGTACACCTTCTCCAATACGGATGATGTTGCCAATAGCGACCTTATAGGACTGGCCGCCGGCACTGGCTACAATCGTGGGCGAGCCATCGGAAATGCTTACCCCTGTAACCTTGCCTTCCATCTTGGAGGTTGTCGTACTAACCTTGCCATTTGCGTCCGTGCTGGTGGTGTCAATGGTCCACTGGATATCTTTGCCAATCATATTGCTGAGCTGGCCTACCAGTACCGAAGTGTCAATGTTGCTGACCAGTTTCGATACATCACTGAGGCCATCGGCTACATTGGTCATCTGTTCCAATGCGGAGAACTGTGCCAACTGGGCCAGATATTCGCCATTATCCTGCGGGTCCAGCGGGTCCTGATACTTCATCTGAGTAACCAATAACTGCAGGAATGCATCCTTGCCTAAGGCACTGTTATCCTTGTTGGCCTGCGTCTGACTTGCCTGATAGTTTTCCAGCGTCTGAGTTACACCATCCACTGTGATTGTGTTTAATGAATTTGCCACCTTTTTCACCTTCTATGCTTTAGACTCGGTAATCGACACCATCAGCAACGTCAGCTGTACTTTGCTGACTAACAGCTATATTTTCGGTCTCTTCCCCATAATCTTCCACATTTCCTATATTCCGAATGCTGTTGCCACTGTGTCCCTGATTCTGCTGCCATGCCTGCTGTCCCTCTCCCTGAGGAAGCTGCCCGTCCGTGAGTCCGGCATAGACATCGACGTTATCCACTTTGAGTCCCTGATTGTTGAGTTCTTGTTTCAGCTGTACCAGCGTGTTTTCAATGATAGCCCTTACCTGTGCGTTGTCGCTGTGGAAGGAGGCGTTGATTGCACCGCCCGCCGAAACGGAAACCTTAAGGGTAAGTTCGCCTAAATGGTCGGGGTGGAGTTTAATGACCATCTGGGTATCCTGCCCCCGCCGCAAGAGCCTTGCCTGTTCCACAATTTGACGGGGAACACCAAAGTCTTCCTGCACGTTCTGGGACTGATTCACATCCGCTGTCCCCTTGGCTCCTGTCAGGCTCTCATTGAGGCTCTGCTGGAACATGCTGATGGGTTCGTTATTGGCAGACTGCTGAACCGGCGCCTTATCGCCTACAGCTTCTTCCGGAAGCTGCGTTGTCGGGCGCCCCTCGCCATCGAGCTGATTCTGCTGGGCGTTCATGGACTGCGTTACCACCGGCACTTCATCTTCAACCGTTATGTTGACACCTGCCAGCGGATTATTCACGGGCTGCCCTTCTTCTGTCTTTAGGGGCTGCACCATGACTTCAGGAATTTTTCCCTGACCTGCCGCCTGTTGCAACGTCACTGAATCATTCACCTTCCCAGCAGGCATGGACGGCATCGTCTCTTCGCTCTGCTCAAAAGGCGCCATTCCCTTGGCATCTGCTCTTTCCTTGCCATTATTCAGTACCGTTAAGGACGGCATTTCCGTTTGGTTTGCGGTCAACTCATCCGCTGCATTTGCTACTTGATTAGCAATCTGGTGATTGCTTAACTGGACTTCCAATAAGGTCGCCGGTTTTGCTGACTGATTGATTTCCAGTGAACCTGCCTGCGGATTCTGGTTAAGTTCCGGCTGAATATTCTCCAAAGCCGTTTCTTTGCCCGTTGTCTTCACCTGCTGTCCCGAAAGCATTGCCAGGAAATTCTTATTTTTCTGAGTATCTTCCGCTGACTGGGGCAATAAACTCTGCAAATTCACTGTGGCTGCCGCTTCTGCCTGCTGTGGCACTTCTTCCATGACCAATGCGGCCTGCCCTTCCGGAGAAAAGTTCAGCACCACTGCCTGTGCGGCCAGTTTGCCTAACTCCTGTTCTCCTGCTGATGCTTCGCTGCCTTCCGTAGCTTTTGCTCCCTGCGCATCCTTTCCATCCTTGACTGCTTTCCCTGCCTTTTGCTCCTTGCCCTGCTGCTTATTCAAAGCAGACTCCGTTCCGTCTGGCATATCGTCTTTTATATCAGCTTCCTTAGCCTCAACATTTCCTTGTTCACTTCCCTGTACTGCCGATTTTGCCGTTTTTCCTGCTGCATCTTCTCCAGCCTTGCCCAGTACCTCACCGAAGGAATCCTTGGCACTGCCTGTGGAATTCCTGCTCACCGTCCTTGTGGGCTGAACTTTAGGCGCGGCACCGGCTTTTGGAGAAATTGCCATTACATTTGCTGTGTTCACTGAATCACCTCCTTCTCATGGTATTTATCGGCGAAAAGTGACTTTTACTTAAATAAAAAATTCTCCTTCTTTGATGAAAAGGAGAATTTTCATAGCAAATAATTATTGTTCCTGTTGTGCCGACGCTTCCTGATTTTCCTGCTGGGCCTTTTCTTCCATCATCTTACGAACATCTTCTTCCGTGTTGACTTCTTTCTTAGTGCCGGCATACATGATACGGGTAATGCGGGCAGTCTTGCCTTCATCAAATTCCGTCATAATCTTAGCCACAACCGCTTCATCCATGCGCTGTAAAATGGCAATGCACATATCATCATCGAGCTGGTCCATGGCCTTGGCAGCATCCTTGGGCTTCATCTGATTGTACAGACGAGCCAGCTTAGAAACGCGTTTCTTTTCCTCGGCTTCGCGCTGCTTCATTTGCTTTTCGATTTCTTCCTTGGCTATGACAATTTTCTTGGATTCTTTTTTATCCTTGTCGTCTTTCTTTGCTTCTTTGTCCTTATCCTTGCCCGGTTTCGCATCCTCCACGGGAAGATTTTCCATGTCATCCTTACTCGGTGCCGGACGCACAAAGTATTCACCAATCACCGGCAGGTCGTAGAGCTTGAGTTTCTCATTGGCCTCCTGGGTATCAATCAGCTGCAGGTAAACGCCCAGGGCAAAGCCTCCCAAAATCAGTACTAATAGCAGGAAGAGCACTAATAGCACTTTCACTATTTTACTGCCTTTTTTCTTTTTTTTCTTCGCTGCCATTGTCCAACCCGCCTTTGTTATCTGTAAATATCAAGTACCTTGCTTACATAATTCTGCGTCTCTTTGTACGGTGGAACACCGCCATAATCCTTCACCGCGCCAGGGCCGGCGTTGTACGCTGCCACTGCCTTCTTGAGGTCACCTCCAAAGGTATCCAGCATCTGCCGCAGGTATTTGGCTCCACCTTCGATATTTTGCTGCTTATTATATGGGTCAACCCCCAGAGATGCCGCTGTATCCGGCATCAGCTGCATAACGCCAATGGCGCCCACGGAGGAAACAGCATCCTGATTGCCATTGGATTCCACTTCGGCCACAGCGGCTACCAGCTTGGGGTCTACCTTATATTTGCGGGCCGCCGCTTCAATCAATGTGCTGAGGTTCTGGTCAGCCAGCGGCATATCGTCCAGAAGTTTACTGGAAACCTTTTTGGCCGCTTCTGTCTGCTGTACCTCCGGAAGCTGCTGGCTTTTATCCTCTGCAGCCGCTTTTGCTGTATCCTGCACCTTTTCGGTATTGGCAAGGCCCAGAGATTTTTGAATCTCCTTTTCCAGTTTTTGGGAGAAGCCTGTTCCGGGCATGTTTCCCGGCATTCCAAACTGCTCCTGCAACTGGGCAATTCTTGCCTGTACATGGCGTACACCGGTTAAATCCATCATGAGCTTACCCCTTCCCTCTTACGCCGCATCGTGAGCTGGAGTCCGATTTCGTCCAGCATCTTTTGTTCTTCCTGCAGGGCCTCTGCCTGATATTCCTGCCAGCGGCGTTCCTTCAGCTGTTCTATACTCTTGAGATAACTCATTACATCCATCAGGATTTTGAGTTTCTTCTGCTTCTCGGCTTTCATCTGCAGAATGATGTTCTGCTGCATTTCAATCTGTTCCCGCTTCCAGGCAAAAAAACTATTGAAGGTCATCAGCCTGCCTACGGTAACCCGAATGCCTTCCTTAGAAAGAGCATCATAATCCTGCTGGCCTTTCTGCATTTCTGCCAGCAAAGTATTGAGCCCCTCCCGGGCTTCCTCCACCTTGCGGGAGGCATCAGCAAAGTCACGCTCGGCATCATCCTTCTTGCGCCGGGTGACCCTTAAGAGGGTTTCCAGCTGAAACTTAAACTTCTTCATGGCCTATCACCCGGAAATCCCGATTAATTTCTTTTCGGTTTCCTCATAGGAATCCACTTCATAAATTCCCTGACAGAGGAATTCATTTATGGCATCAATCTTTTGGATGGACTCGTCAATCTTGGCACTGGAGCCCTTCACATAAGCACCGATATGAATGAGGTCCTCTGCGTCCCGGTACACCGCCATAAGCTGCCGCATCTGCTGGGCTGCTTTCAAATGTTCCGGTGACACTACTTCATTCATAACGCGGCTGACGCTGGGCATGATGTCAATGGCGGGGAAGTGATTCTGCGCCGCAATGTTGCGAGAGAGCACGATGTGCCCGTCCAAAATGGAGCGCACCGCATCGGCAATGGGCTCGTTCATATCGTCACCATCGACGAGCACCGTATAGATGCCTGTAATGGAACCGGTGGAATTTGTTCCCGCTCGCTCCAGCAGCCTTGGCAGCATGGCAAAAACCGAAGGCGTATAACCACGGGTAGCCGGCGGCTCCCCAATGGTCAGCCCGACTTCACGCTGCGCCATGGCAAAGCGGGTAACCGAATCCATCATCAAGATGACCTTGCGCCCCTGGTCGCGGAAGTATTCCGCAATGGCCGTGGCCGTCATCGCGCCCTTGATGCGTACCAGCGCCGGCTGGTCAGATGTAGCCACCACCACCACGGAGCGCTTCATGCCTTCTTCGCCCAAATCGCGCTCGATAAAGTCCCGCACCTCACGGCCACGTTCCCCTACCAGAGCGATAACGCTGATATCCGCTTCGGTATTTCGGGCTATCATGGAAAGAAGGGTGGATTTACCCACCCCGGAACCAGCCATAATACCGATACGCTGCCCCTCGCCCATGGTGATAAGGCCATCAATAGCCCGCACCCCTACATAAAGACTGTCATGGATACGAGGCCGCGACAGCGGATGCGGCGGGTCAGCGTTAAGACCATACTCCGTCTTGCAAAGGATGGGGCCCTTGCCATCAATGGGATTGCCCAATCCGTCCAAGACACGGCCCAGAAGTTCTTCGCCCACCCGGACATTCAGCATTCTCTGGGCGGCAGTCACTTCACAGCCGGGGCCAATGCCCTGCATCTCACCGACAGGCATCAGCATGACATACCCCTCACGGAACCCCACCACTTCGGCAGGGATGGGCGGCACATCGGGATTATGGGAACTTACATAGCATAACTCTCCCACACTCACCGTCGGCCCCTGTGATTCAATGACCAGACCGATAACCTGCGTAACCTTCCCCGTCAGCTTGACGCTGGAACACTCATATACCGCTTCGGTAAATTTGTCGATATTCAGTTTGAAAGGCTTTCCCTGCATATCTTCCATAGCGCCATACCTCAAGGGAAACGCTTAAAGCATAACATTTTTTACTGCCTGCCGTACCAGTTCTATCTGGGTGGCAAGCCTTGCATCCACTGTGCCATTAGGCGTTTCAATCAGACAATCCCCCGGCTTCATGCTTTGGTCAGAAACCAAATCAATGGTGGCATCCCCATAGGTTAAGAGACCCCGGAACTCATTGCGGGCCATCAGCACCAAATCATAGTCCTGGGGCGCAATATGGATTTTCAGTTCCTTCTGGTCCTTTACCTTGGAGATGGCCTCCCGCACCACAGGCAGTACCACTTGTGGTACATCAATGAAATGCTGCGGCAGTATCTTCTCCACCACTGCCATAACGATGCGCACCACATCCTGCTCGGCCTGCTGCACATAGTCACGTGTGGCCGCCTTGGCATCACGCAGGGTCTTTTCCGCCTGAGCACTGCCTTCGGCAATGGTTGCTGCCATTTCCTCACGGATTTTGGCTTCCCCATCTTTTAGGCCTTCTTCATAGCCTTCCTGATGGCCCTGCTTTATGGCTTCTTCCTTAGCATCCTGAATCTCCTGCTGGGCTTCTGCTTTCATGCGCTCGCATTCGGCTTTGGCCTCCTGCCGCATGATTTCAGCATCCACCTTGGCATCCTTCAGGAGCTGAATTGCACGCTGCTCCTTGGCAGCAATTTCTGCCAACATACGGGCCTGGGCTTCTTCATCTATGCCAAAGTTCTCCGCCGCAGATGCCTCGGGCTTAGGCGGCTCGGGGGTATGGATAAGATGAGGATTCTCCTCCCATATCGCGGCTTTGATAACTCTAGACAATCATCTCGTCTCCCTGTCCACGCGATACTACGATATCGCCCTTGTCTTCCAGTACGCGGATGACGTTGACGACCTTCTGCTGTGCCTCTTCTACGTCGCGAATCTTTACCGGGCCCATAAACTCGATTTCTTCGCGGAGCATATCGGCGGCACGTTTCGACATATTTCGGTAAACCTTGTCCGCCACTTCCTGAGGCGTAGCCTTGAGGGCCAGGGACAAATCCTTGGTATCCACCTCGCGCAGAACCATCTGCAGCGAGCGGTCGTCCAGCTGAACGATATCTTCGAATACGAACATGAGGCGTTTGATTTCTTCCGCCAGTTCCGGATTGTCCACTTCCAAGGTTTCGATAATGGATTTTTCTGTGGTACGGTCCACCCGGTTGAGCACTTCCACGATGGCCTTGACACCGCCTGCCGTGGTGAAGTCCTGCGTAACCAGAGAGGAAAGTTTGCGTTCGAGCACCCGTTCCACCTCGCGAATAATATCCGGCGACGTTCTGTCCATCTGGGCAATACGCCGGGCTACATCGGCCTGGGCTTCCGGCGACAAGGAACCAAGTACCGTTGCCGCCTGATCCGGATCCAAATAAGCCATGATGAGCGCAATGGTCTGGGGATGCTCGTTGTTGATGAAGTTCATGAGCTGAGAAGGGTCTGTCTTGCGCAGGAAGTCGAACGGACGAACCTGCAGGCTCGTGGTGAGACGATTGAGAATTTCCATCGCCTTTTCCGAACCCAGTGCCTTCTCCAGTACGTTCTGTGCGTATTCCAAACCGCCTGTGGAAATGTAGTCGCTGGCCATGGCCATCTGATAAAACTCACTGACAACTTTGGACTTAACCTCAGAACTTACCTTTTTATGATTCGCAATTTCCAGGGTTATACGCTCAATTTCATCATCGGCCAAATGCTGAAACAATTTCGCCGAATACTCCGGCCCCAGAGCAATGAACAAAATGGCCGCCTTCTCTGTATTAGTGAGCTGTTCGTCCTCACTATCGCCATACATATCTTCAAGTGCCATAGGTCATTCCTCCGCAAGCCAGGTTTTAACAAGCATAGCCACCTCAGCAGGCCGCTGGTCGATAAGCTGCTGCAGGGTCTGTTTTTCGGTGAGGTGCTGCTGTTCTTCTTCAGTAAGTTCTTCAACATCCAAGGCACCAGCGGCGAGGAGTGCTGCGCGTTCTTCTTCTTCCAATTTCTTCCTTGCTTCCTCCTCCTGACGGATTCGCTCCTGCTCGGCCGCAATAGCTTCGAGCTTCTTCTTGCGGCGATAGTAGAGGTAGCCGCCGATAGCAGCCAGAACCAGCAGAATTGCTGCAATGGTACCGTAGAAGATACGGTCCTCGCGGTCTTTTGCCGCCTGTTCCTCAGCTGCCCGCTTATCGCGAAGTTCCGTACTAAATGGCAGTGGTTCAACCGAAACCGTATCACCACGGTCCGTGTTAATGCCTGCCGCACTGCTGACCGTCCGCATAATGCTGTCCTGCTGCTGCGGGGTCACCGTGTCATCCACCAGCACCGCCACCGTCAAACGGCGGATGGAGCCGGGGGCTGCCACAGTCTTGGATTTTTCTTCGTTTATTTCATAGTTTTTCGTGGATTCTTTTTTCTCATACTCGGCATTGGCGTTGGCATTCTGAGCCACATAGCCGGGTACATTGGACTGTACCCCTGCCGCACCGCCGGGCTGAGTGGATGTACCATTATAGGATTCACTCAAATCCTGCTGGCTGCGGATAATACCGGAATCGTCCACCACGGGAGTAAAGGTCTGTTTGTCAGTGGTTCTGTCGTCAAAGTCAAGTTCCACGCTGACCCGGGCAAACGCCTTGCCCTCACCCATGGAATCATCGAGCATGGACTGGATGTTTTTCTGGATATTATCCTGAACCTTTTTGGTCATCTCCAGCTGCGTCATCGTTTTGACACCGACTGTCTGTTCCTCATTTTCATCAGGGTCATTGAGGATTTTGCCCGTGTCGTCCACCACAGTGATATTTTCGGGTTTGAGCCCCTGCACACTGTTAGCTGCCAGATTGACAATGCCCTTGATTTCCTTTTTGGATAATTCCACATTAGGCCGCAAATGAAGCATAATGGAGGCCGTAGCGGGCTTCTCATTCTTCTTATAAAGGCTGTCTTCCGGCAAAACGATATGAACCCGTGCTTTTTCCACGGCAGCAATCTGTTCAATGGTTCTGGTCAGCTCGCCCTGCAAAGCCTGCAGATAGTTGACCTTGTTCTGGAATTCCGTAACGCCCAGCTTGCTGTCATCAAAGATTTCAAAACCTTTGTTGCCCCGGGGCAGCCCCTGAGTGGACAAATCAAGCCGTGCATTATGCACATCCCGTGAGGGAACCATGATGGTAGTGCCTTGCCGCGTTTCCTGTACTTCGTATTCTATTTTGGATTCTTTTAGCTTTGCAGCTACTTCGCCGGCATCCTTGGTTTCCATATTGGTAAACAGGGGAACCATATCCGGTTTATTGCCATACCACGCACTTACACCAATGATGGCAATGAGAATAGCCAAAGCGGAACCCAGCATAATATAACGCTGGCGCTTGCTGAATCTCTCCAGAAGCTCCTTATACCGCTCTTTCCAATCTCCCATGATCTCAATCCCTTCACGTAGAATTACACTGTATTAGCTGTTATACTTGCATGCGCATAATTTCCTGATAAGCACTCATTGCTCTGTTTCTCATTTGAAGGGTCAGCTGGAGGGCTATATCAGCCTTCTGGGCGGCGATAACCACCTGGGAAACATCTTCAATCCGCCCGGCTGCCAGCAGGGCATTCTGCCGATCCGATTCCAGCTGTAAAGCGTTTGTCTTTTTCAAAGCCGCGGTCAGATATTGGCCGAAGCTCTGCACTTCTTTTGGTTCCTGCGTTTCGCCCAAATGACTCGTGGCATGCATCGACACCGGAGTCATCGCAAGTGGTGCAATTTCCATATCTCTATCCTCTCAAATCAAAAGCAGCCTTAATTTCACTTGCCCATTTCCAAGGCCTTGGTCACCATGGACTTGGCGGCATTAATCGTCGTGGTATTGGCTTCATAAGCCCTGGAGGCGGTAATCATATCCACCATCTCTGCCACTACATTGATATTGGGCCGTTCCACATAACCGTCAGCATTGGCATCCGGATGTCCTGGGTCATAGACCAGCGGGCCCTGGGTGTTGTCGCTTTCGATGCGGGTTGCCCGCACACCATCTCCGGCCTCCAGCTTGTTTGCCGCTTTTTTCAAAAAACTCTGAAAGGGGCCGTCATTCTTCGTCCGTGGTTCAAAGACCACATAACGCCGATGGTAAGCTCCGCCCTCCTGCGTCCGGGTCGTATTGGCATTGGCGATATTGTTGGAGATAACATCCATACGCAAGCGCTCTGCCGTAAGTCCTGACGCGGCTGCATCAATCCCTAAAAACATGCTCATCTTCTTATCCCTTTGCACTTTCTACCATCAGCTTAGCTCTGTCCGCTGGTGATAACATTCTTCATCTTGGTCATAAAGCCGCCCAGCTGGGTGGTCATGGCGTTGTAGTACAAATGATTCTTGGAAAGTCCCGCCATCTCAATATCAATATCTACATTGTTGTCATCCACACGCATGGTTGTGGTATCATCCTCTTCAATGACGGCATGAACCTTGCCGTGCAGAGGAATGGGCAGGTGCCGGTCATGGGTGCGGACAATCGCCAGCCGGTTCACATCATCATCTAGATGGAGCTCCTTGGCCAACAAATCTTCAAAGTTCACCGCACTTCGCTTGAAATGAGGCGTATTGACATTGGCGATATTATTGCTGATAACTTCCTGACGCAAATTAGCGGCTTCCAGCCCCCGGGAAAGGTAATCGAAGTTTGGCGAATTCATTATCTGTTCCAGCATGCCGGAATCACACCCTTTCTTCCTGCCACTTTCTAAATATCCTTATAGTTGCCTTTTATTTATTTTCTACATAAGCCCTCTAACTCCTTCCCACTTTATCATTTTTTTCTTAGCAAATCTATAATGACTTCTCAAAAATTTTGCAAAAAAAATAAGACCGGCACCTAAGCGCCGGTCCCAAAGGAATCCGAATCAGATTTTCAGTTTCTGTACTTCTTCGAGCAGATACTCGTTGAGAACCTTGATGTAAGTCCCCTTCATGCCCAGGGACTTAGAAGAGATAACGCCAGCAGACTCGAACTTGCGCAGAGCGTTTACGATAACGGAGCGGGTGATTTTCACCTTGTCGGCAATCTTGGAAGCTACCAGGAGGCCTTCCGTATCCGGCAGAGCTTCGAGAATTGCTTTGGCTGCACGACTCTCGGAGAAGGAGAGCGTGTTGAGGGCAATCTGTACCGTAGCTTTCTTGCGGGCTTCGATTTCGATTTTTTCGGCATGGTCGCGGAGCATTTCCATGCCCACAACCGTAGCACCGTATTCGCAGAGCAGCAGGTCTTCATCACTGAACTCTTCGTCATACTTAGCCACCACCAGCGTACCGATGCGTTCACCTACACCATAAATCGGAACGATGGTCGTGTTCTTGCCGTTGA
Source organism: Selenomonas ruminantium AC2024 (assembly GCF_000687995.1). Taxonomy (NCBI): domain Bacteria; kingdom Bacillati; phylum Bacillota; class Negativicutes; order Selenomonadales; family Selenomonadaceae; genus Pseudoselenomonas; species Pseudoselenomonas ruminantium. Next base: position 2,710,199 of record NZ_JIAC01000001.1, read on the forward strand.
ACAGGCACTTCGTATTTTCTTCATAAGCGCACATGCCCGTCTTAGAATGGAGATTGGCGTTGGTTTCATCCATGCGCATGAGCCAATTCACATAGGTCTTGGGGAACTCACCCTGATTGATAACCTTGTCCACCATCAGGTCGCATTCGAAGTCATCCACAAAGGCATAACCGAAAATCTTGCCCTTCTTGTTGGTAATATAGACGTTCGCATTCAAAACGTTGCTGAGGACGCGGGAAATTCCATCGTATTCCACATTCTCGGAACGCTGCAGGAGCCGGTTGATTTTTCTTGTTTTCTCTAATAAAGATGCCATGTAGCCTTTCTCCTTTACAAAATATTTCGACAGCCTGACACAGTACCTAACAGGCCATCACATACACATCTAATGATATTTTATCACATTTTTCGAAATAATCATAGATGCTGAATAATATTTTTAATTAAATTTTCATATTATTTCTGTCAGCGCAAAAGGAATCTGCACGCAGATTCCTTTTATCACTGTCAATTACAGAATAAATTGTGACAAATCACGGTTCACCACAATGTCAGCCAGCTGCTTGTCCACATAAGCCGCATCGATGACGACCTTCTTCTCCGTAAGTTCCGGAGCCGTGAAGCTGACTTCTTCGAGCAGTTTTTCCAGCAGGGTATGCAGGCGGCGGGCACCGATATCCTCGGCCTGCTCGTTGACATCACAGGCTAATTGTGCCAGACGGCCGATGGCATCCTCCTTGAATTCCAGTTCCACCCCTTCAGTTGCGAGCATGGCCTGATACTGCTTAATCAGAGCATTCTGCGGTTCGGTGAGGATTTTCTGGAAATCTTCCTTGCGCAGGGACTTGAGTTCCACACGAATGGGGAAACGGCCCTGCAGTTCCGGAATCAAATCCGAAGGTTTTGCCATATGGAAGGCACCAGCGGCAATAAAGAGCACATGGTCGGTCTTTAAGGGGCCGTACTTCGTCATAACGGTAGAGCCTTCGACAATCGGCAGAATATCGCGCTGTACACCTTCGCGGCTCACATCTGCCCCGGAGCTGTTGCCCTTGACGGCAACTTTATCGATTTCGTCGAGGAATACAATGCCGCTGTACTCAGCTACCTTCACAGCTTCATCCGCTACGGCTTCCATATCGATAAGCTTGTCGGCTTCTTCCTGCGTGAAAATCTTGCGAGCTTGCTCGACCGTTACCTTGCGCTTGCGATGGCGCTTGGGCATCAGGTTGCCAATCATATCCTGAATGTTGTCGCCCATGCTTTCGAGACTGGAACCGGCGAACATGCCTACCATGGGCTTGCCGGAATCTTCCACATCAATCTCAATGGTTTCCTGTTCCAGTTCGCCCTTTTGCAGACGTTTGCGCACCCATTCACGGCCCGCCTGATACTTCGGCTCGGCCGGCTGTTCCTCTTTCTCTTCGGCATCATCGCTGCCGCCAAAGAGACGTCCCAAAGGATTCGTATTCTTCTTGGGTTCCGGAACGAACACATCGAGAATGCGTTCTTCCGCCATTTCCTTGGCCTTGTCCTGAACGGATTCGATACGCTGCTGGCGCACCATGCGCACAGAGGTTTCCGCCAGGTCACGGATGATGGATTCCACATCACGGCCCACATAGCCCACTTCGGTAAACTTCGTGGCTTCCACCTTGATGAACGGTGCTTTAACGAGCTTTGCCAGACGGCGGGCAATTTCCGTCTTACCCACGCCAGTGGAACCAATCATCAGAATGTTCTTAGGCACTACATCTTCCTGCATATCGGCAGGCAGCTTGCGGCTGCGCCAACGGTTGCGCAGAGCAATGGCCACAGACTTTTTCGCTTCGTCCTGGCCTACGATATATTTATTGAGTTCCTCCACAATCTGACGCGGAGTCTGTTCATTCGTACCAAAAAGTTCTTCCATTTAGTCCAGTTCCTCCACCTTGATGTTATGATTGGTAAATACGCAGATATCTGCCGCAATAGACAGTGCCTCTTTGGCAATCTCGCCCGCACTCATCTCCGTATGCTTGGCCATGGCACGGCCGGCAGACAGCGCATAGAAGCCGCCGGAACCAATGGCGGCTACATCCCCGTCCGGCTCAATGACTTCGCCGTTGCCGGAGAGCATCAGCATGGTGTCCTTATCCGCTACCAGCAGCAGGGCTTCCAATTTGCGCAGGATTTTGTCCGTGCGCCATTCTTTGGCCAGCTCGACTGCCGCCCGCTGCAAGTTGCCATTATAGCTTTCCAGCTTCGCCTCAAACTTTTCGAACAACGTAAAGGCATCGGCCACGGAACCGGCAAAGCCTGCCAGTACCTGATTATGGTAAAGGCGGCGCACCTTGCGGGCGTTGGCCTTCATAATGGTATGTTCACCGAAAGTCACCTGGCCGTCACCGGCAATGGCGGTTTTGCCATTCTTGCGCACGGCACAGATTGTCGTTGCATGAAATTGTGTTTCCATGATATCTAATCAACCTCCAATAGCAGGCTTGAACGCATCAATGGCGGCTAAAGCCCGCTCCGCAAGTTTCATTTTCTTGGCTTTTTTATCTTTGATAATCTTGCCGTTCTCATTGCGCATAACAATGGTGGGCAGGATGCCAAAGTTCACATTCATGGGCTGGAAGTGCTTGGCTTCGCTGGTAGTGATGTAATGTGCCAAAGCACCATGACAGGTTTCCTCGGGGAATACCAAAGGTTCCTTGCCCATGGCCATACGCGCGGCGTTTACACCGGCCACCAGTCCCGAAGCTGCCGACTCCACATAGCCCTCTACACCGGTCATCTGCCCGGCAAAAAACAGATTGTCAATGCCCTTGAACTGGAAAGTAGGACGCATGTGCGTCGGCGAATTCAGGAAGGTATTGCGGTGCATAACACCATAGCGCAGGAATTCTGCGTTCTCCAGTCCCGGAATCATGCCAAAGACGCGGCGCTGTTCCGGCCACTTAAGATGGGTCTGGAAGCCCACGATATTGTAGAGTGTAGCCGAAGCATTATCCTGGCGCAGCTGCACTACAGCATAGGGGCGCACACCAGTTTCGGGATGTTCCAATCCCACAGGCTTAAGCGGGCCAAAGAGCAGGGTGTCCTCCCCACGGCTGGCCATAACCTCTACGGGCATGCAGCCTTCAAAGAATTTTTCTTTCTCAAAATCCTTGGTCGGCGCTTTTTCTGCGTTGACCAGTTCCGTCCAAAACGCCTGATATTCTTCCTTGGTCATGGGGCAGTTGATATATGCTGCCTCGCCCTTGCCATAGCGGGAAGCCCGATAGGCCTTGGTCATATCCACGGATTCAAGGCTCACAATCGGCGCTGCCGCATCATAGAAGTACAGGGAATCATTGCCGGTGAGTTTGGCAATTTCCTCAGCCAGTTTCCCTTCCGTCAGCGGGCCGCTGGCCACAATGGTAATCGCATCATCCCGCAGGGGGATATTTTCGATTTCTTCATGAATAACCGTGATATTGGGATGGCTGCTCACCTTCTCGGTAATATACTGGCTGAAACCATGGCGGTCTACAGCTAAGGCCCCCCCTGCCGGTACTTTCGTAACATCAGCAGCTTCCATGATGATGGAGTTAAGACGGCGCATTTCCTCTTTGAGCACGCCCACGGCATTTTCCATGCCAGCCCCCCGCAGGGAGTTGCTGCAGACCAATTCGGCAAACTCCGCGGTCTTATGGGCAGGAGTAGACTTAACCGGGCGCATTTCATAAAGCGTTACCTTGGCTCCCATATTGGCTGCCTGCCAGGCGGCTTCGGCCCCGGAAAGGCCCGCTCCAATGATGATGATATCTTTCATTATTTCTTTTTACCTTTTTTCGTCTTACTTTCTTTTTCAGCCTGAGCGGCAGCTTCAGCTTCCTTGGCCTTCTTGGCTTCGGCGCGCTGGCGCATCTTTTCCAGTTCCTTGTTGATGGGATGGTCGATGCGCGTCTCGCAGGCCTCATTGCTGCAATAGGTCAGCCCGCGGCCGTTCTTATAGTGATGCTTGAGCATGAAAGCGCCGCACGTGGGGCACTTTTCCTGCAAGGGCTGGTCCCAGGTGGTGTAATCGCACTCGGGATAATTCTTACAGCCGTAGAACTTGCGGCCACGGTGAGATTTGCGCTCCACGATGGAGCCGCCGCATTTCGGGCACTTGACGCCAGTATCCACGAGCAGAGGCTTCGTGTTGCGGCAGTCTGGGAAGCCCGGGCAGGCCAGGAACTTGCCATAGCGGCCCTGCTTGACCACCATCATGCGGCCGCAGATATCGCAGGGCACGTCGGAAACTTCCTCGGGAAGTTCCACATGGCCAATGGCCTCGTCTGCCTTTTCGAGTGTCACGGCAAAGGGGTCATAGAATTCCTTGAGCAGGTGGTTCTTCTCCACCTTGCCTTCAGCGATTTCGTCAAGCTCATTTTCCAAATCCGCCGTGAACTTCACATCAACGATATCCTTGAAGTATTCCTTCAGCATATCCACCACGACAAAACCGAGTTCTGTCGGCTGGAAATGCTTGTCAATACGCTGTACATAACCGCGGGCCTGAATCGTCTCAATAATCGGCGCATAGGTACTCGGACGGCCGATTTCCTTTTCCTCCAAAGTCTTGACCAAGGAGGCATCATTATAGCGTGGAGGCGGCTCCGTGAAATGCTGCTGGGGCAACATCTTGGCGATATTTAATTCATCACCCTCGGCCAAATCCGGCAGCAGGACGTCCTTTTCCTTCTTGGTGGTCTCTGCACCGGCATAGACCGCCGTAAAACCGGCAAATTTCAGCTTGGAACCAGCAGCTTTTGCCTGATAGCGGCTGCCTGCCTTAATCTGAATGCTCATGGTATCGTAAACGGCCGGTACCATCTGGCTGGCCGTAAAGCGCTGCCAAATCAGCGTATAGAGTTTCAGCTGGTCCTTGTTCAGATATTTTTCCACACTCTCCGGCGTGATATTCACATCCGTCGGACGGATGGCTTCATGGGCATCCTGCGCCTTCTTGCCCGTCACATAGACATTTGCCTTGGCAGGCAGGTAATCTTCCCCGAACTGCTCACCGATAAAGGCGCGGGCATCATTGAGTGCCACATCGGACAGACGAGTGGAGTCGGTTCTCATATAGGTGATAAGACCCGTAGCCCCGTGACGGCCCAATTCGATACCTTCATAGAGCTGCTGGGCAAGCATCATGGTCTTGCGGGAAGTAAAGCCCAGTTTGCGGGCTGCATCCTGCTGCAAAGAACTCGTGGTAAAGGGAGCGGCAGGCTTGCGCTTGCGCTCGCTCTTCTTGACTTTATCCACGATAAGCTGCTGCTTCTGGAAGTCTTCCACGAGAGCCGTGGTGTTCTTCTCATCGTGGAGGTCAAGTTTTTCGCCATCCACATGGGTAAGTTCCGCATCAAACATAGCGGACTTATCCTTGCGCAGCTTCATACCTACCGTCCAGTATTCCACGGACTCAAAGGCCTGAATTTCCTTTTCTCGGTCGCAGATAAGCTTGACCGTAACGGACTGCACACGGCCTGCCGACAGGCCCTTGCGCACCTTGCGCCAGAGCAGCGGAGAAAGTTTGTAGCCCACAATGCGGTCGAGCATACGGCGGGCCTGCTGGGCATCCACCTGGTCGATATTAATGCCGCGCGGATGTTTTACGGCCTCCTGAATGGCCGGTTTTGTAATTTCATTAAAGACAATGCGGCAATCCTCCTCAGGGTTCAATCCCAGAATAAAGGACAGATGCCAGGCAATTGCCTCACCTTCGCGGTCAGGGTCGCTTGCGAGATAGACTTTGTCCGCATTCTTCGCGTCTTTTTTCAGGGCCTTGATTAAATCCCCTTTGCCCCGAATATTTATGTACTTGGGGGCAAAGTCATTTTCCACATCAATACCGAACTGGCTCTTGGGCAAATCCCGCAGATGTCCCATCGAAGCCCGCACCATATACTTTTTCCCCAAATATTTTTCAATGGTCTTCGCCTTGGCTGGCGACTCCACGATAACCAAGGTCTTTTTTACTTTGCTTTTCGCCTTGGTCTTCGCTTTGGCCTTTGTTTTTTCTGCAGCCAAACTTTCACTCCCTCTCAGCACGCCTATAGGCATGCATTTCATTTTCTATCACAATCCCCTTGAGCTCCATTTCCAGAAGCAGGTAGGATAAATTTGCTATTTCACCATCCGGCAGGCTCATCATGATTTCATCCAAGGAAAGCGCATGGTCAAAGGAAAGCACCTGATAAATAGCCTGCTCCTCTGCCGTGAGTTTTACCTTTGCTGATGATTTATTTTCCGCCGGGGCCAGATTAAATTCTTCCAGCACATCCTTCGGCTCGATGACGAGCTTGGCTCCCTGCTGAATCAGATGATTACAGCCGGCACAGCCTGGCGAATAAATGCTGCCGGGCACGGCATAGACATCCCGGCCGGAAGACAGCGCCATCTCTGCCGTAATCAGCGAACCGGAACGGGCGGCAGCTTCCAGCACCAGCGTACCTTCGGCAAGGCCGCTGATAATACGGTTCCTTGCCGGAAAATACGCCGGCAGTGGCCTGGTTCCCGGCTCATACTCCGAGATAACAGCACCGCCACTATCGGCAATATCATAGAGCAGCTTGCGATTCTCGGATGGATAGGCAATATCCACGCCACAGCCCAGCACGGCCACAGTGCGGCCGGCTTTCAGCGCCCCCAGATGGGAAAACGTGTCAATGCCACGAGCAGCACCGCTGACCACCGTAAGGCCTGCTGCTGCGAGCTTCTCACCAAATTCCAAAGCCGCTGCCTGACCGTAGCCGGAGAACCTCCGCGCTCCCACCATGGCTACCCGCCGGGCATCCGGCTCCAATATGCCAGTATAATAGAGCAATACTGGCGGCGCATAGATTTCCCGCAGTACTTCCGGATAGTTTTCTTCCATTATAGATACCGTGTGAATGAGCTTCTTCTCGCAGGTCTTCTTTATCGCCTCGGGCACAGCCTCATGCTGACGGCAAAAGTCAGCCAGCCTTTGCGCTAATCTGGGTGTCAGCACCCGCGCAGCGATTAAGTCATCCTTATCCGCCCGCCAGACAGCAGCTGCACTTCCCATAGACTCCAGCAGCTGCCGCAAATACCGGCAGCCAATCCCCGGACAGCGAAGCATCGCCGCCAAATAAAAATGTTCGTCCTGCACTTCAGCCATAATCATCACCAAGCCTATACGTTATACAACCATAACAAAAATTTAGAAATTATGCAACACTTTACAGATTTTATTCATAAATATTTTTCACCACGAAGAACTTTTTCCCTTCTATTCTTAAAGAAAAAGTTTTCGCTCTGCAGTTCAAGTTAAGACGAAGTTGCAACCATGTTGAGCGCAAAAAAGAGAGCACATCTGCTGATATGCCCTCTGGTTATTTTGTATAGACTTAACCGTTCGAACCGACTCCGGGGAGGTGAGTCATCGGTCGAATGGCAACCTTGTTTCTAGTCATGCCACGTGACCTTGCTTCATCCCGAACACTGGCCGTAAGATCACCAACTCTTTGATTGTAATAGCGCATTTGTGTTTCCCCACAATCAAGATTCCACTGAACCATTTGTCTTGTCACATCACCTTTCGAGTAATCATAAAACTCGTTCTGATTGAGAGTGCGATTATATACAACGTAGTACTTCTTGCCATCTACCCAGATATCCTTACCTCGGCCATAACCATAATCGAAGCTGCCAACTACCTGATCCAGTTCCATATCAACCAGCTTATTCATGAACTTCTTTTCCATTTTATTTTCCTCCTCACATCTTAGCGTGTTGTTATCTTGCTTTCTGTCCTTTATATCCCCGAAAGCAAAAAGTGTGTAGTAGGATAGAAAAAAATTTGAAAAGTACGCAATAAGCCCGCGAGCGTCTTTAGAATATCGATGTAAGCAATGCACGAAAACAGCCCGGTGGCTGACAATGCTTTTCCGTCGCGTTAGGCAAGCCTGTCAAAGCTACGGAAAAGTTTTATCAGCCACCGGGCGTCTTAGCATATAGATGTAAACAAAAACCGAATTCTAAGCCGAATCTTACTTCATGCGCTTAATGGTAAACCGTCCCGTCTCCACTTCCTTGCGATGGCAATGCGGGCACTCATTTTCGATAAGTCCCGTATAGCCGCAAACCGGGTCGCGGTCAACCGGATGGTTGATGGAGAAGTAACCCATATCCGCATCGTGCATGGCGCGAACCAGACGTTCAAAGGCTTTGACATTCTTGGTCGGGTCGCCGTCCATTTCGATATAAGCGATATGGCCAGCGTTTTCCAAAGCATGATACGGCGCTTCAATGCGAATCTTGTCAATAGCCTTAATCGGATAGTAAACCGGCACATGGGAGCTGTTGGTCATATAATCCCTGTCCGTAACCCCCTCAATCACACCATAGACCTTGCGGTTGGAACGCTGGAACTGACCGGCAGTCGATTCTGCCGGGGTTGCGAAACAGGACCAGTTCATATGTTCTTCTTCCGTGTATTTATCCATGCGCTCACGCAGATGGCCGACAATCTTGAGGCCCAGCTCCTGCGCTTCAGCACTTTCACCGTGATGTTTGCCGATAAGAGCCTTGAGGCACTCAGCCAGACCGCAGAAGCCTACGGAATAGGAAGCATGCTTCAGCACATCCTTGATGCTGTCATCGGCACGCAGCTTGTCGCTGTCCATCCAAACACCCTGCCCCATGAGGAACGGGTAGTTGTAGACATGCTTTTCTGCAATGACATTCAAGCGGGCGAGAATATAGTCATGGCTGATTTCGATATATTTATCGTAAAGCTGCCAGAACTTATCCATGTCTCCCTTGGCTTCCAAAGCCAGCTTCGGCAGATTGATGGTGGTGAAGGCAAAGTTACCGCGGCTGCCGGATTCTTCCGGGCCGTTGACATTGCTCATGACACGGGTGCGGCAGCCCATGGTAGCCACCGTGGAGTTGTAATCACCGGGCTTGTAATACTGGAGATTATACGGCGCATCGATGTTCACGAAGTTCGGGAACAGACGCTTGGCGCTGACCTTGCAAGCCTGCTGGAACAAATCGTAATTGGGGTCTTCGGGATTGTAGTTGACCCCGGCTTTCAGCTGGAACACCGAAATCGGGAAAATCGGCGTCTCACCGTTCCCCAGACCAGACCAGATGGCATTCAGCACCTCACGGGTGGCCAGGCGGCCTTCCGGGCTGGTATCCATGCCGTAGTTCAAAGAGCTGAAGGGCACCTGCGCACCGGCACGGCTATGCAGCGTGTTGAAGTTATGAATCATTGCCTCCATGGCCTGATGGGTTTCCTCCACCACATCAGCGCAGGCCAAGCGATAGACATTGCGGGCCAGACGGCCGGACTCATCCGTGGGCAGTTTATAAGTATCTGCCAGCACAGCTTCCAGAGCTTTCTTAATCGCCTGCACAGATTCAGCGGCACGGGCGTCTTCGTTATTTTCCGTATAGCTGCAGGCGCTGAAATCCATAGCCGGCTTAAAGTTTGCTTTAAATTCCTTTTCCGTGCCAAATTCATGGGTATCGAACTGATACATCAACGCCTTGTGTGCTTCGCTGATAACTGCCTTGCGGAAGGACTTGCGCACACCATCAGCCATGGCATAGTCAAAGGCATTGATGGCCTGACCGCCGAACATATCGTTCTGGTTGGACTGAATGGCAATGGCCGCCAAGGAAGCATAGGAGCGGATGGAGTTCGGTTCACGCAGGAAGCCATGGCCCGTGGAGAAACCGCCCTTAAAGAGCTTCAGCAAATCAATCTGGCAGCAGTTAAAGGTAATCAGAGAGAAGTCCTTGTCGTGAATATGAATCCAGTTCTCCTTGTCGGCCTCGCGGAACTCGTCGGTAAGCACATAGTTATCCACGAAATGCTTGGCACCTTCGGCCCCCAACTTCAGCATGATGCCCATGGAAGCATCGGTGTTAATGTTAGCATTATCACGCTTGGAATCCACATCCACTGCATCGGCAAAGAAGATATCCCGATAGGAGGACATGAGGTGCTTCTGGGCAATACGGCGTTCCGTATGTTTCTGGCGGTAGGTGATATACTTCTTGGCAATATCATAGAAGTTGTACTTCATGAGCTCCTGCTCAACAATATCCTGAATTTCCTCTACGCTGACATTCTCGCGATCCTGAATGTCCCACTCCACCTGACTGGTAACTTCATCAATATCCTTGGGGTTCATCTTATGGCCGCCGTCATTATTGGCACCAGCGATGGCATTATAGATTTTCTCCCGGTTGTAAGGTACGGTATGTCCGGAACGCTTCGTAACTGTTTTCAAATTCATAGACTACAGGCACCGCTATCTTGCGGTTCACCCTCACGCCTCCTCTATATGTTGTGGTTAATTTATGTCGTAACGGTATATATTGTAGCAAATAACGGTCTTTTTCGCAATGAAAAAAAATCACAGCCCGGTATAGTTAAGCGCAAAAAAAACGGCAGAACCCGTAAGATTCTGCCGTTATCACAGGTAAATTTTTTTCTCAATTACTGTTTGCTGTTGCTGACTTCTAAAATGCCAATCAGCTTATACAGCAGGCGATAAAGTTCCTGAGCATCCTCCATGGGAAACTCTGCCACTTCATTGGCCATAGCCTGGGGAATCTTGGCAGCAGCCCGCTTGAGCTTACGGCCTTCCTCCGTAATGCAGGCGATAACTACCCGCTCATCCACCGTGGAGCGCTCCCGCTTCAAATATCCCTTGCTTTCCAGCTTCTTTAAGAGCGGGGTAAGCGTGCCCGAATCCAGATGCAGCTTCTTGCCCAAATCCCGTACACTGACCTTGCCCTCTTCCCAAAGGACCATCATCGTAATGTACTGGGTGTAGGTAAGACCTAACGCATCGAGATGAGGACGGTATGCCTTAACGACTTCCCGGGCGCAGGCATACAGGGGGAAACAAACTTGATTCTCCAAACGCAATGAATCTTTTTTGTCCATAAAATCTCCCTCATTTCAAATATTTTATCACACTTTGATTTTAGTATTTTTCCCTCTAAAAGTCAACGATAAAACTATTTTGTAATCTAGTTATCAAATGAATTTATTCTGATATTATTTACTTTTTCGGACATATGTCCTCTTATTGCAAATTGACTACCGCCGCAATTTCGTGTAGAATTGTCGTTGTACTTTCATTATATATAAAGGAAGAATGTTTATGACTATAACCAGTGCACAGCAGGATGCCTTCATCCGCCGACTGGCAGCGGCGGCCAGTTATTTCTGCTGTCTTATCGCTTTTTACATCGACATCGGACAGGACATGGGCGCCAAATACTTTATGCCCATCCTCCTGCCTGTGATTGCCGCTTTGGTGCTGACACAATACGCCACCCGCGTGTCCATCTTCAGCCGGGCGGCACTTCCCAATCTCCTCACGAGCTTAGGCTGGAGCATGACCTTTCCGCTGCTCTATGCCTGGACTTACAACTCGGTCTGGTATCAGTCCAAAATCTGTTTTGACTTCGTGGTGGGTACGGCAGCCTTCGTGCTCCTGATGAGCATCGAAAGTGTACTGACACGGCTAGGTCATGTAAAGATAAGTTCTCTCTTTATGGCGCTCCTGAACTTCGCCTGTCTGGCCATTCCCTTTATCCAGTGGGTTTATTACTGCCTCTTCTGGCACTGCCTGACCCCAGCCTCCTTGATGGCCCTTTACCTGACCAACTACAACGAGAGCATTGACTTCATCCAGTCCAATCTGGGTCTTGTGCCCACCCTTTTGATTTTCACCGGCTTTGCGCTCTTCATCTATCTGGCTTATCGGGCGCATCTGCACTTTGCCCGGCTGACGGAAGATGATGAAGCCAGCGCCCTGCGGCTTTCCACGTTGGGTGTGCTGACCTTCCTCGCCCTTTGGGCACACAGCTACTACATTCCCCAGACTTCCTTTGCCGAACTTTGGGAGGATGTAACCACCTATGTGACCCAGACGCAGGAATACAGTATTGGCCATGATGAGCGCTACGACAGCCTGATTATCGACACGGAAAACACGCTGGCTGCCAAAGCTCCGGGCACGGTCATCCTCATCATCGGTGAGTCTGCTTCCCGGAACTACATGAAGGCTTACACACCGGAGTTCCCCTATGAGAACACGCCCTGGCTTAACGAAAAACTGGCGAACGCTGAATCAGGCTTTATCAATTATCATAACGCCTATTCTTCCTGGTCCCAGACGGTGCCTGTACTGCAGCGTGCCCTGACAGAACAGAGCCAGTACAACGGCAAGGAGTTCTTTGAATCCGCCTCCATCCTCGATGTGGCCAAAAAAGCCGGCTACGAAACCTGGTGGTTCAGCAATCAGGGCCGCTATGGCCAGTACGACAGCGCCATCACCTTGGTGGCCAAAACCGCTGACCACGCCACCTGGACGGACGATTCCTACACCTTTACCGATAAGTATGACGAGGCGCTCCTGCCATATCTGACGCAGATTGACCCGTCCAAGAATAACTTCATCGTCCTGCACATCATGGGCAGCCATATCTACTACAACAACCGCTATCCTGCTGCCTTCGATAAGTTCCAGACCACGGAAGAAGATTCCCGGGCCACTTCGACACCATCTTATGCCAACAGCATCCTCTACACGGATTATGTGGTCAGCCAGGTCTTTGACTACGCGCAGAAACATCTGAATCTGCAGGCCATGGTCTACTTCTCCGACCACGGAGAAAACCTGGAAATCTCCCATAACCCGGATGTGTTCAGCTTCGATATGGTGCGAATTCCCTTCTGGGTTTACATCTCCCCGGGCTATCAGGCAGCCATGCCCCGTCATTCGGCCGCCCTCTATGACCACCAGCATCGTTACTTTACCAACGACATGCTCTACGATACCATCAGTGGTCTCTTAAATGCCCCTTCCAACCGCTACAATCCCGAACAGGACTTTGCCAGCTTCAGCTATAGCTTCAATCGGCAGAACCTGACCACCATGCTCGGTCAGCACAAGCTCACCGAGGACCCGGACGGCAGCCCGGAAGAACCAACCGAATAAACAGCAAAACAACCTTGCCTGCAACAAATGCAGAGCAAGGCTGTTTTGTATGTTATTTACTTTCCGTATGTTTGTCTTTGCCAAACCATAACCAGAATAAGAAGGGGAAAACAATGAATTCCACCAGCACTATGATGGCAAACAGGCCATTGATAAAATCCCAACTCAGGAAAAAAGATTCCTGTCTGGGCTCTGGCGGCAGATGCAGGCGATTCGGCACAAAACCGCTGACAATCTGTGGCTCTTCCTTCGTGCCCGCCGCCGTAGCCACCGGCACCTGCGCGCTGTCCTTATCCGGAACTTCCTCCACGAAGATTCCCGCAAGACAGGTCAGCGTTAACGACAGCACAGCTACAATTAACAATGTCATTATTTTATTGTCCCTGGCCCCCTGCCGACTATCCATTGCTCTTCCTCTCATAATATTTAATCTTTCTTTAATAAAGTTCTTTCTATACTTTACCCTCTTAACCGTCATTTGTCAAATTAGATTGAATCTGTTCGAAGCGCAAGACGGAGGGAAGGGGAGGCAATAACTTTCGCCTGCTTATGCAAGCTTGCCTAACGCGACCGAAAGCCATTGCCTCCCCTTCCCTCCTTGGTTTTGGCACTGCTGCGCAGAGAGACGCACTCATCACATAGTTCATACTAAGCCCGAGATGACTGGTGATGTTTTCCGTAGCTTTTGACAAACCTGTCTATGGCGGAGGAAAATATTACCAGTCAGCTCGGGCGTCTTAACGCATGGATGTAATGTACACAGTAGCCGCGGGGACAGATGATGTTTTTCCGTTGCGTTAGGCAAGCCTGCATAAGCTAAGGAAAAATATTATCTGTCCCCGCGGCGGCATATCATATCGATGTAAGATACGCACAAAGCCCCTCTATACAACTTATCGCCACTATGTAATATACGAAAAAAGCCCGGTGGCTGATAATGCTTTTCCGTCGCGTTAGGCAAGCCTGCATAAGCAGAGGAAAAGTATTATCAGCCACCGGGCGTCTTATCATATCGATGTTAACGAAATAACAATCTTACTTGGCTACAGCCGGATTAGCTGCCGCCTTTTTCTTATCCCCCATCTTACGCAACACAATCCAGAGCGGGCTGGCAATGAAGATGGACGAATAACAGCCGCAGCCGAAACCAACCAGCAGGGCAAAAGCGAAGTCCTTGGTGGTTTCACCGCCGAAGAAGTACAGGGCGAAGGTCGTAAACATTACCGTAAACACCGTGTACAAGGAACGGGTCAGGGTCTGGAACACCGAGGTGTTGACCAGCTGAACCACATCGCCGCCCCGGCGGAAGTGAAGCTTCAGGTTTTCGCGGATGCGGTCGAAGATAACGATGGTATCATTGATGGAGTAACCAACAATGGTTAAGAGCGCCGCAATAAAGGAAGAATCAATCTGACGGCCCGTAAAGGAGAACACCGCCAGCACGATGAGGATATCGTGCACGAGTGCGAGCACGGCCGCTACACCGAAGCGCCATTCAAAGCGATAAGCAACATAGGCAATGATGAGTGCCCAGGAAACCACGAGGGCCATCACCGCATTGGTAATCAGCTCGCCGCCAATCGTCGCACCGACTTTTTCCTCGCGGAGCACATCGTAGTTTGCCACATCGGTCTTGATGGCCGCCATGACTTCCTTGCGCTGTTCCTCTTCCATATCCGTCGTGCGAATCATAACATTTTCTGCTTCCGTCACGCCGGTTTCAGCGCCGGTAAGCTGAATCTGGGAACCTTCCAAGCCGAACTTAGCAAGGCTCGTACGCACTTCAGCAATCGCCACAGGACGTTCAAATTTCAAATCGATAATGGTACCACCAGTGAAGTCGATACCGAAGTTAAAGCCCCGGGTAAACATGCAGATAAGCCCGGCCACAATGATAACTGTGGAAATGGCGAACCAAATCTTGGAACGCCCGGCAATATCAAGCTTGTTCATGCTTTAAGTCCTCCTTTTTCCACAGCATATAACCGTTGGCACCATAGGCACCGGGATTCTCCGAAATCTTGGAATTAATCATGAGTTTCAGGAGATACTGCGAAAGCGTGATGGCCGTCAGCATGGACAGCATTGTACCAAGTCCCAAAGTGATGGCAAAACCGCGAATCGTACCGGTTCCGAGGAAGAACAGTACGCCAGCGGCGATAATCGTCGTGATATTGGAGTCAAAGATGGTCGTGAACGCACGCTTGAAGCCTGCATCCATGGACAGGCGCAGGGTCTTGCCCTGAATCTGGTATTCTTCTTTGAAGTGCTCGAAAATCAGCACGTTGGCATCAACGGCCATACCGATGGACAGGATGATACCAGCCACACCCGGCAGGGTCAGCGTTGCATCCAGGAGATACAGGAGCGCCAGCAGAACTACCGTGTAAGCCATCAATGCCACGTCAGCGATAAAGCCGGACAGGCGGTAGAACAACAGCATGAAGATGAGTACCGCGCCAATACCAACAGCAAAGGCAAATACGGATTTATCCTTGGAGTCCTGACCAAGGGTCGGTCCTACCGTACGGGTTTCGATGATGTTGACCTTTACAGGCAGCGCACCACTGCGGAGCACGACAGCGAGGTTCTGTGCTTCTTCGAGCGTCTTCTGGCCCGTGATTTCGGCACGGCCGCCTAAGATAGGTTCGCGCACATTCGGAGCCGTCAGCACTTCACCATCGAGCAGGATGGCAATCGTGCGGCCCACGTTTTTCGTCGTGAGGTCAGCGAACTTCTTGGCACCTTCATCGGAAAATTCCAGATTAACGACATTCTGGCCGCTCTGCTGATTCGTAGCAGCCTGCGCATCCTTCAAATCCGTACCGGTGAGCACGGTATTGCCTTCTTCGTCCTTAAATTCCAGCATAGCCGTCTTACCGATGGTCTTAATGGCTGCATCCGGGTCTTTTACACCCGGCAGTTCAATGATGACGCGGCGGGCACCTTCACGCTGAATAATCGGCTCGGTGAGGCCCAGCGAGTTTACGCGCTTTTCCATAATCGTGACTACACGATTCATCGCATCATCATTTACCTGTGCAATATCTGTGTCCTCAGCTTCGAGTACCACATGGGTACCGCCCTGCAAATCCAGGCCCTGACGAATGGAGAAAGCCAATGGCTTTACAAAGGCCAGGAAGATGCCGATAATGGCGACAACACAGACAATAAGTTTCATGAGATTATTCTTTCTCAAGAGTTTTCATCCCCTTTTGTCTTTCGTTTTCTATATTCTTTGACGAAATTGATGACCTTGTCCCGCACCTCGGCAGCATTGTATTTATCGGTCTGAATGTAGAGGTCAGCATGGGCTCTGGCATCGGCCAGCCGCTTATGCTGCACCTCCAGCCTGCTTTCGTCCCAATAAACCACACGCCGCTTATGGATGGCCGGCATTGTCGCATCAATCATCACCAAAATATCTGGATGGCGCTTCGCCCAAAAATCATGAATCCCGGAATGTTCCTGCGCCACATTATAAGCATCAAAGCCAGCCGCCTTTAACCCGGCAACCAGCGTCGTCTTTCCCGAAGCACAAACTCCCACAACCGCAATCTTCAAGACAATCACTCCTATCCAGTTAAAAAATTAATAAGGATATGTTACCTCAAGCTGCTCAATCTTAGGGCTCGATGGCGAACCATCCGTAATCCCCATGACTAGCACCGTCATATCATCCGACGCCTTTTCGGCATCGAGTTCCAACGCATAATCCATAATGCTCTTGGCGATAAAGGCCACATCCTCGGCTTCATTCTTGCGAACGATTTCCATGATTTTCTCAAAATCAGCCGGATGGCCCAGGCGCTTTTTGCCGGCATGGGCAATGCCGTCCGTATAGGACACAATCAGCATCCCCGCCGTCAACGGCACCTCGTACATCAAGGGCTTCATATGACGGTTGACGCCGATAGGCTCGACATTTTCATCATACACCGTTTCATACTCTGACGTCTTGATGATGACCGGGCAATTGGAATTGCGGCTGATAACCGCCGTTTCCGTATCGAGGTCAGCGCTTACCACCGTCAGCGTGCAGGATACTTTCTTGTCTTTCATGGCATAGAGATAATCATGCACCGCCCGGGCCACAGCCCCATCACGGGCACCGTCGGAAATCAGCTGCGTGGCCTTATTCACCACCCAGCTGCTGGTATGATGAGCAGCCAGCCCATTTCCCTGCCCATCGGCAATGATGGCTGAAATCCCCCCATGGGGACGCTCCACAATATCGCAGGTATCGCCACAGACTTCCGTCGCATACTTAGAAGTCTTGGCCATGCCAATTTTTACTTCCACTTCATGCACTCTCCCCTCGGCGCCCATGGACGGGCGCTCGCGGACGTAAATCACGTGATGTGATTTCAGTCCGCAGTTTTCTTTTGGTACTTTTCTTTGCGCCAAAGAAAAGTACATAGAAACTCACTTACAATAAGCAGTTATAAATTCCCTGCTCCGTAATAATCTTATGCACCAGCTCGTCATGCTCTTCCATGGGAATATTCGCCACCAGCTGACACGAATAGGCAAGGGCAATCCGTTTTGCCTTGACGGCCTTCGCCATAAACGCATCATAGAAGCCTGCCCCCATGCCGAGCCGTTCACCCCGGGTATCAAAGGCTACCCCGGGCACGACAATCATATCGAGTTCCTCAGGAGCAACCACCTGACTCTTAGCCGGGTCCGGCGTCAGGATGCCATACTCCCCTTCCACCAGACTATCTAAGTCCGGCAAGGTCACAGCCTCCATCTGCCCCTTGCTGATTACTCTGGGCATAGTCACCGTAACCCCCATATCCAGCCAGCGCTGAATCAGTGGACGAATCTGCACTTCATCGCCCATGGAGGCATAACACATGACGACCTTCGGCTCCTTGAAATCCGGCAATGCACAGAACACATCAATCATGCGCTGGCTGGCCTTTTGACGGTACGGCTCTTTCAGTTCCCGCCGAACCGCCAAAATCTTTGCACGCAAAGCCTTTTTCTCAGCCAGCAGTTCCTTTTTATCCGTATCCATAACTTAGGCCTGCTTATCCTGGGTAATGTTGGCATTGATGGAAGCCCGGGAAACCTCAATCACCGTGTTTTCGGCAATTTTCAACTTGATTACCTTATCGTCAATGCCCGCAATCGTACCGTAGATACCACCGATGGTCATAACCTTGTTGCCCTTTTCCAATGTATCGAGCATGCTCATGCGGCGTTTCTGCGCCGCTTTCTGCGGACGATACAGAAGGAAATAGAAAATCGCAATCATCACAAAGATTGGGCCCCAAGTGCCCAAAGCTGTCATGGTTTCCGGAGTCATAATAAGCACCTCTTCTTTAATTTATCAGCGTTTGTAGTTGGCCAAAAATTCACTGCGGAACTGCGTAAACTTACCGTCAATAATCGACTGACGCATTCTGCGCACAAATTCTTCGAGGAAGTAGAGATTGTGCAGCGACAGCAGGCGCAGGCCGAAGATTTCCCCAGCGCGCACCAGATGGCGGATATAAGCACGGGTATAACCGTTGCGGCAGGCGTAACAGCCACAGCCCTCCTCAATCACATGATGGTCATGGGTGAGGTTGGCATTTTTCATCACCAGTCTGCCCGTCCAGGTCATGGCCATGCCATTGCGGGCCACGCGGGTCGGATATACGCAGTCGAACATATCAATGCCGCGCATTACGCCTTCCACAAGATGGTCAGGCGTGCCCACGCCCATCAGATAGCGGGGCTTGTTCTCCGGCAGCAGGGACGTGGAATATTCCAGCATCTCATACATGAGTTCCGGCGGTTCACCTACAGACAGGCCGCCCACGGCGTAGCCGGGGAAGTCCATCTCCACCATCTCTTTGGCATGCCATTTGCGCAAATCCTTGTACATGCCGCCCTGCACGATGCCGAACAGGCCCTGATTGGGCGCCGTCATGGTATCCTTGCAGCGCTGTGCCCAACGCAGCGTGCGCTCCGTGGACTGCTTGGCATAGTCATGGTCAGCAGGATAAGGCACACATTCGTCAAAGGCCATGACGATATCCGAACCTAAGCACATCTGCACCTGCATAGAAACTTCCGGCGACAGGAACTTCTTTGAACCGTCAATATGCGAACGGAAGGTCACGCCTTCTTCGGTGATTTTGCGCAAATCGCCCAGCGAGAAAACCTGGAACCCGCCGCTGTCGGTGAGAATCGCCCCATCCCAGTGCATGAATTTATGCAGGCCGCCAGCTTCCTTGACGAGCTCCATGCCCGGACGCAGGAACAAATGATAGGTGTTCGAGAGGATTATCCCCGCACCCAAATCCTTCAACTCTTCCGGCGAAACGCCCTTGACCGAAGCCTGCGTGCCCACAGGCATAAAAATCGGCGTTGGGAAACTGCCATGGGGTGTATGGATAATACCGGCACGAGCACCTGTTGCCTCGTCCTTTTTCACTAATTCATAAGTAATTGCAGCCAAATAAAAACCTCCTAAATTTCAGCTGTCCAAGTGGTCTGATGATAGACCACTACCAACCATAAATGATACCACAAAACAAGCCGAAACACAAAAGAAAACTGCCGTATCACAGCGAAAGCCTGATACAGCAGTTTTCTTTTAAGCCTGAATATCCACCATCGTGCCCAGATTCGGGTCAACGGCCAGTTCCTCCAGCATTTCCTCTGCAGCAACTTCCGTGGTATCCATGGCCATTTTCAGAACCGCCATGCCCATATCCTGCATGGCCTGCCCTTGATGCATGTTCACCGACATTGCGGCGATACTCATATCCATAGCCACACCTCCTCAGCTAACTGAAGCAGCACATCCTTGTGCTATTCTATATATCGAACGATTTGCGGACAAGTTAAGCCCCAAATTCATCAATCAGCGGATAAATCCCGCATCACTTCTGCAGTAAATATCCCCTCCCGCTTATGAGCAGCTCTTTGCTTCCTTCGGGCCTCCGAACCGTAATCTCCGTGAAATACAGGCGGGACTTATCTTCGAGCAGGTATTCATCATCGAGAACGACATTCTGCGTTCCCGCATCATTTTTATGCGCGGCCATAAGCCCCTTCACATAATCGTGGATATCCACCACTTGCTTATTTCCATCTTCCAGCTGTATCACGGCCACTCCCCGCTTGACGGTAAAGGAATAAACCATTCGGAAACCGGCAACGGGAATTCCCTTTTGCCGTGGCTTAAAGACCACTTTAGTCTGCTCCGTTCGCTTTTTTGTCTTGCCATTCGTTGGCTTGGCATTAATGTAGTAATCCCTCCAATTTATTTCATCGACCTGCCGGCAAAAGTCCTCCCTGCGCTCGCTGTCCAGATTGGATTCACAGATATACTCCACACAACTCCTTATAGCCGGCGTGCGTTCTGCAGAAATCGGATGGCTCATCACAATCCTGCCATCTTCATACAAACCTTCCTGCTCCAGCAGCGCGATTAAACGTGCCTGCTGATTATGCAGGGGCACCCGCATGACGTTAAGCGGAGTAATCGAAAAGACCAACAGCAAAACAGCCCCCAACAGAAAAAGCGGACGCATCCCCTGCCGCAGGAAGCGAAAGGCGAGCATCAGAATACCGCAGGCCGTACAAATCATGGAAGCATAACGCAGGGAGGTAAGGCCGTAGGCTTCGTACCGAATCCAGATGCCACAGAACTGGACAACGAGGATGGGCAGGAAGAAAATCAGACCCCAACGCATGAACTTTTCATACCAGCCCTTCTGAATATCATTCCAGAAGAAGTAGAAAAATCCATACCCGAGCATGGCCAGGGAAGCATACCAATTCATTTCCCCAATGGGCATGGCCTGTAGGATGATGATTTTACCAATGTACAGATAGAGAATCAGCAGCAAAAATACATAACAGGGAAATACCAGCCCTATGACCGAATTGCCCACGACTGGCTCTGCTGCCGACACTTCCTCATTTATCTCTGGTAACAGACACAGCAGCACATTGACCGCACAGGCAAAAGGCAACACGCCTAGCAGAAATAAGCTTGCCTCCATGGGAACAGGCAGCAGCAATGCCCGCACCGCCGCCAAACAAATCCCCAAAAGCAGGGAAATCATTCCGCCCAGAACACCAGCTGTTAGGAAAGCATTCGCAACGCACCGCAGCTGCGCACTCTGCCATTCCTTTTCCTTTGGCAGAAGCAGATAAAGAATCAGGCAAAGCCAAAAGCCGGGAATGACAAAAAGGAACATCACCTGTTCTATCTCCGGCAAAAATTTCGTGCCAGCTTCCTGTATAATGCCCCAGAACAGTAGCGCACACCAGATTTTCCAGCGGTATTTTCCCGCCGGCCAGTCGCCCTTGCGTTCACGCCAAAGCTCCACTGCCACAGCCACCAGAATCAGCGACAACAGCCGAATCGTCCAGATAATCCAGTCCTTATCGATATCTTCCAGATTGACCTCTAGCAAGAATATGCCTTGATAGACAAGATGTACAAGATTCAGCAGAGCCGCCTCGGGAAACCGCGCCCAGAGCATTCTAAGCCGGCGTGTCATAATCTCCATGAAATTTTCTCTTAGGTATTGAAAACGAAAGGCTGATTTTTTCCACATTTAAGTATCACCACTTCTTCATTTTTCTCTGACAACTCACTGAAGAATAGGATACCCTATTATCATTATATTTCCATTAAAATCAGTCTTTTAGCAAAAAATACACGGCAAGGCTCTGCGAAAATATCCGTAAAGCCTTGCCGTGTAAGTATTTATGCGTTTTTATATCTGCCCAATCATCTTATGCGTCTGCGGAATTACGCGCACATCCTTGAGTTTGGTCAGCGCGTAATTCTGGCAGATAAGGATTTTTTCCGGGCTGGCCGCCTGACAGCCGCCGTAAGGCGTGACCGGCTGGATGATAAAGAGTGTTTCCGGTGCCGTCTCTGCCACCAAATCAATGGCCTTGCGGAATTCTTCTTCCGTGGTTTCGTCGGCTACCACCAATTTGATATAAAGGTCTTTGGGCTTGGCCGTTTCGATAAACTTCCTGTGCGCCTCCCACTGGGGCTGGCTCACGATGCTTGGCAGCTTGATATCCATGCTGATAATATCGGTGATGTCTATGATGCTCTCCAGTTGTTTGTACAGCGTGCCATTGGTTTCCAAAAAGACAGGCACTTCTACTTCCCTAGCCACTTCGCGGATAAAGTCTGCATGCAAGAGCGGCTCACCACCGGTAAAGCTCACAGCCTGATGAGGTACTTCCTTGCAAAGGCGGTTGATTTCCATAGCCACCTGCTCCGCCGAACGCGGATTGGGGAGCTTGGCAAACTCGCGGCTGCCCGCATAGGTTTCCACTTCGCACTGCGGATGACTGCCCGGCGCGTTTTCCGTGTCACAATAACTGCAATCGAGATTGCATCCCTCAAGACGCACAAACACCTGACGGCAACCCACATACTTGCCTTCTCCCTGAATGGAGGAAAAAATTTCAATCAGATTTTCTTTCATGGCTCAATCCTCGGTATAGGTCACGCTGGATTTCGGCGATTCAAAAACCGTGATGGCAGAGAGCTTGCTGTCCCGCTGGAAGATTTCATGACCGGAGAGTTCCTCAAAGATAATGCGGGCAAGATTCTCTGCCGTGGGATTCACACCGTTCTTGAAGGGTTCCAGCTCATTGAGATAACGGTGGTCAAAATGCTCCAACGTGTCCTTTAAGGTCTGCTTGATGATTTTGAAGTCCACCAACATGCCCAGTTCGTCCAGTTCCTTGCCTTTGACGACAGCTTCCACTACCCAGTTATGGCCATGCAGACGGGCACATTTGCCGGGATAACCATTTACATGATGGGCCGCCTCGAAAGCGCCCTCTACTTTTAACGTATACATATATATCAAACTCCTTACCTACATATAAAGTACACATGATTATACCACCTAAATATTGCTATTTCAACATTGACAATGTCAAAAGCCGCCAAATTGACATGTCAATCTGACTTGTCAATTTGGCGGCTCCCGTTCTTTTATTCCGATATGTTATTTTTCTAGTTAGAGTTTTTCGCCGTTGCTGGCAATGACATCTTTGTACCAGAAGAAGGATTTTTTCTTCTCGCGGCGCAGAGTGCCTTCGCCTTTGTTGTTTTTATCTACATAGATAAAGCCATAGCGTTTTTCCATTTCACCGGTACCGGCAGACACGAGGTCAATGGGGCCCCAGGTCAGATAGCCCAGGAGGTCAACACCGTCTTCCTCCACAGCTTTCTTCACTTCGCTGATATGCGCACGGAAGTAAGCAATGCGGGCATCGTCGTGAATCATGCCGTCTTCTTGTTTGTCCGCTTCAGTTTCATGAAGGCCAATGCCGTTTTCGACAATCATCATGGGCAGCTCATAGCGTTCCTGCACGAGATTCAATGCGTAGCGCAGACCAACGGGGTCGATTTTCCAACCCCAGTCGGATTTTTCCACATAGGGATTGTCAAGACCGTTGCTGAATTCGTCGCCATCCTCGTTTTTCTTGACGGAGCTTACGACGACTGTCTGATAGTAGCTGAAGGCGAAGTAATCCACCTTGCCCTGGTCCAGCACTTCCAAATCGTTATCTTCCATCTGAATCTTGTAGCCTTTGTTTTCCCATTCTTTGAGGACGTACGTCGGATAATGGCCACGGCACTGCACATCGGAGAAGAACCAGGTCTTGTCCATTTCCTTCATGGCGGTGATGGCATCATTAGGACGGCAGCTTTCCGTGTAGACAGGGCCGATATTCAGCATGCAGCCAATCTGGAATTTGGGATTGATTTTATGGCCGGCGATTACGGCTTTGGCCGAAGCGACGAATTCATTGTGGGCTACCTGATAGAGAACCAGCTTTCTGTCCTCGCCTTCTTTGTAAGTAAAGCCGGAGTTGG
Organism: Selenomonas ruminantium AC2024; assembly: GCF_000687995.1. NCBI lineage: Bacteria > Bacillati > Bacillota > Negativicutes > Selenomonadales > Selenomonadaceae > Pseudoselenomonas > Pseudoselenomonas ruminantium. The sequence continues at coordinate 2,734,079 of NZ_JIAC01000001.1, forward strand.
TCACGGCAAAGAAGGGAACATCCGTGTTGCGCTGATTGTTGATTTCGTTGAAGGTCATCCAATATTTGACCTTGTCTTTATAACGCTCAAAACAGGTGGTGGCAAATTTTACGAAGAAGTCCACGACCTTGCGGTTGCGGAAGCCACCGTATTCCGTCACGAGATGATAAGGCAGCTCGAAGTGGCACAGCGTTACCACAGGTTCGATGCCCAAGCAGCGCATTTCATCAAAGAGGTCATCGTAGAATTTGAGTCCTTCCTCGTTGGGTTCCGCCTCGTCCCCCTTGGGGAAGATACGCGTCCAGGCAATGCTGGTACGGAAGGCTTTGAAGCCCATTTCCGCCATGAGCGCCAAATCTTCTTTATAATGATGGTAAAAGTCGATGGCATCATGATTGGGATAGATTTTGCCTTCCAGTACACCATCGGTGATTTCACGGGGCTTGCCGTAACCGCCGACGGTCATGACGTCAGCTACACTCACGCCTTTGCCGCCTTCTTGCCAGGCGCCCTCTAACTGATGGGCAGCAACAGCACCGCCCCATAAGAATCCATTGGAAAATGACATGATAAACCTCCTGAGATATGTAAAAACTTTTTAAGCGGGAATGATATCCAGCACTTTGTCACCGGAAAGGTGATTGCCTGTGCTCGGAATAAAATCTACGTAATTATCTGCGTTAGTAATGACCATCGGTGTTGTAACCGAAAGGCCTTTTTCCTCAATGAAGTCGATATCGAACTCGATGAGCAAATCGCCTTTCTTTACCGAATCGCCGCCCTGAACATATGCCTTGAAACCTTGGCCATTCAGCTTTACGGTATCCAGACCGACATGGATGAGCAGTTCCGCGCCATTTTCACTCTTAAGGCCGATTGCGTGCAAGGTTTCAAAGAGCATCATGACCTGCCCATCACAGGGAGCATAGACTTTGCCTTCGGTGGGTTCAATGACCACACCTTTGCCCATGGCACCACTGGCAAAAGCCAAATCCTTGCAAGCAGACAGCGGCTTTACTTCGCCCTTGATGGGGCTGGCCAGCTCGAACGGCAGAGCGGGCAGGGCTTCTTTTTCTTCCAGAACAGGTTCCTCCACCTTTTCCTCGAAGCCAACAAGCTGTACCAGGACAAAGGCACCAACGAGCGCGATGGCCGTACCAATAGCAGCACCAGTCAGGGAAGTAGGATTTGCAGCGTTATAGGCATTGGGCACGGTGAGCAGACCAGCCAAACCGGCAAAAGCATAGTAAAGTGTGCCAAAGAAGGAAGCTGCCAGGGAACCTGCTGCCGAAGCAATGCAGGCACAGATAAAGGGCTTTTTGAGCGGCAAGGTGATACCGTAGATGGTGGGTTCCGTGATACCAAAGAGTCCCGTAAGACCGGCGGACATGGCCACGCCTTTGGTCTTTTTGCTCTTGCTCTTGAACCAGACGCCGAAGACCGCACCAACCTGTGCGCAAACGGCAATACCGCAGAAAGCCTGCAAGGTAGAGAAACCAACCTGTTCAAATTCCGTCAGGAAGATGGGCACGAAAGTCCAATGTACACCGAAGATGACGAATACCTGCCAGAATGCACCGAAGACCATAGCACAGAGCCAGGGCAAATGCGTGTAGAACGCCTGAAAGGCCGTAGACAGGCCATGGGCAACACCGGAGGTAATCGGGCCGACAACCAATAACGTAGCCGGTACCATAATCAGGTAGCTGCAAAGCGGCACGAAGATGGGCTGCAATACTTCGGGCATGTGACGTTTGAAGAAACGTTCCACATAGACCAATAATGCCAGAACGATAATCGGCGGCAGTACCGTGGATGTGTAAGTGGTTTCTGCCAGCGGCAGCATCATGAAGGTAAGCGGTTCACCGGCGGCAATGCGTCCGGCAATTTCTCCCCAGGAGGGATTCACCAGCGCACAGCAGCACAGTACAGCGAGCAGCGTATCCACCTTGAAATACTTGGAACCAGCCAGAGCGATGAGTACCGGCAGATAAGTGAACGGTGTCCATGACATATACGTCAGCACCTGAAAGGTCGTATTGTCCACCACATCAGGATAAAGGGCCGTGGCGATGATTAACGCACCCTGCAGCAGACCGCAGGCTGCCAGCACATAGACGATTGGCGATACACACCCGGAAATCGCACCGATAACAGCAGCCGCAATGCCTTTCGAGGCTTTCGAGCCGTCCTCGCTGTTTTCGAGGTGTAGCATTTCTGCCGCTACCTTGTAAACATCGGTGACGTGGGTGCCGATTACCACCTGGAACTGACCACCGCTTTCCACAACGGTGATGACTCCGGCCATGGCACTGACCTTTTCCTTGGCGTCGGCAGTTGTTTCTTTCAACACGAGCCGTAAGCGCGTTGCGCAATGAGCAGCTTCCGAGATATTATCCTTGCCGCCTACGGCAGCGATGATATCGCCCGCCAGCTTTTCATAGTCTCTGACTTTTGAGGACATATACCGATCTTCCTTTCATTTCACAAATAAAAATTATCAATCCGTCTTACATGTGACAATATAACACAGCTATATAACGTGTTTCAATCGGTTTGGTCGCTTTCGGGACGCTGTTTACAAAAAAATAGAGCCTCGCGGCTCTGTCTGAAACAGTGTTTACAATTATTGGCGTTACCATAAACGGTCATTATCATCAAAGTGGCCCATGCCATCATCGAGACGATTGGTGAATGTTTCGATATCATCATAATCCTGTGCCAGCAGCAGACCGAACAGCACATCCTGATAATAGCGCACCCCTACGGAAAAAATCATGCCGCCCATGTCCATATAGTCAAGGTCAAGCGTGTTGGCAACATAGAGAAACTCGTCCGCATATTTCGCTAACGGCGTTTTTTCCGAGGTGGAAAAGAGGACGATTTTCGTGCCCTGCTGTTTCAAAAGCTGTGCCGTCCGCAGCAGGCGTTTGTTCATACCTGTACGGCTGATGATAACGGCCAGATGCGTAGAATCCGAAAGCATGGCCTGTGCCAGCTGTGAGGTCATGGAACTGTTGGCTACGGCCACGCATTTTACCTGCAGCATATTAAAGACCATGCTCTGCGCCAGATGATAGTTCTGGTCGTAGGCATAGATATCAATGCTGGCGGCTTTACGCATCATTTTTGCCACGCGCACCACCTGCGCTATGTCCATTTCGTTTTTGGTCTCCTCGATGGCCTCAATCTCCAACGCGGCCATCTTCTGTATAATACCCTCCGGATTATCCACGGAGGTAATCGGACGTTTGATTTTTATTTCCTCACAAGGCGCTGCTTTTTCCGTGCGGTTGAATTCGCTGATGAAACGCAGCTTGAATTCGTTGTAGCCCTTGAGCCCCAGTTTTTGGCACAGTCGAAAGATACCTGCCGGACTACTGTAGGTTCTCTGCGCCAAATCCCGGATGGAAAGGTTCGCCAGTTCCCGTTTATGGCTCAGGATGTAATTGATCATGTTCTGCTCGGAGGGCGAAAAGCGCTCCTGCTCTTGCATTTTTTTAATTAAACGCATAACTACCTCTCCTTGCGTCCCTCTATAGCATTATTATAACACAAAAGCCCTCCCATTAAGGGAAGGCTTGCTGATTTACTTCAAAATGTCTTTCGTATTCTTCACGTTGCCCACGATATCATCCATGCTCATGGCGCGAGTGTGCTTCGTATGGCTCCACTCGTGTTCATTGCGGTGGATAAAGCCCAGGAAGATAATGGGAATCCACGAGTAGATGAACACGGGATAGAGCAGCATGTAGAGCCAGGATTTCCATTTTGCCCGAATCTTTATGAGGATAATCATGGGCAGAATGTACTGACCGAGCATGATGGCGGTCATGAGCTGCGACGGCATGAAGTTATAGATGTTCGTGTAGAACGGCGGGAACGCCAGCTGAATATAGCTGATGATGATGAAGATGGTGGAAATCATCAGGAAATGCGGCTGCATGAGGTAAATGCATTCGTCCCACATGCGGATGTCCTTGTTTTTCCAACCAGCTTTGAGCATCTTCGGAATGAAGCGGTTGCCCACATCAAACTGCCCCTGCGCCCAACGGCGGCGCTGATTCCAGGACTGCTTGAAAGTCAGCGGCTTTTCATCATAGATGATGGCGTCATGCGCCCAACTGGTCTTGATCCCTTCGGCCATGCACTTCATGGTAAATTCCATATCCTCGGTCAGGCAGGTTGCCTGCCAGCCATGGCGCTTGAGGATTTCCATGTCAAAGCACATGCCCGTGCCGCCCAGGCAGGCGGACAGGCCGATATTGGACTTGGCCAGATGGGAAATGTGGCAGATAACCCAGAACGCAATGGCAAAGGTTCCAGCCACCCAGGTATCGTAAGGGTTCTTGGCATCCATATAGCACTGGATAACCTTATCGCCCTTGCAGAGGCGGTTGTTCATTTCCATCAGGAACTGCGGATGTACGAGGTTGTCGGCGTCGAACACGCAGACGGCATCGTATTCCTTGTCCATCTTGAACAGGCGGTCAAACATCCAGTCGAGTGCGTAACCCTTGCTCTTTTTCGTCGGGTGCGTGCGCTCATGGACGATGGCGCCAGCTGCCGCGGCCACTTCGGCCGTATTATCCTCACAGTTGTCGGCAACCACATGGATATCGTACATATCCTTCGGATAGTTCAGGTGGCCCAGATTCTCTACCAGCTGACCGATAACCGCCGACTCATTATGCGCGGCCACCACGAGCGCAAACGTCTTTTTCGGAGTCTTAATCTTCTTCTCTTTCCGCCGCCACATGCCGCAGAAACCAATGATGAAGAAATACAAGGTAAAGAGGAAAATCATTATCTGCATCGGCACCATGATGATGTCAAATGGATGTGTCAAAAATCATCAGCCTTCCTTTGCAAACAGTGCAATAATTGTATTGAGTATACCGGCTGCGCCATAGGTGCAGAATACTGCCACCGCCAGCGCCGGCAGCAAAGCCTCATGGCCCAGCCACAAAATACCGGCAAACATCACAAACGCAAAAATCTTCGTAACAAGGTAAATGGGTTCTGCCCCATCCCCCTTGAAATTAGGGTAATGCACATGGCTCACCATCAGATAACCTACAATGGCCATGATGATGGGATAAGTGATGCCAAAGCCCAGCGGGTCAATGCCCAAGCTCACAAAGAGCAGGGTGGTCATCGCCACGATATTGCCGCCGGCAGGAATTGCCAACCCCATGAAATAGCCATGCACGACATCCGCATTGACATTAAAGCGGGCCAGACGCCACATGCCGCACACGGCAAAGATAATCACCACAGCCATGCCCAAAAGGCCATGATGCTGCAACACGAATACCCATGCCAAAAATGCCGGCGCAATGCCAAAGGAGCCCAGGTCACAGAGCGAATCCATTTCCTTGCCCATTTCGCTGGACACGCCAAAGAAACGCGCCGTGCGGCCATCAAGGCCATCGGCCACGAGCGCCAGCAAAATGAAAATCGAGCCCCAAATCAAATCACCATGATAGGTCGAAAGTATGGAGCACATACCAAACACGAGGTTCATGGACGTGCATAAATTCGGTAGAAAACGTCTGTAATCCATCAGTCTTTTATCCTCCCCAAAACGGTCAAGCCGCCAGAAACCTTCTGCCCCTTGGTCACGGCGATTTCTACATTTTTCGGCATTACCACTTCCAGGCAGGAACCGAATTTAATCATACCGTAAAGCTCGCCCTGCTTCATTTCATCATCCAAAGTCACATAGGACACGATGCGGCGAGCTAAGATGCCGGCAATCTGTTTTACACTGATACGAATGCGTTCATTTTCGATGCCGAGCACATGGTGCTCGTTCTCAAAGCCCACTGTATCTTTATAAGCGGGACGGAAACGGCCGCAGAAATACTTCTGCAGCTTGATTTTGCCCCGAATCGGACTGCGGTTCACATGCACGTTGAATACGGACATAAAGATAACGACCTTGTTGCAAGGCTCTTTTACAAATTCGTCCGTTTCCATCGGCACGATATCCGTCACGGTACCGTCAGCCGGCGAAAGAATCACATCTTCGTCAAGCGCAATTTCCCGCTTGGGATTGCGGAAGAAATAACAAAAATAAAACATCAGTACAATGGGGATTACCGCCGCATAGGGGCTAATGGAAAAGCCCACGAGAAGCGCCAGCAAAAAGCAGGCACCAATAAAGGGGTAACCCTCAGAAATAATAGGGGTCAAGCTTCCACCTCCTTATATTCTTAAATATTACGCGCGATTTGACTTATAGCCATGCACTTTCAACACAAATTTCGGCAGAGCCATCAGACGGCCTGCACGTTTCGGCTGCAAAAGACCGCGGAACAGCCATTCGAGCTTGGCCTTCTGCATCCAATACGGGGCGCGTTTCATGACACCGGCCATAACATCCAGCGTACCACCTACACCAATAGCCACCGGTACACCCAGTTCCTTTAAGTGCGCATTAAGCCACTTTTCCTGCTTGGGTACGCCAAGGGCGGCGAGCAGCAAGTCCGGCTGTGCGGCCTTGATTTCTTCAATGATGGCAGGTTCATCCTCGGGCTTGAAGTAGCCATCACGCGTACCTACGATTTCAATGCCGGGATAAAGTTCCTCTGCCTTGGCTTTAGCCTTCTCTGCCACGCCGGGAGCCGAACCGAAGAAGAATACCTTCTGCTTCTTGCTCGGAGCAATGCGCATGAGTTCCTGCGCCAGGTCAAAGCCCGCTACACGCTCCGGCATTTCATAACCTAAGTGATGGGCAGCCCAAACCGTACCAGCCCCATCCGGCACGACCAAGGCGGCATCATTTAAGATATTTTTCAATTCCTCATCATGCGTTGCCCGCATAATCATCTCTGCATTGGCAGTGGCAATCAGGACATTTTTCCGTTCGTCCATATAACCTTCCACCTGTGCAACTGCCTGAGCCATGGTGACAGAATCCACCTTAACGCCCAGTATATCAATCTTTTCGGCCACGCCGCTACCTCCCCAATTTGCATCTAAACACTCATTAGACAAGTTTACTACAAATAAAAGAGAGCGTCAACCGCTCTCTTTTCGTCAGTGATTTTATTTTTGCAACAGCATATTCAGCATTTGCGCAGCCTGTTCACTGGCTGTCAGCTGCTCTTGCGCCTTATCCGGTGTAGATTTTTCGACCTGCGTACTGAGAATCGTTGGAATTTTATCCGGATGTGCGGCATGGGTCTTAGTCTGGGATACCAGCTTATCCCCTGCATACAGCGTAATCAGCACAGAACCATCCGACATAACCTGAATCACCGTAGTGGTATCTTCGCCGTTACTCTCCCCGGTATCGGTAATTCCACCGCCGGTTTCCAACTGCCGCAGCATGGTACTAAATTGCCCCTTTGCCAATACCGTTTTATCCCTGTTCACCATATCTTTGCTCGGCTCTGCCCAGACGGTCATCCCCTGCAAAGCATCAACATTCATGCCATCACCTCCACAATTTTGCAAACAAATCCATCTAAAGTTAATATCGAAGAAAACTCTGGTAGGTTAAGTCAAAAAATTACAATTTGTGAGTTAGTTCTTGCTGAAATATTTTTGTTACAGCTCAGTTTGGGCGGAAGTGGTAATACTTTTCGCCGTTGCACTAAATGACCCACAAGCAAATGTATGGGCTTTTTAGCCACCTGCGCCGGGCAAGACCGGCGGCGCGTATGTTCAACCCAGTGTTTAGTTTGTGCCGTTTGTGGGCCATTCCTCACTGCGTTCGGACAGTCGTTTCACGGCGAAAAGCATCACCACCTCCGCCCTAAGCGATGTCCGTATAAGACGGCATTTTCGTGGTGACAAGCAGCAAGTACATCGATGTTCTTGTTACGGGAGCAATGAATTCGTGACAATAGGCTAATCCGTAACTTGGGGCGGACGGGGAGTGCTTTTTCTGTTAGGAGCGATTGCCTGAACGCAGTGAAGGCCGGCCCCTGTAGGAAACAGCTAAGCAAATACGCTGAAAGCAGCGCCGTTGGCCTGCCCGGCGCGAGTAGCTGGACAGCTCTATTTTATGAAGGGGTCGTTTAGCGGGAAACAGAAAAAGTACTCCCCGTTCGCCCCTGACAACGTATGAACAGGATATCTTTAGCACGAACTGAACTCGAAAAAGCCCGCTGACAAAAGTGTCAGCGGACTTTTTCGCTGTTAGGGAATTATCCCCCAACCAGGACTCTATTGGTCAGTTAAGCATTTTCTTCCTGCTTAGCTTCTTTTTTCTTTACTGCCGTACGGATGGACAGCTCACGGAGCTGTTTATCGTCAACTTCGGACGGAGCGTTGGACATAACGTCACGAGCACTCTGCGTCTTCGGGAAGGCGATTACGTCACGGATGGAAGCGCGTTTCGCCATAATCATAACCAGACGGTCAAGACCGAAAGCCAGGCCGCCATGAGGAGGCGTGCCGTACTGGAAGGCATCCATCATGAAGCCGAACTTCGCATGTGCTTCTTCCTGCGTGAGGCCCAAGGATTCGAATACCTTCTCCTGCAGTTCTGCATTATAGATACGCAGGGAGCCGCCACCGATTTCGACACCGTTCAGAACCATGTCGTAAGCATTAGCCTTTACGCGGCCCGGGTCAGTGGCGAGGAATTCGATATCTTCGTCACGCGGAGCCGTGAACGGATGGTGCATAGCTTTCCAGCGTTTTTCTTCATCGCTCCATTCGTACATCGGGAAGTCAACAACCCAGAGGAAACGGAGTTTATCCGGGTCAATGAGGTTGCGTTCCTTACCCATTTCAAGACGGAGCTGGCCGAGGGCCGTGTCAACAACGAGGCGCTTGTCAGCCACAACGAGCAGCAGGTCGCCGGTCTTGGCGCCAGTAGCTTCCGCAATCTTAGCGAAGGTTTCATCGCTGTAGAACTTCTTGAAGGGGCTCTTAACGCCTTCTTCGCTGTACTGAATCCAGGCCAGACCCTTGGCACCGTAAATCTGTACGAACTTAACGAGTTCATCCAGACGGCGGCGCGGAATGTCAGCATAGCCGTCCACCTTGATGCACTTAACCATGCCGCCGTTTTCGATAACGGCATTGAACACCTTGAAGTCAGAGCCTTTAACGTACTCGGAGATGTCCATGAGCGGCATATCAAAGCGCAGGTCCGGCTTATCGGAACCGTACTTATCCATAGCCGTATCCCAATCCATGCGTTCAAACGGCGTTTCCACCTTGGCACCGATGGATTTTTCAAAGAGTTCCTTAACCATTTCTTCCATAATGGTCAGAATTTCTTCCTGGCTCTTGAAGGACATTTCGATATCGAGCTGGGTGAATTCCGGCTGACGATCAGCACGCAGGTCTTCATCACGGAAGCAGCGCACAATCTGGAAGTATTTTTCAAAACCGGCAACCTGCAGAATCTGCTTGAAAATCTGCGGGGACTGCGGCAGAGCGTAGAACTCGCCCGGGTTTACACGGCTCGGCACGAGGAAGTCGCGTGCGCCTTCCGGCGTGCTCTTGCAGAGCATCGGGGTTTCGATTTCGAGGAAACCGTTGCGGTCGAAGTAATCGCGCATAATCTTCGTCACGCGGTGACGCAGAATGATGTTCTTCTGCATTTCCGGGCGGCGCAGGTCGAGATAGCGATACTTCAGGCGCAGCATTTCATCTACATCAATGCCATCCTGAATGTAGAACGGCGGCGTCTTAGCCTTGTTCAGAATGCGCAGCTCGGTGCAGACAACTTCGATTTCACCGGTTTCGATGTTGCTGTTCACCGTTTCTTCGCTGCGGGCGCGTACCGTACCGCGAACAGCGATACAGAACTCGTTACGCAGGGATTCTGCCTTGTGGAACGTGCCGCCTTCCATGCTGGCTTCATCAAAGACAACCTGCACAAAACCGGAACGGTCACGCATATCCACGAATATGAGTCCACCATGGTCACGACGGCGGGCAACCCAGCCGCACAGCACGACATCCGTGCCTACATTTTCCTTGCGAAGCTCGCCACAATGATGGTCGCGCTTCATGCCTTGTAATGTTTCCATTAACCTTTCACCTCAGCACATAGCTTTTCAATTATATTATCAAAAGAAACTTTCTCCTGCTCGCTCTTTTCCATGTCCTTGAGCTGTACGCAAGCTTCCTTGACTTCATCTTCACCGATGATTAAGGCAAAACGGGCGTTGGCCTTGTTTGCCTGCTTCATCTGGGCCTTCATGCTCCGGCCCGCATAGTCCATACCGGCTTTAAGTCCTGCCTGACGCAATTTCGTCAGGAGCTTAAAGGCTGCGCCCTGCGCCTCTTCGCCCAGAGCAACCACGAACGCATCGGTCTGCGTGTCCATTTCCGGCAGGAGATTCTGTTTCTCCAGTGCCAGCAGCACACGTTCCAACCCCGTGGCAAAGCCCACAGCCGGAGTCGGGTTGCCGCCGATTTCCTCAATGAGTCCATCGTAGCGGCCGCCGCCTGCAACGGCACTCTGCGCACCGAGGGGCGGATATTTAATCTCGAAAGCGGTCTTGGTGTAATAGTCCAAACCGCGCACGAGACGGGCATCAAGTTCAAATTCCACGCCAGCTTCCGTCAGGAAGTGCTGTACCTTGTGGAAATGGTCCTGACATTCCTCGCAGAGGCAGTCCGTAATCTTCGGTGCATCAGCCATATAGGGCTTGTCGGCATCAGCCTTGCAGTCGAGGATACGCAGCGGGCTGCGCTCAAAACGGTCTTTGCAGTCATCGCACAAATCTTCGAGCTTATCGCGGAAGAAGTCCTGCAGAACCTTGCGGTATACCGGACGGCATTTCGGACAGCCAACGGAATTCAGGGACAGCTTGAGGTCTTTAAGTCCCAGGCCACCTAATAAATCCATAGCCAGCATGATGATTTCTGCATCCACGGCCGGATTGGACTCGCCTAAAGCTTCGACACCAAACTGATGGAATTCGCGCATACGGCCGGCCTGCGGACGGTCATAGCGGAACATGGAGCCGATGTAGAAAAGCTTCGTCAGGCTGCTGTCACCATAGAGCTTGTTCTGCAGATAGGCACGCACAGCCGAAGCCGTGTTTTCCGGACGCAGGGTAATGCTGCGGTCGCCACGGTCGGTGAAGGTGTACATTTCCTTGTCCACCACATCCGTGCCTTCGCCGATACCGCGATGGAACAGCTCCGTATGCTCGAACATCGGCGTACGGATTTCCTTGTAGCCATAACGGGCACACAGGTCACGGATTTTTTCTTCCACATAGGTCCATTGTCCGACAGTATCGGGCAATATATCCTTTGTCCCTCTTGGGGCATTGGTTAACATTCGTCTTACTCCCCCTAATTAATTTGCGCAGGCTTCATCCAAAAGAGCCCGCCGTTTCTCGATATAAATATCAATATCGCGCAAGTATGTCACTAAATCCTTGGCGTTGAATGAGGACTTCATGCGCTTGTTCTTAAAGTCAACCACTTTGCTCGTGGCGGCGCCGCCAATGCCGATAATGGTCTGATGTTCCTCCATAATCTGGATGTTGTACATCCCTTCGGCACCTTTATGACAGCAGCCAATATTTTCCAAATCACCGGCCATATAGCCTTGACGGTAAAGATAATACGGCTCATAGCCGAAACGCTTCATATAGCCCATGGCCACTTCCGCCATCTTGCGCGTTTCCTCTGCGCTGGGCAAGTCCACATGGCGTTCTTCCATAATGAGCTTGAGGCGTGAGCCGCGTTTCAAGGCTAAAGCGTGCAGGGTGATATCGTCCGGATTCAGCGCAGTGACCTTGGCCAGTGTATCGTCCACATCAGCCGCCGTCTCACCGGGCAGGCCCAAAATCAAATCCATGTTGATATGGGGAATGCCCGCTGCCCGCAGGGCATGGTACATTTCCGTAACCGCTTCCGGCGTATGCTGACGGCCGATAACCTTCAAGGTTCGCTCCTGCATGGTCTGCGGATTGACGCTGACGCGCGTGACCTTGAAATCCCGCATAGCCGCAATCTTTTCCGGCGTAATGCTATCGGGTCGGCCTGCCTCCACCGTAAACTCGGCTAGATTATCGTGATAGAAGGCATCACAGACCCAGCCGAGCATCGTGCGGAATTCCGCGTCCGGCAGAGCAGTCGGCGTACCGCCGCCCACATAGATATTCTGGACTTTAAGGCCGTGTGCCTCCACCGCCGCTTTAGCGCCCTCGATATCCTTTTTAAGCACCGCCATAAACTCGGCAAGTTTCTTCGGCCCCGGCAGTACATTAGCCGGGAAGGAACAATACAGGCAGCGGGTCAGACAGAAGGGAATCCCCACATAAATACTGATGGTCTTTTCGTCCGAGGTCTTGAGGAACGGCAGCTGACGGAACGCCATCGGCGTGATAATCCGTGCCTTTTCCTCACTGCAGGCAAAGTCGGTCATCAAACGCTTGACGATGGCTTCCTCATCCATGCCGTATTCAATCCAGCGATGGACGATTTTGGTGGGACGTACCCCGTGGAGAATCCCCCAAGGGGCAGGCGCATAGCCCAGTTCCTCACAGAAGATATGGTAGAGATTGAGCTTTATCGTGCGGTTTACCGCCGCCCGCTCCAGCTCGTCCTCTTTGCCACATTCCCAGCGGGTATAGCTTTTTAGCGTGCCATCCTCTGCAAAGAGCATCAGCGTGGTTTCCATGCAGACCTTCGCGCCTTCACGCGGCTCGCCCTCTACCGGCAGGCGATGATTGACCACAGAAAGCTGCGCAAAATCTGCCTCGCCTTCCCGGCCCACGACTTCCACCTTAAAGAGTGTCAGCACTTCCCGGGTAATCTTGGATATAATTTCTTTTTTCGAGTTCAGTGTAAAGGTTCTTACCTTCAATTTTCTTTTTGGCACTCCTTGCATGTACCGTAGAATTTCACCTGATGATTGAGGACTTTGAAACCCAGTTTATTCTGGATATCCCCTTCCAGTTCATCCAGCAAATCGTCTTCAAACTCCGTCACCTTGCCGCAGGTCGTGCAGATAAGGTGATGATGATGGTGTTCCAAAGGATTCGTGGTATTGACCTCATAACGGCTGCAGCCGTCGCCGAACTCCATCTTCTGCAGAATTTCCAAATCCGACAGCAATTCCAGACTGCGGTAAACCGTAGCCAGACCGATTTCCGAGCTGCCCTGCCGCAGAATGCCATACACATCCTCTGCGGAAAGATGCTCACCGGGATGGTCAAGGAACACCTGCAGTACCGTCTGACGCTGGGGCGTCATCTTATGCTGGCGAGCCTGCAAGCGCTGTTTCAAATCGTCCATGGTAAATGTCTGTGCCATAAAACCTACCCTTTCATATATCTAATAACGCGTCATGTTCTCCGTCTTATAACACACAGTTTGACTTCTTAAATCAAATATATCCATTATAGCAGAAAAAGTATTTTATGACAAACTACATATTGGGATTGCTGCCCATTTTTCTTACCACGCTGTAAACGTCCTTGACCCGGCGCAGACGGGTGATAATCTGCTTCACCTGGGTGTTGCTGTTCACATCGAGTCCCAGGTAGATGGTAGAGGTCTTGGTATTGCGATTCGGGTTGGCGTTAATGCTGTGAATGTTAATCTTCATTTCCGTAGGCACCGACAGCACATTGGCCAGAATACCGCTGCGGTCATTGCAGACAATTTCCAGTTCCACCTTGTACTGCTTATCAAGACCCACATCCCAGCTCACCTCAATCATACGGGTCAAATCCGTATCCATGAGCACATTGGGGCAGTCAGTGCGATGAACAGACACACCGCGGCCACGAGTCACATAACCCGTGATTGGGTCGCCGGGAATCGGATTGCAGCAGCGTGCGAGTCTCACCATCAGACCGCTTTCGCCCTCAACCAATACGCCGTGGCTTGATTTGCTCTTGCGGCCGCCATTGGCCGGACGCTTCAAGGCCGACAACATCTGGGTTACATCCAGCGGCGTCTTTTCCTTGATGTCTTCCTTATGGAATTCCACCAGACGGGTCAAAATGCCATGAACAGCCAAACCGCCATAGCCTACAGCCGCCAGCAAATCATCCTCGCTCAAAATGTTGAGCTTCTTAGCCACTTCGAGCAGGCGGCCATCCTTTAAGAGCTCCTTGGGCGCATAGCCTAAGCGCTTAGCCTCCTCGCGGATAAGTTCCATGCCCCGCTCGATATTTTCCTCGCGCCGTTCCTTCTTGAACCAAGAGCGGATTTTGCTGCGGGTTTCCGAAGAAGCAACGATATTGAGCCAGTCGCGGGATGGGCCGTTATTGGCCTTGTTGGTGACAATGGACACGATATCGCCGTTTTTGAGCTTGTGCTCCAGCGGCACCAGTTTGCCATTGACCTTGGCTCCTACGCAGTGATGCCCCACCTCTGTATGAATGCGGTAAGCAAAGTCGATGGGAATGGAGCCCTTGGGCAAATCCACCACATCGCCCTTCGGCGTGAACACGAACACTTCATCCGAGAAAATATCCACCTTGAGGGCTTCAAAATATTCCTTGGGGTCGCTGAGTTCCTGCTGCAGGCTCACCATCTGCCGCAGCCAGTTCATCTTCTGGTCCATGGCGCCGCCCGCCGTCGAGCCCTTGCCATTTTCCTTGTACTTCCAATGCGCCGCGACACCGAACTCCGACACCTCATGCATATGGAAGGTACGAATCTGAATTTCCAGCGGATAACCGCGGGTCATAACTGTGGTATGCAGGGACTGATAGCCGTTGGACTTCGGCATGGCGATATAGTCCTTGAACCGGCCCGGAATCGGCTTCCACATGGCATGGATTACGCCGAGCACTCCATAACAGTCCCGCACGGATTCCACCAATACGCGAATAGCCGACAAGTCATAGATTTCGCTGATATCCTTCTTGTCCCGCAGCATCTTTTTATAGATGCTGTAAAAATGCTTGGCCCGGCCTTTGATTTCGGCCTTGATATTGGACTCTTTGATTTTATTTTCAATCTGCTCAATGGCGGTGTCGATAAACGCCTGCCGCTCCTTGCGCTTCTGCTTGACGTTTTCCACCAAATCGTAGTATTTTTCCGGTTCCAGATAACGCAGACAGAGGTCCTCAAGCTCCCATTTGATATTGGAAATACCCAGACGGTTCGCCAGCGGCGCATAGATTTCAATGGTTTCCTTGGCAATGCGCTTCTGCTTATCCTCCCGCATGTATTTGAGCGTGCGCATATTATGCAGACGGTCAGCCAGCTTCACCATGATGACGCGAATATCCTTGGCCATGGCCAAGAACAACTTGCGGTAATTTTCCAGCTGAACTTCTTCCTTGGACTTGTACTTAATGCGCCCAAGTTTCGTGACACCATCCACAATCATGGCCACTTCTTCGCCGAACATCTCGGCAATCTGCTCTTTGGTATAAATGGTATCTTCCACCACATCATGCAGAAGCGCTGCGCTGATGGTCACATCATCAATATGCAGTTCCGTGAGGATTTCCGCCACATGCAGGGGATGAATGATGTATTCCTCTCCTGACACCCGCACCTGCCCCTTATGGGCACTGGCAGCCAGGTCATAGGCTTTCTGAATCAAAGCAATGTCTGCCCGAGGCTCATAGGCCTTTACCGCCTCAAGTATGGATTCTATGGTCACTGGTGCTTTATCTTTGTCATTCATAATGCCACTTCTCCTTCCTTAGCGGTGCCGCCCATTCCGATAGGTAGGCGAACTTTCTAATTCCATACGGCCGCTGGCCTTGGGTAGGTAATAACAATTCTCCTGCAAATCCATACGCAAAAGATTGAGTTCCTGAAAAATCCGCAGGCCCAGACTCATGGTATAGAGGGAAATATGACTCCCCCGCTTGCAGAAATCCACCGTAAGCTGCTCGGCAGTGTAGGGAATATAATCCTCGTTCTGCTGAATCTGATAGAGGAACTTATAAATATCAACCAGCTGTTCGCGCTCCGGGAAAATCCGTTCCCCGTCAGCCGGGGCAATGCTGTCCACCATGCACTGGAGACTGCGGTTGCCCTGCCACTCGTTAACAGCAGGACTGTACACCATATCAATGACTTCACTGTTGATGATGCCCACATAATCGCTGCGATTCCAAAGCAGGGCTGTGCGAGGCTCTGCCGGACTTCCCACCTGAAAGCGCAGATGCTGCCCTTCCTTGCCAATGGCCTGCGGCGAAGTTCCACGAATCCCCCGCACACCGAAAAGCGGCTTGGGATTAGCCATGCCAAAGGGCTCTAATTTCGCCAGTTCATCCACCAATTCAAAAGTGATTTCCTCCGGCGAAAGTTCCATTTCCACCTTCACCTTGGGCACATAATCATTTGCAGTCAAAGTAGATTCTGCCACCTGGGCAAATGCCTGCTTAAAATCTTCAAGCTGTTCGAGGCTCACCGACAAACCTGCTGCCTGTGAATGGCCGCCGAACTGCAAAATATGTTCCTTGCAGGCACTCAGGGCTTCGTACATATGAAGTCCTTCGATACTGCGGCAGGAACCCTTGCAGACGCCGTCCTCCTGCTTGCTGAAAACAATCGTCGGTTTGTAATATTTATCCACCAGACGCGAAGCCACAATGCCGATTACACCGGGATTCCACTTCTCCCCGGCCACCACAATGGCCGGCAGGTTGTTCACATCCACACCGACAAGTTCAGCCTCGGCCTTAGCTAGAATTTCTTGTTCGATACTTTGCCGCTGACTGTTGAGCATATCCAGCTCCATAGCCAAAGATTCTGCTTCCGCTTCGTCCTTGGTGAGCAGAAGTTCCACGCCCTTGCGGGCTGAACCAATACGCCCCGCAGCATTGAGGCGGGGTGCCAGCCGAAAGCCCACATGCCCGGTGTTCAGTTCCTCCTCACGTATTTCGGAAACATTCACCAAAGCCCGCATCCCCACAAAGGAGGATTTGCGCATTTTTTTAAGCCCTGTCGCCACAATCTTGCGGTTTTCTCCCAGCAGGGGCACAATATCGGCAACAGTCCCCAGAGCCACGATTTCCAAATCCTGCTCGTAACTTTGACCGTGCATTTCCTGCCACAAAGCCTGACAGAGCTTAAAGGCCACGCCTACACCGGCCAGATTTTTATCCGGGTAGGGGCAGTCCTCACGATGAGGATTGACCACCGCCAGCGCCGGCGGAAGATTTTCCCCCGGCAGATGATGGTCGGTTACAATGATATCCAATTTGCCTGCCATGGCCGCCACATCATCCACTGAAGCGATGCCGCAGTCCACAGACACAAGCAGCTTTACGCCACTGTCGGCAATGCTCTGCAGTGCGGGCAGGTTAAAGCCATAACCTTCTTTTTCACGATGGGGAATATAAAAATCCACGCTGGCTCCCAAAGCCCGAAGGTTATGCACCAGCAAAGTCGTGGCCGTCATGCCGTCCACATCATAGTCCCCATAGACCACAATCTTTTCTTCATTATCTATGACCTCGATAATCCGGGCCACAGCCTTATCCATATCCTTCATCCGGAATGGGTCATAAAAGGCCTGCTTCTCCGGCTGCAAGAAAACTTCCGCTGCCTCCCGGGTGCAGATGCCACGATTCCATAATATATTTGCCAGACTCCTGGTCACGCCCAGTTCTCTGGCAAAATCAGCCGCCTCCGGTACAGCGGCGCTTAACTTCCATTCTTTTAACATACTTTACACTCCCGGATAATATCTTATTACATTTTAGTTTCGCCGTAAACGGTAATTTTCCCTTTATCCGAAAAATTCCTGCCTGTACAGTTTATATCGACACATTCTTTCCATAATAAAAGTAGTCATGTATAATAGATTGCATGACTACTTCTTAGAAAACGGTGATATTATGCAATTACAAATCGAAATGGCTGATACCTTCCTCGCCCGCTTCCGGGGCCTTATGCTGCGCAAGCGCCTCCCCGCAGGCCACGCCCTGCTCATCGCGCCCTGCAACAGCATCCATATGTGCTTCATGCGCTTTGCCATTGACGCGATTTTCATCGACAAGGACTACAAAGTGCTCAAAGTCGCCCGCAACGTGAAGCCCTGGATTGGCCTGGCCTGGTGCTGGAAGGCCTGGGGCGTGGTGGAAGTGAGTGCGGGGGAGGCAAAAGATGTACAAATCGGAGAGTTTCTGAATTGAATGTCAAAAACTCCTCCAAACCGTAAAGTTTTTGACTTACGATTTGGAGGAGTTTTATTTTAATCCCAGCTAAGACCTTCTGTTGAACCGACCAAGGCTATACCATCAGTGCTGACTGCTCCACCAGCGCTTGAACCGCCGCCTTTGCCTGTATAGTCCTTATATTTATAGGAGCTGCGATTTCCTCTCAGACTAATTGAGGACCCCACAATTGTTCCCATAAACGTACTGTTCTCAGCATTAACTAATACACCTTCATTTTTATCACAATAAGGAGCATAAACTACGCCCTTGAACGTATGTCCATTCAAATTAAAATGAACCTGCGATCTCTGGCTATCACTACCAGCTATACAGATTATCAAAGGACGGCCTGTATCTGTATTCAAGTTAATATTAACTACGCCCATTCCCGCTTCTACATAAATATATACAGGTTTATCACTATTCCCCAGATTGGTATCAACTTCAATTGTCAGATTAGGAATGCTCCCTGTATGCGGTACACGAATAACATCACTTTTGAATAACGAACTGGAGGTCTTAACCGTTTGGTCCGTTGCTTTATTACTGGTATTCGCAGTCTTTTGCTCCATATAGTCATAAAATGTTTGGAAATTATAGTTATAGTATTCAGCCTGGCTCCAATAACCACTTTTCAATGTTCCATTGCTGTCAAATTTCGCTTTTTCCTTCGCACCGCTCTCCATTAGCGTATTTATATTGTTGCTCTTGTTATGATTTTGTGCTGCAGTGGTAAAAAAGCGGTCGAGTTTGTTTGTCTGTGTACTATAGGTCAATGAATCATACTTATATGATGGATTATTTACTCCATCACCTTTGGTGTAAACTATTCGTCCATCAAAGGTAGTAGTAAGCATATTCTTAGAATCTGTAGAATAGCTATTATTTGATAACTTATCAGGATTTTCCAAGGAATTAACCGCATCAAATTTGTCCTTAAAAACAAACATGTTTTCAAAGAAGCCACCACTTTCTGCCTGCCCCTGTATTGCCGCTACACTGGAGGCAGGCACAGTAAACGTATTTTTCCCACTGATTTTTTTGTAGATTGAGCCTAAAAAGTACAATGGCACTTCTTTCGTCAACTTAACACGGTAGTATGTTTTCTTGTCCTTGGTTTGAGCTTGAAACTTCTTGTCAGCTATAGATTCTGACTGGTCAAGATTGTGATAATCTCCCTGCACATACTTTTCTGCCATTTTATTGGCTTTAGGATGGGAATTTACTTTTTCGCCCTGCACAGCATACTCATGAGCCCCAGCAAGTGCTGCCGCATCGGCGGCATTTTGCAGGCGGCTGTACTGGACATAGATATTGCCTAAATCTACCGCCAGTCCTGTGCCCACGATTATCATCGGCAGCAGCAAAGCTGTAAATGCTAAGATGGCGCCACTTTGGCGCCATTTTTTCGTGATGTTCTTCATATAAGTTTGCATAACTGTCGCTCCTGACTGTTACATATTTTTCATCAAGAATAACAAGGTTGGTACTAAAGTTACGACAAATAATGCCGGGAAAATAAAGAGCACCAAGGGAAAGACGATTTTTACCGGGGCGCGCATGGCTTCAGCTTTAACATACTGTCTGCGGCGTTCCCGGATATTATCGGCCTGATTTTTAAGCGTCTTGCTCATGCTAGTGCCCAAACGTTCTGCCTGAATGATGGAAGTCATAAACAAGGAAACATCCTGCACTTCACAGCGGGCCGCGAGATTTTTCATTGCCGTACGGCGCACCATGCCCATGCGGATATCTTCCTGCAAACGCTTGCACTCGCTGATGAGTTCGCCCTTCATGCGGTCAGTTATCTTGCGCAAGGCTGCATCAAAGGAAAGGCCCGCCTGAACGCTGACACACAAAAGGTCAAGCACCTCCGGCAACTGACGGGCAATCTCTGCCTGCCGTTTCTGCGCCATGATGTTAAGACACACCACAGGCATCAAGCCACCTAACATGCCACCAATCAGCATAAATGCCACACGCTGAATCAGCATATAATTGCTGTTCTCCCCCAATGTAAACATGAGGAACCACATGGAAAGGGCACCCACAAAACAGATGACCATAAATTGCGGTGGCGTACACTCGTTAGCCTTACCAGCCATTACCAATCTCTTTTCGATAAGAACCTGCAGCTGTTTCGGTGCCAAACGGCTGATGGAGGCAGCCATCTGCTCCCCAGCAGGTTTTACTACACGCTCCATAAAAGGAATATCCCGCAGTTTTCGCTGTCCGTCATTTTTCTTCATGACAACAGGAGCCGACTGTGAGGCATCCAACGACAAAACGCGTTGACGTACACTGGCCTGAGGCAAAATCTTTTTACGGATAACGCTCATCAGCAGCAATAACACTACCAATGACACAGACAAGGAAAAAAGCATTACCAACATCAAAAATATTCCCTCCTGCCACTATCCGCTGCTGCAAAGAAATCTTCGGGAAGCTCTACACCATTCACAGCAAATTTCTCCAGGAAATTAGGCTTCAATCCTGTAGACACATAACGTCCTACAGCTTTGCCATTTTCATCATAGCCCTGCTGCTGATAGCGGAAAATATCCTGCATGGTAATGGTATTACCTTCCATATGCTGAACTTCCGTCACATGGGTAATCTTACGACTGCCATCCTTCATGCGGGATTGCTGAATAATCAGGTCAATAGCTGACGAAATCTGCTCGCGGATAGCCCGCACCGGTAGTTCCAAACCACTCATCAGCACCATGGTTTCCAAACGGGACAGTGCATCACGAGGGCTGTTGGCATGTGCCGTAGTCAAGGAACCATCATGACCTGTATTCATAGCCTGTAACATATCCAACGCCTCGCCGGAACGCACCTCACCGACAATAATTCTATCGGGGCGCATACGCAGAGCATTGCGTACCAAATCGCGAATGGTAATCTGCCCTTCCCCTTCGATATTCGCCGGACGGGATTCCAAAGTCACTACATGCTCCTGCTGCAAGCGAAGTTCTGCCGCGTCCTCAATGGTAACAATACGTTCTTCCTCGGGAATAAACGAGGAAATCACATTGAGGGTGGTGGTTTTACCAGAGCCTGTACCGCCAGATACCAGAATATTAATTCGCGCTTTGACACAGGCCCGCAAAAATTTTGCCATCTTCTCATCAATAGTACCAAAGGCAATAAGATTATCCACCGTCAACGGCTTCTTGGAGAATTTACGAATCGTAATAGCCGGGCCGGTAAGGGAGAGCGGCGGAATGATGATATTGACACGCGAACCATCTTCCAAACGGGCATCCACCAACGGTGATGACTCGTCAATTCTGCGTCCCAACGGCGTAAGAATTCGCTCGGCAATATTCATTACATGTGCATTGTCATGGAACTGCACATCCGTGAGTTCCAGCTTGCCCAACCGTTCCACAAAAACTTTCTTAGGGCCATTGACCATAATTTCTGTGATGCTGTCATCCTGCAAAAGAGGCTCAATTGGGCCTAATCCCAGCATTTCATCCCGAATATCGGCAATCAAGCGAGCCTTTTCCCCACGTGGAATAGCGAAGGGGTCAACGTCCAAGGCTCGTTGGCAATAAGTGTCAATAATAGCTTCCACCTTGCGCGGGTCTTGATGAATACTGGAAAGTACCACCTGTTCGGCAGGAGTCATTTCATCGACAATACGCTGATGAATGCGATGTTTTACCGCCTGATAGGAGCGTTCATCTGCTAAATCTTGGGCTTCATCCTGTGCGGCAAAGATTTTCACTTGCCGATTTTTTCCATCCCTGCGCCCCAGACGCGTCAATAATGACATTAATTTCTCTCCTCTTATTCCAATTTATTCTCACTATACATATTGTAAGTGACATTAATTTTGATTTTTTTCATTTTACTTCCAGCTAAGTTATCCACAACTTTTGCCAATGCATATCCATCTGTATTTAACGCAGCCTTCATTTCCACTTTAACATTTTGGCTGTTCTTTTCATAAGTTATTTTGAAATCCTCTTTCGATGTTTTAGGATTCCATTCAAAAATATCTATCGGTAATTTATTATTTTCGTACTTACTTCGTATTTCCTGATATTTATATTTTTTATAGTCTTCTACTCTTATCACTGCAGCATCCCTAGCACTACTCCGAGCCAGACTGCTTAAAGTCAAATAATCTACCATCATCATGCCAATAAAAAAAATGGCAAAAACTAATAAAAGAAATAGAGGAAGAACTATAGCAAACTCCACAATAGCTTGTCCTCTTTGCAAATTTCGCATAATTCTTCCTCCATGCTAGTCAATTATAATTTGATTATTGGAGCTGCCCAGAAACTTTAGTGAATACAGCTTTAATCTTTGTACTTAAACTATTGTCACCAGATGACAAAGCAATAGCCAATACAACTACAAATGCAAGAATCAGTGCATACTCCACAATGCCCTGACCTTTTTCACTGCAATAACGAACCTTCAAATACTCCATGATTTCCTTCATTCTGAAATCCTCCCTAAAAATAGATAAATATTTATTTATGAAAATCCCTATTAGGATTGACACACAAAATTATACTTTGATTGTAACAATCTTTTGGATAACAAAATACCCTATCACTTCAAATGCCACTGCACCTACAACACACATCTTACCTATAGTTTCTGTAAATAGCGGTTGTAAATAATTTGGATTTATCATCATCATCATAGCAGCAACACCTACAGGCAAAAGTGCTAGCACAATTCCTGACATTCTCCCCTGCGCAGTCAGTGCCATTACTTCCCGGCGCATCCTAATGCGCTCATTGATAGTCTCACTAATGGTATCCAATATCTGCGCCAGATTACCGCCCACCTGCCGTTGAATTACCACAGCAGTAACCACAAGCTCAAAATCCGGACTATTAACCCGCCTCTGCATATTATCCAAGGCGGTTTCCAAATCCACGCCGATATTTACTTCATTAACAACCTTCTGCACTTCCCGCCCGATAGGAGCATCCATCTCCCTGGCGATAAGTTCAAAGGCCTGCATAAAGCTAAAGCCTGCCCGCAGGGCGTTGGCTACCATGGTGAGCATATCGCCCAGCTGGTTGGTAAATGCTTTTTGCCGCCGCTTGATGTAGATGTTCAGGAACAGCAAACCTGCCAGCACACCACCAGCGAAGGCCAGTAAAGCCATCAGCGGCTCCAGTGTCGCGGCCAAGGTAATCACAGCACAGATGGCACCAAAGATGGCCAGCATTACTTCAAATTCAGAACCTAAGAGCGGCCAATCCGCCTGCTGCATTTTGAAGTCCATACTGTTGCCGCGATGTTGGAGGCGTTGGACGAAAAGGCCCGCCCGCCGCACGAACTCACGGAATCTATCCTTAGCCACCGCAGCCGTGCGCACACCGCGCAATTCCTGCTGACGCAAGCGTACCGCCGAGCCAGAGAAGTACTCCATGCGATTGACCAAATCTTTATGCTGCCGCATCTTGATGCGGATAAGCATCATCAGCAGGGCAAAGACCAGCAAGGTCACCGTCAAAGCTAGTGCAATTCTCATACGGCAGCCCACCTTATGCGATGCTGTCTGCCAATGATATTATCGGCCAGCCTGTCTACCTGCCGTGACAAGGGGCTGTCCGGACGGATATCCGTAGCCATCTTGCCCTTATCGGCGGCATCAGAAACAATCGTATATTCATTGGGAATTATCTCCGTAACGGGATAGCCCAATTTTTGCGAAAGTTCCAGTTTGGAGCGAGAATCACATGGTTCCACACGAGTAAAGATTACCTTTGCCCTGTCCTCCATATCCTCCCAATCCCGGAACACATCCAAAGCCCGTTTCATATGGTCAATCTCATAAGCACCATTTATCATGCTGACCAGGAATGTGGTATTAGAGCTTTCCGCCGCCGCAATGGAAGTCGGATTAAATCCTGCCGGTACATCAATGAGAATGTAGCGGAACAGGCTGCGGCTCATGGCGATAAGGTTTTCCAGTTTGTCAATCTCCACCTTATCAATCATGTTCGGCGATGGTGTACCGCAAAGCACACTGACATTGGGCGCCACCGGCATAAAGTAAGAGCTGAGCGACGCCGGAGACAGGAACTTAGCATCCCGCACCGCTTCCACAATCGTGGTTTGAGGCGCAAGATTAAAGAACACGGCCATATCACCGAACTGCAAATCTGCATCGATGATGCCCACCGGCTCCCGCGTCTTTCGCGCGAGTGCCATGGCCAGATTGGCAATAAGAGTGGTCTTGCCGCTCTTGCCCTTGGGGCTGAAAAAAACCAATGTCTCCGCTCCGGCTTCGCTGCCCAGCCGTGAAAAAGTCTCCACGGTTTCCTGCAGTTCCATGCCAGTGAACGGCTTGATGATATAGCCCTTGGCACCAGCCTTGATACTGTGGCTGGCATTTTCCGCCTGCCACTTTTCCCCCATGCAGAGGATGGCCGCGCCGGGATAGGCCTTCTTGAACTCGTCAATAAGCCCCATGCCCCCGGGCTGCTCAATATCCAGTAATATCAGGTTGGGATTGAACACAGCCCCCTGCCCTAAGGCATCACTGACATTTTGGAATTTTGCCGCCAGGGTAAAATTCGGCGTATCATTTACCACCTGACCGAGCCGCTCCAGCATCAGTCTGTCCGACTCCGCCAGCAGTACGCGGTAATCCATGGCTTATCTCCTTTCAGCCAAAAATCCTGGCCAGCCAGGATTCCGGCACATCTTCATCCACTACATCATCGTCATAAACGCGATTGGTATAACGGGCTACCAAGTCCCGCAAAGCATCGCCCAGCTCACTTCCTTCGGAGCGGAGCACCAGTGGCACGCCCTCTTTGATGGAACGGCTGGCCGCCTGGAAGTCATTGGGGAGAATATGGTAAAAAGGTTCTCCGAGCAGCTTTTCCACATCATCGATGCTGATACGAGTCTTGGCATTACTGCGGTTCAAAATCAAGCGAATCTTGTTCTTGTCGTAGTTGAGCTTTTTCAGCGTCTCCGCACCGATTTTCATATTCTTAATGGTAGGAATGAAATCCACAATGCCCAAAAAGCTGACAATAGTGGACAAATCCAGCAAAGCCAGATTGAGCTGACTGAACATGGACGTGGTATCCACCAACACATAGTCAAAGACTTTCTGCAACTTGCGAATCATGGCAATCGCCTTATCTGCATCGATATTGTAGGCTTCTTCCAAACGCTGGGGTGCCGGCAGTACATAGAACACCACATTGTGGTATTCGTAAGGCGTCAGAAATTCCTCCGCCCGCACAGCATTTCCCTGCAAGCTCATGGCCTGCTGCAAATCGTAAACGGTGCGCTGAGGCATGAGCTGCAAATAATTGCTCACATCCCCAAACTGCAGGTCAAAGTCCACCAGGCAGACTTTTTTCCCCTGACGGGCCAGCTCCGAAGCCATATTCGTACTGATAAGGGTCTTACCCACCGCCGAAGCGGTGCTGAAAAAGGTGATGACAACACCATTTATTTCCTGTGTAAATTCACCCATAATTTCTCGAAGTCTCCTTAATTGCCCTGACTGCCACTTACCGGCATGATATTGTCTAAGGGACTGGTTTCATCCTGAACCGCTACCTTTTTCTTCTTGTCCGGCTTCTCCGGAATGGGGCCGTTCACATCCACACTCTGCATATCCCGCACTTCACGGCGGCTGTCGTTGAAGTAATCCGCCATCTTATCCGACATCTTCACTTCCGTACGCTCATTAACCACCCGCGGCGTCAACAGAATCATGATTTCCGATTTCTGACGGCTGTCATTGTGATATTTGAACAGCTCACCCAAGATGGGAATATCGCCTAACAAAGGCACCTTCTGTACGATTTTGCTATCCTCGGAATTTAAGAGACCGCCGATAGCCATGGTCATGCCCGAAGGAATATTCACAACGGTCTGAGCAGAACGCGTAGACAATCCCGGCATATTATAGCCGTTGGCTGAAACACTGTTTGTCCAATCCAAACGGCTGACTTCCGCATTGATTTTCGCGGTAATATTTCCCTGTTTATCCACCGTAGGATTGATGAGGTTCAAGGAAATACCATAAGGTTTGTATTCTACCGTAATATTGTTGCTCGAAGAAGATGCAACTGGGTAAGGAATCTGACCGCCTACCAGAATGCCGGCAGACTTGCCACTCATGGTCGTAATATTGGGGCGGGAAACTACGCGAGCCTTGCCCTGCTCCACGAGCAGTTTAAGCTGGGCATTAATCTTGGAAAAATGCGTATAGAGCCAGTTCCGGTTATACCAATGGCTTCCCTTGGAGCGCTGAGCACCAAAACTTTCACCTGCGTAGAAAGTTCCCGGTTCATTCAGCGTTATGCCTCCCGTCGTACTGCCGTCCGTCGTCTGCGACGAATAAGTTATCCCTAATTTCTTTGCCTCATCGGAATTAATCTCGATAACCAGGGCTTCCATATTTATTTGGTCAGGATTCTCCATATCCAGAAGGTTAATAACCCGCGCACTGCTGTCTCTCTGCTCCTCTGTCGTTACTGACGTCGTAACCGTACTCGAACCGCTTTTGCCCAAATTCATCGTATCACTTTTGGTATTCGTGGGGTCATCTCCCACATAAAGGCAGGCAACCTTGAAGGCTAAATCCTTTTCATACTGATTATTGACTGTGCCGCGCAAAAGCACTCTGTTGTTTACCATCTGCACGGTCACGCCCGGCAAATTAATAGCCTTTTCAATGGCTGCGGCCAGACCTTTATCTTCATTATTTACGCTGACGGTGAAATCCTGACGCATTCCATTTGCCGTCCAGACGTTTATTGTCGTGGTTCCCTGCTTTATCGCTACGATATTGATGGCAAACTTGCCCAGTTCCTGCACATCAGCAATCTTGGGGTTGCCGACAGCTACTCTTGTAATCGCGCTGTTGGTGCTCAAATAATAAGCCTGATTAACACCGAGCCACAAAGGCTGTGCATAGGCATAAGCCGGAGCCGGTGCCATGATAGTAGTCACCGCTGCCATTCCCAGCGCGATTTTCGTTCCTGTATACAATTTAGTCCTCCCTGTTATTCTTCGTACCACGGATTATGGTAAAACTTCCACTCTGTGCTGCAGGCTTAGCAGGCTGCGCGCTGGCAGCTGCCGGAGCAGGCGCTGGTGCCGGAGCAGGTGCTGGTTTTGGCGCACTAGCCTTCGGCGCCGTTTCCATCTTGCGTTCACCGGGAATCACATAATCCGTATTAATCGTAAAAATATCCGTGGGAGCTACAGGACGAAGCACCAGATAAATCGTTCCCTTCTGGGAAGCCGTTGCTACTTTGAGCGCCTCATCCAGCGGCAGGGCCAACGTTGCTGTAGCCATAGCATCGCCGCTGCCCTTAATGGCACCTTCATTGCCATCTTTCTTGCTGTCAGCAGATTTTTTCTCGTCCACTTCTGCCGCCGAGCCGCCCGTCTTATTAATGGCCAGGAGCTGCACATTCTGCAAGAGAATTTCGCCCCGCAGGCCGCTTTCCTTCGTTCCGGAAACCACCATTACATCCACATAATCGCCTGGTTTTGCAAAGCCAGAAACACCGGTAATATCGGTAATTGCTACAGACACCGCGCGGCAGTTGGGAGGAATCGTTCCGGTAAACCCAGCCATGCGAACATCCGCATAAACTTTTTTCGTGGTCAGAATATCACCCTGCTGAATCGCAACGCTCGTGGGGCTGCCCGTAATCTCGCCTACCTCACGCACGGCTTCGGCAGGTACCACATCAGCCGGCATATCCACGACTTTCAGCATATTATCCTTGATAATCGTGCGTTCTGGAATATCCTGCTTGGCTACTACAACCTTCACCATCTCTACCTTAGGTCCATCCTGAGCAGAACTTTCTGTGCCGGATAATGACATATACACCATCAATCCCAACAGACAACTGACAAATACAGCCAGCGACACCCACTGCTTATAGGTAAGTTTTGTTTCCAACAACCACTTTTTCATCTGTTCCCATCCTTAAAATGCGACTACCTCGGCGTTCTAAGAGATGCATCTAGGCTTTTAGTCTCAAACGCCTTAATCTTTCCTTAAAGTTTCTCTAATCACTTTCTAATGAATTGTTAACAGAATAACACCTTTATATCGGAAAAGTCAACACTTTTCCGGTTATTTTTTGTAAATTGTAGTAAAATAGGTGATAAATCATATGAATTCCCCCATATCTAAACTAAGACTTAAGTCCCTAGCATTTGCTTTTTTTGCCCATTAACGGTAAACTAGGCTTGAGGTGAGATTCATGTTGTTCATACTAAAACTATTCATAGCCGTTATTTGTGCTGTAAGTGGTGCTATCGCAGGCAATCACTGGATTGCAAAACTCTATCGCACAAAAGAAAATATTCTCAGCTTTCCCCATAAGATTTTTGCCCAACACGAAAGCCGCAAGCGTTATCTGCCTGGCGTGCTCGGAATGCTTATGGCTTTCTATTTACTAAATATTAGTTCTACAGTCCTAAGTCATTTTTTTGGCTTGTTTTTCATCTATTTCCTTATTCTCTTTACTTTTACTGACTTCGAGCAAGAGGTTATTTTCGATGTCATGTTACTCCCTTTTGCACTACTAGGACTTCTTTCCTCTATTCTTAACGGTTATCCCGTACTCGACCATCTCGCTGCGGGATTGGGCGGCGGCATCCTGTTCCTGGTGCTGGCCATCCTGACCCGCGGGGGCATTGGCGGCGGTGATATCAAACTGATTGCCGCCTTGGGACTGTGGCTCGGCAGCAGCCAGCTTCTCGATGTCATTGTCATGGGATTGATTGCCGGCGGCATTGGTGCGTTCCTGCTCATGAAATTTGCGCATAAAAAAAAGACCGATACTTTTGCGTATGGTCCTTTTTTTACAGTTGCTGCATTGCTGCAGTTATTCGTATCGTAATGCCTCAATGGGGTCGAGCTTAGCTGCTTTTCGCGCAGGATAGATGCCAAAGAACAGACCAATGCCCACGGAAAAGATAAACGATATGATAATCGGGGTGATGGTGATAACCGTCGTGAAGTTGCCCACTTTGGCAATGATTTGTGAGACACCGCAGCCGACAATGATACCAATTATGCCGCCGATTATGCCAATGACCATGGATTCAATGAGGAACTGGGTCATGATGTTCATAAAAGTAGCGCCCAAAGCCTTGCGAATACCAATTTCCCTCGTACGCTCGGTGACGGACACCATCATGATATTCATGATGCCGATACCGCCAACAATCAGGGAAATTCCGGCGATTGCGCCCAGCAGCAGGGTCAGCATGGAGGTGGACTGATTCACCGTTTCCATCAGGCTCGTGAGGTTGCGGACGTTGAAATCATCATCCTTGCCCGCAAGGATATGATGACGGGAGCGCAGAAGATTTTCAATTTCAGCCTGCACCTGCTCCATCTTTTCCTGACTGGAAACCTGCACGTTGATGGACTGGACATAGGTAATGCCCAACATGCGTTCCTGCGCCGTGGTCAAGGGAATGTAAATCACATCATCCTGGTCCTGTCCCACAGAGGACTGACCCTTGGATTCCAACAGGCCGATAACCTTGAAGGGCTGATTGTTAATACGGATATTCTTGCCCACCGGATTTTCCTTGGCAAAGAGATTAGACGCAACCGTGGTGCCGATTACGGCCACGCGGTTGCGTTTATTCATATCATCCGCAGTGATAAAGGAACCGTAGCCGATGGTCAGCGAGCGGATGGACATAAATTCTGCCGTTACGCCCTGCACACTGGTTTTCCAGTTGTTATTGCCATAGACAATCTGATAGGACGAGGACACCGAAGGCGACACATAATCAATATTTTTGATTTTATCCTTGATGGCCTTGGCATCGTCATATTTCAGCGTCTGCATGGAGCCGGCCGCACCGCGCACGCCGCCTCTATTGGAGGAGCCTGGCGAGATAATCAGCATGTTGGAGCCGAGGCTCGCAATGGAGTTCGTGACATTACTGCGCACGCCCATGCCGACGGACACCAACGCAATCACAGCGGCCACACCGATAATGATGCCCAGCATGGTGAGCAGGCTGCGCATTTTATTGGCGTAGAGGGAAGTCAGCGCCATCTGGAAGCTTTCACTAAATAACATCCATCACCACGCCCCTTCCTTCGTCCCGGGTGATTTTTCCATCCCGCACCAACAGCTGACGGCTGGCACAGGCAGCAATTTCCGGCTCATGGGTAACGAGAATTATGGTACGGCCCATGCCGTGCATCTTCTGGAAAATCTCCATGATTTCCTTGGTGGATTTCGTATCGAGATTACCGGTCGGTTCATCGGCCATAATGATATGCGGGTCATTGACGAGTGCCCGGGCGATGGCCACGCGCTGCCGCTGACCGCCGGAAAGTTCATTGGGCTGATGTTCCGCCCGGTCGGCAAGGCCCACTGCTTCTAAAAAGTGCATGGCCTTTTCCAGCCGTTCCTTGCGCCCCACGCCGGAATAAACCAACGGCAGGGCCACGTTTTCGAGTGCCGAAATGCGGGACAACAGATTGAAGTTCTGAAAGACAAAGCCGATTTTCTTGTTGCGGGTAACTGCCAGCTTATCATCGCTGAGGCCAGCTACTTCCTGACCGTCCAGTTTATAAGAGCCGACCGTGGGACGGTCAAGGCAGCCCAGAATATTCATCAATGTGGATTTGCCGGAACCGGAGGGTCCCATCAGGGCGGCAAATTCGCCCTGATAGATGTTGGTGGTGATGCCGTCCAAGGCTGCCACCGTTTCCCCGCCGATTTTGTAAAGTTTTTTGATATCCTTCAGCTGGATGGTGGCAATTCGCTTTTCGTTGTTCGTCATCGCGTTCTTACCACCTTCCTCACATTGGTGGTGGGCCGCCACGGTCGTTCTTTTTTGAGCTGGAAGTTGTAGAGGCTTTCGCTACATAAGTGCTGACTACCTGTTCTCCTTCCGAAAGGCCTTCCAGAATTTCCACGTATTCATCGCTGTAGATGCCGGTGGACACATAGCGGTTTTCCTGCGTGCCATCGTCATTTTTCACGATGACATAAGAGCCGTGGGTATCGGTTTTGAGAGTGGACAAAGGCACCACCAGCGCATCATTCTTCTCGGCGGTGTTGATTTCCACCCGGGCGGTCATGGCTGGCAGGAGCACATTTTCCGGGTCATCCACATCGAGCGTCACATAGTAGTAGATAACGCTGGCGGAGGAACTGCTCGAAGATGAGCTGCTCGAAGTATTGACATTCCAGCTGTTGCTGGTATCGGTCTGGGATATCTTGGACACTCTTGCCGTAAAGGTCTTGCCGTTGAAACTGTCCACGGTAAAGGTTGCGGACTGGCCTACCTTCACATTGCCGATATCCGTTTCATCCACCTTGGCCAGAATCTGCTTGCTGGACATATCCGCAATGCGCATGATGACCGTAGGGCTGCTGTTGCCCTGCACCGCCATGGTACCTGCAGTCTGTGGCTGACCGACCACGACGCCGGACATGGGCGCCACAATCGTCATTTCGCTCATATTGGACTGGGATTCAGCCAGCGAAGAAAGTGCCGTGTCGTAATTCATTTTGGCATCTTCCAAATCGGACTGCGTTTTGGCGCCAATACTGTAAAGATAGCTGACGCGGTCATACTTGGCCTTGGTATTGGTGACCTTGTACTGGGCCTGATTGCGCTTTTCCTCGTAATCCTTGGCATCCAAAGTCGCGATAGTTTGGCCTGCCGTCACGGTGTCGTTTTCCTTGACGAGCACTTCCTTAATGCGGGCCGTAACCTTGGAGCTGACTTCGACGCTGTTCACCGGCTTAATCGTGCCCGTGGCCGAAACGGTGGATTTCACATTCATGCGGGTGACGGGTACCGTCTCCACCGCCGCTGCCTTCTTGGCCGCCTGCTGGCCTTGATAGTATTGGTAGCCATACACCGCCGCACCGATTATCAAGACGGCGGCTATGGCTGCTTTTATTTTCCAATTCAGCTTCATTTATTTCCCTCATTTCCTGCCAGTTCTTCCGCTACTTTGCGGGTACTGTCCACGGTGGTATCATTGCGGCTGCCCAGGCGGGACTGGGCAAGCGCTGCATCTGCATCCGTTTCCAGAAGGGCCGCGGCCTGCTTTTCCTCGGCCGTCAGCTCAACTCCCATGGCGTTTTCCACGGTGGCCTTGTAGCGGGCGTAATCGTACTGGGCGCTGATGTAATTGAGCCGCGCCGTGGACAGAGCTTCCTGCGCATCGATAATATCGAGCATAAGCCCTTCACCAGCACGGTATTTCTCGCGGGCGATGAAAGCATCTTCCTCCGCCTGATGCACGGCATCCTGCGTGGAATTGAAACGCTTTTCTGCCTCGCGCATATTGTAATAAGCCTGCCGCACTGCCAAATCAATGGCCTCTTTGTCTTTGAGGTAATTGAGCTTGGCCACATCCCGGCTGGTTTCGGCAGTCTTTACCTGCGCACGGGTCACACCACTGTCAAAAATACTCCAGCTGAGTCCCACCGAAGCAGTAGCCCCATGGCTGTTCTCACTGCTCGGATGGAATTTCTGACTGCTGTTAAGCCCCACCGACAGATTCAGCGTTGGCAGATAGCCAGCCTTTGCTTCCTTAATGGCCTGCTCCTGCTGTTCGAGCTTGTTCTTGTCCACCAACAAATCCTTGCGATTGCGGTATGCATAATCAAGGCAGGTACCCATATCCCGGTCAAAAGCCAGATAGGAAAAATCCGTGGTGAGATTCAAGGGCTCACTGCGGTCTATGTTCAGATAATTGCGCAGGTCTGCCAGCTCCAATTCGTAGCTGTTTTCTGCTTTAATCAAATTCTGTCTGGCATTGCTTAACTCCACCTGCGAACGGATTACATCGATTCTGGCCTTGGAACCAGCTGCATAAAGCTGACTGACGTTGGTAAAGTGCTCCTGATACTTGTCCACGGTTTCCTGGCGCACACCCACGGTCTTTTGGGCTTCCAGGGCATCATAGTAAGACTTGATGACATTGAGCTTCAAGACTTCCTGTGCCCGTTGGGTTTCGAGGCTGGCCGATTCCACGCCGATTTTGGCCTTTTTGATGTTCGCCTGATTCTTGCCGCCGCTGTACAGAGGCATCTTGCCCGAAAGGCTCAGACTGTTACTGTCCTGACGGTCAGAACCGCTGGTCTTGCTCGTACTAAGGCTGTCGCTCAGCCCTACCGTTACACCGTTATTGCCCTGTGCTTCTTCCAGCGCATATTTCGCGGTATCTTCTCCTTTTTGGGTGACCTTGAGTCCTGTATTCTGCGCAAGCGCCATATTGATGGCCTCCTGCAGGCTCAAGTCCGCCGCCTGAGCTCCGGGACTTGCCAAAAGCAGGGCCATAAAGGGCACGCCTGCCTTTATCCAACGCTTTAATTTCATGAAGATTTCCTCCCCAATATTATTTCCTTTCACATCTTTCTATTTTACCACATTTTATTATTTCCGTGGCGCAATTTGGTGTATTCTATGATAGAATAGATACGTTGTAATTCTATGAGAAACAGATTAAATTTGCATTAGAAATAGGTGTATTTTTCGTGGAAAATCCATATTTTGCTGAAGCGCAGAATCTCCTGCGCAAATATTACGGTTATCCCGACTTCCGCCCCGCCCAAAAACCTGTGGTGGAAAGCCTCTTGCGGGGTTCTGACACATTGGCCATCATGCCCACGGGTGCGGGCAAGAGCATCTGCTTTCAGCTGCCCGCGCTGGTATTCCCAGGCATTACCCTTGTCATCTCACCGCTTATCTCCCTGATGAAAGACCAGGTGGATGCGCTGGCCGAGCAGGGCGTACCCGCTACCTATATCAACAGCCAGTTGACCCTTGAGCAATCAAACGCCCGCTTCAGCGCCATTGCCGAAGGCCGCTACAAGCTCATCTATGTGGCCCCGGAACGGCTAGACACCGACTACTTCCGCTACATCATCGAACGGCAGGAAATCTCCATGGTGGCCGTGGATGAAGCCCACTGTCTCTCCCAATGGGGCCATGACTTCCGCCCCAGCTACCGGCAGATTGCCCCCTTTATTGCAGGACTCCCCCGCCGTCCGCTGGTCAGCGCTTTTACCGCTACGGCCACACCGGAAGTCAAAGAGGACATCATCAGCCTCTTGCACCTGCGCCAGCCGCGGATTCATGTCACGGGCTTTGACCGTCCCAACCTCTATTTTGAAGTGCGCCGCGGCGAGGATAAGAAGAAATTTATCGAAAAATACCTGAAAGCACATAAGGAGGAGGCCGGCATTATTTACGCCGCCACCCGCAAGGAAGTGGACAGCCTCTACGAACACCTCAAAAAGAAAAAGTTTGCCGTAGGACGCTACCATGCAGGCCTGTCCGACAAACAGCGCAATCAGGCACAGGATGATTTTCTCTACGACAACGTGCAGGTCATTGTGGCCACCAACGCCTTTGGCATGGGAATTGACAAGTCAAATGTCCGCTATGTCATCCACTACAATATGCCGAAAAACATCGAAGCCTACTATCAGGAAGCAGGCCGTGCGGGGCGCGATGGCGAACCCGGCAGCTGTATTCTGCTCTACTCACCGCAGGACGTCATGACGCAGAAATATCTGATTGACGTGTCAATCGAAAACGAGGAACGCAAGGCGCACAACCTCGGCACTCTGCAAAAGATGGTGGACTACTGCCATACGCCGGAATGCCTGCGGCATTTCATCATCAGTTACTTTGGTGATACGAGTGCGGAGGTGACCTGCGATAATTGCGGCAACTGCAAGGCCGGGCTCGAAAAAAACGATGTGACCATCGATGCCCAGAAGGTCTTTTCCTGCGTCTACCGCATGCACGAGCGCTTCGGTCTGACGCTTGTCGCACAGGTGCTCAAAGGCTCCAGCGACAAACGGGTAAAGGAACTCCATTTCGATAAGCTCTCGACCTTCGGCCTTATGAAGGAACGGACGCTGGCTGACATCAAGCTATTAATTCAGCGCTTTATCGCCACGGACTACTTAGGCCTGACCGAAAGCAAATTCCCCGTGGTCACGCTCAAGCCCGCCGCCTATCCCGTCCTCAAAGGACAGGAAAAAGTCTGGCAGGCCGTACCCAAACCGGAGAATGAAAAGGAACCCGCAGCACCAGAACTCTTCGACCATTTGCGCCACCTGCGCAAGGAAATCGCCACCCGCGAACACGTCCCACCCTATGTGGTCTTTTCCGACGCCACCCTCAAAGACATGTGCCGCGTCCAGCCCGCCACACTCGATGAAATGCTGGATGTAAAAGGTATCGGCGAAATGAAGCTGCATAAATACGGACAGGAATTTCTGGATTGCATCAAAGCCCATAAAAGTTCGTGATAAAGGTATCTTGGTCATACGTAGTTTGGGGCCGAATGGGGGAGTAATTTTTCTGTTTTCCGCTAAACGACCCCCTCGCAAAATAAAGCTGTCCAGTTACCTGCGCCGGGCAGGCCAACGGCGCTGCTTTCAGCGTATTTTCTTAGCTTTCTCCTACATGGGGCCGGCCTTCACTGCGTTCAGGCAGTCGCTCCCTACAGAAAAATTACTCCCCCATTCGACCCAAGTCACGACCTATACGATTGCCACGAACTCGTTGCTCCCATAACAAGAACATCGATGTACTTGCTCCTTATTACTGCGAAGATGGCGTTTTATACGGACTTCGCTTAGGGCGGAGGTAGTGATGCTTTTCGCCGTGGAACGACTGTCCGAACGCTGTGAGGACTGGCCCACAAACGGCACAGACTAAACACGGGGCTGAACATACGCGCCGCCGGTCTTGCCCGGCGCAGGCAACTATAAGCCCATAAATTTACTTGTGGGTCATTCAGTGCAACGGCGAAAAGTATTACCACCTCCACCCCAACTGAGCTGTAACAAATATAATTAAGCTCGCATTAACATCGACAAACTGCAATTCACTAAAAAGCCCGCTGACATTTTGTCAGCGGACTTTTTACGTTACGGATATTTCTTATAACCACTCAGCTTATAGATTGCAAATAAGCATCCATTTGCCCTGCCACTTCTTTGGCGGCTTTAGCTGCCTGCACTACATTCCATGGGCCGGTGACGACATCACCGGCTGAAAAGATTCCCGGACGTGTAGTCTGTCCATGTTCATCTACAGCCACCAGCCCCTTATCATTCACATCCAGTCCCGAGGTCGTATTCACCAGCTTGTCCTTAGGCTGCTGACTGACGGCGATAATGGTGCTGTCAGCAGGAGCCAGTTCCGGTTGTCCCTGACTGATTATTTCGCCAGTCTCAGAAAATTCCCGTTTGACAAAGACAGGCCCCTGTTCTGTAATCTTCTCCACAGCCATGCCATAGAGCATCTCTGCGCCATCGGCGATGGCATAATCCAGTTCCCGCTGGCTGGCCGTGACATGATTGCTGCGCGCATAGATGGTGACGAAACGGCTGCCCTGCCGCAAAGCCGTGCGGGCCGCATCCATGGCCGAATTGCCGGCCCCAATCACCGCCACCCGCTCGCCTAACGCATAGGCGCCGGGATTTTGCAGATAATCAATGGCATAATGGACATTGCCCAAGCTCTCTCCGGGTACCCCCAAACGCCGTGCCCGCCAAGTCCCCGTACCAATGAAAATGGCCTGATAACCATCGCTGATCAGATCATCCAGATGCAAAGCTCCGCCAATGGTGGTATGCGGCCGGATATGAATGCCCAACAGGCGCATTTTTTCCTTGTAGCGGCTCAGAATCGTGCGCGGCAGGCGAAAGTCCGGAATGCCATAACGCATCATACCGCCGATATGACTCTTGCGCTCAAAGATGGTCACATCATAACCTTTCTGTGCCATCTCCACCGCCACCACCAGTCCCGCAGGGCCGCTGCCGATTACCGCTACCCGCTGTCCCTTGGGCGGCTGTTTTTCCAGTTGCAGCTTCTCAAAGAAGCCATTGGATATATAATGCTCAATACTGGAAATCTGCACCGCACTGCCCTTGCGCCCCTGAACGCAATGCCCTTCGCATTGTTTTTCATGGTCGCAGACCAGCGAGCAGATTATGCTCATGGGATTGTTGGCAAATAACATCGCTGCGGCTTCATTCCCCTGACCGGCTAGGAACAGCCGAATCATTTCCGGGATATTGGTGCCAATGGGACAACCTTGCAGCTGACACATTGGCTTCTTGCATTGCAGGCAACGTCTCGCTTCATTGATTACATGGACTGCCATTAGGATTCACCTCTGCACGTTTTTCTTTGTCTCAGGGCTGCTTGCCGATATAGGCCAGAATCCCCCCATCCACATAAAGGATATGGCCGTTGACAAAGTTTGAGGCATCCGAGGCTAAGAAGATGGCCGGACCTTCCAAATCCTCTGTGGTTCCCCAGCGGTTAGCCGGCGTCTTGGCCAGAATGAACTCATTGAAAGGATGTCCCGGCGTGCGCAGCGGAGCCGTCTGCGGCGTGGCGATATAGCCCGGGCCAATGCCATTGCA
Source organism: Selenomonas ruminantium AC2024 (assembly GCF_000687995.1). Lineage (NCBI taxonomy): Bacteria > Bacillati > Bacillota > Negativicutes > Selenomonadales > Selenomonadaceae > Pseudoselenomonas > Pseudoselenomonas ruminantium. The sequence goes on from NZ_JIAC01000001.1 coordinate 2,771,595, forward strand.
CTGGATATTGGCATTGCCATACTCCGAGCAGATGTTGCGCGTCAACATCTTGAGGCCGCCCTTGGCAGCTGCATAAGCCGATACCGTTTCCCGGCCCAGTTCGCTCATCATGGAGCAGATATTGATAATCTTGCCATGGCCTTTTTTCAGCATGCCTGGAATCACGGCCTTGGATACGATGAACGGTGCGTTGAGGTCGATATCCACCACCTGCCGGAAGTCCTCAGCCGACATCTCCAGCATGGGAATGCGTTTGATGATGCCAGCATTATTCACGAGAATATCAATGGTGCCCAGTTCCTTTTCGATATCGGCCACCATCTTCTGCACTTCATCTTCCTTCGTCACATCGCAGTAATAACCCTTTGCCTCGATGCCTTCGGCCTTGTAAGCAGCCAAGGCTTCCTCCATATGCTTTTCACCACGGCAGTTGAAAGCGATTTTAGCCCCAGCCTTGGCATAGGCTTTGGCAATGGCAAAACCAATGCCATAAGCTGCACCGGTCACCAGTGCCACCTTGCCGTCCAGCGAGAATTGTTTCAGGTATTCCATATCCATCTCTATGCGCTCCTTATCTCAGTTCCGTATTCTTGATGTGGTCCATATCGTCAAAAGCCTTGTTCTCGCCGCCCATAGCCCAGATAAACGTATAGTTGACGGTGCCGCAGCCGGCATGGATGCTCCAGGACGGACTGATGATGGCCTGTTCGTTCTGCATCACCACATGGCGGGTTTCCTGCGGTTCGCCCATCATATGGAACACCACTTCATTTTCCGGAATCTCGAAGTAGAAATAGATTTCCATGCGGCGCTCATGCGTATGGGCCGGCATGGTATTCCAGACACTGCCCGGCTCTAGTGAAGTCATCCCCATCGAGAGCTGGCAGGTTTCCAGAACGTCCGGATGGATAAACTGATTGATGGTGCGCTTATTGCTGGTCTTGGCATCCCCACAGGGAACCTTGTTGGCATCCTTGATGGTCAGAAGTTTTGTCTGGCAGGCCTTATGGGCGGGTGCCGAAACCATGTAGAACTTGGCCGGCCTATCGCCATCCTGACTCTTGAAGGTAACCTGCTTCGTGCCCATGGTGATATAGAGGCAGTCTTTATATCCCAATTCGTAGGTCACGCCATCTGCCGTAATCGTGCCAGCGCCGCCTACGTTGAAGATACCGATTTCCCGGCGCTCCAGGATGAACTTCGTACCGAAATTGTGCCAGACATCAATGCCCTTATCCAGCGGCACTTCCTCCTTGACCGGCATGCAGCCAAAGGTCACCATGCGGTCCACATGGGAGTAAACGGCTGTTACCATATCGGCGCGGAACAGGTTTTCCATCAAGAACTCCTGCCGTACTTCCTCCGTCGTATAACGCTTGAAATCTCTCTGATTTGCCGAATAACGAATATCCATTGTTCAAACTGCCTCCATAAAATGTTGTAATTCCGTACGATTGGGCAAGCCCTCATTGTCACCTGCTGACATGATGGCTAATGCACCAATCGCAGCGCCGCGCAGTGCGGCTTCTTCCAGCGTCCTGCCCTCCAGCAGAGCCGATACAGTCCCCACGGCGAAACCATCCCCGGCTCCTACCGTATCCACCACATGTTCCACCCGGAAGGACGGCGCAATAAATTCCTTGCCTTCCCGCTCCTTGCCATAGGCGCCCTTACTGCCGCCTAATTTAATGACCACAGCCTTGGCTCCACGAGCCAGATAAAAATCTGCTATCTGCTCTGGCTTTTCCAATCCGGTGAGAATCTTGCCTTCGCCCAGTCCCGGCAGAATCAGGTCAGCCTTTCCTGCCAGACGGTTCAAAGTCCTGACCATGACCTTATGAGAAGGCCAGAGAGCCGGCCGCAGGTTGGGGTCGAAGGATACCGTCGCCTCATGAGCATGAGCAGCATCCATGAGCGCTTCCACAGACGCACAGCAGCTGTCAGACAAAGCCGCGGGGATGCCCGTTACATGAACATGCTTCACGCCCTGCCAGTCAATCCCCCGCAAGTCCTCCGGTGCAAAATGGGAAAATGCCGTATGGCGGCGGTAGTTGACCACCAGTGGGTCAGTCCCTTCCGGTGCCATTTCTTTGAACTGCATGCCGGTCAGATGTTCCCGGTCAATCTGCACATAACTGTCCTCAATGCCGTTTTCCTTCAGGAAATCCCGTATATGCTGGCCGATGGGATCACTGCCCACCCGGGATACATAGGACACCGTATGCCCCAGCCGGGAAAGCCCGATGGAAAAATTCACTTCCGCCCCGCATACCAGACGGGTGAATGTCTGTACATCCTTCAACGGCTTTGCCTCCTGTGCCACAAAGAGCCCCATGGGCTCACCAATCGTCAGTACCTCGGCCATAATAATCGTTCCTTTCCTGCCAACTGAACTCAAAGTTCAGCATAAAGTTCTTCCAAATATTTTCGTGCAGTCACAGCATTGTCCGGACGGGTATTTTCCAACGTAGCCTGAATGCCGCATTTTTCCTGCTTCAGATAGGCAAGCAATGGCTTGTAATCCATAAGCCCCGTCCCTGGAGCCATTGCAGTAAGCCCATGCTCCGTTATCTGAAAATCCTTCAGATGGACAACTTCCACATATTCACCAAAACATTCGATTGCCTCGCCAATCACCCGCTCACGCTCCATATAATTCTCCATGGACAGGAGGTTCACGGGGTCAAAGATAATCCGCAGATTCGGTGAAGCCATCTCCCGAATCACCCGTCTGGCCACCTGCGGGTTCCAGACGATATGATTCCAGACCGGTTCGATGGCCAGAAGCGTACCGAAATGTTCCGCTGCTTCTACCACCGGGGCCAGATTATGCAGAAAAGTCTGCAGGGCTGCCTCACTATGGCAAGCTTCCTCATAGTGATAATCCGCATTCGGAGCGCCGGTCTCCGTTCCCACTACTGAGCAATCAAGCGCTTTCGCCATGCGCAGATGTGCAATATAATTCTCCTGAATCTTTTGCAGTTCCTGCGGGTCCGGATGCGCGAGATTCTTATAACATCCCAGCACCGCTACATCCACCTTATGCGCAGAAAATACCTCCCGCAGATGCTTGCCCAATCCAGAGGTCAGTTTTCCCGGACTCATCACAAAGCCCGGTATGGTTTTCTCCAATGCCAGATGCACACAGGAAAATCCCTGACCCCGGGCCCAGGCAGCCCGCTCGGCTAGTGTTCCCGCCCGCATATCATGAAGCCTGATACCTAATTGCAACACAGTAGTCATCCCTTTTCCTTAGCTTGTTCTCTTATGTTTCATACAATTTATTTATATTCTATATTGCTTTCCATAAATCCTCCATTCACAAGCAACTTTCTTTTAGAGGCGTTCATACTCCGCAGCTGCCAGAATGAAGGGCCCTAATCCCTTGGGTTCATTGGTAACAATCGGCTCACTGATATAGTAGGCAAAGGAACCATCACGTTCCCCATATGCCTTGGTGGGCTTGCCGCCCAAACCTGCCACAAAGCAAATCTTATTGAGACAAATGGTTCCCATGGGCGTCTCGGTGATGAACTCATCAATGAGTCCATGATAGGAGAGTTTGGCAAATTCCCGCATGCTCTCCGGCAACCAGCCCATACGCACGCCCTTGAACAGGGCATAGGCAATCATGGACGAGCCGGATGCTTCCACATAATTGCCCGGACGATCGCCGCAATCCGGCACCTGATACCAGACATGTGACTTGGGGCTGGCTACTTTTATCAGCGCTTCCATCGTTTCATTCAGAATCTTGATGAGTTCCGGCTTATATTTATTATCAGCTGGCAGCTCTGCCAAAGTATCCACCAGTGCCATGCAATACCAGCCGATGGAGCGGGCCCAAAAATGCTTGGACAGTCCGGTCAGTTTATTGGCCCAGGGCTGCTGACGGGCATCATCATAGGCATGATACAAAAGACCTGTCTGTTCATCGAGCGTATGCTTGCGGGCAATGATGAACTGCCGGGCAATATCATCATATTCCTCCATGCTGCGGCTGAACTCGCTGACGTATTTGGCATAGAAGGTCGCGCCCATATAGAGGCCGTCCAGCCAGATTTGCTCCGGATAGATTTCCTTGTGCCAGAACACCCCTTCCTTCGTGCGGGGATGATGTTCAATCTGGCTGCGCAGAAGCTCCAGGGCCTTGCGGTATTTTTCCTCATGAGTTTCCTTGTAGATGGTCAGCAGTATCTTGCCATTGTTGAGGTGGTCGATATTGTACTCCTTCACATCATAGCCCCGGATACTGCCATCTTCCCCGATAAACGTATCCATGCAGGACTTGATATAATCGAAGTATTTCCGCTCTCCGGTCTGACGCCAGACCTCCGCAATGCCGTCCAGCGTCAGCCCAAATTCATAAGCCCAATAGCTCGTAAGGTCGGTCTTGCGCTGTATAACGGAATCAGCCATCCACTGTGAGTATTTTTTCATTTTCTTCGTTCTCTCCTAAATATTACAAAAATTAATCGGTGAATTCAGTAGGAATGGGCACTCTTGGGTTCATCATGGACACGCATCAAATCATTGTGCCCGAAGCACTGCTCATACTTCCAGCCCGTCAGGGATTCTACCGCCTTGCGGGTTTCCGGCGTCACATCGGCCATGCTGCCGCCCGAACGGATGCGATGCACCTCATCCACGAGGAGCTTATGATTTTCTTTGGTCAGGGTCAGATTACGGGAAATCAGGTAAACGATAGCGCAGAGAACGATTGGCACCACAATGGTCATAACCAGTACACCATCAATAGCCATAGCCGTCTGCTGGCCAGCGCCCTTTTCAAAACCGAAGAGTGCAAGACCTACGCCCAGCAGGAAACCTTCCGCAGCCGAAGCCAGCTTCGAAAGCAGGCCGTTTACCCCTGTGAAGATACCTTCACGGCGTTCCATGGTAACGGCTTCATCAATGTCAGCCATAAAGGGCAGCTGGAATACGGGGATATAATCCGCACCGGCCTTGCCCACATTGTTGATGATGGCCAGCACCGTCAACCAGACAATCACAGCCTCTTCGCCCATGCTGGACTGATTCTGGAACAGGACATAGTAACCAACCAGCGAAGCCGTCACGATAACACCAACCACTTTGAAAGCGAACGGGCCACCACGGCGATAGCAGATGGTGATGAAGATAGCCAACGCGATAAAGGAAACTAACGTAGCAAAACTCGTGATAATGGAAGTTGCGCTTACAGACAGGGACAAGGCGTAGATTACATAATAGGTGAAAACACCAGCAGCCAGATTCTTATAGATACCGATAAAGAGCATCATGCCGGCATGGAGGCGGAAAGCCCGGATGCGCATGGAAGCGAACACATCATTGACCAATTTGCGCAGTACATGGGATACCGAACCCATTTCTTCCGTATAGTGAATATCCTCGGGAGCACGCTCATAGGTCAGGAAATACATAACAGCCAGGGAGAGGGAAACCACTACGGCATAAGTCAGACCCGTGTAGAAGAAGGCATCCAGATTGCCTTCACCGAAACGCTGGAAGAAGAAAGCCGGGAACAGAAGGGCAATCGTGCTGGCAAAGGTGCCGCAATACTGTTTGGCCGAAACCAGTTTGGTCTTTTCGGCTGCAACCTGCGTCATTTCTGCCGGCAGCGTCGGGCCAGGAACCATTACGCTGGTGAAGACCACTTCGTAAATGATATTGGCAACCACATAGAATTCAAAACTGTGTCCCGGAGTCCAAAGGATTGGATAGGTAATAAGCACCAAAGGGATCCCCGTCAGGATGAAGAACTTGCGCCGCCCGAAGCGTTTGCCCAATCGGGTACGGCCAAAGTTATCACTGATATAGCCCATCACCGGATTGCCAACGGCATCAATACATCTGGCAATGGTAAAGATAAGACCTGCCTGTACAGCGGGAATATCGCAATACATGGTGTAAAACAACATCAGAAATGCGGAACTGAGTGCCTGTGTACCACCACCCAGGAAATTCAAACAGGCATAGCCCAGCACATTCCACCAGGTAACTTTTCTTGTTTCCATCTTGCTCCTCCTAACTCACATCATTAAAACTCCGGCTCTTATCTAACCTGCCCATCAGAGCCAATATCCACCAGCCGGTCCGGCTGACGTTTCCCATTAATCGTCACATTCTCAAAGGCCAGCGCATGTACATTTTCGAGCACCGCCTCCCCCTTCACCCCTTCGAGCTTCATATCCCGGAAGGTGATGTTTTCAATGGGAGCATCGGCAAAACCTTTGAGATAAAAGGCATATTTCGCATCAATGCTGCCGCCTTCTGCCGTCCAAAAACCATCCAGCGTGATATTATCCAGCTGGGGGAGGTTTTCTCCCATATGGCCTTCTTCGTAGAAGAAATCGGCATGCACCACCGCCAGCCGTGCCTTGTTGACCACGCTGTCCCTCACATAGACATTTTCCAGCGTGCCGCCCCGCATGGCGTTGGTCTTGAAGCGGATCGGATAATCGAGGTTGGGGCTGTCGAAGTGATTGCCTGCGGCAAACACATCATGCACGCCGCCGGAAATCTCACTGCCCAGCGTGATGCCGCCATGCCCGTTAGCAAAGCGGTTATGACGGATAATCACATTAGCTGTCGGCACCCCGATACGCCGTCCATCCTCATTGCGCCCGGATTTTATCGCAATGCAGTCATCCCCGGTGAGGAAGTAGCAATCCTCAATCAGCACATTGCGGCTGGATTCCGGATCAATGCCATCATTGTTATAGAGATCCGTCTTAATATGCACACCTTTGATCCAGACATTCTCACAAAGCACCGGATTGATTTCCCAAAAGGGGGAATTGACGATATGCACGCCCATAATGCGGATATCCTTGCTGTTGTAGAACTGGATAAAGGGTGGCCGCAGCGTGGATACATCATCGGCAAAAATCCGCTGACGAACCGGGATTCCCTCTGCACCAGCCTGAAAGAGACGCTGTCGCTGCTTCTCCTGCTCCGGCTCACCAAAGTAACCGAACTTCCAGGGCATCCAGTTGAATTCATCCGCCTGCCCATCCAATGTACCTTGCCCCGTAATGCTGATGTCTTCCGCACCATCCGCATAGATGAACGGCGAGAAGTTCATGCATTCCACGCCTTCCCAGCGGGTATAGCGCAGGGGATAAAAGACATTGCTCTTGTTGCGGATAAAGCAAAGTCTTGCGCCGTCCTCCAGATGCAGCTCCACATGCGACCTGAGTTCCAACGCTCCGGTATACCAGATACCTGCCGGAATTTCCACCCGGCCGCCGCCCGCCTGCGCCATATCATCAATGGCCTGTTGAATAGCCTCACCATGAAATAATACCTGCTGGCGCCGTTCCAGCAGTTTTTCCTGCCGGTAGGCCAAATCTTTCTTCAGCTCATCCTTGCTGCCCTCGTAAGGCCCCCAGGGATGCTCGTAGTAGATTTCCTCCACCGACCGCCAAAGTGCCTGATACCGGCTGTCTGTAATCCGGCAGGCCCTTGTGCGGGGATGCGGCGGCTTGAATCGAGCCAGGATTTCCTCATAAAGTTTTTGATTCCAGGAAAATGCCACGTTTATGACCTCATTTCATTTCCTAATCAAGAAATCTTCAATTTGCGCTTTTGTAAATAGTCTGATTTATTTTTGCGATACAAGCTGTTCACAGCCTGCTTGCCGCGTCCTCTTACCTCCTTGACGATTGTGGCGGCCTCACGGACCAGCTTGATAATACCGTCCCAGTCACCGTCAGCCATCATCTGCTGCTTGACCATCCAGCTGCCGCCGCAGGCCAGGATTTTCTCATCAGCCAGATAAGCGCGGACATTTTCCGGCGTAATACCGCCTGTCGGCATAAAGACCAGCTGGCCATAAGGTGCAGCCACCGCCTTGATCATCTTGAGTCCGCCTGCTGGTTCGGCAGGGAAGAACTTCACAAAATCCAGCCCCAGGCCAATAGCCTGTTCCATTTCACTGGGGGTCTGGGTTCCCGGTGCCACCGGCATATCCTTGGACTGGCAGTATCTGACCACTTCCGGATTGAGGCCCGGGCTGACGATAAACTTTGCGCCTGCCTCAATGGCCAAATCAACTTCCTGCGTGGTGAGCACAGTTCCCGCACCGACCAGAAGTTCCGGACGATGTTTTACCATGCGGGAAATCACCTCAGCAGCTGCTGCCGTGCGAAAGGTGACCTCGGCACAGGGCAGGCCGTTATCACAGAGGACATCGGCGAGCTTTTCTGCATACTGTGCATCTTCCATCACCACCACGGGGATAATCCCAATCTCCTTGAACTGCTTGAATATCTCTTTCATTTTCTCTAAATCCTTTCCTTTACATGCCGCTCTTAAATATGGAAGTAGCGGACTGCGTTTTTATAGCTGATGCCTTCCACAATCTTCTGCAAAGATGCTTCATGGCAGGGATACTCACCGTGTTCTACCCAGTCGCCAATGATATTGCACAAAATGCGCCGGAAGTAATCATGACGGGTATAAGACAGGAAGGAACGGGAATCCGTCAGCATGCCGACAAAGTTCCCCAGCAGGGAAAGCCTAGCAAGTGAGCGCATCTGCTTTTCCATGCCATCCTTGGTATCGAGGAACCACCAGGCCGAACCCATCTGAATCTTGCCGGGCATTTCCTCCGACTGAAAGCAGCCCATCAGGGAGGCAATCCTATCAAAATCTGTGCTGTCTAGTGAGAACAGAATCATCTGCGGCAGATTTCCTTCCTTGTAGAGCTCGCTCATGAATTTGGCCAAATTGCCAATGCAGGTGGTCTGAGCAATCATGTCAAAGCCCGTATCCGGCCCCTGCAGGGCAAACATCTTTTCGTTGTTGTCGCGGCTGCAGGAATAGTGGATTTCCATCACAATCTGTGCTTTATGATATTCCCGGGCCAGATGCAGGAGCACTTCGGTCTGATAGGCCTCGGCCTCAGCCTGTGTGAGCGTTTCGCCAGCCAGGGCTTTTTTATAGGCCTTGTCGGCAGCTTCCAGTCCCTGATGGTTGAACATCACATAATCCAGTCCGTGGTCGCTGGCCCGGCAGCCGTGTTTCTTGAAATAGGCAATCCGGTCCGTAAGTGCTGCCAGCACATCTTCGATGGAGGCTAGTTTATCCTTGCCCACACTGGCCGCCAATTTTTCCATATACGCAGGAAAACCATCTTTATGGATATTGATGGCTTTGTCCGGGCGGAAGGACGGGCAGACCTTGAAGCCCACCGTTTCATCCGCAGCCAGTTTCTCATGCCATTCCAAATTGTCAATGGGATCATCCGTGGTGCCGATGTAATCCACCTTGGACTGGCGAATCAGGCCCCGCACGGACATATCCGGGTTATGCTGGAGCATGTCGTTGGCTTTATCCCAGACCGCTTTCATATTGCTCTCGGTAAGGGGTTCGGTCACGCCGAAATATTTATGCAGTTCCAGATTGCACCAGTGATACATGGGATTGCCGATAGCCATTTCCAACGATTTTGTAAAAGCACTGAACTTTTCATAGGGATCTGCCCCGCCGGTAACCATGTCCTCAGGTACACCGTTCGTACGCATCACCCGCCATTTATAATGATCTCCGAAATAAGTGCCATCCGCATTGCGTCCGCCCAGCCAAATCTGCGCGATATTGTCAAAGCGGCGGTCTTCAAAAATCTCTTTGGGTGAGATATGGCAATGATAGTCAACCAGCGGCAAGTCCCGGGCATATTCTTCATACAGCCTCTGACCTGTCTGATTGCGAAGCATAAAATCTTTCCCCATAAAAGCCTTCATAACGGAAAATCAGTCCTTCCTATAACACAACACCATCTTTGAAAATGGAAATCTGACGATAGCCGTTTTTCTCGTTGTTCGTGGGTTCGCCGCTGGCAACCTGTAAGACTTTATCCAACAGGCGCTTGCCCGCTTCATCCAACGCTTCACCTGCCGCCACCGTACCGGCATTGAAGTCAATCCAGTGCGGCTTGCGTCCGGCCAACTGGCTGTTGGTCGCAATCTTGACCGTTGGCACCGGTGAACCAAAAGGCGTTCCCCGGCCCGTGGTGAAGAGAATCATCACGGCGCCGGCTGCGGCCAGAGCCGTACTGGATACCAGGTCATTGCCCGGCCCATAGAGCAGATTCAGGCCCTGTGTCTTTACCTGCTCTCCGTAGCCCAGCACATCTTCAATGGGGGCCGTACCGCCCTTTTGAACACAGCCGCAGCTCTTGTCCTCCAGTGTGGTGATGCCCCCCTGCTTGTTGCCGGGGCTGGGATTATCATAAACCACCTCGTGATGGGAGATGAAGTAATCCTTGAAGCCATTGAGCATGGCCGCCGCCTTGTCAAACACCTGCTGATTGCGGCACCGGCCCAAAAGGATGCCTTCTGCACCGAACATTTCCGGTACCTCAGTCAGGATGGTACTGCCGCCCTGACTTAGCAGCAAATCGCTGAACCGGCCCACAGTGGGATTGGCGGTGATTCCTGAAAGACCATCCGAAGCCCCACATTTTAGCCCCACCACCAGCTTGCTTGTGGGCAGTGACTGCCGCTGGAAGCAGCTGGCATAAGCGGCAAGTTCCTGCAGCAGCTGACGGCCGGCAGCCAGTTCATCCTCTGCCTGCTGACAGTTAAGGAAGCGTACCCGCTCCCGGTCAAAGTCTCCGAGTTCTTCCACAAACTGTTCATGGGTGCAGTTCTCACATCCTAAGTGCACCACCAGCACCGCCCCGGCATTGGGGTGATTGACCAGCGCCGCCAAAAGCTTTCTGGTCTGGGCATGGTCAGCACCAGTCTGGCTGCAGCCGAAGGGATGCGTGAAAGCATGGATGCCATCGATATTTTCGCCCTGCAAGTCCTGATTGGCCTGCGCCAGTTTCAGCACCACATCATTGACACAGCCCACGGTGGGGATGATCCAAATCTCATTGCGGATACCTGCCCGGCCATCCTTTCGCAGATAACCTGTGAACGTCTGTGCCGGCTGGGAGTTCAAATCGCAAACCTGCGGCTCATAAACATATTCGACCTCGCCCTTGAGATTTGTCTGCAGGTTGTGGGTATGTACCCAGCAGCCTGATTGAATAGCGCAGGTTGCATGACCTATCGGATAACCATACTTTATGATATTTTCATCAACTGCGATATCCCGCAGCGCAATTTTATGTCCTTGGGGAATCTCCTCACAAGCGGTAACTTCCACATTGCCCACCTGCAGGCATTCACCTTTCTCTATTTTAGTCAGTGCCACCGCCACATTATCCTGCGTGGCGATGCGCACTGCTCTTGTCATTTCCATAGCTTATCCTTTCAAGCACAGGCCCGCAAACAGCTGGCAAAGGCTTTCTTCGTGCCCTGCTGGCGAATCAGCTGCAAATCCTCCAGCACCTGCTTTTCCAAACCAGGCAACTGCGTCAAATCACAGCCCCACATCTTTTCATAGGCCAGCACATCATGTACCAATTTCGCATCATCACTGTGACGATGTTCATAATAAAAATCCAGTACCCAGCCATCATCCTGCACCGAATATACATCCCCTTGCGGGCGGCGGCACAGGAGTGCTTTTTCCTGCCGTTCCTGAATATCGGTGGAATAGAAGGCGATATAGGCAGCCAGTGTCATCACGAGACTGCGCGGCAGCTTGCCGAACTTTTGCCGGTATTCCAGCAGCGAGCCCATATCCCTGGCCTTCCACTTGGCCGTGGAATTCAGGGCAATGCTCAGAAGCTGATGTTCCATAAAGGGATTATTGAAGCGGTCAGCCACCGATGCGGCAAATTTTTCGCAATCCTGCTTGTCCAACGGCAGGATGGGAATGACTTCTTCATAGAGCATCTGATTCATGAACTCCCGAATCACATCATCCTTCATGCAATCCCGGACAATATCCTTACCTGCCAGGAAACCGCCCAGCGCAAAACCTGTATGCGCACCATTCAGGATGCGTACCTTCCGTTTCTTATAAGGTGCGATATCCGGCACCACATGAACATTCAGCCCTGCCCGCTTGAAGGGAAGTTTATCTTCCAATTCTTTGGGCCCTTCAATGTACCAGACGCCGAAGACCTCACCGACATCCATCAATCTGTCTTCATAACCGTTAGCCTGATTCAGGGCTGCAAGTTCTTCCGCATCCCGAATCTCACCGGGAACAATGCGGTCAACCAAAGTGGAGCAGAACAGATTGTCCTGTTCAATCCAACGGATGAAATCATCACCGAGCTGCCAGTCCCGGGCATGCTGCAGAACGATTCGCTGCAATTCCCGGCCGTTATTATCAATCAGTTCACAGGAGAGAATAATCAAACCTTTCTTTCCTGCCTGAAAACGTGCATATAAGAGTTTTGCCAGTTTTGCCGGGAAGCTGGCCGGGGGTACGTCCGTCAACTTTGCAGTTGGATCATAGACAATGCCAGCTTCCGTGGTATTACTGGTGATATATTCCAGGGTATCCAGACAAGCAACTTCCTGCAGTTTGTCAAAATGCTCCAGGGGGTTGTAACATTTTTCCACTAAGGAAATCACCCGCCGTTCATCTACCTTCCGGCCTTTTTCATTGCCACGGATGTAGAGGGTGTAGAGGCCTTCCTGTTCGTTGAAGACCTTGTCCTTGCCCTTGCCCCGCGGCTGGGTTAAGATGGCCTTGCCGTGCCAGCCGGCTTTTTCATTGGCCACATCAAAGAAGTAATCCACAAAGGCTCGCAGGAAATTTCCCTCACCAAACTGCAGCATCTTCACCGGCGCTTCTTCCAGGAAATATCCCTGATAGCCACTTTTCTTCAATACTTCATAGTTAAGCCGTTCCATACCACATTTTACCTCCCGCAGCCTGTTTTCATATTTGTTGCTTATTATTTTAATCGTTTTTATCTTTATAGTAAATGTGTTTATCATCTTTTCATTTGTGTTTTAATTTTATTTCTCAAATTTTCGCAATAAAAAAGTTGTGTTTATAACATCCTGTATACATATAAACACAACTTCTATTTCCAGATGTATATTATTTTTTATCTGCCATTCCCTGATAATCCCGGGGAGAAATCCCCACATGCTTGCGGAACATCTTGGAAAACTGCACATAATCGCTATAGCCGACCTGCGCGGCCACTTCCTTGCATTGCAGATTACTGCCATTTTTCAGCAGGGCCTTGGCCTTGCCCATGCGGAACTGCAGCAGATAATCCGTGAAGCTGATGCCTGTCTCTTTCTTGAACCGCCCGCCCATATACGAAGCCGACATATGGGCCACCAAGGCCAGGTCGCCCAGCTTCACATCATCCATATAGTGTTCCTCAATATAATGACGCATGGATTCCACCATCTGACTGCCGCCCCATTTGCGTTCCCGCAATGTGCCGATAGATTCCGGGCTGCAGTGCTGCTTGAACGAACTCACAGTATCATAGATGGATTTTTCCATGGGAATACGGTCGAAGGTTGAACCGCCAATGTACCCTTGACAGTCCGTATTCTGGTAGATGTACTGCATATCCATCAGCGTGTTCGCCGGCCCGGCATAAACCATGCGCAGACATTCCGGATTTTTCACCTTGCATAAATCAAAAATCTCCTGCGCAATCCTCCGCGCTTCACTGATGGTCAAATGACGCTTAGCGCCCAAAAGGCCGCCAGCCGTCAGCCCCATATGCACACAGATGATATCGGCCCCCACCGCCAGCATTTTATCGGCCTCTTCCACAGATGTCACAAAGGCCATCGTCAAAAGGCCCAGCTGATTCGCCAAACTTATCGCGACCACTTCCCGCTCATAGGAACTGCCCTCTTCTTCCAACGCTTCGCGGAAACTGCCATCCACCAACGCCAATGTTGGTGAATTCACCACACCGGTAAAGCCGCTTTCCTTTATGAGCTTCAGATAATCATAGAGCTTCACATAAGGGTCACTGGCCATCAGGCCAAAGAGCAGCGGCACATCCTGCACCACGGGAAAAATCTCTCGCTTGCCCATGTCCATCACAATCTGATTGCTGCTGCCATAGCAAAAAAAACTGCTCAGGGAACTGCGGCCCATAATGCGGAATTTTCCTGCGGATAAGGCCAGCAGAATATCTGCGCCGCCCATAGCCGCAAGTTTGGCCGTCATGCCGGACCCTACAGCCGCACCAATGATATGGCCGCCGACATTGATTTCCGCCCGCAGGCGCCGAAGGATGAATTCCTTGTCGTTTTCCTTCATCGTCCTGCCCCCGTTCTCTGCAATGCTGCCCGTTTCATTTTATCCAACGAGCGATATTCCCTGACCTTTGTCGTCAGACCTTTCTCCAGCTCCTCACCTTTGCCCGGGAAAAAAATAAAAAATCCCGCTACAGAAGGGATGCTCTGCACGAGCTGCGCCGCACCTTCCAGGGAATCCACCTGCTGTCCACAGCAGCCAATCAGAATATCCCGGCGTACCGCCCTGCACTTTTCCCAAACCTGCCGCAGTTTATCCGCGCAGGACTCAACAGAGGGTGCCTCGCCCCTCTCCAGTGCCTTTTTCGTAACCAGACCAAAATGCAGGAGAAGCATATCGGCACCCGCATGGGTCATGGCCTCGCCTTGTTCTGCATCAAAGATAAAGGGGCAGGTAAATAAATCCAGTTCATGTGCAGTCCGAATCATATCCACTTCAAGCTGATAGCCCATATTCGTGCCTTCCATATTCGCCCGGAAGCGACCATCGACAATCCCCACAGTAGGAAAATTCTGCACGCCGTTAAAGCCCTGCTCCTTTAGTGTGCCCAAAAACATGTCCATCTTGCGAAAGGGGTCAGTGCCGCAGACACCGGCAAACACCGGCGTTTTACGGACGGCAGGCAGAACTTCATCACCGAGCTCCTGAACGATAGTATTGGCATCATCATAAGAGAGCATGCCCGCCAACATACTGCGGCCTGCCCGCTGCAGCCGCCCGGTGTGATAGAACGCAAGAAAATCGGCGCCGAGATGGTCCCCATGCTTTGCTGTCTGTTCCATCCCTGTGCCGATTCCTGTTAATATTTTTCCATTTTCACTGCGTTCCCGAAATAAATCGACAATCTCCTGCCGGCTTTTTCTATACATTGCCACTGCCTCCCAGACGAACGAATTACCCAATTTAATAAAATTCGCCAAAGGAAGCTGAATTCCTGCAAATAATTACATTAAACCCAATGGCAGCCAATAAGCCTCTGTCCCTGCAATCTGGTCAGGGGAGAATCTTGCATAAAGAGCGCTGGGATTCTTGCCGAGCATAAAGCAGCTGAGCGTCTTATACCCCGTCAGCCGTCCGCTGTCGGTGTCGGCCTCATAGGGCTGCTGGTCCACAAAGAGCTGATACATGGAATCCCGGCTGTCACGCCGCACGATATCCTCTGTATCCACATTCTTGCCAAAGCGCACGCCATCCCGGTCGAGCACTTCAATGCCTGCGCCCTCCCGGCCCCATATGGGCTTCTTTATCCAGCTTGAGCCTGCGGCAATATTACGCTGGTCAAAGTCCCGGGCAAAGTAGGACGGCAGCATATAGCGGGAAATAATCGCCGATTCCTCGGCCGTAAATACCTGAGCTGTCCCCGCCGGCTGATTATTGAGCGCCCAGACAAGTGCCTGAAAAGCCTTGGACTGCATGATGATGGCTTCGGGCGGATTGAACATCATAAATTTATCGTGCAGATAGCCATCCATAAAGTCCTTGCCCAGCGTTTCCCCCTCCGGCGTCCGCTCCTCAATGAGAATTTCCAATGGATGCAGGCGATAAATCGCATTAGCCGTACGCCCATCCGGCAACAGAATAGAGCCATCACGCCACACAGCCAAATCATAGAAGGAGACAAAAGTAATGGCATCATCCACCTCTGTGGCCAGCGCATTCTTCTTCATGGCGTTCATCAGAAATTTGGTTGTCGCATAATCTTCCTGATAGTCATGAAAACAGGAAAAAAGGAACGGATGGCGGCGATGAAACCTCCCCGTGCTGATGCTCACGCCTGGCTCTGAAGCCAAAAATATTTCATTGAGCCAGCTGCAGAGTTTATCGTATTCCCCATAGTTGGGGTCTTCCACCCCAAAATGCGTACAGGCCACCATATTGCCATAATATGCCTCAATCACCGCGCAGGGAGTATCCGCATTGATTTCCACCATATGGAAATTGCCCTGCTTGTCCAAGACATAATCAAAACGGGAAAGCCACGAAGCCAGATGCAAGGGATTATCCTTCTGCAAGTAGGGAATCAGCTGCGGCGGTATCTCCAAATCTGCCAGAAAATTATCGCCACATTTCTGGCAAACCGCCACCGCCCGTTGAAACGCACCGAACAGCACGCCGCTGACATAGCGCATTTCCTCGGCCAGCTCCGGCTGGATTAACTCTATATTTTTTGTCGGATATTTATCATCGTAGCCCTCGTATTCCACAAACGGAAAAATTTCCCGATTTAATAAATCACGCCAATCTGCACTCACTGCTCTATTCACCTGCTCATCAATATTTTAAGATGCCGAACTTCTGGCTCCGGCAGAACCAAAACCGCTTTTGGAACTGGAATGACTCGACGATTTGGCCGAAGAACTGCTCTTGCCTGAAGTCTTGCCTGCCCGAACCGTAGTTCCCCGCGATGAACTGCTGTAGGCACTGCCACCGCTGCTGCGATAGTCGTCCTTTTCCTTCAGCGGCTGAACCGGGCCGTTGGGGATATAGCGCCCCTGAACCACACTATAGCGGCCCCCTGTGCCGCCGCTAAGTCCATGAAACATATAATACCCGGCAGCCAGACCGGCAATCAGTCCCTCCGCACCGGAAATATAACGCAGACTGCCATTCTCTTCCCGTTTGACCGTCACCGAACGGCCATCCTCATAGGTTGCCGTTTCCGTACCATCCGCATTCTGCGTCAAGGTATATTCCCGACCTTCATCATCCAATAAAGTCTGCGGCCCTGTTTCCTGTTCGGCAGGGATATCCACATCCTGTGCCATCCAGGAAGCAAAGGCCACCGTAGTTGATACCGCCATAAAAACCGCCAGTACCTTGCTTGTCTTAGTACTTAACAAAATCCCAACCCCTCTAATCAATAATTTATTCACATGATATAATAAATTTCTTAAAAATTCCTTAAAAGCTAACCATCTTCTTCAGTTTTTGGGCAAATTGCATTTTATCAGGGAGTTCGTGATAAAGGTATCTTGGTCATACGTAGTTTGGGGCCGGACGGGGGAGTAATTTTTCTGTTTTCCGCTAAACGACCCCCTCGCAAATTAGAACTGTCCAGTTATCTGCGCCGGGCAGGCCAACGGCGCTGCTTTCAGCGTATTTGCTTAGCTGATTCCTACATGGGGCCGGCCTTCACTGCGTTCAGGCAGTCGCTCCCTACAGAAAAATCACTCCCCCGTCCGCCCCAAGTTGCGGATTAGACATTTGCCACGAACTCGTTGCTCCCGTAACAAGAACATCGATGTACTTGCTCCTTGTCATCATGAGAATAACAGTTGGTACGGACATCACTTAGGGCGGAGGTGGTGATGCTTTTCGCCGTGGAACGACTGTCCGAACGCAGTGAGGACTGGCCCACAAACGGCATAGACTAAACACTGGGCTGAACATACGCGCCGCCGGTCTTGCCCGGCGCAGGTAACTAAAAAGCCCATACATTTACTTGTGGGGCATTCAGTGCAACGGCGAAAAGTATTACCACCTCCGCCCAAACTGAGCTGTAACAACTATAAGTAAGCACGCATTAACATCGACATACTGCAATTTCTCTGCCCTTTTTAATTTTCCCTTAATTGCAATTCACTATCGATAATGCTATCATAATTTTTGTATGAAATTTGAGGAGATGATACAAAATGGAAGAAATGGCCCCTTATGAAGCCGGCAATGGGCGAAACAAAAAATTCATTGCGATTGCCGTAGTCATCCTGTTAGTCATTTGCGGCATTGGCGGTTATCTGTACTACAAGCGCACCCCCGCCTACTCCATGCAGCTGATTCAGGAATCCGTCAAAGAGCACAACTGGGAAAAATTCAGCCGTCATGTGGATACCAAAAATCTGGCTGATGCTGCCTTTGACGATATCATTGAGATAAGCATGGAAGAACGCGGCGATTTGGACGAACATACCAAGGCCCTGGCCATGAGCTTTGTCAAACTGGTAAAACCCAACATCACCAGCCTGCTTGAATCTGCCGTCAAGGAATACGTGGAAACCGGCGAATTCAAAAAAGACGAGACGGGTAACGCCAAAAATAACAGCACCACGCAAAATAAAAAGGCCGCACCAAAAAAAGGCAATCCGGCCGATAATCTGCTGCAGGACACCAAAGCAGATAAGCTGAAATTCTCCAGCATAAAATCAACGGAGACCAACGACAGCACCGCCATCGTCACCTTGGAGCTTCGTGACGAAGCTGCAAGTGCCAACTATGAACTGAAAATCCGTATGATTCAACTCGAAGATGGCACCTGGAAAGTCAGCAAAATCGATAATCTCAAGGAATTCTACAAAGCCGTCAAGGAAAACGAAAAGCAGCATAAAAAAGCGGCTTAAACACGAAAATAAAGGCTATGCACCAAGCAACGTGCATAGCCTTTTTCTTTACTGCATTTTCTTCTGTAATACTTCCTTGGCCATATTGAGCTGTTTGTCCACCGTATCCCCTTCGCTGAGGTTCACAGTTATATCCGGCTCAATGCCAATGCCGTCAATACATTTGCCGCTGGGCGTATAGTATTTGGCAATGGTGAGTTTCAGGCCATCATTGTGGAACAGAGGTACTACCACCTGCACCGAACCCTTGCCGTAGGATTTGGAGCCTACGATGGTGGCCGCTTCTCTGTCCTGCAGAGCGCCGGCCAGAATTTCCGAAGCACTGGCGCTGTTGCCGTCAATCAGCACTACGATAGGCGGTGTACTTTCCTCTAAGCTGGAGTCATACTCCTCCTTGCTGCCGTCCCGCTGTACCACGGAGACGATATTGCCCTTGGGCACCAGCATATCGGCCACTTCCACACAACTTGTTATGAGCCCGCCGGGGTTTTGGCGCAAATCCACAATCAGACCAGCCATGCCGGCCTCTTTGAGCTTGTTGTATTCGCTCTTGAATTCATCCCCGGTGTTTTCCCCAAAGGACGCAATGCGGATATAGCCCATCCGGCCATCGTCCAGCATTTTGCCTTTAGCCGAGGGAACCTTTATCATATCTCGCTGAATGGCGTATTCCTTGTCGGCCTCATCCGCCCGATGAATCAGCAGTTTGACTTCCGTACCTGCGTCGCCGCGGATATGAAGTGCCACTTCTTCCGGCTGATACTCCGTCACGGGCGTACCATCCACCGACATGATTTCGTCACCAACTTTGAGGCCCACCTTTTCGCCGGGTGTCCCTTCGAGCACCGCCATAATCGTGACCTTGTCATCCTTGAAGCCCATGGTGACACCGATGCCCCCAAAGGCACCGGCTGTATGTTCTTTCAGGGCTTTATACATGGAGGTCTTCATATAGATGGAATGCGGGTCGCCGAGGGATTTTACCATGCCGTCAATGGCGCCATCCATAAGGCTGGTAGTGTCCACATCGCTGACATAGCGGGTTTCAATCATGCGCTTGACGCCGAAGAACCGCAGTAAATCCGTAGTCTTTTCTCCGTCAAGGCCAAAGAGTTTCATAAGTCCCATTATCGTCAGGAAACTGGACGCTAGTGCCGTCACCACCACGATAAGGGCTATTTTTTTCTTGCTCAAACAATTTCACCTTCTATCCCTTAGATTACAGATAACCGTAAGGACTTACCGGCGAGCCGTTCTGGCGCACCTCGAAATGGCAGTGGGGGCCGGTAGAGTTGCCAGTGGAACCGCAGTAAGCGATGGTTTCGCCCTGGCTCACCTGCTGGCCGACTGACGCCGCCAAAGACTGATTATGACCATAGAGGGTGGTGATGCCGCCGCCATGGTTGATGATTATCGTATTGCCGTAGCCGGAAATCCAGCCCGCATATTCCACGGTGCCGGAGGCAGCTGCTGCAATCGGCACGCCATAGTCCGCACCGATATCGATACCGCTGTGGAACTTCTGCGTGCCCGTAATGGGATGGGTACGCCAGCCAAATTCAGAGGTAATCGTACCGCCCACGGGCCAAATCATGGAGCCATTGCCGCCCGCCATTGCGCCAGCCGGAGCATTGGCCATGCTGCTGCGCCGCAGCATTTCCTCAATCTGCTTGGAAGCGGCCATCATTTCATCATACTGGCGGTCTACCGTGGCCTTATCGTTTTTCATCTGGTCGATGATGGCCTTGCGCTTGCGGACCTTTTCTTCCATGATTTCCCGGGCCTGACGGGCTTTTAATTCCTGCTCCGCCCGGGCTTCTTTATCTTTTTCGAGGCTCTTCTGCGTCTCTTCGATTTCGCTCTTTTCTTCCAGCACCACATGAACCAAATCATAGTCCTGCTTGATGACCTTTTTGAGTAAATCCATACGGGTCATCAAATCGGAAAAGTCCTTGGCGCCAAAGAGCACATCCAGATAGGAAATCTGGCCGTTGATGTAAATATCACGAACCCGCTGGCCCAATTTGGCACTCTTTTTCTTGTAGTCGACCTCCACCACTTTGAGGCGGGCTTCATTCTTCTCCATCCGTTCCAGCGTTTCATCCAGCGCCGCCCGCAGGGACTTGTGTTCGGCGATAGCCGCATCGGCTTCCTCATCCACCAGCCGCTTTTCCTCCGACAGGGATTCGATTTTTGACTGCAGGGCGTTGCTCTTGTCCTTTAACTCCTCCGCCTGCTTGTCATAGCTGGCCTTGTCATCCTCCAGTGACGCATACGCCGTGGAGGCAGTCAGCACCACCGACAAGGTGGCGGCCGTTATCGTTTGCCATTTTTTCATCATCATCAAACCTCAAGGAAACGCTTCAGGGAGAACGCCGACCCAATGGCGCCAATCAGCATGCCGGAGATGATGATGGCCACCGTCACATAATTCATAAAGGGATACTGGGGTAGCAGCGGGAAGAAGGCCAGCGTGCTGTAAATCTTCGCCGCCATGGCCGCATAGAAGCTGCGCAGAGCCAGTGCCGACAAAATGCCGCCTACGCAGCCCAGCACAATGCCCTCCATGAGGAACGGCCAGCGGATAAACCAGTCGGTTGCCCCCACGTATTTCATGATGGCGATTTCCTTACGCCGCGCAAATACCGTAAGACGGATGGTGTTGGAGATGATGAAAATTGTCGCACCTGCCAGAAGCAGCATCAATACCAGACCGAAAATACGCATGAGACGCGTGATGTCAAAGAGGTGTTCCACCACATCCTGCCCGTACTTGGCCGACTCTACCCCCTCCATGCGCTCAATGGCCTTGGCGGCGGTTTCCACCATTTCCGGGGTCTTGACCGTCACTTCAAAGGCATCCGGCAGCGGGTTCTTGTCCCCGAGGGCATCCAAGAGGTACTTCTGGTCCCCCAGACGCTCGGAGAGGCGGTCCTTGGCCTCGTCCTTATCCACGAACTTCACCGTATCAATGCCCTGCATTTTTTCCAAATCGCTTTGCAGGTCAATGCGCTGCTGCTTCTTCAAATCATCCTGCAGGTAGACGCTGATTTGCACCTGCGACTCCAGCGTGGAGGCCATGCGGTTCATATTGAGCACGAGAATCAAAAACACGCCCAGCACGAACAGCGATACCGCTACCGTGCCGATGGAGGCAAAGGACATCCAGTTGTTGCGCCGCAGGGAGCGGAACACCTCCTGGATAAAATATTCACCGGTTCTAAGCTTCATATCCATAACCTCCCCGCATCTGGTCACGGACAATGCGCCCGTCCTCAATGGCAATAACGCGCTTCTTCATGGTGTCCACGATATTGCGGTCATGCGTAGCCATGACGATGGTCGTGCCGGCCTTGTTGATGCGTTTGAAAATATCCATAATGTCCCAGCTGGTTTCCGGGTCCAGATTACCTGTGGGCTCGTCGGCAATCACAATGGAAGGATTGTTGACGATAGCCCGGGCGATGGCCACACGCTGCTGCTCACCGCCGGAAAGCTGCGACGGGAAGCTGCGGTACTTGTCGCGCAGGCCTACCACGTCGAGCACGGAATTGACACTGCGCTGCATGGTGCGGCGGGGCGCTTCGATAACCTGCATGGCAAAGGCCACGTTCTCAAAGACGGTCTTATCCGGAAGCAGGCGGTAATCCTGAAAGATTACGCCCAGCTCACGGCGCAGGTACGGAACCTCAGAGCGTTCCATCTCCACCACATCATGGCCGTTTACCAGAAGCTTGCCTTTGGTCGGCAGTTCTTCCCGGAACAGCATCTTGATAAAGGTGGATTTTCCCGCGCCACTTGGCCCCACAACGAACACAAACTCGCCCTTCTTGATATCTACATTGACATGGTCAAGGGCAACCACGCCGGTATCATAGGTCTTACTGACCTCCCGCATCTGTATCATTAGGAACTATCCTCCTACAATAAAATAAACTAACTTATATTTTACCATAAAATGGTGGGGCAAAGCAAAGAAAGCCCGGGGCATTTGCCTGGGGCTTCGGTAATATTTTTTTGCGTCTGCTTCCACTTGTACATTGCCTCATCTTCGGAGCTGCTTTTTTTCTTTGCGGAGCCGTTTATTCTCGTACATGGCCTTGTCAGCCCGCCGGGCCACATCGATTACGGCAGGGTCATTTTCCGGGTCGTAAACAGCCAGCCCCATGCTTATATTCGCCTGTTCCCACTCATTTTCAGCTGCAGCACGGCTTTCTTCCCGATATTTTCGGAATAAAGCAAACAGCTTCTCACGGTCACGGAAATCGTCATTTTCCAAAATGACGGCAAATTCATCACCGCCAATGCGGAATACGGGACTATGCTGGAAAGCACGGCAGATTAACTGACTGGCCTTTTTGATATAGATATCGCCTTTATCATGGCCGTAAAAATCATTGATGTATTTGAGGTTGTCACAGTCGAAAACACCTATGGCAAAGGCCAGGCCTTCGGCCTTGCTGTCCATCCTGTCCTGTATTTTTTGCATATAAGCGCCATAGCCTGCTTTATTCCGCACGGAAGTCAGCGCATCAATATAGACTTGGCGGTTGAGGCTGTCGATATTTTCCTTTGTCTTTTCTACCAGCCCTTTGAAGGTGCGGGTAAGTATGCCAATCTCATCATCGCTCGTATCGGCCAAGACCACATTATAATTTCCGTCAGCAACCTGCCGCGCTGCATTGGTCAGTTCATGAAGCGGCTTGGTGATGCGGCCGGCAAAGCGCATCATCACGAAAGTTGCCAAGAGCAGAATGATAAAGGAGACAAAAAACGCACGTGAAATCAGCCGCTGCCATACGCTGTTGATTTCTCCCCAGGGTACCGTCACATAGAGCCGCATCCCATTGCTCAGCGGAACCCAGACAGCCTCCTTCTTGATTCCATTGAAATGATATACGACATGCTGGTCACCCATGACCTTATCCGGAGAATCGATGGCGACTTTTTCCCCATACTGCAGGGTGGATTCCATCTGCGGATGGTAAATCAAACGGGAATGCTCGTTGAGGATAAAGGCATAACCGCTTTCAAATAGCTTGATTTTTTCCACCTCATGGGCTAAGGTCGCATAATCGATTTCGATACCTACTACACCGACAAATTGTCCCTGACGATAAACGGGGACATTGTAGGAAAAGACCCAGGCCCCCCAATTTTCGGTATGATAAGGTGGCAGCCATACGCCCTTTTTTTCGGCTTTCGGAATCGTAAACCAACCCAGCGCCGAAGTATCGTTGGTGTCATATTGAGTGATATCCGTCACTTCATGTTCCCGAAAATCGTTGCCATTTTCCCTGACATACCAAAAACCCGGATGTGCTTTTGAATATTCCGGGTCAATGCGAAAATAATAGGTGAGTACACCATTGGTGTTATGCGCCATTTTACTGAACAGATGACGCACGTTTTCGACCTCATCCCCCAGCTTTTCAGGCGGCATCGTTTCGAGGTTATCCTGTATGATGGCGGAAACCGTTTCTACCGAGTTCTCTACACTATTAAAATAAGTCTCCAAATTCATTGCACCTGTTGTACATTTCAGATGAAGCATCTGGTCCGCATCGCTTTTGCCCAAGGTTTTGATGGAGTAAACGCCGATATAGGTAACGATGCTTAACGCCACAATAATCGCACTTAACGTCAGCAAAGTGAATTTTGTTCTGATGGAATTCATCTGCGCATCCCCTCCTTCGGCAATTAATCCCATTATGTATATTCCATGCCGAGGAGCAAAAACCTGCTACGATATTTTTTTGTAGAGTTCTTCCCCGCGCCATATCAATACGCCAAGGGACAACAGACCTCTAGCACAAAGCTCCACACACATAGCCGTCCAGACACCGTTGAGGCCGTAACCCTGGGCAAGATAGATGGCCAGGGGAATGCGGATGCCCCACATGGCGACGAGATTGAGTATCGTGGGCATTTTCGTTTCGCCCGCACCGCGGAAAATGCTCGTGACGATGATACCGGCGGCAAAGAGCGGTTCAGCCCATGCCTCAATGCGCAGGATTTCCGTACCCGCGGCAATAACTGCGACATCCTGCGATAAGAGTGCCATCATCAGCGGCGCGCAGACATACATCACGACACCCATGAGCATCATCCAGCCCATGCCCAGGCCCGCACTGGCATAGCCAAAACGCTGCGCCAATTTGCTGCGCCGTGCGCCCACACTCTGGCCCACCAAAGTCTGCGCGGCGGCGGCCACGCCGATGCCCGGCATGTAACAGATGCTTTCCGCCGTAATGGCAAAGGAATTGGCCGCCAGCGCCACAGTGCCCAAGGGCGCCACAATGCGGGTGAAGGCCACATAGGCACTGCCCATGACAATCTGCTCCAGCACCATGGGAATTCCCAAACGGGTTGCCTCCCGCAGTTCCCCGCGCCAAGGCAGGAGTTCTTCCTGCCGGTAATGAAGCGTACGGGATTTTTTGAGCAGGACAAAGAGCATGGCCGTCATGCAGCAGGCTTCTGCGAGCACCGAGCCCAAGGCCACACCCGCTACGCCCAAATCCCCACCGGGAAGCCAAAACGTCATGCTCCCGACAGTCAGCGTACGCGAGGGAAAAATCAGCAGCGCATTGAAGAACACATCGAGCAGACACATCATGACGTTTAGGAGGCTGGGCACCTTCATATTGCCGCTGGCCTGCAGCATAGAACCGGCGGCAAAATTTACCGCCAGCAAGGGCAGGCCCAGCGCATAGATGGCAAGATACGTGGAAGCATCCCCGGCAATATCTGCCGTACCGCCGAGGAAATAGGGCAGATAGCCGCTCAAGCCAGCGCTCAACAGCCCCAAGGCCAAGCTGAAAACAAACACCGCCCACAAGCCATGGCGCACCAAACTGCGCGCCCGCAAATCCTCGCCGGCACCGATGGCATGCGCCAGCTGAATGGTATAACCCATGGACATGGCAAAGCAGATGCCGCCGATAAGCCAGGTGGTGGAATTGACCAGACCGATGGAAGCTGCCGCTCCGGCACCAATCATGCCCACCATGGAGGCATCGATATACTGCATCATCACCGTGGTGATTTTGGCCATAATGGCCGGGACGCTGAGCTGCCAGGTCAGCAGCAGCAAATCCCCCCAGCTGAAGGGCTCTCCTTTCCGTATCCGCCCCAAAAGATTTTTCCGCATACTTACTCCTTTACGAAAAAATTTAACCGTCCCTTCACGCACAAGGGACGGTCAAAGTCAATTCAGTATGGTCTAATATAACACATTTTTTCTCTGGGGACAAGGACAAATGGCAGCTTTAGCGCCGCTTGTGCCAATCGGCCCGAGGATGGAAGAGATGCCAGCCAAAATGCAGCGCACTGAAGCGCAAGAGAATCACCAGCACGAAACATATCCAGGCCATGGTCACCACATCTACATAATTTTGCAGACTGCAGGACACCACCGCCCCCAAAAGAGCCGCCGTGGCATAGATTTCCTTGTAGAGCACGGCCGGCATACGATGCGCCATCAAATCCCGCAGGATGCCGCCCCCCACAGCCGTAATCACCCCCAGGAGCACCGGCATGACATAGGGATTACCCGTCTCCCGTGAGAGGCCCGTCAGCATCCCTGTTATGGTAAATGAGGCCAGCCCCACAGTGTCAAACATATTGTAGAGCCATAGCATAAAGTTCTTGTTGAGCGGCGGATAGGGCCAAAAGCTGTAGGCCATGGACACCAGCAGCGCAATGATAATCGAAAGCATAAAATCCGTCACGTTGCAAAGAGCCATCGGCGGCGTGATGCCTGCCAGCACATCACGGACCATACCGCCGCCCACTGCCGTAAGAGCTGCCAGCACGATAATGCCGAAGATGTCCATGCGCCGCTGAATGGCCACCATTGCCCCCGACACCGCAAAGGCAATGGTGCCCATAATATCAAAAATCACCCAGGTCAGACTATCCATGTAACTGCAAATGTTCCTTTCCCCATTCGTTAATCTTTTGATAGAGGGGCACCGGTACATGGTACGTTTCCCCCAGCTCCACGACGCGGGTCACAAGGCCTGCAAATTCCGACTTACCGCCCCGCAGAATATCCCGCTGCATGGAGGTCGTGGAACCGGGCTTCAAGACATCCATGATGCTGAGACCGGTCTCCACCAAATCCTTTTCAAACACAATGCCCATGGCCTTGCCCAAGGCCACCACTTCGCAGATAAGCCCCGCAAACATTTCCCGCTCGGGGCCTTCCTGCTGCAGTTTATCACTCGTGACATTGAAATACGCCCCGGCGGCTCCTGCCGGCGATACATAGGCAAATTTCTGCAGAGCATCCCGGATGATGTTGTCGCTGAAATGGCCGCGAATCTCTGCCGCCTGCAGAACCTTTTCCAACTCCTGCGCTATCGACAAGAGCTTCTGCTCCTGCCCGGGGCGGTAGCCGTAAATCACCCGCAGCATCTTGTCCGACTGATAAATCACGCCGGGCGCTTCAATCTGGCCCATCACATAGATACAGCCATCCAGACAGGTCAGCTCCGGCAGTTTTTCCTGCATCATGCCGCCAGTGCCAAAGACATTGAGCACAGGAACAATCAGCGTGTCCTTGCCCAGTTTCTCCCGGGCAAAGTCTATGGCATCTTCGATATTGTAATACTTCACGCAGACAAAGCAAACGTCAGGTACATCCTCATACTCTGCCGCAGTGCAGGCCGTCAAATTTTTGACGACCTCCGTGCCCCGATGATTGGTATGCAGGGTCATCCCCTGCTCTCTTATGGCCTCTAAATGCTTCCCTCTGGCAATCAACGTCACATCATTTCCTGCCATCGCCAGATAAGCTGCCAGCACCCCGCCGGTTCCCCCGGCACCAAAGATACAAAACTTCATGCTCCTGCCTCCTTTTCGATGATGAATACACGTTTATTGTACTATGAACACGCAGCATGTACAAGCAAAAAGCCCCCTGTCCACTCCGTATTTGACTGTCAAAAACGCGTTGACATGTCAAATTGACAAGTCAACGCGCCTGAACTGCTATTTACTTTTCCGCCACAGTTTTGACGATTTCCAAAGCCCAGCGGGCAGAGTCATACAAATCCTTGATTTCAATGTATTCCTCTTTGGTATGGGCTTTTTCCATGCCCACGGACAGTACCACCGTGGGTACGCCATAGGTATTGAAATGGTTGGCGTCCGAACCGCCGCCGGATTCTTCGAGAGCCACCGGCAGGCCGAGTTTTTCAGCAGCCTTCACAGCCGTCTGAATCACGGCAGAATCCTTCGGCAAAAGATACGGCCCATAGTCGGGGCTCACTTCCGCCACAATCTTGCAGCCGGTTTTGTCGGCACCATTTACGAAATGGTCACAGATTTCCTGCGTAATCTTATCGAGCTTGGCCTTGTTACGGCTGCGGCTTTCATAGAATACATCACAGGTTTCCGCTACCACATTCGTAGCCGAACCGCCCTGAATTCTGCCCAAGTTACAGGTGGTTTCCTCGTCAATGCGTCCCTGGGGCGCATCGGCAATCAGCAGGCCTGCGGCACAGATGGCATTAATGCCTGCCTCGGGTTCCACTCCGGCATGGCTGGCCTTGCCTTCAATATGAATCTTAATCTGATTCTTGCCTGGTGCCATAAACGTTATGTTGCCGGGATGATTATGCGTATCCAGCGTGAAGCCAAAATCCGCATGCAGCAGGCTCTTATCCAAGTTCTGCGAACCATGGACGCCATTTTCCTCCGCCACGGTGAACACCACCTGCAGCGGGCCGTGCGGAATGTTCTGTTCCTTGAGCTGGCGCAGGGTTTCGAGGATGGCCACCACACCGGCCTTATCATCACCGCCCAAGATGGTCGTGCCATCGGAACGGATAATGCCATCCGCAATCACAGGCTTAACGCCGCCGCAGGGCTCCACGCAGTCCATGTGCGCCGTCAGCATCACTGTGGGGCCGTCAACAGTTCCCGGAAAATCCGCTACGAGATTTCCCGTATTGCCGCCGATTTTTTCTCCGGCCTTGTCTTCCTTGACCGTACCGCCCAACTCCGTCAAGCGTTTGGTGAGCAGGTCGGCAACTTCCCGTTCATCATGGGTGGAACAGCGAATCTGTACCAGTTCCAAAAATTCATCTAATACGCGCTGCTCATTAATCATGGAATATACCTTCTTTCCGCAAAGCAACTACATTACAGGAACAGCATCAGCACCAAAGCTGCTGCCAGGCAGGGCAGGGCATTGCGCTTGGAAACTTCCATGGGGTTGACCTTGGCCAGACCAGCGCAGATAATGGCTGCACCAGCCACCGGGGACATGGAACGGCCCATGGCACCAGCAATCTGAGCCAGAGAGCCCAAATCCATAATGCTCATGCCGAACTGCTCGGCGAAGGGAGTTACCGCACCGTTAAAGGCAAAGGCGGCGGCATCGCCGGAACCGGAAATCACGGCAATCAGGAAAGGACCGAAGGTACCGGCAGCGGCAGCTGCGGACTGGGAGCCCTTCATGACTTCCGTCAGCGCACCCGTAAGGCCAACGGCAGCCATACCCGTGGTGAACACGCTGGCGCAGACAATCAGACCGATAACATTGGCATAGGCGCTGCCCATACCATCAAAGAAATTCTTGCAGACTTCCTGCGCATTGGACCAGGTAACCAAGAGGCCAAGCACAACACCGATAATCATGGACAGAGCCACGCTCATTTCCGGCAGGACAGCAACCTGCTTGGAGCCCAGAATCAAAAGCAGCAGTGGCACGAGCGGAACCAATGCCCGCAAAGGATTGACCTTGAAATCATGCAAATCTTGATGCTGCTCCTTTTCGAGAGAAGCCAGATATGCTTCACGGCGTTCCTCCGAAGCACCTTCCTTCATCAAAACGGCGTAAACCGTCATCACTGCAATGCAGGCAAAAGATGCGATTACAGAGGCCGGCGTTTCATTGATGATGACCGTCATCATATCCGTACCAGCCAAATCTGCCACAAAGGGGTTATGGGCGTTACCCGGGCTGATGGCACTGCCCCAGGTACCAGCCAGTACCGTAGCCGCAGCCATGGCCGGATGAACACCGGCAGCAATCAGCGTCGGAATCAGGATACTGCCCACAGCCGCAGAGCAGCCGGCAGCCGAAGGAATGGCCAGACTGATCCACCAGGTCAGGAAAAAGGACAGCGGCACGAGCACCGTGCGACCCTTTTTCAGCACACCGGAAATGGACTGCACCAGATGCTGGTCACATTCCGTCAGCTTCATCACATACGAAAAACCCATTACCGAACAGATTGTCGGTACCAGAGAGT
This sequence comes from Selenomonas ruminantium AC2024, assembly GCF_000687995.1. Classification (NCBI taxonomy): domain Bacteria; kingdom Bacillati; phylum Bacillota; class Negativicutes; order Selenomonadales; family Selenomonadaceae; genus Pseudoselenomonas; species Pseudoselenomonas ruminantium. The sequence goes on from NZ_JIAC01000001.1 coordinate 2,801,350, forward strand.
TATTCGTCATGGCCTTCATAAAGGCTTTCATGATATCTCCCGGCAGACCGCCAATCAGGCACATGATGACGCCCGCCAAAAAGAGTACCAGCCGCGCTTCAATCTTCTTGATAATCAGCGCAAAAGTCAGGATAACAATAATACCACCAGCGAGTAACATAAATAATACCTCCTATGCTCACTGTCTTAATTTATGCAAGCATAATTATATATTATTTTTATTTTTATTACAATTAGTCTGAATAATATTTAAGTGCGTATCAAGTGTACATTCAATAACGCAAAATAAAAAACCTGTAAACCAAAACCGGCTTACAGGTTCTAAACACTTTATTTCTTGGTGATATCTTTGCCGAACCACTTTTCGGAAATCTTGGCCATGGTGCCATCGGCCTTCATTTCGTTGAGGACCTTCTGCACATCATCACGCAGCTGCTGATTGTCCTTGGCAAAACCAATGCCGAAGGTGCTGACAGGACCTACCGCCACATCCACAACGTCGAGGCTGTCTGCGTGCTTGCTCATGTAATAGCGGCCGGTGATTTCATCGCCCACCACTGCATCAATACGGCCATTTTCCAAATCCATAAAGGCAGAAACAAAGTCCGAATACTTCTTGACTTCCTTTACCTTTTCTTTGAAGAAGGAATTGCTGTCCATATATTCTTCTGCGGAGCTGGCACTCTGGGTACCGATGACCTTGCCGGCCATAGAAGCCTCATCCGTGATGTCCTTGTTTCCCTTCTTCACGAAGATAATCTGGCGGTTATCCATGTACGGGTCCGAGAACAGCATGTTTTCCTTGCGCTTTTCGGTAATATCGAGACCGTTCCAGAGGATATCCACGCGGCCGCTCTTGAGCTCCGCTTCCTTACTCGACCAGTCGATGGCCTTGAACTCTACTTCACGGCCCAGACGCTTGCTGGCTTCTTTTGCCAGGTCGATATCGAAGCCCACGATTTCGTTGCTTTCATTCTTAAAGCCCATGGGCGGGAAATTATCATCAAGCCCCACCACAATCTTCTTCGTTTTATCCGCATTATTTGCTTTGTCGGCTCCGCCGCCGCAGCCCGTCACGAAAGCTGCCGTCATGATTGCAGCCATGCCTAACGCTAAAAGTTTCTGCCATTTCATAAGGATATCCCCTCTCTGTTTTCCTTTAGTATGTTAAATCGTTACAAGACAAATTATACTGTAACTTTGTAAATCCTGTCAAGTGATTTCATCATCCATCCGTCAATTTATAGACGAAAGAAAAATAAATAAAGGTTTTTCCATAAAAAACGAGAACTATTAACATATATCATCAGTGGATTATATCCCATGCGAGGAGGTTTTTACTTTGCGAGCCGTTTCAGTGGAAGATTTGAAACCAGGCATGATTCTCGCCCGCACCCTTGTCAATGACGACATGGTCGTGGTTTTGTCGGAAGATACGTTATTAACAAAGGCGCATATTACACGACTTAACTTTTTGAATATTGCTGTCGTCTACATTAAGGACGAATACGAGCTGAGCAAAAATTATCAGACTGCCTCCAGCATTTTCAATCGTGGCAACGCCTTTGTCAAGGAATATGACAGTGTGGTACAGGAAGCCCGCAGCATCTTTGATGAAACCAGCAAGTCCGGCAGCGTGCCTATAAACGAAACCCAGGACATGGTAAAGGATACCATTGCTCCTATGGCCCGTAACAGCGGTGCCATCGATTATCTCTATGAACTCAATCACCGGGCCAATGATGTCTACAATCATTCCCTGCGGGTATCCATTCTGGCTGGTGTTATCGCCAAATGGATGCACTTTAACCGTGCCAAGACCCGGGAACTCATCTTAGCCGGTTTTCTCCATGATATTGGAAAATGCAAATTCCCCCAGCGATTGCTGGATAAGAGTATCAGTAACCTGCACGGGGAAGATTACGAAGCCTATATCAAGCATACGGTTGACGGCCAGCACATCCTGAGCAGCGTGGACGGGCTTTCTGATGGCATTAAGCTGGCAGCTATGCAGCATCATGAGCGCATGGACGGCACAGGCTTCCCCTTCGGCAGCACCGGGCCGGACATCCACGAATACGCCCGCATCATCATGATTGCCGACCTCTATGACAACATCACGACCGAACGGGAAGGCTACATCAAGCAGACCCCCTTTGCCGCCATTGCGCAGATTACGGAGAATATGTACACTTCTCTGGACCCGGAGGTATGCGTTCCCGTACTGACGCATATCAAAGATGCCTTCTTAGGTTCCCGGATAACCTTGAACAACGGTGAGCAGGGAATCATCGCCGCATATCCCAACGATTTTGCAGCCCATCCCTTCATCAGCCTCACTTCCAGCAATGAAATCGTCAATCTCAATGAACATCCGGAGCTTGTGATAACCGAATATAATCCCAAATAAAAACCCGCCGCATCCCCAACGATGCGGCGGAATTTTTTTTGCCTGTGTGCTGTATTTATAATTTGAACTTGCCGATTGCTTCCTGCATATCCGTAGCCATGTTGGCCAGCGACTGGGAAGCCGCTGCGATTTCCTCATTGGAAGCCGACTGTTCCTGCGTGGCTGCCGAAATCGTCTGCGTGCTTTCCGAAGTCTTACGGCTGATGCTGTCAATGGACTCCACGGCATTGACGATATTGCCAGCCCCGGCAGCTACAACTTCTACGGACTTGTTGATTCCATCCATCTGTTCCTTGATGCCATTAACGAGGGAGAGAATTCCTTCAAACTGCTCGCCGACATCGCGGATAGCCGCCGTACCACTCTTGACTTCCTCCGTACCGGCTGCCATTGCCTTTACGGCTTCATTGGTATCATTCTGGATGGACAGGATTCTTTCCTTAATCTGTTCCGCAGAATCATGTGACTCAGCGGCCAGTTTCCTTACTTCTTCAGCGACGACAGCGAAGCCGCGGCCATGCTCACCGGCTCTGGCAGCTTCAATCGCAGCATTGAGAGACAGCAGATTCGTCTGCTCCGCAATCGAGGATATGGCTTCGACAATCTGACCAATCTGGTTACTGTTTTCTCCGAGTTTTCTGACCACATCAGCCGATGCCAGAACGCTCTTTTCAATATTGCCCATCCGCTTAATCGCAGTTTCCATCAGCGCAGAACCTTTTTGTGCGGCTTCGGCAGTTTGTCCCGAAGTTTCCGTAACCGTGCGGGCTTTGTCGGCCATGGAATTCACATCTTCATAAACCGTGTCCACATTCGCCTTGGCATTGTTGATGTTTTGGAGCTGGTCCTCCATATTCAGGGAAACTTCACCCACGGTTTCCGCCACATGTACCGAAGCTTCAGCCGACTGCTGGGCATTGGCCGTAAGTTCTTCTGAGGAAGCCGCCACCTGCTCACTGGTTGCCGCCATCTTGGAAATCAAATTGCGCAGATTCCCGCTCATGGTGTTAAACGCATTCGTCAGCGAGCCGATTTCATCACTGGACATTACCGGCAGATTCTGAATCGCCAGATTGCCGTTGGCGAGCTGCGTAGCATGAGATTCAAGCCCTTCAATCGGCGTCGTAATCCGGTTGGCAAACGTCAGGCAGATAAATCCAGCCAACAAAAGTCCGACTACCGTCAGAACCGCAAACACGATTTTCAAATGTGTAAGAGAAGCAAATACGAAATCACTGGGAACCGAAATGCCCATAAGCCAGCCAGTTTCGGGCACCGTCGTATAGGCAAACACCTTATCCTGGCCGTCAATGTTTACTTCAAAATAACCTTCTTTGTTTTTGAGCATTTCCTCAAAATGACTGCCCAAGCCACTAATTTCCTTGAAGTTCTTCATGGGCTCACCGGCACCAGAAGTTGCCAAAATGTTGCCGCTTGCCTCGGTAATGATACCTACGCCTTCGCCATGATATTTCATGGCATTAACCTGTTCCGTCAGTACATCAAGACCGATATCTACGCAGGTAGCGCCGACAAACTGGCCATTGGCTTTAATCGGCGCTGCTACCGATACGACAAGTTTTTTGGTATTCGTATCAATATAGGCTTCCGTGAAAACCGGCTTATCTTTAGCCTTGGCATCTTTATACCAGGGGCGCTCCCGCGGGTCTTTCTTACCCGTGTTATCACCAGAATTGAAACCGAAGAACCAGCCATCTTCCGTTCCAGCGGTCATTTCCAGAATTTCCTTATCGGAAACCGTCGTGCCCAAAGTTTCCTTTGTCTGCATGATTTCCTTATTGCCATTCAAGCTGGTCATGTGGTTGGTAGTAGCCACACCAAAAGCCTTTTTCTCCAGCAGCCATCCATTCAGCTTATTCGCCTCATTGGAAATCGTGGTACGCAGTTCACTGTCCACACTTTCCTTTAGCGCCGAGCTGGCCATGAAATAGCCGACAACGGATACGATTGCCAAGAGCAACCCCATCAAGCCGGAAAGAGCCATAAACTTCTGCTTCAAGCCCATAGATATTCCTCCCTATTCTTCATTATCCAAACATCACCCCGTCACGGTTTATTTAGATAATTCCACCTCAAGAGGAAAAGTCCTGCCAAATTCCGATTTCAACACAGATAAATATATACAAAAAAAGCACCCTTGCGGGTGCTTCTCATTAACTGGCAACGCCCTATCCTCCCAGTCCGTCTCCAGACAAGTACTTTCGGCGTATGAGTGCTTAACTACTGTGTTCGGTATGGGAACAGGTGGAACCACTCAGCTATCGTCACCAGATATTCTGTTGAATGTATTATCTACACTCAAAACTATACAGAAGAAATCGTTTGTATTGAACATTTTAGCTCTGAAAGATAAGCCCTCGATTTATTAGTATTGGTCCGCTGCATGCCTTACGGCACTTCCACTCCCAACCTATCTACCTTGTCTTCTTCAAGGAATCTTACTGGATTACTCCATGAGATACTTCATCTCGGGACAGGCTTCACGCTTAGATGCTTTCAGCGTTTATCCCTTCCGGACGCAGCTACCCAGCTATGCTTCTGGCGAAACAACTGGTACACCGGCGGTCCGTCCACTCCGGTCCTCTCGTACTAGGAGCAGCTTCCCTCATGTATCTTACGCCCGCGATGGATATGGACCGAACTGTCTCACGACGTTCTGAACCCAGCTCACGTACCACTTTAATGGGCGAACAGCCCAACCCTTGGGACCTGCTTCAGCCCCAGGATGTGATGAGCCGACATCGAGGTGCCAAACCTCCCCGTCGATATGGACTCTTGGGAGAGATTAGCCTGTTATCCCCAGGGTAGCTTTTATCCGTTGAGCGATGGCAATTCCACTCTCATTCCACCGGATCACTAAGCCCTACTTTCGTACCTGCTCGACGTGTATGTCTCGCAGTCAAGCTCCCTTCTGCCTTTATACTCTTCGCGCGATTTCTGTCCGCGCTGAGGGAACCTTTGGACGCCTCCGTTACTCTTTCGGAGGCGACCGCCCCAGTCAAACTGTCCGCCTGCCACTGTCCCCGAGTTCGTTACTCTCAGGGTTAGATTCCTAACACGCAAAGGCTGGTATCCCAACATTGACTCCCCATCATCTGGCGACAATGGTTCTCCGTCTCCCAGCTATCCTGTACGTTACATGCCAAAAATCAATGACAGGCTGCAGTAAAGCTCCATGGGGTCTTTCTGTCCAGTCGCGGGTAACCTGCATCTTCACAGGTATTTCAATTTCACCGGGTCCCTCGTTGAGACAGTGCCCAAGTCGTTACACCTTTCGTGCGGGTCGGAACTTACCCGACAAGGAATTTCGCTACCTTAGGACCGTTATAGTTACGGCCGCCGTTTACTGGGGCTTCAATTCCGAGCTTCTCCTTACGGATAACCCGTCCTCTTAACCTTCCAGCACCGGGCAGGTGTCAGCACCTATACGTCAGATTTCTCTTTAGCAGGCACCTGTGTTTGTGGTAAACAGTCGCTTGGGCTTCTCTTCTGTCGCCGGCTCCAGCTCCCCCTGTACAGAGTTCACCAGCTCCGGCCATCCTTCTCCCGAAGTTACGGATGCATTTTGCCGAGTTCCTTAACGAGGGTTTTCCCGCGCACCTTAGGATTCTCTCCCCGCCTACCTGTGTCGGTTTTGGTACGGGTACATGTCGTCTCGTTAGAAGCTTTTCTTGGCAGTGTAGTACGTCTGAATTTGACTTGTTCCGAAGAACTCGTCTATCTATCGGTTCTCAGCCTTACAGAACGGGGATTTGCCTCCGCTCCAGCCTACCGCCTTCGACTGGCATTTCCAATCGCCAGCTCAGACTCCTTGCTGCGTCACTCCATCCTCAAACAACTTCATGCAGTACAGGAATTTTCGCCTGTTGTCCATCGCCTACGCTTGCTGCCTCGGCTTAGGTCCCGACTTACCCTGGGACGACGAGCGTTGCCCAGGATCCCTTAGGCTTTCGGTGGGCCAGATTCTCACTGGCCGTTTCGCTACTCATACCGGCATTCTCACTTCCATACGCTCCAGCTGTCCTTCCGGTCAACCTTCAACGCCCATGGAACGCTCCCCTACCCATGCTTGCGCATGCCGCGACTTCGGTTCTGTACTTGAGCCCCGGATATTTTCGGCGCAGGGCCTCTCGACCAGTGAGCTATTACGCACTCTTTAAATGGTGGCTGCTTCTGAGCCAACATCCTGGTTGTTTAGGAAGTCCTACATCCTTTTCCACTTAGTACAGCATTGGGGACCTTAGTCGGCGGTCTGGGCTGTTTCCCTCTTGAATACGGGTCTTATCACTCGCATTCTGACTCCCAGGTTCTTCTCATAAAGCCATTCGCAGTTTGACTGGAGTTGGTATCCATTACAGACCCGCGTCCGATCAGTGCTCTACCGTCTTTATGTGTCGCCTGAGGCTAGCCCTAAAGCTATTTCGGGGAGAACCAGCTATCTCCACGTTCGATTGGCATTTCACCCCTATGCACAGCTCATCCCAAAGTTTTTCAACACTCACGGGTTCGGTCCTCCACTCATTTTTACCTGAGCTTCAACCTGGCCATGCATAGATCACTGTGGTTTCGGGTCTAATCCATGTAACTTTCGCCCTATTAAGACTCGCTTTCGCTTCGGCTCCGTGTCTTCCACTTAACCTCGCTACATAAATTAACTCGCCGGTTCATTCTTCAATAGGCACGCCGTCGCTCGTAAAAAGAGCTTCGACTGCTTGTAGACATACGGTTTCAGGTTCTATTTCACTCCCCTCCCGGGGTTCTTTTCACCTTTCCCTCACGGTACTATGCGCTATCGGTCGTTTCGTAGTATTTTGCCTTGGATGGTGGTCCACCCTGCTTCCCACAAGGTTTCACGTGTCTCGTGGTACTCTGGATACCGGCCCGTTGGAATCTCTTTCGTTTACGGGGGTTTCACCTTCTGTGCCGCTCCTTCCCAGAAGCTTCAACTAGAAATTCTTCCCTTTATGCCGGTCCTCAACCCCGGTCGTCCGAAGACGTCCGGTTTGGGCTCTTCCCTGTTCGCTCGCCGCTACTGAGGGAATCTCTTTTGATTACTTTTCCTCCGGTTACTTAGATGTTTCAGTTCACCGGGTGTGCCTCCTAGAAACTAGGTGGTACGACATGACTCGTACCGGGTTGCCCCATTCGGATATTCATGGCTCACAGCCTACTTGCGGCTCCCCATGACTTTTCGCAGCTTATCGCGTCCTTCATCGGCTCGAAACGCCTAGGCATCCACCATATGCCCTTTGTAGCTTAACTTTCGTTTTGCCATAAAGTATCATATTGTTCTATGATGTCTATGCTTTTTGAATCCTAAAATGTTCGTTCAACCTCTGTTTACACTGTCGTGTAGACCTTTGGTTAAAATTGATACATTTTAATTTCTTCTGTGTAGTTTTCAGTGTACATATTAGAGAGATTATTCTCTCAAAACTAGACAATGCAAAAACCAAATGCTCCGACCTAAGATTTTAGTAATCCTTAGAAAGGAGGTGATCCAGCCGCACCTTCCGATACGGCTACCTTGTTACGACTTCACCCCAGTCATCGCCCCCACCTTAGACGGCTATATCCTTGCGGTTTACCCACCGGCTTCGGGTGTGAATGACTTCCGTGGTGTGACGGGCGGTGTGTACAAGGCCCGGGAACGTATTCACCGCTGTATGCTGACCAGCGATTACTAGCGATTCCGACTTCATGCAGGCGGGTTGCAGCCTGCAATCCGAACTGGGAGATGGTTTATGGGGTTCGCTTGCCCTCGCGGGGTCGCTGCTCTCTGTCCATCCCATTGTAGTACGTGTGTAGCCCAGGACATAAGGGGCATGATGACTTGACGTCATCCCCGCCTTCCTCCGCGTTGTCCGCGGCAGTCTCATTTGAGTTCCCACCATAACGTGCTGGCAACAAATGATAGGGGTTGCGCTCGTTGCGGGACTTAACCCAACATCTCACGACACGAGCTGACGACAGCCATGCACCACCTGTTTTCTGGTCTCCGAAGAGAGGGCACTATCTCTAGCGCTTTCCATCAATGTCAAGCCCTGGTAAGGTTCTTCGCGTTGCGTCGAATTAAACCACATACTCCACCGCTTGTGCGGGCCCCCGTCAATTCCTTTGAGTTTCAGTCTTGCGACCGTACTCCCCAGGCGGAATGCTTATTGCGTTAACTCCGGCACAGAAGGGGTCGATACCTCCTACACCTAGCATTCATCGTTTACGGCGTGGACTACCAGGGTATCTAATCCTGTTCGCTCCCCACGCTTTCGAGCCTCAGCGTCAGTTACAGTCCAGAAAGCCGCCTTCGCCACTGGTGTTCCTCCTAATATCTACGCATTTCACCGCTACACTAGGAATTCCGCTTTCCTCTCCTGCACTCAAGAAAGACAGTTTCAATCCCATCACGGGGTTGAGCCCCGCACTTTTAAGACTGACTTGCCTTCCCGCCTGCGCTCCCTTTACGCCCAATAATTCCGGACAACGCTCGCCACCTACGTATTACCGCGGCTGCTGGCACGTAGTTAGCCGTGGCTTCCTCGACGGGTACCGTCATTGCAAGAAACTATTCGCATCTCGCACGTTCGTCCCCGTCAACAGAGCTTTACGAGCCGAAACCCTTCTTCACTCACGCGGCGTTGCTCCGTCAGGCTTTCGCCCATTGCGGAAGATTCCCCACTGCTGCCTCCCGTAGGAGTCTGGACCGTGTCTCAGTTCCAATGTGGCCGTTCATCCTCTCAGACCGGCTACTGATCGTCGCCTTGGTAGGCCGTTACCCCACCAACTAGCTAATCAGACGCAGACCCATCACAAAGCGATAGCTTACAAGTAGAGGCCATCTTTAATCAGTCTCTCATGCGAGAAACTGACAACATTCGGTATTAGCAGTCCTTTCGGACTGTTGTCCCCATCTTTGCGGCAGGTTGTCTACGCGTTACTCACCCGTTTGCCACTCGACTCATCTAAGCAAGCTTAAAATCATCTCGTTCGACTTGCATGTGTTAAGCACGCCGCCAGCGTTCGTCCTGAGCCAGGATCAAACTCTCCATAAAATTTATGAAGAACTTAATCAAGCTCTCAATTATCTATTAAAGAAATTGCCGATTGCTATGTTGTTCATACCAATCGATGTTTTAATAAGAAGTTTTCACTTCTCAAACATCTGGCTTTAATCATGTTGCATGATTATTTGCATTGTTTAGTTTTCAAAGAACAATCTGTTTTGTCGTTATCGGCTCTCGCTTCAAGCGACTCATTTATCTTATCGCATTCAGCTTAGCTTGTCAAGAACTTTTTTGAAGTTTTTCGAAGCTTTTCGGTTCCTCACAGTGGCCTGCCAATCAAGGCTTGCTGAGCTGTTTCGTTGCCGTGTCTGTCAGCGACTTGTATTATATTACACGAGTCAGAAGCTCCTGTCAACACCTTTTTTGAAAAAAATATGAAAAAGCGTTAGCAAATTGCAGTTTATTGGTTAGTTCGTGCTAATGATATTCTGTTCATGCGTAGTCAGAGGTGAACGGGGGAGTAATTTTTCTGTTTTCCGCTAAACGACCCCCTCGCCTCAAATAGCCGTCCAGGTGCCTGCGCCGGGCAGGCCAACGGCGCTGCTTTCAGCGTATTTACTTAGCAAGTTCCTACAGGGGCCGGCCTTCACTGCGTTCAGGCAGTCGCTCCCTACAGAAAAATCACTCCCCCGTTCGCCCCAAGTTGCGGCTTAGGCTATTACCACGAATTCGTTGCTCCCGTTACAAGAACATCGATGTGCTTGCTGCTTGTTTCCACGAAAATTACGGTTTATACGGACATCACTTAGGGTGGAGGTGGTGATGCTTTTCGCCGTGGAACGACTGTCCGAACGCAGTGAGGACTGGCCCACAAACGTCATAGACTAAACACTGGGCTGAACATACGCGCCGCCGGTCTTGCCCGGCGCAGGTACCTAAAAAGCCCATAAATTGGCTTGTGGGTCATTCAGTGCAACGGCGAAAAGTATTACCACCTCCACCCAAACTGAGCTGTAACAAAAATATTTCAGCACGTACTAACCAACAAACCGCAATTTAATCTATGCAATAAGCCCGCGGGTCTGGTGATTATTACCACTCCCGCGGGCGTCTTTATACTTAAATATAAACCAATTTATGCGTCCTTTTTCGCCTGCTCCGCAATCTGCTGACGCACGGATTCCTGCGTCGGCGCTTCATAAGCAGGTTTTGGTGCAGGTGCCGACTCCGGCGTTATATCCGGGGTCGCAGCCGCCTGTGAAGCGGTATTTTCGGCAGGCTGAACGGCAGCCTGCTGTTGTACCGGCTGCTGTGTTTGTTGCTGTTGTTGCGTGGCCTGTTGCTGTACCGGAGTCTCCAACGGTGCATTGATAGCCTGTGAGAATGCACTGGTCGCTTTCTTAAACTCGCGCATTCCTTTTCCCAGTGAGCGGGCGATTTCCGGCAGCTTTCCCGGGCCGAAGACCACAAGGCCCACAATCAATATCAGGATAAGTTCTGGTACACCGATTCCAAACATGGTGAATCTCCTCTCATCATTTCCGCTTAAAAATCACGGTCGCCGATAAAATCTGCCACCTGTACAAAAGCATCTTTAATTTCCGCAGGCAAATCCGCCGGAATGACCTGACGGGCCCGTTCCAAATATTCGTCAGCCTTTGCTTTGGCCACTTCCACGCCATCCGTCATCCGGACAATCTCCAAGGCACGCTCCACCATTTCCCCGGTCATTTCGGGATTGGTGACAATCTCCGCCAATTCTTCTGCATCAGCACTTTCATTGAGGGCATGGATAACCGGCAGCGTCACAATGCCCTGACGGATATCATTACCCGCAGGCTTGCCAATCTGCTCAGACGTCTGCATAATATCCAGCACATCATCCGTAATCTGGAACGCCATGCCTATGCAATGACCGTATTCCGCCAGTTTTTTCGTATCTTCTTCCGGCAGGCCGCCCACCAAACCGCCCAATTCACAGCAGATTTCCAGAAAATCCGCTGTCTTTTTCTGAATGCGTTCGTAGTAATTATCCAAGTCCTTGACGGCCTGATACACCGTATGGTCCTGAATGATTTCCCCCACGCTGAGATTGCACACCAGCTCTGCGAGACGCTTGGCGACATAATCCCCATAACCGCCTTCGGCAATCAGGGAGAACGCCCGGGCAAAAATATAGTCCCCGCCCAAAATCGCAATCTGATTGTCCCATTTGGCATTAGCCGTGGGTTCACCCCGGCGGGTATCCGCCTCGTCAATCACATCATCATGCACCAAAGAAGCCGTATGGATAAGTTCCAATGCTTCAGCCAAGGGCAGAATTCTTTCCAAGGAAAACTCTTTGCTGCCTCTGGCCGCCAACAGGCAAAGAGCGGGGCGAATCCGTTTGCCCCCGGCGGTAACGAGATGGGTGCCCACTTCGTTAACCAGCGCCACTGACGAGGAAACTGCCCCGATCAGCCCCTCATTCAGCACATCCAAATCACTCTGTATTACATCAAACATGGGGTTTGACACATTTATCACCTACAAAACATAGTCTTTATGGCGTTTCACGCATTTTATAATTGTACTACATTTCTGCGCGTTTGTCATTGTTTATCTTTGTCCCTCAGAGCATATTCTGCAGGAATGCCTTGGTGCGTTCTTCCTTGGGCTCGGCAAAGAAAGCCGCAGGTTCTCCCTCTTCGACAATATTGCCATCCGCCATAAAGATAACGTGGCTGGCCGCCTCCCGGGCAAAGGCCATTTCATGAGTCACCACGACCATGGTCATATGCTCGGCTGCCAGTTCGCGCATGGTCTTCAATACTTCTCCCGTAAGTTCCGGGTCAAGGGCCGATGTCGGCTCGTCAAAGAGCATAATGTCCGGCTTCATGCACAAGGCTCTGGCAATCGCCACACGCTGCTGCTGACCGCCAGAAAGCTGCGAGGGATAGTAATCGGCTCTGTCAGACAGCCCCACCTTTTCCAACAGTTCCCGCGCATAGGGTTCCACTTCGCTGCGCTTCAAGCCCTTTACCTGCATGGGCGCTTCCAGTAAGTTTTCCAATACCGTCATATGCGGGAAAAGATTGAACTGCTGAAACACCATACCCGTGGAGGCCAAAATTTCCCGTTCTTCTTTGCCGCTGGCATAAACGGCTTCACCATCTTTGGTCTGCACCAAAAATTTATCCTTGATGGCAATACTACCCTTGTCGATGGTTTCCAGTTTATTGATGCAGCGCAAAAGGGTGCTCTTGCCGGAACCGGACGGGCCGATAATGGCCAGAACTTCCCCACGGCGCACTTCAATGTCAATGCCCTTTAAGACTTCCATTTCATCATAAGCCTTGTAAATATCCGTCATCTTCAGCATGACTTCGCCCTTATTAGTATTTGCCATAATATGCCTCCAATTTCTTAAAGCCCCAAGTCAGGACAAAAGTCATCGCTAAATAGAAGATAGCCGCAAACAGGAACGGCGTCATGTCAAATTCCCGCTGCACGATGGTACGAGCCACCCGCAGCAAATCATTCATGGCCAGGATATAAACGAGCGAGGTATCCTTGACCAGATTGATGGTTTCATTGCTGACCGGCGGCAGAACAATGCGGATAACCTGCGGCAAAATGATGCGGCGCATGGTCTGCGGATAGCTCATACCGAGTGTTTTAGCCGCTTCATACTGTCCCTTGGGCACAGCCTGAATGCCGGCACGGAAAATTTCGGCAAAATAAGCGGCATAGTTAAGCGTAAAAGCGAGCAAAGCCGCCGCGATATCCGGCAGGCGTATGCCAATCATCGGCAGGGCAAAGTAAACAAAAAGCAACTGCAGCATAAGCGGCGTGCCACGCATAATCCAGATATAAAACTCGACAATCCGGCTGATAATCTTCAGACTGGACAAGCGCCCCAATGCCGCCAGCATACCAATAGGCAGGGATAAAATCAGGGTGACAAAAAATATTTCCAACGTGATTTCCGTACCTTCCAGCATCAGCAGGAAGGTGTGAACGAGCTGTTCCATATATCTTACTCCTTTAGTGTCGTAAAGTGTTAATACATTAGATTATACACAATAACTGTCACCCTGTAAAGAAAACTCCGTGCAAAACAATGTTTTGCACTACGCCCTTACACGAAATCTAAGCGATTCTGCGCCTATCGGCTTGACTCGCAAATATTTCATAGTAAAATGACCTGTCAAATTGACAAGTCATTTTCTGCGTTATTCCTGTTCCAATGCAATTTCTTCGAGATATTCCCAGCGCTCCATGAGTTGTTCCACTTCCGCGGTGAGACGTGCTTCTTCCTTGGCCAGTTCATTCAAGCGGCCAAAGTCCGTGGCGTTCTCCGCCATTTGCAGCTGCACCACCTTCAGTTCCCCTTCCTTACTGGCGATAATGCCTTCGATTTCCGCGTACTCCTTCTGCTCCTTGAATGTGAACTTGCGCTTGGCAGGCGGCGCCGTCTTTTCCTCGGCCGCCTGCTTTTCCTTCGGCTTCTTCACGGCAGGTTCTGCTATGGCTTCAGTCTGTGCAGTTTCCTCAGCCAGCCTTTCCTTGTAATAGGAATAGCCGCCCGCATACATGCGCAGATTGCCGTCAGCTTCATAGGCAAAGACTTTGTTTGCCAGCCTGTCCACAAAGAAACGGTCATGGGATACAAAGATGATAGCGCCATTGAAATCATCGATAAAACTCTCGAGCACCGCCATGGTTTCGATATCCAAATCGTTGGTCGGTTCGTCGAGCAACAAGACATTCGGTTCTTCCATCAATACCCGCAGCAGGTAAAGCCGCCGCTTCTCGCCACCGGACAGCCGCCCAATCGGCGTCCACTGCAAATCACCGGGGAATAAAAACCGCTCCATGAGCTGTGATGCCGAAATCCTCGTGCCATCTGCCAGCGTGATAAAATGCGCGGCTTCCTTCACATACTCGATGGCGCGCAGACGCTCGTCCATGTCCACCGCCCGCTGGGCAAAATAACCGATTTTGACCGTCTGCCCAATGGTCACTGTGCCAGACGTCGGCGCCAGCTGTCCGGCAATGATATTCAATAAGGTAGTCTTCCCTGTTCCATTAGAGCCCAGAATACCAACACGGTCGTTGCGCAATACCGTATAGGTAAAATCCTTGACAATCGTACGCCCGTCCACTTCATAATGCACATGGTCCAGTTCAATAACCGTGCGCCCTAAACGGCTGCCGGCCAAACCGATTTCCACCGTGCTGTTATCGATATTTACACTTTGCGCTTTGACTTCCTCATAGCGCTGAATGCGTGCCTTCTGTTTTGTTGAACGGGCCTGTGCTCCGCGGCGCAGCCATTTTAACTCATTGCGCAGGAAATTCTGCCGCTTGGCTTCCGTGGACTGCTCCCGTTCCAGACGCGCCGCCTTCTGTTCCAGATACTCCGAATAGTTCCCCGTATAAGTGTAGGCATTGCCCTTGTCCAGTTCCAAAATCTTCGTGGACGTATTATCGAGGAAATAGCGGTCATGGGTCACCATGAGGATGGCACCCTTAAAGGCCCGCAGATATTCTTCGAGCCAGCCAATGGTTTCACTGTCCAAGTGATTGGTCGGCTCGTCCAAAATCAGCAAATCACAGGGTTGAATGAGTGCCGTTGCCAAAGCCAGCCGCTTCTGCTCACCACCGGAGAGCGTACCTGCCTTGGCCGTATAATCGCGGATACCTAACTTCGTCAATACCGTCTTGGCCGCACCTTCAAGCTGCCAGCCGTCATACTCATCAATCACCGCCGTATAGCGCATGATTTCCTGCTGCGCTTCCTTGTCCTGCGGATTTTTCTCCACCGCCGCCATAGCCAGTTCATAGCCCCGCAAAGCCTGCATCAAAGGCGACATCCCGCGGAACACCTCCATGAGCACCGTATTTTCCGGTTCAAAGACCTTATCCTGCGCCAAATACTCAATCCGCAGACCGCGCATGGTGGTAATTTCTCCGGCATCCACAGGAATCAGTCCCGCCACCGCCTTCAAAAACGTACTCTTGCCCGTGCCGTTCACACCGACAATCCCGACCTTATCCCCGGCATCCATACTGAAATTCACGCCAGAAAACAAATTCTTCTCGCCATAACTTTTCGTAAATTTTTCTATAGTTATTATCATCGTTGAAACATCCTTACTTCAAAAGTCCGAAATGAAATAGCACTTGCCGACACGCAAGGCAAGTGCTATAATGTAAGCAAGTTAAGGGTGCCGCCCAGCGGTCAGCCCTCGCAGGTTAATATTTTACTTCAAACGATAACCGCTCATGCCGGCAAGCTAGGAGCGGTTATTTTTCACTTCTACAACTATCATCCAAATCAATAGTAAAACTACGATTGTTTCAGCCATAGGCGCCGCCCCCTTTCCAGAGGGCGAAACCGCTAAACAGCACCTGAATGTAATTATAGCAGGCGTTGGGCTGAAAAGCAATGCGAAGCGAGCGACAGGCGGGGACTGGCTGACAGGAGCGTTTGGCGCGGAACGTAAAGAACATATTTTTTATCAATCCAAAAATGGGCTGGAAAAGTCAACTGTCTGAGCACAGCGAGTTTTGACTTTTCCAGCCCTTAAATTATGGATAAAAAATATGTTCAGTTCCGCGCCTAAGCGGATGGCAGCCAGTCCTCGCCTGCCGCGTCTTGCACCTCGAACCCAATCGTGGTAATCAAATCAAAGGTATTTTTTCTGCACCTGCCGCAGTCTTACTTCCAGACATACCGCACCGATAACAATGCCCGCAATCAACCCAATCCAGTATCCATACGGCCCCATATCGGTATACTTTGCCAGTCCCCAACCCATAGGCAGGCCGATAATCCAAAACGAGAGCACAGCGAGCATAAAGGTCACATGAACATCCTTAAAACCTCTGAGCGCTCCCTGAAGCGGCGCATTGATGCTGTCGGCAAACTGCATAAAGACCGCGTAAATCAGAAACCCAGCTAGTATCGGCTGCACTTCAGTACTGCTGGTATAAAGAGCGGCGATTTCATCGCGGAACTGGGTTAAGAGCAGCGCCAATGTTCCAACGCTAAAAAAGGTCAGATAACGGCTGAGCTTGATGTACTGCCGGGCATCCGCCAATCGTTTTGCCCCGACCTCATAGCCCACCAAAATGGTCAAGGTCATGCTCACCGCCAGTGGCACCATATAGACAATGGTCGTAAAGTTCATAGCCGCCTGATGGGCCGCCACAATCGCCGTCCCATAAGCCGTCATAAAGAGCCCCACTGCCCCAAAGATACTCTGCTCACAGAACATCGTCGCGCCAATGGGAATACCAACGCCCAGCTGTTTTTTCCATTCGGCCAGATGAATCCCCGGCAAGTGACGGAACACATGATAGTCCTTGAAGGGATGCATGCGGCTGACCACGATAATATTCAGGACAAGGTTTAACGTCAATGTTACCGCTGAACCAATCCCCGCACCGATACCGCCAAATGCCGGCAGCCCAAAGAGGCCATACATAAAGATATAATTTAACGTGATATTGGTCGGCACCGTACACATGGTCACGCACATCGTAAGCCGCGTATAACCATGGGCATCAATAAAGTTGCGCAGCACCGAGGAAATAAAGATGGGAATGATGCCTAGCGACAGGAACATCAGATAATGGCTCGTGATGTATTCCACCCGCGGCTCCAGATTCAGGAGCGGCAGAATATAGGGTACTGCAAGCCAGCCCAAGGACACAAAGCCCACGCCTAATGCCAAAGCCCAATAAAAGCCCTGCTTGACGATAAAGCCGATTTTTTCCTGCTTTCCCGCGCCATAAAGCTGCGAAATGGTTGGCGTCAGCCCCGAGATAATTCCTAAGAAACTGCCGAAAAAGGGCATAAAGAGATTAACCCCCACGGCTACACCCGCCAAATCCTGCTGGCTGATATGCCCGGCCATTACCGTATTAAAAAACCCTGTTGCCATTAAAGACAACTGGGTTATAAAGATGGGCAAAAGCACCACAAAGAATTGTCGTGCTTTTGCCTTGTAACCAAAGGTCTGTTTCATCAGTTTTCATCCTTAGACAGGCAACAGTTCTTATACTTCTTGCCGCTGCCACAGGGACAAGGGTCATTGCGGCCCGCCTTTTGACGGCGTACTTCCGCAAAGGGAATCACCTGACCCACACCACTCTTGGCGAAAAGTTCGCTGGGGGTGTGGCCTTTAAGCGGCCAAAGATGGGTTTCGTTATTGTAGGCAATGAGCAGAGGTACTACAGCCTTCATCTTGGCCTCGTCCTCCATCATGCCCAGCTGTTCCAGATATTCAGCAGCTTCCTGCATGGAACCGCCATTCTGCAACAGGATAAAGATTTCGCCCACAATATCCGCAGCCTTGAGCACATCACAGCCATGCTCCTTCATAAAGAACTGCGCCAAATCCTTGTACTCGTTGGTCGCATCAATATGATTATTGGCACCTGCTTCAAAAAGCTGTTTATAGCCAAATTCTGCATAGTCCAGATTGCTGTGCTTGCGCTGTTCGTCTTCCAGAGCGTTCTCATCAATCAGCGTATAGTACTTCACGCCCTGCGGCAGTGCCACAATGGTGTTCGTCCAGCAGGAAGCATTGAGCATCACGCCCACAAAGTCCTTGAAGGACAGGTTTTCCCGCTGGTCGGCTTCCAGCTGCCCGGCCACTTTGGTATAGAGGGTTTCATAATCCATATAACCATAGTAGAACAGATAACCGGCCGTCAGGCGGGTAATCTCCGTGTTCATGGTCGCAAGCGCCTCAAAGTTCGGAGAATCCAGCTTCTTGAATTCAGCCCGGATTTCCTTCGGCATGTACCAGATAAGTTTATCTCCATCCTTACCGCAGGATAAGAGGCCCAGTCCCCGCAGGTAATCCAGACGCACATCATCATCCCGCAACTTGGCACTCTTGCCCTTTTCGAGAATGAAATGCTGGAAGCATTCGTATTCTTCCAAAAGAATAGAGGGCAGCCAGATGCGGGCAAACTTCAAAATTTCCGGAGCCAGCTTCTCTGCCAATTCTGCCTTCTTGAGGGAGCTGGCGCCGCTGATGTTGAGGTTGTAGCGGATATCGTCGAGTTCCGCCTTAGTCATGGCGTTCAGCATGTCCTTCAGCGTGTTCTTTTCCGGCATCTTGTGACGATAGAGGGCCTTCTTGCGCTCCTCCATATCCGCTTCCATCATCTGGGCAAGAGTTTCTGCCTGGGTCAATTCTTTTTTCTGGTCTTCCATTGGTCTTTCTAAAATCCTTTCTATCCTTACGTCTTACAGGGTAATTTGTTCTCAGCCAAAGTAATCGGCAATGCCATCGGCAATGCCCTGGGCAGCTTTGCGAATGCCTTCTTCGCTGTCGAGCATTTTCTCTTCGCTCTCGTTGGAGATAAAGGCAACTTCCACCAGCGTAGCCGGCATATCGGTATGCTTCACCACATAGAAGTTGCTGCTCTGGGTGCCCCGGCTCTGGGTGCCCAGCTGGTCAACGATGCCAGCCCGAATCTTATCCGCCAGCTTGCGGGAGCGCTTGTCCCCCAGGGAATAATAATAGCCTGTGGTACCTTTCGCCGCATTGTTGGTAAAGGAATCCATATGAATGGAAACAAAGATATCGGCTTTCTTGACATTGGCCACATCACAGCGAGCCTGCAGTTCTTCAATGTCCGTAGCCTTGGCCCGCTTCTTGGAAACTTCGATATCGGCATTACGGGTCATATAGACCGTAGCGCCTTCTTTCACCAACAGGCGTTTGACTTCATTGGACACCCGCAGGGTCACGCTCTTTTCCATAACCCCCGTGGGGCCGATAGCACCGGAGTCGCTGCCGCCATGACCGGGGTCAATGACGATTATGCGGCCTTTCAAGCCGGTAATGCCTGCCAGTTCGCCATCCATGTCTTCCCCACCAGCAGGTTCCTGTTTTTCTGCAGGTTCGGGTTCAGGCTTGGTACTTGGTTTCGCCGGTTCTGTTTTCGGCGTGGACGGATGCGAGCCTGTTTTTGACATGTCAATTTGTGCGTCATCCGAATCGGTCAGATTGCCAAAGTCCATGACAATGCGGCCGGGTGTTTTGCCACTACTCAAGGCAAAGACATTGTAGTTGTTTTTGCCCACCTTAGTCTCTACCACCACACGAACAGTTTTGGGGTCAAATTGGGCGATTTTTACGCCCCCTACAAAGCGGTTGTCAATATGGATGTGTTTGTCCACCTTCGGCGACAGCCAGGCATTTTCTATATCCACCACCACACGGTCAGGGCCGGACAGCACCATTTTTTTGTATTTTACGGGCTTGGTGGCATCGATGACAATACGAGTCTTATCCCCGTTAAAACTGTCACGGATGCCAGTGATTTCGGCCATGCCGCTGATACGCTCACTGAATGCCTCATCAGCAGCCGAAGCCGCGGAGAGGGGCAGGAGCAGACATAAAGTTGTCAACAGCAGTAAATGTATATAGAAGAAAATACGTTTCATAGAATCCCTCCATTACAGGACACATATACTCTATTATCAACTTTATTGCGTGAAAATGCAAGGGCTGGGGAGGATTTTAATGGAGATTTAAGATAGAACATCTTCACACACTGCTTTGAGACAACGAGAATGGGGAAATTTTCCTTATCGTAAAAAGTCCGCTGACAAAAAGTGTCAACGGACTTTTAGTAAATTGCAGTTTGTCGATGTTATTGCGAGATTACTTTTAGTTGTTACAGCTCAATTTGGGCGGAGGTGGTAATACTTTTCGCCGTTGCACTAAATGACCCACAAGTAAATGTATGGACCTTTTAGTTACCTGCGCCGGGCAAGACCGGCGGCGCGTATGTTCAGCCCAGTGTTTAGTCTGTGCCGTTTGTGGGCCAGTCCTCACTTCGTTCGGACAGTCGTTCCACGCCGAAAAGCATCACCACCTCCACCCTAAGCAATGCTCGTATAAGACGGTATTTTCGCGGTGACAAGCAGCAAGTACATCGATGTTCTTGTAACGGGAACAACGAGTTCTCGCCGATTGCATAATCCATAGTTTGAGGCGGACGGGAAGTGATTTTTCTGTCAGGAGCGACTGCCTGAACGAAGTGAAGGCCGGCCCCTGTAGGATGCAGCTAAGCAAATACGCTGAAAGCAGCGCCGTTGGCCTGCCCGGCGCAGGTAACTGGACAGTTCTCTTTTACGAGGGGGTCGTTTAGCGGAAAACAGAAAAATTACTTCCCGTTCGCCCCTGACAACGTATGAACTGGATACCTTTATCACGAGTTCCCCGATAAACTAACGTCTTGCTTTTGGCTTGCCGAGAATTTCTGACCAGATAACTGCCTGTTGCAAATTACTTAACGTCACCGTATTCTGCGGAGCCTGTGCTTGTTCGACTCGCTGGGATTCTGCACGTTTCTCTGCCTGTTCCCGCTGCTTTTTCTTGCGGCGCAGCATTTCCTGATAGCGTTCCTGCTGTGCACGAATCGCCTCCTGTGTTTCCACTTCTGCCGTTGTCTGAATGTCAGGCAGCGGCGGAGCGCCTCTCAGTTCCGGAATTTCGATTTTTATGCGCTCCTGTTTAGGCTGCGGAATATCCGGCAGGGGGCGCTGGGGGAAATCCGGTATCCGGCGTTTGGGCACCGGCTTTTTCTTGTCCTTGCGGTCAGAAAAGATGGCAAAGAGAATAAAGAGGACTATGACCCAAAAGGAGTCCATAAGTACCCCTCCTTATTTTACCGGTGCCGACGGCGCCTGCAATTTGCTGCCCGCACTGCTCGTGCTGATGGCATTGCGCATATCCGTGTCGGCCTGCACATTGTTGAGGTTGTAGTAGTCCATAACCCCGAGCTTGCCTTCCCGCAAAGCCTGTGCCATAGCATGCGGCACTTCGGCCTGTGCTTCGACAACCTTGGCTTCCATTTCCTGCGTGTAAGCCTTCATTTCCTGCTCTTTAGCTACAGCCATCGCGCGGCGTTCTTCGGCTTTAGCCTGCGCGATGCGCTTGTCGGCTTCGGCCTGGTCAGTCTGCAGTTCTGCACCGATGTTGCGGCCTACATCCACGTCAGCGATATCAATGGAGAGGATTTCAAAGGCCGTACCGGCGTCGAGGCCCTTCCCCAACACTGTCTTGGAAATATCATCCGGGTTAGCCAGCACATCATTGTGGCTTTCGGAAGAACCTACAGTTGTGACGATACCTTCGCCAACACGGGCGATAATCGTCGGTTCACCAGCACCACCGACCAGACGGTCAATATTAGCGCGCACGGTAACACGTGCCTTGATTTTAAGTTCGATACCGTTTTTGGCCACAGCGGAAACCACCGGCGTTTCGATAACCTTCGGATTAACGCTCATCTGCACGGCTTCGAGCACATCACGGCCAGCCAAATCAATGGCGGCAGAGCGTTCAAAGGGCAGGGGAATCTGCGCACGGTGAGCCGCGATAAGGGCATCCACGACCTTATCCACGTTACCACCCGCCAAGTAATGAGCTTCGAGCTGATTAACGGCCACATCAAGACCAGCTTTATTGGCCTTAATCAGCGGCAGGATAATCTTGTTAGGCGGTACGCGGCGCATGCGCATACCAACCAAAGTCATAATGCCCACCCGCACATTGGCTGCCAAAGCAGAAATCCAGAGTCCGATGGGGACAAAGTGCAGGAACACCATGATAAATGCAATAATCAGGACTAACAAAAAACCTGTTCCAATCAAACCACTCATAAATGCAAAACCTCCTTAAATCTGTCGCACAACTAACCCGGTTTCCTTCGACGGCCACAACTTGAACCTGTACACCTTTCGGCACAAAAGCCCCTTCGGAAACCACATCCACAGGTTTGCCATTCAGCCGCACACTGCCAGAAGGACGCAGCTCCGTGAGCACTTCACCCACAGCTCCCAGCCAGTGACTCCCGCGGTGCCGCACTGACAAAGCCGCGTTCCGAACGCGATTCATCCTTCAGCACCACCTTATTCCAAAGTTTACTCGAAGGCAAACGCTTAACGATAAGTGCAAAAATCACAATCGCTGCCACAAAGGAAATCAGCATGGCATAGAGCGCATGAATATCTCCGCCCAGTGCCAGCACCACGCTGTAGAGCATAGCGGCAACACCCAGGCCAGCCAAAAGCCCCACCGTAGGCAGCAAACATTTCCACGATAATACAGAGAATACCGCCCATAAATATGGCAATCTGATACAGGACACCAGCCCTTTCACATACTGACTGCCCCAAAAGACACAGCGGCTACCAGCCCCAGCAAGATACCTGCTCCCAAGCCACCAGTCTTTATCTCCACCATAATGGCCAGAAACATAATCGCCAGCAAAAGCATCTGCACCACCGGCATACCTACCACCATATCCATATACTCACCCCCTAAGAAATATTTCCACACCGCCTGCATAAAGTCCTGCCTAGGCGAAGCTACTGCATCGTACTAAGCTCATGGAGACTGGTGATGTTTTCCGCAGCTTTTGACAAGCCTGTCTATGGCGAAAGGAAAAGCATCACTAGTCTCCAACGAGCGCCTTAGCACCTCTATGTAACATACAACCTAAGCCCGTGGGGGCTGGCGGTGTTTTTCCGTAGCGTTTGACCAAGCCTGTCTCAGCGGAGGAAAAATACTGCCAGCCCCCACGGGCGCCTTAGCACTATGATGTTATCCCTGCAGGAAGCTCTTCACGATTGTATTAACCATCTTCCCATCAGCGCGCCCCTTAACCTTCGGCATCAGCACGCCCATAACCTTGCCCATATCCTTCGGCGTAGCAGCTCCGGTCTGTTCCACCGCAGCCTTCACGAGTTCACGCACTTCGTCTTCGGAAAGCTGAGCCGGCAGATAAGGCAGGAGCACATCGATTTCCGCCTGCGTCTTTTCCACCAAATCCTCACGGCCACCCTTCTGGAATTCTTCGATGGAATCACGGCGCATTTTTACTTCCTTGCTGATAACCGCGATTACATCTTCCTCGCCAAGTTCCTTCTGTCCGTCAATTTCCTGCTGGCGGATAGCACCGCGCACCATACGGATAACGGCCAGACGTTCCTTTTCCTTATTCTTCATGGCTTCTTTCATGTCAGCAGTAAGCTGTTCCTTTAACGACATTTTCTAATCCTCCTGTAATATAAATCCATATAACAAAAAGACACCTGAAAATCTTACGACTTGCAGGTGTCCCGCGCAAATTATCTGAACTTGCGTTTACGAGCTGCTTCAGATTTCTTCTTGCGGCGAACGCTCGGTTTCTCGTAATGTTCACGTTTTCTCACTTCAGCCAGAGTACCAGCTTTCTGGGACATCACGCTTGAAGCGGCGGAGAGCACTATCGATTGATTCGTTTTTACCAACTTTAATTTCGTTTGCCATCTATTTTTCCCCCCCTCCCACTTAACATGGGAGTTTGTGTTTCTAAAAACTACACCACGATATTATACAATAAAGGTAGCGAGCCTGTCAACACAAATCCGCAACAAATCGTTAGCCTGGGGGCCCATTGCAGGGAGCGACCGCCTAAGAGATGGAAATGCAGATGTTTTACGGTCTGACCCGCCTTCATCGCCCGTATTGGCAACTACACCGGAAACCGGATTCCGCTACACCTAACTCGCGTGCAATCTGCGGAATCACATCGACCAGAATATGTGCTCGTGATTCCGAAAAACACCGTGGAAAGCGTGGCCAGCATTAAAGGCTGAAGATAAGGAACTGGCAGCACATATTCTGGTCGATGTGATTCCGCAGATTGCACGCGAGTTAAGGTGTAGCGGAATCCGGTTTCCGTGTAGTTGCCAATACGGGCGATGAAGGCGGTCAGACCGTAAAACATCTGCATTTCCATCTCTTAGGCGGTCGCTCCCTGCAATGGCCCCAGGCTAACGATTTGTGCGGATTTGTGTTGACAGGCTCGCTACCTTTATTGTATAGCATATCGTGGTGTAGTTTTAGAAACACAAACTCCCATGTTAAGTGGGGGGGGGAAAAATAGATGGCAAACGAAATTAAAGTTGGTAAAAACGAATCAATCGATAGTGCTCTCCGCCGCTTCAAGCGTAATGTCCCAGAAAGCTGGTAACTCTGGCTGAAGTGAGAAAACGTGAACATTACGAGAAACCGAGCGTTCGCCGCAAGAAGAAATCTGAAGCAGCTCGTAAACGCAAGTTCAGATAATTTGCGCGGGACACCTGCAAGTCGTAAGATTTTCAGGTGTCTTTTTGTATATGGATTTATATTACAGGAGGATTAGAAAATGTCGTTAAAGGAACAGCTTACTGCTGACATGAAAGAAGCCATGAAGAATAAGGAAAAGGAACGTCTGGCCGTTATCCGTATGGTGCGCGGTGCTATCCGCCAGCAGGAAATTGACGGACAGAAGGAACTTGGCGAGGAAGATGTAATCGCGGTTATCCAGCAAGGAAGTAAAAATGCGCCGTGATTCCATCGAAGAATTCCAGAAGGGTGGCCCGTGAGGATTTGGTGGAAAAGACGCAGGCGGAAAATCGATGTGCTCCTGCCTTATCTGCCGGCTCAGCTTTCCGAAGACGAAGTGCGTGAACTCGTGAAGGCTGCGGTGGAACAGACCGGAGCTGCTACGCCGAAGGATATGGGCAAGGTTATGGGCGTGCTGATGCCGAAGGTTAAGGGCGCGCTGATGGGAAGATGGTTAATACAATCCGTGAAGAGCTTCCTGCAGGGATAACATCATAGTGCTAAGGCGCCCGTGGGGGCTGGCAGTATTTTTCCTCCCGCTGAGACCAGGCTTGTCAAACGCTACGGAAAAACACCGCCAGCCCCCACGGGCTTAGGTTGTATGTTACATAGAGGTGCTAAGGCGCTCGTGGAGACTAGTGATGCTTTTCCTTCGCCATAGACAGGCTTGTCAAAAGCTGCGGAAAAACATCACCAGTCTCCATGAGCTTAGTACGATGCAGTAGCTTCGCCTAGGCAGGACTTTATGCAGGCGGTGTGGAAATATTTCTTAGGGGGTGAGTATATGGATATGGTGGTAGGTATGCCGGTGGTGCAGATGCTTTTGCTGGCGATATGTTTCTGGCCATTATGGTGGAGATAAAGACTGGTGGCTTGGGAGCAGGTATCTTGCTGGGGCTGGTAGCCGCTGGTGTCTTTTGGGGCCAGTCAGTATGTGAAAGGGCTGGTGTCCCTGTATCAGATTGCCATATTTATGGGCGGTATTCTCTGTATTATCGTGGAAATGTTGCTGCCTACGGTGGGGCTTTTGGCTGGCCTGGGTGTTGCCGCTATGCTCTACAGCGTGGTGCTGGCACTGGCGGAGATATTCATGCGCTCTATGCCATGCTGATTTCCTTTGTGGCAGCGATTGTGATTTTGCACTTATCGTTAAGCGTTTGCCTTCGAGTAAACTTTGGAATAAGGTGGTGCTGAAGGATGAATCGCGTTCGGAACGCGGCTTTGTCAGTGCGGCACCGCGGGAGTCACTGCTGGGAGCTGTGGGTGAAGTGCTCACGGAGCTGCGTCCTTCTGGCAGTGTGCGGCTGAATGGCAAACCTGTGGATGTGGTTTCCGAAGGGCTTTTGTGCCGAAAGGTGTACAGGTTCAAGTTGTGGCCGTCGAAGGAAACCGGGTAGTTGTGCGACAGATTTAAGGAGGTTTTGCATTTATGAGTGGTTTGATTGGAACAGGTTTTTGTTAGTCCTGATTATTGCATTTATCATGGTGTTCCTGCACTTTGTCCCCATCGGACTCTGGATTTCTGCTTTGGCAGCCAATGTGCGGGTGGGCATTATGACTTTGGTTGGTATGCGCATGCGCCGCGTACCGCCTAACAAGATTATCCTGCCGCTGATTAAGGCCAATAAAGCTGGTCTTGATGTGGCCGTTAATCAGCTCGAAGCTCATTACTTGGCGGGTGGTAACGTGGATAAGGTCGTGGATGCCCTTATCGCGGCTCACCGTGCGCAGATTCCCCTGCCCTTTGAACGCTCTGCCGCCATTGATTTGGCTGGCCGTGATGTGCTCGAAGCCGTGCAGATGAGCGTTAATCCGAAGGTTATCGAAACGCCGGTGGTTTCCGCTGTGGCCAAAAACGGTATCGAACTTAAAATCAAGGCACGTGTTACCGTGCGCGCTAATATTGACCGTCTGGTCGGTGGTGCTGGTGAACCGACGATTATCGCCCGTGTTGGCGAAGGTATCGTCACAACTGTAGGTTCTTCCGAAAGCCACAATGATGTGCTGGCTAACCCGGATGATATTTCCAAGACAGTGTTGGGGAAGGGCCTCGACGCCGGTACGGCCTTTGAAATCCTCTCCATTGATATCGCTGACGTGGATGTAGGCCGCAACATCGGTGCAGAACTGCAGACTGACCAGGCCGAAGCCGACAAGCGCATCGCGCAGGCTAAAGCCGAAGAACGCCGCGCGATGGCTGTAGCTAAAGAGCAGGAAATGAAGGCTTACACGCAGGAAATGGAAGCCAAGGTTGTCGAAGCACAGGCCGAAGTGCCGCATGCTATGGCACAGGCTTTGCGGGAAGGCAAGCTCGGGTTATGGACCTACTACAACCTCAACAATGTGCAGGCCGACACGGATATGCGCAATGCCATCAGCACGAGCAGTGCGGGCAGCAAATTGCAGGCGCCGTCGGCACCGGTAAAATAAGGAGGGGTACTTATGGACTCCTTTTGGGTCATAGTCCTCTTTATTCTCTTTGCCATCTTTTCTGACCGCAAGGACAAGAAAAAGCCGGTGCCCAAACGCCGGATACCGGATTTCCCCAGCGCCCCCTGCCGGATATTCCGCAGCCTAAACAGGAGCGCATAAAAATCGAAATTCCGGAACTGAGAGGCGCTCCGCCGCTGCCTGACATTCAGACAACGGCAGAAGTGGAAACACAGGAGGCGATTCGTGCACAGCAGGAACGCTATCAGGAAATGCTGCGCCGCAAGAAAAAGCAGCGGGAACAGGCAGGAGAAACGTGCAGAATCCCAGCGAGTCGAACAAGCACAGGCTCCGCAGAATACGGTGACGTTAAGTAATTTGCAACAGCAGTTATCTGGTCAGAAATTCTCGGCAAGCCAAAAAGCAAGACGTTAGTTTATCGGGGAACTCGTGATAAAGGTATCCAGTTCATACGTTGTCAGGGGCGAACGGGAAGTAATTTTTCTGTTTTCCGCTAAAACGACCCCCTCGTAAAAGAGAACTGTCCAGTTACCTGCGCCGGGCAGGCCAACGGCGCTGCTTTCAGCGTATTTGCTTAGCTGCATCCTACAGGGCCGGCCTTCCACTTCGTTCAGGCAGTCGCTCCTGACAGAAAAATCACTTCCCGTCCGCCTCCAAACTATGGATTATGCAATCGGCGAGAACTCGTTGTTCCCGTTACAAGAACATCGATGTACTTGCTGCTTGTCACCGCGAAAATACCGTCTTATACGAGCATTGCCTTAGGGGTGGAGGTGGTGATGCTTTTCGGCGTGGAACGACTGTCCGAACGAAGTGAGGACTGGCCCACAAACGGCACAGACTAAAACACTGGGCTGAACATACGCGCCGCCGGTCTTGCCCGGCGCAGGTAACTAAAAGGTCCATACATTTACTTGTGGGTCATTTAGTGCAACGGCGAAAAGTATTACCACCTCCGCCCAAATTGAGCTGTAACAACTAAAGTAATCTCGCAATAACATCGACAAACTGCAATTTACTAAAAGGTCCGTTGACACTTTTTGTCAGCGGACTTTTTACGATAAGGAAAATTTCCCCATTCTCGTTGTCTCAAAGCAGTGTGTGAAGATGTTCTATCTTAAATCTCCATTAAAATCCTCCCCCAGCCCTTGCATTTTCACGCAATAAAGTTGATAATAGAGTATATGTGTCCTGTAATGGAGGGATTCTATGAAACGTATTTTCTTCTATATACATTTACTGCTGTTGACAACTTTATGTCTGCTCCCTGCCCCTCCCGCGGCTTCGGCTGCTGATGAGGCATTCAGTGAGCGTATCAGCGGCAATGGCCGAAAATCACTGGCATCCGTGACAGTTTTTAACGGGGATAAGACTCGTATTGTCATCGATGCCACCAAGCCCGTAAAAATACAAAAAAAATGGTGCTGTCCGGCCTGACCGTGTGGTGGTGGATATAGAAAATGCCTGGCTGTCGCCGAAGGTGGACAAACACATCCCATATTGACAACCGCTTTGTAGGGGGGCGTAAAAATCGCCCAATTTGACCCCAAAACTGTTCGTGTGGTGGTAGAGACTAAGGTGGGCAAAAACAATACAATGTCTTTGCCTTGAGTAGTGGCAAAACACCCGGCCGCATTGTCATGGACTTTGGCAATCTGACCGATTCGGATGACGCACAAATTGACATGTCAAAAACAGGCTCGCATCCGTCCACGCCGAAAACAGAACCGGCGAAACCAAGTACCAAGCCTGAACCCGAACCTGCAGAAAAACAGGAACCTTGCTGGTGGGGAAGACATGGATGGCGAACTGGCAGGCATTACCGCTTGAAAGGCCGCATAATCGTCATTGACCCCGGTCATGGCGGCAGCGACTCCGGTGCTATCGGCCCCACGGGGGTTATGGAAAAGAGCGTGACCCTGCGGTGTCCAATGAAGTCAAACGCCTGTTGGTGAAAGAAGGCGCTACGGTCTATATGACCCGTAATGCCGATATCGAAGTTTCCAAGAAGCGGGCCAAGGCTACGGACATTGAAGAACTGCAGGCTCGCTGTGATGTGGCCAATGTCAAGAAAGCCGATATCTTTGTTTCCATTCATATGGATTCCTTTACCAACAATGCGGCGAAAGGTACCACAGGCTATTATTATTCCCTGGGGACAAGCGCTCCCGCAAGCTGGCGGATAAGATTCGGGCTGGCATCGTTGACCAGCTGGGCACCCAGAGCCGGGGCACCCAGAGCAGCAACTTCTATGTGGTGAAGCATACCGATATGCCGGCTACGCTGGTGGAAGTTGCCTTTATCTCCAACGAGAGCGAAGAGAAAATGCTCGACAGCGAAGAAGGCATTCGCAAAGCTGCCCAGGGCATTGCCGATGGCATTGCCGATTACTTTGGCTGAGAACAAATTACCCTGTAAGACGTAAGGATAGAAAGGATTTTAGAAAGACCAATGGAAGACCAGAAAAAAGAATTGACCCAGGCAGAAACTCTTGCCCAGATGATGGAAGCGGATATGGAGGAGCGCAAGAAGGCCCTCTATCGTCACAAGATGCCGGAAAAGAACACGCTGAAGGACATGCTGAACGCCATGACTAAGGCGGAACTCGACGATATCCGCTACAACCTCAACATCAGCGGCGCCAGCTCCCTCAAGAAGGCAGAATTGGCAGAGAAGCTGGCTCCGGAAATTTTGAAGTTTGCCCGCATCTGGCTGCCCTCTATTCTTTTGGAAGAATACGAATGCTTCCAGCATTTCATTCTCGAAAAGGGCAAGAGTGCCAAGTTGCGGGATGATGATGTGCGTCTGGATTACCTGCGGGGACTGGGCCTCTTATCCTGCGGTAAGGATGGAGATAAACTTATCTGGTACATGCCGAAGGAAATCCGGGCTGAATTCAAGAAGCTGGATTCTCCGAACTTTGAGGCGCTTGCGACCATGAACACGGAGATTACCCGCCTGACGGCCGGTTATCTGTTCTACTATGGTTATATGGATTATGAAACCCTCTATACCAAAGTGGCCGGGCAGCTGGAAGCCGACCAGCGGGAAAACCTGTCCTTCAAGGACTTTGTGGGCGTGATGCTCAATGCTTCCTGCTGGACGAACACCATTGTGGCACTGCCGCAGGGCGTGAAGTACTATACGCTGATTGATGAGAACGCTCTGGAAGACGAACAGCGCAAGCACAGCAATCTGGACTATGCAGAATTTGGCTATAAACAGCTTTTTGAAGCAGGTGCCAATAATCATATTGATGCGACCAAACGAGTACAAGGATTTGGCGCAGTTCTTTATGAAGGAGCATG